>NZ_JRMH01000001.1:0-1356224 GCF_000803315.1 Pectobacterium actinidiae
TGATGGTTGTGCAGAGAGAAGCGAAAGCGACCTGGTTACAACGGTTGGAATGAAACAGAATTTGCCTGGCGGCGATAGCGCGGTGGTCCCACCTGACCCCATGCCGAACTCAGAAGTGAAACGCCGTAGCGCCGATGGTAGTGTGGGGCTTCCCCATGTGAGAGTAGGGAACTGCCAGGCATCAAACGAGTGGAAAGCCCCTGTCGAGAGACAGGGGCTTTTTGCTATGGGCGTTTGGTGCATGTTGTTTATACGTATGATTTTCTTGCTGTACATTTATTTAGGTCTATCAGGTAGATAGCCGTAGAAAATACGGGATATCGAGAGTTTTTAGGATGTAGGAACCTTTCTACCTTATGAAGTTCGTGTTAGCTATGCGATAACGCGAGCTGTAAAATCTATCATCATGGTGATTTGGTGAGAGCCTGCGTAAGCACGCAGGCAGGATGCTTGGGATTAGTGCAGAATTTGTGAAAGAAATGACTGTGTGCGCTCTGAACGAGGTCTGGAGAAGAAAATATCCGGTGGCGCTTGTTCTACGATCTCTCCCTGATCCATAAAGATCACCCGGTCAGCAACCGTTCTCGCGAAGCCCATTTCGTGCGTTACACACAGCATTGTCATTCCATCTTGTGCCAGCCCAAGCATGGTATCGAGTACCTCTTTCACCATCTCAGGATCCAGCGCGGACGTCGGCTCATCAAATAGCATAATCTTTGGCTTCATGCACAGCGAACGCGCGATGGCTACGCGCTGTTGCTGACCTCCCGATAGCTGTCCTGGAAATTTATGGGCGTGTGCGGCGATACGCACGCGTTCCAGATAGTGCATGGCCAACTCTTCTGCTTCTTTCTTTGGCATGTGGCGTACCCAGCATGGCGCCAGCGTGCAGTTCTGCAACACAGTTAGGTGCGGGAAAAGATTAAAGTGCTGAAACACCATGCCGACTTCAGTACGAATTTTTTCGATATTGCGTAAATCGTTATTCAATTCAATACCGTCAACAACAATCCGCCCCTGCTGATGCTCTTCGAGATGATTAATGCAGCGTATGGTGGTTGATTTCCCTGAGCCAGATGGGCCGCACAGCACGATGCGCTCGCCTTGTCTGACCTGCAAATTGATGTCTTTAAGTACGTGAAATTGCCCGTACCACTTATTCACATTTTCTAAGGTAATCATGTGATCGGGTGATTGAGTGAATGCAGTCTGATTCATGGATGGCCTCAGTGTGACTTGTGTCCGGTGTTAAAACGATTTTCCAGATGTTGGCTGTAGCGCGACATGCTGAAACAGAAAATCCAATAAACCATGGCGGCAAAAACATAACCCTCTGTCGACATACCGAGCCAGGTGGGGTCAACGGTTGCCTGCTGGATACTGCTGAAGAGATCGAAGAGGCCGATGATGATGACCAGACTCGTGTCTTTAAAGAGAGAAATGATCGTATTCACCAGGCCTGGAATCACCATTTTCAGCGCTTGCGGAAGGATGACCAGCCCCTGCATACGCCAGTAGCCTAAGCCCAGGGATTCAGCGGCTTCATACTGTCCTTTTGGAAGCGCCTGTAAGCCACCGCGAACCACTTCAGCGACATAAGCGGACTGGAATAAAATCACGCCAACTAATGCTCTTAGCAGTTTGTCGATAGTGGTGCCTTCCGTTAAAAATAGTGGCAGCATCACGGATGACATAAAAAGTACGGTGATTAACGGGACGCCACGCCAAAATTCGATAAACACGACGGAAAGCATACGGACGATCGGTAGTGTGGAACGGCGGCCTAACGCGAGCAAGATACCAAGCGGTAGCGCGCCGGCGATACCCACAGCGGCGATGATCAACGTCAAGGTTAGCCCGCCCCATTGATACGTTTCCACTCGACTGAGCCCACCAAAACCACCGTAAAGCAACCACCAGGCAATGAGTGGATAAGCTATCGTCCAGACGGCGAGATAACGCCCGCGATAGGGAATGCTTTTCAGGAACATCGGCAGGATACTGAGCAGCCCGATAGCAAGTGCAAAGTTGATGCGCCAGACTTCCTCTGCCGGATACAGCCCATACATGAAATGACCAAATCTGGCATGAATGAAGACCCAACAGGCGCCATCGCGCGTACAGTCATTCCGGGTTGTACCGATCCAGTTTGCCTGAAAGATCGCCCAATTAAGCAGTGGTGGTATCGCAACCCACAGTAACCAGAGGCAAAACAGTGTTAACAGGCTATTGCTGATACTTGAGAAGAGATTGCGTCGAGCCCACTGCATCGTTCTGAACAGAAGAGACTGACGGCCTTGCATATAATGGTTCATCGTCATGGCGTCCTCTTAGCGTTCGACTAATGCGATCTTGCGGTTATACAGATTCATCAGCAGTGAGATCAGCAGACTGATAATGAGGTAGACCGACATGGTAATCGCGATGGTTTCGATGGCCTGACCGGTCTGATTCAACACCGTTCCCGCGAACAAAGACACCATATCGGGGTAGCCAATTGCAGCAGCCAATGATGAATTCTTCACGATATTGAGATACTGGCTGGTCAGTGGCGGAATGATGACGCGCAACGCCTGTGGGAGGATCACTTTGCGCAGCGTAACAGGATTCGGTAATCCGAGAGAGCGAGCCGCCTCGTGTTGGCCATGGGAAACCGATTGGATGCCTGAACGAATGATCTCGGCGATAAACGATGAGGTGTAGACCGAAAGGGCGACAGTCAATGCGGCGAGCTCAGGGATCAATACCATACCGCCACGGAAGTTGAACCCTTTTAATTCCGGCACATCCCAGTGAAAAGCAGAGCCGAAAATCAAATGACTGAGCGCGCACAGCACAAGTAACAGGCCTAACGCCAGCGGCCAGGTTCTGCGTGGCTGGCCGGTTAATGCGTGATAGCGCCGATTGCGCCGAAAGACGATCCATGTGACTACGACCGTGATCAGCAGAGAAAGGAAAAATGCAGCCGTGCCCGGCCCCAATTCAGGAGAGGGAAGATAAAAGCCCCGATTGCTGAGGAAGGCGACATCAAACGCGCTAATTGACTGGCGTGGGCCCGGCAGGTTGCGCAATACGGCAAAGTACCAGAAGAAGATCTGCAATAACGGCGGAATGTTACGGAATATCTCGATGTAAATAGTGGATATTTTCCGTAATAGCCAGTTGTCGGATAGCCGGGCAAGGCCAACGGTAAAGCCGAGAATCGACGCAAACACGATGCACAATGCCGAAACCAGCAGTGTGTTGAATAATCCGACAAGAAAAACGCGAGCGTAGGTGTCACCTTGTTGATAGTCAATCAGGTGCTGGACGATGCCAAAGCCAGCGCTTTTATTCAGGAAATCGAAGCCAGAGGTGATGCCCCTCTGTGCCAGATTGGTCACAGTGTTGTGCAACAGGTAGGCTGCGACAGCTAATACCGCGATAACAACGACAATTTGATACAGCCAGGCGCGCACCGCTGGATTCGTCAGTGATAAATCACCTTTTACGGTTGGGCGTTGTAGCATGCTGGAACCTCGATACGTAATACTGAGGGGCGCAGCAATACACTGCGCCCGGCTTGTTCTGATAATTAACGTACCGCTGGCGCGTACTGAATTCCGCCTTTGTTCCACAGTTCGTTCAGGCCGCGTTTAATTTTCAGCTCGCTGCCCATGCCGACATTACGTTCAAAGATTTCGCCGTAGTTGCCGACCTGTTTAATGATTTTGAAGGCCCAATCATTCGGTAATTTGAGATCTTTACCGTAGCTGCCTTCATGACCAAGCAGGTGAGACATATCTGGTGTAGTCGGTTTTGCTGCCAGTTGGTCGACGTTTTTCGAGGTCACGCCCATCTCTTCCGCATTCAGCATGGCGAATAATGTCCAGCGGACGATCGAGAACCACTCTTCATCACCACGGCGTACTACTGGGCCCAGTGGTTCCTTGGAAATCACTTCTGGCAGGACGATGAATTCAGCTGGTTTGCTCAGCTTGATACGCAGGGCGTACAGCTGTGACTGGTCTGATGCCAGCGTATCGCAGCGGCCAGACTCCAGCGCTTTGGCACTTTCATCAGAGCGGTCGAACGTGACGGGGGTGTACTGCATTTTATGCGTTTTGAAGTAGTCAGCCACGTTCAGCTCGGTATCGGTTCCGGCCTGAATGCAAACGGTTGCGCCGTCCAACTCTTTTGCGCTGGTTAAGCCTGCTTTGTTGTGCGTCAGGAAGCCAATGCCGTCGTAGTAGGTCACGCCGGTAAAGAGCATGCCCATTCCACCGTCGCGGGAAGATGTCCAGGTGGTGTTACGTGAGAGCACGTCAACTTCGCCGGATTGCAGCGCGGTGAAGCGTTCTTTCGCTGTCAGCGGGGTGTATTTGACTTTATTGGCATCACCGAATACGGCGGCAGCAAGGCCGCGACACACGTCAACATCAATACCGGAGTATTTGCCACTGGCATCCGCATAGGAAAAACCGGGCAAGCCATCGCTGATACCACATTGCACAAATCCTTTCTTCTGAATGGCGTCCAGCGTTGCACCAGCATGGGCTTGGTTGATGGCGGCAAAGAGTGACGCGCCAGCAACCAGAGTAGAAATCACTATTCTTTTCATAATCATCCTAGCGTCTAGAGTTATTTGCTGTTTTTGAAGTACACAATAAGGTGCACCCTACCTGTCTGTCGGGATGCCGACGTGAGCAGAGCTAAGCAAATAAAATGCCAATTTTCTATTTGATTGATAATGAAGACGAAAGGAAAGGGTTATTGATCTAAGTAGGTAATTCTAAATGGGTATGCTCGCACCGTGACAAATGCAAAGAGGGGAGTGCGCTCTCTTTTGGTGCGTCAGAATAGAGAGAGTGGGCATCTTCAACCTGTACGCATATTTTCAGGTGTGGGGCTAGTTGTTGAGCAAGGCAAATGAGGAGTGTGGTAGCGTCATCAGCCCAGCGGGTTGCGTGGGCTGATGCAGAAGGCATTACTGTGTGATGTGGCGCTGATAATACTTTTCGAGCTTAACCTGTAGCTGACTTAGCACGGTGCTAAACATCAGGTAAATCAGCGCCGCTTCAACATACAGAATCAGCGGCTCATAAGTAACCGAAACAATGCGCTGAGCGGATAAAAACATCTCTGGCACGGTGATGACGGCGGCCAGCGACGTATCCTTGATTAAAGAGATAAACGTATTGGAGAGTGGTGGCAGCGACACAAAAACGGATTGCGGGAAGATGACCCAACGAATCGCCTGCCTGCCGTTCATACCGAGAGAATAGGCGGCATTCCATTGTCCTTTTGGGACAGACAATATTGCCCCACGGACGATCTCCGAGCTGTAGGCACCCACGCTGATGGTGAAACCAATGAGCGCGGCAGGAAAAGCATCCAGAGTAATCCCCGCGCTGGGCAATCCATAAAAGATCAGGAAAAGCTGCACCAGTAGCGGGGTTCCGCGGATGACCCAAACGTAGAAATCACCCACCCATTTCAGCGGCTTTGGGCCATAGAGGCGAACCAGCGCGATGATAATGCCGAGAGCTAAGCCAAAGATGAAAGACAGAATAGCCAGAGGGACGGTAAATTTCAGTCCCGCAGACAGCAGACTCCAGAAGGAGTCTGCCATGAGTTGTAGCCAAGGCGGCATGAAAACGAGCTCCGGTAACGGTATGCGCTGGTAACAGTGCGATTATTGAGAAACATCCTCCCCGAAGTATCGCACAGATATCGTTTTATAGGTGCCGTCTGCCTTGATTTCATCCAGAGCTTTATTCAATGCTTCCACCAGTGGTTCCTGATTTTTACGCACCAGAATGGCAGAAGGTTCACCGTCTTTTGAGGTTGCCGCAATCTTCACGTTGGCATCTGGTTTCTGCTTTTTGAAATCCAGAAATGACAGATTATCGTTCAATGTGGCATCGGCACGGCCGCTGAGCACCAGATCCAGTGACTGGTTAAAGCCATCCGTCGGCACAATTTCCGCACCGTAGCTGGTGGCTTGCTTAGAGTAATTGCTGGTCAGGCTCTGAGCCGATTTTTTACCTTTCAGATCGCTGAAATCCTTGATAGTGGTGTTATCACCACGAACAACCAGCACCGCTTTGGAGTCGATATAAGGCTTGGAGAAATCATACTTAGCTTGACGTTCTTTGGTTACGCCAACCTGATTGATGACTGCATCATAGCGCTTGGCATCAATCCCCGCGATTAAACCGTCCCAACGTCCTTCAATGAACTGGGCTTTTACGCCGAGCTTTTCTGCCACTGCACGGCCAATATCCACATCGAAACCTACCAATTGGCCTGATTTATCATGATAGGTGTAAGGCGCGTAGGTGCCTTCCGTGCCGATCTTGATAACCCCTGCGGACTTGATGGCGCTAAGGTCATCTGCATGAGCGAATACGCTGGTAGCAAGCAGGGCGCTGGTCAGTAAAGCAAAACGTATTTTTTTCATTATGAATTCCTGTGAGTGGTATAAAGCGATGCGCTTATAACTTTTATTAATAATGAATCTACGCGACAACACATTTGTTTATAAATCACGTTGTGTGATGATTTATATCAGAAGTGAATATAGAACTTTTGTTCTGAATATAGTGCGCTTAAGCCATTTTCACCATGTTGCATAAGAGAGCGAGGGAAATCGGTTACTCGTGAGGATGGACGTAATTGACGATGACAGCGTTCATGGCGGTGTCGAGTCATAAAAGGAGTAACGCGTGGTTGCCGTAGCTATATACCGTTGGTCACAATATATTATGTTGCTGAGATTGTTACCTTGGAGACAGTGAGTATGGAAAGTCACAGTAGGCTGAAAGGTAAAACCGCGTTGATCACTGGTAGTGCGCGTGGAATTGGAAAAGCAATAGCTGAACGGTTTGCGGCGGAAGGGGCAACGTTGATCGGCATTCATGATGTTGAATATTCCGATGCTGCTGAGGAAACGGCGGAACGCGTGCGTCAGCTCGGTACACAGGCTGTCGTCATCCCAGCTGATTTTGCGAGTAACCCAAAACAGGGCAGTCGAAGACTCTGGGCACAATTCAGTCAGGTGTTGAGTGAGACGGGGAGCGGGTTGGATATTCTGGTGAATAATGCAGGGATATCTCCGCTGGCGACGATTGCTGATACCTCTGATGAGCTTTATGACAAGATCATGGCGGTTAATGTGACAGCCCCCTTTTTCCTCATTCAAGCCGCGGGTGCAGAAATGCGGTCAGGGGGAAGTATCATCAATATCTCTTCTGCACGCACACGTATCGCGGCATCAAACAGAGTGGCTTATGCCGCGTCAAAAGGCGCGATTAACGTGTTAACGCTGTCTCTGGCACCGGAATATGGCGCACGAGATATCACCGTTAATGCTATCGCTCCCGGTGTTATCGACACTGAAATGGTGAAGGAGATGCTATCCGATACCCATGTGCGCGAACGTGCAGAGCGGTATTCGGTATTTTCTCGTCTCGGTCAACCCAATGATATTGCCGCGATGGCCGTGTTTCTCGCATCTATAGAGGGGCGCTGGGTAACGGGGCAAGTGTTGGATGTGTCAGGGGGATCATGCCTGTGATGCGTTCCGCCATTTTTACGTCTATCAAACAGTCTGTATTTATATAAATAGTTTTTATTTTTAAATAGTTAAAAGTAATCCGTTGTGCGGTATTACCGTAATCTTGAGGAAGATGATGAGTCATAAACAAGGATTGGAAAAGTACCCAGACGCGCTGCGTTGGGCATTTGGCGACAGCCCCGAACTGGCGAATGAGCTGCTGCAACTGGTGCGGGAAGGGCATAAAACGGCAACCTGTAGCTCGTATCACGCGTTCAAAAACGAGCAAACGCCGCAGGTCGGTGATTACAATATCGTTCTGGACGGTGCCGGACAGCCTTCCTGCGTTATCCGTACGCGCTCGTTAACGCTAGTGCGCTACTGCGATGTGACGGCGGAGATGGCGGCGAAAGAGGGCGAAGGAGATAAAAGCCTGGCTTTCTGGCGCGAAGGCCATCAGACGTTTTTCGAACGAGAAGGCACCTTTGCCCCAGATATGCTGCTGGTGTTTGAAGAGTTTGAGCTGATTGAGGTGTTTTGATTCTGGATTGGTTGTGGCTCAATCTAATCGCTTGGGGAGTACGGGAACAGATGTAGGACCAAGAAAGTACCTTAGTTATAGCGATTCTGATGTGTATGCTTTGATATTGACGATTCAAAGTTAGAACGGTGCATTATATTTTCTGTGCTTGTATCGGAAGTGGAAATTGCCCATGATTTTACAAATTTTAAGAGAGGAATAAATGTCTGTTAAGGATAACTGGGGCAGTCTAAAAAAAGCTCAAAAATGGTTTTGGGGGTTATTGACTCCGGCAGTGATCATAACCTCAGTTTCACTTACTTTTAATTGGGTCTTTTTGTTTCGAATCGGGAGGGAAGACCTGTTCATGCAGGTTGCCACACTGAGAGATCTGTTTTCAACACTAGCGTTTTTTTCAATCGTTAGCATTATATTATATTTACTTGTGTTTTTTACACAGTCATTAATTTCAGTTTTGATTCTCAGAAGAACGGTGGAAAACTTTGAAGATTATAAAAGAATAAAATCCAGGTACTTGTTTTCATTCATAGCGTGCTCAATCCTATCTTCAATAATATTATACTTGATAAGTTATTATTTCCCTAAGGTTGATGCTGAGGATAATAAATGGTTGGTTCCTTCTCAGTTTTTATTGATGGCGATTATAAATATAACGATATGCTTCTTTGGTAACAGGGGTATAATTCATAAAAAAACATATTTTATGACTGTTAAGGAAAAAAGATATTTTTATTTCAGGTATCACATTTTATATCCCGTTCTTTTAGGATTGGCTTCATGGTGTTTTGTTTTCCCGTTGGGTCTTTTGCTCAGGTTTGTTGATTTTCCACCTGACACCAGTCTTTTTATACAAGTGATTTCTCTTAGTGGATTAACTATTCTTATTGTCCTGTTTTCACTAATACCTGGATTAACATATTTGTGGTTGCCTATATCGTTACGTATATCAGAGCAAATATTGAGTGTTACCTTGGCAGTGATAATGGCAATTTTTTTTTCATCAATAATTGCTCCTGTAATCCCAGTACAGATGATTAATCTTTCAATGAAATTATCTGGTATAACAAAATATGACGTTTATAACTATGCAGTGGCTCAAGATAAATATCCTATTGAAATGTTTGAATCTAAAAGCTGGTCTCTTAAAGAAAGTAACAATAAGGATTTTTTGATATTTAAAGGATTCTCTATTTATACAATAGGTTCTATAAGTCTAGTCTGTCCAGAGAATGTTTCAGATGCAATAAGCAAGAGCATGAAGTTTATATTTTTGGATTCTGATTATGATAAAAAGCTGAGGAGTGAATTATCTGCTTCTACAGCTGAGTGCAACGTTATTAATCAAGGGGAGTTTAAATCATGGAAGAGGCCAACATAAGATGTATTAAGGTTGAGCCGGGCTGTACCACGTTTGCTAGCCTGAACGTATCTATATATGTTAGTGCCGTCTAGCTTCTCGCACTGAACAGATCGTCAGACTAAGCACTAGCTCGCACAGCTTACTCCACCTGCGACTACAGTCTCTTCTTTAGGCTGCTTGCGCCAGCGGTTTGTGACCTCACCTGTTGCTGCGGTGATGATATATTTCGCTTTTTCTCAGTAGCTTAAGGCTACTTCCCACTTCAGCAATAACATCGAGCTGGAACCTTACATTCAACGGCTGTGACTTTAGTAATTAACATGGAATAAACAAGTTATTAACAATGAATTCCTCAACTCGCAGATGTCACCGCTCAGCGCGTCCACGTTCAGGCTACTGCCTAAATAGAGGGCAAAGAAAAAGGCGCTTAACCCAATAGGTAAAGCGCCTTTTTTCAAATGCTTAACTGATTAGTATCAGTTCATGCCGTATTTTTTCAATTTCTTACGCAGAGTACCGCGGTTGATGCCCATCATCAGGGCCGCGCGGGTTTGGTTACCGCGGGTGTATTGCATCACCATGTCCAACAGTGGCTGTTCAACTTCAGCCAGTACCAGCTCATACAGGTCACTTACATCCTGACCGTTTAATTGAGCAAAATAGTTCTTCAGTGCCTGTTTAACCGAGTCGCGCAGGGGTTTTTGGGTTACCTGAGCCTGAGAGTTTACAGTGGAAACGGTCAGTACGTCAGAATTCACGCGTTGTTCGAACATAGTTCTGTCAGCTCTTTTTCTGTTTACGCAAGATTTTCAAAATATGCCTTCAACGCCTCCAGCTGCTCGCTGGCATCCTCAATGGCGTTGAATGTGCGCCTAAACTGGTCGTTTGGGGCATGCTCCTGGAGATACCAGGATACGTGCTTACGAGCGATACGAAATCCCTTGCCTGGACCATAAAAGTCGTGCAATTCCCGTATATGCTCGATCAACAAGCGCTTGACCTCTGCCAATGGCATCGGTGCCAGCAACTCCCCTGTGTCCAGATAATGCTGGATTTCCCGAAAGATCCAGGGTCTTCCCTGAGCGGCTCGTCCTATCATCAGGGCGTCAGCCCCAGTGTAGTCAAGAACCGCTCTGGCTTTATGCGGGTCTGTAATGTCGCCATTCGCAATAATAGGAATGGAAACGGCCTGCTTAACTGCCCGAATGCTGTCGTATTCTGCGAAACCATTGAACAGGCACGCACGGGTGCGTCCGTGAATGGTTAACGCCTGAATGCCACAGTCTTCAGCCAATTTGGCAATTTCTACACAGTTGCGGTGCTCTGGTGCCCAACCGGTTCGGATCTTCAGTGTTACCGGTACGTCTACCGCTTTCACTACCGTAGAGAGGATCTGTTTGACCAAATCCGGATACTGCAATAACGCAGATCCTGCCATCTTGCGGTTCACCTTCTTCGCCGGGCAGCCCATATTGATGTCGATGATCTGCGCGCCGGAATCAGCGTTGATTCTCGCTGCCGCCGCCATCTCATCGGGGTCACAACCGGCAATTTGCACGGCTCTGATACCCGGTTCATCGCTATGTACCATTCGCAAACGCGACTTGTCTGAACGCCACACTTCCGGGTTGGAAGAAAGCATTTCAGACACGGTCATTCCAGCGCCCATCGCATGACAGAGTGCTCTAAATGGGCGATCGCTAATACCAGCCATTGGGGCTGCTATCAAGCGATTACTAAGCTGAAATTGTCCAATGTGCATAGACAAAAATTGACCATACTGTGCCTGCAAGGGCGCGTATATTACGCATTTTTTACGTCAGATGAAAGGCCAAACTTTGACCAATTTACGGCTATCGATCAATGAAAATGCAGTTCGTAGAGGTATATAAAAATATTATTCATATTTAACAGTGCGTTATGTTTTTGTGTTGGTTTTTTGCTCGGTAAAATATTCATCTGCTTACAGAATTTTATCTGTAGGCGCGGTCATTTTTAGTGGAGATACAGCAGGCTATCAATGTTTTATTAGTGAAATGCGTTGGTTTGTGCGGCTAAAAAGAACGTTGATTTGTCTGAGGCTGGCCGACGAATGGCCTTGCCAGCCTCGCGAAGTGGCTTAATGGATGATGATTCGGCCATTAAGCGGCTGTAGGGGGCGATTGTTGGCGTGATGCATGACCAGGCTGAACTGGTTTATTTGTTCGGCTGAGGCGGTGACGGGATGATCCAGTACCAGCCAGCGAATGCCTTCCGAGCACGGTGGTGTCGTCAGTGATCCACTGAACCGATAGTAGTTTAACGACGAAGGTAACAAGGCCTGAATCGCGATTGGCGTGCGCACGTCCTCTGCCTGATTAACCTGAGCCGGAATCTGCTGCCATATCGTGGCTAACGGCTGATTGGCCTCTCCTTCCTGAAACATCAGCGCAATAACGGTGAGCGCACCAGACGCGTCTTTATAGACAAAATGGCCTTCCAGTGGAAACTGTTTACTGTCAATTTCATTCTCGCTCGGTGCGTGAAAGTGAAACTGCTGCAAGGTGAATGTCTCGTTATCCAATACCAGCGTATTCTCCGCGCTGACGTTCACCTGAACGGTATGCCCATTGTTGATAATCTGCTGTGTCCCAGGCAGGAAAGCCAGCTGTAAGGGGGCATGTTGAGCGCTCAGTGCCTGGCGGATATTGATAGGAGATTGGTTTTTACCGGTTTCACACAGTGAGAAGTCTGGAGACAGCTTTCCCCAGTGTGCGGGATCGCCGTTGCCTTCATAGCCCCAGTGCACCGGATCGGCTGCCAAAGCGGAAAAGCTGGCCGACAGCATAAGTACGATAGAGAGTTTACCTTTCATTTTTCATCCCTTGAAAATAATGATACGGCATCGTTGAGTGCCGGCTGCATCATACGCCAGCTTTTCGGGATAAATAATGAGGTATAACAAGAAGTGCGCCCACCGTTGCACGTACGGTGGGCGATAAGAAAGTGGTGTTAAACGGCTTTTCTGATACCCGTAATGCGGCACCACTCTTCGCGTTCAGCCACCGGATCGAGCGTGAATTTGTCTGCGTAGGCTTCTGCGACGCCTTCGGCCTGCGTGGCGAGTACGCCGGACAGGCCGAGGTGACCGCCTGCTTTTGGCAGATCGCTAATCAGCGGTGCCAACTCGCGCAGCGGGCCAGCAAGGATGTTGGCGACGACGACATCGGCAGACAGGTCGGCAGGCTGGTCTTTCGGCAGATAAAGCTCAAGACGCTCAGAAACGCCGTTGCGCTGTGCGTTGTCGCGGCTGGCCTGAATCGCCTGTGGATCGATATCAATCCCGATAGCACGTGCTGCACCCAGTTTCAGCGCTGCAATCGCCAGAATGCCGGAACCGCAGCCGAAATCGATGATTGTTTTACCTTCCAGATCCAGCCCATCGAGCCATTGCAGGCACAACGCGGTTGTTGGGTGAGTGCCAGTGCCGAACGCCAGACCGGGGTCGAGCATCACGTTGACGGCGTTCGGGTCAGGAATCTCACGCCAGCTTGGGCAAATCCACAGACGTTTGCCGAACTGCATCGGGTGGAAGTTATCCATCCACTCGCGCTCCCAGTCTTTGTCTTCCAACTGCTCGATTTTGTGTTTAAAACCTGCGCCCAGCAGCGGCTCTTGCTCCAGCACGGCGATAACCGCGTTCATATCGGTTTCGGCATCGTACAGCGCAATGGCGTCAGTATCACCCCACAGGCGAGTTTCGCCTGGCAGCGGTTCGAACACGGGGTTATCGTGCGTATCCTGAAACGTAACGGATACCGCACCGCTTTCCATCATGACGTCACCCAGTTGTTCAGCAACCTTTCCTGAGGTGTTTATTTTCAGTTGAATCCACGGCATAGCAGTCTCTATTACATTTAAAGTGAAGATGAAGCGGCAACCGGCTCTGGTGGATTATGACCAAAGCGGTTGCCAATAATAAACGCCATCAGGCTGAGTAACAGCGATGGCACAATCGGGTGATAGCCAGCCAACTGAAGATTGAAGCTAGCCAGTAAGGTATAGCAAATCGCCCCGGTGAACATGGCGCTAAGCGCGCCTGCGGCATTCGCGCGCTCCCAATACAGACCCAGCACCAGCGGCCACAGGAACACGGCTTCCAGCCCACCAAATGCCAGCAGATTCAGCCAGATGATCATATCCGGTGGCCGTAAGGAGGCCAGCAGTACCAGCAGACCCAACACCAGGGTGGTCATGCTGGACAGAATCTTAATGCGGCGTTCGTTATGGATCTGCTGCGGACGCACGCTGAGATAGAGATCTTTGATGATCGTCGCGGAGGCCTGAAGCAGATGCGCATTAATGTTGGACATGATAGCGGCCATTGGCGCGGCGAGAAAGATCCCCGCGGCCAGCGGCGGTAGGACGGTGACCATCAGCGCCGGTAACACCTGATCGGGAATCGTCAGATTCGGCATCACAGCACGACCCAGCGCACCGGCCAGATGCATGCCGAGCATCAGTATGCCGATGACGATCGTGCCGATAATAATCCCACGGTGCAGCGCCTTGCTGTCGCGGTAAGAGATACAGCGCACGGCGGTGTTTGGCAGGCCGATGACCCCGAAGCAGACCAGCACCCAGAATGAAGCCATAAACGGCATCGACAGAATGCCGTTGCTGCCCTGTGGCGACACCAGCATTGGGTCGATCTGTTGCAGCTTATCGACCGCGCTGTGCAAACCGCCAGCAGCATAGATCACGCCGACCAGCAGGATGACGGTGCCGATCAACATCACGATGCCCTGCATCGCATCATTGAGCACGCTGGCGCGGAAACCGCCAAACGTGGTGTACAGCGCGATAGTGACGCCGAAAATCAGCAGACCGATGTCGTAAGGGATGTTCGCTGCGGTTTCCAGCAGGCGCGCACCGCCGATGAACTGTACGGCCATCGCGCCGATAAACGCGACCAGCAGGCTGATGCTGGCGAACCAAACCAGCAGTGGGCTGTTGTAGCGGGCGTACAGCATGTCGTTCAGCGTGATGGCGTTATAGCGCCGCGCCAGAATGGCGAATTTTTTCCCCAGAATCCCCAGCGACAGTAGCATAGTAGGAAGCTGGATCATCGACAGCAGCACCCAGCCCAGCCCGTATTTATACGCGGCACCCGGCCCGCCGATAAAGGAGCTGGCACTGACGTACGTACCGATGAGCGTCATCGCCAGAACAAACCCGCCCATCGAGCGGCCGCCGAGGAAATACTCGTTAAGAAAGTTACCCGCCTGACGGCGACGGTACGCGTAGACTGACAGCCCGAAGACCAGCAGCAGGTAGCCAATCAGCGGCAATAAGATTTCAATTTGCATCGTCACTCTCCAGTGAGATATCGCGGAAAATAACGCGCACCATCAGCCAGCACAGCAGCGTAAACACGAGCGGCAGCAGTAGGCAGGCCATCTCAAACCAGTGTGGAAGGCCGGTGATCCCTTGCGTGTTGTCAGGCAAATAGGCGGCAAGCACCCAGGCCACTAAATAAACCAGCGTCAGGCCAAAAGCCCAGCGGGCCTCTTTGTGCGCCTGAGGAAAGCGTGTATCCATGTTCTTCTCCACCGTAAATGGGAGGATTGGCATCGTTATGAACGTCGTGATGACGAAAGCGGGAATTTTACGGCATGTGAGCCAATTGACTAGTAAGAATTACGCCATCAGCGTAAAAGCCAGCCGTGGGGTACGTATTGTCTGACAACAAAAGCCAGCTTTGCGATAGGTGTTAACAAGGAAGTATGACGCGCGGTCTTACCGTTCTATTTCGGTTTGGTGAGTAACAGAGCAGGACGGAAATAACACTTATCTCGCCAAAAAATAATACTAAATGAGTATCCTGGCTTATTAATCTTGAGGTAATTAGTTAATGATGGACGTCACATCGCATTATTTTCTCAGGAGAACGTTTACTATAGGGCTATTATTTATCGTCTGCTATTCCAGTGCGGAATAGTTAAAGATGAACCAAAGGAGTCGTTATGTCAGTTTCAGCAAGAAATCAGCTTTCGGGTGTTGTGTCTTCCATTGTTGAGGGTGCGGTAAACAATGAAGTCGCACTGACCCTGGAAAGTGGGGATAAGTTAACGACGGTGATTACACGAGCCAGTTGTCAATCGATGGACCTGGCCGTTGGCAAGCCAGCGATAGCGTTGGTGAAAGCACCTTGGGTCATTCTGGCATCCGCCGAATGTGGTTTGAATTTTTCTGCCCGCAATCAGTTTCACGGCAAAGTGAGTGCCGTGGTTAAAGGTGCCGTAAACTCGACGGTACAACTGGTTACCACTGGTGGGTTGACGCTGACCTCAACCGTTACCAATGAAAGCCTGGAAGACATGCACATTGATGTAGGCAGTGAATTGATTGCTCTGGTTAAGGCTTCCAGTATTATTCTGGCTACCCGTAAATAATTGCGTTTTCTTTAGCGAATTTAAATAGCTCTTATTTCCCGTTTGAATAGCTAATACACCCTAAATAATTCGAGTTGCAGGAACGCTGCTAGCAGCGACCCTACAACTTGAAGTATGACGGGTATATCAGGTATTGCTGGGAGTGTGATGGGGATTATTTAAGAAATATACATCAGCATAAATAACAAAGGCCAGCTTGTGCTGGCCTTTTGACTCGATTACGCAGTCTTTACTGCAAGCCGAGTTTCTTCTCCAGATAGTGGATGTTCGTGCCACCTCTCTGGAAGTTTTCGTCGCTCATGATCTTCATCTGAAGTTCGATGTTGGTTTTGATGCCATCGATAATCAGTTCAGCCAGCGCGTTCTTCATACGGGAAATCGCGATTTCGCGCGTTTCGCCGTAGGTGATCAGCTTGCCGATCATGGAATCGTAATATGGCGGCACGGTATAACCGGCGTAAATATGCGATTCCCAACGAACACCAAAGCCGCCCGGCGCGTGGAAACGCGTGATTTTACCTGGGCTTGGCAGGAAAGAGTTCGGGTCTTCCGCGTTGATACGGCATTCCACCGCATGGCCGCGAACCTTAACGTCTTTCTGCTTGATGGACAGCGGCAGACCAGCAGCAATACGCAGCTGTTCTTTGATCAGATCCACGCCGGTAATCATCTCGGTGACCGGATGCTCCACCTGAATACGGGTGTTCATTTCAATGAAGTAGAACTCACCGTTTTCGTACAGGAACTCGAACGTACCCGCGCCGCGATAGTTGATATCGATACAGGCTTTCGCGCAGCGATCGCCGATATTGCGGCGCAGTTCATCGGTAATGCCCGGTGCTGGCGCTTCTTCCACCACTTTCTGGTGGCGACGCTGCATGGAGCAGTCACGCTCGGCCAGATAAACGGCGTGACCCTGACCGTCAGCCAGTACCTGAATTTCCACGTGACGCGGGTTTTCCAGGTATTTTTCCATGTAAACCATGTCGTTGTTGAAAGCCGCTTTGGCTTCCGCACGGGTCATGTTGATGGATTGTTCCAGCTCTTTGTCGCTGCGCACGACGCGCATACCACGACCGCCGCCGCCGCCAGAGGCTTTGATGATGACCGGATAGCCGATGCGTTTTGCATGAGCACGGTTAGCGTCCATGTCACCGTCTAACGGGCCATCAGAGCCAGGTACGGTTGGAACACCTGCTTTTTTCATGGCGGTGATGGCAGACACTTTGTCGCCCATCAGGCGAATAGTTTCTGCACGAGGGCCGATGAAAATAAAGCCGGAACGTTCAACCTGCTCGGCAAAATCTGCGTTTTCGGACAGGAAGCCGTAGCCTGGGTGAATCGCGACGGCACCGGTGATTTCCGCAGCGGAAATAATCGCTGGGATGTTCAGATAGCTTTTTGTTGACGGAGCCGGGCCGATACACACGGTTTCGTCCGCCAGCAATACGTGTTTCAAATCGCGATCCGCACTGGAGTGAACGGCGACGGTTTTGATGCCCAGCTCTTTACAGGCACGCAAAATACGCAGCGCGATCTCTCCGCGGTTAGCGATAACGATTTTATCTAGCATGATAAGCCTCGTTATTCGATGACAATCAGTGGCTCGTCAAATTCGACTGGCTGACCGCTTTCGAGCAGAATGGCCTTAACCACGCCCGCTTTGTCGGCTTCGATCTGGTTCATCATTTTCATGGCTTCGACGATGCACAGGGTATCGCCAACGTTGACGCGCTGACCCACTTCCACGAAGGCTTTAGCATCCGGGCTTGGGGTGCGATAGAAGGTTCCAACCATTGGAGAACGAACGATGTGTCCACTGATGGCAGCCGGTGCGGCAGCAGCTTCCACTGGCGCTGGTGCAACGGCGGCAGCCAGAGCAGGCTGTGGCTGCATCATTGGCGTAGCGTAAGCCTGTTGCATCATCGGGTAGTTAACCGCAGCTGGGGCACGACTGATACGTACTGATTCTTCACCTTCAGAAATTTCCAGTTCGGCGATGCCGGACTCTTCAACCAGTTCGATCAGTTTTTTGATTTTACGAATATCCATGGATGTGGTTCCGTACTCTTTTGTTTAATTGGAAGTTGACAGGCGTTTTACCGCCGTCTGTAAAGCATACTGATAACCATCTGCCCCCAGGCCACATATCACGCCTACCGCAACATCAGAAAGATAGGAGTGATGACGAAAAGGCTCACGTGCGTGCACGTTGGACAGATGAATTTCGATAAACGGAATCGCGACCGCCAGCAGGGCATCACGCAGCGCCACGCTGGTGTGGGTGAATGCCGCCGGGTTAATCAGAATGAAGTCTGTGTTTCCTCTGGCCTGATGGATGGTATCGATCAGGACATGTTCCGCGTTGGATTGCAGATGGGAAAACTTCACGTTCATTGTCTGCGCCTGTGTTTCCAGTTCGCTCACAATGTCTGCTAGCGTCGTACTACCGTATTTGTCGGGCTCTCGGGTTCCTAGCAGATTCAGGTTTGGACCGTTCAAGAGCAAAATGTGAAACTTTTCTGCCATTGTGCTGCTATCTCCCGCGATTGACCAAGATTGCCAAAACCGTGTCGCACAAAATAGCGCGAAGCTCTTCGTTTGTCACCTTTCGTGACGCAAATTGTCCGGCCCGAGAAATTAAAGTCGTGCATTATAACCATATCGTGGCAATTCGCAGCTAAATACTGGTCTTATCTGCGGAGATATTCCTGCACCAGACCGTGAGAACGCGTGAATTTCACGGTGGTCCGTAACCGGCTTTTCCTGCATTGCTGCGGCGTTTAGCGCCACCAGTGGCGAAATTTTTTATAACGCAACAGCAGCAAGATCAGCGCCGCGAGCGCATACAAAATAGGCTGTGGGGAGAGCGTTTTAACTGACCAAAGATAGTGGATAGGCACAAGGATGGCGACTAAATAGACGAAATTATGCAGTTTTTGCCATTGCGATCCCAACTTGCGCATCATTATCTGTGGCGAGGTTATCGCCAGCGCCAGCAAAATCAGCCAGCTTATGATTCCCAACGTTAGATAAGGCCGGGATATCAGTTCTTTTCCCAGCAGCGCCAGATGATCCAGCCCCAGCTCCAGCAGCGCATAGCTCACCAGATGTAACGTCGCCCAGAAAAAACACCACAGCCCGAGGAGGCGTCGGCAGCGAATCAGCAGCGGCTGTTTACCGTAGCGCGCCAGTGGCGTGACCAACAGCGTCGCCAGCAGCAATTTCAGCGCCATACGGCCGGTAAAATGCTGGATATCTTTGGCAGGATCCGCGCTGAACCACCCTTGGTCGATTGACAATATCAGCCACAGCAGCGGCAGAAAACCAGCCAGATGGAGTAGCACTTTTAACCGGGTAATATGTTGTAGCGTCAGTCTCATACTGATGTGGATTCCTGTCCTGACAAGGTGTTAGTGGCTAGACGTTTTGTGTTATTCGCTAAAAGTTGTCGCGTAGATTCAAGCCGCGATACAGTGAAGCGACCTGTTCCGCATAGCCGTTGAACAACAGCGTCGGTTGACGCTCAACGTTAAGCAGGCCGCCTGAACCGATGACGCGTTCTGTCGCCTGCGACCAGCGCGGGTGATCCACATGCGGATTCACGTTGGCATAGAAACCATATTCATCTGGTGCCGACAGGTTCCAGGTGCAGGGCGGTTTCTCCCGGGTGAATCGGATATGTACGATGGATTTGATGTTTTTAAAACCGTATTTCCACGGTGTGACTAACCGGATAGGGGCACCGTTCTGTGGTGGCAGCGTCTTGCCGTAAACGCCGACGGCCATCAGTGCCAAAGGGTTCATGGCTTCATCGAGTCTCAGGCCTTCTACATAGGGATAGTCCAGCCCGCCGCCTATGAAGCGATCTTTTTGCCCCGGCATCTGTTCTGGGTCGTAAAGCGTTTGAAACGCTACGTAGCGTGCGTTGCTGGTGGGTTCGGCGAATTTAATCAGCTTGGCCAGCTCAAAGCCGACCCACGGAATCACCATTGACCACGCTTCGACGCAGCGGAAACGGTAGATTCGCTCTTCCAGCGGAAAGCGTTTTAGTAAATCGTCGATATCCAGTGTGAGGGGTTTGGCGACATCACCGTCTATCTTAATGGTCCAGCCTTCAGTTTTTAACCCGCCTGCATTAGCCGCCGGGTCGGCTTTATCTAGCCCGAATTCATAGAAGTTGTTATAGCCCGTAACTTTATCTTCCGGCGTGAGCGGCAAATCGAGCTTCCAGTCCGCAGGTTGGCTAAACGTGAGCGGTTTACCCGTTGGCGCTTTGGGTTTATCCGCACCTTTAAACCACGCAAGCAGGTCAGCCTGCGCAGAAAACGGCAGTGAGAGCGCCGCAGCGGAAATACCCAGCGCCTTTAGTACGCGCCGACGCTGATAGAAGAGCGATTCTGGGGTAACGTCGGCTTCCGTGAACTTGCGATGTTTGTGCATGTGAACTCCCGCCGATGATTATTGTTGACGCAAAGTGGCGTTTTTACTGCTTATCGTTCACTTAGTTATAGATGAAGTGCGGTAGAAACCACGACAGGAGAGATGAAATACTTTTTTGCAGGGTGTAACAGCGCTCAAGATTACTGAGAATGCGTTGAGCGATGATAATGGATAGATCGTAAAGACGCTGTGAATACATCTATGTACGCTCGAGCCGCGCAGATATGAATCTCATCCCTGAGATTCACCCTTTCAGGGCCGTCGCAAGCGACGTTCAAAGGCGTTCCTGACGCCTTTGTCCCTGTCGCGGATGCTTTATTCTTCTATTCCATTATCACCGTTGTCGTTCCGCACATTAATACGTCAACGAACGGTGTTAGCTGATTTTCACCAGCGTACGGCCAGTGACTTTGTTTTCCAGCAGAGCAGCGGCGACAGCGGGCACGTCTTCCAGACCGATTTCCTGCGTCACCTGCTGATAGAACGACTCAGGCAGGATGGCTGCCAGACGCTCCCACGCTTGCTGACGGCGCGCCAGCGGTGCCATCACGGAATCTACGCCTTGCAGACGAACATTACGTAGAATAAAGGGCATTACGGTCGTCGGCAGCGCAATACCGCCAGCCAGACCGCACGCGGCGACTGTCGCGTTGTAATCCATCTGCGCCAGCAGCGTCGCCAGCACGTTGTCGCCGACGGTATCCACCGCGCCAGCCCAACGTTGTTTTTCCAGTGGGCGAGGGCTGCCGCTGAATTCGCTGCGATCCAGTACCTGTTTGGCACCCAGTTTTTTCAGATAATCAGTGTTGTCCGCACGGCCGCTGACGGCAGTAACCTGATAGCCTAACTCTGCAAGCAGGGCGACTGCCGTGCTGCCAACGCCGCCGCTGGCGCCCGTCACAATAATGTCGCCGCTTTCCGGGGTGATGCCGCCGTCTTCCAGCGCCATCACGCACAGCATCGCGGTAAAGCCTGCTGTGCCAAGAATCATCGCTTTACGCGCATTCAGCGAAGCGGGGAGAGGGACCAGCCAATCGCTCTTCACTCGCGCTTGTTGAGCCAAGCCGCCCCAGTGGTTTTCACCAACGCCCCAACCCGTCAGGATGACAGGCTGACCAACGGCAAACCGATCGCTGTCGCTGTGGCGTACTGTACCTACGAAGTCGATCCCAGGAACCATCGGGAAGTTACGAATAATTTTACCTTTGCCAGTAATGGCAAGCGCATCTTTATAATTAATGCCGGACCAATTGATATCGACAGTTACATCCCCGGCGGGAAGCTGCTCTGCATCAATCTCGCGAATCTGAGCGTGGGTCAGTCCGTCTGACTGTTCAAGAACTAAAGCCTGCATGGGCTATCTCCTGTAGCAGGATTAAATATGGGGAAGTCATTAACGACTATATACCCGTCATACTTCAAGCCGCATGTGCGTTAGCATCGCTTAGTCACCCGAATCACTTACTCAAGTAAGCTCATCGGAATGCCCTCGCTCGCCGCCTTCCTGCAACTCGAATTATTTAGGGTATAGTTATTACAGGTACTATTTGTTAATAAGGTACTGTTGTTAATAAAGGTACTATGTAGCTGGCTCATGCGAACTGATAAAAAACAATAAACTCGCAGAAATGACAATTATTTGGAATAGGACGCAGGGATGGGATTTACGACCAGATTCTCGATACTCATCGTATTGCTGACGGTTATCGCCATTTTTCTTATGCTTTTCAGTAGCATATTCAGCCTCTATTATTATAGCCAGTTGCGAACCGAGCAGCAGCTACGTGAGGTCACCGCCAGTATCGATCAGGCGTTATTAGTGCAATCGCCCGAAAATATTCAATATTGGCTGCCAGGAATGATGAAAACGGCAGGCATTGTGGCGTTGGATATTCAGGATAACGATTCGACCCTCTATTCAATACAGCTGCCCGAGGCCGGCTGGGAACGCACGCACCTCTATCATGAGGTCGAATTTCCGCTGATGCACCATACGAATATGGCGATCGCCTTAAAATATGTTGATCCGTTGATGGGGTTACCACGTTTCGTGGTGTCGACGTTATCGGTATTGCTGGCCGTGGGCCTGATGCTCCTGATGCTGTACTTCTCCCTTCACTGGCTGCGCCGTCAGGCTGCCGGACAGGAAGAGTTGGAAAAACGCGCACAGCGTATTCTCAAGGGCGAGCGTGAATCAGTGATGCAGGGGTCGGTACGTGAGTGGCCAGTCAAGACCAGTGGGGCGCTCGATCAACTGTTGTCTGATTTAGTGGAAGCGCGTGAGGAACGCGGACGGGTTGATACCTTAATCCGCGCTTTCGCCGCGCAGGATGCTGAAACCGGGCTGAGCAATCGTCTGTTTTTTGACAATCAGCTGACGACACAGTTGGAAGATGGCGAAGAGGTGGGGACGCACGGCGTCGTCATGATGATTCGCGTACCTGATTTTGAAACCTTGCAGGAAACGCACGGCTATACCAATGCGCTTCAGGAATACCGTTTCACGCTGGTCAACCTGCTGTCGACGTTTGTCATGCGCTATCCCTCCGCGCTGCTGGCGCGTTATTTCAGCAGCGATTTCACGGTATTACTCCCCCACAGCACGCTTAAGGAAGCCAATGCGATTGCCACGCAGCTCGTGAAGGCCATCGATATTCTCCCTGCCTGTCCGTTGATCGATCGGGAAGAGGTGCTCCACATTGGCATCTGTGCCTATCGCGGCGGGCAAAGCGCTGAGCAGGTGATGGAGAGTGTGGAAGATGCGACGCGCAATGCAGTGTTGCAGGGCGGTAATAGCTGGTGCGTGTTTGACAGGCAGGTGCCAGACAAAGGGCGCGGCAGCGTGAAATGGCGGACCCTGCTGGAACAGACGCTGGCGCGCGGTGGTCCGCGGCTGTATCAGAAACCTGCGGTCACCAAAGAGGGCGTGGTACATCATCGTGAAATGATGAGCCGGATTTACGACGGAGAACAGGAACTGCTCGCGGCGGAGTATATGCCGCTGGTTCAGCAGTTGGGGCTGGCGGCCAGCTATGATCGGCAGCTTGTGGCGCGAATTATTGATTTGTCAGCGAGCTGGCCTGGAGAAACACTGGCTTTACCGGTAAGTGTGGACTCACTTTTGCAGAAACCTTTCCTGCGCTGGCTGAAAGAAATTTTACTGCAATGTCCGAAAACGCAGCGACAGTGCATTTTATTTGAACTTGCAGAGGCAGATGTCTGTCAATATATCGGCCGCCTGCGCCCGGTTCTCAATTTGATTCTGGGATTAGGCTGTCGCCTGGCGGTCACGCAGGCGGGTTTGACGCTGGTCAGTACGACGTATATCAAGTCACTCCCCGTGGAGATCATCAAGCTTCATCCCGGTTTGGTCCGCAGTCTTGAGCGCCGCCCGGAAAATCAGCTGTTTGTACAAAGCCTGACCGAGGCCTGTAAAGGCACGCAAACGCGGGTGTTTGCCGCTGGCGTGCGAACCAAAGAGGAGTGGCGGATGCTGTTGGGCAAGGGCGTTTATGGTGGGCAAGGCGATTTTTTTGCCGCATCAGTCCCTGTAACGGATGAGCTGAAAAAATATTCACCACGGCATCGTGTTTAATATAAACGTCCCGTTCAAATTGACGTAGAATGAGGCGGTTGTTAAATCGGTTAGTGTGTGCTTACGTTAGCGGCAATCCGATTAAATGTTAGATTTTATGTCCTGTGTTAGCGCAATTCTGTCGGGTGGACAGTGGTAAGATGCCTTGCCGCCTGAGGAGAAAGCATGCTGTGCCTTCTCCCTGACGCCGACGTGCGCAACTCAGACTTATTTTTCACCGAAGCAGACCCTTTTCGTGCCTTGTCGCTGCTTCGCGTGGTTGGTAAAGTAGGCGGATTTATTTTTCGCCCCCAGCTTGCAGGATTATCCTTTAGTTATGTTTAAGAAATTTCGTGGCATGTTTTCCAACGACTTGTCCATCGACCTGGGTACCGCCAATACCCTGATTTATGTTAAAGGGCAGGGCATCATACTGAATGAACCCTCTGTGGTTGCGATTCGTCAGGATCGTGCCGGTTCTCAAAAGAGTGTGGCAGCAGTCGGCCATGACGCTAAGCAGATGCTGGGCAGAACGCCTGGGAATATCGTGGCGATTCGCCCGATGAAAGACGGTGTGATTGCCGATTTCCAGGTCACAGAAAAAATGTTGCAGCACTTCATCAAGCAAGTGCATAGCGACAGCTTTATGCGTCCGAGCCCGCGCGTGCTGGTGTGTGTTCCGGTAGGCGCAACGCAGGTTGAGCGTCGTGCCATTCGCGAATCCGCGTTGGGTGCCGGTGCCCGCGAAGTGTTCCTGATCGAAGAGCCGATGGCGGCAGCGATTGGTGCTGGCATGCCAGTATCCGAAGCGACCGGTTCCATGGTGGTGGATATCGGTGGTGGTACCACGGAAGTCGCGGTGATCTCGCTGAACGGCGTGGTGTATTCCTCTTCTGTACGTATTGGTGGTGACCGCTTTGATGAAGCAATCATTAACTACGTTCGCCGTAACTATGGCTCACTGATTGGTGAAGCGACGGCAGAGCGTATCAAGCATGAAATCGGCTCCGCTTATCCGGGCGACGAAGTGCTGGAGATTGAAGTGCGCGGCCGTAACCTTGCTGAAGGTGTACCGCGTGGATTCACCCTGAACTCCAATGAAATTCTGGAAGCGCTGCAAGAACCGTTGACGGGTATCGTCAGCGCAGTCATGGCGGCGTTGGAACAATGTCCACCAGAGTTGGCTTCCGATATTTCCGAGCGCGGCATGGTGTTAACCGGCGGCGGTGCGCTGCTGCGTAACCTGGATCGTTTGCTGATGGAAGAAACCGGTATTCCGGTTGTGGTGGCTGAAGATCCACTGACCTGTGTTGCCCGTGGTGGCGGCAAGGCGCTGGAAATGATCGACATGCACGGTGGCGATTTGTTCAGCGAGGAGTAATCCTGTCTGGAAAAAGGGGGGACCGGATGGATGAACGCCTGCGTTTTTCATCTCTCGTGGTTACCCCTTTTTTATTTGCCTGTAGCCCTACGGGGCACCGCTTTGTGACGTTAAAAATCGCCAGAGGCGATTTGAGGTTGCTGTCGAGGAATACGCAAATTTTATGAAGCCGCTTTTTAGCAGGGGGCCTTCCCTGCAATTACGACTTTTTCTTGCTGTCGTTACCGCGATTGTCGTGATCGTTGCGGACAGTCGGCTCGGTTCGTTCGTCAAAATCAGAACGTACATGGACACCACCGTCAGCCCATTCTATTTTCTGGCGAATGGGCCCCGTCAGGTTCTGGACAACATGTCTGCCTCACTGGCAACCCGTGAGCAATTAGGCCTTGAAAATACCGCGCTGCGTCAGGAACTGTTGATGAAAAACAGTGACCTTCTGCTGCTAGGCCAGCTCAAGCAGGAAAATGCGCGGTTACGTGAACTGCTCGGCTCGCCGCTGCGTCAGGATGAGCAGAAGATGGTGACGCAGGTGATGTCCGCTGGCACTGACCCGTATAGCGATCAGGTAGTGATTGATAAAGGTCAGATAAACGGCGTGTATGAAGGGCAACCGGTCATCAGCGATAAAGGTGTGGTGGGTCAGGTTGTGGCGGTGAGTCAGTTGACCAGCCGGGTGTTGTTGATTTGTGATGTTGCCCACGCGCTGCCGATTCAGGTGCTACGCAATGATATCCGTGTGATAGCTGCCGGTAATGGCTGTACCGACGATCTGCAACTGGAGCATCTGCCGAACAATACCGATATCCGCGTGGGTGATGTGTTGGTCACATCGGGTTTGGGAGGACGCTTCCCTGAAGGCTACCCTGTCGCCGTTGTATCATCAGTCAAGCAGGATACGCAGCGGGCTTATACGATTATTCAGGCTCGCCCGACGGCAGGGCTACAGCGCTTGCGCTATCTGTTATTACTGTGGGGTGTGGAAAATAACTCCAATACATCGTTGCCGCCAGCGGAAGTGCATCGGGTTGCCAATGAGCGTCTGATGCAGATGATGCCACAGGTTTTACCGTCCCCTGACGATATGGGACCGCCGCTTCCTCCTGATACCGCAGTGCCCACCGCCGAGTCGCAGAGAGGCCGCCAATGAACCGTTATCGCAGGCATGGCAACTGGATTATCTGGCTTTCTTTTCTGATCGCCATGGTTTTGCAGATTATGCCGTGGCCAGATGAAATCTACATGTTTCGCCCCTCCTGGCTGACGCTGTTTCTCATTTACTGGGTGATGGCATTGCCACATCGGGTGAATGTCGGCACAGGATTTATATTAGGTCTGATTATGGACCTGATTCTTGGGTCTACACTGGGAGTACGGGCACTGGCGTTGAGCATTGTGGCTTATCTGGTTGCTTTCAAATTCCAACTGTTCCGAAACATGGCGCTATGGCAGCAGGCATTAATCGTCATGCTGTTGTCGCTGCTGATGGATCTCACGGTATTCTGGGCAGAATTTTTAGTTATTAATGTCTCTTTCCGACCGGAAACATTCTGGAATAGCGTTGTTGATGGCGTACTCTGGCCGTGGCTGTTCCTGCTGATGCGTAAAATTCGTCGTCAGTTTACTGTGCAATAAGGTGATTCATGACTCAGCTTTATCTGGCCTCCGCTTCTCCCCGCCGTCGCGAACTGCTTACGCATCTCGATATTCCTTTTTCTGTACTAAATGTCGCGGTGGAAGAACAGCGGTTACCAGAAGAGGCGGCGGAAGTTTATGTTCGGCGTCTGGCGCATGAGAAAGCGGCCGCCGGTGTCGTGGCTGCACCGTCCGATTTGCCGGTTCTGGGTGCCGACACCATTGTGGTACTGAACGGTCAGGTATTAGAAAAACCGCAGGATGAAGCCCATGCGGCAGAGATGCTGAGTCAGCTGTCCGGGAAATCACATCAGGTGATGACGGCCGTCGCGCTGGCAGATAAAGACGATGTATTGAGCTGCCTAGTGGTAACCGATGTCGTCTTCCGTCCGCTCTCGCAGCAGGATATCGAACGGTATATCGCCAGCGGTGAACCGATGGATAAAGCCGGAGCTTACGGTATTCAGGGCAAAGGTGGATGCTTTGTCCGGTCGCTTAACGGGAGCTATTACGCGGTGGTTGGGCTGCCGCTGGTAGAAACCCATGAGCTATTCAGTAATTTTGCTGCGTTGCGGAGTGCAAGAGGAAAACATGACTGCTGAGTTACTGGTAAACGTTACACCGTCAGAAACGCGCGTTGCCTATATCGACGGCGGTATTCTGCAAGAAATTCACATTGAGCGAGATGCGAAGCGCGGTATTGTCGGCAACATTTATAAGGGGCGCGTGAGTC
This sequence comes from Pectobacterium actinidiae, assembly GCF_000803315.1. NCBI lineage: Bacteria > Pseudomonadati > Pseudomonadota > Gammaproteobacteria > Enterobacterales > Pectobacteriaceae > Pectobacterium > Pectobacterium actinidiae. The sequence continues at coordinate 27,636 of NZ_JRMH01000001.1, forward strand.
GCGTCCTGCCGGGTATGCAGGCGGCGTTTGTGGATATCGGCCTGGATAAAGCGGCATTCCTGCACGCGTCCGATATTATGCCGCACACCGAATGCGTTGCCGGTGACGAACAGAAGAATTTTCACGTCCGTGATATCGCCGAACTGGTACGTCAGGGGCAGGATCTCATGGTGCAGGTGGTCAAAGACCCGCTCGGAACCAAAGGCGCACGTCTGACGACGGATATCACGCTGCCGTCACGCTATCTGGTGTTTATGCCCGGCGCATCGCACGTTGGCGTGTCGCAGCGGATTGAGAGCGAAGCGGAACGTGAGCGCTTAAAGAAAACGGTCGCCGAGTATTGCGATGATGACGGTGGTTTCATCATTCGTACCGCAGCGGAAGGCATCGGTGAAGAAGAGCTTTCACAGGATGCGGCGTTCCTGAAGCGTTTGTGGGGCAAGGTGATGGAGCGCAAAAAGCGCAACCAGACTAAATGTAAGCTCTACGGTGAAGTGGCGCTCGCCCAGCGTATTTTGCGTGATTTTGCTGGTGCCGCGCTGGATCGCATTCGGATTGACTCCCGATTGACCTATGAGGCGCTGCTGGAATTTACCGCCGAATATATCCCGGAGATGACCTGCAAACTTGAACACTATGCGGGTAAACAGCCGATTTTTGACCTGTTTGACGTGGAAAATGAGATCCAGCGTTCACTGGACAGAAAGGTTGAACTGAAGTCTGGCGGCTATTTGATCATCGATCAAACCGAAGCGATGACGACCGTTGACATCAACACCGGGGCATTCGTCGGCCACCGCAATCTGGATGAGACCATTTTCAATACCAACACGGAAGCGACGCAGGCGATTGCACGACAGCTGCGTCTGCGTAACCTCGGCGGTATCATCATTATCGACTTTATCGATATGAATAACGACGATCACCGCCGGCGGGTGCTACATTCACTGGAGCAGGCGCTCAGTAAAGATCGCGTCAAAACCAGTATTAGCGGCTTCTCTCAACTAGGATTAGTAGAGATGACGCGCAAACGCACGCGTGAGAGTATCGAACACGTATTGTGTCATGAATGCCCGACGTGTCATGGTCGTGGCACGGTGAAGACGGTAGAAAGCGTCTGCTATGAAATCATGCGTGAAATCGTGCGTGTACACCACGCTTATGACACCGATCGTTTCCTGGTCTATGCCTCACCGGCAGTCGGGGAAGCCTTGAGAAGTGAAGAGTCGCACGCGTTAGCTGAGGTTGAAATTTTCGTCGGCAAACAGGTCAAAGTACAAATCGAACCCCTGTATAGCCAGGAGCAGTTTGACGTCGTAATGATGTAAATTCGTGCGCTCGTCGTCGGCGACGAAAGAAGGAGAAATCAGTGAGGCGACTGCCCGGAATACTTATCATCACGGGTGCCACTCTTGTCGTGATGGTAGCGCTGTTAGTCAGCGGCTTAAGACTGGTGCTGCCACAGCTCGATCACTTCCGGCCACAGCTGGTGGCCTGGGCGCAGTCTGCGGCCGGTGTTCCGTTAGAAATCGGCTCGATGACGGGGCGCTGGGAGTCTTTTGGCCCCACGCTGGAAATTGAAAAGCTTCGCACATCCCTGCCTGAATCGGACTGGCAGGTTGACCGCATTACGCTGGCGCTGGATGTGTGGCAGTCGCTGCTGCACGGGCGCTGGCAGTTTCGCGATCTCACGTTTCACCAGTTAAAACTGGATATTAATAGCCAATTTACCGGACAGCAGCAGGATAGCAAACTGATGGAGTCAGGAAAGGTTAGCGATCTTTTCCTGCGTCAGTTTGACCACTTTGACCTGCGTGATAGCCATATTACCTTTCTTACTCCTTCCGGTTCCCGCGCGGAACTGAGCATCCCGCAACTGACCTGGCTGAATTCCGACAAACGCCACCGAGCGGAAGGTTTGATCAGCCTGTCGAGTTTTAACGGTCAGCACGGTGTCGTGCAGATGCGTATGGACTTGCATGACGATCAGGGGCTACTCAGCAACGGCACGTTCTATCTACAGGCTGACAATATCGATATGAAGCCCTGGCTCAGCCGCTGGATGAAAAACAATACCGGGCTGGAAAGTGCCGATTTCAGTCTGGCGGCATGGCTCAACGTCCGTGATGGTGACATCCACAGTGGCGATGTGCTCCTTAATCAGGGTACGGCGAACTGGGGTGAGGGAAGTGATGCGCATCGTCTGAATGTGGATGACATGACGCTGCACGTCAGCCGTCAGGAAAATGGCTGGCAGGTGGATGTTCCTGCACTAAATCTGGCAACGGATGGCGTCGCCTGGCCGCAAGGCCGGCTTTCCGCCCTCTGGCTGCCAAAAAATGAACACATGCTGGGGCCTGACAGACAGGAAGAGTTACGCATTCGAGCCAGCAACTTAGCTCTGGAGCGGGTAAGCACGCTGCTTCCCCTGCTGTCCGGTACAACGCCAGAATTGAAAGCGCGCTGGGATGAACTGCAACCGACGGGCACACTCAGTAACGTTGCTGTGGATATCCCTCTGCAACAGCCGGAGCGAAGCCGCTTTCAGGCCAACTGGGAGGACGTGAGCTGGAAGCAGTGGAAATTGCTGCCGGGTGTTGATCATTTCTCCGGTTCTGCCCGCGGTAGTGCTGAACGCGGTCAGGTCAGTGTCGCGTTAAAGCAGAGCACGCTGCCCTATGTTGATATGTTCCGCGCGCCGTTGGAAATCAAGCAGGCCAGCGGCACGATAGACTGGCGTAATGATGCACAAGGTCTGTCGCTCTGGAGTCATGGGCTCGATGTGCAGGCGAAATCACTATGGGCTAACGGTGATTTCCGCTATGAACAGCCTGCCAAACAGGAACCAAAGCTGGATATTCTGGCGGGTATCCGGCTGACTGATGCAGCGGATGCCTGGCGCTATTATCCTGAACTGTATATGGGCACCGAGCTGGTGGACTATCTGAGTGGTGCGCTAAAGGGCGGTCGTGTCGATAACGCAACTCTGATCTTTGCTGGCAATCCGCAGCATTTCCCGTATACGCACAACGAAGGGCAGTTTGAAGTCTGGGTGCCAGTTAAAGAAGCCACCTTCGAATTTCAGCCGGGCTGGCCTGCGCTAACGCCGCTGGATATCAATCTGGACTTTGCCAACAATGGCCTGTGGATGTTTGCGCCACAAACCTGGTTGGGCAAGGTGGAAGGCAAAAACATTAGCGCGGTCATTCCCGATTATGAAAAAGAGATGCTGCTCGTCGATGGCGAACTGGACGGTCCTGGGCCTGAAGTGGGGAACTATTTTAATCAGACGCCGCTGAAATCCTCTCTGGGTACGGCACTGGATGAGCTAAAAATTGGCGGGCCGGTGAAAGGGACGCTGCATCTGGATATTCCGCTTGCTGGTGACGATGTCCGCGCCAGTGGCGACATTACGCTGAACAATAACAGCTTATACATCAAGCCGCTGGACACCACGATTAAGAATCTCACTGGTAAGTTCCGCTATGAAAACGGCAACTTACGCAGTGACACGCTTCAGGCGAATTGGATGAATCAGCCGATGGCGGTCAATTTCACGACGCAAGAGCACGCGAAGGCTTTTCTGGTGAATGTTGGCTTGCAGGGAGACTGGCAGCCTGCGCGTTTGCCTAGTTTACCGGCATCGGCAAGCAAAGCCCTGTCCGGCACGGCAAGTTGGAAGAGCACGGTTGCCGTCAACCTGCCGCATTCTGGTAAAACGACCTATGATGTTGATGTACAAGCTGATCTAAATAAAGTGAGTAGTCACTTACCTAATCCGTTAAGTAAACCCGCTGGCGAGAACCTGCCGCTGGACGTTAAAGCCAAAGGTGACCTGAATGGTTTTTCCATGCAAGGGCGAGTGGGCAAAGATAACCGCTTCAATAGCCAGTGGCTGCTGAAAGGCGACACTGTGACGCTGGCGCGGGCAAGCTGGCAGAACGCCGCAACGGTGGCTCCTGCATTGCCAGAAGATTCCGCTCTGGTACTCGACCTGCCGCCGCTGGATGCTGAAAGCTGGCTGGGGCTTGTGCCTTCGCTGCGTGCTTCGACATCGGCAGAAGGGAAAAAAGCGCATAGTTCTCTTCGTTTTCCTGAATCCGTGACGCTACGGACGCCTGAGCTACAGTTGCTGGGGCAACAGTGGCACGATCTGGAAATCACGCGTAAAAATACGCTTGCAGGCAGTGAAGTACAGGCAAAAGGACGCGAAATAGACGGAACGGTTGAGATACCTAATCGCGGCATGTGGCGCAGCGACATCCATTATCTTTACTACAATCCTCAGTGGAAAGGGAATGAAGCGACCAACCCGGTGGCATTAGCAGAGAAAAAATCGCCGCTAAACGACCCGAGCATCAGCTTTGAGGACTGGCCGTCGCTGGCGGTTAACTGTCGTCAGTGCTGGATTATCGGGCAGAATATGGGACATATTCAGGGAACGCTGCTGCCAGAAAAGGAAAAATTAACGCTGACGGACGGTATCATTGATACGGGTAAGGCGCGTCTGACGGTAAACGGCACCTGGCAGGAAAACCCAGAAGGCGTGCGTACTGCGCTAAAAGGCCGCCTGACGGGAGACAGTCTGGAGCAGAACGCGAACTGGTTCGGCGTGGATTCTCCGCTGAAAGCCGGTTCTTTCGATGTGGACTACGATTTGTACTGGCGCGGTACGCCTTGGGCACCGGATATTGCCAGCCTGAGCGGAATATTGCACACGCGCATCGGTAAAGGTGAAATTGCCGAAGTCGGTACCGGTCAGGCCGGCCAATTGCTGCGTTTATTGAGCTTCGATGCCTTGATGCGTAAGCTGCGGTTTGATTTTAGCGATACGTTTGGTCGCGGATTTTATTTCGATTCAATTCGCAACACGGCATGGATTAAGGACGGTGTGCTGCATACGGATGATATGCTGATCGACGGGCTGGAAGCCGACATCGCGATAAAAGGCGATCTCGACCTCGCTAAGCGACAGGTCAATATGGAAGCGGTCATCGCCCCGGAGATTTCTGCGACGGTGGGGGTGGCGACTGCATTTGCCGTCAACCCGGTCGTGGGAGCCGCGGTGTTTGCTGCCAGTAAAGTGCTGGCTCCGCTATGGAACAAGATTTCGCTGATTCGCTACCAGATTTCCGGTAGCCTCGATCAGCCAAAGATTCAGGAAGTGCTGCGTGAGCCGAACAAGAAGAAGGGCGAATAATGCCGTTAGGGCAGCGCAGTGTACTCAGCCGATTATCTGAAAAAGAGTGAAAAACTATGAGCCTTTCGTTTGTCAGTGAGCAGTTACTCACCGCCAACAAATTGAATCTTGACGATCTCGCCGCTGTGCTGGGGTCGCTTAATGAGCGTCGACTGGACTATGCCGACCTCTATTTCCAGTCCAGCTACCATGAGTCCTGGGTATTGGAAGATCGCATTATTAAAGACGGTTCTTACAATATCGATCAGGGTGTGGGTATCCGTGCGATTGACGGTGAAAAAACCGGGTTTGCTTATGCCGATCAGATCACGCTGAACGCATTGCACCAGAGTGCGCAGGCAGCACGCAGCATTGTGCGGGAACAGGGTACAGGGACGGCGCACACGTTGGGAGCGGTATCGCATCCTGCGTTGTATCCAACGTTGAACCCGCTGGATAGCCTGACGCGTGAGGATAAAATTGCTTTGTTGCAGCGTGCCGACACGGTCGCGCGTGCCGCGGATGCGCGGGTGCAGGAAGTGTCTGCCAGCCTGACTGGCGTGTATGAGCTGGTGCTGGTGGCGGCAACGGACGGCACACTGGCGGCGGATGTACGGCCGTTAGTCCGTTTGTCGATCAGCGTGCTGGTCGAAGCCGAGGGCAAACGTGAACGCGGCTCCAGCGGTGGCGGCCTGCGTGGCGGCTATGACTATTTCTGGGAAGTGACTGACGGTGAAGCGCGCGTTGACGCCTGGGCAAAAGAAGCGGTGCGTATGGCGCTGGTTAACCTGTCGGCGGTGGCGGCACCTGCGGGGCCAATGCCTGTGGTGCTGGGGGCTGGCTGGCCGGGCGTACTGCTGCATGAAGCAGTAGGACACGGTCTGGAAGGTGATTTTAACCGTCACGGTACGTCGGTGTTTAGTGGACAGATGGGGCAACTCGTTGCGTCTGAACTGTGTACGGTGGTGGATGACGGCACGCTGACCGGGCGTCGCGGTTCGCTCTCCATGGACGATGAAGGCGTTCCAGGGCAATACAATATCTTGATCGAAAACGGTATTCTGAAAGGCTATATGCAGGACAAGATGAACGCGCGTCTGATGGGCGTTGCGCCAACGGGCAATGGTCGCCGTGAATCTTATGCGCATTTACCGATGCCACGTATGACGAACACCTACATGCTGGCCGGGAAATCCACGCCAGAAGAGATTATCTCCAGCGTTGAATATGGCCTGTATGCGCCAAACTTTGGCGGTGGTCAGGTTGATATCACCCCTGGCAAGTTCGTTTTCTCGACATCTGAAGCATACCTGATCGAAAAAGGTCAAATCACCACACCAGTCAAAGGTGCAACGCTAATTGGTTCCGGTATTGAAGCGATGCAGCAGATCTCCATGGTCGGTAACGATCTGGCGCTGGATAAAGGTGTTGGTGTGTGCGGTAAAGAAGGGCAAAGCCTGCCTGTCGGCGTTGGTCAGCCTACACTGAAGCTGGAAAGCCTGACCGTCGGCGGCACCGCGTAAGTTGTGTTGATGTTTAAGAATCCTTTAGAACCGCGCCTTATGAGCGTAATACCGTTCACTTAAGCGTGGATTTAGGGGGAAACACGGTGATGAGGTTCCCGCAGGGATACCTCGCACCGTGGTAGCCCCCGGTACCTCGATTCATAAGCGATCGGCATTAGGCTTATGAGCGCGGTTTTTTTCTGGATTGTCGATGTCGCGGAGCACGATATCAGGATACCGCAGCAATGATCGATTTAAGCTGTTTGATGTGAATTTCGTCTCGCTGTACCAAAACATCTTCCTTAATCTTGAGAACAATGCCCTTCAGCAGGTCTGTTGTGCTGGAGATATTGGTCGTGGCTTTTAGTACGTCAATATTCGTCGCGACATGTCTGCCTTTAAGCGAAAGACGTTTCTCGGATTTTCCTTTTGCCAAATCACTTTGCAGAAAACGCGGAATGTCTTTTGCTGCTGTGTGGTCAGCCGCCAGCGTGTGCAGATAATATTTCATCAGTGTGGGAATAAAATCCGGTTCCCCACCCAATTCGCAACTTGCCAGATTCAGGATGTCTATCATGTGCGCGGGAACCCTGCTTTCCAACGCTTTACGCTGCACATCCAGTGCTTTCTTAATCATGGGCGTAGACTGATGGGGGATGATGGTAACATTCCCGCAGCGTTCGCAAACGCCAACCAAAACTTGTCTTACCACGCCGCTATTATCGCTGAATGGGACGTCTTTAAGTTGAAACGTCGCCGTTTCAAGTGACTGGCATGTGTTACAGAGAGCGGATTGGGTATCGCCAACTTTGAAAATTTTCATGTCATCGCCTCAGTGGTGGACGCTAATAAAGACACAATCCGGCTCGGTAAAATACCATTTGATATACCACGGTATTCCCCGCTGGTGGCAGCGGATGATATGAACATCAATATGCGCTGCAAAATGATGGGGTGAAGAGGAGTAAGATGACCCCGAAGATTGATAAATAATATCAATGAGTTCTGTTATTGATGTTTGTCCGGTTGCCAGCAAATTCTTCGTGCTGATATTCCTTCTGGCTTCATGCAGCACATTACCTGACTGCAAACAGGCAATAAGCTGCTTTTTGGCATCCTTGAATCCCATCCTTCACCTATAATTGTACGAATTTATTCGTACGTTTTCCATGTAATTTTACTTTCCTGAACGAAGGGAAGAGATATAACGCAAGGATGGTGGGATCGGGATGTGCTTTTTATGAAAGAGGGAAACGCCTCGCATTTTCCTCTTTGCAAAACCTACTTTTTTTCCTCGCTATGATCCTGCCGATAGCCCTGATACGTCAGCGCGACGTTTTTGAAGTATTCCGTCATGTAGTTAATACAGACCTGTACTTTCAGCGGCAGGTTGTCTTTGCGGGTGTAGAGTGCGTAGACCGGACGCGGATCGGAGTGGTAGCGGTTGAACAGGATCTCAATTTCGCCGCGATTGATTTCGTCCACGATCCACATGAGCGGAACGTACGCGATGCCCGCACCGGCTTTGAGCCAGCGCACCAGCGTTTGCGGGTCGTTAGTGACAAAGCGTCCTTGTGGTGTGACGCGAGTCGAAATGCCTTCCGGGGCGATCAGCTCAAACTCGCTATCGGGTCGCACGCTGTATTCCAGCCAGGAAAAATTCACCATATCGGCTGGTTTATCCGGCGTGCCGTGTTGCGCCAGATAGCTTTTCGCGGCACAGACCACCATTGGCATCGAGCCTAAGCGTTTCGAGAATAGGCTGGAATCCTGTAGCGCACCGACGCGGATAACGATATCCAGCCCGTCGGCAATCAGATCGGGAGCCGGAATCCCGGTGACCAGATTGACGGACAAACCAGGGTATTCCTTCAGCATGGCGGCAGTCATGGTGGACAACACATTCTGCGCCATCGTAGAAGAACTGCCGATGCGCAGCGTGCCGATAGGCGTGTTGTTGAAAGCATAAAGTTGCTCATGTACCTCATGAGCTTCATGCAACATGCGGCGACAGCCGTGGTAGTAAATTTTCCCCGCTTCCGTCAAACCAATGCTGCGCGTACTGCGATTAAGCAGCTTAATCTGTAGTTCATCTTCAAGCTTGGTGACGGTCTGGCTGACGGCGGATACGCTCATCTGCAACTGGCGGGCGGCGGCGGTAAAAGAACCAAATTCCACCACGCGGGCAAACACCGACATACTCTTTAGTCTTTCCATTATTCACTCTGGCTTAAAAGTGATTTAGATCACACTATGTAGATAAGGTGATAATAAGCATCCATAATATAGCCTATCCGATGGTTCTGGGCAGAACAGGGCCATTCAATGATTGTGTTTATTTACCCAATTAGAGTAATACGCTGATTTCCCATCGTTAGTCAGCCCCTGCTGACATCGCTATTCATTATTAACGCTATCCCATCCGTTGGCCGTCAGCCTGCGGGATGAAGCGCTTTTGTCTATGCTGAACGTCAGCATCAGACGACATAATTTACCATCCGGTAGCGCACCTGCTCGTTACCGCTCTCTAATAGAAAAAAGGAAAAGAGGATGAGTTCACTCCCGGTTATGGTGCTGTTTGGGCTGTCATTTCCCCCGGTGTTTTTTGTCTTGCTGGTATCGCTGACCCTGTTCTTTGTCGTGAACCGCCTGCTGCAACCGACGGGTATCTATGACTTTGTCTGGCATCCTGCGCTGTTTAACAGTGCGCTGTTCTGCTGTCTGTTTTATTTACTGTTCCGTTACGGTCTGTGAGGTGTCTGTGAAAACGTTCTTTTTATCCTTGTTTAGACAGCAGGCCGTGCTGATCAAAAAACTGAGCCGCGTGGTCATCACGTTGGTGATTGTGCTGTGTGCGATTGTGGCAATCTTTCGTGTCTGGGCGTTCTATACCGAATCGCCCTGGACGCGTGATGCCAAATTTACGGCGGATGTGGTGGCGATCGCGCCGGACGTCAGCGGGCTGCTGACCGATGTGCGCGTTACGGACAATCAGCTGGTAAACAAAGGTGATGTGCTGTTTGTCATCGACCAACCTCGTTACCACCAGGCGGTGGCACAGGCGGAAGCGGATGTTGCTTATTACCAGGCGCTGGTGACGGAAAAACGCCGGGAATCCGGGCGTCGGGCGCGGCTGGGCATCAGCGCAATGTCACAGGAAAATATCGATCAGTCCAGTAATGCATTGGAAACCGCAACGCACCAGCTTGCTAAAGCGCAGGCGGTATTGTCACTGGTGAAACTGGAACTGGAGCGCACCGTGGTACGCGCCCCTGCTGACGGTTGGGTCACCAACCTGCATGTGCAAAGCGGTGAGTTTATCGAACGTGGTAATACGGCGGTGGCGCTGGTGAAAAAGGATTCGTTTTACCTGCTGGCTTACATGGAAGAGACTAAACTTGAAGGTGTTCGCCGTGGCTACCGTGCGGAAATCACCCCGCTGGGTAGCGAAAAAATATTTTACGGCACGGTGGATAGCGTGGCGGCTGGGGTAAACAACAGCAGCAACAGTGCGAACACGAAAGGCCTGGCTAACGTGGATTCCAATCTGGAGTGGGTGCGTTTGGCGCAGCGTGTACCGGTAAAAATCCGTCTCGATCGACAAATGGGCGATCTCTATCCGGCTGGCACCACGGCGACCGTGGTGATCACCGGCGAGCAGGTTAACAACGACAAAAAACCGTCGCCGCTCATTCGCCTTCTCTATCGCCTGCGTGAGTTTGGCTAAGTGAGGCGATGATGAAAACCCCGACGTTTGCGCGTTATCGCTTTGCCTTCAAGTTGAGCTTTGCGATTGTGCTATCCCTGTTTCTGGGCTTCCACCTCCAGTTGGAAACGCCGCGCTGGTCGGTGCTGACGGCCGCGATTGTTGCCGCTGGCCCGGCGTTCGCTGCGGGTGGAGAACCATTTTCTGGCGCAATCCGCCATCGTGGTATTCTGCGCATTATTGGTACGTTTATCGGCTGTATCGGTGCACTTATTATCATTATCGCCACCGTTCGCGCGCCCGTCGTGATGTTGATGCTGTGCTGTATTTGGGCAGGACTCTGCACCTGGGTTTCTTCGCTGGTTAAAGTCGAAAACGCCTATATTTTCGGGCTGGCGGGTTATACCGCGCTGATTATTATTGTATCGACACAGGGAACGCCGTTGCTGACGCCGCAGTTTGCCGTGGAACGCTGTAGCGAGATTGTGCTGGGCATCGTCTGCGCCATTCTGGCGGATTTACTGTTCTCGCCGCGCTCGATCAAGCAGGATGTTGACCGCAGCATTGGTGAACTGCTGGTGGATCAGTATCGGCTATTGCAGCTAAGTATGAGCGGGGCGGAGAAAGAAGCGATAGACGCGGCATGGCATGCGCTGGTACGTAAAACGACCGCGCTAAATGGTATGCATAGCAGCCTGATGCTGGAGTCTTCACGCTGGCAGAACAGCAATCGCCGCTTAACATCGCTGCATACGCAATCGCTGACGATGATTACACAGGCGTGTGAAACCTATCTGATGTTGCAGGATGTCCCGACCCCTGTAAAAAGCAGCCTGAGATTGGTATTGGAACAGCCTGTTGAGTCGCCCCGCGATGTGCATTGCCGTGTGAAAGCATTACGCCACGTGATTGCGGCTGATAGCCGCGATGTGCCGCCTACGTTGGTCAGTTGGGTTGGCGCGGCGACACGTTATCTGCTGCTGGCGAAGGGGGTGCAGACCAACGGACGTATTACGACGATAGAAGCTGACGTGCTGAACAGCGAGGTGGAAATTAAAGCGCCTTCGGCTGAAACCCATCATGCCATGATCAACGGTTTACGCACCGGGGTGGCGACGGCGCTGGGCTGCCTGTTCTGGCTAAGCACTGGCTGGACTTCTGGCAGCGTATGTATGGTGATGATTGCGGTGGTAACGTCGCTTGCCATGCGGTTGCCAAACCCACAGATGATGGCGAAGGACTTTCTTTTTGGGACGATCTACGCACTGCCACTGGGTGCACTGATGTTCATGTTTATCATGCCATCAACGCAGCAAAGTATGCTGCTGCTGTGTCTGAGCCTGGGGGCGATGGCTTTCTTCCTCGGGCTTGAGGTACAAAAGCGCCGACTGGGCTCGCTGGGCGCATTGGCCAGCACGATCAATATCCTGGTGCTGGATAATCCGATGACGTTCCACATTAGTCAGTTTCTGGACAGCGCGATCGGCCAGATTATCGGCTGTTTTCTGGCGCTGATGGTGATCCTGCTGATCCGGGATAACACCAAAGCACATACGGGGAGAACGCTGTTAAACCGCTTTGTGTATGGCGCCGTCTCGGCATTAACGACCAACACAGCACGGCGTAAGGAAAACCACTTGCCAGCGCTGTATCAGCAGTTGTTCCTGCTGCTGAGTCGCTTCCCTGAAGACATTGCCAAGTATCGCCTTGCGCTGTGGCTGATCATCATGCACCAACGTTTAAGAACGCTAAATATTCCGCAGAACGCGGCGCTGTCTGCCTTTCATCGTCAGATTCGTGCGACGGCAGAACAGGTGATTTTGGCCCGACGCGATAGCACGCGCAGCCGCTATTTCACGCAACTGCTGGATGGGCTTGAACGTTATCAACAAATGCTGACAGAACAGCAACTTCCCGCGAGCATGACTGCGCCAGTGGGGCGATTGACTGGGATACTGCGTGATTACCAGCATGCGCTGAGCAACTAATCTCAGTGGGTAACGCTACGCGATCAAACTAACGATTAATCCGAGAGTCGCGCAGATCGTGTCCATCACTTCTATACTGAATTATCTATAGCTTCCCTCATAACGTCATGAGAAATGACTATTTTCAGGAGGTAACACGATGTCAGGATACCATTTGCAGGATCATGAGCTGTTTAAAACGGGCTACTTCGCTGCGGGGAAATGGCAGCAGGGCGGAGCCACTTTTGAGGTGGTGAATCCGGCGACGGGTGAATTGATTGCCAGCGTAGCGAAAGCGGGAAAGAAAGAGACTCAGGCGGCCATTGATGCTGCCTATGCCGCATTCCCCGCCTGGAAGCGTAAAACCGCGAAGGAACGTTCTGAGATTCTGTATCGCTGGTACGAACTGATTCTGGAGAATAAACGCTATCTGGCAGAGTTGATGACCGCTGAGCAGGGCAAGCCAGTACAGGAAGCGGAAGGCGAAGTCGTCTATGCGGCGAATTTCATTCAGTGGTTTGCTGAGCAGGGAAAACGTGTCAACGGCGAGATCATTCCACCTGCCAAGTCTGGCTCGAAGATTTATGCCACGCGTGAACCCGTTGGGGTCGTTGTTGCGATTACGCCGTGGAATTTTCCGCTGGCGATGCTGACGCGTAAGCTGGGGCCTGCGCTGGCGGCGGGGTGTACCGGTGTGATCAAACCCGCTAATAACACGCCGTTGTCTGCGTTTGCGCTGTTAGCGCTGGCACAGCAGGCGGGTGTGCCGGATGGCGTACTCAACGGCGTCGCGGGCGATACGCAGGCGATTAGCGATACCGTCATGGCGAGCGATAAAGTACGCAAAATCTCCTTTACTGGCTCTACGGCGGTAGGGAAAACGCTGGTGCGCAACGCGGCAGACACCATGAAGAAAGTGTCGATGGAGCTGGGCGGCAACGCGCCTTATATCGTGTTTGATGACGCGGATATTCAGGCTGCGGTGAAAGGTGCGATCGCTAATCGCTTCCGCAATGCGGGTCAGGTCTGCGTCAGCGCCAACCGGTTTTATATTCAGGACGGCGTCTACGATGAGTTTGTTTCTCTGCTCGCGGAAGAAGTGAAAAAACTGAAGGTCGGTAACGGTATGGATGACGGCGTCGTGCTCGGTCCGCTGATTGACGATGCCGCCGTCGAGAAGGTGGAAAAGCACGTTAATGACGCGGTGGAAAAAGGGGGTAAGACGCTTGTTGGTGGTAAACGACACAAGCTGGGTCACAGCTTCTTTGAACCGACGGTGATTGTTGATGCCAATGAAGCGATGCTGCTGGCGCAGGAGGAAACCTTTGGTCCGGTCGCCCCGTGTTTCCGTTTCAAAACGGAAGAAGAGGTGATTGAACGCGCCAACAATACGCCGTTTGGTCTGGCTGCCTACTTCTACAGCCAGAATTTGCAGCGTGTATTCCGCGTGGCAGAAGCGCTGGAGAGCGGCATGATTGGCATTAACGAATGCGCGGTTTCAACCGAATTGGCACCATTTGGTGGTGTGAAAGAATCGGGATTGGGCCGCGAAGGCTCGGTATTGGGGCTGGATGAATTTTTGGAAGTGAAAACCTGGCATCTGGGCGGGTTGTAATCAAGGTGAGAATGAACCCAATCGGGAGCGAGTGATGTACGGGATGAGTGAGGCATACTCCTCATCCCGTTGTCGCCATTAGTCCGTGGTTTCAGCTAGCTCACGCAGATACTGGAAGATCTGGCGGGCGGATTTCGGCGGTTTATTCGTCGCTTTCTCTTTCTGCGCATTACGCACCAGAGAACGCAACTGTTGGCGGTCAGCATGGGGATACAATGCCAGAATATCGGGAACCACATCGTCGCCCTCGGCAATCAGACGGTCGCGCAGTTGTTCCAGCTTGTGGAACAACGCCACTTGCTGATTATGACGGTTGTTAAGCTTATCCAGTGCGGTTTGGATCGGCTCTGGATCGCGGGCGCGCAGCATTTTACCAATCAGCTGTAGCTGACGGCGGCGGCCTTCTTTCTTGATCCGCTGTGCCAGTTCTACTGCCGCACGCAGATCGTCGTCCAACGGGATCTTCTCCAAGGCGTTTTTGCCCAGATCGACCAATTCTGCGCCGAGATCCTTCAGCGCTTCGGCATCGCGCTTTATTTCGCTTTTGCTGACCCAGATAATTTCATCATCTTCGTCGTCTTCTTGGTTCTCTGGGACGTCGTTCAGCCAGTCTTCGTACTTTTGCTTCATGGTTGGCTCCTAAAAAGTGTCCAGGAGCAATTCGTAACGCTACGCGTAGCGGCTCCGGGATGGTGAACAGCGCGCCCACCAGAAAAAAAGAGGCTGATACTAACAGGTTTGGGCTTTGGGCGAAATTGTCCGTAGATCCTGTTAGACTAGAAAGCATTATGCTACACCATTTTATGCTCGTCATACTTCACGTTACCTGTGTGTTGGCTGCGTGAAGTCTGTAGAGTATACGCCCCTTTTATGCTCGTTGCGGGGATGATGATGGTGAGCTTTCTTCCACTCATTATGGCAGAACAATGACGATAACTACTCAGGTTGCAGAGCAGCGTAAAGCGCTGGAACTCGCGGTTGCTCAGGCGCTGGAACTGGCGCGTGCCGGTTCTGATGCGGCAGAAGTCGCGGTGTCAAAAACGACGGGCATTAGCGTCAGTACCCGTTATGGTGAGGTTGAAAATGTTGAATTCAACAGCGATGGCGCGTTGGGCATTACGGTTTATCACCAACAGCGTAAAGGCAGCGCATCGTCTACCGATCTCAGCCCGGATGCGATAGCCCGTACCGTACAGGCCGCGCTGGATATTGCGCGTTATACCTCTGTCGATCCTTTTGCTGGCCCGGCGGATCGGGATCTTCTGGCGTTCGACGCGCCGGATCTGGATCTGTTTCATCCGACCGAGCTGGATGCGGATCGTGGCATTGAATTAGCCGCTCGCGCAGAGCAGGCGGCGTTACAGGCTGACAAGCGCATTACTAACACCGAAGGCGGCAGTTTTAACAGCCACTACGGCGTGAAGGTGTTCGGCAATAGCCACGGCCTGCTGAAAAGTTACTGCTCTAGCCGTCATTCCATGTCCAGCTGTGTGATTGCCGAAGTGAATGGCGATATGGAGCGGGATTATGCCTATACCGTCGGCCGTGCGCTGGATGATTTGAGTAGCCCGGAATGGGTAGGCGAAGAGTGTGCGCGCCGCACGTTATCTCGCTTGTCACCGCGTAAACTGCCCACCATGCAGGCACCGGTAATGTTCTCTGCGGAAGTGGCGACCGGCCTGTTTGGTCATTTGGTTGGTGCGATCAGCGGCGGCAGCGTTTATCGTAAATCCACTTTCCTGCTGGATAAACTGGGTCAGCAGATTCTGCCGGAATGGCTGACGATTGAAGAACAACCGCATCTGCTGAGAGGGCTGGCCTCTACGCCGTTCGATAGTGAAGGCGTGCGGACGCAGGCGCGTGAAATTGTGAAGGCTGGCGTATTGCAGACCTGGCTCATGACAAGCTACTCCGCGCGTAAGCTGGGTATGCAGAGCACCGGTCACGCGGGGGGAATTCATAACTGGCGGATTGCCGGACAGGGTCTGGATTTCAACGGTATGTTGAAACAGATGGGCAAAGGCCTGCTGGTGACTGAATTGATGGGGCAGGGTGTAAGCGGTGTGACGGGGGACTATTCCCGTGGAGCATCCGGCTTCTGGGTCGAAAACGGCGAAATTCAATATCCGGTCAGTGAGATTACGATCGCAGGTAACCTGAAAGACATGCTGCGTAACATTGTGACGGTGGGGAATGATATCGAAACCCGAAGCAATATCCAGTGTGGTTCTGTTCTGCTGCCTGATATGAAGATCGCAGGGGAATAAGTCTGCTCTTTGAGTAACCGTCGCCGTCGGCAGTGTCCGACGGCTGTTACTCTCTCTGGCTTAGCGGTGGTATTCGCCAGCGGCTTCAGGTTGATAGAGTAGTTCTAGTACTTCAATTCGCGTTTCTTCACCGTTTGGCAATTGCCAGGTGATAGCATTTCCCACATGCATTCCCAATAGTGCCGCGCCCAGCGGAGCCATCACCGACAGCGGTTCTTGACTGTCCTTCACCGCGGCCGGATAAACCAGCGTTCGGATATGCTCTTCGTTGGTATTCAGATCGCGGAAACGCACCCGACTATTCATGGTGACGACATGTGAGGGTATCGATGCCGAAGGCAGAATGTCCGCCCGATCCAGCTCCTCATTTAACGCCTGCGCGATATCGCTGTCCGCAAAGGCGGGCTGCTCCAATAACATATCCAGACGTTCTGCATCCAATTCACTGATTGTCAGGTTAGGTTTCGTCATACTCCTCTCCAGTTGGTATTTTCAGATGATATAAAAATAACCCCCGCGCCCAAAGGAGCAGGGGATATAAGAAAATATGATAGTAGGGATAGTAGGAGGTTCGGAGAGGAAAGTGAAGCGATGCTTGCTATAGAGGCTTTCAGATAGCCTGCTAAGGAAATCGCTAGTCTTCGTCGAACCCGGCTTCAAACAGCCCGATGACGGCGGCAAGCGCCTGTTCTTCATCCGGGCCAGTGGCTTCCACCTCAATGAGACGCCCTTTAGCCGAGTCCAGCATCAGCATGGCAATCACGCTGCTGGCTTCGGCTTCAGTGCCGCTGTCATTACGCAGTATCACTTCTGCATCAAAGCTCTGCACCAGCTCGAATAACTTCATGGCTGGGCGAGCGTGCATGCCCAGCTTGTTTTTGATTTCAACCGTTTGCCGGACTGTCATAGGTTACCTGATTGTACTGGTTTGCCGACGATTACGCGGGTTTACGTTTTTCCAGCGTACGGTGACGTGACTGTACGTTTTTACCGCGTGAGCGGAAGTAGTCTGCCAGTTGTTCAGCGACGTAAACAGAACGGTGTTTACCGCCGGTACAGCCAATGGCGACAGTCAGGTAGCTGCGGTTGTTGGTTTCCAGCATCGGCAGCCACAGTTCCAGATAGCTGCGGGTCTGATAGATGAAGTTGTGAACTTCGGTATGCCTGTCGAGGAAGGACGCAACGGGCTTATCCAAACCGGTCATTGGACGCAGTTTCGGATCCCAGTGCGGGTTCGGCAGGAAACGCACGTCAAACACGTAATCCGCATCGATAGGGATACCGTGCTTGAAGCCGAACGATTCGAACACCATCGTGAGCTCACGTTCTCGCTTGCCGAGCAGTCGGGTACGCAGCATTTCGGCCAGTTCATGCACCGACATCTCTGAGGTGTCGATAATCAGATCGGCGCGTGAACGCAGCGGTTCCAGCAGGTCGCTTTCTTCATCAATGGCACTTTCCAGTGACAGATTCTTGCTGGACAGCGGGTGAAGGCGGCGGGTATCGCTATAGCGACGAATCAGCGTATTACGATCGGCATCCAGAAACAGCAGTTGAGGCGAGAAGCTGGGTGGCAGTTGCTCCATGGCATGCTCGAAGATCTCTGGTGATTCCGGCATATTGCGCACGTCAATGCTGACTGCTGCGGAAATGTTACGTGCCGCAAGCGTATTAGCCAGTTCTGGCAGTAGAACAACGGGCAGGTTATCTACACAGTAGAACCCCATATCTTCCAATGCACGCAGGGCGACAGATTTTCCTGAACCTGAACGACCGCTGACAATCATCAGCACCATCTGACGACTCCCCTCTGGCAACGTGATGGCGAATTTTCATTGCCACTGTTTTTATAAAGTGATGTATAGCTAAAAAAATGACGGCTTAGCGCATGGATTGCAAGTATTCTCTGAATCCACCGCGAATCGCCCGTCATCGTGAACATGACAACCATCCGGCTTAACCGGCTTCCGTCATAATCTGGTACAGCTCTTCATCGCTTTGCGCCGCACGCAGGCGTCGGCAAACCGTTTTATCCGCCAGCCGCTTGGCAACAAGCGACAGGGTATGCAAATGGGTTTTACATTGTTCCGCTGGAACCAGCAAGGCAAAAAGCAGATCAACGGCCTGATTATCAATGGCATCGAAAGCGATCGGTTGCTCTAACTGGATGAAGACACCGATGGCACCCAGCGCATTATCGTCTTCCAGCTTGCCGTGAGGAATAGCAATGCCGCCGCCGATTCCGGTGCTGCCCATGCGTTCGCGGGTCAGGATGGCATCAAAGATAATCTGCGAAGGAATATTGAGCTGCTTGGCGGCCAGCTCGCTGATAATTTCCAATGCCCGTTTCTTACTTTGGCAGTGGACGGTGCTTCGGGTGCACTCAGGACGTAATACGGTGCTGAGTTGCAATACGGGATCGTGGTTCATTTTATTTTCACTTAACAACGCTTTCACTTCTGGTGATCCCGACCCACCCGATGGATGGGCCGAGTTTGTTCCTTTGCCAAACGGCAAAGGAGAAAATTAGTGCTGCTTGAGTTTATCTTTATGCTTATTGAGCTGTCTCGCCAGCTTATCAATCAATAAATCTATCGCCGCGTACATATCTTCCGCTTCTGAGGTTGCATGCAGCTCACCGCCATTAACGTGAAGCGTGGCCTCGGCAATTTGCTGAACTTTTTCCACTCTCAATACCACATTGACCTGATTAATCCGGTCAAAATACTGCTCTAATTTGGCAAACTTGCCGTTCACAAAATCACGCAGTGGTTCAGTGATATCGATGTGGTGTCCGGTAATGTTGAGCTGCATAGCGTCTTCCTTCTCTGTTGAGATCAAACCAGTTGTTTACGCTGATTTGATGGTGGGATAGATAAAGACTCTCTGTATTTTGCCACGGTTCGACGTGCCACGATGATGCCCTGATCGGAGAGCAGCGCCGTCAGCTTGCTATCGCTCAGTGGCTTCACGGGGTTTTCCGCTGCAATAAGCTTCTTCACCAACGCGCGGATTGCCGTTGACGACGCTTCTCCGCCGCTATCGGTATTAACGTGGCTGGAGAAGAAATATTTTAGCTCAAAAATGCCGCGCGGGCTGTGCAGGAACTTCTGTGTCGTCACGCGTGAGATGGTGGATTCATGCATATCCACTGCCTGCGCGATGTCTGCCAGTACCATGGGCTTCATGAATTCTTCACCCTGCTCGAAGAAATCCTGCTGCTGTTCGACGATACAGCGGGTTACCTTTAGCAGCGTGTCATTGCGACTTTCCAGACTTTTGATGAGCCAGCGCGCTTCTTGCAGATTGCTGCGGATAAATTGTCCGTCGCTGTCGTTGCGCGCGCTATTGCCCAGCGCCGCGTATTGCTGATTAATCTGCAAGCGGGGAACGCTGTCGGTGTTGAGTTCAACGGACCAGATTCCCTGAACTTTACGTACCAGCACATCAGGGATGACGTATTCAGATTCGCCCGTGTTGATCGATTGCCCCGGACGGGGATCGAGTGATTGAATCAACGCCAGTGCTTCTTTCAGCACCTCTTCTTTCAGGCGTGTGATACGGATCAGGCTGCGGAAATCATGGTTGGCTAACAGATCGAGATGATCGCTGACGATCAGGCGTGCTTCGGCCAGACGTGGCGTGTCGTCGGCGAACTGGGAAAGTTGCACCAGCAGACAATCACGCAGGTCGCGGGCCGCGACGCCAATAGGATCGAAGCGCTGCACGCGTTTGAGTACGGCTTCAACTTCTTCCAGCGTTACGTCGTCGTCACCGATACTGTCAAGAATGTCTTCCAGCGGCACGGTCAGGTAGCCAGTGTTGTCCACGGCATCGACGATAGAGGTCGCAATGGCCGCATCGGTGTCTGAAAACGGTGTCAGCTCCACCTGCCACATCAGGTAATCCTGAAGCGTTTGCGTGGTTTCGCCTTGATAAATTGGCAGCTCTTCATCGCGGTAGTCGGTGCCCGTGCCCGACGGTGTGCCTGCGGAGTAAATTTCATCCCAGGTAGCATCGAGCGGCAGTTCTTCAGGCATGTCCCTTTGCTCAAGGGCTTCACCGGTATCCAGTGAATCGCTGTCTGCCTTTTCAAATGACTCGATTTCGTCGTGCTGATCCGTTTGTTCGAGCAACGGATTGCTTTCCAGCGCCAGTTGAATCTCCTGTTGCAATTCAAGCGTGGACAGTTGCAACAGGCGGATAGCCTGTTGGAGCTGTGGAGTCATGGCCAGTTGCTGGCTAAGCCTGAGTTGCAAACCTTGCTTCATAAATCGCGCTAACGTCCCATAAGTGCTGCAAAGAGAAAATATTACCCTATCAGAGTCGGAAGCCTTCGCCCAGATAGACGCGTTTCACCTGTTCATCGGCCAGAATATCGGTCGGTGAACCGTGGGCGATCAGGTTGCCCTGACTCACGATATAGGCTCGTTCACACACATCAAGCGTTTCGCGGACGTTATGATCGGTAATCAACACGCCAAGCCCGCTGTCACGCAGATGCTCAATGATTTTTTTAATATCCAGTACGGAGATCGGGTCTACGCCCGCAAACGGTTCATCCAGCAGAATGAACTTCGGATTCGCTGCCAGCGCACGCGCAATCTCTACGCGGCGTCTTTCTCCGCCGGACAGCGATTGTCCCAGACTATCGCGCAAATGAATAATATGGAATTCTTCCATTAGCTCATTGGCACGATCTTCCTGCTGTTCGGTCGTGAGATCTTTACGGATCTGTAACACCGCCATCAGATTGTCATAAACGCTTAAGCGACGGAAGATAGAGGCTTCCTGCGGCAGATAGCCGATACCGCGCAGCGCACGTTCGTGCAAAGGAAGCAGGCTGATGTCATCATCGTCAATGACGATGCGTCCTTCATCACGCGGGACGATGCCCACCACCATGTAGAACGTTGTCGTTTTGCCAGCACCGTTCGGCCCCAGCAGGCCGACGATTTCACCAGAATTAACGGTGAGGCTGACGTTTTCCACGACCTTACGGCCTTTGTACGCCTTGGCTAGATTTTCTGCGGTTAATGTTGCCATAACTTATTCAGTGACCCGTGGTTGCGGTTGCTGAGAACGAGAAGGCTGGGTCTCTTTCTCCTGAAGCTGAGAAGGGACCAACACCGTCGTCACGCGTTTTCCTTTGTCGCTGGTCGCTTCCATCTGCTGCTGTTTCACCAGATAGGTGATGCGATCGCCTTTGACATTGCTGTCCTGCTGTTCCAGATAGGCATCCCCTGTCAACACCAGAAAGTCTTTGGCCAGCTCGTAGCGGATTTTCTGCGCGTGACCTTTTACTGGCTTGCCGTTGTCCTGCATCTGGTAGAACGTCACGGGGTTGCCGTAACCTTCCACGACTTCACTGCCTTGCGTGCCCTGTGGACGCGTCACGACGACCTTGTCGGCTTTCACTTCAATCGTTCCTTGCTTCACGACAACATTGCCCGTGAACGTTACCGTGTTGCCCTGCATGTCCAGAGATTGCTGTGCTGAATCTATGCGAATAGGTTGGTTGCTATCGCCGGTAACGGCAAAGGCAGAAATGCTGACGGCGAACAGCGAGCTGGCGATCAGGGTGTTACGCATGAGGTTATTGGTTTTGGATTTCATAAGAGGTTTTTACCTTTTCGATCAACTCGGCCGTTTTGTTACGCAGATTCCCGCGCATTTTCATTCCGCTTGAGGTAAAGCTGGCACCGGACAGGGTGACTTCATCATCGGAAGAGACGTCCTGCGTCGCCAGATTCACTTGGGCATTGTTCGTTGTGATGCGCTGGAGCTGTGCGTCTTTCGTCAGGCTATCCACCTCGACGTTGCCGTACAGATAGAGCATCTTGTCTTTTGTCAGCTTGGCGCGATCGGCGCGTACTGACCAGGTTGCCGTGCCCTGTTCATTGAACAACGTGGCAACGGGAGTCGTAAACCAGCTCAACTGCTCGTCGTTGAAATACTCCGCTTTTTCCGAAATCAGTCTGTAGCTCAGTTTACCCGCAGGGCTATATACCTGCGTGTTGGTCTTTTCGCTGGTATAAACCGGCACGGCGGGGTCGTTTGCATCCGGTGCGGCTACCGTGTCCTCATCCGCAATATTCCAGCCGATGAGGATAAGCACCAACAGGGCCAGAAAAGCGGTGAGCCAACGCTTGGTTTTACTCATATTGACAACCCTTTGGCATGCTCCAGCTTGTCCTGCGAGAACAGAATCAAATCACACAGCTCACGCACTGCGCCACGGCCTCCCGCAATGCGGGTGACATAATCTGCGCGCGGTAATAACAGCGGATGGGCATCAGCCACGGCAACGCTCAGCCCAACCTGAGCCATCACTGGCCAGTCGATCATATCGTCGCCGATATACGCGACCTGATTTGCCGTTACCGACAGTTTATCCAACAGATCGTTGAAGGCCAAAACCTTATCCGATTGCCCCTGATAAAGATGGTTAATGCCCAGTGTCTTACACCGATCTTCCAGCAATTTTGCTGAACGTCCGGTAATGATGGCAACCTCAATATCGGACGTCAGCAAGCAGCGAATACCATAGCCGTCGCGGACGTTAAAGGCTTTCAGCTCTTCGCCGTGGTTGCCCATATAAATCAGACCATCGGACATCACGCCGTCAACGTCGCAAATTAACAGGCGAACCTCACGGGCTTTATCCAGTACCTGTTGATCGACAGGTCCATAGCAGGTATCGGTTTGCGCCCTGACTTCACTCATTCACTATTATCCTTTCTTATTAAACCACGCCAGCCCGCAGCATATCGTGCATATGGACGATCCCGACCAGACGATCGTTTTCTGCCACCAGCACTGAGGTGATGTGGCGCGACTGCATCAGGTTAAGTGCATCCACCGCCAGCGTTTGCGGTGCGACCCGGATGCCGCCCGCGGTCATCACATCAGCAATACGCGCGCTGTTCAAGTCAATATTCATGTCGAAGATGCGGCGCAGGTCACCATCGGTAAAGATGCCCTGAATTTTCATATCCGCCTCGCAGATTACCGTCATACCCAGATTTTTGCGCGTAATTTCCACTAGCGCATCACGCAGCGAAGCATCGTGTGGGACATGGGGAATCTCGTCACCTGAATGCATGATATCGCTGACGCGCAGTAAAAGTTTGCGGCCGAGTGCGCCACCGGGGTGAGAAAGCGCGAAATCTTCGGCGGTAAAGCCGCGCGCCTGTAACAGGGCTACGGCCAGCGCATCTCCCATGACCAGCGTTGCGGTGGTGCTGGTGGTGGGTGCCAGACCGAGCGGGCAGGCTTCTTGTGGGACGTGAACGCACAGGTGAATATCCGCTGCCTTACCCATCGTACTTTCGGGTGCGCTGGTCATGCAGATCAGGAACACTTTCTGGCGTTTCAGGACGGGAATCAGCGACAGAATTTCATGCGATTCGCCAGAATTGGAGATGGCGATCACGATATCGTGCGGTGTCACCATGCCGAGGTCACCGTGGCTGGCTTCGCCGGGATGAACAAAAAAAGCAGGTGTACCGGTGCTGGCGAAGGTCGCAGCAATCTTGCAGCCTATATGGCCGGATTTGCCCATTCCCATCACCACTACTTTGCCTTCGCAGTGAAATATCTTTTTGCAGGCGAGGGTAAAATTGTCGTCAATGTATTGATCTAATTGCGCAAGCCCATCGCGTTCGATACTCAGTACCTGCTTGCCGGCCTGCTGGAAATCGAAATCCGCGGGTAGTTCATGAGCCTTGTGTCGCGAGTGATCGGCTTGTGATGCATGATCGGATAGTGCACGGTCAGACTGCTGTTTTAGGTGAGCGTCTTGTTCAAACTGTGACATACCAATAGTCCTGATTATGATGAAAAACGGAACAGCTTCTTATGAAAAACAGAACAACACCGTAAGGTAAACAATAAACGCGCAGCATAATAATGCGCCTGCGCCCTGTCCTATGCGGCGTTTTTTGCTGAGGCACAGTGCGGTTAACAGCACGCTTGCCGCCAGCATGACCCAATAGTCGCGCTGAAAAATCTGAGGGTTCAGTGCACCCGGCGAAAGCAGTGCAGGGACGCCCAGAACAATCGCGATATTAAAAATGTTCGAGCCAATCAGGTTGCCCAGCGCAATATCATCTTCTTTCTTCAGCGTCCCGACGATAGCGGTAGCAAGCTCAGGCAGGCTGGTGCCAATCGCCAATATGGTCAGCCCGATAGTCAACTCGCTAACATCAAAGTAGCGTGCAATGACGGTGGCGTTATCCACCACCATACGGGCGGCCATAGGTAAAATAATCATGCCTAGAATCAACCACAGCACGGCGACCATCTGGCTGCTGTCATCCTGCGGGAGTTCTGCCAGCTGTTCGCGAGTCAGGCTATCACCGCCTTCCCGCTGCGCCTGTTGTGCCATGCGAAGTATCAACACCAGACACAGAATGGCGGCAAAGAGCAGCATTATGCCGTCGGTGCGGCTCAGGTAGCTATCATGCAGTAAAACGCCACACAATAAAGTGACGGACAACATGAGCGGCAATTCCCGGCGCAAAATGGCCGAATGTACCGTGAGTGGGCGAATGAGTGCTGCGCTGCCGAGAATGAGTAAAATATTGGTGATATTGGAGCCCAGAACATTACCGACGGCCATGTCGTTCTGATCGTTCAGGGCGGCAGTCACCGAAACAATCAACTCCGGTAGCGAGGTGCCGAAGCCGACAATGGTGATACCGATAACGAAAGGAGGTAAGCCGAGAGAACGCGCAAGCACGGCGGCACCATAGACAAGACGATCGGCACC
This sequence comes from Pectobacterium actinidiae, assembly GCF_000803315.1. Taxonomy (NCBI): domain Bacteria; kingdom Pseudomonadati; phylum Pseudomonadota; class Gammaproteobacteria; order Enterobacterales; family Pectobacteriaceae; genus Pectobacterium; species Pectobacterium actinidiae. The sequence goes on from NZ_JRMH01000001.1 coordinate 52,648, forward strand.
GTAAACCAGTAATAGCAAACCAACGAACAAGAGTAGTGTTGCAAACAGCATGCAGCGTCCTTTAATAGGATATAATCACCGGCTTGTTGTCGAATAAATCAGCATTTCTGGACGATTTTCGCACAAAAAGCATTTTTTGTGATGAGTGCTAATTCTGACGGTGCTTGGCGCAAAAGTAAAACCTGTCGCGATAAGTAAAACCCGGTAACGGTTTATGCCGCCATTTTGGACAAGAACTTACGGTAAGTTTTTGTAAAACTCGCACCTTGATGAAAGACAGCCGTTAGGCTGGAGTGAAAGATGCGACATAAGCGTACTGATTGGTAAGGAATGGAAATAATGAACCATGAGGCAACTAATCTGGTCGAGATCCGTGGTCTTAGCTTTCGGCGCGGAGAGCGAGAGATTTTTACGGACATCACGCTGAATGTGCCTAAAGGCAAGGTCACTGCGATCATGGGGCCTTCCGGTATCGGTAAAACCACGCTGTTGCGCCTGATTGGCGGACAGCTACCGCCAGACAGCGGCGAAATCTGGTTTGATGGCGAGAATATCCCGACGCTGTCGCGCAGCGAACTGTACAACGCGCGCAAGAAAATGAGCATGTTGTTTCAGTCCGGTGCGTTATTCACCGATTTGAACGTGTTTGATAATGTCGCCTGGCCGCTGCGTGAACATACCCAACTACCGGAATCCTTGCTGCGTAGCATTGTCATGATGAAGCTGGAAGCCGTGGGGCTACGCGGTGCGGCGGAGCTGATGCCAGCAGAGCTTTCCGGCGGCATGGCGCGGCGTGCGGCGCTGGCGAGAGCTATTGCGCTCGATCCACAGTTGATTATGTTTGATGAGCCTTTTGTCGGGCAGGATCCGATTACATTGGGGACGCTGGTGAAGCTCATCGACGAGCTGAACCATGCATTGGGTGTGACCTGCATTGTGGTTTCTCACGATGTGCCAGAGGTGATGAGCATCGCTGATTACGCCTATATCGTGGCCGACAAGCGGGTGGTGGCTGAAGGAACGGCGGATGAACTGAGGGCGAACAATGACCCGCAGGTTCGTCAGTTTCTGGATGGTATCGCCGACGGGCCAGTGCCTTTCCGTTTTCCTGCGGGTGACTATAAAACGTCGCTGCTAGGTTCAGGGGGTTAACGCAGTCATGTTATTACGGACGTTGGCGTCGTTGGGGCGTCAGGGAATTTCCACCAGTGCCTCGTTTGGGCGCGCCGGGCTGATGCTGTTTAATGCGCTGGTGGGTAAACCCGAATTCAGAAAACAGTGGCCGCTGCTGGTGAAACAGCTGTACAGCGTTGGCGTGCAGTCGCTGCTGATCATTATAGTTTCCGGTCTATTCATCGGTATGGTGCTAGGGTTGCAGGGCTATATCATCCTGACGACTTACAGCGCCGAGGCCAGCCTGGGCATGATGGTGGCGCTGTCGCTGCTGCGTGAGCTTGGTCCGGTGGTGACGGCATTACTGTTCGCCGGACGTGCGGGTTCCGCACTGACGGCGGAAATTGGCCTGATGAAGGCAACAGAGCAGCTCTCCAGCATGGAGATGATGGCGGTCGATCCGCTGCGTCGCGTGGTTGCGCCGCGTTTCTGGGCGGGGTTAATCAGCATGCCGCTGCTGGCGGTGATTTTTGTCGCGGTGGGCATTTGGGGAGGCGCGTTGGTCGGTGTGGACTGGAAAGGCATCGACAGTGGGTTCTTCTGGTCTGCCATGCAGGGCGCGGTTGACTGGCGTCAGGATGTGTTGAACTGCGTGATTAAAAGTATCGTATTTGCGATTACCGTGACCTGGATTGCACTGTTTAACGGCTATGACGCGATCCCGACGTCTGAGGGGATCAGCCGTGCAACGACACGAACCGTCGTGCACTCGTCGTTAGCGGTACTGGGATTGGATTTTGTGCTGACAGCACTGATGTTTGGGAACTGAGTCGATGCAAACAAAGAAAACTGAAGTCTGGGTTGGTGTGTTTATGTTGATCGCGCTGGCTGCTATCCTCTTTTTATGCCTGAAAGTAGCCGATCTCAAAGCGATCGGTAGCGAGCCGACGTATCGCCTGTATGCGACGTTTGACAACATTGGCGGGCTGAAAGCGCGTTCTCCGATCAGAATTGGTGGGGTAGTTATTGGCCGTGTAGCGGATATTTCGCTGGACGAGAAAACGTACCTGCCGCGCGTGGCGATGGATATTCAGCAGCGCTACGATCATATTCCTGATACCAGCTCTCTGGCCATTCGTACCTCCGGCTTGCTGGGCGAACAGTATCTGGCACTGAACATTGGGTTTGAAGATGAGGAAATGGGCACTGCGATCCTGAAAGACGGTGGTGTGATTCAGGACACGAAGTCAGCCATGGTGCTTGAAGATCTCATCGGTCAATTCCTATATAAGAGCGGCAGCAATAGCGAAGATAATGCCGGTCAATCGGGTTCGGAGCCGGGTGCCGATCCTGCGGCAACTCCTGAGCACAATAACGAACCTGTTCCTTCACATCCATAAGAGGATATCTGCATGTTTAAACGTTTACTGATGGTGGCTTTACTGGTGGTGGCGCCATTAGCCAACGCGGCGGATCAAACGAACCCCTATCGTTTAATGAATGAAGCGGCGGAGAAAACCTTTAATCGTTTGAAAAATGAGCAGCCACAAATTAAACAAAATCCTGACTATTTACGCACAATCGTACGTGAAGAACTTCTGCCGTATGTTCAAGTGAGATATGCCGGCGCACTGGTTCTGGGCCGTTACTACAAAGATGCAACGCCAGCACAGCGTGATGCTTATTTCAAAGCGTTTGAAGCTTATCTGGAGCAGGCCTACGGCCAGGCTCTGGCGCTGTACCACGGTCAGACCTATCAGATCGTTCCTGAGCAGCCGCTGGGTAACGCCAATATTGTGCCTATTCGCGTCACCATCGTTGATAACGGTGGCCGACCTCCGGTACGCCTGGATTTTCAATGGCGTAAGAACAGTCAAACGGGTAACTGGCAGGCGTACGACATGATTGCTGAGGGTGTCAGTATGATCACCACGAAGCAGAACGAGTGGGCGACAATACTGCGTCAGAAAGGCGTTGATGGCCTGACTCAGCAGTTGGAGTCCTCGGCGAAGCAGACCATCACGTTGGATCAGAAAAAGTAATTTAGGCATGAACATGGCGAACGCATTGAACTGGCAGGCACAGGACGCCACGCTGGCGTTAACGGGCGATCTGGATCGTGAAACGCTGTTACCGTTCTGGCAGCAGCGTGAATCGTTGCTGGCGGATAAAACCACGCTGGATGTGTCTGGACTCCATCGCGTTGATTCTGCCGGGTTAGCATTGCTGATGCACGTTTATCAGCAGCCGTCTTCAGGCGGAGAGATAGCGATTGTCGGTGCCAGCGAGCGGCTAAAAACGCTTATTGCGCTCTATAATCTGAATGAAATCATTCCTGTGTCTTAAGCGGTAACGCGAGTTACCGGATTCGCCCCTTTAGGCATCGTCTGAAGGGGCGCATTCTTTGTTTAAGATAACGTCATATTCATCTAAGATACCTCCCTGTAAATCATCTCCCCCTGACATAGAAATCGAGAGCGATGGAAAATAACGAAATTAAAGACGTGCTGATGAATGCATTGGCACTGGAAGAAGCCCATGTTTCTGGTGATGGCAGCCATTTTCAGGTCATCGTAGTGGGCGGACTTTTTGCTGGAATGAGCCGAGTCAAAAAACAGCAGGCTGTTTATGCGCCGCTGATGGAGTACATCGCGGATAACCGTATTCACGCGCTGTCGATCAAGGCCTATACGCCAGAAGAGTGGCAACGCGACCGTAAACTGAACGGCTTCTAAGTATTCCCCATGCGTGTGGGAGTAAATTGCCAGTATCAGTGTGACGACATATTGAATTAAGACATCGAGATACAAAGACTATGGATAAATTTCGTGTTCAGGGCCCAACCCGCTTAGCGGGTGAAGTGACCATTTCTGGCGCCAAGAATGCTGCGTTGCCCATCCTGTTCGCTGCGTTGCTCGCAGAAGAGCCAGTAGAAATTCAGAACGTACCGAAACTGCGCGACATTGATACCACCATGAAGCTGCTGGGGCAGTTGGGTGCGCGCGTTGAGCGTAATGGTTCCGTCCATGTGGATGCCAGTGATGTAAACGTGTTCTGCGCGCCGTACGATCTGGTGAAAACCATGCGCGCCTCTATCTGGGCTTTAGGGCCGCTGGTGGCGCGTTTTGGTCAAGGTCAGGTTTCACTGCCCGGCGGCTGTGCGATTGGCGCGCGCCCGGTAGATTTGCACATTTACGGCCTTGAGCAGCTCGGTGCGCAGATCGTACTGGAAGAAGGCTATGTTAAAGCGACGGTTGATGGCCGCCTGAAAGGTGCGCACATCGTGATGGACAAAGTGAGCGTGGGTGCCACGGTGACCATCATGAGCGCGGCGACGCTGGCGGAAGGCACCACGATTATTGAGAACGCGGCGCGTGAACCCGAGATTGTCGATACGGCCAACTTCCTGAATACGCTGGGTGCGAAAATCAGCGGCGCAGGCACGGATAAAATCACCATTGAAGGCGTTGCGCGTCTGGGTGGTGGTGTCTATCGCGTGGTGCCTGACCGTATTGAAACCGGGACATTCCTGGTCGCGGCTGCGGTATCTCGTGGTCAGATTATTTGCCGTAATACACGTCCTGATACGCTGGATGCGGTATTGGCGAAGCTGCGCGAAGCGGGCGCAGAGATCGAAATCGGTGAAGATTGGATCAGTCTGGATATGCACGGTAAGCGCCCGAAAGCCGTTACCGTTCGCACGTCACCGCACCCAGGTTTCCCGACGGATATGCAGGCGCAGTTCAGCCTGCTGAATCTGGTTGCGGAAGGGACAGGCGTGATTACCGAAACCATCTTCGAAAACCGCTTCATGCATGTGCCTGAGCTTATCCGTATGGGTGCACAGGCGGAAATTGAGAGCAATACGGTGATTTGCCACGGCGTCGATAAGCTGTCTGGTGCGCAGGTGATGGCGACCGACTTACGTGCGTCAGCCAGTCTGGTGTTAGCAGGCTGTATCGCGGAAGGGGTGACGATAGTGGATCGTATTTATCACATCGATCGTGGCTATGACCGTATCGAAGATAAGCTGCGTGCGTTAGGTGCGAATATCGAGCGCGTTAAAGAGCACGAGTAAGCGTTTCAACAGCATCATGTTTATCAGCCGGGTGGGTTCCCACCCGGTTTCTTGTCTGCTGATAGTGTTTTATCCACTCGCTTTGAATACCGCTATTGGGTAGGAAATTCCTGAATTGTCATTTGTAGCGTGAATTGCTTTTTATCACGTTCAATCGTGACGGGAATGACGGTGCCGGGGCGAATTTCCGAAACCTGTTCCATGGTTTCAATAATCGAGCGTGCAGGCTTATTATTCACGCTAACGATGACGTCCTCAATGTGGATACCTGCTTTATCTGCCGGGCCGCCTGGGTCGATAGTCTGAACGAGAATCCCGCTTAATCTTCCCTGTGCTCCGCTGCTATTGGTCGGACTGCTGGTTTCAATGCTCTCGAGCTGTACGCCATTGATGCCAATATAGCCGCGAACTACGCGGCCATCGCGGATGAGTTTGCCCATCACCTTGGTTGCCAGTGCGACAGGAATCGCGAAGCTAATGCCTTCTGGTGTTTCGCCATTGTTACTTTTATCAAAAGAGAGGGTATTAATACCGACCAGTTCACCGAGTGTGTTGACCAGCGCCCCGCCGGAATTTCCGTGATTGATTGATGCATCGGTTTGCAGCAAGTTCTGTCGTCCTACCTGGCTTCTTTGTTGGCCATAAGCGCTGAGGCTGACGCGACCCGTGGCGCTGATGACGCCTTGAGTGACGGTTTGCCCCAGATTATAAGGGTTGCCGATCGCCATCACGACATCGCCGACGTGCGGTACGCGGTCTGGATTCATGGGAATCACCGGCAGATTGACGCCATCAATTTGCAACACGGCCAGGTCAGTCAGGCTATCGGAGCCGATCACGCGGGCTTCGTACAGCCTGCCGTCTGACAGCTCTATCTGGATTTGTTGCACGTTATTAATCACATGCTTGTTGGTTAAAATATACCCTTTTTCATTCATGATGACGCCGGATCCGAGAGGATGAATGGCGACTTCGTTGGGTTTGTCCTCCTTGGCAACCCGGTTATAAATGTTCACCACAGCAGGCGCCGCATGGCTGACGCCCTGATGGTAGCTTATAGGCGAACCATCAGTATTTTTGTCATTGCCTTTCAGAAACGACGTGCCAGACCCGACAAAGGGCAGTACGGCCAGAATAATACCGGCGACGAGGGCACCAAAGAGCGCTGAACGTAATAACTTAGCAAGCATGGCCGTGATTTACTGTGGAAAAGGGAGATGATGGGAGGATATCACGAGAAGTTCGGACACCGCATGGCTCGGTGTCCGATTTTTTAACATCAGCGATGTTCTGGCCCGTTAAGCTGCCGAAAAAGACGGCAAGCGATTAACGTAGCAGCAGGTAAATCGTTTCTTCGCCACGAACGATATTCAAGGCTAGAACGGAAGGCTTCGCTTCCAGCAGTTTGCGCAGTTGCGTGATGTTTTCAATGCGCTCGCGGTTTACGCCGATGATGATATCGCCTTTTTGCAGACCGACCTGCGCAGCAGGTGTGTCCTTAGCGACGTTATCAATCTGTACGCCTTTGCTACCGTCTTTCAATTGACCATTGGTCAGAGAAGCACCCTGCAATGACGGTGAAAGCGTTTCAGCGCTCGTTGATGCCGATGAGCTGTTATCCAACACGACGGAAACTTCCTGCGGCTTGCCATCACGCAGCAGGCCGATTTTCACGGTCTTGCCCGGCGCGGTAGTGCCGACTTTGGCTCGCAGTTCTGCAAAGCTGCTGATCGGTTTACCATCGAGCGTCGTCAATACATCGCCTGCCTTAATACCGGCTTTGGATGCGGCAGACTTCGGTAAGACTTCGCTGACGAAGGCACCGCGCTGTGCGTCGACGTTGAAGGCTTTCGCCATCTCAGACGTCATCTCACTGCCTTTGATACCGAGCAGCCCACGTTTCACTTCGCCAAATTCAACCAACTGCTGTGCCAGATTCTGGGCCATGTTGCTGGGGATAGCGAAACCGATGCCGATGTTTCCGCCGCCCGGCGCCAGGATCGCTGTGTTGATACCGATCAGCTCACCGTTGAGGTTCACCAGTGCACCGCCGGAGTTACCGCGGTTGATGGATGCATCGGTCTGGATGAAGTTTTCTAACCCTTCAAGATTCAGGCCGCTACGTCCCAGTGCGGAGATAATACCGGACGTTGCGGTCTGACCAAGGCCGAATGGGTTACCCACGGCAACGGCGAAATCACCGACGCGCAGTTGATCGGAGTCGGCCATTTTGACAGAGACCAGGTTCTTGGCGTTATTCAGCTGTAGCAGGGCGATATCGGTCTGCTCATCGCGACCAATCAATTTCGCCTCATATTCACGTCCGTCATTAAGCTGAACGCGGATCTTGTCGGCGTTATTGATCACGTGATTGTTGGTAAGCACGTAACCTTTTGCAGCGTCAATAATGACGCCAGAACCCAGCCCTTCAAACGGACGCGAATTTTGTTTGTCCGTCGGGAAGTTAGGGCCAAAGAAGAACTTGAACTCTTCCGGTACGCGCTGACGCTGTACCTGTGTACCTTCAACGTGCACGCTGACGACGGCTGGCAAGACTTTCTCCAGCATTGGGGCCAGACTTGGCGTCTGTTGGCCTTGAACCACGGCAGGCAGCGCAGCATTCGCTGCCGGAAGCGTGGACAGGGTCAAACCGATACTCATTGCCAGTGCACTAAATAATAATGATGTTTTTTTCATTGTTATTAACTCTCTCACGGCCTGCGGATGAATAAAACGATGATATATAAACTTAAAGACACGGTGAAGAGTCAGACTGGCGATCAATGTGTAAAGTTCACTGCTGTTTCGTCAGCAGATTGTAACTATCGCTTTTTTAGTGCGTGATCGGGCGATGGCAGCCTGCGGTACGCGTCTTAAACGTACAAGCGCTTTAAGCGTAGAACAAGAGAAGGGAAAGCGTGAGGCGGAAAGCCCCACGTTATACCCGTCATACTTCAAGCTGTAGGTGTGTTGGCTGCGTCCGTTACTCGGCTCATCCATGAGCCTCGCCCCGTTGGGGCCGCTGCAAGCAGCATTCAAATCTGCTCCAGGCAGATTTGTCACCCGAATCACTTACTTGAGTCAGCGCATCGGGATTTTTTCGCTTGCCGCCGTCCTACAGCCCGAATTATCTAGGGTATAATTAGTTGATATTACTTGCGAATCGGGCGTTCGCCCCGTAACAGGCCTGAAGCGCCGTCTGAATAATCGCGCGGCGGCATGTTCACCGGAGCCTGATCGTTATCCGCTTCTGATTCGGTCAGACGATATTTAAACGGATTATCCTGACCGGGAACGTGAGGTAACAGATTATTGGAGCTTTTCGCCATGTGCTGATAAAGCTGACGATAATCATCCGCCATGTTATCCAGCAGCTCTGCACTGCGGGCGAAGTGTCCCACCAATTCCTGACGATAATCTTCCAGTTCGGTTTTGCTTTTCTCCAGCTCATTCTGCAAGACCTGCTGTTGCCGCAGCTTACGGTTGCCAAAGCGCATGGCGACAGCACCAATAATAATACCGACAACTAAACCTATCAGCGCATACTCCCAAGTCATAATAGCTCCTATTTTGACGTCGTTGTCCCGTAGGGTTTTTCACTTAATAATAGTCACTATAACCGTTAACCTTGCCTGAGTGGAATCCTGATACTCGATGACAGAAAGGAATGTTGACCTATCGCAGACATCAAGGTTGTTAACTGCGACGATTACGGCTTAAATCGACGACAACACACAGCAAAACACGACTAACTTTTTTCTCAGGGATTGCGATGGCTATGGTTATTCCACAGACAACACAGCAGCAAACAACACCCTTAGCACTTTACCAGCAGGCGCTTTCCGCGGGTGAATATCAGCCAGACGAGGTGCAGCGGCAAACCGTTGTGCGTCTGGAAGCGATATATCAGGCGTTATGTGAACGTGCTGCTGATGGTGATGCGGGGGCATCTGACCGCGTGGGGAAATGGCGTAGCTGGCTGGGGCGACGTAATAAGCGGGAATCTGCGCCGGTTCAAGGGCTGTACATGTGGGGCGGCGTCGGGCGCGGTAAAACCTGGCTGATGGATATGTTTTTCCACAGCTTGCCGGCTGAGCGCAAGATGCGCCTGCACTTTCACCGTTTTATGCTGCGTGTGCATGAAGAGCTGAACCAGTTTCAGGGGCAGGAAAATCCGCTTGAGAAAGTGGCCGACGGTTTTAAAGCCGAAACGGATGTGCTGTGTTTCGATGAATTTTTCGTCTCTGATATTACCGATGCGATGCTGCTGGCTGAACTGCTGCGTGCGCTGTTTGCTCGTGGCATTGCGCTGGTGGCGACGTCGAATATTCCGCCGGACGATCTTTACCGCAATGGATTACAACGTGCGCGTTTTCTGCCTGCGATTGAGCTGATTAAGCAGTATTGCGACGTGCGTAATGTCGATGCGGGTATCGATTATCGTTTGCGTACGCTGACACAGGCACACCTTTATCTCTCGCCGCTGAATGAAGAGACGGATGCTGCGATGCAGCAGATGTTTACCCGTCTGACCGGGAAACCGTGGCAAACGCCGGGACCGATGCTGGAGATCAATCATCGCCCGTTATCGACACTTGGCGTGAGTGAAGGTGTATTGGCGGTCGATTTCCACACGCTGTGTACAGAAGCGCGTAGCCAGAATGATTACATCGCACTGTCGCGCCTTTACCACACGATGCTGTTGCACAATGTGACGGTGATGGAAAGCAAGGAAGAGAACACTGCCCGCCGTTTTCTGGCGCTGGTGGACGAGTGCTACGATCGCCGTATCAAATTGATTATTTCTGCGCAGGCATCGATGTTTGAGATCTACCAGGGAGAGCACCTGAAATTTGAATACCAGCGCTGTTTATCCCGTTTGCAGGAAATGCAGAGCGAAGAGTACTTACGACAGCCACATTTGGCGTAACGCAGGCTGCGGTTTTTTAGTCATTTGCGTGTGAAAAAAGGTCGATCTTTGAGAATGACTTCTCTATAATCTTGCGACCCCACGTTACAACAAAGTTTTTTTCCCAAAAACTTTATAGTGCCGGCAATGGCTATTCGAAGGGGTAGGTTTGCTGGACTTGATGGTCGTGTGAGCCTCAACTGTTTTCGAGCGTTTGGGTGTTCACCAACGTGTAACTAATTATTGGGTAAGCTTTTAATGAAAACTTTTACAGCTAAACCAGAGACCGTAAAACGCGACTGGTACGTTGTTGATGCGAACGGTAAAACTTTAGGCCGTCTCGCTACTGAACTGGCTCGTCGTCTGCGCGGCAAGCATAAAGCGGAATACACTCCGCACGTTGATACGGGTGATTACATCATCGTTCTGAACGCTGACAAAGTTGCTGTAACTGGCAACAAGCGTACTGACAAGATTTATTATCATCACACCGGTCACATCGGTGGTATTAAACAAGCGACCTTTGAAGAGATGATTGCCCGCCGTCCTGAGCGTGTGATTGAAATCGCGGTTAAAGGCATGCTGCCGAAGGGCCCGTTGGGTCGTGCTATGTTCCGTAAACTGAAAGTTTACGCGGGCACCGAGCACAATCACGCGGCACAGCAACCGCAAGTTCTGGACATTTAATCGGGATTATAGGCAATGGCTGAAAATCAATACTACGGCACTGGTCGCCGCAAAAGCTCCGCCGCTCGCGTGTTCATCAAACCGGGCAACGGTAACATCGTTATCAACCAGCGTAGTCTGGAACAGTACTTCGGTCGCGAAACTGCCCGCATGGTAGTTCGTCAGCCGCTGGAACTGGTCGACATGGTTGAGAAACTGGATCTGTACATCACCGTTAAAGGTGGTGGTATCTCTGGTCAGGCTGGTGCGATCCGTCACGGTATCACCCGCGCTCTGATGGAGTATGATGAGTCTCTGCGTAGCGAACTGCGTAAAGCTGGTTTCGTTACTCGTGATGCTCGTCAGGTTGAACGTAAGAAAGTCGGCCTGCGTAAAGCACGTCGTCGTCCTCAGTTCTCCAAGCGTTAATTTCTGGCTGCTTTGCAGCGAAATCAATGCAGAAAAACCCGGTGCTGGTCACCGGGTTTTTTATGCCTAAAAATAAATTTCCTCGAAATATACGCTGTACTTTCCGCATGTTAGCGATGAAATTACGCTTATATCCCCACAAAACGAACAAAATCTGATAAGATATTCGCCGATTTTATGCCTGTGTGCCAGCTATCGTGTAGCTGTTTAAAACGCCGGATTTTGTCAGGTGACGTTTACACACATTGGCGAGCAGCATTTCGAATAGCAGTTTGCAGGTTACTGACTGCACGGTTATTCGCCATATTTTCTCGATAAACTTGGAGGTTTTCATGGCTGTCGCTGCCAACAAACGTTCGGTAATGACGCTGTTTTCTGGTCCGTCCGACATTTTTAGCCATCAGGTCCGCATTGTATTGGCGGAAAAAGGTGTGAGTGTCGAGATTGAGCAGGTAGACATGGATAATCTGCCTCAGGATCTTATTGACCTCAATCCTTATGGTTCCGTTCCGACGCTGGTCGATCGCGAACTGACGCTCTATGAATCACGCATTATCATGGAGTATCTGGATGAACGTTTTCCTCATCCGCCGTTAATGCCTGTCTATCCAGTTGCGCGCGGTAACAGCCGCCTGATGATGCATCGTATTGAGAGCGACTGGTATTCTTTGCTGAAGAAAATTACGCACGGCAGCGCTCAGGAAGCGGACGCGGCGCGTAAGCAATTGCGTGAAGAACTGCTGGCCATTGCCCCAGTATTCAATGAAGCGCCTTATTTCATGAGCGAAGAGTTCAGCCTGGTGGATTGCTATCTGGCTCCGCTGCTGTGGCGTTTGCCGCAGTTAGGCATTGAACTGAGTGGTTCGGGCGCGAAAGAGCTGAAAGGCTACATGACTCGCGTCTTTGAGCGTGATGCGTTCCTGGCTTCCCTGACGGAAGTGGAACGTGAAATGCGTTTGCAAACCCGAGGTTAAACTGTATGGCGTTGTCTCAACTGTCTCCGCGTCGTCCGTATTTATTACGGGCTTTTTATGATTGGTTGCTGGATAACCAATTAACGCCTCATCTGGTGGTAGATGTCACTTTACCGGATGTTATGGTGCCGATGGAGTTCGCCCGTGACGGCCAGATCGTGCTGAATATCGCACCGCGTGCTGTTGGCGGCCTTGAGTTAGCTGATGACAGCGTTCGTTTCAATGCCCGTTTTGGCGGCGTACCGCGCCAGGTTTATGTGCCGATGGCGGCCGTCATGGCGATCTATGCGCGTGAGAACGGCGCTGGAACGATGTTTGAGTCCGAACCTGCTTACGAATCTGCTGGTGAATACGAAGACTTTCAGGAAGGCGCACCCGCTTCAGGGACGGTCATGTCGATTGTCGATAGCTCACCTGATTCTGAAGCACCTGACGATGGTTCGGGTTCTGATGATGAACCACCGCAGCCACCTAAAGGTGGCCGACCGTCGCTACGGGTCGTGAAGTAATTTGTTTCTAAGGGCACGTTAACCGTGCCCTTTTTTATTTCGTGCCGTTAATTGAACACCATTCCGCCATCAATCAATAGCGATTGTCCCGTCATATAGTCGGAATCATGGCTGGCCAGATAAGATACGCAAGCAGCGACATCTTCTGGTTCGGAAAGTCGCCCCAGCGTGATGCGTTTGGCGAATTCTTCCGTCGCATAGCCACGCGGTTTTCCTGCGGATTCAGAGATCTTCCGATCGATTTCATCCCACATTGGCGTTTTTACGATACCTGGACAGTAACCATTGACCGTGATGCCCAGCGGCGCTAAATCGCGTGCGGCCGTTTGCGTTAAGCCACGAACCGCGAATTTACTTGAGCTGTAGACGGCGAGTTCGGGGTTGCCCACATGCCCAGCCTGCGAACAGGCGTTGATAATTTTGCCACCGTGACCCAAAGATTTGAAGGCATCGAGCGCAGCCTGAATCCCCCAGATAACACCCTTGACGTTGATGTTATAAACGCGATCGACAACGTCTGGCGTGATGTCTTCAATCAGGGTTGAAGGGGCAACACCGGCGTTATTGACGATGACGTTAAAGTCACCAAAGCGCTTTTTGGTGGCTGCAACGGCAGCGAAAACTGCCTCACGATCCGCGACGTCCGCCTGTAGTGCGATGGCCTGCCCGCCGGATTTTTCGATTTCCTGTGCCACACTGTGCGCGGTTTCTTGGTTATAGTCCACGATGGCGACGGCAAAACCGTCTGCCGCCAGTCTGAGAGCAATCGCGCGGCCAATACCTTGACCGGCTCCCGTTACAAGCGCCACTTCGACTGTCATATTTCCTCCTTAATGAAATCCAATCTCAATAAAGACAAATTAATGCCGGAGGTAAGTGTAGGCCTTTAACGTGATATTGCAGGATTTATTACAAAATGTTCTTTATAACCTAGTGGAAAGACGAAGATTTTATTAGCCTGTCTGGTGCGATATTCCGAAGAAAGATGTGAAAATGGCCATCGATTGCTACGGCGCGACGTCGTTCATTTTCTGACTGCGGCCTTAGGGGAATGCAGATTGAACGTTGAGCATTGTCCAATTCCCAGAGAATAAGAGAAGGGACGTATATAACCTATGCTATAACCGAAACGGGCGGTGATATTCCCTGGGGTATTGCGATTTCAGAATGCAGAAAATCAGGAGAGGGCGTTATGCATCAAGGTCGTTGTTTATGTGGCGGCGTGACGATTTCCACGACGCATTCGGTGAGTGATGTCAGCGCGTGCCATTGCGGCATGTGCCAAACGTGGGGCGGCGGACCGCTGATGGCCGTCGAATGTACCGATCCGGCGATTAGGATAGAAGGTGAGGAAAATATTACGATCTGGCCGTCATCAGAATGGGCCGAGCGTGCATTTTGTCGCGTATGTGGAACGCACCTATTCTATCGACTGCGTAGCGGAGGAGCCTACCATATTCCGGCTGGCTTTTTTGCGAATGAGACAGGCAAAGTGCTGGTATCACAAATTTATATCGATAAGAAACCGAGCTACTACTCGTTTGTTGAGAAAACGCCGACGCTGACGGAGCAGGATGTGATCGCCCTGTATTCTGGGGAAGATTGAATACTTACGTGAAGACAGAAAAAGAAAAGGGCAGCCAGCGCTGCCCTTCAGAGACGTGATGCGTTTCTACACTTCCAGATAGTTCATGATGCCGTCAGCGGCTTTACGTCCTTCTGCGATAGCCGTAACCACCAGATCGGAACCGCGTACTGCATCGCCGCCCGCAAAAATTTTCGGGTTGCTGGTCTGGAACGCGTTATCGCAGCTTTCTGGTGCGACAATGCGGCCTTGGTCGTCGAGCTTGACGTCATGTTCTGCCAGCCACGCCATTTTGTGCGGACGGAAGCCGAACGCCATGATGACCGCATCGGCTTCCAGAACGTGCTCGGAACCCTCTACGATTTCAGGACGACGACGCCCATTAGCATCCGGTGCGCCCAGCGCGGTACGCGCCATTTTCACGCCGCACACTTTGCCCGCGCCATTGATCTCGACGCTTAACGGTTGCAGGTTGAATTTGAACTCGACGCCTTCTTCACGCGCATTTTTCACTTCGCGTTTAGAACCCGGCATGTTCTCTTCATCACGACGATAGGCACAGGTAACGTGCGTTGCGCCTTGACGGATCGACGTACGCACACAGTCCATCGCAGTGTCACCACCGCCCAGGACCACAACGCGTTTACCCTGCATACTGATGTAAGGCTCGTCTGCTGCGGCTTCAAAGCCCATCAACTGCTTGGTATTGGCGATCAGGAACGGCAGAGCGTCGTAAACACCCTGAGCATCTTCATTGTCCAATCCGCCACGCATAGACTGATAGGTGCCGACGCCGAGGAATACCGCATCGTACTCGTCCAGCAGCGCTTTCATCTGCACGTCTTTGCCGACTTCGGTATTCAGACGGAATTCGATGCCCATGTCGGTGAAGATCTCACGGCGTTTCACCATCACTTCTTTTTCCAGCTTGAAAGAAGGGATCCCGAAGGTCAGCAGGCCACCGATCTCAGGATGACGATCGAAGACGACAGCTTGTACGCCACTGCGTGCCAGCACGTCGGCACAGGCCAGCCCTGCTGGGCCAGCACCAATGATGGCAACGCGTTTGCCGGTCGGTTTGACGTTGGCAACGCTCGGCTTCCAGCCCATCTCTATCGCTTTATCATTGATATAGCGCTCGATGTTGCCGATGGTGACCGCGCCGAACTCATCATTCAGCGTACAAGACCCTTCACACAGACGATCCTGCGGACATACGCGACCGCAGACTTCCGGCAGGCTGTTGGTCTGGTGCGATAACTCAGCCGCTTCGATAATGCGGCCTTCGTTCGCCAGTTTCAGCCAGTTCGGGATGTAGTTATGTACCGGACACTTCCATTCACAGTAAGGGTTGCCGCACGACAGGCAGCGGTCTGCCTGCGCTTTGGACTGGCTTTCTGAGAACGGCTCGTAGATCTCAACAAATTCAATTTTACGAATCTTCAGCGGCTTCTTGGGCGGATCAACGCGCTGTAAGTCGATAAACTGGTAAACATTCTGACTCATGATGACCTCTTACTGCGCCTGAACCCGCAGCTCGGCTGCGGAACGACTACGGTGACCCAACAATGCCTTCACATCACTTGACTTCGGTTTCACCAGAGCAAATTTCGGTGCCCAGGTCGGCCAGTTAGCGAGGATCTCTTCTCCGCGGTGTGAACCGGTATTCTGTACATGCTCGGTGATCAGGCCACGCAGATGCTCTTCATGAATAGCCAGCTCTTCCACATCCAGCACTTCTACCAGCTCTGGGTTAACGCGTTTGCGGAATTCACCGTCTTCATCCAGCACGTAGGCGAATCCACCGGTCATCCCTGCGCCAAAGTTCACGCCAGTGCGACCCAGCACGCAGACGATACCGCCCGTCATGTATTCACAGCCGTTATCGCCGATGCCTTCTACCACGGTGATACAGCCGGAGTTACGTACGGCGAAACGCTCACCAGCACGGCCTGCGGCAAACAGCTTACCGCCGGTAGCGCCGTAGAGGCAGGTGTTACCGATGATGCTGGCTTCGTGGCTGCGGAAGGCTGAACCCACCGGAGGACGTACGGAGATGCTGCCGCCCGCCATGCCTTTGCCCACGTAGTCGTTGGCATCGCCGGTTAATTTCAGCTCCAGTCCGCCTGCGTTCCAGACACCAAAGCTCTGTCCTGCGGTACCGGAGAAGTAAGCTCTAATCGGATCGCCAGCCAGCCCTTGATCGCCATGTTTCTCTGCAATTGCGCCAGACAGCGTCGCGCCGACGGAGCGATCGGTGTTGCGGATATCGAAGTAGAGCGCTTTGCCCTGTTTCGAATCAAGGTGCGGCTGTGCTTGTGCCAGCAGCTCTTTGTTCAGCAAGCCTTTATCGAACGACAGATTGCTTTCAGTGCAGTACAGCGCTTTGCCTGGTTGAGGCTGTGCCGCGTGCAGCAACGGTGACAGATCCAGCTTGTTCTGTTTCGCAGTGAAACCGTCCAGTTCGACCAGCAAGTCGGTACGACCAATCAGGTCCACCAGACGGCTGACGCCCAGTTCTGCCATCAGCACGCGAGTTTCATGCGCGATGAAGTGGAAGTAGTTGGTTACACGTTCAGGCAGGCCGTGGTAGTGATCGCGACGCAGCTTCTCATCCTGCGTTGCAACGCCTGTTGCACAGTTATTCAGGTGACAGATACGCAGGTATTTACAGCCCAGCGCCACCATCGGTCCGGTGCCGAAGCCGAAGCTTTCTGCACCCAGAATCGCCGCTTTGACGATATCCAGACCGGTTTTCAAGCCACCGTCCACCTGAAGGCGGATTTTGTGGCGCAGACCGTTGGATACCAGAGCCTGTTGCGTTTCAACCAGGCCCAGTTCCCACGGGCAACCTGCGTATTTCACGGAGGACAGCGGGCTGGCACCTGTACCACCGTCGTAACCGGCGATGGTGATCAAATCGGCGTACGCTTTGGCAACGCCCGTAGCGATAGTACCAACGCCCGGTTCGGACACCAGTTTTACCGAAATCATCGCTTTCGGGTTGACTTGTTTCAGATCGAAAATCAGCTGTGCCAGATCTTCGATAGAGTAAATGTCGTGGTGCGGCGGTGGTGAAATCAGCGTCACGCCAGGTACGGAATAACGCAGACGGGCAATGTACGGCGTGACTTTATCACCCGGTAACTGACCCCCTTCGCCCGGCTTCGCGCCCTGTGCCACTTTAATCTGAATCACATCGGCGTTAACCAGATAGGCTGGTGTCACACCAAAGCGGCCAGAGGCAACCTGCTTGATACGGGACACTTTATTGGTGCCGTAACGCGCTGGATCTTCGCCGCCTTCACCGGAGTTGGAGAAACCGCCCAGTCCGTTCATCGCTTCAGCCAGCGATTCATGGGCTTCGGGGCTGAGTGCACCGATGGACATGGCTGCGGTATCGAAGCGTTTGAACATTTCAGAGGCCGGTTCAACGCTGTCGATCGCGATAGCCGCGCCTTCTTGCGGTTTCAGTGCCAGCAGGTCGCGTAAGGTCGCGGCTGGGCGCTCGTTAACCAGTTTGGCGTATTGCTCGTAATCGCTGTACTCACCGGATTTCACTGCGGTTTGCAGCGTAGTGACAACATCCGGGTTGTAGGCATGGTATTCACCGCCGTGAACAAATTTCAGCAGGCCGCCCTGTTCCAACGTTTTACGTTTCAACCAGGCACGCTTAGACAGGTTCAGCAGATCCTGTTCGAAGTCGCTATAGTTTGCCCCGCCGATGCGGCTGACGACGCCCAGGAAGCATTGCGTCGACACATCTTTATGCAGACCCACAGCTTCGAACAGCTTGGAGCAGCGATAAGACGCAATCGTCGAGATGCCCATTTTGGACATAATCTTGTACAGGCCTTTATTGATGCCGTTACGGTAGTTCAGCATCACGGCACGATAAGGTTTGTCGATGGTGTGGTTATCCACCATCCGCGCCAGCGTTTCGTAGGCGAGATAAGGGTAAATCGCTGTCGCACCAAAGCCTAACAGCACGGCGAAGTGGTGCGGGTCGCGCGCGCTGGCGGTTTCAACAATGATGTTGGCATCGCAGCGCAGGCTCTTTTCTACCAGACGGCGCTGAACCGCACCCACGGCCATCGGCGCAGGGACAGGCAAACGTGATTCGCTGATGCCACGGTCAGACAGCACCAGCAGAACGGCACCGTCTCTGACCTTGCTTTCTGCTTCGTCACACAGTTTCTCGATGGTCTGTTGCAGCGTTTGCTGCGACGGATCAAACGTCAGATCCAGCGTGTCGGCGCGATAGTGCAGTTCATCTTGTGACGTCAGCTGTGTGAAGTCGGAGTAAAGCAGGATTGGCGATTTAAAGCTCAGGCGGTGAGCCTGACCTTCCGCTTCACAGAAGACGTTCATTTCACGGCCAATGCTGGTCGCCAGCGACATCACATGCGCTTCACGCAGCGGATCGATAGGCGGGTTAGTCACCTGCGCGAACTGCTGACGGAAGTAGTCATAAATAATGCGTGGACGGCTGGACAGCACGGCGAACGGCGTGTCGTCGCCCATAGAACCCGTGGCTTCCTGACCGTTTTCGCCCAGTACGCGGATGACCTGATCCAGCTCTTCACTGCTATAGCCGTACTGCTTCTGGTAGGTTTCCAGCAGTTCATCGTTGAATTCACGGCTGCCGACCTGATCGTCTGGCAGCTCTTCAAACGGCACCAGACGCTTAACGTTTTTCTCCATCCATTCTTTGTAAGGATGGCGGCTTTTCAGATCGTTATCGGTTTCAGCAGAGTGCAGGATACGGCCGCTGCGGGTGTCGATCACCATCAGCTCACCCGGGCCGACGCGGCCTTTCTCAACCACTTCGTCAGGCTGATAATCCCAGATACCGACTTCAGAGGCGCAGGTGATCAGTTTGTCTTTAGTGATGACATAGCGCGCGGGGCGCAGGCCGTTACGATCCAGGTTACAGGCGGCATAGCGCCCATCTGACATGACGATACCGGCCGGGCCATCCCACGGCTCCATGTGCATGGAGTTAAAGTCGAAGAAGGCACGCAGTTCAGGATCCATATCTGGGTTGTTCTGCCAGGCTGGCGGAACCAGCAGGCGCATGGCGCGGATGATATCCATGCCGCCGCTCAGGAACAGTTCCAGCATGTTATCCAGCGAGCTGGAGTCAGAGCCTGTTTCGTTGACGAACGGCGCAGCATCCTGCAAATCCGGGATCAGCGGCGTTTTGAATTTATAAGCGCGCGCGCGCGCCCACTGCCGGTTACCGGCGATGGTGTTGATCTCGCCGTTGTGCGCCAGATAGCGGAACGGCTGCGCCAGCGGCCAACGTGGAACGGTGTTGGTTGAGAAGCGCTGGTGGAACAGACAGATCGAGGATTCCAGACGCAGATCGGCCAGATCGAGGTAGAAACGTGGCAGATCCGCTGGCATGCACAGACCTTTATAGATCGTGACCAGATTGGAGAAGCTACAAACGTAGAACTCTTTATCTTCGATACGTTTTTCGATACGGCGACGCGCCATGAACAGGCGACGCTCCATATCACGTTGACGCCAGCCAGCCGGGGCGTTAACGAAAATTTGTTCAATACGCGGCATGGACGACAGGGCAATTTCCCCCAGTACATCCGGGTTGGTTGGAACTTCACGCCAGCCCAGTACGGACAGCGTTTCGTTCTGCAACTCTTCTTCTACAATCCGACGCGTGGCGCGAGCCAGCTCTTCGTCTTGATTGAGAAACATCATGCCAACGGCGTAGTTTTTGGCTAAACGCCAGCCGTGTTCTTCCGCCACCAGACGAAAGAAACGATCGGGCTTCTGAAGTAATAAACCGCAGCCGTCGCCAGTCTTGCCGTCAGCAAGGATTGCGCCACGGTGCTGCATGCGTGCAAGTGCGTGAATCGCGGTACGCACTACTTTGTGGCTCGGCTCACCTTCTATATGGGCGATTAATCCGAAACCACAGTTATCTCTCTCTTGGGATGCATCGTACAACATGTTAGTGAACCTCCCCAGGCTCTGTGTGACTCTCACAACCTACTGCGAGAAAGCACCGTGGCGTTGAGCGGCTAGTATTACGCTCTCTTCTTCGGCCTCTCGTGACGGTCTCACAAGTGGTAAATGACTTGTTTTTAGAGGGAGTCTTCATTTACTGCATAAATATGACGAATCATGGACCCGTCAGGAAAGCTTCCAGCGGATTTCCAAATTAGCGAGAAAGCCTGTTCAGGTCAAATACCAGTGTAAAATGTGCTGGTAAACGATAGTTTTTAATTATACCTATGAAAGATAATGATTTTTTTAGAAAAACTATCTCGGTGAGTGAATATGGAATCTAATTGAAGCGTGAGCTGTATCACTATACAAAAGCTTGATAACCCTTATCCATGCTGCGTTATTTCTGTGTTGTAGCATATTATGCTAAATATGGCTACTTTTAGATTTCATGAAACTATTTTTAAGTATTGCTTCATCTTTTCATTAAACGAGTCTGCGAGATAAGAAAAATTAATTAGCACAAATGTGAGTTTATTTTCATTAAAAGCGAA
Source organism: Pectobacterium actinidiae (assembly GCF_000803315.1). NCBI lineage: Bacteria > Pseudomonadati > Pseudomonadota > Gammaproteobacteria > Enterobacterales > Pectobacteriaceae > Pectobacterium > Pectobacterium actinidiae. The sequence continues at coordinate 73,438 of NZ_JRMH01000001.1, forward strand.
TAAAAATGCATTTCATTGGGATGTGTGTGATTGATCGCGGTCATCGCGAAGGGGGCGAGAGAAAGGTAGTCTGCTGTTCCTCAAGGGAGCAGGTTAGAATATGCAATTGCAAAAATTAATCAATATGTTTGGCGGAAATCTTCAACGCCGCTATGGCGAGAAGGTTCACAAGTTGACGCTGCACGGCGGGTTTAATTGCCCAAACCGTGACGGGACGCTGGGGCGAGGTGGTTGCACGTTCTGCAATGTGGCCTCGTTTGCCGATGAGCAGATGCAGCAACGCAGCATTGCACAACAGCTGGAAGCGCAGGCGGGAAAGGTGAACCGAGCCAAACGCTATCTGGCGTATTTTCAGGCGTATACCAGTACTTATGCCGAGGTCCAGGTGCTGGAAAGTATGTATCAGGAAGCGCTGAAGCAGGCCGAAATGGTGGGACTTTGTGTGGGCACTCGCCCCGACTGCGTGCCTGATGCCGTGCTGGATTTGCTGTCCCGCTACCATGAACAGGGCTATGAGGTTTGGCTTGAGCTAGGGCTGCAAAGCGCGAGTGACAGAACGCTGCACCGGATTAATCGCGGACATGACTTCGCCTGCTATCAGGAAACCACCCGCCGGGCGCGTGAGCGCGGGCTGAAAGTGTGTAGCCATCTGATTGTGGGTTTACCGGGAGAAGACGCAGCGCGCTGTTTATCGACTCTGGAGCAGGTTGTTGAAACTGGGGTGGAAGGCATAAAGCTTCATCCTCTTCATATCGTCGAAGGCAGCACAATGGCGAAGGCCTGGCGAGCCGGCAGGCTGCCCGAGTTAGCGCTGGATCGCTACGTGGAGACCGCGGGAGAGATGATTCGCCATACGCCGCCGGATGTGATTTATCACCGCATTTCCGCCAGTGCCCGCCGTCCGACCCTGCTAGCTCCACTCTGGTGCGAAAACCGCTGGACGGGCATGGTCGAGCTGGATCGCTATCTGCAAACGCATGGCGTACAGGGTTCCGCGCTGGGCACACCTTACCGCTATGCTGACGTGTAATGCACTACATGGCATTGGTGGCCAGATGCTGATATTCCGTGCCGTAAATCTGTACGGCGGCACCGTATAAGCCGCTATTTTACGTTATGATGCGCGGGTTGGTGACTAAGGGAAATCGCTATGAAGCAAATTCGTCTGTTAGCTCAGTACTATGTTGATTTGATGGTAAAACTGGGGCTTGTCCGTTTTTCACTGCTGCTGGCTTCGGTATTGGTGCTGCTGGCGATGGTGGTGCAAATGGCGGTCACCCTGTTGCTCAGTGGGGAAGTCGAAAACATCGACGTCGTTCGCTCCATTTTCTTCGGGCTGCTGATTACGCCCTGGGCCGTTTATTTCCTCTCCGTGGTGGTGGAACAGCTGGAAGAGTCGCGCCAGCGGCTGTCGAAGCTGGTAGCGAAGCTGGAAGAGATGCGCCATCGAGATCTGGAGCTGAATGCGCAGCTTCAGGAGAATATCGCGCAGCTTAATCAGGAAATTGCCGACCGTATCAAAGCGGAAGACGCACGTGTGCTGGTGATGAGTCGGCTCAAAGAAGAAATGTCCCGCCGCGAACAGGCGCAGATTGAACTGGAGCAACAGTCGGCGCTGCTACGCTCGTTTCTCGATGCCTCACCGGATTTGGTTTACTACCGTAACGAAGAGAAAGAATTCTCCGGCTGCAACCGAGCGATGGAGCTGCTGGTAGGCAAAAGCCAGAAGCAGCTCATTGGCCTGACGCCGCAAGATGTTTACGCCCCCGATATTGCCGAGAAAGTGATGGAGACGGACGAAAAAGTGTTCCGCCACAACGTTTCTCTGACCTATGAACAATGGCTGGTTTATCCCGATGGCCGTAAAGCCTGTTTTGAACTGCGCAAGGTGCCGTTTTATGACCGAATGGGCAAACGTCACGGGCTGATGGGATTTGGACGCGATATAACGGAGCGTAAGCGTTACCAGGACGCGTTAGAGAACGCCAGTAGGGAGAAGACCACTTTTATCTCAACTATCAGCCACGAGCTTCGTACGCCGCTTAATGGCATTGTCGGGCTAAGCCGTATCCTGCTGGATACACAACTTGACCCTGAGCAGCAAAAATACCTGAAAACCATCCACGTCAGCGCGATTACGCTGGGCAATATCTTTAACGACGTGATTGAGATGGATAAACAGGAGCGCCGCAAGGTGCAGTTGGATAACCAGCCGATCGATTTCACCGGTTTCCTGGTGGATTTGGAAAACCTCGGTGGCCTGTTGGCGGAACCGAAAGGCCTGAAGCTGATTATGGACCAGCACCAGCCTCTGCCGCAGAAAGTCATTACTGATGGAACGCGTCTGCGGCAGATTCTGTGGAACCTGCTCAGTAACGCAGTGAAATTCACGCCGAAGGGTGAGAACGGCAAAAAAGGCGAAATTGTGGTGCGCGTCTGGCATGAAAAGGGCGATCGCCTGCGCTTTGAGGTGGAAGATTCCGGGATGGGTATTCCGGCGGATGAGTTGGAAAAAATCTTCGCCATGTATTATCAGGTCAAAGACCAGCACGGCGGGAAACCCGCAACGGGCACGGGAATCGGTCTGGCGGTGTCGAAAAGACTGGCACAGAACATGGGGGGCGATATCCAGGTTTCCAGCACGCAAGGCAAGGGCTCCTGCTTCACCCTGACGGTGATTGCACCGAGCGTCGATGAAGCGGGGAGCGGTCTGGACGACGACGATGAATTGCCGCTACCGGCGCTGCACGTTCTGCTGGTGGAGGATATCGAACTGAACGTGGTGGTCGCGCGTTCAGTGCTGGAAAAACTGGGGAACAGTGTGGATGTCGCGATGACCGGGCAGGAAGCGCTGGACATGTTCGATCCCGATGAATTCGATCTGGTACTGCTTGATATCCAACTGCCGGATATGACCGGGCTGGACGTGGCGCGTCAGCTACGTTCACGTTATGGCAAACGTAGCATGCCGCCGCTGGTGGCGCTGACGGCGAACGTGCTGAAAGATAAACGTGAATATCTGGATGCGGGTATGGATGATGTGCTCAGCAAGCCGCTGTCGGTGCCTGCGCTGACTGCTGTCATCAAACAATTCTGGGATACTCATACGGTGTGGACGGAAGAACCGATGGTTGAGGAAGGTGATGAAATGGCAAATGCAGAAGAAGATCTGCTGGATATCCCGATGCTGGAACAGTATCTGGATTTGGTGGGGCCAAAATTGATCCACCAGAGTCTGGAGATGTTTGAACAGATGATGCCGGGCTATCTGGCGATTCTGGATTCCAACATGACGGCGCGTGACCAGAAAGGCATTACGGAAGAAGGGCACAAAATCAAAGGGGCGGCAGGCTCCGTCGGGTTACGGCATCTACAGCAAGTTGCTCAGCAGATTCAGACCTCATCGCTACCGGCATGGTGGGATAACGTGCAGGAATGGGTTGATGAGCTTAAGCACGACTGGCGTCATGACGTTCAGGTACTGCGTGATTGGGTAGCAAAAGCAGAAAAAGCATCCTGATACGGTCTGTTGCGGCCACAAGGACGTGGCGAGCAAAGCGGTTAGAAATTTTTTCGCCTCACGCGATATGATGAAAAAAGTGCCAAACGGCGTCAGATTGCGTGGTGTTTACGACTGAAGGAGAGGATGAATGCGAGGGTTTGCACGTTTTCATACGGTAGAAAAAAATGACCCCGGCCGAAGCCGGGGTGCGCGAATTATGCGCCAACACCAGGGAAAACATGCACCTGCATTTAGATCTCAGGGTTTGTAAACTCGCAAGTGCGGATATTCGTGTCTTAACTGACTACCTAACTACTTTACATCTTCATCAAGCAACAAAATAGCAAATGTAGAAATCTTTGTTACAAGAATCATTAAAATGTGTGATGTAGATTAGTGTTTGTCAATTAAAAAATCAATTAGTTGATGTAATGAAATGAAGGAAAAGATGATGAAACGAGTCGGCATTGTCCTTAGTGGCTGTGGTGTTTATGACGGTTCAGAGATTCATGAAGCCGTATTGACGTTACTTGCGCTGGATCGCGCGGGCGCACAAGCGGTTTGCTTTGCGCCAGATAAGCCACAATTACAGGTGGTTAATCACCTGACGGGTGACGTAACTGGTGAGAATCGCAACGTTTTAGCAGAATCAGCACGGATCGCCAGAGGAAAAATCCAGCCGCTTTCTACCGCAAATGCACAAGATTTAGATGCGCTGATTGTGCCGGGAGGTTTTGGCGCTGCGAAAAATTTAAGTGACTTCGCAACGCAAGGAACGGCGTGTCAGATTGATGAAACGCTACAATTGCTCACACAGGAAATTTATAAGCAAAATAAACCAATTGGTTTTATTTGCATCTCACCTGCGCTGCTGCCGAAGATTTTGGGTGTACCTGTTCGCGTAACCATTGGTAACGATATCGACACCTCTGAGGCCGTTGAGGAGATGGGCGGTATCCATGTTGTTTGTCCGGTCGATGATATCGTGGTTGATGAGGAACATAAAATCGTGACGACACCGGCCTATATGCTGGCTAACTCCATCAGCGAAGCGGCAAAAGGCATTGATAAGCTCGTTGCTCGCGTATTGGATCTCACCGAATGAGGTGGAAGCGAGGGCGTGGAGGCTTACTCACGTGGCTGAAACGTCTGATTGTTCGGAGCGTCTTGGGTGTCCTCGGTGCATGGCTGGCAGGCATTGTGTTGTTTTCCTTCCTGCCTGTACCGTTTTCCGCTGTGATGGTTGACCGGCAGATCAGCGCATGGCTGACAGGCGAATTCTCCTACGTTGCCCATTCGGATTGGGTGGCAATGGACGATATCGCACCAGAAATGGCGCTGGCGGTAATGGCGGCGGAAGACCAAAAATTCCCTGAGCACTGGGGCTTCGATCTTGATGCAATTGGTCAGGCATTGAAGCACAACGAACGCAATACGCAGCGGATCCGCGGTGCGTCTACGCTGTCGCAGCAGATGGTGAAGAACCTGTTCCTGTGGGATGGGCGTAGCTGGGTGCGTAAGGGGCTTGAGGCGGGGATTACCACCGGGGTGGAACTGGTTTGGACAAAACGGCGCATTCTGACCGTGTATCTCAATATCGCCGAATTTGGTCCCGGGATTTTTGGCGTGGAAGCGGCCGCCAGACGTTATTTCAACAAGCCTGCCAGCAGGTTGACGGCAAGCGAATCCGCCTTGCTGGCGGCGGTGCTGCCGAATCCGATTCGCTTTCGTGCAAATGCACCCTCCGGCTACGTGATTCAACGCCAGCAGTGGATTTTACGCCAGATGCGACAGATGGGCGGCGACGCATTTTTGCGAGATAACAACCTGAACTAAGTCGCTTTGTTCGTTATAGCCTATCCCATTAGGGCTATTTCATTTGCCATTTTGAACCTAGGCAGTGCTCGAAATCCTCACGTACTACGTGTACGCTCCGGTTTCTGCGCGCTGTCCGTGTCCAAACTGGCTGCACCAATAACGCCGACTGGGACAGGTTTACTATACCGAGAAATTTTCGCGTTAACGGTTGTGTTTTCGACATCAGGAGAAAGTATGCGGTTACGTTATTGGTCAGGTTTACTGATTGCCTTGTATTGCGTGGCCTCTGTTGTCCGTGCGGACGCGGAGCCTAAAGCGTCCTCCCCCGATAATCCTTACGCCTTCTTGCAGCAGCCTCAGCTATCCTCGGTAAAACAGCAGTTACAGCAAAAAACGGAAAAGCCGCAGACGCGAATGGCGTATGAGCAACTTATTTCGGAAGCCGATCGCGCGCTGAAAAGTGATAATCCTAGCGTAACGGAAAAGAAATCTACGCCACCCAGTGGTTCAAAGCATGATTATTTGAGCCTCAGCGCCTACTGGTGGCCCGATCCCGACAAAGCTGATGGTTTGCCTTGGATTCGCCGTGATGGGCAGGTAAACCCTGCCAGCAAGGATGAAGAGACTGACGGTGTTAGGCTGGCGAAATTTACCGCCCAAACGCAGGCGTTGACGCTGGCGTGGTATTTTTCTGGTAAACAGGCTTATGCCGATAAAGCCATGTCGATGATCCGTACCTGGTTTATTGACCCTGCTACGCGCATGAACCCTAATCTCGACTTTGCGCAGGGCGTGCCGGGCATCGCGCCGGGCAGGGGCTCAGGCGTGCTGGACGGGCGCTATTTTTCCACTCGCATCGTCGATTCGCTGATTATGCTACGTCAGGCTCCGGGTTGGACAACGCAGGATGAGCAGCAGATGCAGCAATGGATGAGCGATTATCTGCACTGGCTGCAAACCAGCAAGTTGGGGAAAAAAGAGGCAACAGCCCAGAACAACCACGGTAGTTGGTATACTGTACAGGTTGCTGGGATCGCTTGGTACCTGGGGAAAATCGACGTAGTGAAGTCTATGGCGCAATTGCAGCGGGAGAAATTGGATCACCAACTGCAACCCGATGGCGCTCAGCCGGAAGAGCTGGCGCGCACCCGCTCTTTTCATTACAGCTACTTCAACCTTCAGGCGATAACGGATATGGCGATGTTGGCTTCCCGTATCGGGGATAATCTCTGGCAGTACCAAACACCGAAGGGAAGCAGTGTGATAAAGGCGCTGGATTTTATGGCACCGTATCTGGATGAAAATAAAGCGTGGCCGCGCAAGACGATGGACAGGCAGAGTAGTCGCCTTATTCCGCTGTTATTGCAGGCGGAGCGTGGTTTGAAAACGCCACGTTACCAGGCGCAAATCAAGCAGGCGGGCTTTGCGGAATTACTCACCGGCGAGGCTGGTGCGCGCGATAAAGAACCGAGCCATATCAGCGTTGAAACCCGCCGTGCACTCTGGCTACTTAATCCAGCTACGCCCTGATCTCATAGGGTAAAGTTGCATTTCCCCTATATTGGGATAAAAAAAGTGGGATAAAAAAGTGCAGAGATAAAAAAACCGCTGATGAAAGCATCAGCGGTTTTTGTTTTAAAAAGAAAAAATATTAAAGAGATCAAGTCATTATTGCAGGTAGGTGAAGGCCGTCGTTACGTGCTTCACGCCGCCCACTTTACTGGCGATTTCTGCGGCAGAGGTGCCTTCACGCTGTGTCACCAGACCTAACAGGAAGACTTCGCCGTTTTCCGTAGTGACTTTGACGTTAGAGGATTTAACGGTGTCGCTTGCCAGAATTTGTGAGCGAACTTTGGTGGTGATCCAGGTATCCATGGAGGCGGTTCCCATTGAAACTGGCGCGCCTTGACGTATTTCATTGTAGACTTCGGCCGCACCTTCTACGCCGAGGGCGATTTGCTTAGCCCGGTTTGCCATTTCTGTGCTCGGTGCCTGCCCTGTTAACAGTACTTTCCCCTGATAAGCCGTTGCAACGATACGGGCCTCTTTTTTCAACTGCTCGTCTTTGCTGATTGCATTTGTCACGCGGACTTCCAGTGTGCCATCGTCAACCTGTGTACCTACGGTACGCGGGTCAGTGGCCGTTTTGGTTGCCACGGCACTGCCAACAGCAACAACCCCGACACAGCCTTGTAGCAGCAGGGCGATAGACAGCACGGCAAATGCAGAACTTATCCTCATGTAGTGCTCCTTCAATCGTTCTGGTGTGGAAAAAGTGTGTTATCAATTAAATCGCACAGGCAATTCACTGTCAGCATGTGCATTTCCTGAATACGGGCGCTGCGGTGTGACGGGATGCGAATCTCCACATCCTGTGGCCCGAGCAGCCCGGCCAGTTCTCCGCCATCGTAGCCGGTCAGGGCGACAATCGTCATGTCGCGGGTAACGGCAGACTCTACGGCTTTAACAATATCGCGGCTATTGCCACGGGTTGAAATTGCCAGTAGTACGTCGCCAGCCTGACCTAACGCTCTGACTTGTTTGGCATAGACCTCTTCATGCAAGCGGTCATTAGCTATCGCAGTTAAGACCACATTATCCGCATTAAGTGCGATAGCCGGTAAGCTTGGGCGCTCTGCTTCAAATCGGTTAATCATGCTGGCGGCAAAATGCTGCGAATTGGCTGCCGATGTTCCGTTACCGCAGCACAGAATTTTGTTGCCGTTTAGCAGGGACTGCACCATCGCAATCGCGCCACGGGAAATGGCGTCTGGCAAGGCTTCTGCCGCTGCAATCTGCGTTTGAATACTCTCGGTAAAACAAACTTTTATTCTATCCAGCACGTTGAATTAACCTACGTAAATTGAAGTCCATCAAGGATGAGTGGTAACTATGTTATCCCTGCGCAGCGAAGGCGTTAGGGAGCCAGTCGAACTGTTCGCCTGTAATTGCCAACACGTCAAAGCGGCAATCCACCGTGTCAAAGCTGGCACCTCGCTGCGCCAACCACACGGCGGCAGCGTGCAACAACCGCTGCTGTTTGCGTCGGGTGACGCTGGCTGCCGCATCGCCAAAATGGGCGTTGCGCCGATAGCGCACTTCAACAAACACCCAAATATGGCGATCGCGCATGATCAAATCCAGTTCGCCGCCGCGTAGCGTAACATTCGCCGCGGTGAAGGTCAGGCCCGCGCGCTCAAGATAACGCCGGGCCTGTTGTTCGTAAACTGCGCCAGCCGCTCGCTGATTCAGAGAACGGGTACCAGTTGACCCTGACGATACTGCTGCCAGGTTAACTGCCGATTGATGGTGCAATCCGGTCCTGCGCTTAACATGCCTGTTGCCCCAGGAATCTGGTGACCCGGAATCTGGCGCATTTCACCAAAGTGACTGGCGAGCGTCCAAGCATCCATCCCCATCGCATACAGGCGGACTAACGAATAATCGTTTTTAAACTGGCTGCTGACCTGCTGCATGAGCGCCGGGTTTGCGCCCGCTAACAACGGGATATCGCTGAACTGCAAACCTTCCATTTCGAGGCGGAAGTCTGGCCCTAATCCAGCCTGGAAGCTACGTGAGCTGGCGTAGAGTGACGGACGTGCGCGTGACGTGGTACGCATATCTATCATCGGTTTAATCAACGCCAGCTCGTCTGGCGTTGCGATGATATAGACCGCATCGATATTGCCGCTGACGGATGAACTGGACGTCGGTTGAACCTGGGATGGAATGGTTAAGCCGCCGATGGTGGTGCCCGACGGTGCCTGCTGCTGCGACACGTTAACGGGTTGACCGCTCAGGCTTAAGCCCGCGCCACTATTGATGGCCTGCTTTAATTCCGCCGTGTTGCCAAAGCGCTGTTGCAGAGCGCTGGTTCCGCTTTGCTGGTTCCAGGCCTGAGCGAATGCGTTAATGATACGGTCGCCCAGCGCACCGCGAGGGGCTAAGACTAGCGGCTGCTGTTTACCCTGCTGGTGGATAAATTTTGCGGCGTCTCGGGCTTCATCCTCTGGAGAGAGGGCGAAATAGCAGATGTTAGGGCTATTTTCGACGTGTTCCGGCTGGTTCAACGCCAAAATATTCAGCGGTGACTGGCTGTTCGCCAACTGATCCACTTCATTTTTCAGCAACGGACCGATGACCAGTGATGCACCATCCTGCTGTGCCTGCGTGAGAATATTTGCCAGTGGTTGCGAAGAGGTGTCATACACTTTGACCGGGAGTGAGCTGGACAGCCCAGCGCTCGTCGCCTGTGCTTCCGGTGCAGGTGTCGCGGAGGCTACCGCCTGATCGCTATACGGTGCGGGCGATTGGGCATTCTGACCGTCGGATGATGGGACTACCTGTCCGTCCTGCGCAGCGTCCGCTGAAGGTGCAGCAGGTGCAGATACGGGCGCGGTGGCTATCTGGCCGTTCTTGGCCGCGTTAAAACCTTGCTGGATGGCATTGGCGAAAACCTGCGCCTGACCATTGAGCGGCAGCAGCAATGCGATGCTGTTCACCGATGACTGCTGGTAATTAATGACCTGATTCAACTGCGTAGGCAGCGTTTTTGCAGCAGGATGATGCGGATAGCGGGTTTGCCAATCCTGAATAGCGCTCTTTAACTGATCGGGAGAAGTCCGGTTATCCTGATAGTTATTAAGTAGGTCGACCCAGCCTTGCAGCACATTTTCATTCGCATTAATCAGCAGCGAGTTCGACTCCTGTGCTGACATTTGCGTCAATGCCAGCCAGGTCTGATCGAGGTTCATCTGATGCTCGTCGCCTTTCAGCAGCGGCTCCTGAGCGATATAGACCCGCAGCAGCTCAATGGAAGGACGCCCTTGTGCGGTTTTGATTTGCGTCTGGTAGTAACGCTGCTTCTGCTGATCGGAAAGCGCGCCCACATCAAGCTGGCTCAGTGCTGCTTTAGCCGCTTCCATATTGTTTTGGACGGCGGACAGTTCCGCACTGAGTAACTGCTGTTCTTGCTTTTGTGCTGCATTCAATTTTTCTGGCAGCGCATTGAACTGCTGGCTTGCCTGAGGGACTTTCCCTTCCTGTAGCAGGGAACGAATAGCAAGTAATTGCCAGTCAGCCTTGTTATTATCGCTACTTTGCTGCATCTGCTGCAGATAATAATCGGATGATGCGTCAGCTTTGCCCTGAACCTCGGGTGGCGGGCTCTGCGGTGCATGGCTTGGACAGCCTGCGAGAAACAGTGCCGCTAACAAAACAGGGATAACACGCCCTGCCTGGGTACGGACGAAATGAAAGGGAAGCATACTGTATCCAGTGATTTTTTTTAAAGATGCTCAATATTAAATCGGCAACCCGGATGAAACAATGAATCAAGACCAACAAGCAGACATTTCTGCATCTACCCTCTACATTGTCCCCACGCCAATCGGCAATCTGGGCGACATCACGCAGCGTGCGCTGGCGGTATTGGCGAGCGTTGATCTGATCGCCGCAGAGGATACCCGCCATACCGGTCTGCTGTTACAACATTTTGCGATTAATGCGCGACTGTTCGCATTACACGATCACAACGAACAACAAAAAGCGGATGTGTTGCTGGCTAAATTGCAGTCAGGACAAAGCATCGCGCTGGTTTCCGATGCGGGCACGCCGCTGATTAACGACCCCGGCTACCATTTGGTTCGACGCTGCCGTGAAGCGGGTGTTCGCGTGGTGCCGCTGCCGGGCGCGTGCGCGGCGATCGCGGCGCTCTCCGCGTCCGGCCTGGCGTCTGACCGTTTTTGCTATGAAGGTTTCCTGCCCGCCAAAACGAAAGGGCGTAAGGATAAGTTGCGTGAGCTAGGGGAAGAAACCCGCACGCTGATTTTCTACGAATCCACACATCGTCTTTTGGACAGCCTACAGGATATCAGCGAGGTGTTGGGAGCCGAGCGTTATGTGGTATTAGCGCGTGAAATCACCAAAACCTGGGAGTCTATTCACGGCGCGCCTGTGGGAGAACTGCTGGCCTGGGTGAAAGAAGATGAGAACCGCCGCAAAGGGGAAATGGTGCTTATTGTGGAAGGGCATCAGGTTGATGACAGTGCGTTGTCGGCAGAAGCGTTGCGCACGCTGGCGCTATTGCGTGCCGAGCTGCCGCTGAAGAAAGCTGCTGCGCTGGCGGCTGAAATTCACGGCGTGAAGAAAAACGCGCTATACCGCTACGGGCTGGAGCAAGAAGGCGATAGTGGTGAATCGGGGGATGACAAGTAGGGCAATTTACCCTATTATCCGCGCCGGAGTTGACCAGACAGTCGCCGCTTCACTGCCGTCCCTTTCGGGGGAGACAGGTGGAGGGGAGGAAAGTCCGGGCTCCACAGGGCAGGGTGCCAGGTAACGCCTGGGAGGCGCAAGCCTACGACTAGTGCAACAGAGAGCAAACCGCCGATGGCCCACGTAAGTGGGATCAGGTAAGGGTGAAAGGGTGCGGTAAGAGCGCACCGCGCGACTGGCAACAGTTCGTGGCACGGTAAACTCCACCCGGAGCAAGGCCAAATAGGGGTTCACATGGTACGGCCCGTACTGAACCCGGGTAGGCTGCTTGAGCCAGTGAGTGATTGCTGGCCTAGATGAATGACTGTCCACGACAGAACCCGGCTTAACGGTCAACTCCCTTCATCATAAAACCCCGCTTCGGCGGGGTTTTGCTTTATGGAGCAGGCAAGATGAATGACTGTCCCCGACGCTTTTTATGAAAGAAAGCGGCTTAACGGTCAACGCCCTTCATTATGAAACCCCGCTTCGGCGGGGTTTTGCTTTATGGGGCAGGCAAGACGAATAACTGTCCCCGACGCTTTTTATGAAAGAAAGCGGCTTAACGGTCAACGCCCTTCATTATGAAACCTCGCTTCGGCGGGGTTTTGCTTTATGGAGCAGGCAAGATGAATGACTGTCCCCGACGCTTTTTATGAAAGAACGCGGCTTAACGGTCAGTGTGAAGCTATGCTTAGGAAATACTATAATTAGTGCTTTTAAAGGTGCTATTATTAGTGTGTTTAAGTCACCTTTGACTAACCGAATTGAGTGAATGAAATTATGGCTTTCAACATCCTAACTAACACAGCCGCCAGTATTACTGAGTTGAAACGTGACCCGATGGGGACGGTACGGGCTGCTGAAGGTGAAACTATCGCTATATTGAACCGGAATGAGCCAGCGTTCTACTGTGTGCCTCCTGCCGTATTCGCTTATTTAATGGAACTGGCTGAAGATGCAGAACTGGGGCGTACCGTTGATGACCGGATGTCAGAGTTAGCTGACGCGGAAGAGATTTCGCTCGATGACCTATAAGTTAAAATTTGTGCCTTCTGCAATGAAGGAATGGAAAAAGTTAGGGCATCCTGTCCGGGAGCAGTTCAAGAAAAAGCTGGTCGAGCGCTTGGAAAATCCTCGTGTTCCTTCAGCACAGCTTCATGGCCGTAAAGACCAGTATAAAATTAAACTGAAGTCCGCTGGCTACAGGCTGGTGTATTTGGTTCAGGATGAGACTATTACTGTGATGGTTATGGGAGTTGGAAAGCGCGAAGGTAGTCAGGTTTATTCTGATACTAAAGGTCGTTCTGCTTAATCTGGCCTTTTGCGAGTCTTACCCCTTGTCGATATCTTTTCTTATCGCGTAACTCCTTTCAAATTAATTGATGTTCTTCATCACATAACTCTGACTTTTTCTGTGTCATAAAGCGCGTAAAGTAAGGCCATCGCGTGCGGTTGCACGCTCGCTGACATCTTTCAGAGGATATGACTATGAACAACACTTCCCGGATGCCTGCACTGTTCCTCGGCCACGGTAGCCCGATGAACGTGTTGGAAAGCAATGTGTATACGCAGGCGTGGCAAACGCTGGGTGAGACGCTGCCGCGTCCGAAGGCGATTATTGCCGTTTCCGCTCACTGGTATACCCGGGGTACCGCCGTGACGGCGATGGAGAATCCACGTACCATCCATGATTTTGGCGGCTTCCCGCAGGCGCTGTTTGATACCCAGTATCCGGCACCCGGCTCGCCTGAGTTGGCGGCGAGAATTCAGCAGGTGCTGGCGCCGTATCCGGTTACCGCCGATCACAGCCAATGGGGTTTGGATCATGGTTCCTGGGGCGTGCTGATAAAAATGTACCCTGATGCGGATATCCCCGTTGTGCAACTGAGCGTGGACGGTACGCAGCCTGCTGCGTATCACTACGAATTAGGGCGCAAGCTGGCGGCGCTGCGTGATGAAGGCTTCATGATTGTAGCCAGTGGTAACGTCGTGCATAACCTGCGTATGGTGAAATGGGATGGTGATGCAGAGCCGTATCCGTGGGCTGTTTCGTTCAATCAATTTGTGCGTGATAACCTGACTTATCAGGGGGACGATCATCCGCTGGTGAATTTTATGCAGCATGGCGGTGCCGCATTGTCTAACCCAACGCCCGAGCACTATTTCCCACTGCTCTATGTGTTGGGAAGCTGGGATGGCAAAGAGGCAACCAGCATTCCGGTCGATGGGCTCGAAATGGGATCGCTGAGTATGCTGTCGGTGCAGGTGGGCGGCTAAGCGTTCAGTTCATATGGAAAAGGCACGGTTCTCACCGTGCCTTTGTATTTATCCTATTTCAAACGCCGTATGTGTTGGCGACAAGGTATGAGGCAGTCTCACCATCTGGCCTATTCGATAGGTTTTATCCTTACCACCCCCCGCCCAACGCTTTATAGAGGGTGATGTCTTGTGTAAATCTGCCTTGAAGCGTACTGATTAAATTTTGTTGTGATGCATAATACGATCTCTGCGCGATGAGTACGTTCAAATAACTATCAATGCCTTGCTGATAGCGCAGTTGAGCCAAATCGTAATATGTTTTGCTGGCAGCATAATCTTTATGTCGAATGCTTAATTCATTTTGGTAGGTTTCTTTTGCTGATAGCGCGTCTGAAACCTCTTTAAACGCCTGTTGGATTGATTTTTCATAGTTTGCAATTTCTATTTCCTTCGATAGCTTTGCCACATCCAGATTGGCTTTATTGCGACCAGCATAGAATATCGGGATATTAACCGAAGGTGTAAACGACCAGGCGGCCGTTCCCCCTTCAAACAAATTCGACAGGCTGCTGGATGTCGTTCCTCCGCTCGCTGTGAGGCTGATACTCGGGAAGAATGCCGCTCTCGCTGCGCCAATATTAGCATTGGCCGCTTTGAGGGTATGTTCAGCCGCGATGATGTCAGGCCTGCGAGTGAGCAAATCAGAAGGTAACCCCGCACGTAGCACGGGGAATTCTGACATGTTTTTCAGCGAGGCATTGTTCACAATCGGTGCGGGTGCTTCTGTTCCCAGCAGCAGCGTCAGCGCATTCAGATCGCTTTTCACCTGTCTGGTATATTTCTCGATGTCGGCTTCGGCACTACGTACGGCGATTTCTGCCTGCATTAAATCCTGTTCGGTTGAGCTTCCCTGTTCATAGCTGTATTTCACGAGCGCGTAGGTATCATGCTGGCTCTTCGCCGTATCTTTGGCCAGTTTGAGCAGATCGCTATCCGCCCCCAGGGTTAAATAGCCTGTCGCGACTTCCGCTATCAGACTGATTCGCGTGGCTTCTTCTGTCGCTGCGCTCGACAGATAACTTTCTAACGCATTGTCTTTTAGGCTGCGTAAGCGACCAAAGAAATCAAGTTCCCAGGATGTGACGCCAATGGACGCCTGATACTGCTGATACGTTGCCGCTCCGGTTGCCTGAGTTGAATACAGATTTCCCGGTACGTGCTGTGCGGTTTTGCTGACCCCGCCGTCAATTGAGGGAAACAGTGCAGAACGTTCAATACGGAATTGTGCCTGAGCCGTTTGTACGTTGAGTGCCGCGACTCTTAAATCCCGGTTATGCTCAAGCGCCAGTGCGATTAACGTTTGTAACTGCTTATCACTGTAAAAACGCTTCCAGTCCAGACTGCTAACCGATTCGCCCTGAGATGTTTGCGCATTCCAGTTATTTTTCACCGGTAAAGTTGGTTTGATATACTCTGGCTGTAACGTACAGCCCGTGATGGCGAGCGACACGAGCAGCGTCACAATGCGCATGGACTGTTTATTCATCATTTAAGCCCCCTGCCAGTTTCGCAGCAGAACGGCGGTTGAAAAAACGTACGATGACGACATAAAACAGCGGCACGAAAAAGATCGCCAGGAACGTAGCTGAGAGCATCCCGCCCACTACGGCTGTTCCTATCGAATGCTGACTGCCTGCGCCTGCGCCACTTGATATGGTTAATGGGATAACGCCAAGAACGAATGCCATGGACGTCATGATGATTGGCCGGAGGCGCAACCTCGCAGCATCAATGGCTGCATGGACAATATCTTTTCCTTCCTTCTCATGAATGTCTTTTGCGAATTCAACAATCAGAATGGCATTCTTCGCGGCAAGGCCAACCGTAGTCAGCAGACCAACCTGAAAGAATACGTCGTTCTGTAGGCCGCGTAGCAACACGGCGGCGATGGTGCCGAGTACGCCAAGTGGAACGACAAGTAGCACAGAGAAAGGCACCGACCAGCTCTCATACAATGCTGCCAGACAAAGAAAGACGATTAAGACCGAGAAGATATACAAAGAGGTTGTCTGTGAACCTGCTAACTGCTCCTCGTATGATAAGCCATGCCACTGGATCTTGTAGCCATCGGGCAGCGTACTCACAATGTCCTTCACTGCCTGAACGGCGTCGCCGCTGCTGTAGCCTGTCGCTGGTGACCCCATGATGTTCACGGCCGAAATACCATTAAATCGTTCGAAACGTGGGGAGCCGTAGACCCATTCACCAGAACCGAATGCGGAGAAAGGAACCATCGTGCCGTCACCATTACGGATATACCATTTATTCAAGTCTTCCGGCGTGACACGTGAACCCGCATTACCCTGGATATAAACGCGTTTAACGCGGTCTTGATACATGAACTGGTTTACGTAACTTGAACCCCATGCGGCGGAAAGTGTGTTATTGATGTCTTCAATGCTGATGCCCAAAGAGCGGGCGCGTTCATCATCAATAATCAATTTATACTGAGGTTCATCGCTCATTCCATTGTGACGTACCATGGTCAGGCGCGGGTCCTGATTGGCCTTTTGTAAAAACTGATCCATCACTTTCATCAACGCATCGTGGCCTTTGCCATTTAAATCCTGAAGATAAAAGTCAAAACCGGTCGAGTTACCCAGCTCCATTACCGCTGGGGGGATCAGCGCGATAGCGATGCCATCTTTCAGTCCGGAGAAATGCGCCATCGATCGTTGAGCCAACGCCTGAAGGCTGAGTTCGTCTGTTTTACGAAGATCCCAGTTTTTGAGTCTTACGAATGCCATTGCAGTATTGGGGCCACGACCTGCGAAGCTGAATCCGTTCGCGGTAAACACGGAATCCACAACGTCCTTTTCCTCTGTAAGAAGATAATTCCCCATTTCCGCCAGTACGTTCTGAGTGCGTTCGGCGGAAGCATTCGAAGGTAGCGTCAACTGCATCATCATCACAGCCTGGTCTTCATCTGGTAGGAATGTGGTGGGAACGCGAGTGAACAGATAGCCGGTGATGCCGACAATACCGAAGTAGGCCACCATAAACAGCGCGCGTTTGTTGAGCATTTTCTCAACGCCGCGTGTATAGGTGACGGTTCCTTTATCAAAGGTACGGTTGAACCAACCGGCGAAACCTGTCGTTTTACTCCCTTGTGTGATGGGTTTTAACATTGTGGCACACAGCGCTGGCGTGAAGATTAACGCCATAATGACGGATAGCACCATTGATGAAACAATCGTGATGGAGAACTGTCGGTAGATTATGCCCGTTGAGCCACTAAAGAACGCCATTGGTAACAATACGGCCGAAAGCACCATCGCAATGCCAAAGAGGGCACCTTGAACCTGTTCCATGGATTTTATCGTGGCTTCTTTTGGTGAAAGATGCTCTTCATGCATGACTCGTTCGACGTTCTCGACGACGACAATAGCATCGTCCACTAGCAACCCTATGGCTAGCACCATGCCGAACATGGTCAAAATGTTAATTGAGTAACCAAAGGAATAGAGCACGCCGAATGTGCCAAGCAGAACGACAGGGACGACGAGCGTTGTGATGATGGTTGCCCGCAGGTTTTGCAGGAACAGCAGCATAACGATAAAAACCAGCACGATGGCTTCGAAAAGGGTTTTTAGCACCTCATGAATGGAGGCGCTTACCACCGGAGATGTGTCATAAGGGAACTCAACCTTCACGCCCTGAGGAAGGGAAGATTCTATATTTTTGATCGTTTCATGAACGGCCGTTACCGTATCCAGCACGTTAGCGCCACTGGCGAGACGTAGTGCAATACCAGCAGAAGGTTTTCCGTTATACGTTGACGTAATACTGTATTCTTCAGGACCCAGATCGATATTCGCCACGTCTTTTAAACGGACCTGTGAGCCGTCTGAATTCACTTTTAGAAGAATATTTTCAAATTGAGCAATATTCTCGAGACGTGTTTTCCCGATAATTGTTGAACTGAATTTTGCTTCGTTTACCGTGGGGAGTCCGCCCAGTTTCCCTGATGAAACCTGAGCATTTTGCTGTGATATTGCTGTAGAGACGTCACTGGGGACAAGTGAGTATTTATAGAGCTTTGCGGGATCCATCCAAATACGCATTGCGTATTCAGATCCCATGACCATAAAGTCGCCAACCCCTTTTGTACGTGATATCGGATCCTGAAGTTTGGAAACGAGGATATCGCCCAAATCGCCATTGCTCAGCTTACCGTCTTCCGAGTAAAGGCCAACGACCAACATGAAATTAAGTTGGTATTTCGCAACCTTAATACCTTGTTGTACAACTTCATTAGGCAACTGCGATTCAGCAAGTGAGACTTTGTTCTGCACCTGAACCTGAGCAATGTCAGGATCGGTTCCCTGCTCGAAGGTCACGATAATCGTTGCACTGCCATCACTGTTACTTTGAGATTCAATGTACCTCAGGTTATCGATGCCGTTGAGCTGCTGCTCAATAACCTGTACTGCGGTTTTTTGTGTGGTATCCGCGCTGGCGCCGGGATAGGTTATATTCACCGAAATAGCTGGCGGCGCGATATTCGGATACTGATTAATGGGTAAGTTCATAATTGCCACGGCGCCAGCAAGCATGATGACGATGGCAATAACCCATGCAAATATCGGTCTTTCTATGAAGAATTTAGACATAATTATCTCATCGTTACTGTGCAGAAGGGTCAGTCATGGACAGAGCAATGGATGGGCTCTTTTCTTGCGCAGGTTTTCTTTCACTTGCAGCGACTTTGATGCCAGGGGCTATTTTCTGAACCCCTGAAGTGACGACTCTCTCCCCTTCTTTCAGTCCATCGATGACAAGCCAGTAGCCGTCTTTTGATTCACCGGTTTGAATCGTTCTTTGCTCAATGGTTTGTTCGTCCGTGACAACAAAAACGTAAGGGCGTCCTTTACTGTCATGGCCGATAGATTCTTGTGGGACGCGGAGCCCTTTATCTTGTACGCCCTGCTTTAGAACGGCATGTACGAACATTCCGGGTAAGAGTAAGCGGTCTGGGTTTGGAAAGGTGGCGCGTAGCGCGACTGAACCTGTACTTTCATCAACACGGACTTCTGAAAACTCAAGTCGTCCCTCTTGGTTATAGACGGAACCATCTTCCATGATCAATTGAACGGAGGCTTCGTGATCGTTGACGGATTTTAGTTTCCCTTCGGAAAACATTTTCCTTAATTTCAATATATTACGTGAAGACTCACTGATATCTATGTAGATTGGGTTTAATTGAGTGATCGTGGTTAAATAGCTTGATTGACCGTTAGTGACAAGTGCGCCTTCGGTAAAAAGAGAACGATCGATGGTTCCTGATATGGGGGCTTTGACTTTGGTGTATTCCAGATTGATTCTGGCGGTATCTAAATCTGCTCTTGCCTGAGCTGCTTTGGAAACGGCATCATCATAATCCTGAGCACTGATGGCATGGGCAGAGGATAAAGATTTATAACGATTCGCTAATACCTCGGCATTAATAAGTGTTGCTTTTGCCTTATTAAAAGCAGCCTGGTAGGTAGCTGGATCTATTTGATATAATTGTTCTCCTGACTTAACTTCAGCCCCTTCCTGAAAAAAACGTTTAAGAATGATGCCATCAACCTGAGGGCGAACTTCAGCTGTTCTTACTGATACCGTTCTTCCGGGTAACATTGATGAAAGGGTTACAGGTTCTGCACTTAGGGTGAGGACCTCAACACGCGGTGTTTGAGGGGGGGCATTTTTTGTATCTGCATGATTATCACAGGCTGTTAGTAGTGCAGATGAAAATAGAATAAATAATATATTTATACGCATGATGACTTCCTGACATAACGTTATGAGAGGGGATTAATATTGAAAAATTATATTAAAGTAGATGTTGGCTTTGACTTTCCGATAACGATATAAACATGGTGGGATTTAAAAAATTGCCGGCATTGCTCCCCAGCAGCCGGCAAAAACTCGTGGAATCGGACGAAATCACGAGAAAAGCTCTAGCATTTATTTAATATCTTTCCAGTGTTTTACTTTTTCTTTCCAAATATAATCATAATGATGAATCATTTCTTTTGCGGTTCGTGGTTCCTGTGATGTTAATTCTTTAAAATCATTGGAAACAAAATCCATTAAGCCTTCAGCTATACTGGCCTCATTAGTTACCATATCGTTACCGCACCATGGTACGGGAGACGCTGAGAAATCTTGATCGGTATCGCGAGGAATACCAATAGAATCCAGATATTCGAAAAATGCCGGTTTATCTACCGGACAATAATCGATTGGAATGCCTGATGCCTCGCTGACAATGTGACAAATTTCACGCTGAGAAATCGATTCTGCCCCGGTGATGTTATAGGCTTTATTTTTTTCTCCGGCACCTAAAAGCAGAGCAGTCGCGGCCAGTGCACAGTCGTCTTTTGCAATGTAAGTCGCTTTGCCTTCACTGGCCGTTGTATACCACTTGTTTCCTGAGATGAGGGCTAGCATTACCGATGTGGTCAGATAATTCTCCATATAAAGATTATTGCGCATGATATTGAACTCAATACCGGCAGGCGGGCACACTTCATTAAGATAGGCTTCTGTTGCGGTATGGTCTGGTGTGACGTATACATGTGCATAACGAGGATCGGAGGCACCCAGGAATGAGATATAAGTAATATGTTTTATTCCGGCTTTTATCGCCGAGTTGATCACATTTTTGTGTTGCTTGACGCGTTTTTCCCCAATCAATACACCAGACACGATGACTATCCGCTCTGCCCCCTGAAATGCGTTAACCATTTGTTCTGGCTTATCGTAATTAGCGGCACGGACATCAATCCCAAGTTTAGCCCAGAGTCCTTTTTTTTCTTCGGGTAAATATTCAGGAAAAGGGCAGGTGAAAATGAGGTTTTCCGGTGCCTCATTTTGGATCATGTTTTCGGCTATTCGACCACCCAGTTTTCCGTCACAGCCTGTAACTACATATTTCATTTGAGCCTCTTTTTCATCGTTATTTCTAATGGAGTGGATAATACTCCAATAATGTTTTGCTTGTTTAATTGAAATTGTTTATGCTTAATAAAAGAAATTTATAGGCTAAAAAAATGAATATTGAGCAGGTTAGGTGCTTTGTTATTCTTAGTGAAACGCTAAGTTTTTCTCATACTGCTGAAATATTGAATTTGACTCAACCGGCAATCACACATCAGATAAAAAAATTAGAAAGTGACCTTAAATTCTCTCTCTTTATACGCAGTAAACATGGTGTTGTGTTAACTGCCGCAGGAAAAGTATTTTATCCTGAAGCAAAAGATATAATAACGAGATTGCAAATGGCGATAGAGAAAGCATCATCGTTAGATAAAGATATCACAAGTGTTATTCATCTTGGATATGAAGGGCATGATATAGAAAAATACAACCTACCCAATATAATTAATGTTTTCAAAGAGAATAATCCATCAGCGAGAGTCATGGTTTTCAAAGCCGATCATAAAGAAAGAAAAAACGCATTGTTAAATAAAAAATATGATCTGATAATGACAGTAAAGGATAATATTGAAAATACAGAGGGTGTGATATATAAAAATATATTGTCGGCAGGGCTGGATTGTGTGATTAGTGAAAATCATCGACTGAATAAAAATGAAATCATCACGCTGGATGATATTAAAAATGAAAATATTATATTGTTTGACCCTTTACAAGGGCCGAAAGAGTTGAACTATATACAAAGTCAGTTATTAAAAGATTTACCATCGGCGAAGTTTCTCTTTTCTGACTCTGAATTTTCCGCAGCGATTATGATTAAGAGTCATGAGGGGATTGCAATTATGCCATCCTTCTGTAAGCAATTCGGCAGCGGTCTGATACATATTCCTTTCGCACTTGATGAGACTTTGTCTTATGGTGTGGCTTATCTAAAAGAGCACGCCAATAAACAAATTCCTTATCTGGCGAGAATCATTCAGGATATTTTTGTGAAAAAGATTTGATACGGTGCACCTGAAATACAGGGCTGGGACAAGCACGTATAGGGGAAACATCGTCAATAAAATTGCATCAATCTCAATTCCAAATGCAATTTAATCCAATACTTCCCCTACTGATTGCGTACTTAATCCAGAATGGTATGCGGATAGAAGCGCGAGAGATCCTGAGTGATCAGGGCGCGATCTTCACGTACGCCGATACCACAAGGTTGATCGTTCACGAGCCAGCTACCAATCAGCGTGTAGCTGTCGCCAAATTTCGGCAGTTGATGGTACTGCTGGATAATCATCCCTTCTTCGCCGTAAGGGCCGTCAGCTGACGCAATCTCTTTGCCGTTTTCGACGATCTTGATGTTCGCCCCTTCGCGTGAAAACAGCGGCTTAATGACATAGCTGTCCAGCTCGGGATGTTCATCTTCTGCGAAATAGGCAGGAAGCAGGTTGGGGTGATTCGGGAACATTTCCCACAGCATCGGCAGCAGCGCTTTATTGGAAATGATGCTTTTCCAGGCCGGTTCCAGCCAGCGCACGCCCGCATCTTCCAGCTTGGTGGAAAACATCTCGCGCAGCATGAACTCCCAGGGATACAGCTTGAACAGATTACTAATCACCTGATTTTCAGGATCGGTAAACTGGCCTTTCTCACCGAGGCCAATTTCCTCAATGTACAGAAACTCGCTTGGCAGACCCGCTTCCAGTGCGCAATCCTGAAGGTATTGCACTGTACCGCGATCTTCTTCCGTATCCTGACAGCAGGCGAAATGCAGTAAGCCGAAGCCGTGATTCAGTTTTAGCTCTTCAAAGCGTTCGATCAGCTTTTCCTGAATGCTGTTGTACTGGTCAGAATTCTGCGGCAGATTTCCGGCGTTGATTTGATCTTCCAGCCAGAGCCACTGGAAAAAGGCCGCTTCGTACAGTGACGTTGGCGTATCTGCATTGTTCTCCAGCAGCTTAGCCGGGGATTTGCCGTCATACGCCAGATCGAGGCGTGAATACAGTGAAGGCTGATTGGTACGCCATGAATGTCTGACGAATTCCCAGGTGTGTTTGGGAATACGGAATTTGGCGAGCAGCGTGTCGCTATTGATGACTTTTTCCACCACTTGCAAACACATCTGATGCAATTCTGCTGTGGTTTCTTCCAGCTCTTCGATCTGAGCTAGCGTAAATTGGTAGTAAGCCTCTTCGCTCCAGTAGGGCTCGCCATACATGGTGTGAAAACGAAAACCAAACTCGGCGGCTTTTTCCTGCCAGTCAGGACGCGCTGTAATATCTATCCGCTTCATTCAATATGCCTCAGCCGCCCATGCTACGGGAAGAGCTGGAACTTGAACTGGCACTGCTGCGCTGCATGCTGTTTTGCTTCGCGACGGTTTCACCAAAGCCACCACGCGTGATGGTCGAGGTGGTTGCAGGCTTCGGCGCCAATGCGGTTTTAGGCACGGTCATTGAGCGACCTGTCGTTGCGCTACCGTAATTTTTACCAGAGGCATCAACGAACTGGCCATTGGCCGGGCTGGCTGGCGTTTTCGGACTGAACAGCGGCTGCTGTGCGAAACCGGCACCGCCACCCATCATTCGGCCCATCATGTAACCCGCCATCAATGGCATCCAGGACATACCACCGCCCTGCTGCGATTCTGCTGCCATACCAGCCTGTGCTGGTGCAGGTGTTTGAGTACACTGCGCTTCGCCAAATTCTGCTACGCAATCTTCTTTTGTCGCGTATTTCGGTGCCGTTTTTTCTGCTTCTTTTAACGCATTATTGTACGCGGTGGTGCACTGGGCAGCCATTGACGGGTTCGCTGACGAACAATCATCCGCATTCTGGTAGAGGGAGACGGTTTCATCGGTTTGTTCGCAGCCAGCGAGGAAAAATACGGCGCTGACGGCCAAAGCAACAGGTGCCAGACGGTGCGTCCGCCATTCCTTGCGGAACGTTTCCTGATTAATATTTTTTGTACGTTTCATCGTGTTTATCCCAGAGCAAAGCATCACGGCCAATAACCAATAAGTGTGCCTAAGAATAGGGGAACACTGCTTGAATTTAAAGCGGCAATAGGCGTAACTGAAGGTGTCTTTACGTTGCTATACATTACGTTGTGCAACGTTTCGCTTAATGAAAGGTGAACATGTCTCCTGCAACCCGATGAAGTGACGTGGTTCTGCAAAAAACATCGATATAAAAAAGGGGAACCGCAGTTCCCCATCGGTCTCGGTAAACGCCGCCCGTTGATTAACGCTGTGCCGAGGCCGTGGTTGCCAGCGGAGCGGTGTTGTCGGTTACAGCGGGCGTGGTTGAAACCGGTTGACCCAGTGACGCATTCAGCGCTTGTAGGTCGGTTTCGCTCAGCGTGCCCTGTGCGGATTTGATGTTTAACTGATTGATCAAGTAATCGTAACGTGCGCTGGAAAGCTGCTGTTTGGCGTTATACAGCGTGGTGGTAGCATCCAGTACGTCGACGATGGTACGTGTCCCTACCTGGTAACCGGCTTCCATCGCATCCAGCGAGCTTTGTGCAGACACTTCAGCCTGTTTATAAGCGTTGATACTGCTAATTGAGGCGGAAATAT
This sequence comes from Pectobacterium actinidiae, assembly GCF_000803315.1. Lineage (NCBI taxonomy): Bacteria > Pseudomonadati > Pseudomonadota > Gammaproteobacteria > Enterobacterales > Pectobacteriaceae > Pectobacterium > Pectobacterium actinidiae. Next base: position 97,837 of record NZ_JRMH01000001.1, read on the forward strand.
TGTTAAACGATGAACGTACTGTCTGGATAACAGAACGGTGTGCGCTTTCCAGCAGTTCACTCGAGCTAACATAGCTGTGCTGCGCTTGCTTAACCTGAGAATTGGTGGCACCGCCGCTGTAGAGTGGCAGGGTGAAGTTGATCCCCACTTTGTGCTGCCCAGCGTCTGAATCGTTAAACGAGTTACTGTTCTGTGTTCTTGAACCAGAATAGCGGGTATCGCTCACGCCCGTTGAAGCGGTGAGATCCAGCGTCGGCATGTAGCCTGTTTCGGCGGAGCGAATCTGCTCGCGCGCCAAATCCTGACTCAAACGTGCGGATAACAGGTTCAGGTTGCGGTTTTCGGCTTCTTTCAGCAGGTTGTTAACGGCCTCTGGTTTCTGGGTAGAGAAACGTTCGATATTTAAACCAGCTAACTGTGGGTAGAAGTTACCGGTAATCTGACGCAGTGATTCCAGTGCATTATCCAGCGTATTACGCGTCAACACTTCATTGGCCAACACGCTGTCATACTGTGCACGGGCGTTCTGGACGTCGGTAATCGCGACCAGTCCCACGTTGAAGCGCTGCGTCGTTTGATCCAACTGACGATAGATCGCCTGTTTCTGTGCATTGATGTAGGACAGTGAGTCAATCGCGCGCAGCACATTGAAATAAGCGGTCGCGGTGTTCAACATCAAATTTTGCTGAGCGGTCTGATAGGTAACGTCTTCAATACCGGCTTGTTTTTCCTGCAATGTCAGCGCACGCCATTTAGACATGTCAAACAGCGTCTGGGTCAATTGCAGTGAAGCACTCTTGACGTCGCTATTGACGCCCTTGCTGTCACGGTAGCCTCTGTTATAGGTATAGTCAGCCCCTAGACCGAGCTGCGGCAGTAATGGGCTGCGTGATTCGTTGATTTTTTCAAACGCGGCGTCGCGGGTTGCCGCAGAGCTGCGTAAATCAGGGTTAGTATTTTTTGCCTGCTGGTAAACCTGTAACAGGTTTTCCGCTTGACTCATGGCGCTAAAACCGCCCAGGCTCAGACCAATAAGAAGAGGGAGCAATTTCTTCATTTGCATTCCTTGTTGTGCAGCAATCTCGCTATGGTAGCGCTGTCTGTAGACGAATAATTGTCGATTCTATCAGAATCTGCCAATAGGATAAGGTAGCTGAACGTGCCATCTTTCAGCGGAATATATCCACGGGGTCAGGTAAATTGACCTGTTGGATGATTCAGTGTGGCGTTTTGCTGTTCAGTAAGGCGCCGAAAAGTAATGCGACGGGTGTGAATCTCCTCACTTGGCGACGTCACGCCTAATAAACGTTTAAAAACAATGATGAGTATAATGACAGCGGTTTCCGCCATACAATACCGGATTCCATTAATACTTGTTACAGGAGTACAGCCATGACGTCTTCCGTATCCGGTCCGGTTACTTTCACTAAAGATGATGTAGAAATTATTGCACGTGAAACGCTGTACGACGGTTTTTTTTCGCTGGAGCGTTACCGTTTCCGCCATCGCCTGTTTAATGGCGGCATGAGCGGTGAAGTCAGCCGTGAGATCTTGGAGCGTGGCCACGCGGTCGTGCTGTTGCCTTACGATCCGGTGCGTGATGAAGTGGTATTAATCGAACAGATTCGCATTGCTGCCTATGACACCAGCGCGTCCCCCTGGCTGTTTGAGCTGGTGGCTGGCATGATTGAACCAGGAGAAAGCCACGAAGAGGTGGCGCGGCGCGAAGCACAGGAAGAAGCTGGCTTAAGGGTTGGCCGTTGCCGACCAATAATCAACTATCTTGCTAGCCCCGGCGGCACCAGTGAGCGTCTGGCTGTGATAGTGGGTGAAGTGGATACGCGTACGGCGAAAGGTATTCATGGCTTGGCGGAAGAGAATGAAGATATCCGCGTACATGTGGTGAGCCGTAAACAAAGTTATCAATGGGTTGAAGAAGGCATCGTTGATAACGCCGCGTCTGTCATTGCCTTGCAATGGTTGGCGTTGCACCATGAAGAATTGAAACGTGAGTGGGTGGATTGAATTGATGAAACGTTATACACCGGATTTCCCGGCCATGATGAGGCTATGTGAAACCAACTTCATGCAATTGCGGCGTTTGCTGCCAAAAATTGATGAAGTCGGTGAAATCGCGGTTTATTACGTCAATAATGCGGTCTATCAACTGACAATTCTTGAGTCGACTCGCTATACCTCATTGGTCGAAATTAAGCAGACGGCACCCACTGTCAGCTATTGGAGTCTGCCAATGATGAGCGTTAGGCTGTATCATGATGCGTTGGTTGCGGAAGTGTGTGCCAGCCAGCAGATCTTTCGCTTCAAAGCACGTTATGATTATCCTAATAAGAAGTTACATCAACGTGACGAAAAGCATCAAATTAATCAGTTTCTTGCTGATTGGCTAAAATATTGTTTGGCGTATGGTTCGATGTCGATACCGGTTTTTGATACCCAATAGATTTCAACACGCAGGAAAGTGGCTGGCGAGCCACCAAGGGAAACCAACGTATACCCTAAATAATTTGAGCAGCCAACGCATATGCGGCTTGAAGTATGACGGGGATATTCTGCAATTTGAAAGATGACGGGTTGAGACAGTTTTACGTAACCAAGGACACCATTTGGAAAGCCTGTTGACACTGCCTGTGGCGAGTGGCGCCAGAGTCAGGATTTTACAAATAACAGATACCCATCTTTTTGCGGGCGAGCATGAAACCTTGCTGGGTATCAACACCTATCGTAGCTATCACGCTGTGCTGAATGCCATCAAAGCTCGGCAGGATGCGTTTGATTTGATTGTCGCGACGGGCGATTTGGCGCAGGATCACACGCTGCAAGCCTATCACCATTTCTCACGCGGGATTGCGCAGATCCCTGCACCTTGCGTATGGCTTCCGGGTAATCACGATTTCCAACCGGCGATGGTCGATGCGTTGGCTGAGGCCGGTATTGCGCCGTCCAAGCATGTGCTGCTGGGCGACAAGTGGCAAATCATCCTGTTGGACAGCCAGGTGTTCGGTGTCCCGCACGGTGAGCTGAGTGAATACCAGCTTGAATGGTTAGAGCGCAGCCTGAAAAGCCAGCCCGATCGCTTTACGTTACTGTTGCTGCACCATCATCCGTATCCTTCCGGTTGTACCTGGCTCGATCAGCATAGCCTGCGTAATGCGCATAATCTATCGGCGGTACTGGATCGTTATCCACAGGTGAACACCGTGCTGTGTGGGCATATTCATCAGGAAATGGATTTTGACTGGCATGGTCGCCGTTTGCTGGCCACGCCGTCGACCTGCGTGCAGTTCAAACCGCACTGTACTAACTTCACGATTGATGACGTGGCGCCGGGCTGGCGCTATCTGGATCTGCTGCCGGATGGGCGTCTGGAAACCGAGGTCTATCGTCTGTCGGGTAGCGAATTCCTGCCTGACATGGATTCGGACGGTTACTAATGCCTACGCTTCTTTATCTGCACGGCTTCAACAGTACGCCACAGTCGGCGAAAGCGATGGCTCTGAAAACGTGGCTGGCAGAGCAGCATCCTGAAATTGACATGGTGGTTCCCCAGCTTCCACCGTATCCGGCGGAAGCGGCTGAGATGATGGAGTCGCTGATTATGGAGCGAGCCGGTCGTCCGGTGGGCATTGTTGGCTCTTCCCTTGGTGGTTATTATGCCACCTGGCTATCCCAGTGTTTTATGCTGCCCGCCGTGGTGGTGAATCCTGCGGTGAAGCCGTTTGAACTGTTGCTGGACCATCTGGGCGAATATCAGAACCCCTACACCGGTGAACAATATGTGCTAGAGTCTCGGCACGTATACGATCTGAAGGTCATGCAGGTTGACCGACTGGAATCGCCGGATTTGCTCTGGCTGCTGTTGCAGACGGGGGATGAGGTTCTGGACTATCGTCAGGCAGTCGCGTATTACACGGCCTGCCGTCAAACTGTGGAGTCAGGGGGCAATCATGCCTTTGTTGGATTTGAGCACTTTTTCACACCGATTGTGAATTTTTTAGGGCTCACGACAGACTGAATCGCCGCATATGCATTGAAAAACGAAGCGCCGAAAGCGGTTCGTTAAACCCCATTCACTGAACTCAAAGAATTAACGCAAACTATGGCTCAATCAAGTTATAACGCTGATGCGATTGAAGTACTCAGCGGACTGGAACCGGTGCGCCGTCGTCCGGGAATGTACACCGATACCACGCGTCCTAACCATCTGGGGCAAGAGGTCATAGACAACAGCGTTGATGAAGCGCTGGCGGGTCATGCGCGCCGTATTGATGTGATTCTGCACGCCGATCAATCGCTGGAAGTGATTGATGATGGCCGTGGTATGCCGGTGGATATTCACCCGGAAGAGGGTGTACCCGCCGTTGAGCTGATCTTGTGTCGTCTGCACGCAGGCGGCAAATTTTCCGGTAAAAATTACCAGTTTTCGGGCGGCTTACACGGCGTAGGGATTTCCGTGGTGAACGCCCTGTCTACCCGTGTCGAAGTTACCGTTAAGCGCGATGGTCAGGTGTATGACATTGCTTTCGAAAACGGCGATAAAGTGCAGGAACTTACGGTAACTGGCACCTGTGGACGTCGTAATACCGGGACGCGCGTGCATTTCTGGCCGGATGAGAAATTCTTCGATAGTGCTCGCTTTTCTGTCTCTCGTTTGACGCATCTGCTGAAGGCTAAAGCGGTCTTATGCCCCGGTGTGGAAATCATCTTCAAAGATAAAGTTAACAATACCGAGCAGCGCTGGTGCTATCAGGATGGCCTGAATGACTACCTGTGCGAGGCGGTAAACGGCCTGATCACGCTGCCGGAAAAACCGTTTCTGGGGTCGATTACTGGCGATACGGAAGCCGTAGACTGGGCGTTGCTCTGGCTACCGGAAGGCGGTGAGCTGTTGACGGAAAGCTACGTTAACCTTATCCCGACGCCAATGGGCGGGACGCACGTTAACGGTCTGCGTCAGGGGCTGCTGGATGCGATGCGTGAGTTCTGCGAATTCCGCAATATTCTGCCGCGCGGCGTGAAGCTGAGCGCAGATGACATCTGGGAACGCTGCGCTTACGTGCTGTCGGTAAAAATGCAGGAACCGCAGTTTGCGGGGCAGACCAAAGAGCGTCTCTCTTCTCGTCAGTGTGCCGCGTTTGTGTCTGGCGTCGTGAAAGACGCGTTCAGCCTGTGGCTGAACCAGAACGTGCAGGCTGCGGAGCAACTGGCTGAGCTGGCGATTTCCAGCGCTCAGCGCCGTATGCGCGCAGCCAAAAAAGTGGTGCGTAAAAAGCTGACCAGCGGGCCAGCGTTGCCAGGCAAACTGGCCGATTGTACTTCGCAGGATCTCAACCGGACGGAGCTGTTCCTGGTGGAAGGGGATTCGGCGGGCGGATCGGCGAAACAGGCGCGCGAACGTGAATTCCAGGCGATCATGCCGCTGAAAGGTAAGATCCTGAATACCTGGGAAGTCTCCTCCGATGAAGTTCTGGCTTCGCAGGAAGTGCATGATATTTCCGTGGCGATCGGTATCGATCCTGACAGTGCCGATCTTAGCCAACTGCGTTACGGCAAGATCTGTATTCTGGCGGATGCGGACTCCGATGGTTTGCATATTGCGACGCTGCTGTGCGCGCTGTTTGTCCGCCATTTCCGTGCACTGGTGCAGGGCGGGCACGTTTATGTCGCCATGCCGCCGCTATACCGCATCGATCTAGGCAAAGAAGTTTATTACGCGCTGGATGAAGAGGAAAAAGCGGGCGTGCTGGAGCAGCTCAAGCGTAAGAAAGGCAAGCCTAACGTGCAGCGTTTTAAAGGTCTGGGTGAAATGAACCCACTACAGCTGCGCGAAACCACGCTGGATCCGAATACTCGCCGTCTGGTGCAGTTGACCATCAACGAAGAGGATATGGATCAGACGATGGCGATGATGGACATGCTGTTGGCGAAGAAACGCTCGGAAGATCGCCGCAACTGGCTGCAAGAGAAGGGCGACAAGGCGGAAATCGAGGTCTAACGCTTGGGTTTATGCAGATAAAACGGCCACGAAGTTATCTTCGTGGCCGTTTTTTATTGCCTTGTGGCGAACAATATCACGCAGTGTTCATCCTTATACCTGTGCCGTGTGGCGATAGCGTGCGCTGGTTTTCACGCCCCACAGGCCAGAGAACAAGCTGATGATGGCACCAATTAACAATGCAAAGAAGGACCACAGCGCGGCTTTCGCACCCGCGGCAGCGGCTTCGGCGGCTTGTTCACGTGCTTTCTGTTTCAACACTTCATACTGTTGTTTGGCCTGCTCGATACTGGCTTCTACATCCTGCAAACGGGTATTCACTAACTCAGCGGTTTTGTTTTTCGCGGCAATCAGATTATCGACCGTTTTATTCACCTCTTCTTGTGACAGGCTGGTGTTATCTGCCAGTGTTTTGGTCAAACTGTCACGATCGACATCCTGAGTTAGTGCTTCGCCACGTTTTTTCAGTTTAGCAAGTAAGTCCTGAATCACTTTTTCACTGTCTTCACCGTTAACGGCGATGGCCTTGACTGCGGCGCTAATGTCTTTTTTCGCGGCCTCCAACTGACGTTTCACATAGTCCGGGTGCAGGGAGTCTATATCGCTTTTTCGCAGAGCGTCGGAGACTTCCTGAGTGATTTCTTCCGGCTGTAATGACGAGTCTAGCTCAATGCTATCGAATGCCTGCGAGCCAAGATTGCCTAACCCCTGAAGTCCGCCCCCCACGGCAGAGCCTGCGCCGGATAGGGCGCTGCCAGTCGCGGAAGCCACGGAGCCTAATGCATTCCCTGTTGCTTTCAGCGTTCCGCCAATCAGCATTCCGCCTAGAACGGCGGCAACGAGTAACGTGGTCGCCCACACCAGAAAACCGTGAATGATGCCATCAATCGCGGCTAGCCTCCCCGCAATGAAGGCGCCAGCAGCCAGACTGATGATAATGGATAACGATGACCACACCAGAACGGTGGTGCCAACGCCGCTGACGGGTTCATCCGATAAGGGATCGACAATGGCCAGGCCAAGACTGGTACCCAATGTGGAAAGCAGTAAAGAAACGGCTAATACGGTGACAACGCCAGCGATGATACTGCCCCATGAAATCTTCTTTGATTCGTAAAGTTCAGCTGTTGCGCTCATAAAATCCCCTTTTTTGTCTACTATTTCATGTCGTTAGTGAATGACACTGGAAAGCCTTTTGATTAAAATAATTAAAGTATAGACAGGGTTAAAAAGAAGGGGAGCTTGATTTTCAGAATTAGGTTAATAAAATTAATTAGCATTATTAATATGTTGTTTTTATCGTGAAGCGCCAGATTGGTTTCGTGAACATACCAACCTGACGCATTGGGTATCAATATAAAGCGGCTTTTCCTGTTGAACCGAAGAGCGCCATTTTGTAGCGAATGACTTCTTTTGCCGCGTTGATCGGTTCTGGGTAGATAGCATTCGGATCCCACCAGGTTTCACGACTGAGAATTTCCCGCGCTTTCTGGAAATAGGCGAACTTCATATCGCTGGAGATATTGATTTTGCCTACGCCCAGCGTCACCGCTTCGGCAATTTCAGCGTCCGGGTTTGCTGAACCACCGTGCAGGACGAGCGGGATAGAAACCCGCTGCGAGATATCCCGCAGGATATGCATTTGCAGCTCTGGCTTCAGGTCTTTCGGATAGATGCCGTGCGCGGTGCCAATGGCGACGGCTAGCGTATCAACGCCCGTCCGGTTGACGAAATCCTCCGCCTGTTCAGGATCGGTGTAGATCACTTTGCTGACGCCGCCTTCTATCGTGGTGCCGGTATCACCAATCGTGCCTAATTCCCCCTCGACGGAAACGCCTACGGCATGCGCCAGTTTTACCACTTCGGTGGTGAGCGCCACGTTTTCCTCATAAGGCAATAGCGATCCATCGATCATCACAGAGGTAAACCCGCACTGAATAGCGCGCAGAACGTGTGCGATCGACGCGCCATGATCGAGGTGGATGACAAACGGCACCGGACTGCGCAGTGTCCTTTCTCGCACATAGGCGAAGAACTCATCGGTCACGAACTCCAGCTCGCTCGGGTGGATAGAGATAATCGCTGGGGTATTCGTTGCTTCGGCTTCTTCCACCACGGCGCGGATAAAGCAGCTGTCGGCCACATTAAATGCCCCGATAGCGAAGCGGTGTTCACGTGTAGGTTTAAGTATATCGGTCATTGAAATCAACATGTTATGTCTCTCCTGTGTCGGATAAAGGGCAAAGCGTTCCTGTACCAGTGGCTGACCACTGATGGTGAAAGTCGGTAAATGGCGAACGGTCAGGCTTTGTTGGCTGAACCTGACCAACTGAGATAATCGGCAACCACATCGCGGCAGGCGGACTCCATCGTCGCCAGCAGGTCGGACAGCTCTGTTGTTGGATGTTGATGCAGCGCCTGCTGCAACGCGGTTTTTCCTGCTTCAAAGACGGCCGCGCCGACGTTGATTTTGGCGACGCCGTGACGGCTGACGCGACGAATGTCGTCGGCTTTGGTACCGCTACCGCCGTGGAGCGCCAGTGGCACGGTCGATTCGCGATGCAATGCTTCCAGGCGTTCAAAATCAATCTGTGGCGTTACTCCAGCAGGATAAAGGCCGTGGGCGGTGCCGACCGACACGGCAAGCAGGTCGATGCCGGTTTGGCGGATAAAGGGCATGACGTCTTCCACCTGTGTCATTTTCACCGCCGCATCCTCAATGTCGTAGACGGGCGCATCGGCGATATGCCCAAGCTCGCCTTCTACGCAGACGCCTGCGGTCGCAGCGATGGTTACTACCTGTTGCGTGCGCTGGATGTTTTCCGTCAGTGGGTGACTGGAGGCATCGATCATCAACCCAGTAAAACCAGCACGGAACGCCTGCCCAATCAGGCTAAATGCCGTACCGTGATCCAGACTGAGCGCCACTGGAACGGTTGCCTGTTCGGCCAGCGCTTTTACCAGCGGCACCGCGAGATGCGGTGGAAAGTGTGTGGAGTGACCCTGATACACATTCAGAATCAGCGGCGCACGCTGTTGCTCGGCGGCGGCAATGGCCGCACGGGCAGTCTCCAGATTGAAACAGTTGATGGCGAGCACGGCATACTGCTGTTGATACGCGTCATCAATGAGGTTTTTCATGGCGGCATACATGGCAGCTCCTGTTATTCGAGAGTGAATTTAATGTCTTCGTCACGCACGCTGCTGTCGTCAACGTCGTCGAACTCTTCATCTGCCTGCGTGACGCGTTTCTTAATCAGCGACAGCATCACACCGCAGATGACGGTGCCGATACCGAGCGCCAGACAGAACATCAGCGGCTTGGTAAACAGCGGAACCACAAACATACCGCCGTGTGGTACGGGGGCTTCCACACCCCAGACCATGATGAGCCCACCTGCAATGGCGGAGGCGACGACACAGCTGGCAACGACTCTGAACAAATCGCGTGCGGCGATGGGGATGACACCTTCGGTAATCATGCAGATCCCCATCGGGAAGGCGGCTTTCAGCGCCTCTTTTTCTGCGCGAGTGTACTTGTAGCGCGTCAGTAGGAAGGAAAGCGTGATGCCGAAGGGCGGAATCATTGAACCGACAAATTTGACGGCTTCCGGCCCGTAAATGCCATCGACCAGCATGCCGTCCGCGAAGAGCGACATCGTTTTGTTCACTGGTCCGCCGAAATCGAAGGTTGCCATCGCCCCCAAAATCGCGCCCATCAGGAATTTCGAACCGCCCTGCATGGATTCCAGCAGATGAATCAGCGCTTTTTGCAGCCAGACGATAGGCTGGCCGATAAACGTCATCATCAGCAGCCCGGCGATAATGGTGCTGAGCAGCGGCAGGATCATGACCGGCATCAGCCCCTGCATCGAGGTGGGCAGTTTGATGTAGCGACGCAGCAGTAGCACGGTGTAGCCGACTAAAAAGCCGCCGAGAATACCGCCGATAAAGCCGGTTTGAATCTGGCCGCAGATAAAGCCCACAATCAAACCGGGAGCGAAGCCAGGTCGGTCAGCAATGGAATAGGCGATGGCGGCGCTGATGAGCGGAACAATCAGCCCCATTCCCCAGCCGCCGATCTGATTAAGCATCCACGCGATGCTGCCAGTTTGCTTACCCACATCCGGGCCACCGATGACCTGACCGAGTGCAATGCAGATCCCGGCGGCGACAATCAGCGGGATCATCCAGGAAATACCGGTAAGGAGATGCCGTTTTATTTCCTGTCCAACAGTTATTTTTCTGGTGTTCATAATGATTACCCCGAAATGGATATATTCAGGCACCCGCTAAAGAACTAGCGACTTTTTCCAGAAACTTGATGGGAGATTTAATAACGACCTCCGTTTTTACCCGAACAATAGGCTTACCTTTAAACCGTTCTTCGCCTGTTATTTTGATATCGATAGCCAGAATAACGACATCAGCCGCGGCAATTTCATCGGGCGTTAATTCATTCTCTGTACCAATGGTGCCTTGGGTTTCGACTTTAATGGCGTAATTCAGCGCATTGGCGCCTTTAATGAGTTTCTCGCGTGCGATATAGGTATGCGCGATACCTGCCGTGCAGGCGGCAACACAAACAATATTCATTTTGAGCCTCGTCTTATGTCGGAGTGACAGGTGCTGTTTCTGCATACTGACTAAACAGCCGAATAATTTTATGGGGATCGGATTCGTCCAACAGTTGAGTAATCACCTCATCATCGGCCAGCGCGCTGGCAACCTGAGACAGCAGGCGAATGTGTGTCGTGTTCTGATCTTCCAGACGCACGGCAAAGAGAATAATGCAGCGAACCTGGCTGCCGTCGAGGGTTTCCCAGGGAATATCCTGACGGGTGCGGCCAATCGCGAGCGTAGTCTGTTTTACGGCGGAGGATTTCCCATGGGGGATCGCAATGTGGTTTTCAAAACCGGTCGAACCTTCGGCCTCGCGTAACCAGACATCGTGAATAAAATCCTGCTTATTGGTAATGGCGCCGTCGGCATACAGCAGTTCGGTTAATTCATTAATGACTTCATCTTTATTGGTTGCGGACATGTTTAACTTTACGCGATTGGCATTCAGTATTTTATTGATATCCATTGAACACACCTCATCTATAAATTTGAAAAATTAACGTTCGGCCGATAATCAGTGGGGTACGGCCTGATGCAGTTGATTAGCGATAACTTTTTCGGTAACGCGCTTAATGTCATCATCATTAAAAAAGGCGGAAACATAGACGACAGGAATGTGTTGTTCTTCCAGATGAATTGTGGAAATAATCAGCTCAATATCTTCCTGTTGGCAAAACATCTGCATATTACTGGCAGAAATAACGCCAACAATAATCCAGTCAGGAAATGCGCGCAGAATACGGTTTTTTAGCAGGTGCGAAGTTCCCACGCCGCTGGAACACACGACCAGAATACGTTTATGCGCAATTTGGCGTTCCAGTGCAGCTTGGAAATGAATGGTCAGATAGCCAACTTCATCCTCAGCGACGGGTTTTAATTGAAATTGCTGACAGACTTCATTCATAGCTTGCTGAGTCATTTCATAAATATCGATAAATTCGCTTTTGATATCGTCTAATAACGGATTGCGAATGTGTATTTGATACTTTAGTCGGTTAAGCAACGGCTTGATATGAATAAGTAGTCCCTCTTGTAATAACTTATCTGTGCGCAGGTCAATATGGATTAAATCAGAAAATATTTGCGTCAATGTCCGCGTGATTTTACGTGATTCACCGTTAGAGAATGGGTAGCGAAGCAATTGGTTATCCGCACGTTCCTCCATCACAATGCCGGAGGAAATAATATATTGGTAAATAAACCAGACTTCATCAGAGGGTAGCGTACTCTCGACGCGTTGCTCTATTTGGGTAACCATATTTTTAGCGATAGAGAATATGCGATTATCCACCTGCTGATGAACCGATTCTTCCGCCATGATTAGCGCTTTTCCCTGCGCAATACGGTGCATCATAATTAAGGTATGCGTGAAAATATTGATGTAATAAGGCTCACCGAGCGGATAAGAAAGCTGCTGCTCCATGTCCTGTAACAGTGATTCGACGAAGGAGACGTCTTTTTCGCCGAAATAGTTAATCAGCGCCTTATAGCTGCCGGGGTCGAGACGAGAGTGGTTAAGCGGGCCAGGTTCTTTATGGTGCATGACATCATTGATGAGTGATGCCATTGCCTGCCGCACCTGATTCTCACTGCCTTCAATATGTGTGCCGCTCTGGCTGCGCACCAGCGACAGCCCAAGGGGATGTAGCCAGCTTTCGATGATTTTCAGATCGTTAACGATAGAGGCGCTGCTGATAAAATAGCGCTCAGACAGCTTGCTGATGGATGTTTCATGAGGCGTATCGCTTAACAACTGTGAGGCGATTTTGACACGGCGAGCATTATTGATCAGAGCATCGGTATCTCCGTCATCCACGACAATTTGCTGTTCCAGCAGCGTGAGGTGCCGTTCGTCATCCGTGGTTAACATGATTCCCGCACCGACCTTTTTGTCTGGATAAATATTCCAGACAGAAAGGAAGGCTTCAACAAATTGCATATCGCGATAGACGGTTTTCTCAGACACATCCAGGTAATGTGCAATATCTTTAACCGTTACATATCCCTGGTGTTGTAACAGATATTTCAATAAACGGTTCTGACGGGAGGTGAGTGGCTGCATCATATTACCCTCATGAGTTTTTAGATTTTCTGATGCTTATCGAATTGATAATTTTTTCTAAATAATTTCCTGTTTTATTTTCACTGTTGATTTATTTTAAAATGATTCTGTAGTGTTTAATTTAGTCGTGATAGTGAATAGCGACAATACTAAATGCTGTCCGCTGAATAGGACAAAATTAAAACATAGCGCTGAATGAATATTAATTGAGATCGCGATCACGTTATAACGTGAGTTCAGTCAGACATGCTTATCGGCATATCATTATTTAATGCTGTGAAAATAACGATGTTGGTGTAATTAAACGTAATGCGGTGGGATAAACGTGTGGAGGAAAATAAAAAGGCAAGAAAACCGTGGTGTGTGTTCTTGCCTGATTGCGGTGGCGATGTCTGAATTGCACATCGCCTTTAACTGCTTCGCCTTAACGACATCATCGCGAGTGATGCGGATTAGAAGTCCACATTCACACCCAGTTGGAAGGAGCGGCCAGGCTGCACGGAGAGTGCGCGGTCATACTGCCCCTGCCGATCGTTGGTTTCAATCTGGCGGCTGCTGAGGTAATCCCAATATTTACGGTCAGTCAGGTTATATACGCCACCGTTGACTTTCACGTTCTTGCTGATGCGATAGTAAGCCGTCAGGTCAACCATGCCATAGCCGGGGATCCGCATGTACTCTGTGTTAGACGCGGCAATCGCATTACCCGCATTGGTATAGCTTTCACGGCTGGTATCCTTCGCCTGTTTCCCTTTTTGGAAGGTGGAGGTCAGGGCGGCACCGTAGCGTTGGGAAGGATCGTCATAGGCGATACCTACCACGGCTTTCATCGGGGCAACGCTGTCGAGGTCGACATAGCGGTCACCAAGGTAACGAGATTGCGATTGGCCTTTGGTGTAGCCAAACGCCAGCGTGGTGCTGAGTCCATCAACGGCCGGGAACCAGGTGCCTAGCTGTATTTTGCTGCTGACTTCACCGCCGTAGATATACGCTTTATCGCGGTTTTCCGCCTGATATATCGTACTGATGTTACTTGGAACATTGGTAAATTTATCCGGGTTAGCGCTACGACGGTAGCGAGTGTTGGCGATAAAATTCTTATACGTGTTGTAGAACAGCGCGGTGCGGAACGTGATTCCCTCCGTCGCTTCACCTTTTAAGCCCCACTCTACGTTGTTGCTGGTTTCCGTTTTGAGGTCGCTATTGCCGATAAAGGCATACTGGAACGGTCCGGCATAGTTGGCGTCGAGGTTGGTGCTGCCATAAAGCTGGCTGGCATCCGGGAACTGCGCGCCGCGACGGTACTGCACATAGGTTGTCAGCGTCGGAGTGATGTCATAGAGGAAGCTCAGAGAAGGCAGGACTTGCGTATCACTGTTGGCTTTGCCGTACAGTTTGTTGACATCAGATTCACTGATGACACTGCCGTCACCGCTCAGGCGAACCGTATTGGTCGGTTTGGTGCGCTGATGAATAGCACGCACGGCAGGAACAACCGAGAAAGCGTGCCCCGCCAGATCCCACGTCATCGTATCCTGTACGAAGCCCCCCACGGTATAGCTATCGCTATCGGCTTCAGGCTGCATGATGTTATTGGCGCCGGTCTGGTTAGGCGATTGCCTGAACGGGCGTTCTGTTTTGCTTTGGCTGGCGTTTAGACCCCAACTGAATTCGTGGCGATCCCAGTTTTTCACCATATGCGTATCAAAGCCGTAGGTGGTGACGTTGTAGTCAGAATAGACCCGATGGCTATCTGCCGCCGCCATCCCGGTGGTTGCTGGTAGCCAGGTGTTGTCGTGTGATTCGCTGTTTTGGAAGTAAATGCGGCTATCAACCAGATCGACCAGCGTGTTGTTGACGGGCGTCCAGCGATCTTTCAGGCTGGCGGTCCAGCGGCGTGTCTCGCTGCTCTGTTGCGCCGTGCCGTAAATGGTGTTGTTGTCGTTTGGCAGACTACCCCAGTAGTCATAATGGGTATGATTGGTTTTATGGTAATAATCCAGCGTACCGGTGAGCTGATGCTCGTCATTGGCCTGCCAAATACCGGATGCCAAAATGGCGTTAGAGTGCCAGTTGGCGGGGTAAGCGGCTACCTCGTCGCTGTTATTACGCGTTTGCTGGCCGTCACGGCGGCTGAGTACGACAACGCCGCGTAGCTCGGCATCACCGCCTGCGGCGGTGATGCCGTTATGCCAACCATGGTTGGCGGAATCGTAGTCACTCTGGAAACCGAAGTAATCCTGCTTGCCCGCTTTCAGATAATCATCAGCAGATTTTGGTCGAAAGGAGACGCTGCCTCCGAGTGCGTTGATCGTATTCTCGGCGGAGGTGACGCCTGACTCAATATCGACGCTGCTGTACACGTAAGGATCGATATAGTCGCGCCCCATACCGAACGTATTGAATCCGGCACGGCTGGCGTAGCTACGGCCTGTGGCATTGGGCAGGGCGATACCATCGGTATCGATCGCCACACGGTTGCTTTCAATGCCGCGAATGTTGTAGCCCGTGTAACCGCCGCGGTCGAAGCCGCTTTTCCCTGTATTACTGCCACCGCTGGAACCCGTTGCGCTCACCAGAGGTTGATAACGCATGATGGTGCCAAAATTATTGCCGCCTTCTTTTTGCATATCTGCGGCAGTTAGCGTCGTACTCGAACCCGCTTTTTTCTCGATTTTGGGTGCATTAACGATCATCACATCGTCGGTCTGTCCCGTTTTTGCCGCCGACGTGTCTGGATTCTTCTCGCTGAGTGTGTTGTTGCTCGTGGTGCTATCCGCTGCCATGCTGTTCAGTGCGACGCCAGTCAAGATGCCGGTGAGAAGAATTTTATTTAAATTCTTGTTAATTAACATAATGATACTCTGCTATAAGGTTGTTCTGGCCAGCGGCGTTGGGGGAAATATGGCGTGCTGGTAGCTAACGTCTGCAAAGGAAATGCAAAACGACGTATAACATTAATTATCATGTGGAAATGATAATTATTATCAACATGCTAAGCATTATCATTTGTTGTTGCAATGAAGATGAATAATTCTTAATGAAACGGTATGTTCTCTATTAATGATGAAGTGACCGCGTATACGTTATGTATCAATGAGGTGTAATGAAACTGCCGACTTATGAAACCGATCACTACGAGCTGGACGATGGCGAAGCGCTTAACCGCGAGCACCCAGATTCATTCTGGATCCCGGACAAAGCAGTACGTGAGTCATTGGTGCCTGGCGATTTTGTTAAATTGATCTTCCGTATGGAAGAGACCGCTGGCGCTGATGATCTATCGGTGGAAAGAATGTGGGTCAACGTGACGAAAAAGCACGAGACGCTTTACGAAGGTGTTTTAGATAATGACCCGAAGGGAAGTGATTGCGTGCAGTGCGGCCAGAGTGTGACGTTTCATGCTCGTCACGTGATTGGCATTTATGGAAAGGGTGAATAGCCGTATCGCTAGCCGTGCGCTGTTTTGATGGTTGATACAATACGCGTATCCGCCAGCGACGGCGAAATACACGCTGACGTCTTCCTTCACTGCCACCGCGAGATGACTCACGATGCCGATTGAAATACCCGAATCTGTTCTTCCACTGTTTCAGGCGGCAGGCTTGCCACGTGCCGGCGAGCAACCAATCCCGCCGTTTGTGCCGGAGAACCATCCGGCTGCTGCCATCCTGCATGCGTTCGGCGGGCTAACGGTTGGGCTGAGCGGTGCAGGAAAAGAGTGCGCCAGCGGTGACATTATTTTTGGCGGCAGTGAGGATTTGCAGGAAGATGACACGCTGCTCGAGTGGCAAGGTATTCTGAATACGACGCTGATTCTGATCGGCGAGACCCATCATTCACACGCGGCTTTGCTGATGGACTGCGAGGGCGCTTGTTACGGGATGAGTTTTATCCATGAGGCATTCTGGTTTGAAGGTGCATCTTTTGGTGCCGCCGTTGAGCGTATTCTGCTGGGTCTGAAGGGGAAACCCATGCTGCGCCCCGATCAATCGTCAATATCCGTATATGGCGAAACGATTACCGCAGATCATCCGAGCGTTCACCGCTACCGCTAGCCACCTTCTCTGGCAATCGTCGGATTCACATCGGCCATAACGAATGTGGAGCCGCAGCGCGGTTCTCTGTGAGATTGTTCTCTGTGACATCACCTCATCAGATAAGGTACTATTCCCGCCAAACATACCGCCGCTATGGCGTGCCGGAAAGCGTAACCATCGCGCCGCGATGTGAGGGAAGTGAGATAAATGAGTGAGATGACTCATGACGGCGCAGAAAGCCTTGCGCTGCGCACGTTTACCGAAAATGCATACCTAAATTATTCCATGTACGTCATCATGGACAGGGCATTGCCGTTCATTGGCGATGGCCTGAAGCCCGTGCAGCGTCGCATTGTCTATGCGATGTCCGAGCTGGGGCTGAATGCCAGCGCCAAGTTTAAAAAATCTGCCCGTACCGTGGGTGACGTGTTGGGTAAATACCATCCGCACGGCGACAGCGCCTGCTATGAAGCGATGGTACTGATGGCGCAGCCGTTCTCTTACCGCTATCCGCTGGTGGATGGTCAGGGGAACTGGGGCGCGCCGGACGATCCGAAATCCTTCGCCGCCATGCGTTATACCGAATCGCGGCTGTCCAAATACGCTGAAATCCTGCTGTCGGAGTTAGGGCAGGGCACCGTCGATTACACCCCGAATTTTGACGGCACGATGCAAGAGCCGAAGATGCTGCCTGCGCGTCTGCCTAATATTCTCCTGAACGGTACCACCGGGATCGCCGTCGGGATGGCAACGGATATTCCGCCGCACAACGTGCGTGAAGTCGCTGCTGCTGCGGTAATGCTGCTGGAAAATCCAAAGGCCTCGCTGGACGAGTTATTGCAGCATGTTCAAGGGCCGGATTTCCCGACGGAAGCCGAAATCATCACGCCGCGCGATGAAGTGCGCAAACTCTATCAGAATGGGCGCGGTTCAGTGCGGATGCGTGCGGTCTGGAAGAAAGAAGACGGTGATGTCGTGATTACCGCGCTGCCGCATCAGGTTTCCGGTGCCAAAGTGCTGGAGCAGATTGCCAGCCAGATGCGTGCCAAAAAGCTGCCGATGGTGGAAGACTTACGTGATGAATCCGATCACGAGAACCCAACCCGTTTGGTGCTGGTGCCGCGCTCGAACCGTATCGATATGGATCAGGTGATGAACCACCTGTTTGCCACAACCGATCTGGAAAAGAGCTATCGCGTTAACATGAACATGATCGGTCTGGATGGTCGCCCTGGCGTGAAAGGGCTGGTCGAGATCCTGAGCGAATGGCTGGTGTTCCGCCGCGATACCGTGTGCCGCCGTCTGAACTACCGTCTGGAAAAAGTGCTCAAGCGCCTGCATATCCTTGAAGGCTTGCTGATTGCGTTCCTGAATATCGATGAAGTGATTCATATCATCCGCACGGAAGATGAGCCGAAGCCCGTTCTGATGCGCCAGTTCAGCCTGAGTGAAACACAGGCCGAAGCGATCCTGGAGCTGAAATTACGTCATTTGGCCAAGCTGGAAGAGATGAAAATCCGTGGTGAGCAGGACGATCTGGCAAAAGAGCGCGATCAGCTTCAAGCGCTGCTGGCATCCGATCGTAAGCTCAGCAATCTGATTAAGAAAGAAATTCAGTCTGATGCGCAGACCTATGGTGACGATCGTCGCTCTCCGCTGCATGAACGTGGCGAAGCGAAAGCGATGAGCGAGCACGACTTTGTGCCGTCCGAACCGGTTACGATTGTGCTGTCAGAAATGGGCTGGGTACGTAGCGCGAAAGGGCATGACATCGATCCTGCCGGACTGAGCTACAAAGCAGGCGATAGCTTCCGCGCCGCCGCGAAAGGCAAGAGCAATCAGCCTGTGGTGTTCATTGACTCCACCGGCCGCAGCTACGCGCTGGATCCGATCACGCTGCCTTCCGCACGCGGTCAGGGTGAGCCGCTGACGGGCAAACTTACGCCGCCGCCGGGCGCGACGATTGAACAGGTGCTGATGGCTGCGGACGATCAGCTGTTGCTGATGGCGTCTGATGCGGGCTACGGCTTCGTCTGTACCTTCAACGATCTGGTCGCGCGTAACCGCGCGGGTAAAGCGATGATTACGCTGCCGGATAATGCGAAGGCGCTGGCACCGATCGAGATCAAAGGCGACGATAACCTGCTGATGGCGATCACCGCCGCAGGCAGAATGCTGTTGTTCCCGGTTTCCGATCTGCCACAGCTGTCGAAAGGCAAGGGCAATAAGATTGTGTCCATCTCTTCGGCTGATTTTGCGGAAGGAAAAGACCGTCTGACCTGGTTGTATCTGCTACCGCCACAGGCTTCAGTCACGCTCTACTTCGGTAAGCGTAAGCTGGTGCTGCGCCCGAACGAGCTTCAGAAGTATCAGGGCGAGCGCGGGCGGAAAGGTACGTTGCTGCGTGGGCTACAGCGTATCGACCGGATTGAGGTGGATGCACCGCAGCAAATTAGCACCGGCAGCAGCGAAGAATAACGCCTCCGTATTGCCCTATGCATGTTGAGAAAGGCGGTGTCATACCGCCTTTCTTTAGTTTCCGGTTGCCATCCCGTCGTACATTGAATCACCGTGTGTTTTAGCACGAAATCGCTATACTAGCGGCGGCTGTCGGCTCATGAGGTTGCTATGTTATCCATTTTGCGTTTTTTTATTGTCGTTATATTTTCGATTTTGATCTGTATTTTTGGCTTGTTTTACTGCCTGTTCAGCCCTCGAAATCCCCGCCATGTAGCGACCTTCGGCCATCTTTTTGGTCGCTTGTCCGTCGTGTTTGGCCTGAAAGTGGAAATGCGGATACCGGAAGAAGCGGCGCATTACGGCAACTGCATCTATATCGCGAATCATCAGAACAACTACGATATGGTCACGGTATCCAGCGCAGTTCAACCTCGTACCGTTACCGTGGGCAAGAAAAGCCTGCTGTGGATCCCGTTCTTCGGGCCACTTTATTGGCTGACGGGTAACTTGCTGATTGACCGTGAAAACCGCGCTAAAGCGCATGGCACCATTGCTCAGGTCGTGAAGCATATTAAAGAGCGCAATACGTCTATCTGGATGTTCCCCGAAGGGACACGCAGCCGTGGACGTGGTCTGCTACCTTTCAAAACCGGTGCCTTTCATGCTGCGATTAGCGCAGAAGTGCCGATTGTGCCGATTTGCGTTTCTACGACCAGCAACAAGGTGAAATTGAACCGCTGGAATAATGGCCTCGTTATCGTCGAAATGCTGCCGCCTATTGATACCCGCGCATATACCAAAGAGCAGGTTCGCGAACTGGCGACGCATTGCCATGATGTGATGGCTGCCAAGATTGCGGAGCTGGATGCGGAAGTGGCGGCACGCGAAGCAGCAGACAAAAAATAAGTTTCCCCTCGGGTTACGCGACTATTTCTTCCGAATGCCTAATCGGAAGTTAAACTTTGCTTACGGTTAATGGATTTACGGAGTCATTATGTCACTCAGCCGACGTCAGTTTATTCAGGCATCGGGTCTTGCGTTATGTGCGGGTATGACGCCGCTGGCAGCGAAAGCCAGTGGGAGTCCCGCCGCATTGCCGATACCGCCATTACTGGAGTCGCGCCGAGGCCAGCCGCTTTTTCTGACGATGCAGCGTGCCCATTGGGCATTCTCCGGTGACCGCAAGACCTCCATTTGGGGAATCAACGGCCGTTATTTAGGGCCGACGGTGCGAGTGTATGACGGCGACGATGTTAAGCTGATTTACAGTAACCGCCTGAATGAACCTGTCGCGATGACGATCGGCGGGTTGCAGGTGCCGGGGCCGCTGATGGGCGGCGCGGCTCGCATCATCTCTCCGGGAACCGATTGGTCGCCAGTGTTACCCGTTCGTCAGCCTGCGGCGACCTGCTGGTATCATGCGAATACACCGAATCGCATGGCTCCACATATCTATAACGGGCTGGCTGGACTATGGCTGGTAGAAGACCGTGCCAGTAAATCCCTGCCGCTTCCCAATCACTACGGTGTTGATGATTTCCCATTGATTATTCAGGATAAACGACTGGATAACTTTGGTGTCCCTCTCTATAACCCACCTTCTAACGGCGGGTTTGTGGGGGACTCGCTGCTCGTTAACGGTGTGCAAAATCCGTTTGTTGAAGTCTCCCGTGGCTGGGTTCGCCTGAGATTGCTGAATGCGTCGAACTCCCGGCGTTATGTGATGCGGCTGAGCGATGGCCGGGCGATGCATGTGATCGCCAGCGATCAAGGGCTATTACCCGCGCCAATGGCGGTGAACCAGCTTTCTCTTGCGCCCGGCGAACGGCGCGAAATCCTGATCGACATGTCGCAAGGCGAAGAGGTTACGTTGGCGGCAGGCGAGTCGGCCGGGATTATGGATCGTCTGCGCGGATTGTTTGAGCCTTCCAGCATCCTGATTTCGACTCAAATACTCACGCTGAAACCGACGGGTCTGTTGCCATTAGTCACGGACAACTTGCCTATGCGTTTGCTGGCCGACAACATCATTGAAGGCAGCATCAGCCGCACGCGCGAGTTCCGTCTGGGTGACAGTCTGCCCGGTATCAACGGCGCGATGTGGGACATGACGCGCGCCGATGTGCAAACCCAGCTTGGCCGCTGTGAGCGCTGGATAATCCATGCGGACACGCCGCAGGCTTTCCATATTCAGGGCGTCAAATTCCTGGTTCGCAGCGCGAATGGTGGCCCTCCGGTGGTGGAAGACAGCGGCTGGAAAGATACGGTGTGGGTGGATAACGATGTCGAGCTGCTGGTTTATTTCACGCAGCCTTCCTCAATGGCGTTCCCCTTCCTGTATTACAGCCAGACGCTGGAACTGGCCGATCGTGGCTCGACGGGGCAGCTTATCGTACAGTCTGCGATGTAAATCACCCCATAGACAGCTTCTCCGCGTTACCCTCGCCGTGACAAATGTGACGGCGATGCTTATCTGTTTCTTAATGTGATCCGCCTCTATTCAGACAAACCAAAATTAAAGATGCGAAGGCGTGCGGACGATACCTTATAGATTGATGTTGCTATTAATTGAGAGTGAATGGTGTTTTGCATCGCGTACAGTTTCGGGTCTGATTGGTGCTAAAAGAACATTTTTTATTACAACAATGTTAGCGTCAGAGCGTTTCGTTTCGCGATGAAATCAGGTTCACTTTCTGTTTTAACCTGTACGCAGCCATAACGCTGCGTCACTAAAAGGGCTGCACTATGCGGGAATTACTGCTTTGGGTCAGGGATCAACTGGCTGGAGCGCCGTCGGCGCCTCGCTATATGCAGCTCGCGTCGTTGCTTGAATCAGAAATCGGCCGCCGTAAGACGTTATTTGGCCAGTTTTTACCCGCCGAAAGACTGATTGCGCAGCAGTTGGGATTGTCGCGCGTAACGGTTTCCCGTTCCCTGTCTCTGCTGGAAGAAAAAGGGCTGATTGTGCGCCAGCAGGGAGTGGGAACCCGAGTGGCTCAGCGGCTTAACTACGCGTTGAGCGCTGATGATGAAGGGTTCACCGCGCTGATATTGAAACAAGGCGGCGTCGCTGGCAGCCTCTGGTTAGAAAAGGCAATACAGGTGCCGCCTGCTGCCATCGCCGCAAAAATGTCTCTGCCGGAAGGCGAGGCCGTCACTTATCTGCGGCGCGTCCGGCTCAGCAATGGTGAGCCGGTTTCGCTGGAAACGACCTGGATACCGCAAAAATTCCTGCCCGACCCGGAAGCGCTTGAGCAGTCTCTCTATCAATATTGGGTGACGCGTGGCATCACGCCGGACAAAAAACGCTATCGTTTCAAAGCGATTGCCTGTGCGGAAGAGGTTGCTGAACTTCTTGGTATTGCGGTGGCGTCACCTGCGCTGTATTGCCAACTGCATGTTTATAACGAGCGGGGTGAACTGCTGGAATACAGTGAGGCACATTGCCGTAGCGATGTGTATGAGATTCAGTTTGCCGATTAGCAGAAAAATGCCAGCACGGTGAATGCTGGCATCGACGGCGGCTTAGTCGTTTCTGGGTTCGTCAGGGTCCGAGCCCAGACGCTTCCCGCTGTCCAGCTTGGCAATTTCCCCCAGTTCGTCTTTATCCAGACGGAAATCAAACACCTCGAAGTTTTCCTTGATGCGTGCAGGCGTCACCGATTTAGGAATCACCACCAGCCCGCTGTCCAGATGCCAGCGGATCACGATCTGTGCTGGCGTTTTTCCGTATTTGCTTGCCAGTTTACGGATAATAGGGTGGTCAAAGACGCCTTCGCCACCCTGCGCCAGCGGGCTCCAGGATTCTGTCTGGATATGGTGTGTGGCGTTCCAGGAATGAAGTTGCCTTTGCTGGAGCAGAGGATGTAACTCCACCTGATCGATAACCGGCAAGACGCCCGTTTCTTCTTTTAACCGCTGTAAGTGGTGAATATGGAAATTACTGACGCCGATACTTTTCGCCAGACCTTGTTCCTGGAGTTTGATGAGCCCGCGCCAGGCATCCACGAAGGTGTTCTGTTGCGGGAGCGGCCAGTGAATCAGGTAGAGATCGATGTAATCTAACCGAAGTTTTCTCAGACTCTCTTCCAGCGCCTTTTGGGGATCGGTGTGATCGCCATTCCAGAGCTTGGTGGTGATGAATACTTCTTCACGCGGCAGATTCGCGGAACTCAGTGCCTGACCGACGGCTTCTTCGTTCTTATAGATTGCGGCGGTATCGATCGCCCGATAACCGATGGACAAGGCTTCAGTCACGGCGATCACTGTGTCCTCACTGCTTGCTCGCCAGACACCAAGGCCCAACTGGGGCATGATATTGCCGTCCGCCAGCTTAACTTTCGGTTGCGTCATCTCATTCTCCTTTTATATCCGTTAATCCATAAGCGTATCATAGGGTTAACTGGATGGGCGGCCTGTTCATATCACGGACATAGCGGAACGTGATCCCTAGCAGGAACAGGCATATGATTTCATTCTAGTAGAAAAATGCATCGGTTATACGTTGCCTGATGATAAAGGGAGCCGATTGGCTCATGCCGATCGTTTAAGCATCGAGATACACGGGGCGACCACAGGGGGAGGCCTCCCTGCGGGAACCTCCCCCTATGTTTCCCTAATAACAGGCTTAAGTGATCAGTATTAGCCGAGCGGCTCCCCTTAACAGACACAGCATTGAGGTGAGGGTATACGTGTTATTTAAACGATAGCGTTTTCTCCTGTCATTCGAATGATGGGGACGGAGAGGCTTAGCGCGCCGCTTCGTAAATCTTCTGGCTTTCTTCTAGCGTAATGTCGCGGTGCTCGCCTAGCGCAGTTAGGCCGTGTTCGCCGAGTTTGGCGACCAGCGTTGGAATGGAACTGCCATCCAACTGATAGTCAGACATGCGGGTTGGCACGCCCATTTTCTCGAAGAAATCACGCGTGGCGGCAATCGCGTTGTCGATGCGCTGATCTTCGCTACCGTCACGCAGATTCCAGACGCGCTCGGCGTATTGCAGCAGTTTGTCGCGCTTCTGGGCTTTTCTTGCTGTTAGCATGGCAGGCAGAACGATAGCCAGCGTCTGGGCATGGTCAAGACCGTGCAGCGCCGTTAATTCGTGTCCCAGCATGTGGGTTGACCAATCCTGCGGCACGCCTGCGCCAATCAGGCCATTCAACGCCATGGTAGCGCTCCACATTACATTGGCTCTGACCTTGTAGTTCTCCGGTTCAGCCAGTGCGCGCGGGCCTTCTTCAACCAGCGTCAGCAGTAAACCTTCCGCAAAACGATCCTGTACTTTGGCATCGACGGAATACGTCAGGTACTGCTCAACGGTGTGAACGAAGGCGTCGACCACGCCGTTTGCGATCTGGCGAGCGGGCAGGGTGTACGTCACGACCGGGTCAAGCACTGCGAAAAGGGGCTGCGTGTGGCGTGAGCGGAAAGCGAGCTTATCGTTGGTCGATTTACGGGTGATGACTGACCCGTTGTTGGATTCCGAGCCCGTCGCTGGCAGGGTGAGCACGGCTGCCATCGCGACGCCGCGATCGATTTCCGCCCCACCGGTTTGCAGAATGTGCCACGGATCCTGCGCGGCCTGATAATCTGCGGCAGCCGCGATAAATTTCGTGCCATCAACCACAGAACCACCGCCAACCGCCAGCAGGAAATCAATCTTCTCTGCCCGGACGACCTCGACGGCTTTCATCAGTGTTTCATAAGTCGGGTTAGGCTCAATGCCGGAAAATTCGCGTACGTTGCGGCCTTCTAAGGCGCGGTAAACCTGATCCAACACGCCATTGTGCTTCACGCTGCCGCCGCCGTAGGTGATGAGGATGCGGGCATCGGCAGGAATTTCTTTGCCTAATTCAGCAATTTGGCCTTCGCCAAACAAAATCTTGGTAGGGGTATGAAGTGTGAAATTTAGCATGAGTTATTTATCCAGTTTAAAGCCCTGTTGGAGGATCGCGGGCAAGACTTTCGGGAAGTAGATGTGCTGATAGTAACTGGCGGTGTTATCACCCCAGTTGTCGCCGTCTGCGCGGCCGGTTTGCTGCCAGTGTGCCACCAGCGTTTGGTTGTATTGCTCAATCGCCGCAGGCAGAACGTCCTGATGATAGCTTTCATCATGGCGGAAGGAATTCAGCGGCAGGCGCGGTTTCTGATGCGCTGGGGTATCAACATAGCCAATAGCGACGCCTGCAACGGGGAACGTCAGTTCAGGCAGTTCAAGAAAATCGATCATCGCCTGTGGGTCGCGACGGATACCGCCAATTGGGACGATGCCCAGTCCGAATGAGCGTGCGGCGGCCATCAGCGTGCCGAGCGCGATGCCGACATCTGTGGTGCCAGCGATCAGGCTTTCTATGCTTTCATGCGCGTGCTGCTGTTTGTCGCTCATGGCAATCCCGACCTGTGTTTTATGCATGTCCAGCACTACGGTAATGAAGACGGGCGCTTTGGCAATCCACGGCTGGCCGCCGGCCAATTCGGCAATACGTGCTTTACGTTCCGGGTCACGGGTGACGATGAGCGAGACCTGCTGAGAGTTCACGGACGTCGGTGCCAGATGGGCAGACTGAATAATGGCATCCAGCACGTCATCGGGAATCGCTTTATCAAGATAGCTACGTTCACTGCGGTGTGAGGTGAACAGCTCAATCGTTTTATTCATGTCTTTTCCCGTAGTATGAGGAGATAGCGGTATGCTCAATATTGTCATCAACCCACGTAAGACGTTCAATGCACATTTCTGTTTGGTTATTGCCTATTTCTCCAAAACACAGGAGAAAAGGGTGATAATAATTCGTAGGTATGTCATTTTGTTTCTTCTGTCAGGAGAGAGGCTTCGGGCAGGAAAAGCGAACCAGTAGCGGGATAACACTATTTTGACGCAGAGCCAATACATGTTGACGGAACGCCAAGTCATGTCGACAGAACGCCAAGGCGAGCAGCTTGTTCAGAAACAGGCAGAGCCGCAACAGACGGTGCGGCAGCGCATCGTGCAGCAAGCAATACGCTGTTCAACCAAAAGCTGGGCTACGCCGTCGCTCGTGCCGCAGGTCAAAATTCTTTATACGGAACAGCATCATCCGCGTGTGCCGGTGATGTATGAACCGACGATTGTCATCATTTTTCAGGGCCAAAAGATTGGCTATCTGGGCGGAAAAACCTTCCAGTATGACCCGGAAAACTACCTGTTGATGACCGTGCCGCTGCCGTTCGAATGTGAAACGATAGCCAGCGTCGAGCACCCGCTGGTGGGAATGGCGATCCGTATCGATATCCAGATGCTTCAGGATTTGCTGATCGACATTGGTGACGACGACAGCGCCGTCCGACCTTGTTCCTGCACATGCGGAGTGAACAGCGCGCCGCTGACCGATGAGATTCTGTGCGCCGTTGAACGGCTGCTGGATGCGATGGATAACCCGCGTGATGCCCGCGTGCTGGGCCCGACGATTGTGCGCGAGATTATCTATCATATGCTCTGTGGCGAGCGCGGTGCGGCGTTACAGGCGTTGGTGAATCGACACACGCACTTCAGCCAGATAGCCAAGTCTTTACGACGTATTGAAAACCACTACGCCGATAGCCTGAATGTGGAACAGCTGGCGGCTGAAGTGAACATGAGCGTCTCGGCGTTTCACCATAACTTTAAGGCCGTTACCAACACATCGCCGTTGCAGTACCTGAAATCCTACCGTTTGCACAAAGCACGCGTAATGATGATCAACGATGGTTTGAGAGCGGGCGTCGCGGCCGCTCGCGTTGGGTATGAGAGCGTGTCGCAGTTTAGTCGGGAATTTAAGCGCTATTTCGGTGCGACGCCGAGTGATGAAGTCACGAGAGTAAAGGCCAGTAACATGCTGGCTGAGGAAAGCTGAAGACGTTAAGAAAACGTGCCGTTGCCCGATTAGGCGACCGCACGTTTTTTGCGCCACACCACGACAGCCATGCCGATCAGGCCGCTAACCAGCAAGATAATCGGGAGCAGGATCAGCGCGGTCATGACCTGATCTTCATAGCGTTTGACCAGCGGAATGTGGCTGAGTGCGTAGCCGAGCGTGACAATCCCCCCGACCCACAGCAGCCCGCTGAGCCAGTTGAAAATCTGAAAGCGCGTATTATTTAATCCCGAAATCCCCGCCATCGTTGGCAGCAGCGTGCGGATAAACGCTAAAAAGCGGCCAACCAGCAACGCCATCAGGCCGTGGCGGTGGAACAGGTGATGGGCGCGCTGGTGGTAATGGGCGGGAAGCTGTAACAGCCAGCCTTTCACCAAACGCGTATCACTCAGCCAGCGCCCTTGCAGGTAGCTGAGCCAACAGCCGAGGCTGGCGGCGACGGTGAGCAGAATCATCGTAGGGAAAAAGCTCATCACGCCTTTGGCAATCATGGCACCGGTGAGCAGCAACAGGCTATCGCCGGGCAAAAAAGAGGCAGGGAGCAGGCCGTTTTCCAAAAATAGCGTCGTGAACAGAATGCCGTACACCACCCAAATGACGTGGGGATCGGCCAGTGCACTAAAATCCTGCTGCCAGAGCGCCTGAATAATGTCGTGAACCACACTCATATTACTTCCCACCAGTGACGATATTCACTATCTCTCAGGCTGCGGCGTGGAACGCTGTGTTACCTGAAATCTACTGCCTATCAAGTGTATATCAAGCCCTAAAATCAGTATGGGCAAAAACGCCTTGCCGCGTGATGAGAATGCGACAGGGCTTAATGCTTAATTTTGGTTAAGGTAACGCGGTTTTTTGGTAAGCGTTGACTCATGATTATCATAACGCATTACCCACCGCGCCGCAGGGGAAATCAAGATGTGGCGACTTTATGGCCGTCACATTTTCTATATTTTATTTCCTGTCGTTTGGCTGCGGTGAGCTTACCGACGCCTTGTCAGACTAAGCGTTCAGTCGGCTAAAACCTGCGGCCAGATCGTCGATCAGATCGTCACTGTCTTCAAGTCCAATATGTAACCGAATGAGAGTGCCAGTAAAATCCACACCGCCAGCAGGACGGATGGCTGCCAGATCTTCCGGCTGATTCGCCAGAATCAGCGACTCAAAGCCGCCCCAGGAGTACGCCATGCTGAAGTGTTCAAAGTTATCCAGATAGTGCGCCAGCGCCTCTTTGCTCAATTTCTCTTTCAACACAAACGAGAACAGGCCGTTGCAGCCCTTAAAGTCGCGTACGTAGAATTCATGCCCTTTGCACTCTGGTAAGGCCGGGTGGTTAACCACCGCGACTTCGGGTTGCTCCGACAGCCATTTTGCAATGCGAATGCTGCTTTCCTGATGCTGTTTGAGTCTAATGCCCAGCGTACGCAGGCCACGGCTGGCGACATAGGCGGTGTCAGCATCGACCATTTGTCCCATCAGGTAAGAGTGTTCCCGAAGTTGCGCCAGGCAGCGCTCGTTAGCGACCGCCGTACCGATCATGGCATCGGAATGCCCGACAATATATTTGGTGGCGGACTGAATGGAGATATCAATATCAAAGTCGAATGCCCTGAATAAAATACCTGCCGCCCAGGTATTATCAATCATGACAATAATGTCGGGGTTGATGCGGCGCACGGCTTGGACGATGGCGGGTACATCGTGTACTTCCATGGTGATGGAGCCGGGCGATTCGAGAAAGACGACTTTGGTATTAGGCTGGATCAATTCGGCAATACCGGCACCGATGAGTGGATCGAAATAGGTAGTGCTGACGTTCAGCTTACTGAGGACATTATTACAGAAACCCTGTGTGGGTTCATAGGCTGAACCGGTCACTAACACATGGTCACCCGCCGCGACGAAAGAGAGAATCGCGTTAGAGATAGCCGCTGCACCGCATGGATACAACACACAGCCTGCGCCGCCTTCCAGTTCGACCATCGCTTCCTGAAACGAGAAATGGGTCAACGTGCCACGGCGGCCATAGAACAGCGCTCCCTTGGCACGGTTAATCGTGGCGTGTTTTTTGTCCTGTACGGTATCGAATACCAAAGAAGACGCGCGCTGAATAACAGGGTTGACGGAGCCGTGGGTGAATTTCTTGCTGCGTCCTGCGGCGACTAATGCTGTTGCCGTTTTTTTGCTTGTCATAACCACTATCACCTTTTCTGTTCAGTCCTGCCGGATGACTCACTACGCCGATGATTACCGACGGCGAACCGTGGGGAATCGCGGGGGCATGATTGGATTTATAAGCGTTCGATTTATGAGGTCTACGTTATCACGGGTTGGGCGGAGTGTGGGCGGGTTTTGCTATTGTTGAAAATATTTCTCTTTTGGAATTAAGCAGGGAAAGCTTGATGGATAGTCGTTCAGAAGGTTGGAGAGGTGAGTTGCTTTTATGCGCGGTAAATATCGCGAATGCCCCGCAAGCACCGTGATTAAACCGGGCTTCCGGGGCAGATTACTCCATTACACGTTTTCGGTTTATTTTCCTGACCAGTTGCCGTGCAGGGACATCCGTAGACGGAAAGGGACTTTTACTCTTGCGACCGGCCCTTGAGTCCATTGAGCGGTATCGAGGATGATCAAATCCGATGTGCGTTTTCTCAGGTCGTTCATGACGCAGACGACCCATCCGTCGCCTTCCGCCGCCTGTGCATGGCGCGGAATGAAGATCGGTTCCTGAAAACATTGTGCATCGCCCGGATACCACATTTCACTTTCCCCCGTGACTACATTGATGCGGGCCAACTGGTTGAAAAACTGGAATGGTGGAGCACCGAGCGTCGCGGTATCAAAAGGCAGCTGCGGATCGTAAGCCAGCGTGAAACCGTAATGATAAGGTTTGCCGCTGTAGCGCTCATCGCATCGTGGGAATTCGCATGGGAAAGGTGTACGGGTCAGCAATTGCGGAGTGACAGTCGTATCGTCTGCGTTCAGATCAAAAGTCCAGCGCATCAGCGCCGCTTTCAGCGCTTCTGGCGGCGGGACGTAGCCGCCTTCCTCTGGGAAAAAGTAAAAGACGTTACCGTTGGTCACGGGCATATCGACGAAAATTTTGCTGCCTTCTTCATAAGCGTTAAGCGTATGCCCCTGGAAGCCGTTTGCCGGGCCGTAAAACCAGCGTACATCATCGGCGGAACCGTCCCGCGGCACGATACCGAACAGTTGTGGCAGGTCTGGCTGCCATTGGAAGTGTTGGCCGCCGCTTTTCATACGATCAAGATCGGCAGTCAGCGGAATGATGGGGAAAACGACGTAATTTTGCGTGACGGCAAAGTCGTGGATCATGGCGGCATAGGGAGCCTGAAACCAGATCTCTCGTACCAGTTTGCCTTCGGCACTGATTTCAAAATAGGCAATATCAGGCGTTGCTTCGCCTTTTGCTTCATAGGCGAAGCAAAGCAGAGCGCCTGTATCCGGATCCACTTTCGGGTGGGCAGTGAAGGTTGCCGACGTGATTTGCCCGTGAAAATCCCATTCACCCAGCGTTTCCAGCGTATCCAGATCCATTGCCCACGGTAAGGCATCTTCCTTCATTGCCAGCAGAACGCCATTATGTTCGATCACCGTCGTGTTGGCGGTGGTGTTGTTGTCGGCTGCCAGCGGGTCGTTGGTATAGACGTTGCGGTAAGTACCGTTTAAGGAGCGATGCTCACGTCGCTGTGCTTTTAGGCGTTCGGTTTCAACATAGCGCCGTTGTAGGCTGACTCTGCCGTTCTCAAAGCGGAAAGCACTGACGATACCGTCGCCGTTGAAGAAAATATCTTTGCCCAGCATCGGCGGGTAGTGAGGATCGGGAGCAACCTGATAAAAGGTGCCTTTGATCGCTTCCGGAAGCGTCCCTTCGACTTCGAGATCGACGACGCTGACTTCAACACGACTCGGTTGATAAAGTCCGGTGAATTCGGGAATGTTTGGGAATTGCAGGCTCATACAGGTGCTCTCCATTATTATGGTTTGTCTAAGAATTAGTACCTCGCCAGCGCCAGAATCGTTGAGTTTGGTGCGGGCGATACAGCGTGTAATACCTTTCATCGTGCAGTCTGTAGAAAAGCGATGCGATGAGTCGCTGTTCCGAAAGGTGGTACCTTTCAATAACTGAACGATTCCGTACAATTAATCATGGTCTGGATCAAAGATCAATATTTCCTGTACTATATCGTTCACAAAAAGTGCGGAAGAGTAGAGACATGCGTAAAAAAACAGAAGCTAGGCGTTTGCAATTCGTGATGGCGGCAGGAAAGTTATTTATGGATCATGGGTTTGCTGCGGTGACGATGGAGTCTATTGCGGCGGAGGCGACCAGCTCTAAAGTGACGCTGTATAACTACTTTTCCTCCAAGGAAGCGCTGTTTGAAGCCTATCTTCTCGAAGCGGGCAAGGGAATGGTGGAGCGACTGCTGGATTCGTCAACGAATGGTCAGACGCGCGACGAAACGCTGCACCATCTGGGACGATCCTATCTGGAACTGGTGACGAAACCCGATATTGTGGCGTTAAACCGTCTGACGATCGGCGAAGCCGGGCGTTTCCCTGAATTATCGCGCCTGTTCTATACGCTGGGCCCAAAGAGAACACTTTCCAGTATCGAAGAAGTCATGAGCCAACTGATGGAAAAAGGATGGATACGTCAGGCTGAAGTACGTAAGGTCTCCCTGCATTTTAAAGCGCTGTGTGAGGCGGAAATGCTGGAAAGGATATTGTGGGGTCTCGAACCGGTTGAGGTTGAACCTGACGTGCTGGAAGCCGCTGCTCTATCTGGCGTGGAAGCATTTATTCAGCTGTATGGTAAGGAATAGAACACGGGAGGCACCATAGGATTGCCGGAATCCTATGGTGTTTATTGCCTGTCGTTTCCCCCGTCTAACAGACGAGGGGGTTACACAACGCATTGATCGCAAATCTATATTTACGGATTAATGAGCATCACTGAGCGTTAACCCGTATGAACACCAAAGAATTTGGGCAACCAGAGCGAGATAGCCGGAATATAGGTGACCAGCATCAGCACAAAGAAAAGTCCGCAGTAGAAGGGCAGCATCGCTTTAACGACCTGTTCTATCTTCTGCTTACTCACCGCACTGGCGACGAAGAGTACCGACCCTACCGGCGGGGTAATCAGGCCGATCCCGAGGTTCACCAGCATGATCATACCGAAATGCACCGGATCGATGCCGAGCGAGTGGGCGACAGGCAGCAGAACGGGCGTCAGGATCAAGATCAGCGGTGCCATGTCCATCAGCGTACCGACCAACAGCAGCATGATGTTAATCCACATCAGAATGACGTACTTGTTATCCGAAATAGAGGTGAAAAACTCGGTAATGCGGCTCGGTAGCTGCATGTAGGTCATGATGGCACCGAACGCGGCAGCGAAGCCGATCAGGATCATCACGATCGTGACGGTTTTTACCGTGCGGTACATCAGCTTGGGCAGTTCTGACCACTTATAATCTTTATAGATAAACATGGTCACGAAGAAGGACCACAGGCAGGCGATGGCCGCAGACTCGGTCGCGGTAAAAATACCAGACAGAATCCCGCCCATGATGATGACTACCGTCATCAATCCCCACAGAGTATCGACAAAGATTTTCAGCGCCTGACGGAACGGTACGCGTTCGCCTTTGGGATAGCCCCGCCGATGGGCGAAACCGACGCACATCACCATCAGAGTCAGGCTGAGCAGCAGACCGGGCAGGATCCCTGCGATAAACAGCGAGGCAATCGAAACCGTGCCGCCGGTTGCCAGTGAGTAGATCACGGAGTTATGGCTCGGTGGCGTCAGAATCGCCTGCACGGAGCCGCTGGCGGTGACGGCGGCAGAGAAATCACGCGGGTAACCCTTCTTCTCCATTTCCGGGATCATCACTGAACCGATAGAAGCCGTATCTGCCACGGAGGAGCCGGATATCGCGCCGAAAAACGTCGAGGCGACGATGTTAACCAGCGACAAGCCGCCGCGAATAAAGCCGACAAAGATGTAAGCGAAGCTGACCAGCCGACGGGCGATGCCGCCTTCTGCCATAATGGCACCCGCCAGAATGAAGAAGGGGATGGCCAGCAGCGAAAATTTGTTCACGCCGTTGGTAATCTGGATCATGACCGCCTCAAGCGGCAGCTCGATCCAGAAAGCACCAACAATCGCGCTCAACCCTACCGCGTAAGCGACGGGAACGCCGACCGCCAACAGCACGGCTAGCGCAGCAATAAGAATAAATGCATCCATGGTATTGGCTCCGAATTAAGAACTGCCAAGCATTACCACAGGGCGCTTATCCTGCGGGCCGAAAAACATTTTTTCGATGATAAAGAGTACGGTGATGAACGAACCGATAGGCAGGGGTAAATAACTTTCACCTGCGGTTAATAATGGAAATTCCGCAACGGGCTGTTCCCATAATTCTATGCAGAGCACGGCGCTGTAATAGAGAATAAACAGGCTAATTAAAAGCATCAGGATATTCGACAGATGAACGCAAATCTTCTTACCGGATTCTGGCAATCTGTCGGTCAACATACTGACGGCAATATGTGAGTTAGAACGGTAACTGACTGCTGCACCGACGAAAGTAAACGTCACCATACAAATAATTGAAATGGGTTCTGGCCAGGATAATGCCGCATTTAAAACATAGCGTGCGAATATGCCAATAGGAATTATTAGCGTCATAATTAATAACGCCAGACCAGAAACCCACATGGCAAGACGATAGAGTACATCCATACTTGATAGATAAGATTGTGCCATTGTGCCGCCTATATTCGCTAAACAATAAGCGAAGGGGGATTGTTGATATCAAGGGCGGATAAATAGAGCGCTATTTATGACGTCGCTGACAAGTCCGTCGAACGGTGATAATGGATAAGTCTTCCATTATTACCGTTTTCATTTCGTAAGCCGGTTCGTCAATCGTCTGCTATTTATCCGCTGGAATACGGTCTCGATTATTGGACGTCGGCGACGGCTTTAATCAACTCCTGATATTTGGCACCAAATTGATCGCGTACAGGCTGCGTAGCTTTGAAATAGTACTCGGTATCAATATCATGGAACTGAACGCCACCGGCCTTCATTTTATCCAGAGATTGCTGAGTATATTCATTCCACAGTACGCGCTGTTCTTGCTGTGCTTCCTTCGCCAGTTTCAGGATAAGATCCTGATCCTCTTTAGAAAGTTTGTCCCATTTGGTTTTGGAATACAGGAACAGCTCAGGAATAATGAAGTGACGGCTCCAGGTGAAATTCTTGGCAACAGGCATGTAGTTATGCGCAACATAGGTCGGCGGATTATTTTCTGTGCCGTCAATCACGCCGGTTTGCATGCCGCTGAAGACTTCGCTGGTGCCCATGGCGATGGCGTTAGCGCCCATAGCTTTCAACGTTGCGAGAGCAACCTGACTGGTTTGAACGCGAATTTTCATGCCTTTGAGGTCTTCAGGTTTTGCAACAGGCTGTTTGGTAATTAAATTACGCGTTCCTGCATCCATCCAGCCCAGAAAAATCAATTTTGATTTACTGCTATGGGTAATTTTGTCACCAATTTCCTGACCAATTTTTCCATCCAGCACTTTGTGAAGATGATCTTCATCACGGAAAATATAGGGCAGGGTGAAGACTTCTATTTCTGGTAAAATAGCGGCAACAGGCGTCATTGATACACGGATAATATCAATTGCACCGAGCTGTGCCTGCTCAATCATTTGTTTCTCATCACCTAATACGCCGCCAGGAAAGGTTTTAATTTCCAGCCTGCCATTCGTTGCCGCTTTTAATTTCTCTCCCATTTTTTGGACAGCAACGACATTAGGGTAACCTTCAGGGTGAACATCGGAGGCTTTAATTTGTTGTGCCTGAATTGCTTGACTCATCAGTAATGCAGTAGAGCCCAGACAAACGCCGATCAATGCTTTCGACAGCTTCATTGAGTTATCTCCAGAGGTAGGGTGACATTATCGATAATCAAATGGTGATCTAAAAATATAAACCCATGAAAAATAGAGTAATGAATAGTGGGTTTACTGGCGAGAGGACGGCGTCCTTGTGTTGGCTATTATCGTGGCGCGCGTCGATATTCTCTATGGGTAAGCTAACCTATTATACAACTTCGTAGAATGACTCGTGTCACAAAAGAAAAAGCTAATATGAAATGCTGTTTTATATGGATTTTATTCCTGAATTATTAATCTATATATGCGTAACATGGTGTTTTTATTTATCTTATTGTGTACATGTGTTTCTGTATATTTCATTAAACTTATCTCCACCTACCATAAAATGGTGTGATAACTTAATGTCGATCACAAAAACCTCACGGTATAAGGCTACGTTTCAGGTGAGAACCTGCGGCTATCTCCTGCCAGGGATATTCCCGAATGCTATTTTTCATGACTTTTTTATGCCTTTCCTGTCGATGTGTAGGTAATACCCCTAAAAACCCTGTCAGAACGCAAGAAAAAGTGTGTTATCTGGTGTAAATAATAATGAGAACGACTATCAATTCGTTCAGGGTTTGGTATCATTTCAGGCTGCGTTATTGCGGCATTATACCTGCGGGTATGTGCAGGTATTGTACAGAATGAACGGTGGAGGCACAGCGTGAAGACGGCTGTCAGTAATACAACTCAACAGGTGTTATCAACCTGGCAAAAAAAACGTGGCGCGTTCAGCGTATTTTCCCGTAGCGTGCTGGTTATCCTGCTGTGTACGGCGGGACTAAGTGGAAATGCGTTTGCGGCCCCGGCAACGACGCCGTTGTCGACACAGAATGCAGCGCCAGCCGCTCAACCTGCTGCGTCGCCTTCCGCCCCTGTGACGACTGATGCACAAGCCCCGACCTCTGCGCTTACGCTTCCTGCCAGTGCGGCACCGGGCACCAATAACCTGATGAAAACCGATTTATCCGTCTGGGGTATGTACCAGCACGCGGATGCCGTGGTGAAAACGGTGATGATCGGTTTGCTGCTGGCCTCCGTGATTACCTGGGCGATCTTCTTTAGTAAAAGCGTTGAGATGTCTGGCGCGAAACGTCGCCTGCGCCGCGAGTATCTGGCGCTGGAACAGGCGAAAACGCTCGACGATGCGCTGGAAACGGCCGACGTATTCAAAGCAGGCAGCGTTGCACAGCAACTGTTGGTTGATGCGCAGAACGAACTGGAGCTTTCCGCACGTTCTGATGACAACAATGGGATTAAAGAGCGCACCGCGTTTCGTCTGGAGCGTCGCGTGGCGGCTACCGGACGTCACATGGGGCGTGGTAACGGCTATCTGGCAACGGTCGGTGCAGTTGCGCCGTTCGTGGGCTTGTTTGGTACGGTATGGGGCATCATGAACAGCTTCATCGGTATCGCACAGACGCAAACGACTAATCTGGCGGTGGTCGCGCCGGGGATCGCAGAAGCCCTGCTGGCGACGGCGATTGGTCTGGTTGCCGCGATCCCTGCGGTTGTCATCTATAACGTCTTCGCACGTTCGATTGCCAGCTACAAAGCGATGGTCGGCGATGTGGCTGCACAGGTCTTGCTGCTGCAAAGTCGCGATCTCGATGTCGCTGCGAGCAACGATAACCGGGCGTCTTCAGCAGCGCATAAACTGCGGGTGGGTTAAGTCATGGCGATGCATTTGAAGGAGGACGTGAGTGATGACGGTGAAATGCATGATATTAACGTCACGCCGTTCATTGACGTCATGCTGGTTCTGCTGATTATCTTTATGGTGGCGGCCCCCTTGGCAACGGTAGATATTCGTGTCGATCTGCCAGCCTCATCGGCAGCACCGCAACCACGACCGGAAAAACCGCTCTATCTGACGGTAAAAGCGGATAAGCAAATGTTCCTGGGGGAAGAGGCGATTAATGAACAGTCTCTGGCTCAGGTACTGGATGCGAAAACCAGCGCCAATAAAGAAACGACTATCTTCTTTCAGGCAGATAAAAGCGTCGATTATGAAACCATCATGAGCGTGATGGATTCGCTGCGTAAAGCAGGCTACCTCAAGGTAGGTCTGGTCGGTGCGGAAACCGCTGCCGCTAAATAACGGCTGCGGTTGGTATTTCAAGAAGGAATGCAGGGGAAATTCAAGCCGCGTTCCTTTTTTTACGTCTACAGGTTTATGTCTATACCCGAAATAATGCGAGTTTCAGGACACAACATTAACGTGTTGAACAACGCAAAGTGTTAGCCTAGGTCCGTGAGTCAGGATGACGCCAGTGAATACGCGTCGGGATATAGCGTTGATCTTCTTCAAGCAGCTGTTGTGCAATCAGGCTGGTTACCATCTCAAAGCTGCTGCGCGCGAGGTTTTCACAATCCTGCGCCACGGTATCGATCTTCAGCGGTAAGCAATCAAACAGATAGTGATCGTCAAAGCAGCACAGTCGAATGCCGCTTTCCATCAGGTTATGCTGGTTCATATAACGCAACACACCTTCCATCAGGCCACAGGCGGCAACAAATAGCGCTTTTGGCGGACGACCCAGTGTTGCACACAGCTGAGCAAACATTTCATAACCCGCGCTGGGGTGATAGCTGCCGTGAATAATCCACTCCGGCTTGCAGTCGATGCCTGCGCGCGTTAGTCCAAGCTGGAAGCCTTCCAGACGGTGGCGAGTCGGGGAAATTCGCGGCTGGCCTCCAAGGAAATAGAACTCATCACGATGTTGGCGGGCGATACGCTCGACCATTTCCGCCGTGGATTCTACTGCTTCGGAAATGACCATCGGCAGTGTGGAGTCACCAATTACCCGGTCAAATTGTACGACGGGCAATTGCTGATTAATTTTCTGATATTCGACATCGCTTAACAGACTGGAAGCGACAATCAGGCCATCGACCTGACGCTGCACCAGACTGTTGACCGCCATCATCTCCTGACTGGCGTTTTCGTCGGTGCAGGCAATCAGCAGCTGTAGCCCCGCTTCACGGCACAGCATTTCCAACTCGCGGGAAATCACGGCAAAGCCGTAGTTGGTCATTTCCGGCACGACCAGCCCCAGCGTGTTGCTGCGTGAGGAACGCAGCGAACGGGCGTGAATACTGGGCTGATAACGTTGTTCGTGCGCGACGGCTAAAATGCGGTCGCGAGTTTCATCAGAAACGCGAAACTCTTTGCTACGTCCGTTGAGCACCAGACTGGCGGTGGATTTTGATACACCGGCCAGCGCGGCGATGTCACTGATTGTTATGCGTTTAGTCGGTTTCACCGCGAGGTCTGCTATCAGAAAAAAGGGACGTTATTCTATCACGCATGGCGCTAACAGCCAGTGCTGTAGCGTTAATCGCCCAGAACCGCTAAACGTCATGGTTGCCTCGCTTTCCGGGAAATAACGTGCAGACATCACGGCTTCGCCGTCGTTGATAAAAATTTCAATGCTTGAGCGATCGCACAGGATCTGCAATTGGCTCAGGTCACCGCGCCAGTAGCGATGCTCGGGCTCGCCGGTGCGACGGTTACGTCGGCTCAGCGTCACGCGTTCACCGTCCCAGCAGAGAACCAACTGGGAGGCGAAGTTGAGCTGGAATTCTCCCTCCACGGTGATGAGGATTTCCGCGCTGCTAGCGTGAACCGGAGACGCGTAATCTGCAGCACCATGCCAGGTGTAATGCCGTCTGCGCAGTTGTTGCAGTTCGCGTGCAGGACGTTGATAAACGCGATCGCCATGCAGCGTGAGTTCACGCGGACAGGTCATGGTATGGATCCAGCCATGTTCGATCGTGGGTTCAAAAAACTCATTGTCGTCAGGAATCGACATCCAGCCGAATAACAGGCGTCGCCCGTCTTCACTCAACGTCGTTTGCGGTGCGTAAAACTCAAAGCCGAGATCCAGCTCGTGGAAATCCTGATGAGGGTACGTGCCGTTTTCATAATTGAGTGAGCCAATGAAATAGCCCGCCTGGAAGGTGTTCAGGTAGCGTTCCTCCTCGGCGGGAACCCCCTGTGGGCAGCAAATCAGTACGTCTTTGCCATCCAATGGGAACAAGTCTGGGCACTCCCACATGTAGCCAAAATCACCGAGTCCGCCCTGACGGGAACCTGCGATCTCGCCGAGCTTTTCCCACGCCAACAGATCGGCGGAACGGTAGAGCAGCACTTTTCCTTGTAGGTCGAGATCCTGTGCGCCTAGCACCATGTACCAGTAGTCGTCATGACGCCATACTTTGGGGTCGCGAACGTGGCCAGTGTAGCCATCTGGCAGCGTCAGAACCGCTCCCAGTTTGTCATATTCACCGTTAGGATTCTCACGGGCGAGACACTGAAACGCGGTGCGTGAGCCATCATCGTATTTCACATTACCCGTGTACATCAGCATGATCGCACCCTGATCCACCACGGCGGAACCGGAGTAACAGCCGTGACTTTCATAAGTCTCGCTTGGCACCAACGCGACGGGTTCATGCGCCCAGTTCACCAGATCGGCGGAACTCCAGTGCCCCCAGAATTTCGCTCCGTGGGCACAGGACAAAGGATTCCACTGATAAAACAGATGGTAACGCCCGTTATGATGAATAAATCCGTTCGGATCGTTCAGAAGACCTACGCACGGGGACAAATGCCATTCCGGGCGATACGGATCTTCCTGTTTCCGTGAGTAACCTGACATCAGGGCGTGCGCCATGCGCTTTAGTAAGTGGACTTCCTTCATTATTCGCTATCCGTTTTATATTTCAGCAGTAAGGAAATGATAAAGGCGGCACCGAACGCAATTAACATCCCAATCAGGTAGTTAAGCATCGATCCCCCTTGCACAATAGCCAGCCCCGGAAAACCGGTCAGCCCGACGGCCGTCATATTGACGTGATTGAATACGACCCACGCGCCACCGAGCGCACCGCCTGCCAGTGCCGCCAGAAATGGTTTAATGAAGCGCAGGTTGATACCAAATATCGCGGCTTCTGTGATGCCCAGTAGGCAAGAAAGCCCGGCAGGAACGGCAATCGCCCGGGTTTTGGCATCACGCGTTTTGAAGTACACCGCCAGACACGCGCCGCCCTGTGCCACGTTCGCCATCGCCCAAATGGGCAGCAGGAAGTTAACGCCGATATTCGGGTTGCCAAGCAGTCCGGCTTCAATCGCATGGAAGCTGTGGTGGACACCCGTGATCACGATGACGGAATAGAGGCCACCGAACAGTAAACCGGCCAGCCAGCCAGCGTGAGCAATCAAGGTGCTGAGAACCAAAGAAATGCCATCGCCCAGTGCCCGCCCGGCAGGCCCGATGAGCAGCATGGCGACAAACCCGGAAATGATGACCGTCAGGAACGGCGTGACGATGATGTCCAGCGCGTCCGGTACGACTTTACGCAGGCGCTTTTCCACGATGCTCATGAACCAGACGGCGAGCAGGACCGGAAACACGGTGCCTTGATAGCCGATCATGGCGATGTCCATGCCGAAGAAATGCATGGTCTGGAAGCCCCCGGCGACGCCCCAGGCGTTGGTCAGCGCTGGGTGAGTCAGAATGCCGCCCAGCGTCGCACCCAGATAAGGGTTACCGCCGAATTCCCGCGCAGCGGTGAAACCGATCAGAACAGGCAGGATAATAAATGCAGCGGAGCTGAACATATCCAGCATTACGAAGATCGCGCTGCTGGAATCGACCCAGCCGTAGGTCTTGATCATGCCGAGAAGCCCCATCAGCAGACCGGAAGCGATAATCGCTGGCATGATGGGGACGAAGATATTCGAGAGCAGGCGCGCCAGTCGTTGCAGCGGGTTCAGCTTTTTCGCCGCGATGGAAGCGGCTTCAGATTTACTTGATTCACTGATGCCTGCCGCTTTGATGAACTCGGCATACACTTTGTTAACCAGCCCGGTGCCGAAAATGATCTGCATTTGCCCGGCGTTTTGGAAGCAGCCTTTAACGCCGTCGACGTTCTCGATCGCTTTTTTGTCTGCCAGACTGTCGTCATTCAGCACCAGACGCAGGCGAGTCGCGCAGTGGGCTGCACTGGCGATATTCTCTTTTCCGCCGAGAAGGGGGATGAGCGCGGCGGCGGTTGTGTTGATATCCATGTTATTCCTCTCGCTATGCACTTTCTTTGGCGTCGATTAACGTGTAATCGACGCCAAGGTCAGGCCATTATTAGAACCAGGTTTCCATCTGGATACCGAAATTCCATTCGCCGCCTGCTTTAAAGCCGGTGGAGCCAAACGTATCTTCACTGGAGTAGTTATCCAGTCGTTTATCCCAGTCCATATAGCTGGCAAATACGCGCAGTTCAGGGCGGCTAAAGAAGTTGCCGATATCGCCAACCTTGAATGTCGGTGCGAAGGTCAGCTTGTAGAAGCCGCCGCTAACCTGATTCAGGCTTCGATAGCCGCGCGGATCGAGATCCATGTATTGATAGCTGCCTTCATAGGCCAGTGCAAAGTTTTCGGTGATTTCCTGAATCAGGCGCGCATTAAATGTCACCCATTCGTAGCTATCGCCGTTGACGTAACGGTCTTTACTGGTCTGAGCCAGAATGGACGGGGCGAAACTCCAGGTTTTGTTCAGTGCTGTTGTACCGTAGGTCGCAAAGCGCCAGGTGTTGGCATCATTGGTCAGGTTGCCATCGGCGCCGATGTTTTTCACTTCGCCGCCCAGCCCATGACCATAGAGGATCGCCGTTTTTGATGTCCCGTCGCGCAAGCCGTAGAAGCTGTCGCCGTGGTAAGCCACCATCGCGTGATAGCCTTTGTCGCCCGCATTGGTATTGGTGACGGTGAGGTTATCGCGGCTTGTACCGGTATTTTCTTTGACGTCGTTATTTTTAGCGGTTAATCCGCTCAGCATAAACTGGAATGGCCCGGCGTAGTTGTTGGCGGTAAAGACGTAGTTTTTGATGTCGTTATCCAGCGAGGTAATTTCACCGAGGCTGCGGCCATACAGCGAGAAGTTACTCTTGGCGCTATCCGCCCATTTCACGTCATAGATCCCGCCGCCGGTACCCGCGAGGAAGACCACGTCGCTATCCAGCCAGTGAATATCGAAGTTATCGCGATCGAAGCGTTTACCCGCCCACAGCGTGGTGTCCTTAAAGGCACCCGTGAAGGTTGGCAGTGAGCCTAGCTCGACGAACGCTTCACGGATATTCAGGTCGCTGGTGGTCGCCGTCCAGTCGTTATAGCTGCGCTGGCCGTCCGCCATCATCACCTTGAAGCGGGTGGTGGCACCGTTATCCAGTTTTTGTTTGTGCTCCAGTTTGATTTCGACGTAGGTGTCGTCTTCATTGCCTAAACGACCAATATGTCCGCCAGTCTGACCGGCAGGGGACATGCCCGGCCCGATATCGGTTTTGGAACTGGTGGCAGAATCATTGATCGACAGGCCAGAACGCGCGTAGCCGTGGAATTCAAATCCATCGGCGAACGATTTCTGCTTGGCCAGCGCCGTCGTGCGCTGTTCCACCTGCTGAGTTTTCTGTTCAGTTTGCGTAGTGCGGGTGGCGAGCTGCTGGGTTTGTTTTTCAGCGGCGTCGGCTCTGGCCTCGGCGGCCTGAGCACGGGCTTCAGCCTGTTGCAAACGCTGTTCCATAGCGTTCAGGCGTGCTTCGATACTGTCGGTGTTGGCAGCGGAAACATAAAACGGGGAGGAGAGTAATAATCCTATCGTCACAGCAAGGTGGCTTGGTTTCATTTTTTCGTTCTCGTCGTGAAGGAGATTTATTGTTTTTTGATTTCTCATGTTTAGCTAAATTGCTAAACCGGTTTTTCATGAGGAAAATAAAAGCCAGCAGAAGGGTTAGCAAGAAATTTCACTCGCCCGATTCTGTAACTGTGATCCTGACTACAAAACCGGGCGATAACCGTATTAAGCGGAGGGCTTTAGTGCTGGTTTACGGGAGGGCGTGCAACTGCTGTGCATAGGGGAGTGCGGTCATCGCGCC
This sequence comes from Pectobacterium actinidiae, assembly GCF_000803315.1. Lineage (NCBI taxonomy): Bacteria > Pseudomonadati > Pseudomonadota > Gammaproteobacteria > Enterobacterales > Pectobacteriaceae > Pectobacterium > Pectobacterium actinidiae. The sequence continues at coordinate 140,840 of NZ_JRMH01000001.1, forward strand.
TTTTGCCGTGGTGGCCAGCGCACCGCACCGCTGTGCCTGCGCGATAATTGGGTCCCAACTAAGCGGCTGTGACAGGTCGTCATACTGTGCCAGACCGTGCAGCAAGCCAGCGACGAAAGCATCGCCTGCACCGGTAGTATCGACGGGCGTCACCAACGGCGCGGCAAAGTGTCGTAGCTGGTGGCGGTCGTGCAGCCAGACGCCTTCGCTACCCAGTGTTACCAGCAAGAGTTGGGTGGGATAGCGCTGCATAAACTGCTGAATCCCCGCTTCAACATCCGGTGTTGAACAGAGAAAAGCCAGTTCTTCACGCGATAGCTTCACTACGTCGGCCAGCATCAGCGCTTGTGTCAGACAGTCGCGCAGTTCCTCCTCGCTTTGCCAGAGGTCGTCACGGATATTCGGGTCGAAGCTGACCCGTCCCTGCGCAGCTTTCACCTTTCGCATCGCGTCAAATGCGGTACTGCGCGAGGGCTCTTGCGAGAGTGCGATCGAGCAGAGGTGCAGCCATTCTCTCTGGTTGAACACCGGCAGGTCTTCCGGTTGTAAAAATAGATCGGCACTCGGGCGCACCATGAACGTGAAGGTGCGTTCCCCTGTTTCATCGAGGCTCACGACCACCGTTGAGGTTCGGTGGAGCCTGTCGTGTGCCATGTAGTGGGTATCGACGATTTCCTGTTCCAGCACCGTTTTTAGAAAATGGCCAAAAACATCGTCGCCGACGCGCCCCACAAAGGCGCTGTTTCCTCCCAGTCTGGCAATGCCAACCGCAACATTGGCTGGCGCGCCGCCAGGGCATTTCAGATAGCGTTCCGTATCTTCCGGAATGAGATCGACAACCGCGTCGCCCATGACCCAAATTCTGTTTGCCATAACGTTACTCTTATGAATGATAATTAGACTGTTTGCTAAAATAGAAGAATCGGTTTAGCTAAGCAATACTCTTCACCACAGAGATGCATCCACATCAATAAAACGCACATTCCCACATCGTGTTGGCGAAAATTTATGCGATAGTCATCGCGTTGCCACGCTCATAGGACTAAATAAAAGGGCTTACCATCCGATAGTTATGGGGCGTGGCGAAATTAAGCCTGCAATCCAGCCGCAAAAAAGGACGAATGGAGAAGGATATGCATTACCCCACCTCTTTCCGGGTTTATCCCGGTGCGTAATTACAACCTGCTTTGGGGAATATGGGCGATATGGGCTTTATTGGTTCTCGTCTGGCTTATTGATATTTATAGCGAATTTCCCCTTCGATATTACGGTCAGGGAGTGGCTGTCGTACTCGCCACAAGTGCCACGATCGCATTTTTCTATACTGTTAAAAGGAATAACACGATGTTTTCATTCGATAAAAACAAAAAAGACGCAAAAGAACCGCAAGAGAGCAGTGAAATAAACAGCTCTCCCGCTATCAGCCCATCGAGCGAGTTGATTAATTCAGTGAACCCTGTGCGCGTGAAAAAAGACACCTTCATTTCTCAGGGGGCACGTATGACTGGCTCTCTGGCTGTGGATGGCAACATTACCGTGGAAGGCCGGATGGAAGGTGATGTGCAGTGTGATAACACGATTAAGGTGGAACACACCGGTCAGGTCAACGGCGAAATGAAATCGCAGCAGATCGTCATCAACGGTCGTGTTGAAGGGCGCATCGCAGCCAGCGCCGTAGCCATTCTGGCGCAGGGAAAAGTATTCGGCGATATTTTCGCCGATGAGCTCTCTATCGAAAAAGGCGGCGTCTTCACCGGCCAATCCCACCCGCTGACCCCGCCAACGCAGAGTCAGGAAAAACTGACCTACGTGGAAAAGAAAAAAGAGAAACCCGGTAAAGTCCCCGCAGAGCAAGAGAACGTCGTCGCGTTGACGAGCAATTTGCCGACGGCGTGATGTTCTCCCTTACATCTCTGGATGTAAGCTTAGTGTTCCCCGCGTCAGCGGGGGCAAATCCCGCTTTTGGCTGGCGCGATGGGGGATTGCGTGTCAGTATTAAAGCACGCTATTTTTTGCAGTCACCGTAATGGTGGCGTGCTATGCCAATGATTTTTGTCTTCCATACGTTACCGTAAGGAGGTGATATGAAAGTTGAAGCCGCAGAGTCGTCCGTCTTTGCCAGCCAGCAGGTGATGGCGAAGCGTTCGACAGAGCATGCAGAGAAAGTGGCACTGTCCGAACAGCTTCAGTCTTATCAGGCGGGCAGCGGTGCCGTTCCTGCTGCCCAGACGACGCGGTATGATTTTACCCGCATCAGCCCTGCCGAACTGTATGAAACGGTCGAAGGCCTGGTCAGCAGTGGTCGGTTGGGGCGTGAGGATGGTTCCGCGCTGCTGGGTTTTGTGTCATCGCCGAGAGCTGAAGGGGGAAGTATTCCGCCTTCCAATGCGTTCCAGCCGATTAATGTTTTCGACACCATTCAGCAAGGTGTCGCTGGCGCATCATCCCGTAGCGAAGTGCAAAATACCGAAAGCTTGCAGCGTGCCGCCGAGGCGCTGAACCGCTTTCAGGGGCAGGTCTCCAGCATTAGCGTTTACGTCTAGCGCATGTTGGCACGCATAATTGGATGACGTCCCCTTCTCTATCCCCGTGTTTACGGGGATAGTCGTTTTATACCGCGCTCATCGCTCTAGGCTTCGTTCAGCGTGGGGTTCGAGCTTTGATCTCCGTCAGCAGTGCGATCAACGCCTGTACGTTGTCGTCCTGCGTGCGCCAGGATGACATGCTGATGCGCAGTGCCGGACGTCCTTGCCAGACGGTGCCGCCAAACCATGCTTTGCCCGAAGCCTGCAACGCCTCTCGTATTGCTGTCGTTTGGCTGTCGGTTTCCCCGCGTAGCAGAACCTGATTCAGCACAACCCGATTCAGTACCTCAAAACCCGCATGACGCAGGCCGTCGGCGATGAATGTTGCCTGTCGGCAGTGTCGTTCGACCATCTCCGCTACGCCATCACGCCCCAGAGTACGCAGTGCTGCCCACACCGGAATGCCGCGTGGGCGACGGGAAAATTCGAGCGTCAGATTCTTCTGCGCATCGCGTGCTGCACTGGAATAAACCGCATCTGCGTTCATCGCTTCGGCCAGTACGTCCGCATCGCGGCAAATCGCCATTGCACAGTCGTAGGGGGTGTTCAGCCATTTATGCGCGTCCGTTGTCCAACTGTCGGCCAGTTCGATGCCATCGGTGAGTGCAGAGTGGGATGACGCTCTGGCCCAGAGTCCGAATGCGCCATCAACGTGAACCCAGGTGCCCGCCGCTTTCGCGATGGGAATGATCTGCACAAAGTCATCGAACTCGCCCGTGTTTACCTCGCCCGCCTGTAAACAAAGAATCGTGCGATCGTCCAGCGGAGGAAGCTGCGCCACATCAATCTGTCCAAACGCATTAACGGGCGCGAGGCGTAAATGGCGCAGACCAAAGCCGAGTACGCGTAGCGCTTTCTTGACGGTGATGTGCGTCAGTTCCGAAATCACGACCTTAATTTCAGGCGCGCCGCTCAGCCCCTCGTTGTCAAAATCCCAGCCCTGTTTTGCCAGCAGGGCACGACGCGCGGCGACCAGACAGGAAAGCGTACAGGCGGTGGCGCTGGTGCCGAAACCCACGGCGCTTTCTTTGGGTAAGTTCAGCGCATCCAGAACCCAGCGGCTGGCGAGGCGTTCCAGCGTGGCGGATACCGGCGAATTATCAAAGGTGGACGCGCACTGATCCCAGGCGATCATCAATCGTTCGGAGGCGGCGGCAACTGGTAACGAGGCACCGATAACAAAGCCGAAATAGTTCGGGCCATTGGAAGCGGTCGTGGCCGGTGAACCGACTTCATCCAGCAGCGCCAGTGTGCTTTCGGGCGAGAAGCCCTGTTGCGGCAGCATTTCATCAAAACGCGCCAGCGCCGCGAGGGCATCTGCATCGGGGAAAACCCGACGCTGTGCAGTCTCAGCCAGATAACGTCGGCCGCGCTCGTCGGCATCAGCCAGTAAAGTCAGTTCGCTCATGTTTTTCCCTTATCAATATGGTTGTTCTTATCAAGAAGCGTTGTTCCGCTATCACGATGGCGTGGAGGCGGTCGGTGACGGAGCCGAAACGTGCAGTGTCATTTTCCAGAAAAGCAGCGCCAGCAGGCTGACGGCTGCACCAAGGAGGCACACGCCTGACCAGCCAGCAGCGTCATACGCCGCGGTGGTTGCCATCGCACCCAGCCCGCTGCCGATGCTATAAAACAGCATATAACAGCCAACCAGACGGCTGTGCGCATCAGGGGGTGTCTTGAAAATCATGCTTTGGTTGGCGACGTGAATGGCCTGTCCGCCCAGATCGAGCGCGATGATGCCGACCATCAGTGCGAAGAGAGAATAGGGCGCTAGCCACAGCGGTAGCCACGATGTCAGCAACAATAACAGGGCGATGCCGCTGACCCATTGTTCTCGCCCTTTATCGGCTAGCGAACCCGCTTTCACGGCCGCCAATGCGCCGAGAATACCGACCAGACCAAACGCACCGATGACCGTATGAGAAAAGAAATACGGTTCACGACTCAGCGGCAGAACCAGTGCGCTCCAGAAAATGCTCAGGGCAGCAAACATCAGTAAAGCGATGACGCCACGTATTTGCAACACCCGTTCTTTACGCAACAGGGTCAGCATAGAAATCAGCAACGCGGAATAGCGCGGGCGTTGCCGGGTAGGTGGCTGATGCGGGAGCGCACGCCATAAAAGCACGGCAAGCAGGAGCATCAGCAGCGCGGAGAGAAAGTACACGCTGCGCCAGCCTGCTAGATCGGCGATGAAGCCGGATAGCACGCGCGCGAGCAACAGCCCAATCACCACGCCGCCCTGTGCCGCACCCACCACGCGCCCGCGCTCCTGCGGTGCGGCAGCCGTCGCGGCATAAGCAATCAGCCCCTGCGTCATTGCCGTGCCGAGCATGCCCACGGCCAGCATACCGCTCAATAAAGACAAGGGTGTGGTGGATAGCCCAACGGCGATCAACGCCACGATGAGCGCACCCAACTGGGTCAGCATCAAATAGCGCCGATTGAGGATATCGCCCAGCGGTACCAGCAGAATTAATGCCAGCGCACAGCCAAGCTGCGTTGCGGTCATCACACCGCCAACGGCAGCGATACTGATGTGAAAATCTACCGATAATGCATCCAGCAGCGGCTGTGCGTAATAGACATTGGCGACGCTGAGGGCGCTGGCACAGGCAAACAGCAAAACTAAAGCGCGCGGTAATGACGTCTGCGTAGGTGGCATCGTGTTGCAAAGCGTGCTGTAAAGATCGCCTTCGGTGGCAGATGACGTGGTATGAATAGGGTTTGTTTTCATCGTATTGGCTTTCACTACTTAGTTTGGTTTCAAAATAAAACCAGTTGAAGCATAAATATTCTGGTTTTATTCTGCAACCAAAAAACACACGGTCAGTTTTCAGCCTGTGGGTAAGGCAGGCAGGATGAACAGGAAAAAGGGGAGGAGGTATTCATGGTGAAGCGCAAAAGTCTGAAAGAGGATGCGTGTCCCGTCGCCCGCGCGCTGGATGTGGTTGGCGATCGCTGGGCATTGCTAATTATCCGCGATGCCTTCGACAATCGCCGCCGTTTCGGCGATTTTCAACGCAGTTTAGGTGTTGCTAAAAATATTCTTACCGATCGTCTGCGTACTCTGGTCGACGAAGGCATTTTGTCCGTTCAGCCCGTTTCCGAAACCTCGGCCTATCAGGAATATATCCTGACGCCAAAAGGCGAACAGCTATTCCCGCTCGTCGTGGCGCTACGCCAGTGGGGGGAGCAGCAGCTGTTTGCGGAGGGGGAATCTCACTCCCTGCTATTGGATAAACACACCGGGCAGCCTCTGCAAACCATGTTGCCGCGTTCTGCGCAAGGGCAACGGTTGGTCGGGCAGGATACGTTCGTTCAGAAAGTGGATTAAGGTAGCGAAATGCAGAAAGAACCGAGAGAAACAAGCAGCGATCTTCAGGCAATCTCCCGCTATTTGAAGAAGTTGCACGTCCTGACGCTATGCGTGGGTGAAAATTCGGAATTATGGTGTGCGAGTTGCTTCTATACTTATGACGATCAACAAATAGCCTTCTATCTAATGACCGAGTTGCAGACGCGCCACGGTGAAATCATGGCAAGGCTGTCGCAGGTGGCGGGTACGGTTAGCGGCCAGCCGAAGAGTGTGATGCTGATTAAGGGCGTGCAGTTTCGGGCGCAGGCGGTGCAGTTGGAAGGGGATGACGCGCAGCTGGCTAGAGCACGGTACAACGCGCGTTTCCCTATTGCCCGGGCATCGCAAGCGCCGATCTGGCGGCTCGATCTGACAGAAGTCAAAATGACGGACAATACGCTGGGTTTTGGTAAGAAACGCCACTGGCAGCGCGACGAGCAGGCTTGTCAGCGCTAACGTTCTTCAAAGATAACCGTCGTCATAGATAAGAACATAAACGTAAAAAGATGGGATAGTAAAAGACGTAGAGCAAGGGGGAAAACTGATGAGCCGAGTACTGTTATTAGGTGCAACGGGGTTAGTGGGGCACGAATTGTTGCAGCTGTTGAAAGCCAATAATCGTGTGGAGACGATCTATGCGCCGACCCGTAAGCCGCTGGCACCGTCGGAAAAAGTGGTCAATCCACACGCTCCCGATTTGTCTGCCGCGCTGGCTCAATTGACCGATCCTGTCGACATCGCATTTTGCTGTCTGGGATCGACGCTTAAGACAGCAGGCAGTAAGCAGGCATTCCGCTATGTGGATTACACGCTGGTGGTGGAAGGATCAAAAGTGGCGCTGGCGCTGGGCGCGACCCACCTGTTGGTCGTCAGTTCTCTGAGTGCGAGTGCGACGTCGCCTTTCTTCTATTCGCGAGTGAAGGGAGAAGCGGAAAAATCACTGCGTCAGCAAGGCTGGCAGCATCTGACATTGGCACAGCCGTCGATGCTGCTGGGGGAAAGAGAGGACAGCCGTCCGCTAGAAAGTCTGGCTGCCCCGCTGTTCCGCCTGTTCCCGGCAAAATGGCGGGCGATTGAGGGGAGAACGGTCGCGCAGGCCTTACTGAATCAGGCGTTCTCACCCGAACCCAAAGCACGGGTTACCGTGCTGGAATCCGATCAATTACGTTCACTGGGTAAGCAACAGGCGCTTCAGTAGCCTCCTGTCGATCAACGCAGGTGATGGACAACCTGATTGCTGCTGCCGCGCCAGATCAGTGCGGGATCTTTCAGATCTTGCACAAATTTTCCATCGACTAATACGTTGATGAGATCGACCACCCGCTGTTGCTCCGGTGTGAGTTCCGCCAGTACGTAACCCGTCCAGACCCAGATATCTTTGCCTGGGCATTCTGCGCGTATCCGCTCGACCAGCCGCAGGATGTCAGGCACATTCTGAGGGTGAAGCGGATCGCCGCCAGACAGCGAAATTCCCTGCCGCGGGATCGCGGTATCCTGGAGATCGGCGATGATCCTATCTTCCTGTTCCTGCGTAAACGGCTGGCCGGAGTTGAGTCGCCAGGTGCTTTTGTTGTAGCACCCCACACACTCATGCACGCAGCCAGCGACAAACAGCGTGCAGCGGGTGCCGGGGCCGTTGACGACATCAACGGGATAATACTGGTGGTAATTCATACGGTAGAGCCCATGTTATGAAGCGGGCGCGTGCTGACGGTGCCGCGAAAGTGGGCCGCATTGCGGCGGCCCGGAAGGGATCACCCCAGTTGACCGTTGCCTAAATGCTTGATTCGACGCTTCACTTCTTCCTGCTTACCCGCGTTGAACGGGCGTGCATCCGGGCTACCGAGGTAGCCGCACACGCGGCGCGTGACGGAAACGCGGGCCGAATCGTGGTTGCCGCATTTTGGGCAGGTGAAGCCTTTGCTGGTGCACTCGAATTCACCGGTAAAGCCACACTCATAGCATTCGTCGATCGGCGTGTTGGTGCCGTAGTAAGGCACGCGGCTGTAGCTGTAATCCCATACGTCTTCCAGCGCTTTGAGGTTGTGTTGCAGGTTCGGGTATTCGCCGTAGCAAATGAACCCACCGTTAGCCAGCGGCGGATAGGGCAGCTCAAAGTCGATTTTCTGGTAAGGGTTCACCTTCTTCTCCACATCAAGATGGAAACTGTTGGTGTAATACCCTTTGTCCGTCACGCCCTGCACGACGCCAAACTCAGCGGTATCCAAACGGCAGAAGCGGTCGCACAGGTTTTCACTCGGCGTGCTGTACAGGCTGAAGCCATATCCCGTTTCGTCTTTCCACTGTTCGGTGGCGGCTTTCAGGCGAGTGATAACGGCCACGGCTTTGGCACGCAGCGCGTCGTCATCAAAGACATGCGTTTGGTTACCGAAGAGCGCGTTAATCGTTTCATGCAGGCCGATATAGCCCAGCGAAATTGAGGCGCGTCCATTCTTGAAGATGTCCGCAATGCTGTCGTCCGCTTTTAAGCGCACGCCGCAAGCCCCTTCCATATACAGGATTGGCGCAACGCGAGCTTTCACGCTTTCCAGACGTGCAATACGTGTCATCAGCGCTTTTTTCGCCAGAACCAGACGTTGGTCGAGCAGCGTCCAGAAGCGATCTTCATTGCCTTCGGCCTCCAGCGCGATGCGTGGCAGGTTCAGGCTGATTACACCTAAGTTATTGCGACCATCGTGAATCTGCTGGCCGTTCTCTTCATAAACGCCGAGGAAGCTGCGGCAGCCCATAGGCGTTTTAAACGAACCGGTGACGTTCACGACCTGATCGTAGTTCAGAATATCCGGGTACATGCGCTTGCTGGCGCACTCCAGCGCGAGCTGTTTGATATCGTAATTCGGATCGCCTGCTTTGTGGTTCAGACCGTCGCGGATAGCGAAAACCAGTTTTGGGAATACCGCCGTTTTGTGGTTTTTACCCAGCCCGGCAATGCGGTTGCGCAGGATGGACTCCTGAATCAGACGCGATTCCCAAGTGGTGCCGAGCCCGAAGCCAAAGGTCACGAACGGCGTCTGGCCGTTAGCGGTGTGGAGCGTGTTGACTTCGTATTCCAGTGACTGGAACGCGTCGTAGCACTCTTTTTCCGTGCGAGTTAAGGCATAGTTGTCCGCATCGGGGATCTGCCATTCTTCCGCAATGGCTTTATGTTTCGCATGGCTGGCGGTGACGAACGGTGCCAGAATTTCATCGATACGGTTAATCGTAGTGCCGCCATAAATGTGGCTGGCGACCTGCGCGATAATCTGCGCGGTGACGGCAGTCGCGGTTGAGATAGACTTCGGTGGCTCAATCTCCGCGTTACCCATTTTGAAACCGTTGGTCAGCATGCCGTTCAGGTCGATCAGCATGCAGTTAAACATCGGGAAAAAGGGTGAGTAGTCGAGATCGTGATAGTGAATCTCACCGCGTTCGTGTGCCAGTACCACATCACGCGGCAGGATGTACTGTTTGGCGTAATGCTTGGCGACAATACCCGCCAGAAGATCGCGCTGGGTGGGGATCACTTTACTGTCTTTGTTGGCGTTCTCGTTCAGCAGCGCCATGTTGCTCTGCTCGACCAGACCGCGAATTTCCTGATTCAGGCGACCGTGGCGTTCACGCGCAATATCGCGGTCATGACGGTATTCGATGTAGGTACGCGCCAGTTGTTTGTAATTGCCGGACATCAGCAGGTTTTCGACTGCGTCCTGAATATCGCGGATATCCACGCGCGATTTATTCTGCATTTGTTGAGCGACCGCACAGGCCACAGTTGCACAGTAGTCTGCATCATGGACACCGGCTGCATGTGCCGCGCGTTCGACCGCCTCTTTGATGCGCACTTCATCAAAAGGCACCTGGCAACCGTCCCGTTTAATCACTACTGGTTTCACGTTTTCTTCCTCTGGAAAGGTTATCCACAGGCGAAAACCGTAACTGGCAAGGGTTACAGGAGGCTGTGGATGACACTGTGGATAAACACTATATGTAGTTCATGTTTACAGGATAGGCACTATATATTGAAATTGCGTAGGGGTGTTTGCGCTTTTATCGCTGTAAAATTGATGTAGAGCAAAGAAATTCTTACCTAGTAGATAAATCGAGCTTGACCAAAATTTAACCATTTTTTGTGTAAGGTCTATGAAAGCTTGCGGTACGCGGTCTGGTGAAATAATCGGGGCGTTTTTACTGTCAGCTAACGTGAAAAGACAGAAAAATCCGAAATGGCAGCGTCATGCCGATCGTCTGACATCGAGATGCACAGGGAAACACAGTGGGCTTACGTGACTGACATTAGAAATAGCAGAGGCTGTTTTTTGGCATTCGGTAGCCCGTTGTGGTTGCGGCTACCGAATGCCAACGAGGGGCGGATTACTGTTGAATGTCAGGGAAAGGGGGAAGTTGACGGAAGGTATTCAGCAGCCCTTCAGACCATGCTTTACGGATAGTGGAAAAATAGGCGTTGTCTTCAGTAACACGCTGCTGTTCGCTGCTGTCAAAACTGTCGCTACGGTAAATCATGACATCCAATGGCAGTCCGACAGACAGGTTACTGCGCAGCGTCGAATCAATGGAAATCAGCGCACAGCACATGGCTTGCTCCAGCGGCGTATCCATCGTTAATACACGATCGATAATCGGTTTACCGTATTTGCTTTCGCCGATTTGGAAGTAGGGGGTATCCGGCGTGGCCTCGATGAAGTTGCCTTCTGGGTAAATATGAAATAGTCGATGGGTATCGCCGCCGATCTGCCCGCCCAGCAGCATATTACAGCCAAAATTGGTGTTGCTGCTGTTCTGTTGCGCACTGCTATCGCGGTGAATGACTTCCCGCACCGTTTCCCCAAGTAGCATCGCAGCATCATACATCGATCCCATCTGCATCAGGTTCGGTGTGTGTTGCGTATTGATTCGGGCGCTGAGCAGGCTGATGATGCTTTGCGTGGTTGCCAGATTTCCTGCACATTGGATAACGAATATCCGTTCTGCATCGTGCTGAAAGACATGCAATTTTTTGAACGTTGCAATGTGATCAACGCCTGCATTGGTGCGGGAGTCAGAAGCAAAAACCAGGCCGTCAGACAGACACATGGCGACACAGTACGTCATAAAGTACCTTTTTGTTAACAAGTCTATTGTTGCTGCTGTACCTGCTGTTGCCGCGCAAACAAACGTACTTCAGCCTCTGAAAACATCTCTTCGCATCCACCTCCCAGTCGCGTACCGCGTACCGGGCAGGCATCCATATAATCCATCCCCACGGCCAGCCACAGATGCTGGTGGAGCTGGCGGGTACTGTTGGTAATGTCGAATCCTTGCCACTTTCCGTTCAGCCAGACTTCCGCCCAGGCATGCATCGCAACATGCTTGGTGTCCTGACTGTATACGTAGCCACTGACATAGCGTGCCGGAATACTCAGGCTGCGGCAACAGGCCAGAAAGACATGAGTATGGTCCTGACAAACGCCTTTCTGCATGGCAAACACGGCAGCGGCGCTATCCTGAACCTGTGTTGCGCCGGGAGTATACGGCATTTTCAATTGCAATTCCGCCATCAGCGTATTCAGGCTCTCTTCCGGCGCGTCTTGCCGATAATAACGCTGCGCAAACGCCCGAATATTGCTATCAGCTTCGGTGAGCGGCGTCATGCGTAAAAAAACCAGCGGCGACAGATCGCCCTGTACGCTTGAATCTTCTCCTTCTTCGCTGTCGATAATATCGACGATGCCTTCTGCATGAATCGTAATGTCATGGTGCGGGTGGTCGAGCGTTAGCACATGCAGCACATTACCATACGCATCGGTGGTTTGAACGGCGGGAACAGGCAGGGTCAGTTTCCATTCACGTATTCTTTGGTGCGCGGAATCTTGCGGCGTCAGGCGCAGATACTGGGTGCTGAATTTCACTTCTTCATCATAGCGGTAGTGCGTAAGGTGGTTGACGGTCAGTTTCATAACGCCTCCAGATAAGTGTGACGGATGCTGTCAGCCAGTTCGTTAATCTTGCCGATAAAGTGGTTGAGATAGCTGGGGAGATCCTGCGCCAGAATGTCATCCAACGTGCTGAAACGCAGCTCAACGTGCAGCAGGTGGGCAAGCCGATGAGGCACTCTGGCTCGCTGGCTACCGATGGCCTCCAGTTGCTGCACCAGATCGCTGACGCAGGCGTGCAGAGAACGCGGTATGTCCTCACGCAAGACGAGCAGTTCCGTCACGGTTTCCGGGCTGATCGGCTGGCGATAGATACTGTGGTAAGCCTCGCGTGCGCTCACTGCTCGCAGCAGGGTATCCAGACGATAATACTCACGCACCGGATCGGGGTCGTTATGGAGCTGCTGATGTTTAATATTCAGTAACTGTGCGGTCGCATAGGCGCGCTCAATCAGCGTACCAAGACGGATAAAACACTGGGCATCATTGCGCAGCAGCGTGCCGAACATCGCGCCGCGAAACAGGTGAGAACGCTCTTTTACCCAGTCAAAAAACGCATCAATACCGATGGTATCCACGCCCTGGTGCCGCAGATTGCGAATGTCGATGCGGGTAGTATTGATGCATTCCCACACCTCGGAAGAGAGGCTGCCACGCACGGCGTGTGCGTTATTCCACGCCATTTCGATGCAGTTGTAGATACTGCTCGGGTTCTGGTTGTCCAGCGCGAAGAAATTCAGCAGGTTGTTCATGGAAAACTGGGCGTAGCGCTGCTGAAATAATTCATGCGTCATCGTCAGATTTAGCGGCAACGCCAGATCGTGTTGTTGCTGGCTGTGGCTCGGCATCATCGAGAGTTTGTAGGTCACATCCAACACACGGGCAAGGCTTTCCGCCCGTTCCAGATAGCGAGCCATCCAATACAGTTCACTTGCGGTACGGCTTAGCATGATTCGTCCCCCTCCATGACCCATGTATCTTTGGTGCCGCCGCCTTGCGAGGAGTTGACGACCAGAGAGCCTTCGGTGAGGGCAACACGCGTCAGGCCGCCCGGAATCAGGCGGATTTCCTCGCCGGATAGCGCAAAAGGGCGAAGATCGATATGACGAGGCGCTAAGCCATCATCGATAAATGTCGGGCAGGTGGAGAGCGCCAGCGTTTCCTGACCAATATAGTTGTGCGGGTTTGCCAGTAAGCGCTGGCGGAACATCTCAATTTCCTGACGTGTCGCGCGCGGGCCGACCAGCATGCCATAGCCGCCTGCGCCGTGGACTTCTTTCACCACCATGCTGTCCAGATGATCGAGCACATAGCGGAGAGCTTTTGGGTCGCGGCACTGCCAAGTGGGAATATTACTGAGAATCGGTTCTTCAGACAGATAGAAACGGATCATGTCCGGCACGTAGGGATAGATGGATTTATCGTCGGCAACGCCAGTCCCGACGGCATTCGCTAACACGACGCCACCTGCGCGATAGACGGACAGCAAACCGGGTACGCCAAGCATTGAGTCGGCACGAAACGCCAGCGGATCGAGGAAGGCATCATCGACACGGCGATAAATTACATCCACCTGACAAGGCCCTTCTGTCGTGCGCATATAGACGGCACCGGCTTTGACGAACAAATCGGCACTTTCTACCAGCTCGACGCCCATTTGCTGTGCCAGAAAGCTGTGTTCGAAGTAGGCACTGTTGAAACGGCCCGGCGTCATCACGACCACGGTAGGATCGTCAACCTGCGTACTTTCACGCAACGTTTGTAGCAGATAGCTAGGGTAGCGTTCGACGGGCGCGATGTGCTGGCTGGCAAACAGATCCGGGTAGAGACGCATCATCATTTTGCGGTTTTCCAGCATGTAAGAAACGCCGGATGGGGTGCGCAAATTGTCTTCCAGCACGTAATAATTACCGTCGCTGTTGCGCACCATATCAATCCCCGTGATATGGGCGTAAATGTTGTTATGCAGGTTTACTCCCTGCATACAGGGCTGATATTGCTCGTTCGCCAGCACCTGTTCACGGGGAATAATGCCCGCGTTGAGAATGTGCTGCTGGTGATAAATATCGTAAAGAAATGCGTTCAGCGCCTGTACCCGCTGACGAATGCCGCGATCGAGCAACTGCCATTCGTGAGCGGGAATAATACGCGGTACGCTATCGAACGGAATAAGGCGCTCGGTGCCGCCTTCCTCACCATAAACGTTGAAAGTAATACCGACGCGGTGAAAGAGCAGCTCTGCCTGCTCTTTCTTTTGTCGGATGGCATGCTGGTCGGTTTGCTGTAGCCACTGCCAATAAGAATTGTAGTGTTTACGTTGTTTGCCTTCGGACGAGAGCATCTCGTCGTAATAAGGCGCAGTCGGAAGCTTCATTTTTATCATTGTCATCCCCAGCATTACGCTTAATAGCGATAATAGGACAATGCATAAAATGCGCCATTTTGAAAAAGCACGTTGTTGTCAGAAAATCGTCAACGCTTTGCCCTGTATTGGTGCGCAGAGAGAAGTGGTTGCACTGAAATGAGGGGAAAAAACGGCGAGAAATCAACAAGACGCAGCCATGATGGTGCGTCTTGTTAGGGGGCGTTCAATCATGAAACTTAGCGACGAACGGCGATCGCTTCAATTTCGATTTTTACGTCTTTTGGCAGGCGAGCGACTTCAACGCAAGAGCGAGCCGGGAACGGTGCGCTATGTTCGTTGAAGAAGGCCTCATATGCGGTGTTCACAAGCGCGAAATCGTGCAGGTCTTTCACGAACACGGTCATTTTCACGATATCGGAAACTTTCAGGCCAGCGGCTTCCACAATCGCCTGAACGTTTTCCAGTGACTGGCGTGTCTGAGCGGTGATGTTATCTGCCACCAGGCCGCTTTTCGGATTCACAGGGATCTGGCCGGATGTGAAGATCATGCTGCCAAGGTCGACGCCCTGAACATAAGGGCCGATGGCGGCTGGGGCGTGCTCAGTGCTAATAATGCGTGACATGGTATCTCCTTGATGGGGGCGTAAAAGAAACGCGGACGCCGCCATTATTCAAAAAAGCCCCGCGACAGGCAATGTCCATTACGGGGCAACGCAGAAAACTAGCAATCTTGCAGCACAGCCTGACGCTCAAACTCTTTTTCGCAGTACTTACACTTCAGGTGAACGTCGCCGTCGCGCTGCTTCACGCTGAATGATGACGAAACCGGCTCGCTGCGGCTGATGCAGTTGCTGTTCGGGCAGGTGAGCACGCCGGTAATGTAGTCTGGCAGCGTTGGCACCAGCTTGCGTACCACGTCATACTCATCAATCTGATTGACGGTAGCCTGCGGTGCGTAGATCGCCAACTGATTCGCCTGTTGTTCAGTCAGGAAAACGTTCTCGATCTTGATCAGATCTTTGCGCCCAAGGTGGTTGGACGGCAAGTTCAGGCCGATGGTGATGCGCTGGTCTGTTGCGGTCAGTTTAAACAGCGTTAGCAGCTTAAAACCCACCTGTGCGGGAATGTGGTCGATCACCGTGCCACGTTTGATCGCTTCAACCTGTAATTTATTATCGTGTGTCATGATGGCTTCTTCCTCTTACAGAACCAGTTCGCGATTCAGGACCAGCGCCAGCAGCGCCTGACGGGCGTAAATGCCGTTACCTGCCTGCTGGAAATAATAGGCGTAAGGCGTGGCATCCACATCAATGGTGATCTCATCGACGCGTGGCAGCGGGTGCAGCACTTTCAAATTCGGGCGGGCGCTGTGCAGGTCGGCAGCACGCAGGACAAACTGGGATTTGATGTTGATGTATTCAGACGGATCCAAACGCTCCTTCTGAACGCGGGTCATGTACAGGATATCCAGCTCGCCGACGACGTCGTCGATGCTGTTGTGCAAGCTATAAGCAATATTCTTCTCTTTCAGCATGCTCAGAATGTAGTCCGGCATCGCCAGCGCGTCCGGGGCGATGAAGTAGAAGCGATTGCCTTCAAACTTCGCCAGCGCCTGCGTGAGTGAATGCACGGTGCGGCCATATTTCAAATCACCGACCATCGCGATATTGATGTTATTCAGCCGACCCTGCGTTTCCTGAATGGTGAACAAATCGAGCAGCGTCTGCGTCGGGTGCTGGTTCGCGCCGTCGCCGGCGTTCAGAACCGGAATACCACCGGAGAATTCGGTTGCGAGTCGGGAAGCGCCTTCCTGCGGGTGACGCATCACGATGGCATCAACGTATTGGCTGATGACGGAAATGGTGTCGGCGAGCGTTTCGCCCTTTTTCCCCAGCGACGTGTTGTTGCTGTCAGCGAAACCGACGACAGAGGCGCCGAGGCGATGCATGGCGGTTTCAAAGGATAAACGCGTCCGGGTGGAGGCCTCGAAGAAGCAGCTGGCAATCACTTTATGTTTCAACAACTCAGGCTGAGGATTGGCTTTCAGGCTGGCGGCTACACGCAGCGTCAGTTCCAAATCTTCCCGGCTGAGGTCGTTAATCGAAATAATATGTTTTTGATAGAGCGGATTGACCATGTTGTCTTTCTCCTCACGAGTAAACAGGAAATGTCGTATCTGGCTGCCCGAGCTGTCGGCAAACAATGCCTGATTTGCTTTTGATACCGCAACGTGCTGACCGGTAAGGGTCGCCGTTGTGGGCGATAGGGCACAAAAAAAAGCCCCTCATTGAGGGGCTTTCTTAATGGAATGATTGAGCAACGGAAAGGAAAACGCTGGCTGGCTGCCGGATGGCAGTTGTGGTTGAGAACCAACATAAGCAGCGGATTTTTTGGTGTAACGGTGCATGACCCCTCCCGGCAAACTGTCGGGAATTATACGCGCCAACTAGGCTATTTCAAGCAGAAAACGTGGTTTTTTACGCATCGCAATCGGTTGCGGCTTGCGTGCTGTATGCATAACGTTCGTCGGTGAAGTAAGGTCGATTGAGGAGAGTGGTGGGCAGTTCACTTTTTCGTATTAACACGCTGGCGGGCGTCACATTTGGAGAGTATAAGGATTGTAAAACAGAGTTTCATTTTCATATTAATGAGGTTTTTTATGATTACTGGCAACGTCCACCACCTTGAACTGGTTCCTTATCTGCCTGCCAAACTGCGCGAAGCGATTGAGTACGTGAAGCAAAACATTACGGCAGACACGCCGCTGGGCAAGCATGATATCGAGGGTAACAGCGTGTTTGTGCTGATCTCCAACGACAGCACCGATCTGCTGGAAAAACGCCGTGCCGAGTATCACGCTAAGTATCTGGACATTCAGATTGTGCTGTCCGGTGTGGAAGGGATGACGTTCAGTAACCTGCCTGCGGGCAAGCCGGATACCGATTGGCTGGCGGATAAAGACATTGCTTTCCTGCCTGCGGGCGAACAGGAAAAACAGTTTGTGATGCAGGAAGGGGACTTTGTCGTCTTCTTTCCTGGGGAAGTGCACAAACCGCTGTGCGCCGTCGGCGAACCGGCGCACGTGCGCAAAGCCGTGGTGAAAATCGACGCGTCGCTGGTGTAAGATTTCAGTGAACAATGGCAGGAAAATTGATTCATTCGGCAATTCCTCATTGCTCTATATCCTAAATAATTCGAGTTTCAGGACAAAACGTTAACGTTTTGAACAACGCGAAGCGTGAGCCCTTTAGGGTGGAGCTCAGAGATGAGCATCGTAACGCGGCGAATGAGGGAATCCCGATGAGCTTACTCAAGTAAGTGACTCGGGTGACCGAATGAAGCGAACGTACATGCAACTTGAAGTATGACGGGTACCTGATGGTAAACTGCCAGCCAGTTACTTAGCTGACTGGCATTATTCAAAAAATGATTTTCTTGCTAGAAAACCTCATGGCCTTTCGAGTCTAGGCATGTTATTACTTTAAATTATGTAAAATTTTCCCTGGTGTTGACCTGTCACGAACTTTTTATTCTATTTTGGTTTTTATAAACAGGTACATATTAGGTACGACATGTTTTATGTAGGGTAAATTTAATGTAGGGATGCACTGATGAAACAAATTACATTACCTGAAAATTTAATCACAATGTTCGAAAACGATTCCCTCGTTGGCTGGGCAATAAAAGACACAAACTCCAGTTTTATTTATGTTAATAATACCTTTAAAACTTGGCAAACTATATCAACTCGTTATAATTATGAAGGTTTGAATATTAGGGATATCCCTGTTCCTGTCGCTGAATTTTCAGACATTTTTAACCAGCAGGAACGAGAGATAGAACGTACCGGTAAGGCTGTGAGAGCCATTACCACGCATATTCAAGGTACGGAAAAAATAATGCAGCCTGCCTACAATGTTCAGGAGCCAATCTATGATGAGCACCACAATTGTATAGGCACAGTTATCAGCGTCAGACATGTTAGGATCATCACGCCGACCTCGTTGCTAAATGGAACAATAATGCAACACTCCACTTTCGAGCCCCCTTCTAAAATATTTACTGAGAAGGAATGGGAGGTTATTTACCTGCTGGTTTGTGGGATGATGCTCAAAGATATTGGCAGCATCCTCTCAATCACCGTCGATGCCGTTAATAGCAGACTCCGAAGCTGCTACAGAAAAACAGGCTTAAATTCACTATCAGGCCTAAAAGAATACTGTAGAGCTAACAAATTTGATAACTACATCCCACTGTTCTTCCTGAAAAAAGGACATATCATTATCAAAGGCTAACCTGATGGAACCAGATTTGACTCCTGTTGAGTATTACTTTGATAACTCTTTGTTTGGCTGGGCAATAAAGGACAGTAACTCCCAGTATGTTTATGGCAATAAGATGGTATGTCAGTATTTTGGTGTAACGGAAAATAAACTTTTAGGCTGTCTCGATACGGATTTAATACCTGATATCAGCGAGCACTACGCCCATATATTGCATGATGACCAAAAAATATTGACCACAAATGAAATGAGTATTGTCCTCAAAACATTTGATTATGGAAGACGAAATAGACTGAGGTCCTTTCTGGTGGAGAAGCGTCCTTGGCGGATCAATGATGGTAATGACGGTATTATTTGCACTTACATAGAAATCACCAATGTTTACTTTTCAACCTTTCTTGTGCCATACGAAAGGAAGCCCTTTGTGTTCACCAGACCGGCAAATATCTTTACAGACAAAGAGTGGGAAGTCGTGCTTTTACTACAGTGTGGAGTGAAGCAGAACAGTATTCCAGACATACTCGGTATAAGTTCTTCAACGCTGCGTAATAGGATAACGCGTTGCTGTGATAAAACCGGTGTGGCAAACAGCGCCACCCTGATCCAACACTGCAACCAAAAAGGATGGGATAACTACATTCCTCCCTTTTTTCTGATGAAAGGGCATGTGTCGATTACCTGAGGGACTGTGGCTTTGGCCGCTCATGTTAAAACGACGGGAAGGGGGCTAAGGCGAGCTCAAGCGCCCGCTCTTTGCCTAATGTAGTGGCCAGTATGAGTTGACCACTACCGTTTTAAACACATCAAAGGCAGGTTAAACCTTAATCCTGTACCAGCGTGGCGACCATCACCGCTTTGATGGTATGCATGCGGTTTTCCGCCTGATCGAACACGATGCTGTGCGCGGATTCAAAAACCTCATCCGTCACTTCCATTCCACCGTGCAGACCATACTGCTCCGCCATTTGTTGGCCCATCGTCGTCTGATCGTCGTGGAACGCGGGCAAGCAATGCAGGAATTTCACCTGTGGATTCCCCGTTGCGGCGATCATCGCCATGTTCACCTGATACGGTTTCAGCAGCGCGATTCGCTCTTTCCAGGTCTCTTTCGGTTCCCCCATGGAAACCCAAACGTCGGTATAAATGAAATCTGCGCCCGCGACGCCCACAGCGATATCTTCCGTCAGCGTGATGCTGCCACCAGTTTGCTCTGCTGCTGCCTGACACTCAGCCACCAGACCGGCATCCGGCCAGCAGGCTTTTGGCGCAACAAGGCGTAAATCCAGCCCGGTTAGTGCGGCTGCTTCCAGCATGGTGTTACCCATGTTGTTGCGGGCATCACCTGCATAGACGAGGGTCATCTCTGACAGCGGTTTATTCGGCAAATGCTCCTGCATCGTCAGCAGATCCGCCAGCAGCTGTGTGGGGTGGAATTCGTTTGTCAGCCCGTTCCAGACTGGCACGCCCGCGTATTGTGCCAGCGTTTCGACAATTTGCTGGCCATAGCCGCGGTATTGAATGCCGTTGTACATTCTTCCCAATACGCGAGCGGTATCTTTGATGGATTCTTTATGACCGATTTGGCTGCCGCTCGGGGCGAGATAAGTCACTTGTGCGCCTTGATCGTATGCAGCAACTTCGAAAGAGCAGCGAGTACGAGTCGAATCTTTTTCGAAGATGAGTGCGATGTTTTTACCTTGCAGGCGGCGGGCTTCTGTCCCGTTTTTTTTATCGGCCTTCAGTTTCGTTGACAGGGCTAAAAGATTGGCAATTTCTGCGGGTGTAAAATCCATTAACCTTAAAAAATGACGCTTGTAGAACGGTTGCATGATGTACCTCTCCATGTGGCTCAACACTATCCCCGTCATACTTCAAGCTGCATGTGCGTTGGCTTCTCTTACTCACCCCAGTCACTTACTTGAGTAAGCTCCTGAGGATTCGCGCGATTGCCGCCTGCCTGCAACTCGAATTATCTAGGGTATATCTATTGGATTAAAAACTATCTATTGAATTAAAATTCACTTTATATGTGTAAATATTCAAATTCAAGTGGTGATATCAAACTTTGTGGTGGAGCAAGCCGCAGGGCTGTGGGACAATAAGCAATATTACGTCGTTTAATGAGGACTGAGGCATGGCAAACCGCGAATTACTGGAAGAGCAACGGGAAGAAACACGCCTGATCATTGAAGAACTGCTGGATGATGGCAGCGATCCTGACGCGCTCTATACCATTGAACACCATTTCTCTGCTGAGAAGTTTGAAGTGTTGGAAAAAGTCGCTGTAGAAGCCTTCAAATTGGGCTATGAAGTGACCGATGCGGAAGAACTGGAAGTGGAAGATGGCGTGTTGCTGATGTGCTGCGATGCCATCAGTGAAGTTGCGCTAAAGGCGGAACTGATCGACGCACAGGTAGAACAGCTGCTGGCGCTGGCAGAACGCCACGGCGTGAATTACGACGGGTGGGGCACCTACTTCGAAGATCCCGATGGTGAAGGCGAAGAAGACGGGGATGATGAAGATTTTTATGATGAAGACGATGACGGCAAGCGCCACTAATTATTGAGTCATTAACTCGAAAGAACATGCCTCACTGAAAACGCCGCAGGGACACCCGCGGCGTTTTTTATTCGCGATGACAGCACGTGATTACTGTACCTTAAGCTTATTACAGTACCTTCAACATCGTCACTTCACAGTCGGTGTGACCCGTGTTGCCCATTGAATGGGGAATCGATTCGAAGCCCAGTGACTCATACAACCGGATTGCGCTGGTCAGGTGACCGGTTGTTTCCAGATAGCAGCGGCGAAAGCCGTGTTGACGAGCAAAATCAAGCGCCTGAACCGCCAACTGACGTGCCAGCCCTTTGCCCCGCACGACGGGTAGGAAATACATTTTCTGTAATTCGCATACATCTTCTTCGCCTGCGACCAGCGGGGCAATGCCGCCGCCGCCAACCACGCGGCCTTCGTATTCAACCACCCAGTAGGCGCTTTGCGGCTGGCTATATAGGGCAAACAACGCGTCCAGATTAGGATCGGAAACGGTGTAGCCTTTATCGGCCGTCAAACCAAATTCAGCAGATACCTGACGGATGACCTGAGCGATAGCGGCATCGTCTCGCGCAGTGATGGGGCGTACCTGAAGATTGGCGGAGGTCGCGGTTGTCATAATACGTACTCTTGTTCTTACGGTTTACGAGGGGAATGATCCTGGTCGATTGTAATACCATTTCAGGCCACATTGATGCAACGCCTATACCCGTTCTTCCTGCTGTTCTTCGAGTACTATCTCTGGCGGTTTTGATGCCATATCCATACTAACGCGCCAGCATTTTCTACTGCTAAAGCCATAACATGACACTCTGGATCTAGGATTATCTAAGATATAAGTAAAATTTCCTGCAATATCTCAGGATATAAATAGTTATGTGCACTATTCCTTAATGTTTATAAGACTATGCGGTTGTTTAATTACTGTTAACTTTTATTGTTGTCGTTAACAAGACATGCTTAAATAAGCCGCTTTTTGTATGCCAACAACGTATTTGATCACGCGTTTATTAGGCTTATTTCTTTTAGGATGAAAGGTTTATGACTATCAATACTTCAGAAAATAACACACAGCATCGTGTGAAGTTTCATGGTAAGGCTGGGGAATATTTTGCAATTTGGCTGGTGAATGCATTATTAACGGCAATCACCCTGGGGATTTATTCTGCCTGGGCGACAGTTCGTCGTCGCCGTTATTTCTACGGTAATACGGAAATTAATGGTGACCGTTTTGATTACCACGCGGAACCCATTCAGATCCTCAAAGGACGTTTGCTGGTTATTGCGGGTCTTATCCTGTTTTATTTCGTATTGTCAATGTCACCTGTGCTCGGCACTATTATTGCGTTGGCATTTGCGGCACTCATTCCGATTATCGTGATCCGCAACTGGCGTTATGACGCCATTATGTCCAGCTACCGTGGTATCCGCTTTAACTATCATTGCCAGACGGGCCGTGCGTATTGGGTATTACTGATTTTCCCTATTCTGCTGCTGCTGGCTTTTTACGTTCTGTTAGCGGTTGTAATAGTGATTGGCATGCAGAGTAATAGCCCGATCCTGATTGGATTTATTGCGCTGGCCATTGCTATTCCGGGGTTCGCTGCGGTAAATGGCATCATGAAAATGATGCAGCTTGATTTCTATGTTAATAACCTGTTCTTCGGCAAAACGGCGTTTAACGCCGAGTTGACGAAAGGTGCGTTTATTAAATTTGCCCTGATTAGCCTGCTGATTTTTGTTCCTTTCCTGATCGCATCGCTGTCATTCATGAGCTCGTTCTTTTTCACACTGTTCCAAACGATTATGATGGGCGGCGACAATGAAGAACTCATCCTGATGATGCTGCTGAGCAACGTTTTCAATATGATCATGATGGTCGTCGTGGCGCTGCTGGGTGTGCTGGTTTCCAGCAGCTATCTGGTGGTTGCACAGCGTAATTATCTATTTAATCAGGCATCATTGAACGGCGGCGTGAAATTGCACTCTTCTATGCAAACGCTGTCTTACATGGGATTACTGATAACAAATAGCCTGATTACTATTTTCTCTTTGGGTTGGGCAACGCCTGTGGCAGAGATTCGTCATGCACGCTATATCGCTAATGCGACTGCGGTTGAAGGCGATCTGGAACTGCTGCACGTTCAGGCACATCAGGACACTGCAAACAGCGCACTGGCCGAAGAGGCTGTGCAGGCGCTCGATTTGGGTGTCGGTCTGTAAGTTACATACTCTAAATAATTCGAGTTTCAGGAAGGCGGCAAGGGAAGGAATCCCGATGAGCTTACTCAGGTAAGTGATTCGGGTGACAAATCTGCCGGGAGCAGATTTGAACGCTGCTTGCAGCGGCCCTTCAGGGCGAGGCCCACGACGGGCCGAGTATTTGAGCGTAGCCAACGCACATGCAACTTGAAGTATGACGAGTATAAGGCAGGAATATGAACATTGAGGGGCATTATCAATACCCCGGATTGGCGGCCCGCGTGGCCGCTTCTCTTCATTTAACGGACAACGGTTCGATGATGGTGCTGAACACCGGGTCATCGAACACGACGTTTGCGTTGGAGCAGGTCACGGTTTCTGATGCGCTGGGTTCCATTCCTCTGACGTTAACGTTTCCTGATGGCAGTCGCTTTGTTCCTGCCGACGATCCCGCCTTTCGCGCGTGGTATTCCGCACGCCGCCGCCCAGGGTTGGTTCACCGGTTGGAACGCCATAAACGGGGTGTCATCCTCACGTTATTTGCCACGATATTGATGGTGATAAACTATGTTTACGTGGTGCTGCCGTGGGCAAGTTCTGTGCTGGCGCTACGGATGCCTACCGCTATCGAACAGCAACTGGGACAAAATACGCTAACGCTGTTACGGCACAGCGATTTTAATCCTTCTAAACTGCCAGTTGAGCGCCAGCAGGCGATGCAAATGCTGTTTCAACAGGTCATGCCCGCTGATATACGGCAAGACAAAACGCCACTACGTCTGGAGATTATGTCTGCGCCTATCGGGCCGAACGCTTTTATGCTGGCGGATGGCACGCTGATTATCACTGACGATCTGGTGAAGCTGGCGAAAAGTGACAACGAGCTGGCCGCTGTGATGTTGCATGAAATGGGGCACCACGCCTATCGCCACCCAATGCGCATGGTCGTGCGTTCATCGCTGGTATCGCTGACTTTTATGTGGATGACGGGAGATGTCAGCGGAGTGGGAGATGTCGTGTTGCAGTCTGCCGCTTTCATCAACGAGATGCAGTTTTCCCGCGATATGGAACGGGAAGCCGACGCATGGGCCATCGCAGAAATGCAGCAGCAGGGGCGTTCGCTCCAGTCGATGCAGGCGATGTATCGGGCTCTGGTCGCTAACGACCGCAGCCATGATGAAGTCGAATCGCTGGATTTGCCTGACTGGTTAAGCACGCACCCCGATATGGATGAGCGGCTGAAAACGATTGAAAGCGAGATGAATAAGCACTAATCCTCAGCTCTCGATTATCAACTCTGACCTAATCCTATCTTATGTTGATCGTGTGCGGCGTCACCGCACACGATCCCTTCCTATACTCGTCATACTTCACGTTGCCTGTGCGTTGGCTACGTTACTCGGCACACTTACGTGTACCTCACCCCGTCGGCGTCAGCGCAAGCACTGTTCAAATGCCTTGCCGTTTTTATAAACGCGAGTGTCGAGCGAAAAACATGAGCTGCGTAGCCGGACGATTAACAGGAATCCGTTAAATATCATCCTATTGAAAACTGTCTGTAGAATCTCTCGCGATAAATAAAAAATTCAGCGAATAATCTCTTTTTATTATTAGGTCGCTTATGTTTATTGGGATTTTTCCTAATAGACATTAAAATCGCGGCTTCACGATTACCGAAGAGTTATTTATGATTAATCGAATTCTATCAGGGGTAGTGGGCGCATTTCTGTTAATGCTGTCACCATTAACGCATGCGCAGGCCAATTTCCCAGAGCCCAAAGAAGGCGACTGGATTGCGCCAGAGTTTACCTTTAACAGTGGCGAAAAATTAAAAGATCTGCGAATTCACTATTACACGATTGGTGATAAAACCAAGCCCGCCGTCTTATTGTTACATGGAACAAACCAGCCGATTAAAGCGCTGTTAGCAAATGGCTTTGGCGGCGAGCTGTTCGGGCCGGGTCAGGCGCTGGATAGCAGTAAATACTTCATTATCATGCCGGAGAGCATCGGTTCGGGAAAATCGTCCAAACCGTCAGACGGTTTACGGATGAAATTCCCACAGTACGATTACAACGATATGGTGCAGGCACAATATCGCTTAGTCAAAGAAGGGCTGGGTATCAACCACCTGCGACTGGTAATGGGATATTCCATGGGCGGCATGCAAACCTGGCTCTGGGGTGAAAAATATCCAGACATGATGGAGGCGCTGGTGCCAATGGCATCGCTGCCGAATGAGCTGTCTGGTCGTAACTGGATGATGCGCCGCATTTTAATTGAATCCATCAAGAACGATCCGGTGTGGAATAACGGTGATTACACACAGCAGCCGCCAACGCTGAAAACGGCCAGCATTATGTTCAGTATCGCCACGACTGGCGGCACGCTGGCGTATCAGAGCAAAGCGTCGACGCGTGCACAGGCCGACAAACTGGTCGAGGATCGCCTTGCCGCACCGTCGACGAGTGATGCCAATGACTTTATTTATATCTGGGGTTCATCTGCAAATTATAATGCAGCGCCCGATCTGAATAAAATTAAGGCTCCTGTACTGGTGATTAACTCTGCGGATGATGAGCGTAATCCTGTTGAAACAGGCATCCTGGATAATGAGCTTAAGAAAATTAAGCAGGCGACAGTGTTCCTTATACCTGCCAGTAAAGACACGAGTGGTCATGGCACAATGATGTCAGCGAAGTTTTATAAAGCTGAGCTGCAACGTTTCTTAGAAAAGAATCCGCCTCAGCAAAATAATAAAAAATAAACTTTAATGACCGACAGGAAGCCTATTTTCTGTCGGTCATCATCTTCTTTATCTTTTTATTTATACGTTTCTTTATTTTATTACGGTTTTATACCCTAAATCATTCGAGTTTCAGGAACGCGGCCAACGCACATGCAACTTGAAGTATGACGGGTATATAACGAATTTATTTCAGCTCGTGGATTTAACACGTCTGTAAATATAACGACTATTACGTAAATAACTGAACGGCTCCATTGTAGCGCTGGCGCTCACCCTCTTTTATTTCAGACCACAGGGATAATTTATGTTTCGTAAGATAAAGATCCGTACTGCACTCAGCATGATGGTGTTTTCGTTAGCGGCATTACTGCTTTTTGTTGGCGTGTTAGGGTTGGTTGCCGTTCAGTCAGGGAATAAATCATTTGCTCGCGTCGATATGGAAGTGCTACCAGGGCTGGTTGCACTGAATGACAGTTCCGAACTGCTGTTGCGTGGCCGACTGGATTTGCGTCTGTATGAATCATTAATGGGAAAAGGGGACGTCGAGGCGGCTAAAGTCGCACTGGGACGTGCCAGAGGCAAGGTCGACGGTGCCAGTGAAAAGTGGCAGGAATACCTGAAATATCCGCAGTCCGAAGAGGAAAAAGTCATTTCTGCGGATATGGCCGAGAAACGCAATACGCTGATGCAGGAGTTTATCGATCCGGCATTTGCGGCGCTTAACGCAGGGAATCTGGATGAATATCGCCAGCGTGCCGGGAAATCAACGGTGCTGTATGCCGCGTTTGATAAATCCTCTAAGGCGTTGGTTTCCTTCAAACTGAAGAGTATTGATGAAGCCTATGCGGATTCGAATGGGCGTGTAGAACTGATGGAAGTCATCCTGTACAGCGCGATCGCCTGTGCGCTGCTGCTGGCTGCGCTGGCCTGGTCTGTGATGACCAACATGATCGTGAAACCGCTGAATCAGGCTATTTCCGTCTTTGACCGCATCGCTGAAGGCGACCTGCGCGCACAGATTGATAGCAGCGGAAAAAATGAAATTGCACAGCTGTTCGCGGCGGTTCAACGTATGCGTGACGGGCTGGAAAATATGGTACGTGTGGTGCGTAACGGAACTGATGCGATCAGCGTCGGGGTTGAGGAAATTGCTTCCGGCAACATCGATCTCTCCAGCCGTACCGAGCAGCAGGCGGCCTCGTTGGATGAAACCGCTTCAAGCATGGAACAGATCATGTCGACGGTGAAAAACAACGAAGACAACACGCGTAAGGCCAACGATCTGGCGCTGAAAGCCTCTAATTCCGCGTCTCGCGGCGGGAATGTTGTCTCTGAGGTGGTTGATACCATGCGTTCCATCAAGCAGAGTTCTGCCAAGATTTCCGACATTGTTGGCGTAATCGACGGTATCGCTTTCCAGACCAACCTGCTAGCCCTGAACGCTGCTGTGGAATCTGCGCGTGCAGGTCAATACGGTAAAGGCTTTGCGGTGGTGGCTTCCGAAGTGCGGATGCTGGCTGCGCGCAGTGCGACGGCCGCGAAAGAGATTGGCAGCATGATCGATGATTCTCTCAGCCGTATTGAAAAGGGCGCGGGGCTGGTTGAAGTCGCTGGTAATACTATGGACGAAGTGCTGATGGATGTGAAAAAAGTGGTCGATATTATGGATGAGATCACGCTGGCTTCCAGCGAGCAGAGTCGCGGCATTTCGCAGATCAATATCGCCATCAATCAGATGGATGGGGTGACGCAGCAGAATGCGTCATTGGTATCAGAAGTGGCGACCTCGGCGAATGCGCTTCAGGAACAGGTGGTTAACCTGCAACAGTCTGTTTCCCGTTTCCAGATCGCAAGAGAAAGCATCGATATGGACAGTGTGTTGCCGGGTCTGCGCCATAACATTGCACTGGCCGATGCCCGCTAATGGCTAACTGATATAAGAGTCTGTTTTCACTACCCTATTTCGGGAGTGAAAACAGACGGTAAATCCATAAAAACCGCACACCAACACGATTTACAGCCTGCTGCTGAAGCCCATTCGCACGCTTCACTCATCCGTTAATTTTCATGCTTCTCTGCTAATTTGCGCTAAGGTCGAATAAGACTGTTCCCATTCCTAATCTTTTTATCTGATATGAAAATGTAACTAATTATTTGCATATTCAGGTTTGTCCATCATGACAAGGAATGTTTGTTCTGTTTTTTTATCATTTAAAATCAATGAAATAAAAAAATACTCATTAAAAGATACGGCATTATTTCGTGCTCTACTCTTCACGTTGCCTTTACCTTTCTTTGCAGTCATGGCGAATGCCGCGACGCCAGCCGAGCTTCAACAACTGGAACAGCGGCAAATCAATCAGCAACAAATTAACCAGCAGGAACGGCAGCGGGCGCAAGAACGACAGTTAGCGCCTCAGGTGCCAGACGTGCGTCTGCAAGAACCTGGCGCGTTCCTGACAAAGTTGCATTTTCCCGTGGAAATGACGCCTTGTTTTCCTATCAAAAAGGTTGAGTTACAGGGGACAGAAGATTTCCCCAGTTGGCTACCGTTGCAGCGTCTGGCCGATCAGGCGGTAAACCAGTGTGTGGGTGGGAAAGGCATTAATCTGTTGATGAGTGCGTTGCAAAATCGTCTGGTTAACCACGGTTATGTGACCGCCCGTGTATTAGCACCCTCACAAGATCTGAAAAGCGGTACGTTGAAGCTGGTGGTGATGGCGGGCAAAGTCGGCAACATTACGCTGTCGCCAGACAGCGATCGCTATATTCAACTTTATAGCGCATTACCTGTACGTGAGGGCAAACTGCTCGATTTACGTGATATTGAGCAGGGGCTGGAGAATTTGCAGCGCGTGCCGACAGCACTGGCTGATATGCAACTGGTACCGGGAGAGAAGCCAGGAGAAAGCGACATCGTCGTGAGTTATAAACAAGCGAAGCACTGGCGTCTCGGAGCATCAGTGGATGATTCCGGCACCAAAAGCACAGGGCGCTATCAAGGGGGCCTGACGCTTTTCCTCGATAACCCATTCTCACTGAGTGACACACTTTATCTCTACGGCGGACACGATCTACAAGGGCGTGGTAGCAAAGGCAGCAAGAGCTACGTCGCACATTATTCTGTGCCATTTGGTTACTGGCAGGCTGGCATGACCGCCAGCGGTTACGACTATCACCAGACGATCGCGGGATTAAACGAAAACTATACCTACAGTGGTGAAAGCGAGAGCCTCAACTTTCAGCTTAGCCGGGTATTGCACCGCAGCGGCAGTCAGAAAACGTCGGTCAGCTATGAAGTCATGACGCGCGAATCACGTAACTTCATTAATGATACTGAAATTGAGGTGCAACGTCGGAAAACGGCGGGATGGCGTCTGGGCTTACAGCACCGTCACTATATTTCTCAGGCCACGTTGGATGCCGCCGTCAGCTATCAGCGTGGTACCCGCTGGTTCGGTGCGCAGCCCATTCCTGAAGAAGCTAATGATGAAGGAACCGGACTGTCAAAAATCATTCAGTTTTCCTCCGAGCTGGATGTGCCGTTTACGGTGTTTGATGAAGCGTTCCGCTACAACGTGCAATACCGCCGCCAGCTCGCTAACACTCGTCTGACAGCACAGGATCAGTTCTCCATCGGTAACCGCTGGACGGTACGCGGCTTTGACGGTGAGCTCACGCTCAGCGCCGATGATGGCTGGCTGGTGCGCAATGAGCTGGCCTGGCGCACGCCGCTCCAGAATCAGGAACTGTATCTGGGCGTAGATTACGGTGAGATCAGTAACAACAGTAAAGACACGCTAATTGGTCACCATCTGGCAGGTGGCGTAATTGGAGTTCGTGGCAACGTACTGAATACGGGCTATGACTTGTTTGCTGGCATTCCGCTTTCCAAGCCTGATGGCTTTGAAACCAGCCCGGCAGTATTCGGCTTTAGCCTGAATTGGCAGTACTGACGCGTCCGTTGGATGCCCTGATCGTCACCCCTGTTTGTTGAAAAACTTCTTTCTTTGAATGGATAACGAGAATGAATAAGCACCTGTATCGCATCGTTTTTAACCGCGCTCGCGGCGTTTTGATGGTGGTTTCTGAATTGTGCCGCGGCTGCGTCAAAGATTCCGCCTCGTCTGGCCTTGGGCCAACGTTGAGCCAGATAACAGGGCGACTTTCCCCGCTGACATTCCTATTGCTGGGTGTGATGGGGTTTGTCACGCTCGTGCCTGCGGTACAGGCGAACATTGTGGCGGATGGCAACGCACCTGGTAACCAGAAGCCCACGATCTTACAAACGGCAAACGGGACACCACAGGTTAATATTCAAACGCCAAGTGCAGGTGGCGTATCCCGTAATGTTTACAGCCAATTCGATGTGAACCAGAAGGGAGCCATTCTCAATAATTCGCGTAATCAGGTGCAGACACAGCAAGGAGGCTGGGTGGCTGGCAACCCGTGGCTGGCTAAAGGTGAAGCGAAGGTCATTCTGAACGAAGTTAATTCGCGCGATCCCAGTAAATTGAACGGTTATATCGAAGTTGCCGGGAAGAAAGCACAGGTGGTGATTGCGAACCCGTCGGGCATCACTTGTGATGGCTGTGGCTTTATCAATGCTAATCGCGCGACGCTGACGACCGGTCAGGCGATGATGGAAAATGGCCAACTGAAAGGCTATCAGGTTGAAAAAGGCCACATTCGTGTACAAGGCTCGGGGATGGATTCAAGCCGTCAGGACTACACCGACCTGATCGCGCAGAGTGTGGAAATCAACGCCGGACTATGGGCGAACGATTTGAAAGTGACGGCAGGACGAAACACGGTCGATGCCGAACAGCAGAAAATCGAAAAAGCATCGACGAACTCCGGATCAACGGAACGAACCCAGCCGACGCTGGCGGTCGATGTGGCACAGCTTGGCGGCATGTACGCGGGCAAAATTCAGCTTATTGGTACCGAGCAGGGCGTTGGGGTGCGCAATGCCGGTACGATTGGCGCACAGGCGGGCAGTGTGACGCTCTCTGCTGACGGCCGTATTGAGAACAGCGGTAGCATTAATGCCACACAGGATGTACGACTGGCGGGACGCGAACTGGAGAATAGCGGCAAAGTTTATGCCCAGCGGGATGTGGCGGTCAGCACACAACAGCAAACGGCTAACCGTGGCGTGCTGGCTGCGCAACGCAATGCGACCGTGCAAGCGGCAAACATTAGCAACCAGAAAGGCGCGGTGCTAGGGGCGGGAATCAACAGCGATGGCTCGGTGGCACAAAACGGCAATCTGTCGTTAAACGCGAGCCAGCGGACGGATGCCAATGGTCAGCAACTGGCAGGCGGCTCATTGACGATTGCAGCAACCGAGGTGAACACAGACGGCAGCCAGACGCAGGCAACGGATGTTACGCTCAACGCCACCAACGGTTCGGTTTCCAGCCGTAAGGCGAAAATCAGCGCGGATAACACCCTCAAGGTGACGGCGACGAAAGCCGTCAACAATACCGACGGCACGCTGATTGCCGGGAAAAAGCTGGATGTGCAGGCCGAGAGCCTGAGCGGTGATGGACAACTGTTGTCGCTGGGCGATATGTCATTGACTGCCACGCAGCCATTCAACAACCAGAGTGATGTGATCGCGAACGGCAAACTCGACCTTACGGTCATGGGCGACGTTATCAATCGCCAAAAAATCCAATCTGGCAGCGAGCTGACGCTGACGGCGGCCCGCCTCGATAATCAGGCCAGCGGTGAAATTAGCAGTCAGAAGACCCTGTTGGCGCTCTCGGATTCAGTGACCAACCGTGGCCTGATCGATGCGAGTCGAACCCGTATTGATGCGGGCACGTTGAACAATATTGGCAGTGGTCGCCTCTATGGCGACTGGATTAGCCTGCAAGCACAGACGCTGAACAACCTGAATGAAGCGGGCTCTGGGGCAACGATCGCCGCCCGCCAGCGTTTGGATCTGGGTGTCGGCACGCTCAATAATCGCCAGCACGGCCTGATTTACAGTGACGGTGTTATGGCGTTGGGGCGTAATCTTGATGCAGAAGGCATGGCAATAGGTCAGGCTGAGGCGATCAATAACCACAGCGCTACCATTGAGTCCATCGGTGATATGGCGTTATCCGCCAGCCAGATTAATAACATTAACGATAATCTGGTGACGGAAATCGTTACCAGCGCGACTCAAATCGATGAAGCCGTGCTGCGTGGACATACCACGCGCTACAACTGGAATGACATCCGTCGGACACGTAATAAATACGGCGTGAACACCGCGCATATGCCGGATGGATACGCTGACGATAATTTCTATCGCTATACCTACACGCGTACTGTCAATGAAACGCGAGTGAAAGAGAGCGATCCGGGGCAGATTCTGTCCGGTAGCAATTTGTATATTACTGCGGCGCGGATGACCAACAGCGATAGCCGGGTGATTGCGGCAGGCCTGTTGATTGACGGTGTGAAAGAACTGAGCAATCTGGCGACACCGGGCGAACGTACGACAACTGACCTTGGGCGTCAGGAACGTTGGTATGCCAAGAAGAAAAAGAACTGGCGCGGCGTTACGCGAACGTCTCAGGGCATTGACGGTAATAGCTATGCACCCGCTGCTAACGTCGAAAAGATCGACTTGAACGTGCATGCCTGGCGTGAGCAGGCTTCGTTCAACGGGTCGGGCTATGCGGTGACGGCGCTGCGTGCAGGTGACGTCGGTCAGCATGTCGGTACGCCGACGGCAACGCTTCCGTCCAGTAGCTTGTTTACCCTACAACCTGCCGCAGAGAGCCGCTATCTGGTGGAAACGGATGCGCGGTTTACTAATCAGAAACAGTGGCTTAGCTCCGATTACATGCTGCAAGCCTTCAGTGCCGAAGGCCAGAATAAACGGCTGGGCGATGGCTTTTATGAACAGCGAGAAGTCAGTGAACAAATTGCGCAATTAACCGGACAACGCTATCTGGCGGGTTATAACAGTGATGAGGTGCAGTACAAGGCCTTGATGGATGCAGGTATCGCATTCGGACAGCAATTCTCACTGACGCCAGGTATCGCTCTGACGCAGGAACAGATGGCGCTACTCACCACCGACATGGTCTGGATGGTGAACAAATCGGTGACCCTACCAGACGGCTCTTCACAAACAGTGTTCGTCCCACAGGTTTACACCAAAGTTCGTTCAAACGAGCAAATCGGCGCGGGTAGCCTGCTGGCGGGGAATACGATCTCTGTTGGGTTGGCGGGTGGCATGCTGAACAGCGGGAGGATTGCCGCGCGCGATACCCTGTTTATCTCGTCGGATGCGTTGGACAATCAGGGTGGTTCGCTACTGGGTAAACAGGTACAGCTACAGGTTCGCAACGATCTGAATAACGTCGGTGGTGTCATTCAGGCCGAAGACAAACTGACCGCACTGGCGGGCGGTAATATCAACAGCACCAGCACGTTGAGCGGCGGGGAAGATAACCGCATTCTGGATCGCGTCGCGGGCATGTACGTCCAGAATGATAAGGGCAAACTGACGCTGGTGGCGGGTAAAGACATCAACCTGACCGGCAGTCAGGTGATTAACTCGGGAGCGGACAGCGCCACGCTGATCAGCGCGGGTAACAATCTGAATCTGGCGACGCTGACGACCACAGAAACGTTGAACAGCGACTGGGATAGCAATAATTATCGCCATTATCAGGCGCGTGAAGACATCGGTAGCGAGATTGCCGCCAATGGCCAAATAGCATTACGTGCGGGGCAAAACCTGAATGCGACGGCGGCATCCGTCACCGCGCAACAGGGGCTACAGGTTCAGGCGGGGAACGACATTAACCTGACCAGTGGCGAGTCATCTTATACGTTGACGGAGCACAGTAAGCAAAGCAGCCGTGGATTGCTCTCCGCCCAGTCCAGCGAGCGACATGACAGCATTCAGCATCAATCGGCGGTAGGGAGTTCGTTCAGCGGCGAGACGGTGGCGATCGCAGCAGGTCACAACGTGCAGATCGCAGGCAGCTCAGTGGCGGGGACGCAGGATGTCGGTATTACCGCCGGACGTGATATTACCGTGACCACGGCGCAAGAGAATCATCAGGAAACGCATCTAAAGGAAGAGAAGAAATCCGGTCTGATGGGCAGCGGTGGCATTGGATTTACCATTGGTCAGGCTAGCCAGAAAAGCACGACTGACACCGATGGTATGAGTGAAAAATCCAGCATTATTGGCAGTGAAAAGGGCAACACGACGCTACTGGCAGGTAATGGGCTGACCGTGAAAGGTAGTGACATTGTCGCCGGACAGGATTTAACGCTGCAAGGTAAAACGGTAGACGTGCTGGCGACGGAGAACAGCCAGACTCAGCGCCAGACCTATGAGCAGAAACAGAGTGGGCTGACGCTGGCGCTCAGCGGCACGGTAGGCGGTATGGTGAATTCGGCCGTACAAACGGCGCAGACGGCCAAAGCGACGGAAGACGAGCGTCTTCAGGCTTTACAGGGTGTGAAAGCGACGCTGAGCGGTGTACAGGCAGGGCAGGCAGCCTATCTGGCGGCGTTGCAGGGTAAAGACGACCCCAATAATAACAACGTGGTGGGCGTCAGTGTCTCGTTGGGGAGCCAGTCCTCGAAATCTGAACAGACGGTCGAGCAACGTACCGCACAAGGTAGCAGCCTGAATGCTGGAAGGAATTTGTCTTTGAGAGCAACCGGTGACGATATTCGGGTTCAGAGAGGTGAATTGCGCGCGGGCCAAGACGTGACGCTGGATGCCGCACGCGATATTCACCTGCTGTCCGCCCAGAACAGCCAGCACACGGAAGGGAGCAACAAGAGCAAAGGCGGCAGCATTGGCCTGAGTCTTGGCGCGGGTAGCGGCGGTTTTAGCCTGAGCGTGAACGCCAGTATGAATAAAGCGAAAGGGAGTGAGCTGGGCGAAGGACTGAGCCACACTGAAACACTGCTGGATGCCGGACGTCAGGTACGTATAAACAGCGGCCGGGATACCACGTTGCAGGGCGCACAGATCAGCGGGCAGCAGATTACGGCACGAGTGGGACGCGACTTGCTGTTACGCAGCGAGCAGGACAGCGATGTTTACGACAGCAAACAGCAGAGCATGAGTGCGGGCGTCAGCATCCCGATTTATGGGGCGGGAACCGCTTCAGCCAGCTTCAGTATGAGCAAGGACAAAATGCACAGCGACTACCGCAGTGTGCAGGAGCAGACGGGACTGTTTGCCGGGCAGGGGGGCTACGATGTGCAGGTGGGCAACCATACACAG
The DNA here is from genome assembly GCF_000803315.1 of Pectobacterium actinidiae. Lineage (NCBI taxonomy): Bacteria > Pseudomonadati > Pseudomonadota > Gammaproteobacteria > Enterobacterales > Pectobacteriaceae > Pectobacterium > Pectobacterium actinidiae. The sequence goes on from NZ_JRMH01000001.1 coordinate 176,134, forward strand.
CTTGACGGCGCAGTGATAGGTTCTACGGCAGAGGCAGCGAAAAACCGACTGGAAACCGGGACGCTGGGCTTTAGCGATATTGAGAATAAAGCCGAATTTGATGTCTCGCACAGCGGCGTCGGTATCAGTACTGGCGGGCCGGTGGGTATGCAGATGCTCAGCAATCTGGCATCCAACTCCCTGATCAGCGGCAATAATGATGGCAATGCCGCGAGCACAACGCGCGCGGCGATCAGCGAGGGGCAGTTGGTCATCCGCGATGAGGCCAACCAGCGTCAGGATGTCGCACAGTTGAGCCGTGATGTTGAACACGCGAACCAGACGCTGAGTCCGATCTTTGACAAAGAGAAAGAACAGAAGCGTTTGCAACAGATGCAGGTGGTTGCAGAAATCAGCAATCAGGTCATCGACATTGCTGGTATGCACGGGGCAATCATTGCCACGAAAGCGGCGAAGGCAGAAGCGGAAGCGAAGGTGGCAGGTCTTTCTGCTGCTGATAGGCTGGCGGCTAGAGACGCCCTTGCGACAGGCGACAACTCGAATCTGACGCCGACAGAGGCAGATATTCAGAAATATGTTTATCAGACGTCGTATGACAAAGCCTATACTCAGGCGTTGAACAGTTCCGGATTTGGCACCGGTGGTGCGATTCGTCAGGGCATCATGGCGGTTTCGGCGGCAGTACAGGGGCTGGCCGGTGGTAACGTTGCGCAGGCGATCGCGGGAGCGGCGGCACCGTATCTGGCGACAGAAATCAAGAAAGCCACGACGGACGCAAAAGGTAACGTAAATATCGCTGCCAATGCGGTAGCGCACGCGGTGCTGGGTGGCATTGTGGCAGAAGCCAGCGGCAACAGTGCGCTAGCGGGTGCGGCAGGTGCCGCGACGGGTGAGTTGGCGGCGCGAGTGATTGCTGACAGGCTGTATCCGGGTAAAGCCATCTCGGAAATGACGGAAAGTGAAAAGCAGACGGTCACCACGCTCTCGCTTCTGGCGGGCGGTCTGGCGGCCGGCACGGCAGGCGACTCGACGAGCAACGCGGTAGCGGGTGCGCAGGCAGGTCGAAATGCGGTGGAGAATAATCTCTTCTACCCCGGTTCTGTGCCGAAAGGCGTGAGCGATTATGGTCAGTCTGCGACATCATTGTATACCAATACCAATCTGACGGATGAGCAAGGCAATGTGCTTAATCCTACAACAGACGAGCAACGGCAATACGCGATGCATAAGCTAGTCACGGGGACGATGCCGGAAGGACAGGATCCTGTACGTGGCTTGTTAACAGCGTGGGGCGCGGGAGCTTCAGTGGTTGGTGGAACAATCGTTGCACCAGCGGCTGGTGTTTATGCTGTGTTTGGCGGCGGTTTACTCGGCGGTATTACAGATGCAACCAAACAGTTTTTAACTATGTCTCCGAATGACACATACAGCTATACCGATACATTGATTGCTGTAGGAACAGGAGCGCTGACTCAAGGTAAGGGAACGACTTTTAGCCTCTTTGTGAATACAGGGGGAGCATATTTAGGAAGTAAGGCGAAAGGTGAAGATCCGAGTGCATCTATGGCAGGTAATGTGATTGGTACTGTTATTGGTAATAAAGTTGGGGGCAAGTTTACCCAGCAGATGCTCTCAAAGGGTTACTCTCCTGTGAGTTCAGAAGTTATCGGTTCAGTAGCAAGTGGAGTGACTAGCACAGGCTCTGGATATATGACTGAAAAAGTAATTAAGAATACGGGAGCTGAGAATGCAGAAGAATGAATCAAAATATTTTAGCCTGAAGAGATTCATCTTCTTCGTTCTTGGAACGATGGGAGTGATCATTTTCTGCTGTATGCTCAGTATACCTGTTGGATATATAGCTGCATTCATACAAACAGGAAGTTTTAATTTTAATCTAGAACCAGCCATTGATGGTATCAGGTTTAGTATAAAAGTTGGTGGGGGAGTTGGGGCTGTCTTAGGGATTGGACTTTACTTTTTTGAGTACTTCGGCGCACTAAAGAAGGGGGGAGAATAACAACTTCAATCTGAGAGCGATTGCACCGAAGGGATTGCAGGATGTAGGGGTATTGATGACATCATTTTACAGCAATACCAACATGGTGGATGAAAATGGCAATGTGCTGAACCCAATAACGGAAGAAGAACGGCAATACGCGATGCATAAGCTAGTCACGTGGACGATGCCGGAAGGACGGGATCCTGTACGCGTTTGTTAACAGCGTGGAGTGGCTCGGCTAACATTAGTAACCAGTTAGTGGGGAACGATCTCTCAGTATACGTATGCTTCTATCGTTGCTGAAGTCGGTACGGCGGTTGGTGCTGGAGGTGGTAAGGCAATTGAAGTCGGGAATAAATATTTATCTGTCGTTTCAGATAAACAGCCAGTATGACAGGTGTTATTGGCGGTGCCGTAGCGAGTGAAGTGACAGGGAGTAAAGTTCAAGATAAGGTTGATAATGCGGGAGAATCTAAATGAGCCCCCTAAAATCACTATTAATTCTGCTTATAGGTTGTTCCATTACTATGATTATGGTCGTTTTTGCAGCGTGCTTGTGCGCTGCATTTTTAACCTATTTAAAAAATGGAGTATTAATTATTAGTTGGCAGGATGATGTAATTTTTTCGCTAAAAAGAGGAACTGTTGTTGGCGTAACAACAGGAATAGGAATCTGGATCATGTCACGACTAAAGTTGAATAAAGAGAAATAAATACGATCTACGTTCCCGGTATAACGTCGGGAGTTTTAGAGCGACAACATGCCTTCAATTACTTATGACGGTACGATGACTGTTTAATACTGGAGTTGAACTGCCACTGATATCTAGGCTTTAGTGGCGATATGAAGGGGAATGATGACCGCGTGTTATGCATAGCATGTCGGTTAATAATGAAAACGCTCTTAGGGATAAAAGAAATAATCATTTTCAATAACTGATCTCCACCGCAGTCTATGGCGGCGGTAGAGATCGTCTCATTGATTCTCGCTAAGTGCCGCTATTTGACGACGGTACCGTCATTTAATATGAACATGAGATTGCCTTTCCAGAATTCAGCCAAATAGATGTTATCTAACTCGATGCCATGTCGAGTAATTTCGGCAAGGAGCCACTCTTCATCTTTCTCTATTTCACACAAATCGTTTTTCCTCGGCTTACCATCTTTAATCACGATCACAGATGGCATCTCCATGCCTTCACAAATCACACTTAGCTGTCCGTTGGGTTCGATTTGAGCATAGTTTATCTTTTGGAAAGAGTTGATCCCTTGAGCATGCAGCTGTGAAGCTACGTTGATAATATCTATTTTATTCTTCTTTTGTAGAATGTTTTCCATCAGGAATTTCCCTTTCTTGATAATAGGGATTGGGTCACCAATACTGACGGAGCGAAAAAAATAAATATTCTTACTGATAGCGTTAAGAAGAGAAATCAGACTGACACCAATGAGTAATACAATAACATATTGGTAGAGTGGAATACTGTCACTATAAATTACGCCGCCAATAATACCACCTAATATAAAGTTACCAATAAAATCCACAGGAGTCATTTGCGATAGCTGTGTTTTACCAGAGAAATTTAAATGGGTAATAACAATAGTAAAACCGATAATAAATTTTAATAACACGTATCCGTAATATTCCATTTTCTTCTCCGTTACTGTCCTGACGGTGTTTTCACTTATTAGAGTATGACGCAGGTAGTGTGATAGATATCAATCTATTGACTATAGCAAGACTGCGCGTAATGGGGAGTGTTGATTTTTCGCCGGATTTTGCAGAAAGAAGAAGGCCCTGACATGGTCGTCAGGGCCAGAAGGGAAGGATTACAGCGCAGCGATGACTGCGTGCTGTTCCAGCAGCTTGGCTTTCGCTACGGCGTAGCCGTCCAGTTTTTCACGTTCTTTGGCAACGACCGCTTCCGGTGCACGGGCTACAAAGCCTTCGTTGGACAGCTTACTTTCGATGCGACCAATCTCGGCTTCGATTTTCGCCACTTCTTTCGTCAAACGATCCAACTCTGCTGCTTTGTCGATCAGGCCTGCCATCGGAATTAACAGCTCGGCACCCTCGATGAGTTTAGTGACGGAAACCGGACCCTTGTCGCCCGCAGGCAGCAGCGTAATACTTTCCAGACGCGCCAGCGTTTGAATGAAGCTGCGGTTATCTTCTACACGACGCTGTGCTTCAGCCGTGACATCGCGCAGTAAGACCTCCAGCGGTTTGCCCGGCGCGATATTCATTTCCGCACGAATGTTACGCACCGCGATAATTGCCTGCTTGATCCACTCCAGATCGTTCAGCGCCAGAGTATCTTCCTGCGCGGCATCGAACTCAGGGAAGGGTTGCAGCATGATGGTGTCTGCACTGATGCCTTTCAGCGCTTTGACGCGTAGCCAGATGGTTTCAGTAATGAACGGAATAATCGGGTGTGCCAGGCGCAGCAAGGCTTCCAGCACGGTAACCAGCGTATTGCGCGTACCGCGGAGTTCCGCTTCGGAGCCGCCATTCATCACGGGCTTCGTCAGTTCCAGATACCAGTCACAGAACTGGTTCCAGGTGAATTCGTACAGAATGTTGGCCGCAATATCAAAGCGATAGCCGTCCAGCGCCTCGCGGTAGGCTTTCACCGTACGGTTGAATTCCGCCAGAATCCAGCGGTCAGCCAGCGACAGCACTTTCTCGCCTGCGCCAAAGCCGCAATCCTGATCTTCGGTGTTCATCAGCACAAAACGGCTGGCGTTCCACAGCTTGTTACAGAAGTTACGGTAACCTTCCAGGCGCTTCATGTCCCAGTTGATGTCGCGACCAGTAGAGGCCAGCGCCGCCAGCGTAAAGCGCAGGGCATCCGTACCGTGAGGCTCGATGCCGTTCGGGAACTGTTTCTCGGTGCGCTTGCGGATTTTTTCCGCCAGCTGTGGCTGCATCATGTTGCCGGTACGTTTTTCCAGCAGGGCTTCCAGCGAAATGCCGTCCACCATATCCAGCGGGTCGATGACGTTCCCTTTGGATTTAGACATTTTCTGACCTTCCTCATCACGGATCAGGCCGGTCATGTAAACGGTGTGGAATGGCACCTGCGATTTGCCGTCTTCATCTTTGATGAAGTGCATGGTCAGCATGATCATGCGGGCAATCCAGAAGAAGATGATGTCGAAGCCGCTGACCATCACGCTGCTTGGGTGGAACGCTTTCAGATCGGGGGTTTGCTCTGGCCAACCCAGCGTAGAGAAGGTCCACAGCCCGGATGAGAACCAGGTATCCAGTACGTCTTCATCCTGATTCAGAACGACATCGTCTGCAAGGTTATTTTCACTGCGTACTTCTGCTTCCGTACGGCCCACATAGACGTTGCCGTTGGCATCGTACCAGGCTGGGATGCGGTGACCCCACCACAGTTGACGGGAGATACACCAGTCCTGAATGTCGCGCATCCAACTGAAGTACATGTTTTCGTACTGTTTTGGTACGAACTGGATGCGACCATCTTCAACCGCTTCCACCGCCGGCTTAGCCAGCACGGCAGCACGCACGTACCACTGGTCGGTAAGCATCGGTTCAATCACAACGCCGCCACGGTCGCCGTAAGGCACGGTCAGATCGTGCGCTTTGATCTCTTCCAGCAGGCCGAGCTCATCGAATGCGGCTACCAACGCTTTACGTGCGGCAAAACGCTCCAGACCCTGGAAGGCTTCTGGAATGTCGCCGCTATACGCGGTGCTGGCTTCGCCATTGGTATCAAAAATTTCAGCGCTCTGGCGGATATCACCGTCGAACGTCAGGATGTTCACCATCGGCAACTGGTGGCGTTTACCAACTTCGTAGTCGTTGAAGTCGTGCGCTGGCGTGATCTTCACGCAGCCGGTGCCTTTTTCCATATCGGCATGTTCGTCGCCAACGATCGGAATACGGCGGCCAATCAGCGGTAGGATCACCTCTTTGCCGATCAGATCTTTATAACGCGGATCTTCCGGGTTAACGGCGACGCCAGTATCACCCAGCACGGTTTCCGGGCGGGTAGTCGCGACGACCAGATAGTCTTTCCCGTCGGCGGTTTTCACACCATCGGCCAGCGGGTAGCGCAGGTGCCACATTGACCCTTTCACTTCGCGGTTTTCGACTTCCAGATCGGAAATTGCGGTGCGCAGTTTCGGATCCCAGTTAACCAGACGCTTGCCGCGGTAAATCAGGTCTTCTTTATACAGACGGACGAACACTTCTTTCACCGCGTTGGACAGGCCTTCATCCATGGTGAAACGCTCGCGTTCCCAGTCAACGGAGTTACCCAGACGGCGCATCTGATTGGTGATGTTGCCACCGGATTCGCCTTTCCACTGCCAGATCTTGTCGATGAACGCTTCGCGGCCGTAATCGTGGCGCGTTTTGCCTTCTTCTGCGGCGATCTTGCGCTCAACGACCATTTGCGTGGCAATACCAGCGTGGTCAGTACCCGCCTGCCACAGGGTATTTTTGCCCTGCATGCGCTGGTAGCGGATCAACGTATCCATAATGGTTTGCTGGAAAGCATGACCCATATGCAAGCTGCCGGTGACGTTGGGCGGCGGGATCATGATGCTGAAGCTTTCTTTACTCGTGTCGCCGTGCGGCTTGAAGTAGCCTTGCTTTTCCCAGTGTTCGTAGAGCGGCTGCTCGATATCTTGCGGGTTATATTTCGTTTCCATTATGCTCAAAATTCAGTGAGTTGGCGGCGTAGCCGTGGTCAATTGGAAGCCGACGCTGCGATAGGTTTTATAGCGGTCGCGCGCCAACTGTTTCAAGGATTCTTCGTAAGGGACAAAGTCTATCACTTCATGGAAAGCGGTGGCAAAATCTGCGAACTGCGGCAATAGGTTGATCAGCAGATCCCGTGGCGCGTTGCCACGCCGCTGCGGCCAGGCCAGTTCGACCGGCGCGCCGTGACGCGGCCCTTCACCTGCCAGATTATGCGGTACGAATGCGTTGGGATCGCGTTGCCACAGCGCCTCGTCCAGCCTGATGGCCTGCTGTTCGTCTTCACAGGCGATCAGTACGCGCTTTCCTGCTCGCCAACGTTCTGCCGCCAGATCGCATGCCAGTGCCTCATGGGCGCTGAGCTCACCGCTTTTGCTGTCATGTTCGAGAAGATAGAACGTTGCGTTTTTCATTGTTTACACTATTGATAAGGGCCGGAATATCCGGCCCGATTATACTCGTCATACTTCAAGTTGCTGCGCTATTCTACGTCGTTCTGTCCGGCGCGGTTAAGCAGGAACTGTGATAACAGCGCGACTGGGCGACCCGTTGCGCCTTTGGCTTTGCCAGACCGCCAGGCGGTGCCCGCGATATCCAGATGCGCCCAGCTGTACTTACGCGTAAAGCGCGACAGGAAGCAACCTGCGGTAATCGCACCGCCCGGACGACCACCAATGTTCGCCATATCGGCAAAATTAGATTCCAGCTGTTCCTGGAATTCGTCGGTCAGCGGCAGGCGCCATGCGCGGTCGCCAGACTGCTCAGAAGCGCTCAACAGTTCGTGCGCCAGCGGATTGTGATTCGCCATCAAACCGGTGATGTGGTGCCCCAACGCAATCACGCATGCGCCAGTCAGCGTCGCGACATCAATGACCACATCCGGCTCATAGCGTTCAACGTAGGTTAGCGTATCACACAACACCAGACGGCCTTCCGCATCGGTGTTCAGCACTTCCACCGTTTGACCGGACATCGTGGTCAGCACATCGCCCGGACGATAAGCGCGCCCGTCGACCATGTTTTCACAACCTGCCAGTACGCCGATGATATTCAACGGCAGTGCCAGTTCGGCCGCCATGCGCATCACGCCGTAGACCGTAGCCGCGCCACACATGTCGTATTTCATTTCGTCCATGCTGTCGGCAGGTTTGATGGAGATACCGCCGGAATCGAACGTCAGCCCTTTACCTACCAGCACAATCGGACGGGTTTCCGGGTTCGGATCGCCTTTATATTCGATCACCGACATCAGCGATTCATTCTGCGAGCCTTGACCCACGGCCAGATAGGCATTCATGCCCAGCTCTTTCATCTGCTGTTCGCCAATCACGCGTGTGATGATGTTCTGGCTGTAGGTATCAGCCAGTTGACGCGCTTGCGAAGCCAGATATGCGGCATTACAAATATTCGGTGGCATGTTGCCGAGATCTTTCGCGGCTTTGATGCCCGCAGCAATTGCCAGGCCGTGCTGAATGGCACGTTCACCGCTGGTCAGTTCACGGCGTGTCGGTACGTTGAATACCATCTTACGCAGTGGACGGCGCAGCTCGACCTTATTGCTCTTGAGCTGATCGAAGGTATACAGCGTTTCTTTTGCGGTTTCGACGGCCTGACGCACTTTCCAGTACGTGTTGCGGCCTTTCACATGCAGCTCAGTCAGGAAGCAGACTGCTTCCATTGAACCGGTTTCGTTCAGGGCGTTGATTGTTTTCTGAATCACCTGTTTGTACTGGCGTTCATCAAGTTCGCGCTCTTTACCGCAACCAATCAGCAGAATACGCTCGGAAAGAATATTAGGTACATGGTGCAAAAGCAGTGATTGCCCCACTTTGCCTTCTAATTCACCACGGCGCAGCAACGCGCTGATATAGCCGTCACTGATTTTATCGAGTTGTTCGGCAATTGGGGACAGACGACGCGGTTCAAACACGCCGACGACAATGCAGGCACTGCGTTGTTTTTCCGGGCTACCGCTTTTTACGCTGAACTCCATGTACTCTCCTGAATCTTAAAGACAAAGGCGGGGGCAACGGCTAGAATGTGACACTCCGTAATACTTTCCCGCCGTTGCGTTAACATAACCTGTGTTAATCTTAACGACGTAACGAACCTGTTTTAGTGACTAATAAGCAGGTTCTGATACAACAGCTCAAACGCAGTGTGTTGTAATACAGTTTTAGCTAAGAGGGCAGCCAAAAATGAGTATAAATGGCGCGTTAGCGAAGAAACTATCGATTTTCCTGCAAAAAGACAAGTTTTCACAGGCGTAATTAAGCGTGATCATCATTCGATATCTGGTACGGGAAACCTTTAAGAGCCAACTGGCCATCCTTTTCATTCTGTTACTGATTTTCTTTTGTCAGAAATTGGTACGGATACTGGGGGCCGCTGTTGATGGTGAAATCCCGACAAATTTGGTTATCTCCCTGTTGGGATTGGGCGTGCCAGAAATGGTGCAGCTCATCATGCCATTAAGTCTGTTTCTTGGCGTATTGATGACGTTTGGCCGCCTCTATGCGGAAAGCGAGATCACCGTCATGCACGCCTGCGGGCTCGGCAAACGCGTGTTGCTGAAAGCCGCGCTGGTCCTGGCGGTGTTCACTGCTATTGTCGCCACCATTAATGTCATGTGGCTCAGCCCGTGGTCGTCCCGGCATCAGGAAGAAGTGCTGGCGGAAGCGAAAGCGAACCCCGGCATGGCGGCATTGGTTGAAGGGCAGTTCCAGTCCGCACAGGGCGGCAACGCGGTGCTGTTTGTCGGCAATGTCAAAGGATCGGAGTTTCAGCACGTCTTTCTGGCACAGCTGCGCCCCAGCGGTAACGCACGGCCTTCTGTCGTTGTGGCCGATCGCGGTCATATCAAGCAAAACGAAGACGGTGCGCAGGTCGTGACGCTGGATAACGGTTCGCGTTATGAAGGCACAGCGCTACTGCGTGATTTTCGTATCACAGATTTCACCAACTATCAGGCCGTGATTGGTCACCAGAGCGTGACGCTAAATAATAGCGACGTGCAGCAAATGGATATGCAGACCTTGTGGCATTCGGATGCGCACGATGCGCGTGCAGAGTTCCACTGGCGGCTGACGTTGATTATTTCTGTGCTGATCATGGCGCTGATGGTGGTGCCACTGAGTGTGGTTAATCCACGTCAGGGTAGGGTGCTAAGTATGCTGCCTGCGATGCTGCTGTATCTGATTTTCTTCCTGCTGCAAAGTTCGCTGCGTTCTAATGCCAGTAAAGGCAAAATCGATCCGATGGTATGGATTTGGCTGACTAACCTGACGTATTTCGGTATCGCTGTGATGCTCAATCTATGGGATACCGTGCCGATGCGCAAAGTGCGTGCGCGCTTTAAGCCTCGTACTCTTAGAACACAAGGAGCGGCCTGATGTTTGGTGTATTAGACCGCTATATCGGCAAAACGATTTTCACCACCATCATGACGACGCTATTCATGCTGGTGTCGCTCTCCGGCATCATCAAGTTTGTCGACCAACTGCGTAAAGTTGGGCAGGGTGAGTATTCGGCGCTGGGCGCTGGGCTGTACACGCTGCTCAGCGTACCCAAAGATATTGAGATCTTCTTCCCTATGGCGGCGCTGCTCGGGGCATTGCTTGGGTTGGGTCAGCTTGCGACCCGCAGCGAGCTGGTGGTGATGCAGGCTTCCGGCTTTACCCGCTTGCAGATTGCGACAGCCGTGATGAAAACCGCGATCCCGCTGGTGTTGCTGACGATGGCGATTGGCGAATGGGTTTCTCCGCAAGGGGAACAGATGGCGCGCAACTACCGCTCTCAGATGATCTCCGGTGGGTCGATGATCTCTACGCAGGGCGGACTGTGGGCAAAAGACGGCAATGACTTTATCTATATCGAACGGGTGACGGGCGATAAAGAGCTGTCTGGCGTCAACATCTACCACTTCGATGATCACAACAAGCTATTATCTGTGCGCTATGCGGCTTCCGCCGAGTTTGAAGATGACAGGAATGTCTGGAAACTCTCGCAGGTTGATGAATCTGATTTGAGCGATGGCAAACAAATTGGTGGCAGCCAGACGTTCAGCGGAGAATGGAAAACCAACCTGACGCCGGATAAGCTGGGCGTGGTGGCGCTTGAGCCGGATGCGTTGTCGATCCGTGGGCTACACAATTACGCCAAATACCTTAAACAAAGCGGACAGGAAGCGAACCGCTACCAGCTGAACATGTGGAGCAAAATCTTTGCACCTATATCAGTGGCGGTGATGATGCTCATGGCGGTCTCTTTCATCTTTGGCCCGCTGCGCAGCGTGTCGGCGGGTTCACGCATTGTGATAGGTATTAGCTTCGGTTTCCTCTTCTATCTGCTGAATGAAATTTTCCGCCCACTCAGCCTGGTCTATGGTATCCCGCCGATCCTAGGCGCTATCTTGCCGAGCTCGGTGTTTCTGTTCATTAGCGTGGCACTGTTGCTCAAACGCCGATAGCACTAACAAGTATGAAAAAGCGCCGAGTGGATTACCCCTCGGCGCTTTTTTATTGGCGGTGACAAAGTGCCCTCGGCAACGTCCATTACCGCACCATATTAAGGCGAAGCGGGTATAACATGTTGCTAAAGATGATTTTTTCAGCACTTAACCGAACACGGAGTGGATTAACGTTGCGCGAGAGCCGTCAAACGGTATAATGCACCCGTTTTCCGCATACTACTTCTGTGCCGAAGTGGCGAAATCGGTAGACGCAGTTGATTCAAAATCAACCGTAGAAATACGTGCCGGTTCGAGTCCGGCCTTCGGCACCAACAGTATGTAAATAGACCTCAACTGAGGTCTTTTTTTATGCCTAAAATCCAGTATTTATCCCTCTTTCCCGCTATATTAACTTTCTCAGGGTCAACCGACTTCAACGTACATCTACCAACAGTTGTTGGTACAGATGATGGTATTTCCGGTTCGATAATGCATATACCAACAGGGAGGGCTTAAACATGGCGCTTACTGATATCAAAGTCAGAACAGCCAAGCCTGCCGACAAGCAATACAAGCTTACCGACGGCAACGGCATGCACCTGCTGATTCATCCCAATGGTTCAAAGTACTGGCGCTTACAGTATCGCTTTGGCGGCAAACAGAAGATGCTGGCGCTGGGTGTTTATCCTGATGTCTCTCTGGCCGATGCAAGAGCACGTCGTGATGACGCGCGTAAGCTACTGGCGAACGGCAGTGACCCTGGTGATAAAAAGAAATCCGATAAGATTGAACAGAGCGAGGCGCTAACCTTTCGAGAAGTAGCCATTGAGTGGCACGCCACCAATAAAAAGTGGTCGGAAGAGCATAGCCGCCGTGTGCTGAAAAGCCTGGAAGATAATCTTTTCTCCGCTATCGGTAAACGAAACATTGCCGAACTCAAAACGCGTGACCTGCTTGCGCCCATCAAGGCAGTGGAACAGTCGGGCCGTCTTGAAGTGGCATCACGACTTCAGCAACGCACAACCGCAATAATGCGCTACGCGGTACAAAGCGGATTAATTGACTACAACCCGGCACAGGAAATGGCGGGTGCTGTGGCGTCCAGCAATCGGCAACATCGACCGGCACTGGAACTAAAGCATACTCCTGAGCTGCTTCAGCGTATAGATAGTTATACAGGCAGGCCGTTAACCCGTCTGGCGGTCGAGTTGACGCTACTGATCTTTATCCGCTCCAGCGAACTGCGCTTTGCCCGTTGGTCGGAAATCGATTTTGAAACATCAATGTGGACCATTCCTCCTGAGCGTGAACCCATCGAAGGGGTGAAACATTCCCATCGTGGTTCTAAGATGCGTACTCCGCATCTGGTGCCACTGTCACGACAGGCGTTGGTTATTCTGAAGCAGATACAGCAATTCAGCGGCAACCATGAACTGATCTTTATTGGCGATCACGATCCGCGTAAACCAATGAGTGAAAACACGGTGAATAAGGCGCTGCGGGTAATGGGGTATGACACCAAGGTTGAAGTCTGCGGCCACGGCTTCAGGACAATGGCCTGTAGCTCGCTTATTGAATCGGGGTTATGGTCGAGGGATGCAGTGGAGCGCCAGATGAGCCATATGGAACGTAACTCGGTACGGGCGGCGTACATCCACAAAGCCGAGCATCTTGATGAGCGCAGGCTAATGCTGCAATGGTGGGCGGATTTTCTCGATGCGAATCGGCAGAAGGCGGTTAGTGCGTTTGATTTTGGGAAGTTGGCGGTGGGTTAGTGTATGAGAATTGACAGGGGGTGACTATTTCGAGCGGCTATATGGCTGTGCCAGATAAAACTTGGCACAGCCATAATGAAATTTCATTTTATTCTGGGTGTGAGTAGTCGGGCGTTCCTATTCTACTAAAATACGTCCCTAGCCTCTCGACTAATGAAGGTAAGAATTCATTAGATAGAGTTGCGATTCTATTTTCTAATATCATATTCTTAAATGTTAAAGTGTTTTCTTCATTTATCATATAGTTAAATTGAGCAAGAAATGGACCCAAAATATTATCATTATTTAATTTTATTTGTGGGATAAAATGCGCCTTAGGGGATTTATCATTATGGTTTATTATTTTTTTTATTTCTCTTTTTGCTTGTTCTTTTCTTCTTCCCGATTCTTCTTCTGATGCGATTATTTGATGATTTTCATCCCAAGTTTCTTTCATGGAAAGTAAGTTTATTAGTTGAAAAGTGTTATTCTGACCTCTAGCCAAGTCACATCTAGGAGTAATAAGTACATAGTATTTAGACTCAATTGATACTATATCTCCAGTATTCAGATTTTCTCTTAATGGCGGTATAAAATAGTACTCTTCAGGATGTGCTGATTCGGATTCGTTTATGAATGATGCATGTAAATGTGTTGCCATGTGGCGCTTAAGGGCACTTCTAGTCAAGTCATCTGTCTCATCATGTTTAAACCAATATTCCCACCTTGGCCAAACAGAACGAGAAAATAATTTTGCCATTTGTCCATTAATTTCATGCTGCATTTTTTGTACAGCCTCAAGCATTTTTTTCTTTGAATCTAACCAGTTAAGAATATTGATAACGACGTCACCTTGGCCTTTTTGAAAAACGTTCACAAATGATCTTTGTTCTTCAGTGAGTTCGACTGTACTAGGTTCCGCGGTACAGATAGCCATAATGGATAGAGTAGAATTACTAACAATTTTAGCAATATTATTACCATGCCTATTTGGTATTTCTCCAGGCCTTGATTTTAATCTAATATCAATAACTACAGCATCAAATCTTTGATTTAATAGCCGGTCTTTAGACTGTTCAAGATCATCAGTATAGGTTGCCGATATTTCATATAAAGGTGATTCACTAATGGCATAAAATTCGAGTTTTTCATGCCACTGATTAATTATAGATTGTTCATCCTCAATGATTAAAATATTTATTTTCATCACTTTTCCTGCTGTGAAATTGGAAATTCGATTGTAAAAATGGTTTGTGGTTCAATGGCACTTAGCTTTAAATCACCTTTGCTGTTACGACATGCCTCTCTAGCGATCGATAAACCTAGTCCATGTCCATCTTGTTTATGACTAACACCTGCATCAAATATTATTTTTCTATCTTCATGGTTAATGGTTGGGCCGTTATTTGAAACGGATAAATACATGTTTTCTTGCTCGGTTTTACAGTGTAATTTTATTTCTCTGTCTTTTATTTCAACTGAGGATAACCAATAAATTGCATTGTCTATAATATTAATCAATGCTGCTTGTAGATCACCAGGATAGCCATATATTCTGATTTTATCGTCTATGTTATATATAATTTCAATATTGCTTTCTATTAATTTTTCACTTAGTAAATTTAAACTCGCATTAATAACTTGATTTAATACGAAAGTTGTAGGTCTTCCTCTTTTACGTCCGGATATAGGGTCTAATGATTTAAACAACGAGCTAAGACCTGATGCTCCAGTTTGAATTGCTTGACCATAAGTTGGATAATATTTTCTTACTAAATCCCCTCGTTGGTTTTTGTCTAATAAGTATTGTGCATTATCAACAATTGACTTTGCCGAGGAAATTATTGGTTCTAAGTATGTTCGCCCATCATGAATTACCTGTCCTACAACTAAACCAAGGGCAGCTCGAGATTCAAGCAATTTCTGGTACTCTTCTATTTCATCAAGTGCCTGTGTTAGAGCTTGTGATTCTTTTTCTACTTTTAACAAAATAGGTTTTCTTTCTTCAGGAGAAAGAGCTTGTAGGGCTTTGCTTATTGAAGCTAAACTTGCGATCTCTCGCGCTTTTCTAATGCTAGGTTTTGCTTTCCTACTTATTCCAGCTCGCTCTCTATAATCCTGCCTTTTGGGCTCAATCTGAAGGAATAGTCCTTCAATTAGTCTGATCATCCGAGAATACGAACCATTGGTTTCTAATCCTTCCCGGCTACTTCTTTCAATTAAATTTGATTCGTTTTCAGAGCTAATATTAATAGAGCCAGAAACTTGGGCGTGGCCTATTTTCTTCGATGGGTCCTGCACTCTCCGTTTCTCAAGTTTTAGCCAATCATGATCTGGTTCACCATAGGGCCTAACTCTAAAACCGGAGCGGTATATCGCAATACCTGTTCCTTCATTAATAATTTTTCTTGCTTCTCTTAAACCAAATTTTGAGAAATCCAAACCCATTCTTTTAAATAAGCTTTCTACAGAATCCTTCTCTAAATCATAAATTTTAATATCAATATCTATTGGACCACAACTAACTTCTCCAGAAGAATATAGTGGTGCTGCTATTTTTATATTTTTGGGTGTGTTGTCACCTCTTACTATATTAAATGTCCCTTCAAAATTACCGTCTTTATCGAATGTACCATGGAGATGATAATCTGATTCATCATTAAGATTATAAGGAATAATGATGCTATGGTCTACGGTTTGGCTGTTATCAGAATTACTGTAAACTTCAATGCTTTTGTTGTATTTCTTTAATATTTCAAAGCCATTAATATTGTATGGCGCATCTAGATCCTCGTTATATGCTGAAAGATCTAATGAGATTTCGAATTTATCACCTGTGCGATTTTGTATTGCAAGCCTACGTAATTCCTTGATAAGATTAGATAGCTTGGTTTCATCCCATATTGTCGATAGTTCAGATATCTCGATTTCAACACCAGTAGCAGAATTTTGCTCAACGATATTGGATATAATATCTATATCGATATCTTCCAAATATTTTTCTTGTTCAAAAATACTCCAATCCAAGTTGAGTATATTGACTTGAAATTTATCAACCAGTTTCGCAATACTAGTTAATTTTAATTTTTTACCTATACTAGCCGAAGCAAAACGACCGACACCTTTAGCCCCAAGTACTGTTCTCTGTCCAGAACGTGACTTGTTTTGATTTAATTTTGAATCTGTTGCTGGTTCGAGCCAGTTATTAATTAAATTATCGTAGGTCATACCATGACCTACATCTGTTATAATAATTCTTCCGTTAAATTTACTTGATGGAGGAACTATCTTAATTGACACTGACGGGGAGTCTGCATCATAAGCGTTTTTAACAAGCTCTATGATGGCAGCTTCAGGTCCACTTATCAGTTTGTCACCGATCGTCCTGATAAGCCTCGCCCTTGGTTTTAATTTGGCCATTTTTATCCTTGTAATATTATCCTTTGTTTTAAGAAATTTTATTTCAAATCAATATGTTAAATATATTCAGAAAAAACCCACATACCCGTAGTGAAAGATTAGTATAAATTTTAAAGTCTTTATAGCTATATATTCAGAATACTTAAAATTTTATTGTCTTAGCGGAATTAAATTGTTTATTGTAATTATTTGATTTTATTGTATTTATATTATATTGCTAGCATTTGTTGCTGATTTTTTACAAAATAGTCAAGAGAAATGCTATTTACAGATTGTCGGGGCCGATTCCTACTTTCAATAAGTTAACAGCGCGCGACAATCTTAACCTTACTCTAAAATTTCAGTTACAATTTCTGCAATTTGATTAGCTAAAAAAGGTGGAACAGCATTCCCAACCTGATGATATTGCTGAGTTCTTCCACCTTGGAAGAAGTAGTTATCTGGAAACGTCTGTAGCCTTGCAGCTTCTCTGACTGTTAAGCTTCTGCATTGCAGTGGATCATAATGGATAAAATAGTGACCGTCCTTGGATATGTGACTTGTAATTGTAGTTGCCGGGCTCTCTGCGATCTGTACTCGAAATCGATCCGAAAACTTTCCTGTTTCCCAATTTTTATGTGCAGGAGCTAATCCTGGAAGGTTAAATTCTTTATGGCCTTTTGGTGATCGTTTATGGATCTTGGCAAAAACAGCCGCATAGCCATAGCGAGCCAGATCATCAATGCGATGTCCGCGCGTTTCATGGTTTAGCCATACCTTTAATCGAGAATCCAATAACCATTTATCAAGATATGCATGCCCTGTGTTACCAGTAAAATGGCTTTTGGGTAGCCTAGTGCAACCAATATCAGTTACAGCTCCAATATCTTTAGAAGTTTGTTTTAAACAGTTAACCAATTTTTTTTCATGCCCTGAATACTTAGATGCAGATATGGAAAGTAGACGAAGCTGCCCGCTAACTTGATTTTTCCACTGCTCGTCAGAATCCTTTTGTTTGCTTAAAAGGCTTCTCAACGGAGGAAGATTTCCAATAACCTCATTTAAATGGACTGTTTTTTTGTATTCTAACTTAGGCAGATTTTTTTTATAACGATCTTCGCGTACGCCTAATAAAATAACGCGATGCCGAGCTTGAGGAATACCATACTTTTCAGCATGGATAATGTACTTTGTGGCATCAAGAGACTCCGGATCGTCTCCATCACAAAACTCTTGTTCATTTACCAATGAAACAATTCGATAGCGCTGTCCTGCTTTGGGGATCCCCAAGGCTTCGTTCGGGTTGGATAGATCTTTTAAGATTTGATTGAAAATTTTCTCTCCATTGATCTTGGAAGATAAAATTCCTTTAACGTTTTCCATAACAAAAATATCAGGCTGATAGTTTTGAATAATCCGTAAGTATTCACGATAGAGAAAGTGACGATTATCCTTTTCTGGCTTGTAATCTGCGTTTCCTTTATTCCGTGCTCTACCAACCAGAGAGTATGCTTGGCACGGTGGCCCCCCAATTAAAACCCAAGGTTGAAGAACGGAGCGTTTTGTAAGCATTTTTTGGATCGCAACATCAAGAGCAGAATTACCATCTGTGGAGCCAATCTCAACACATATGGCCTCTTTACCAGCCAATTCCCAAAGATCTTCTGTCTCTTTACTAAATGGTTGTTCAGACTCACCATTGCAGAAACGATAGTAATCTTTGAGATAGTCAGGCTTGTTATTGTTTAATAAACGATAAAATGCTCTGAGGCGTAGTGTTTGATGGGCTATAGGATCTTTTTCGGCAGAAACAGCAATCTGAAATATCTTGCCATTTTTCAACGATGAAAATCCTTCCCCCAGCCCACCGGGGCCGGCAAAAAGGTCTACTATAGGGATCGGTAACAAAGTGGTACTCATTTTCTATATCAGAGAATCTTGTTGCCTGCCAGGATACCAGGAAGCGAGATAGACGGGAAGGAAAAATCGTGGATATTGTTGATAGGAGAACTCGTTCCCGCATGATGTCAGGGATAAAAGGAAAAGATACACAACCGGAATTGTTTATCCGTAAGTATCTTCATGCCCATGGTTTTAGATTTAGGCTGCATGTCAACAGCTTACCAGGCAAGCCTGATATCGTGTTACCTAAGCATAAACTGTGTATTTTTGTCCATGGATGTTTCTGGCACCGTCACGATGGTTGTAGATATGCGACTACCCCCAAAACTCGCCCTGGATTTTGGATAAGAAAACTTGTAGCAAACAAACAACGAGATATCCAAGTAAAAATGCTATTGCGGGATGCAGGTTGGCGTGTATTCGAACTATGGGAGTGTGGCTTCAGAAGCGGTAGTGAATCTCTTGACTGGTTGCCAGATTATATTTTTGGGGAAATTGCCACTCTCAGTTGGCCTGATTATATATGCGGCGGTGATAAATAAAGATTTGCTAACACAGCCTAAGATTGAGCGCTTTCCATTATTTTATTGTCTAATTTTCAACAGAATGTTCTCAACATAAAGGTTTTTTTCGTCAAGACATCAACATATGACAACAATCGGTTATTGCAGTGGCTTGGCAAGCTTGGGTGCTTTCTCGGCAGTATTAGTTTGTAATATGTACAGTTATGAAAACTACTTATTATACAATGTGTTAAAGATTTCACACTCTAAAAACCTGCCGCCGATGCCATTCCACAAACTGCTCAAGCGGGTAATACTCCCGTTTTTTAGGCAGAAACAGCGGCTTTCCCTCAAAATCCCAGAACAGCCTTTCGACGATCTTGCTGCCATTCACGTCTTCTGAAACCATCAATTTCATGCCGTTATCAATACCGATAACGCCAATATCAAATGCAGAATGATGCACCGAGCATAAGGCAAGCCCATTGGTCACGGTGCAAGGGCCACCGTATTGCTTCCATTTGATGTGTGCCGCTTCGAGGCCGACAGGCGTTGTATCGTGGCGTAAATCATAGCCACAGACTGCACAGCGATATTGATATGCACGTAGTACCGTTTGACGGAAGTGAGGATCGCGAGACTTGCGTACATCATCTAGCGACAGGTCCAGACGGTTGGCAATGACTTCCTGAACACTTTCAGGAAAATGCTCGCTTAAAATTTGTTGAGCCAGTTTATCGATAAGTTGCGGCTGCTTGCATAATAGCTGATAGCTGGCGTCATCAAATCCTCCCATGACATCGTGTTGAATCAGCTCACGATTTGGTGGCTCTTTACTCCCTTTCTGTGGTGAACAATGCTCGTCATTCTGCAACTGCCAAAAACCATCGCCCTTCAGTCGCCAGAATGGCATTTCAGGGTAATGAGCGCGCCGCTGCGGCCCAAAGCTGTTCAAAAGTGCCAATAGAGAAGGGCGGATTTCGTCGCCATAGTGAAACAAGCGCGGGTGTCCTTGCTGATAGGCCGATAGGACATAAAGCAGCAACAATGGCTTATGAGGCGCACGTTGATCACCTTTACGCCATATAGACATATTGGAAATTGCAGTTTGAAGTTCCTGAACAGATGGCATACGCAACACGGAATGAAAAGGGATATATCGCGATAATGCTCGCAAAATCAGTAGGTTTCAAGAGGTATAGCGGATGGTTCTATTCGATTGATACGGATTTCTTAAGTTCGATTGGGATTATCACACCATGAATATCGGAGCTGTTATCAGCGCTATTCAGTCACCATTGTCTTATGACGGTTGACGTGAAACATCAATACGCTGCTGCACCCAAGCTTCTACTTCGCTTTTCAGCCAGCGTGAGCTACGTCCGAGCTTAATCGGTTTTGGGAATGCACCTTCCTGAATCAGTTTGTAAAACCACTTATCAGTAAGCTGTGTAAATTTCGTGATAAACGCCATGTCGACAAATTGATCGTTCAACAGGGGTGTAGTGTTACTCATGGCAAATCTCCTTTAAGTCAGTAAGTTAAAGGAGGAATGGCTGATTATTGATGTAAAATGCAGCCCTCCTCAGTGGATGGAAGGCTGCGTAAAAAACTAAATATCAGGTGTGCTAACCCATTGGCTACGTTTTCGTTGATAGCCAGTGTGATAATTAAGGTGCGGATTGTTTCTATGAATCGCTAGCAGTAGGCTGTGCAACCCATTGTGCGTACTTTCCTGCTGTACTGTTTGTCCCGATTTTTCGCCATATACTCGATACGGCTCCATATAGCGCTAAAGTCTGTGCTCTTGTTCAAACTCCCCCAATACAGGTAATAGCAAGGGCTTTCTGGGAATGTGACAAGTGTGCGGTGTTTCTCTGCATCCAGATTCAATGCGCCGCACCATGCCTGAATGATCATATCCGCCAAATTGCCTCTTTGTGTGTAATCACCGAGCGTATAGAACACATCTTTATTGAACATGAGCAGTACATGATAATGAAATTTCGTACCACATTGGTTATGTTCCCGGACCCAGATGTAGTGCATATCTGACTGATGAGTTTGCTTACCGGGATTCTTCTTTACCTGTCGTCTATACCGGGCTCTGAGACGAGATTTTAAGGCGGGGGTAAAGGAACCAATCGCCCTATTACCTTCTGCACAGTAATCATCAGGGAAATGCAGATCGACGCGAACAGCCAACGTTCTGGGATGAGTTCTCATCGCATTCATTAATGTACTTCTGAATTTACATAGATAGTAATAATTATATTTTCCAAGGGAAGGTTTTTTCATGATATTGCTTTAGTCGAGGTTGATTTCAGACAATACACATCCCTTTTAAAAATAAAATCTCGTGGTTAGTGGTAATGGTCAACACTCGTTGTCCTGTTACCAATGACTGCTGTACACCCTGATTCCAAGGTTATCCTCCCATATGATTCAAGTACCAGCATAAGATATGCATGCACGATGTCTTACTTGTCATTAATGATGATTGAAATAGGATCTAATGCTTATCATCATAGTGTTATGTGTATTAACCCTTTCTTTAATAGATATTATCCAATCCGATAGACTTTCCTGATTCTCAAAATCGAAGAAGCGCGGTGTTACCTGGCTTCTGTACCCGATTTTTGTCTTTTGACGGCGAATTTTTACTCTGGAGTTATCTCTTCTTGCTCTCCCATAAAAGGGGCACATCTCTTTGCCAGTCATGGTTTTGTGCATCGGGTTCCAGATGTTGTGAATGATCGTTTTTTTGCCTAGCCATAAAGCTATTTTTTCGTCTGAAGCATTAGTGAGAGCAGCATTTCTGTGATTACAACTGATGGTCTGTGGCGTAATTTTTTACGGAACCGCTTACTGAGAAAGGATCTGTGGGGAAAAGGTGATTTTCCTTGGGTATCTTTTATCATCAGCCTTCCACGGCATAAAAATTTATAAATTATTGTATATGTTTGTTTTGTTTGAAAGTGAGTCACTTTTTAGTGACCTACTTTTTGTTTGATAGATGCAATAAAGTGACTTACCATGACGAAGTATCCAGCGGTTAAAGGTCAATCGAACATGGCAAGCAAGCATAAAGTTACAACCTACTTTTCCAATACGACAACCTATGACTGGGTGACAAATGCAGCAGCCGAACAGGGGGTGACAAAGTCGGGATATCTCGAAGGATTAATCAGGCAGGAGATGGAACGCAATCAGGAAAAAACGATAATAAAACCTAGGGTAATGATTTACGAACCCTATAGGGTTCAAGAACGGCACTTGGTTTTATCGAGCCAGTGCAATATTAATATTATCCCTTTTACTTCTATAAAAGAAAACGAGAAATACTATAATAACGAGTTAAATAGCAATATAGATACAGATGTATATAATGATTTTAATTATGATGTAGTTAATGGAAATATGCCATTTCCGAGCGTTGATCATTTTGTTCTTTTACTAAAAACCGAGCTTGAAGGGCGAGTTTTTATACGCGAAGGGAATTTGTTGAATATAATATATAATGTGAATTACCAACCAATAGTTATTACTGAAAACTTATGGAGAAAATATGATGGATATTATGATTTTTTCAATGTTCGTTATTTGAGATAGACCGATCTCATCAGCAGACATTGGCAAAGAACCATTTCTAATAAATATGCTGGAGTTGTCCCAATTGATGATAGGAAGATATTCGGTAAAGATAAAGGTGGTTTTTTCATCCCTGTATTAAGAAATCCTCACACTTGGCAGGAAATAGTAAACAATAAAGAAAATCAAGGAGGTGTATTTCCAAGCGGAAATGTTGTTAGAGGTGTCACGACTGCATTCAATCAGGAGAGATTTAATTTAAAAGGCCGTGAATTATTCAGAGAACCTTATAAATCATCCTAATTGCAGTTGAATTATTTTTTAGAAATACATTATTCCTGTGATATTCGACAATGTGATTATTACAGGATATAAAATGAAACAGGTATCTCAGACACACGTATTATTTACACCAGTATTATCATCGTTACCCGATGGTATCGCTAACCGTATTTGCTATCAGCTTGATAAGGCGATTCATTATGCTCCCGTTATTGGTTTGATGGGAAAAAGTGGCGCTGGCAAATCCAGCCTGTGTAATACGCTTTTCAGTCCACCTCCCGCCAGAGTGGATGCCGTCAACGGGTGTACCCGGTGTATTCAACGCTATCAGGTAAGTTACAAGTCGCATACCCTTAGCCTTATTGATTTTCCTGGTGTGGGTGAAACGCCAGGGCTCGACAAGATCTACTCTCGTCTTTATCAGGAATGGGCTGAGAAGTTGGATTTGATTATCTGGGTACTGAAAGCAGATGAACGCGCCTGGAATGAGGATATCCAATGTTACAGAAAACTCCTTCAGGCCGGTGCTGATCCAGCCAGATTTCTTTTTGTTCTCAGCCAGGCGGACAAAATTGAACCTTGTCGCGAGTGGAAGAATAACCGCCCTTCTGAGCGTCAGTATAAAAATCTGATGCTCAAGACAGAACGAGTGGAATCAACCTTTAAACCTGTACACCCTGTTGTAGCTGTCTCTGCTTCGGAAGGGTACAACCTGCACCAGTGGGTGGAAACATTCATCATGGCATTACCAGCCAGAGCCAGTGGTGCCGTTGTTGGCCGATTGGGAACCGTGTATAGAACAGAAAAAGTGATTGGCAGTGCTCGTGAGCGTTTTGCCGATGCGGTTGGAGACATATTTGATGAGACAATCGGCAACATACTCACTTCCCAGGCTTTTTCAACAGTTCTGCTAACAGTAAGAGAACGTCTGATTTCACTGGCTAAATCACTTTGGCATATCTTCTTTTAATTCCTTTTCTGTTGGTGGCGTTATCACTTTCGTGATGATCTGTTTTAACGATCGAACATTGATTTATAATAGCTTTTGACAATCAATAGATTGGTATTGATCGTTTTTATGATAGATAATGACGATCGATTCATACGTATCGATCTGAATTAACGATTATCTCTCCTTTCGCTATCCCTATACGATCTTTCACCAGCCAGCTAAAGCTATTCCTTCTGTCACTCAATCTAATTAACTGGTTAATAAGGATTATTTTCCTATTTCATTCATTTTTTCACTTTCAAAGGGTCACTTCACTATGTTTAAACCGTATCCGCTTTCCAAATATGATAGTCACGCCTGGTCTATGGCTATCGGGCTTCCCGTCATCTGGGGTGTTTCTGTGATTTTTCTGCCACAACAAGTAGCCCTAACGCTCTATACCGTCTTCTCTCTGGTTTGGGTATTACTGGATCGTCTGCAACTGATGAAACAGGAAAAAGAGGCACCGGCAGTCTGGTGGTTTGTATTGCCAATGGTCTATCTACGCCAGCGTGATGAAAGGCAAGGAAAACCGTGGCGTTTATTGCAGGTATGGCTGCTTTGTACTGTCCTCTCAGTGTTGATTGGTAACCATTTTAAAAGTCAGTCAGGGACAGATCGTCTGGCGCAAAGTGCCTGCCCTGTTGTTACAAAAATTATGAAACGTCAGGGAATTGAAGAGCATTGCATTCGTGTTACTGATGTAAAAGAAGAAGTTAAAGGGCGCTTTTATCAGGCCTATGCATTGATGAATTCCGGTTTTAAACAACCGTTAACGATTGAGATACGAGCAGATAACGCCATCTATGTCACGCTCGCAGATGAAAAATAACAACAGGGCATCATAAGGGACTATTTATATGAAAAATATAATGATAACCACGCTATTGGCTATATCGCTATGGAGTTCTCAGTTGCATGCCGCTGCTTATGATCCCAAGCCAATTAGCTATAAGAATACTATTGTTGACACCGTTGATGTTAGACACAACCAAATAGCGGCAGGTGTTGATGATTTTATCATTATCGGTAAAAAGGGACGCAACACGGAGAAATTCGTTCTGACGTGTTATGCCAAAGACAATCAGCTAAATATCCGGTACTACCTGAAAGGTATTTACGGTGACAATGTCGAAGGCGCAACAGGAATGACCGTGCAGTATTATCCTGATGGTATTCATCAAATGAATAACAATGCTGACCATGCTAAAACACTCATGGATAGTCTGCATTCGGCTAATCTGGCAAAAGCGATTTCCAATATGCTGGATTATCGAACAGGCTCATTTGTTTTTCATTTCTATTATAACGATGGCACCTTTGATCATAACCCGATGGGATGGAGTTATCAGTATCCTGCGACCTTGCTTGCCAAAAAGCTGGGACAAGCTCTGATTGATGCCAATGCAAGGCACTGCGATATCAAACGCGGATACAGTTCGCTTTCTGCGCTTACTGCCCCCTAACGGTGTGTTTGTTTATCTGCTCTGAAGATGACTGGCCCATAGGGTATCTGATGGGCCAACTCACGTGCTTTCCCTTGCGCCATAACAGCCACAGGTGGCGATGAGTCCGCCAAGGGATATCAATACTGAAAAGAATAGGGCGGCCACTCTGACCTGTTCTTTTTCTATTCATTTCCTCTCTTTCTATTCAATTACAAGGGATCACCATGTCATGTAATTCATTGGCAGGCAGCGTTGCGTCCAGAGAGCAGCGCATTATCCAGATGGCGCTGTGCCTGCTGGAAAAACGCGTGCGTAAAAATGCGCGACAGTTCAAAACCTCGGAGGACACCAAAAGTTGGTTACTGCTAGAGCTCAGCAGCCTGGAGCGCGAAGTCTTCATGGTGCTGTATCTGGATAACCAACACCGCCTGATAGAAAAGGAAGTTATCGCGCTGGGCGGTATCAACAGCACCGAAGTGCATCCGCGTGAAATCCTCAAAGCCTCACTACGTCATAATGCCGCTGCCGTGATACTGGCACACAATCATCCTTCCGGCTGTGCCGAGCCCAGTCAGGCTGACCGCCATATCACCGACAAGCTGAAGGAATCACTGTCACAACTCGACGTCAGAGTCCTCGATCATCTGGTTGTCGGCGGCGCTGAGGTAGTGTCGTTCGCTGAACGCGGCTGGCTGTGATGACCGCATTTACTACCGCGCTTTTATAAGGAAACCATTATGCCATCATCGGATACCCCGGAATGGGGATTAAAATGTACCATCACTCCGCGATTCGGAGCCAGACTGGTGCAGGAAGATAACCGTCTGCATTATCTGGCAGACCGGGCCAGCGTTGTCGGTACGTTCAGCAAAACAGAAGCCCGAAGTCTGGAACGTTGCTTCCCTGAGCTGATTAAGCTGTTGGAACAGAAGCTACGCACGGGTGAACTGAATCCCCGCCAGCAGGGCTGCATCATTCTGCATTGCAACGAATGGACCTGTGAAGCCGATACGCTGGGCAGTGTTGGCTACGTGTATATTGTTATTTATCCCTCTTCTGCGGCAGCAGAATAACCCGTTGCTTCTCTCCCCATTCTGAATATTTCCCTGATTTTATCGAGTTAACCTGTAGAGAGTATTCCCATGCAAACATCACCTGCAATCCCGCCACGGGAGGATAACCCCTGTGCGTCGCCTATAGCCGTCTGGCAGCAGCTTCTGACCTACCTGCTGGAAAAGCACTACGGCCTCACGCTGAACGATACGCCGTTCTGTGAGGAAAATGTGATTCAGGATCATATCGATGCTGGCGTCACGTTGCTCAATGCCGTCAATTTTCTGGTGGAAAAATACGAACTGGTGCGTATCGACCGCAACGGCTTTAACTGGCAGGAGCAATCGCCATTTCTCACTGCTGTTGATGTTCTCCGTGCCAGACGCGCTACCGGCTTGCTCAAAGCATAAAGATTGCGAGCCTCTTTCCAGTAATACCACACCAAACCTATTTATCTCTCTCCCCAATGCATAATGCGCCAGCCCTCACCGGCTGGCGCATTTGCTTTTATGTATGGATCACAAACTATGCAAACTGAACCCGAGGTTTTAACCGAACACACCGAGCTGATTTGCTCGACCAATATCGAACGCATCGTTACCGGGCGTGATACCGCGCTGCAACAGATAGAACAACTCCTTAGTCAGCTACAGTCGATCTCAACGCTAACGGCTACTATCGGTGGCGGCACCGCCGAAGACTGGGCATTAAAGCAAGGGTATCGCCACGATTGCTGGCTGACAGAAACGCCTGCTAAAGCGATGCCAGCTATCACCCGCACGCTGGATCGCAATATCTGGCGCGACCTGATGCTGAAATCTGGCATGTTATCGCTGATGGATGCTGAAGCCCGCAGCCAGTGGAACAAGAATCTGGAAGAGGGTGAGCTACCGGCCATCAGCGAAACCAATATTCTCAGCACGTTTGAACAACTTCATCAGAGCAAGCGGGAGGTATTCGAGCGTGGGGTGATCAATGTGTTTAAAGGGTTATCATGGGATTACAAAACCAATCACCCTTGTTACTTCGGCAAGAGAATCATTATCAACAATCTGGTGACCTACAACCGTTGGGGCTTTGGTCTGAACTGGGGCTGGCGACGCGATCAACTGGCCGATCTGGAACGTATGCTGTACTTGTTGGATGGTAAACCTATTCCTGACAACCGAGGCGATCTCACCATCCATCTGATGGACCATATCCGTGATAATCCCCGTCAGCAGGAATACGAAGATGAGTATTTTAGCGTCCGTTACTTTCAGAAAGGCACTGGGTATCTGACCTTTAAACGCCCCGACTTGATCGAGCAGATGAACGACATTATTGCCAAACATTATCCGGGGATGTTGGCGGCGAGGTGAGCGCATGCCGTAGCAGGGATGCTGATATGGTACTTGTCATAGGTAGTGACGCTAACAAAATCATGCTATTTTAATAAGTGTTATTAACTTTTATTAAAAGGTGGCGTTCATGGGACAACCAGCGAAACAGACGATCAGTGCTCAGATACCCGCCGAGCTTGCTGCTGCGGTTGAAAGCCTGGCTATTGAACTGGATAGATCCAAAAGTTGGGTGATAAAAGAAGCGCTGACCGCAATGATTGAAGCCAGAGAACAACGTCATCAGACGATCCAGAAAGGACTTGCTGATGTTGAAGAAGGACGTGTCGTTAGACATTCAGATATGCTTAATAGTATTGATAAATCAAAATGATTTTTTGAGGTTAATATATTAATTATAAATTG
The DNA here is from genome assembly GCF_000803315.1 of Pectobacterium actinidiae. Classification (NCBI taxonomy): domain Bacteria; kingdom Pseudomonadati; phylum Pseudomonadota; class Gammaproteobacteria; order Enterobacterales; family Pectobacteriaceae; genus Pectobacterium; species Pectobacterium actinidiae. The sequence continues at coordinate 203,989 of NZ_JRMH01000001.1, forward strand.
TTTTTTTTGTTATTCCCCATTCGGAGATACACACGTAAAGCTCATTTTTTTTGAGTTAATGGCAAAGTTAAATGTCGTATTTTTGCTATTAGAATTGTCGTATGTTTGCTATGCTTAATAAATGTTCAAAGGAGGATGGCATGACTACAAAAGCTCGTATTCAGTCGCGGCTGAAACGCTCGAAGCGTTATGTTTTCACTCGTGACGACTTCAAAGATCTTGCTGGCTACGATCAAGTTGGCAGAGCGCTGCGTGAACTGGTGAAAGAGGGCCTACTGCTGAAAGTAGGTTATGGTGTCTATACCAAAGCGCGGAAAAATGTGATTACGGGTAGGTTAATGCCCGCATCTCCCGGTGGTTCTGCTGCGGTGGTGATCGAAGCGCTGGAGCGCTTGAAAGTGGACTATCAACTAGCTGATGCAGCAAGCGCTTACAATAGCGGCAAGTCAACTCAAGTTCCAGCGTCAATGGAAATCAAAACACCTCCACGTTTTAAGCGCGTGTTGTCAGTAGGGAATAGCAAATTAAATGGATGATTTAATAAAGCTATTCCCAGATGTTGCTGATGCTTTGGGCATTGAATCAGTTGCAATTGTAGAGAAAGATTATTACATCGTTGAGTTATTGCGATTGCTTCAGCCTCTGGCATTTGACACGCATCAACTGGTTTTTGCCGGTGGAACGGCATTGTCAAAAGCGGGGATATCTTTGAACAGGATGTCAGAAGACGTGGACATTAAGCTTGTCCCCGTCGCCGGTTTTTCCCTGCAATATTCCAGAAATCAACGTAAAAATATCCGTAAAGATATTATTAAGACCATCACCGAAACGATTGTAGCTTCAGGTATGTTTAGCATGGATGAGGAGTACCCAAAGGTTACTCGTGATGAAAACCGCTATAATGAGATTCCGGTGCGTTACCCGCAGGAATATGCACAAGCCCCTTGCTTAAGGCCATTTATCAAACTGGAACTAATGGAAACGGATTTGCTTGAGGCTGCGGGTAACCGTGATATTAGCTCATTGGTAATAGATTTAACAAAGAAAGGTGAAGTAGTGAGTGCTTTTCCCTGTGCAACTATCGCCAGCACGCAGGCTGAAAAGCTGATTTCGATGATGCGCAGAACGGCTGCAAGCATGCGTGATGTGGAACGTGCAGTGGATGAGTCACTGGTACGTCATATTTACGACAATTTTTGTATTGTCAGAGAGAAAGGGGCTGATGTTCCGGTTTTGAAACGCTTTGTTCAGGAATGCATTAAGCAGGATATTGAACGTTACGGTAACCAATATCCTGCGTTCAGCGAAGCACCTATTGAGGAACTCAAAATGGGGCTGGAAGAGTTGGGAAGCAATTCTGTTTATGAAGTCCGCTATCAGCAGTTTGTCACTCCAATGGTGTTTGGTGGAACCCGGATTTCATGGGAAGAGGCCTATTCCTGTTTTCGCCAAACTGCGTTAGAAGTGCTGCAATGATATCGTCAGATGCCAGTCTTCCCCTTCTAAAATATCTGCGCGGCTTCGAGTCCCAAATTTAACAATTTCAAGCGTTGGTATCTGTGTTGGTATAATGTCTTTAGTCTTTATTTAAATTAATATTAAATCATGAGGTTATATTCAATGTGCGAGTCCGGCCTTCGCACCACAGTATGAAAATTAAGTCACCTTAGGGTGGCTTTTTTTATGTCCAAAATCGTCCAGTAACGTCCATATCTATTTGTAAAGTAACGATTTTAATTTAATTTCCATCTCTGCGTTTTTGTCTGTTTTATCCACAGTGGTCTTTTTTCGTCCATTGACATCCAGATGATTTGGGGGTCAAGATAAGGGTCAATTCACTTCGATTATGAGTTGACCCCCAAATTATGGCGCTGACCGACGTTGTTGCCCGGACTGCCAAGCCGCGCGAGAAAGCCTATAAACTCGCGGACGCGCATGGCCTGTATCTTTTGGTGAGTCCTAACGGCTCTAAGCGCTGGTATCTCAAATACCGCTTTGAAGGTAAGGAAAGTCGGATTGCGTTCGGTGCCTATCCGCTAGTCTCGCTGGCAAAGGCCAGAGAGAAACGTGATGAGATACGATTGCTGTTGTTGGAGGGCATCCACCCAACGGAAAAGCGCGAAGAAGAAAAAGAGCAGGCACAAGAAGCGTTGAATACTTTTGCGAAGGTCGCGCAGGACTGGCATCGAAACATTAGCCAAAACAGATGGTCAGAAACGCACGCCGGACGGGTATGGCGCGATATGGAACGAAATCTACTGCCTGCTATCGGGCATCGCCATATTGCCGACCTGAAAACTAAAGACCTGCTCGAACCGCTGAAAGTCGTCGAACAAAACGGCCATCTTGATTTGGCGTCACGGCTGCGCCAGCGCGTCACCGATATTATGCGCTACGCGGTGCAAAACGATCTGATAGAGCGCAACCCCGCGCAAGACCTCTCCGGGGCGATAGCCGCACCAAAAGCTACCCATCGGCCAGCGTTGAATCTGAATAAACTGCCGGATTTTCTGGCACGGATTGAACGCCACAAAGGACGGGCGTTAACCAGACTGGCGTTAAAACTCACGCTGTGCGTTTTTATCCGTTCCAGCGAGCTACGTTTCGCACGCTGGCCGGAAATCGATTTTAAACGTGCCATGTGGACGATACCGGCTGAACGTGAAGCCATTCCCGGCGTGAAGCACTCGCAGCGCGGCGCAAAGATGCGCTCTGAACATCTGGTGCCGTATGAGTTTAAAAATACTTGATTCATTAGGGCATTAGCGATGAAAAAAACGAAAAAACCAACGGTAGCGTTACTTCTCTGATTGAAGAAGCAGAACAGCGTCATCAGAGAGTCTTACAGGGACTTGCTGATGTTGATGCAGGGCGTGTTGTGAATCACTCTGATATGCAAGCATTTATCACCAGACTGAAGAAAGCATAATCGATAGAAATACGGGACGTATCCTGTATCTAAAGCCTATGCATTAAGCTCCGCACCAGCCCCTTTTTTGGGAGGGGCTGGCGCTCATTGTTCTTATGTAGATGATTTCCCAGTTACTCATACTACCCAAGTATCATTTCCACTAGATCGTTTTCCACCATTATAAATTTACCTTTTTACAGCATATAAGCTGTTTTGTTATTTTACAGCCTATTTGATGTATTTTGTTTTTACAGCTTATAGGGTGTATTATGTAAAAACAGCCTATAGTATGTATAAGTATCTAAAATAAGGGTAAGTGCCTTATGAATACAGTCTATCCGTTGAAAACCTTGAATCAGTTGCGCCCATTGCTGATTGGCTTTCGCAAAGCTAAAGGACTGACGCAAAAAGACGTGTCTGAAAGGTTAGGTGTAACACAACAAACCTATGCCCGTTTGGAAGCAAACCCCGGAAGTGCCAGTATTGAGCGCTTGTTTAAAGTGCTCACCGTTCTGGGGGTTGAGGTAGTGCTGTCTTCTGGACCAAGAGTACATTTCTCGATGTCGTCCTCAACAATGGAAGAGCCAGAAAAGCCAATAGACTCACCCGCCAGACGGGAAAAATGGTGACACTATGCCTCGAATACAACAGCGTTTAGCAATATGGATGAATGGAATTCAAGTGGGATTCTGGGAAAAGAGCCGAGGCGAAGATAGGTTGCAATATCTTCCCGAATGGATCGCTGATGAACAAGGAAGACCTTTATCGCTTTCTTTGCTTTTCACCCCCGGTAATCAGATTTGGCGGGGCAATGTGGTACGCGACTATTTTGATAATTTATTGCCTGACAGCGAAGGTATACGCAGGCGTTTAGCGACGCGTTACCACGCTGATAGCCTTGAGCCTTTTGATCTGTTGGCTGAGCTGGGGAGAGACTGTGTTGGTGCGATACAGTTGCTGAATGGTAATGAGGAGCCTACAGATCTCTTTTCCGTAAAGTATCGCCCGCTTTGTGACGCAGAGATTGCCGCTATATTGCGTAATACAACAGCGGCATTGTTGCCAGGTCGGCAGGATGATACTGACGATTTACGTTTATCGATTGCCGGTGCGCAGGAAAAAACGGCTTTACTCTGGCATGAAAGGCAATGGTGTTTGCCAGAAGGGAGTACCCCTACGACGCATATTTTCAAGTTACCACTCGGGCTAGTGGGTAATATGCAAGCGGATATGAGTACGTCGGTTGAAAATGAATGGCTGTGTTCTTTGATCCTTAAGGAATATGGAATTCCTGTTGCAAAAACACAGATTGCGCAGTTTGAAGATCAGAAAGTATTGGTTGTTGAGCGTTTTGACAGAAGATGGTCAAGCGATCAGCAATGGATCATTCGCTTGCCACAAGAGGATATGTGTCAGGCTCTGGGTGTTTCCCCGCTACGAAAATACCAGTCTGATGGTGGGCCGGGGATTTCCGATATTATGACCATACTGAGTCATTCAGAGCAGGCAGAGCAGGACAAAGCGCAGTTTTTCAGGGCGCAAATTATTTTCTGGCTGATAGCGGCTACTGATGGGCACGCCAAAAATTTCAGTATCGCTATTGAGCCACAAGGTCGCTATCACCTTACGCCTCTTTATGATGTTTTATCGGCATGGCCGGTCATTGGTCCGCGTAATAACCAGATTTCCTGGCAGAAGAGCAAGCTGGCAATGGCTGTTCGGGGTAGTAGTAATTATTACCATCTGTACAGAATTCAACGGCGGCATTGGGTCAATCATGGTGAATTAACTGGTCTGGGTAGACGACAGGTTGAAGCCATGATGGATGATATTATCTTCAGGACACCTGAGGTTATTGAACGTGTATCTTCGTTGCTGCCTGAGTCATTCTCACCAGAGCTTGCGGAATGTGTTTTTGACGGTATGCGACAACAGTGTGGTCGGTTACAAGAATTGCACCGTAAATAGGATATTGAAGAACGTCTTGAAGCAATTCACCTTTCAGGCAGGGGTAGCCATAGAACGGTGAGTGGCTAGGGAAAGCGATCATAAACATCCCCCACCTTTCCCCCACTTACTCAGGGATCACGGCTTCCCCCACCTAATTTTTATGACTTTTTTTAAAATGATTATTTATTAGTAAGTTAAGTTATTCCCCTCACTTTGCGCCTATATATGCGTGGGAAGTGGGGGAAAATGCCGGATAGGATGACGCATTATCCGTTCGCCCCCACTTTCCCCCGTTTAATCCCACACCTTATTCCGTTGCGATAGCGGCGTGACACTTTCCCCATCAAAGGCGATCAGGCCATCCTTTTCCAGCTTGTCCAGCCCGCGGGTGAACTTCTTGTTCACGTCAAAGCCGATATGTCCGCATATCGTCTCGTACTAATGAACGGGGCAACCTTCGCCGTTGGCCGTGCCAGAAACTAATAACCCAACCTCCCCTTAACCACACAGATAATCACAATCGTCATGAAAAAGAATCATATACCGAAATGCGGATTGTGCTTATGCTGAAACGCAGTGCGTGATTTGGGCAACGTGTAGAAACTCGGAAATCCCTGAAACCACATTTTCTGCTGCACGCTATTCATACAGCTCGTGAGCTTTTAATAAATGGGAACGGAGGGAGAACAGGTGGAGTTAATCGTGACACACGACATTACCGATAGCGATCGGGACGAACTTTTTGCGGGTCTCCGGAGCTACAACGCTCAGTTTATTAATCCGGCTTCTTTTGGGCAAATCGGTATTTTTCATCGCAATAGTGCCGGAATCATGACCGGGGGATTGATTGCCACGCGTAAAGGATTATGGCTGTGTATTGATTATTTATGGGTGGGTGAGGAATCCAGAGGCCTGAAGCTCGGCAGTGCGTTGGTGAAGGAAGCGGAACAGGAGGCGATGCGTCTTGGGTGCCGTCATGCGCTAGTCGATACGTTTAGTTTTCAAGCACTTCCCTTCTATGAAAAACAGGGTTATCAGCTACAAATGTCTTTACCTGATTTTCCCGAAGAAGGCATGTTAAGGCACTATCTAATAAAGAAACATATGCAGTCTGCATGATAGTTATCTGCCCATTGACCAATGACAAAGTAGATAAGGCATCACACTCTTTATAATCAGACCCGTTTGTCTTCTCACTGGTGTGAATGTATGGCTTATCAACTTAATCTTAACTGGCCCGAATTCTTAGAAAAATACTGGCAAAAACAACCTGTTGTATTGAAGAACGCTTTTCCGAATTTCGTCGATCCGATTACACCGGATGAGCTGGCGGGGCTGGCGATGGAGGCGGAGGTCGATAGCCGTTTGGTCAGCCATAAAAATGGTCAGTGGCAGGCTAGCAACGGGCCGTTTGAGCATTTTGATAATTTGGGTGAAACCGGTTGGTCGCTGCTGGCTCAGGCGGTGAATCACTGGCATGCACCGTCTGCTGAACTCGTGAGTCCGTTCCGCGTGTTGCCGGACTGGCGTTTAGATGACTTGATGATCTCCTTTTCCGTACCGGGCGGCGGCGTGGGGCCGCATATCGATCAGTACGATGTCTTCATCATTCAGGGGATGGGCAGCCGTCGTTGGCGTGTGGGTGACAAGCTGCCGATGCGCCAGTTCTGCCCGCATCCCGCGCTGCTGCATGTCGATCCTTTCCCGCCAATCATTGATGAAGATCTTGAACCGGGCGACATTCTCTATATTCCGCCAGGCTTCCCGCACGATGGTTTCACGCATAAAACCGCGCTCAATTACTCCGTGGGGTTCCGCGGGCCGAACGGCAGAGACTTAATCAGCAGCTTTGCTGACTACGTGCTGGAGAACGATCTCGGCGGTGAGCACTATAGCGACCCTGATTTGACCTGTCGGGAGCATCCGGGGCGGGTTGAGGAGTATGAGTTTGAGCGTCTGCGCGAGATGATGATCGACGTGATTAATCAGCCGGAAGCGCTTAAAGCGTGGTTCGGCCGCTTTGTCACGACGCCGCGTCACGAGCTGGATATCGCGCCGGCGGAACCGCCTTATAAGCAGGATGAGATTGTGTGGGCATTGATGGATGGCAGTGTGTTGACGCGTCTGAGTGGACTGCGCGTTCTTGAAGTCGGCGGTAGCTACTTCATCAACAGCGAACGCCTGGACACGGTCGATCCGAAAGCGGCGGATGCGCTCTGTCGTTATACCGTTCTCGGTAAAAAAGAGCTGGGGGCGGCGCTGAAAAATCCAGCCTTTGTGACTGAATTAACCGCACTGGTTAATCAGGGCTACTGGTTCTTCGACGAATAAACTCCCTCCTCTTTAGCGGCTTCCGAATACATATTGTATGACGCGCTTCGGGAGCCGCACACTATCATTCGAATGGTTCGCTGTATCAAAAGCGTATAGGTTCGTCCTGTTAACATTCGTCTACCATCCTGATGTCAGTAACGCCAATGTAAAGATCGGAATGGCGTTAACTTGCTTTGCCTAATAATCAGTTAGCTATTGAATTTACTGATAAAAAATAAAGCCATCACGTCCATAAATCCATAATTGGGCTATCTTTTAGAGCGATACTTAATTAAATAACTCTGGAGAGATGTCATGTTTCATTTGCCTAAAATAAAGCAATCCCCCTTAGCGTTATGTCTCATCATATCAGCCTGTGTGGTGGCACCGCTTTCTTCCGCAGACACGAAGGCACCAGGCTCGCTAGTGAAAAAAGTGCAGTTGGGTGAGGAGTATGGCTTACTGGAGGCGGCTGAGCAGTATCGGATCCAGTATCACTCTCGAAGTGGTGTGGATGGCAAAAGTCCACGGAACGACACCGGCGCTGTTTTCATCCCTAAAGGTGAAACGCCAGAAGGTGGCTGGCCAGTCGTGGTGTGGACGCATGGAACGATAGGTGTGGCGGCTTCCTGCGCACCGTCTCTCAATCCACGTTCAGCACGGGATGCACAGTATTTAAATACCTGGTTGTCGTTGGGGTTTGCCATTGTGGCACCGGACTACGCGGGGCTTGGATCTGATGGGCTGCATCACTATCTCAACGCTCGAGGCGAGGCATGGAGCGTGTTGGATAGCGTAACAGCATCGCTAAGTACATTCCCGTTGCGCAATCAGTTAACGCTTGTCGGCCAGTCACAGGGGGCGCATGCGGCCTTTGCGACAGCGGGCTACCAACCGGATTATGCGCCGAATCTGCATATCGTATCGACGGTATTGACTGGAACGCCTTATTTTGACGACAAAACCTCTGCGGCAGATCTTTTTGCTGGGGAAAATGGAGCAGGCGGAGAAGGTGGCGATCCGAAAATCCCTTATGTGATGTATATCTATCTCTCGGCGGCTGATGTGAATAAAGAGCTTAAGGTTGATGATTATTTCACACCGAAAGCCGCCGCCGTTGTCGCTGACGCGCGTAAAATGTGTATCGGCGAGCTGACGCAAAAGGTGATGGCCGAGGGGCTGAATGCGAAGAATAGCCTGAAGCCTGCGATTCAGGAATTGCTGGACAGTCAGACCGCGAGTTTGCGCTATAACACACTCAAGGTTAACCAACCGGTCTTCATCGGGATTGGAACTAATGACATCAATGTGCCTACAAAGATGCAGCTTCACTTTGCGGAAGATGTCATTAGTGCCGGGACGTCAGCAGAGGTACATGAATATAAAGGCATGAACCACGGTGAAACGGTTAACGTTTCACTGCGTGATTCGGCTCCTTTTGTGTGGTCGGCAAAACCGTAAGCCTCTTGTCCCGGCGTACCTACCGGGACATTAATTTTCCAGCCATCGCCGCGAGATCTGACTCTCCCGGCGATATTGCCGCTGCCGATACGCCAGCATCCCCCACGCCAGTAGCCCGTACAGCACGGCTAGCATCCACAAATGCCACCAAAATGCGCCGATTTGGGCAAAGTCAGCGCCCATCTGATTAAGGCGCAATATTCCCTGAATCGTGAAGACGGCGGGTACCCACTGTGCAAGCCAGTTCAGAGGCGCAGGGATCATCTCCACAGGCCAGATGAAACCAGAAAGAAAGACGATAGGGATAGAGGACAGCAGCACGGCCTGGCTGGGAAGATCTTTGCGTGTAAAGGCCGCTCCCAGTACCACACCGAGCCACAGCGTTGAGAGCAGAAAGGGCAATACAAACAAAAGTACCTGGCTCAGACTGGCTTCGCGTGCAATGCCGTAGGCATCGAGACAAAAACCGAGCATGTAGAGCAGTGAGAGCAGATAGGCACCGCCAACGACCAATGTACGGGCCAGCAGCAAACGCCACGGTGTCGCGTATTGCCAGTAGCGAACGTCGCCAGAGCGCGTGTGCTGGTTTTGACCGGCACCCAGCAAGCCGCATCCCATTAGCAAAATCTGATGCAGTATCAACATGAAAACACCGGGAACCACGTAATCGACATAGCCCATCGTGGGATTAAATATCGGCACAACATTCAGCGAGGTTGCCTGCCACTGTGAGCTGGCGGCGGGTATGCCTTCCCCCTGAGCAAGCAGGCGTGCGATTTTAACCTGCGCGCCCGCGGTGCCGCCGACTGTCGCCAGAGACTGTGCGATCGCGCCGTAGATCAGGAAGTAGCTGGCATCTGCTGAGTAGCTTACCGTGACGTTTTTTCCCTGCATGATATCGCGATAGAAATGACGCGGAATGTAGAGGATCCCTTTCGCTTTGCCATCCAGAAGCAGCGCCTTGGCGTCATCCAGCGTATTGCGCTGTGCCACCAGTTGAACTTCTGGCGTGGAATCGGCCATAAACGCCAGACGACGTGAGAGCTGGGTGCCATCTTCATCAACCAGCACCACCGGCAGTTCACGCGGTGTCTGGGCGAGGTAAGGGCGCGGATAGAGAAAGGAATAGAGCAGAATCCCACCGAACAGGGTGAGCAAGATCGTCGGATCGCGCAGTAAGCTGCGCAACTCAAATCGGATGAGTTTGGCGAAGGTCAGCATGCTGCCTCCTTGTCACCTGGCCGATAGCACCACAGCGTGAGCGGTAGCAGCAGCCAGAATAGGGTGAGCGCCGTCAGCGCAGGTGCGATCTGAATGAATCCGGCACCGTAGCTGGTGATGGCAATCGCGATATCACCGTAGTGAGCGACGGGCAACAGCTGTCGCCAGAACGTGGCGAAGGTCTCCATTGCTGCGGCCGGAAAGGTGATGCCCATAAACGCCAGTCCGGGAGCCATTAACGCCCCGACGATGGAAACGGCGCGTGCAGGATCGCGAATCAGCGCATAGAAGGCCATGCCCAGCGCGACGCAGGCGCCAGCGGTCACGCCGATCGAGACGAAGAGCAGCAGCGCTGAGCCGTTGAGTGGATAATTAAGCAGGCTATACAGCATGTAACTCCAGACGCCGCCCCATGCCCAGCCGATCAGCCAGTGCGTCAGGAATTTAGACCCGATGGCGGCGAGGTTCTCCGGTTCCCAGTGTGCTCCGCGTCGATCCTCTCGAGCCAACGTATTCAGGCCGTATAGCGCAAGCAGAATTGACCAGATCGAGGGGATAATCGCGTTCAGCAAAAACTGGGCGTAGTTGGAATTTTGATTAAACAGCGCGGTAATCTGTCCGCCAATCGGCATCGCCAGCCCTTTGGCTTCAGGAACGGCAGCCCCCTGAGCCAGCGCCTGCATCACCGCGATCTGCCCGTTGAACGTCCCCGCTACCAACGCCAGCGAACTGTTAATGACTTTGGCAATCAGCACAAACTGCCCGTTATTCCAGGCGGTGATCGTGGGTAACGTTCCCAGACGGCTATCACGCTCAAAGTGACGTGGGATCACCACCAGCGCGTAGATCTCGCCGCCGCGCAACGCCGTTGCACCGTCCGTTACTGCCGAGAATTGATGGTTCAGGTTGAAAGAGGGGGAGGCATGTAGCGCTCTGGCAAATTGGCGCGACATCGTGCTGTTATCCAGATCGATCAGGCCGATAGGAAGTTCGCGGACAATCGCGCCGGAGAGCGTCCACCAGGCAATCAGCATGGTGATAAGCGGTAACCAGAGTGCTAAGGCCATCCCCCAGCGGTCACGCCATAGCGCTTTCCACTCACGTATCATCACAGTTCTACCAATGCGCTCATGCCAACGCGCAGCCCGCTAATCGGTTGAATCGGGCGCGCCTCTACTTCAAATGTCCGCATATCGAATCCTTGTCGCGTATCTGTGGCCCGCCATGTGGCGAAATCCCCCATGACGGAAACATAAGACACCTTAAACCGGAATGTCTGGTTGTTCAGCGCGGGAATACGCGCCTCAAACTCGGTACCCATCGCAAAGCGTTCAAGGAGATCCTCACGTACCGCCAACTGAATCCAGATGTCGCTCATGTCCAATAGCGTAACCACGGGGAAGCCCTGTGGCGCAATTTCGCCGCTGCGCAGCAGCACATTACTGACTTCTCCGGTGTGGGGGCTGACGACGCGCGCCTCTGCCAGATAGGCTTCCACTTCGGCCACGGAACCCGCTGCCATACGGACTTTTTCCTCTGCCGCTGCCTGTGTTTCTTTGCGTGTGCCTTCCAGCGCCATTTGATATTCCTGCCACGCCATCCCCTCGGTATAGCGGGCGGCCTCCCATGAGGCTTTAGCTTCATCCCGTTTTTGCAGCGGCAACACGCCTTCCTGATAGAGATTTTGCACGCGTAGATAGGTCTTATGGCTTAGCTCCGAACCGGCTTTGGCTTTTTGCCACTGATCTTTTGCCGCGGCGATTTGCTGCTCACGCGCCCCTTTTTTGGCCTCCAGCGCCACCGCGCCTGCTGCGGCTTCACCCGCTTTCGCCTGTTCTAGCTTCGCGTCCAGTTCCGGCGTTAGGAGCGTAAAGACGAGATCGCCAACGTTAAGCTGCTGGCCTTTTTCTACCCGCACATCGGCAATACGACCCGGCACTTTGGAAGATACCGAATACTGCTGCGCTTCGATTTGTCCCTGTAGCCGTATCGGTTCGGGCTGATAGGCGAGCCAGAAGCGATAGGCTATCCAGATAATCACGATCAACAGGACAGCCTGAAGGATCCATTTGCGTTTCGAACGCGAAGAAGAGGAGGACTGCGTCATGGCGTCACCTGTATGGCGTACTGGGTCTGGTAGTCAGAGAAGCGGTTTATCTGGCTGGAAATCGCCATCAATCTGGCGATGGAAACCACGTAGCGATAGGCGGCGGAAGCGCGTTGTGTTTTGGCGCCAACCAGCTGGTTTAGCGCATCCACGACGTCCAGTGAGGTAGACATGCCCTGCATAAACGCCTTGTTGCGTAGCTGGACATTCTCTTCGGCCAGCTTTTCTGTCGAAGACAGGGAATTGAACTCTTCCAGCGCCAGTCGGGCTTCTCGCCATGTGCTCTCGACCATTATTTCAAGGTTTTGGCGCATATCGGCTTCCAGATGGTTAACCTGCATTTCTGCACTTTTGGCGGCGGCGATATTGTCGGAACGGCCTTCGCGGCTGATGAGCGGGACGGACACACCGACGCCCACCATCCAGTCCGGCGTGGTTCTGGCAGCCAGCGTATCCTGTTCATAGAGTTGATAGTTGCCGAAAAGAAACACGTCAGGGGCGTATTTGGCGCGTTCAATACGAATAAGATCCTTAGCCTGATCGCGCTTGGCGGAGAGCACCTTTAAGCCGGGATGTGTGTTGAGCGTTTGTTTCACCAACGCAGGCAGTTCGGGCAGCGTTTTGTTGACGAACAGTGTAGAAGAGGGGGTTGCGCCTTCTGTCTTGATCAGCTTTGCGAAGACCATTTCGGTTGTCTCCATACTGCGCCGCGCCTTTTGTGTTTCGATACGCGCCATGTCATAAGCCGATTGGGCGGACAGCACCTCGACTCGGGCGATTTGGCCTTGCGCTTCCAGCTTGCGGGCGTGGTCATAGTGCTGCGCCATGCCTTTCTCGATATCCTGACGCGTCTTCATCACCTGATGTGCCATTACCACGCCGTAGTAAGTCTGTGCCAGTGCCTCAAACTGCGCCAGCGTACGGACGATCAGCATCTGCTCAGCCTCATTGACCTGCGCGGCACGGATCGACTGTGCCGCATCAATCCGCCCGCCGGTAAATAACGGCCAGACGACCTGAACGGAACTGGTGACCACATTTTGTTCTGTGAAACGGGTGACGAAGGGATTGCCATTGATATTAATCAGCTGATTTAGCGCGGCAAAGATATCCCGGTGATTTGCCAACGGGTTTAAGTCGCGCGCGTCCAGTTCGACAGGTTTGTCGAGGCGCGTATAGCTTGCGCCCACGTTGACCTGCGGCCAGTAGAGACCTTTGGCAGATTCCTTCAAGAATTGCGCGCGATCGACCCCTGCGTGTTCGGCGGCAATACTGTCATCGCTTTGCAGCAGGCGAGCCCAGGCCTGATTAAACGAGATGGTTTGCCCAAATGCCGTGGACGACCAGCATTGCAACAGCAGCAGTGCTACGGGGAAATAAGTCAAAAGCCGGGTGTTGCCGTATGTTAATCGAGGCATGCCAAGTGAAATCATCCTTTTACCCAAATGCCGCCAACGTGGTAGGAATAAGCCTGCTAAAAAGCGAAGCCTGTGTAGGATAAAGAAACAGGGCTAACGCTGAGGTAAACAAACCGCGTTATGCCCTATTATTTTCGGAGATGATTTAGTTTTGGTCTAAATCCCCAATTATTCAAATAATATAAGGGGTTAAATTGGAAAAATTATTGGAAGGGAAATAATGCCTGTGGAACTGGGTTTTATGATGTAAATAACGATGACTATTTTCTAATAAATAATTAGTCAGCAAAGGCCCGGATTGTACTCCGGGCCAGCGTGACAAAAACGCTAATTAAACGGCTTCATTTTCGTCGGTATAGCGTTTGGCTTTATAGGCCGGGTGCATCAGGTTCTGGATGGAGAAAATATCGTCCAACTGTTCTTCGGTCAGCAGGCCGCGTTCCAGTACCACTTCACGTACGCTCTTACCGGTTTCGGCACAGATTTTCCCAACGATATCGCCGTTGTGGTGGCCGATGAACGGGTTCAGGTAGGTCACGATACCGATAGAATTGAAGACGTAAGCTTCACACACCTCTTTGTTAGCGGTAATGCCGTCGACGCATTTTTCCAGCAGGTTGTAGCAGGCGCTGGACAGAATCTGGATGGATTCGAACATCGCTTGTCCGATAACCGGTTCCATCACGTTCAACTGCAACTGACCCGCTTCTGCCGCCATGGTGACGCACGTATCGTTGCCGATGACTTTGAAGCATACCTGATTGACCACTTCCGGTACGACAGGGTTAACTTTGGCTGGCATGATGGACGAACCTGCCTGCAATTCCGGCAGGTTGATTTCGTTCAGGCCAGTGCGCGGGCCAGAAGACAGCAGGCGCAGGTCGTTACAGATCTTCGACAGTTTTACCGCCACACGTTTCAGGGCGCTGTGCACCATCACGTACGCACCGCAGTCGGAGGTGGCTTCGATCAGGTCTTCAGCCGGTACGCAAGGCAGACCGCTGACTTTTGCCAGATGTTGAACGGCCAGTTTCTGATACTCATCCGGCGTGTTCAGACGTGTACCGATGGCGGTCGCGCCCAGGTTCACTTCCAGCAGCAGCTCAGCGGTACGCAACAAGTTGCGGTTTTCTTCTTTCAGCAGCACGTTGAACGCGTGGAATTCCTGTCCGAGGGTCATCGGCACGGCATCTTGCAACTGGGTACGACCCATTTTCAGGATGTTTTCAAACTCTTTTGCTTTACGCTCAAAGCCATCGCTCAGTTGAGTAATCGCTTCGACCAGTTTCAGGATTGAGGTGTACACCGCGATGCGGAAGCCGGTCGGGTAGGCATCGTTGGTAGACTGGCATTTGTTCAGGTGGTCGTTCGGGTTCAGGTATTGGTATTCACCTTTCTGGTGGCCCATCAGTTCCAGACCGATATTCGCCAGCACTTCGTTGGTGTTCATGTTGACTGATGTGCCTGCGCCGCCCTGATACACATCGACCGGGAACTGATCCAGGCATTTACCGTTATTCAGCACTTCATCACAGGCTTGCAGAATCGTGTTGGCAATGTTGCGCGGGATGGTTTGCAGTTCTTTATTCGCCAGCGCGGCGGCTTTTTTTACCATCACCATGGCGCGGACGAATTCTGGAATATCACTGATGGTGCTATTGCTGATATAAAAGTTCTCAATCGCACGCAGCGTATGGATACCATAATAGGCATCAGCAGGGACTTCACGCGTACCTAACAGATCTTCTTCAATACGGATATTCGTTGACATGGATCTTCTTCCTTTTTCTTGTTCGATGTACATCGCATCGCTTTCAATATTAAGACTATGATTTTTTAGGGTTTGTCTTTCCTGTTTTTTGATTTTCAGGTAACACGAACCCATCACGATTTTGATAAAATCATGACTAAAAAACGTTCTCGGGGAGACGAACATGGAATTAGCATCGTTAAATGGCTAGTGGTGGATATATTCCTCCATTTATCTGTTGTCTCCCAATCGCGAATAGTTATACCTAACGGTTATTCCGTATTATCCGGGTTAATCTCAACCAGCTTTTCTATTCCACGGTTCAGCGTTTTCAATTTCGGAATAAATACGGTTTTGATAATGTCATGTGTGACATCGCACGCTTCTTCAAAGAACGCGCTGTATTCATCACGGTGCCCGACAATATACAGCGAGCGCTTGATATTGACGGGTTCCGGCATATGCGTCAGCACCTCGCGGGAGTGTGCAACGGATTGCAGGAAACTCAGCGGGGTGGTGACCGCCCAACCGATGCCTGCCGCCACCATCGACGTTAAGGTATCTGCGTTATCAAATTCGAGCATGTTCGGTACGCGCACATCGATGCGGCGCAGGTAACGCTCAATCTGCATCCCAATCTGCGAGTTCCGGTTAAAGCGTACCAGCGGCAGCGCGGCGGAAAGCTCGCGGATATCTTCAACCGTTTTGATGCGTTTGCGGTAATCCGGCGGCGTGATAATGAAATAGCCTTCGGAAAATAGCTGATGACGCACCACGCTATCGCTGTCGATCAACGGGTCGCTGGTGACGATCATATCCAGCTCGCGACGCATTAGCGCTTCACCCTGCTGCGGGCTGAGTCCGGTACGAATCAACAACTGCGACGAACTTTTCATCAAACTCTTGGTAAACACTGAACCGCAAGTGATCGCGAATGAATCCACCAGGCCGATACGTAAGTCAGGTTTAATCCCTTTCCCTGCTTCCAGCACCTGTGCTTTCAGGTTCGCGATCTCCTCCGTCAGGATTTCTCCGCGGTTTTTCAACGCAATGCCGTAGGGCGTCAGGACAAAGGGGCGACGAGCCCGGTTAACCAATTTGACGCCGAAATCTTCTTCCAATAACCGAATCGTCTGCGAAATGGCAGAGGGTGTCAGGCCTAGCCGCGCGGCGGCTGCCGTCATGCTTCCTGCTTCCGCCATCGTCACAAAAACATAGACGGCGTACATATCGATCGATTTATTGGCGGACACTGTGCGTTTAACCATTATGAGTTTGCCTACGCTGCAAGGTGAATGTCGTCGAAATATGAAGCGTTAGTCTATCTCATCTCGCTGACTACGACCTCGCTAACTGATGTCAGAATAGTCGGCTAACTTCAGAAAAAATACAGGTCGCGTCACTGATTAATTTTTTCTTATTTCTAGCTTTAGCGGATCTGAAGGTGAAATGAATTACAGGGTGTGACCGTGCTAGGGCATCGGTTTTATTTTCATTGCGGATTCTTGGCTCTCCCCCTTGTGTAGCTGCTTTTTAGTCATATTTTTATGCAGTCTGAGAGACGTTTTCGTGCGCGATAATGCCTCAGTATTCATGCTATCTCATAGCACGCGCCCGACTCGGGACGGCTCAAACGCCGCTCGCCCCGAGACCCCAGGCTTTTGGCGGAAATTATGCCGCTTTGCGGTGCCATCGGTGTTCATGAGCACTAGTCGAGCCGCCAGTGACGCGTTCCCTACGCGGCACTGGCTTTCGCGGCATCCATGCCGCTCACTCGGTGCTCATGCACACCGCTGCATAATTTTTACGCCGAATAACGGCAAAACTCGTGATGAATCCCTGTATTTGTGTATAAAAGACAATGTGAATAGTGTAACTCATTGTTTTTATTGTGTGGTAAGAGGCACGCCGCCCACTGATGTTATCGTTCGTACATGACGTTCCGCCTGTTCGCATATTTCCAGCAGTGCTGGAATCAGGTGTGCGGTGGCGCTGAGGCAAGCGCCGAGCTGACTGAGGCTTTCCTGCGGGAGTTCTAGGTTATTTTGCAGCGTGTCGCCGAGGTGCTGAGAGGCGTTATTCAGTGGAGCTTCATTTATTCAAAAGTTGACTATTTAAAGATTATAAAATCATTTGCTTTGCCGATCGGCAAAGCACACTATCAGATTCATATTCTAATTAATTCGGTTAAGACCTTAGTTTACGAACTTTTTATTATATCTATTGTAATGCTGTTTTTAAGAGGTAGAACATTATGCCGCAATTAAGTGAAAATTTTTATACTTCACAGGAAAATATCAACTGGCATTTAGACAGCATTGTTGATGGATTAAAAGACGTTCGTCAGCAATGGCGTGAGAAATACCTACAGAGTGATTATCATAATAAGCGCCTTTTCCCCTCGAAAGAGAACGTCAGTAGTATTGTCGATATGTTATCAAAAATTTTGTACCCCATGCGTTTAGGAGCCACCGATCTTAAAAAAGAGAGTGAAGACTATTACGTAGGGTATCTACTGGGTAATGTGCTCGATCGTCTGGCTGAAGAAGCCCTATTGGAGCAGCGTTATAACGCTGGCGAATCATCCCATCTGGATAATACGCATACTGGCGATCAACGTGTTATCAGTCGCATCAAGCGGTTCGCCGCGCAGTTGCCTGAAATACGCAAACTACTCGACAGTGATATTCTGGCTGCCTATCAGGGTGACCCCTCCGCGCGCAGTATTGATGAAGTGCTGTTGTGCTACCCAGGTATTCACGCCGTGATTCATTACCGTTTAGCTCATGTGCTTTACCAACTGGATTTCCCGCTACTGGCGCGGATAATCACAGAGAAAGCACACAGCCAGACCGGTATCGATATTCATCCCGGCGCGCAGATTGATGAAGGATTTTTTATCGATCACGGCACAGGCGTGGTGATTGGCGAAACGGCGATTATTGGAAAGCGAGTGCGTATCTATCAGGCTGTCACGCTGGGGGCTAAGAATTTCATTACTGATAGCAATGGTAATTTGAAAAAACGCTATCCTCGCCATCCGATTATCGAAAATGATGTGGTGATCTACGCGGGAGCGACATTGCTGGGGCGTATTACTATCGGTGCACGTTCGAGTATTGGTGGTAACGTGTGGTTAACTCGCGACACGCCGCCGGACAGCAATATTCGACAAGCGAATCTATTACAAAGCCAATATAAAGATGGTGATGGGATTTGATTTTCTCATTATTTACTCTCTGGTTTTGTTTTAAATAATAAGTTATCGATATTTATATTTTCTATGCTGGAGCTAAATAATAAGTTTTTATTATGATTATCTCTGTTTTTCAAATAGAGGCTCCATTGTTTTTTTCTTTAATTAAAAATAAAGAATAAATCGCCTGCTTACGGAAATAAGTATGAGTATTCTTGATCTTGTCGGAAATACGCCATTGTTAGCACTGCCGCATTTTTCTGAAAAAACGCAGGGTGTTTCTCTGTTGGCAAAAGCGGAGTTTATGAATCCCAGCGGTTCGGTAAAAGATCGGGCGGCAAAAGCTATGGTGCTTGACGGTATTGCTCAGGGGAAGCTCGTGCGTGGAAAGACGATCATTGACGCCACCAGCGGCAATACGGGGATTGCCTACGCGATGATCGGTGCGGCGCTTGGTTATGACGTGGTGCTCTATATGCCGCAGAACACCAGCAATGAGCGTAAACAGATTATTCGCCATTACGGTGCGACGATCGTAGAAACCGATCCGCTAGAAGGCTCCGATGGCGCTTATCTGGCGGTAAGAACGCAGGTGGAACAAGACCCCGAACGCTATTTTTACCCCGATCAATACAACAATCCCGTTAATGCCCATACACATTTTGCCACAACCGGTTGGGAAATTTGGCAGCAAACACACCAGCGTATTACGCATTTTATCACCAGCATGGGCACCTCTGGCAGCTTTGTCGGCAGTGCGCGGCGGCTAAAGCAGGAAAATCCTCGTATTCAGACGTTAGCAGTACAGCCTGCGTCTCCTCTGCATGGTATTGAGGGCACCAAGCACATGGCTAGCAGCATCAAACCGGGCATTTTGGATGAAACGTTGCAGGACGGCGTGGTGACGGTAACGACGGAAGAAGCCTATGTCGCCACTCGTCATCTGGCGAATGGCGAAGGTATTTTTACTGGCATCTCTTCAGGTGCCAATGTGGCGGCAGCCTTGAAGCTAGCTCAGACGCTGCCGAGTGGGTCGGTGGTCGTGACACTGCTTTGCGATACCGGTTCGCGCTATCTGGCAGATCCTTTTTGGAATGAAAGCTGATGATTCGATTAACAACGCAAACGGAGCGCCTGATTCGAGTAGAGGGCGAAAAAACGTACCCCAATGAGTGTTGCGGTGCGCTATTGGGGAGTTTTGACAAGAACGGTGATGCACATGTGACGGCGCTACTGCCCATCGTCAACGCGCGCGAGGCGCAGGAGCAATATCACCGTTTTATCATCACGGCGGACGACTACCTATTGGCAGAACGCACGGCGCGAGCGCAGGACATTGACGTGGTGGGTTTCTACCATTCGCACCCGGATCATCCGGCCATCCCGTCTGAGTATGACCGTGAGCATGCCCTGCCGTTTTATGCCTACATCATCGTTGCCGTTGCCAAGGGGAAATCTACCGATCTCACCAGTTGGCGGTTGACGCAGGATCGACAGCGTTTTGAACAGGAAGTGGTCGACATTGCGCAGTGATCAGCAGCGATAGGCAGTAACAAAGTGATGGGGACGATGTGCCCTGATGTTGAACATGGCAGAGAGAGCATAACGATGGCAGTGACATTATTGATTCCGACCGCATTACGCGCTTTTACCGACGGCCAGGGGAAAGTGAGCCTGGAAGGTGAAACTGTTGGGCAACTGGTGGCGGCATTAGCTGCTGGCTACCCCGATATTCATCAGCATCTCTATGAAGAGAATGGCTCGCTGCGCGCTTTTATCAATTTATACGTAGGTGAAACCAATATAAAAACCACCGGTGGTTTAGATACGCCGGTTAAAAGTGGCGACGAGGTCCTTCTGGTACCCGCCATTGCGGGTGGTGCCGGAGTGCGGGCATGAGTATTCCAAGCATTATCCCCGACGACCGTCTAACGGAACTGTCACACGCGGAGATCGCACGTTACAGCCGCCACCTGCTGCTGGCGGAAGTCGGGCTGGAAGGGCAACAACGCCTGAAAAGTGCACGCGTATTGCTGATTGGTACGGGGGGGCTGGGTGCACCGGTCGCACTGTATTTAGCTGCCGCAGGCGTAGGAACCATCGGCATCGTGGACTTCGATTTTGTCGAAGTATCCAACCTGCAACGGCAAATCATCCACAGCACCAAGGATATCGATCGCCCCAAGGTGGCGTCCGCCAAAGATAAAATCCGAGCCATCAATCCGGATATTGAGGTCGTAACCTACAACACGCAGCTCAGTAGTAAAAATGCGTTGGATATCATCCGCGATTACGACCTCGTTGTTGATGGCACCGATAACTATCCTACCCGCTATCTCATCAACGATGCCTGCGTACTGCTTGGTAAACCTAATGTGTACGGCTCTATTTTTCAGTTTGAAGGTCAGGCGAGTGTGTTCTATGCCAAAGCGGGCCCGTGCTATCGCTGCCTCTACCCGACGCCGCCACCTCCAGGGCTGGTGCCTTCCTGTGCCGAAGGCGGCGTAGTGGGCGTGCTGCCGGGGATTATTGGCACCATTCAGGCGGCAGAGGCCATCAAACTGATCGTCGGCGGTAGTGAGAGTCTGGTCGGGCGTCTGCTGTTATTCGACGTCTGGGAGATGAAACAACGCGAGCTGAAGCTGGAAAAGGACGCCAACTGTCCGGTCTGTGGCGAGCACCCGACAATTCACGCGCTGATCGACTATGAGGAGTTCTGTGGCTTAAAACCTAACGAAGAAGAGGTGCCGATCGAGAGCGTCACGGCTCGCGAGTTGAAGGCGTGGCTGGATGCGAAGAAGCCGCTACAGCTGATCGATATTCGTGAACCACACGAGCGGGCGATCGTGAAGTTCCCCAATGCCAAGGTCATTCCGCTTGGGCAGATCGTGCGCCGTATTGATGAATTCGATCCTGCTGTGGATGCCGTGTTCCTCTGCAAGATCGGGCAGCGCAGTCTGTTTGCGATACGTGCCTTGCAGCGGGCTGGCTATACCGGCCGGGTATTAAATTTGAAAGATGGCATTAACGCGTGGGCGCAGGATGTGGATACCCGCCTTCCGCAGTACTGAAAACGCAGGGCAGTGTAAACATCACTTATTGAAAGTAAAACCTAAGGGAAAACATCATGACAGATAAAAACGTTCTGAACGCTCTGGGACGCGATGCCGCGTATCAACTTGCTAACGTAACCAAAACAGCACCGCAGTTTGGGGCAATTACCCCGCGTTGGGTCAGCTATTTTCTGGATTACAAGGGATTAGAAGCGGGGATCTATCGCGTAAACAAAGTGGTGGAAGGCGATACGCCGCTGGATGCGCTGTGCAGCCAGGATCCGACCCAGACTGAAATCCCTAAAGGGTATATCGAATACCAAACGCAACCGCGTGAATATCAGTTGGATTCTCTGGCGACGATTATTAATGTCGATACCAAAATCGCGGATATCTACAGTTCACCGTTCGATCAGGCTTCCGAACAAATTGCGTTGGCGATTGAAAGCTTGCGCGAGCGTCAGGAAAGCCAGCTAATCAATAACGATGATTATGGCCTGCTCAAGAATATCGCTGATTCTCAGCGGATCCAGACGCGTAACGGGCGACCGACGCCGGATGATTTGGATGAGCTGATTTCTAAAGTATGGAAAGAGCCGTCGTTTTTCCTCGCTCACCCGCGTGCTATCGCCGCGTTTACCCGTGAAGCCACTCGCCGCGGTGTTCCGCCCGTCACGGCCAACCTGCACGGCGGGACTTTTATTCTGTGGCGCGGTATCCCTGTGATCCCTTCCGACAAGCTGTTCGTTGACGGTTTGAAGAGCCCGAAAGGTAAGGGTGGTAAAACCAACATTCTGCTGATTCGCTCTGGTGAAGCTAAGCGCGGCGTGCTGGGCTTGTATCAGTCAGGGTTGCCAAATGAACAATCTCGCGGTTTATCTGTACGTTTCCGTGGCATTGATGACAATGGCGTTGCTTCTTACCTGCTTTCACTCTATTGCTCCGCTGCCATTCTGGCCGATGATGCTATCGCCGTATTGGAAGATGTTGAAGTAGGTGAATATTATGACTACGAATAATCTTTCACTGCCGGGGATTCCCGGCCCGTGGCCAGGCAGTGGTGAGCGCCCGCTGTCAGCCCGTGATTACGGCCTGCCGGACGAGCGCGATTTACTCGCGTTATTTGGGGGCAGAAGCCATCCACAGGGGACGCCGGATCCAGCCTATGCGCCGAAAGTAGTGCCCTACGGTCAGGATATCGCTGTGCCCTCGGGGGCAACGGTACAACGATTGGGCGCAGCGTCTTCATCCGTGCCTGCACCGCTGGCACGTGTTGGGCATGTTCCCGTGGAACAGATCCGCGCCGATTTCCCGATCCTATCTGAACAGGTTGATGGCAAGCCGTTGGTCTGGCTGGACAATGCGGCGACGACTCAACGGCCAAGACAGGTTATTGAGCGCATCAGCCATTTTTACCTGCACGAAAACTCAAATATTCACCGTGCGGCGCATACGCTGGCTGCGCGATCGACCGATGCTTACGAGGCTGCGCGGGATAAAGTGGCTCGTTTCATCGGTGCGGGCAGTTCGGACAATATTGTGTTCGTACGCGGCACGACAGAAGGGCTGAACCTGATAGCCCAAAGCTATGTCAAACCGCTGTTACGTCCGGGAGATGAGATCATCCTGACGTTGCTGGAGCACCACGCCAATATTGTGCCGTGGCAACTGGTGGCTCAGGAGACTGGCGCGGTGATCCGTGTAGCACCGGTGGATGAACACGGGCAGCTGATTATTGAAGAGTATGTTCGCCTGTTCAATGATAAAACGCGTTTTGTTTCAGCCACTCACGTTTCTAATGCGTTGGGAACCGTGACGCCAATACAGGAGCTGGTGGCAATCGCTCACCGCTTTGGTGTACGTATTGCTATTGATGGTGCCCAGTCAATTTCGCATATCCCTGTGAATGTGACGACGCTGGATGCTGACTTCTTTGTCTTTTCCGGCCATAAAGTCTTCGGGCCCACCGGTATCGGCGTGGTGTATGGAAAAAAGGATGTGCTGGAGGAGGCACGCCCGTATCAGGGCGGCGGCAATATGATCGCCGATGTGACCTTTGAGCTGACACGTTACCAGCCTGCACCGAACAAGTTTGAGGCCGGAACGGGGAATATTGCCGATGCCGTCGGGCTTGGCGCGGCTATCGACTACGTCACTGCGTTGGGGATTGAGAATATCGCCCAGTATGAGCATGCGCTATTGGAGTACGGGATTGAGAAATTGTCACGGATTCCCGGGCTTAAACTGATCGGCACCGCCACCCAGAAGACCAGCGTATTGTCGTTTGTGCTGCAAGGTCATGAAAACGAAGCGATAGGGCGTTACCTCAGTCAGGCGGGGATTGCCGTACGCTCTGGGCACCACTGTGCTCAGCCTATTTTGCGTCACTTTGGCTATGAAAGTACGGTGAGACCTTCTCTCGCCTTCTATAACACCCCGCAGGAAATTGATTTTCTGGCAGAAAAGATCTCACAGCTGGCAGCACGCTAATGCCTTCCCGTACCGCTCTGGCTTTTGGCAGGGGCGGTATCTTTTTTTCGTCGCGATGCGCTGTCGGTTGTTGGATGAAAGGCAAACCGTAGCGAAGATGATTTAGTTTATCCTTCCCGTTTCAACCCCTCCCAACTCAGTCCAAAACGTGCCAGATACTTACGCAGTCGGTCGGCGTCGTTGGGCTTTTGTTTTTGCTGACGTGAGACGGCGAACAGGCGACGGCCAGCTTCGGAGAGTGAAGGGGAAGCGCGGCAGACATCGAGCACGGTTTCGAGCTGGCGCTGTTCAAAAAGGTCGATGTCGCCGAGTTCGGGCGGTAGTTCAGGTGATAGTGCAGGTGATAGCGCAACTGCTTGGCCATCGTTCTGCCAACTGGCTTTGAGACGCGTAATTTCCTCTTCTACCAGTATGGCGGTGATGCGGCCTTGCTCCGCCAGCGTTGCCATACGGGCGATGGAAGAGCCGAGTTCGCGGAAATTGCCGCGCCACGCGGCCTGCGGTGAGCAAGCGAAGACGAGGTAGCGCTGCCGCGCGTCTTTATCGAAGCGGATCTGCGTTTGGTGATCGCGTGTGAAGCGCTGGATTTCGTAGTCAATGTTGGGTTCGATATCTTCCCGACGCTCCGCCAACCCCGGCAAGCGAAAGGTCCACATGTTGATACGCGCGAAGAGGTCTTCACGGAATTTGCCCTGTGCAATCCATTCGCGCAGGTTGCGGTGCGTGCCAGCGATCAGTTGGAAATCGCTGCTGACTTCTTTATCCGAACCAAACGGTAAAAAGCGTTTTTCTTCAATGGCTTTGAGCACCATCGCCTGTTCATCCAGCCCCAGTTCGGCGATTTCATCCAGAAACAGCATTCCGCCATCTGCTTCACGCAGGAGTCCGGTTCTCGCCTGCAACGCGCCGGTAAACGCGCCTTTTACGTGGCCGAACAGCGTCGACATGGCGTTGTCGCCGCGCAGCGTGGCACAGTTAACCGCGACAAAGCGGCCGCTGACCAGATGACGGGACTGGCGTAGCTGGTAGATACGCTGTGCCAAAAAGGATTTTCCCGCACCGGTCGGACCGGTTAAGAGCATCGGCGCGGTGGATCGCAGCGCGACGCGTTCAATCTGATCGATCAACGCATTGAATGTGGCATTGCGCGTCTCGATGCCGGATTTCAGGAACGAGACGGAGCGCTGTTGTTCGTGTTGAAAGCGGCTGGTGAGCGTGGAATAGCGGCTAAGATCCAGATCGATGACGGCGTAGATGCCTTGTGGTGCCGGACGAGCCGCTTTCTCTCCCGGTGCGGTTTGCAGCAGCTTGGCGGGCAGATAGCGCGCTTCGGTCAGCAGGAACCAGCAAATCTGTACGACGTGAGTGCCAGTAGTGATGTGCACGAAGTACTCTTCGTTTTCGGTATCGAACGGGTAGCGGCTGGCAAAGTCCAGGAAGGCGCTGTAGACCTCTTCCAGATTCCACGGGTCGCGCAGTTCAACGGCCTGAAGCGTGACCTGAGTCGTAGGTGACACCACAGCGATATCTTCGACCACCTGCTGTGCCATTCCTTCATTGCGTGATTGGTGCAGCAGTTCCAGACGATCGACGGGGAAATCCGGCTGCTGACACAGGCCGACAGTGGGTCGCCATTTCGTCCAGCGGTTCTCCCGTTTACCCCGTTTATCTAATGTAGTACCTAGCACACCAATGACGACGCGACGCTTCATGCTATACCTTGTTATAAATTATTATCCTGTGGGATAAATTTACCCGTTATCTTGTTTTGTTGCTAGTTTGCATATTTTATTTTTTTAACCATTAATTATCAGTTATTTATGATTTTATTTTGTCTTTTTAATAAATCTGGCACGTCTTTGGCAATATCTATAGCGAACAACGACAAACAAAGAGAATGAAAAATGGAAGAAATGAAAACGCAGGATTACGACATGATGTCGCCAGTGAATAGCGCACCGGTAAAAATGTGGACACATGGCGTGCCTGTGGAACCAGAAGCCCGTGACCAACTGTTGAACACGGCCAAAATGCCGTTCATTTTTAAACATCTGGCGGTGATGCCGGATGTGCATCTGGGAAAAGGATCGACGATTGGTAGCGTGATCCCCACGCGTGGCGCGATTATCCCGGCGGCGGTCGGGGTGGATATTGGCTGTGGGATGATCGCGGTGCGTACATCGCTGGTTGCCAGCGACCTGCCGGATAACCTGATGGGGCTGCGTAGCGCGATTGAACAGGCGGTGCCGCATGGACGTAGCGTAACGCGTTCCAAACGCGATGTCGGTTCCTGGCAGAACCCGCCGCAGACGGTGGATGCGCACTGGTCACTGCTGGAACCGCGCTTTAAACGTTTGACGGACAAATATCCGCAGTTGCTGAAAACCAATAACTATCAGCACTTGGGAACCCTAGGGACGGGTAACCACTTTATTGAAATCTGTCTGGATGAAGTCGATCGTGTGTGGGTAATGTTACATAGCGGGTCGCGTGGTGTGGGGAATGCGATTGGATCGCTGTTCATCAAGCTGGCGCAGGAGGATATGCAGCAGCACATTGCGAACCTGCCTGATCGAAATCTGGCCTATTTCGAGGAAGGAAGCCTGCACTTTGACGATTACATTGAAGCGGTTGAGTGGGCGCAGGATTTTGCCCGTCATAACCGCGAAGTGATGATGTCGCATACGCTGGCAGCGCTGTCTCGTATTGTGACGAAGCCGTTTACCACCCAGCAGGAAGGCGTGAACTGCCACCATAACTATGTGCAGCGCGAAACGCACTTTGGTGAATCGGTGCTGATCACTCGTAAAGGGGCGGTGTCGGCGCAGAAAGGCCAGATGGGAATTATTCCGGGGTCGATGGGGGCGAAGAGCTTTATCGTGCGCGGATTGGGGAACGAAGAGAGCTTTTGTTCCTGTAGTCACGGCGCGGGGAGAACCATGAGCCGTACCGCGGCGAAAAAACGCTTCACCGTGGAAGATCAGATCCGTGCGACCGCACACGTCGAGTGTAGAAAAGACAGCGACGTTATCGATGAAATTCCGATGGCGTACAAAGATATCGATAAGGTGATGGCGGCGCAGTCATCGCTGGTGGAAATCGTGCATACGCTGCGTCAGGTGGTGTGTGTGAAAGGATAAGAACAAGGTAGGGAATATGGCATCGTACGATTTACTGCTGCAACAGTTGGAAAAGCTGGTGGCTTCGCCAGACAACGACTATCGGCCCGCGCAGGCCGAACCACTGGGTTCGGCATCATACCTGATAACACTCACGCGTCACTATAACGGGCATATTCGGCAGCGTGCGGTGCTGTGTCTGGGTTTCATTGATGAGGTCTCGGCATTACCGGCGCTGATTGAACGGGTGAACGATTGGGCTGAACCGGTACGCCGTGCGGCTAAACAGAGCGTGCGACTGCTGTTAACGCCGAATAACACCGCGTCTTTTGTCGCCAATTTGCCTGCTATTTTCTGGTTGTTGCAGTGTCAGCGGGAAAATCATCAACCGCTGGTGAATGAGATTGTGAGCTTTCTGGCCGAGGAGACACACGCGCCGTCGCTATTCGCGGGGCTGTGTTCGGAAGACAAAGCCGTCGCCCGATTATCACTGGATATTCTGGCCGAACGTGAGTTGTTCCCGTTGAAGCAGATCTTTGGTCAGGCGATGTTGCATTGCGATCCGTTAGTCAGAGCGAACGCGGCGAGGTACCTGCTGAGTGCGGACAAGGACGTCGATCATGAAGCGATGAGCATTTTGTTGAAAGACACCTTCGCGCCCATCAAGCAGGTAGCGTTGAAGTATGTGATGGACAATATGTTCCCCCTGCCTGAGCCTCTGGTTATTGCCTTACTGTTTGATAAGAATACATTGGTGCGCCAACGCGCCTCAGCGCTGCTGCGTGAAAAAAACGACGATCCGGTGGCACATTACCTTGCAGCGCTGGATCGGTCGAATACCGTCACAGTACGCAAAATCACGCTCTGGGGGCTGGATGAGCATCGCTACGACGGCATTGTGGCGTTGGCAGAACGCAATCTGGATGTACGTTACCCCAGCCTTTATCACAGCGCTCTGCGCATTCTTATTCTGCGTACTGGTGACGACGCGCGTGAGCAACTGTTGGTCGCTCTGCGTCATCCCTCGTTGGCTATTGCTAAGGTGGCGCGGAAGCTGTTTTACCAGCAGAAAATTTCGCTGTCGCTGCCCGAACTTCAGTACTGTCTGGAAAGTGCGTCTTCCAGAGCACACGTTGAGGTGTACTACTTTCTAGCCCACAAGCTGAACAAATGGGACTGGCTGATTTTCCTGCTGGATAACGTGAAGCTCGAAAATGCCACGCTAACGCAGGCGGGTGTAGCGAACTGGATACAGCGGTTCAACCGTTCGGGCATGCTGCCGAATGCCCGGCAGCAGGCGCGTTTGAGAACGCTGCTTGCTGAACATCCGCACGTCATCTCGTGCGAAAGCCCGTATATCGCCCTGTTTTTGTATAGTTGATTTGTTGCTTTTTACCCTCGCCCCAGAAAAATATGCTCACGATGGTATGCCATTTGTGACAGGCTGGGCGGGTAGGCGTCTGGCAGGTGGATTTGTTTGCCTTCGTACTGAGCGAAATTGACGTCGCTGATGGCGCTTTTCAGCTTTTTGATACGCGGCGAAAGCAACATTTCGAGCGAATCATTGAAGCTAATCAGCCCCATATCAAAGGCTTTGTCGTGCAGGTTGGACAGGCAGAGACCGTTGCTGGGATTGAGGCGATGTTCTGCTGCCGTTTTCCACGGTTGAATGTGGCTGGCGACCAGCAGCGCGGGTTCTTCCAATCCAGTAACGCAGCAGCGTTCGCCGTAGTTGCTGAGTACACGTTTGCGAAATAGCTGCTGACCAATGCGCGTTTTAACCTGTGAGAGACGTTCTCCTCCGTGATAATCATGGGGTTCACTCTCGGTGGCCTGAAACGGTGATGGCGCTGTTGTCACTTCCGCCGCTCCTGCTTCGAGCGATACCATCGCCTGTTGGCACTGTTGCTCAAATAGCTCGGGGTTACTGTCCATCTCCTGCCACAGAGCGCGGTCAGCGTTGGACGCGCCGCGCAAGCCGGTGCGACCTGAATCAATAATAAATGGATCGAGGCTGGCGAGATTAACCAGCTTCATCGCCAGTGCGGAAGGCGTGCGGTTAATCAACTCGGCGTAGCGAATGATATCGGGATTACGTGAATGCAGCCTGCCAAACGGTAGCTGACTGTACAGCGTGAAGGCGATCAATAGTTGATCCCGCGTCCAATGGTTCGTGGCAGCCATGCGTGTTTCGTCCGTTCGTTAGCGTATTCGGTTAGTGATAGCGCTAACTATGCCAGGTCAGCCCGTAAAATGCATGTGCTTGGCTATGGCTGGATAATTGGTGCGGGCTGGGTTAACGTTTTGACAGCCTTCCTATCATTATGATGCCGAGAGACTATGCCCCGTTCTTCTATTTCCTTGTTTCGTTCCCTGTGTGTGCTGGTTCTATTGGTGCTGGCGGGTTGTGCCAGCAAGACCGCGACGACGCCAGAGTCGCGGCCGGCGGATATTCGTGCTCAGCTACTCAAGCTGTTGCCAGACAACGTGAAAGATCGTCAGGGCTGGGCGAGCGATATCGCCACCGCATTTACCACGCAGGGGCTCGATCCCAGCAATGAAAATCTGTGCTCGGTGCTCGCGGTGACCGAGCAGGAATCGACGTTTAATGCCGATCCGCAGGTGCCAAATCTGTCGAAAATCGCCTGGCAGGAGATCGACCGCCGTGCTGAAAAAGTTCATGTTCCGGCGTTTCTGGTGCGCACCGCGCTCCTCATCAAATCCCCTAACGGAAAAAGTTACAGCGAGCGGCTTGATAAGGTACGCACGGAAAAGGAACTGAGTGCGATCTTTGATGATTTTATCGACATGGTGCCGATGGGGCAGACGCTGTTCGGCCGGTTGAATCCGGTGCATACCGGTGGGCCGATGCAGGTGAGCATCGCGTTTGCAGAAGCTAACGCGAAGGGCTATCCGTATACCGTGGACGGCACGGTTCGTCAGGAGGTGTTTAGCCGTCGCGGTGGGATGTATTTTGGCATCAAGCATCTGCTGGGCTATCCGGCGAATTACCCGCAGTCGATATACCGATTCGCGGATTTTAACGCAGGATGGTACGCCAGCCGAAATGCGGCGTTTCAGCGCGCCGTTAGCCGTCTGACCGGGATTACGCTGGCGCTGGATGGTGATTTAATCAACTACAGTTCGGATAAAGCCAGCGCCACGGAACTGGCGGTGCGCGCATTAGGGAAACGGGTAGACATGAGCGACAGCGCCATTCGTCGTGCGCTGGAGAAGGGGAGTAGCCTCGATTTTGAAGACACCAGCCTGTACGAGCGCGTCTTTGCATTGGCGGATAAATCGGGCGCGAAGGCTCCACGCGCTATCCTGCCGGGGATCACGCTGGAAAGCCCGAAAATCACCCGTAAACTCACCACGGCGTGGTTTGCCAATCGCGTTGATGAGCGTCGCCAGCGGTGTTTGACAAGGGCTAAATAGGCAACGCCCTCTACCAAGGGCGTTGCTGTCATTCACTGTGATGAGTACATCAAACCGGCCATTGACTGAGTTTGATGCCGCGTTCTTGCGCATTCTCGCGGAAATCTTCCAGCATTGTGCGGACATCGGGGTCGATATAGTCGGCGTTGTCGTGTTCCACAATCACGACGCTGTTGGCTGGGATCTTGTTGAGCAAGCCTTGCAGACGTGGGTTGTGTACAAACGTCAGGTTCTGCTGAAAGCTCAGGACAAAGTGATCGCCATAGCGTGTGAGCTGCATCGCGTTGCGGTGGCTTTTATAAATGCTAAAGGCCAACTGGGTCGCGATGCCAATCCCGATACCTGCCAGCATCCCAAACACGATGATTCCGATAACGGTCGCGGCGAAAGGCACGAACTGTTGCAAACCCTGACGCCACAGCAGCAGGAATTGTTGCGGAGAAGCCAGCTTATAGCCGGTATACAGCAGCACGGCTGCCAGGCTGGCAAGCGGGATGACGTTGAGCAAATCGGTCATGAACAGGCCGCAAAGCAGCAACAGCACGCCGTGCAGCAGGATGGAGAACTTGGTGCGTGCGCCTGCGTTGACGTTGACGGAGCTACGCACGATCACGGCAGTAATCGGCAACCCACCCAGAAAACCGCTGAGCACGTTCCCGATACCTTGCGCACGCATTTCTTTATCCGGTGAGGGCGCAGGATGCTGTGGGCGAATTTTCTTCAACGCTTCCTGACTTAACAAGGTTTCCAGGCTGGCCACCAGCGCCAGCGTTACCGCGACAACATAAACTGCCGGGTTCTTCCACGCCTGCCAGTCAGGGCGGGTCATCTCTCCCATCAACTGTTCCAGGCTGCCAAATTCCGGCAGGACAATACGCGGCAGGTTATCGACCATTTCGGAGGACAGGCGATCGCCGTAGACGGTAAATAACCCGCCAAACAGCACTGCGACCAGTGGACCGGGAAGCCAGCTAAATGCGCTGATTTTCTGAACGGGCTTGGTGGTCCAAACCCAGAGAATCGCCAGCCCGACTAAACAGACGGTCAGCGCGCTGGCAGAGAATCCAGGCTCGGAGGCGTCGAAGAGCGATCTCAGACTGTCCTCGCCGTCCGAGCCGAAGGCGAGCGGAATTTGCTGAATAATCAGCAGGATGCCGATAGCAGATAGCATGCCTTTAATCACAGTGCCGGGGATGAGTGTAATAAAACGCCCGGCGCGCAGCAGGCCCATCATGCATTGCAGCACCCCTGCGAGCATAATCGCCAATAGCAATGCTGAAAACGATCCCAGGCTGGCGATAGAGCCGGAGACGATAGTAACCAGACCGGCGGCAGGGCCGCTGACTGCATAGCGAGAAGGGCTGAACAGGGTGACGACGATACCGCCGACGACGCCGGTCAACAGACCGACAAAAGGAGGAAGACCGCTGGCCTGCGCGATACCGAGGCTCAGCGGCAGGGCAACAAGGAAGACGACGAGCCCCGCGGGGATATCATGTCGGAGTGTACTCAGGTTCATGGGGATGCCTCCTGTTTCTGGGCGTGACGATGGACGAGTTCTTTCAGATGGCCGCTATGCAGGTCGTAGACGCAGCCAAAAACATCAAGCTCAACGCCATTGCGCCAGGCTTTCTGCACCGGTTCACAGGCGATCAGGTGGGCGAACTGTGCCAGCACGTTGGCTTCCACCAGTTGATTCTGGCGCGTGCTTTCATCGGCATCGCTATCTTGCGAGGCGGCAATGTGTGGCGAAAGCGCCTGACGCAGATCCGTGATGCGGCGGGAAAGGGCGGAATCCTCCTGAGCGAGCCCCATTTCGGGTAAGTTAACCGCCGCCTGAACACCGCCACAGCCATAGTGGCCGCAAAGCACGATGCGGGAAACATGCAGGTATTCGAGGGCATATTGCAGCACGCTCATGAAGTTATCGTCGTCTGCGACCACCATATTCGCGATGTTGCGGTGAACAAAAAGCTCGCCGGGCGCAGAACCCGTCAGCACTTCGGCAGGCACTCGACTGTCTGAACAGCCGATCCAGAGTGAATGAGGCGTCTGGCCCTGCGTGTGCTTTCTGAAATAGTGGGGATGGCGCTGGCGGCGCAATGTAGCCCAACTGCGATTTTTGGCTAATAGGGGTTTTAATGTCGTCAAATTAAACTCTCTCTTTAGAAAACACAGGGATATTTCCCACCCAGTCGGAAGGAAAACGGCATCATTAATTATTAGCCTTCACTTAATTAAGTTAGGCATAATCAAATTTAGTTCTGGTGTTTTCTAAATTGTGATAATTATTAAGACTTTTCTTATATTGTTGTTTGTTTTTTATATAAATTAAATTTAAATTAAATCGTTTAAAAACAACATTTTATATTTTTATTTCTTTGTGATAAGAAAAAAATATCTCACTTAACTTCCTTTGAAATAAATTATTTAATGTTGCATTGATATTGCAATTTATATCCTTATTTCTTCGCCTTTTTATATAAAGTAATGTGTTACTGACATCCACTTTAATTAGTTAATTAAAGCGACGAGGGTACCAATTATAATTATATTTGGAAATATAAAGTCTATTTTATCTTACTTAACCCAATATAAAGTGTGGGAATAAATAGGGGCGTGATGAGGATAATACGGAATAGATGCCCTAAATAATTCGAGTGGCAGGACAAAACGTTAGCGTTTTGAACAACGCAACGCGTTGACTCCGAAGGGGTGAGGCCACAGGGCCGAGTAGCGCAGCCAACGTCCATGCAACTCGAAGTATGACGGGGTCTTGTCTAAATAATGAGGTGGAGCCCAACTAAAAGAGCAGCCGATATCGGCTGCCGGTCACCGAAGTCCACGTTTCTCAAACGATAATACGCACTATCTTGATAGCAGCGCGTGCTGTAAAGGCTGTTGTGGCGCGCGCTCGTCAACTTTGAAGCGGCTGACCAGCGATTCCATTTCAATCGCCTGTTCATCCAGTAACTGGCTGGCAACGGAAGCCTGAGAAACCAGCGTCGCATTCTGCTGCGTGACCATTTCTAACTGGCTGAGCGCTTCGTTAATTTGTGCGATGCCCAGCGATTGCTCATCGGCGGCGACCGCGATTTCATTCACCAGATCGCGCACTTTACGGGTGCCAGCGACGATGTCGTTAATTCCCCGGTTTGATTGATTCACCAGCTTCGTCCCTTCGCTGACGCTGGCAATACTGTCGGCGATGAGCGCACGGATTTTGCCTGCTTCGTCTGCACTGCGCTGCGATAGCTGACGCACTTCCGCTGCGACGACAGAAAACCCACGGCCATGTTGCCCCGCTCGTGCGGCCTCAACCGCCGCGTTCAGTGCCAGCAAATTGGTCTGAAAGGCAATCGCATCAATGGCGGAAACCACCGCATTCACGCGCTGGCTGGCGTTCTGAATTTTTTCCATCGCACCGCTAGCCGACTCGGTAATCGTTCCGACGCGTTGCGCCTGATCGTCCACCTCTGTCGTCAACTGACGCGCCTGTCCGGAAAAGTCGGCGGTTTGTTTTACCGTAACGGTAATCTCTTCCATGCTGCTGGCGGTTTGCACCAGCGACGCGGATTGCTCTTCCGTACGCTGCGCCAGATCCTGATTGCCGTTGGCGATCTCGCTGCTGGCTTGTCCGATCGTCTGCGAGCTACGTTTAATACTCACCACCATATCGGCGATATTTTCCAGTGAGGCGTTATAGGCCTGATTCAGTTGCGATAGCTCGTCGGTTCCCGGCACGCGCAGGCGGCGTGTAAGATCCCCGCCCATCTCGCGAATGGTCGTCAGCGTTTGTTGAAGTTGTTCGTTGATGCTGCGCATGACCAGGGAAGCCAGACCGAGGGCCATGAGCAGAGAAACCAACGCACCAGCCAGATAGCTAATCCATGACTGGCGGGCATTGGCGGCTAAGGTATTCACCTGTGCCGTTAGATCGTTGGTGGCAAGCTGTTCAACCTTTTTCAATTCATCGATTTTTGCCGTTTGTTGGGCAAACCACTGGCTGGCATCAATATCAAAATTGCCGCCAGGGGTGGTGATGGCTTTGTTGCGCATCTGGAGTGCGTTTTGTGCAGAAGGATTGTTGAGTGCCTGTTCAAAAGCCCTACGCAGCTCGGTATTGGCGAACATGTTATAGGCCGTGGTGAAGGCATCTCCCCGGCCAACCATTTGGTTAAGACGTTCGAACATGCCAGTAGCAAAACTATTGGCAGAGAACGCGTTAGAGAGTACGGCACGTTCAAGCCCGGCCTGTTCTTTGACGTTCAGCAGATTGTAGTAGGCCGCCAGCCGCTGGGCGATACCGCCATCGCTGACCAGATGAGCCATATCTCCGACGATATTCAGCAGATTGCTGACCAACTCGGAATAGTAGCCTATGGCTTGGGTAACGGGTATCGATATGCTATCGACGCTGCGGCGATGTTCCCCAAGCTGCTGCGTTTTTTGCGTGACACGAGCGAGTGCTTCGCTCACGGCATCGCCAAGCTCGGCGCTGCTCAGGTTTGCAGCGGTTTGTTCAAGCACCTGCTGTGCCCGATCGGTGGCTTGCCGCTGCGTGGCGAGCTCTGAGCCAAAATTTTTCCCCTGACTACCAAAATAGCCCGCGCTCAAGCCGCGCTCACGCTGTAGCTGGTGAGCATACTCGCCGGCATCACGCGCCAGCGTGATGAGCTTCTCCATACGGATCATTTCATTTTCTGTACTGCGGCGTTCCATCACGCCGGAAAAACTGAACCAGAGAAGCGCAAGGATGGGCGGGAGAAGGGCAAGAATGAACTTACTACGGATCGAGATGTGATGAAGGGATTTCATTGGTGTGCTCCATAGCCTGCAAGTCGTCCGTTCCTGACATGTGCAGGTTGCAAAAGTAGACTGGGGTTTATTTCAGTTTCGGCCTAATAAGGGAATGGTTTAGCGCTGACCCCATGATTCCCTTAAAAAAACCATACCTATTTTTTTTACCCCCCAGTCAATAAGAATATATTGCTTATTATTTAATTGCTTATATCTTGTTGCTCTCTTTTTTTGCAACAAGATCGTTAACTTATATTACACCTAAAGTGGTATGTATATTGGCCACTGTATTGGTGTTTTTACCGTCTAGATTACGGTGAGCAGCATCGTGATATTAATCAGTGAAATCAGGGTAAGAAAGAAGACAACAATCCTGAATGCATAGCGAGAAGGTTTCATAGGGGCTCCTGATTCGGCAGGCAACAGCGTACCTGCCGTGAAGAGGTAAGAAGGGATCAGAACCATTGGCCGAAGCGGCGGATATAGGCGCGCTTGACCAGTTGAGCGACGGTGCAGTAGCCAATCAGCGTAGCGGCCAGCCACGGGAAATATTCCCACGGCAGCGGCTGTAAACCGACCAGCGGTCCCAGCGGTGAGAACGGTAGATAGATGCCCAGTGCCATCACTAGCCCGGTCATCAGCATCACTGGCAACGCCGCCGTACTTTGAATGAACGGGATCTTCTGGGTACGCAGCATGTGCACCACCAACGTTTGTGACAGCAATCCTTCAATGAACCAGCCTGACTGAAACAGAGCCTGATGCTCTACGCTATTAGCGGCGAACACGAACCACATCAGCGCGTAGGTGGTGATGTCAAAAATCGATGACGTCGGCCCGATACACAGCATGAAGCGACCAATATTTTTGGCATCCCATTTACGCGGTTTACGCAGGAATTCCTTATCCATTTTGTCCCACGGCAGCGACAACTGAGAGATGTCGTACATCAGGTTTTGAATCAGCAAATGGATCGCCAGCATCGGCAGGAACGGAATAAAGGCGCTGGCAACCAGCACTGAAAACACGTTGCCGAAGTTGGAACTGGCGGTCATGTTCAGATATTTAATGATATTCCCGAATGTCTCGCGCCCTTTGATAACGCCTTCTTCCAGCACCATCAGATTCTTTTCCAGCAGAATGATATCGGCCGACTCTTTGGCGATATCCGTGCCGGTATCGACAGAAATCCCGATATCGGCATCGCGCAGGGCGGGCGCATCGTTGATACCGTCGCCTAAAAAGCCGACCGTATGATCATTGCCTTGCAGCGCTTTCAGCACACGAGATTTTTGTAATGGCGTTAGTCGGGCAAAAATGGTGCGCTGTTCCACCAGCACGCCGAGCTGTTCATCGCTGAGCGCATCGATCGCGTTCCCTTCCAGTACCTCGCCCGGTTCCAGCCCGACATCGCGGCAGATCTTGCTGGTGATAATCGCGTTATCACCCGTCAGGACTTTAACCGTCACACCGTTTTCATGCAGGGCGCGAATGGCGGCAGAGGCGCTTTCTTTCGGCGGATCGAGGAACGTCAGCAGGCCGCAAATTGTCAGGTCGCGTTCATCCTCGGCGCTGAGCGGCAGCGTGCTGCCTACCGGACTTAACTCACGGGTGCCAATCATCAGCACGCGAAACCCTTGCTGATTGTAGCTTTCTGCTAGCGTTTTCAGCGTATTGCGGCGTGCATCGTCCAGTGCATAGCGTTGCCCGTTTTCACTCACATGCGTGGCAACCGCCAGCATTTCTTCTACCGCGCCTTTGCAAATCAGGCGCTGCTGGTTGTGTTCATCGGCAACAATGATGGACAGACGGCGGCGAATAAAATCAAAAGGCAGCTCATCGATTTTGCGATAGCGACCTAGCGCGGCAATCGCGGGATTATGGCGACCAAACTGCATGATGGCCTGATCCATTAGGTTTTTCATGCCGCTCTGGTGCGCGCTGTTGAGCCAGGCTAGCTGAAGCACACTTTCATCGGCTCGACCCTGTGTATTCAGGTGATGCTCAAGAATGATGCGATCCTGCGTGAGCGTGCCGGTTTTATCGGTGCACAGAATGTCCATCGCGCCAAAGTTCTGAATCGCGTTCAGCCGTTTGACCACCACTTTACGTCGTGCCATGGCAATCGCGCCTTTTGCCAGATTGGACGAGACAATCATTGGCAGCATTTCTGGCGTCAGGCCAACCGCAACCGCCAGCGCAAACAGGCTGGCTTCCATCCAGTCGCCTTTGGTGAAGCCGTTAATCAGCAGCACGACAGGCACCATCACGATCATGAAACGGATCAGCAACCAGCTGACGCTGTTTACGCCGCGATCGAAGGCGGTTTGAGAACGTGTGCCGACGATCGATTTTGCCAGCGAACCGAAGTAGGTGTGGCTGCCGGTCGCGACGACAATCGCCGTTGCCGTGCCGCTGGAAATGTTGGTTCCCATCAGGCAGATGTTGGATAGCGCCAGCAGATCGCTCTCGCCTCCGCAGCCTGCTGGCTGACAGCCTTTGGCGCTGATATCACTGAATACGTCGTATTTTTCGATCGGCAGCGATTCACCGGTGAGTACCGCCTGGCTAACGAACAGATCGCGTGATTCCACCAACCGGACATCTGCTGGCACCATATCGCCAGCGGAGAGGGTCAGAATGTCGCCGGGAACCAGTTGCTGAAGCGGGATTTCTTGCAGGACAGCGGTGGCGCTGGCGTGAGGACGACGCAGCACGGTGGCCGTTGTCCGCACCATGGATTTCAGCGCTTCTGCGGCTTTATTGGTGCGAAACTCTTGCCAGAAGCGCAGCAGGCCGCTCAGGCTCACCATCACCAGAATGATGAGCACGCCAGTGAGCGAGGTCTCTTCGTTATGGCGCTGCGGTAGCCAGTAATCGGTGAAAAAGCTGATAGCGGCCAGCGCCATCAGTACATAAATAAACGGGTTATTAAACGCGGTGGCCAACTGCACCAGCGCATGGGGCGCTTTTTCGTGGGCGACGCGGTTTTCCCCATAGGTTTGCTGACGCTCAATGACGTCATCATGGCTTAAGCCGTGCAGATGGGTATTCAGGTTAGCCAGCGTTTGGTCGAGGCTGTTTTGTGCTTCGCGGGCAATCGCAAAGGTGGCCGTAGGCGTTTTACGGGCGCGACGATATCCCGTTTGCGTGATCATATCGGTCATGATGCTGCTCTCTTAATGTTGCCTGTCCGCCACGCACGGGCGCGCATCCCGGATAAAGGGACGTAAAGCGGAAAAAATGAAGGTATTAAGGGAGGTAAACAGCGCAGGCGAAGAGAACAGAGAGGTCGGAGGAGAAGACAGTCCTTATTCTAACGGATGCGGTTTACCGGGCCATCGAGGGTGCTCGTCCATGTTGTCTCCTTATCGCCGTGCGGCGAGATAGCAAAATAGTCGTCAGTTGACGGCGGGTACGTAGAAACTGTCACGTAAAAACAGAGTACGTAGTTTAGTGGTGCAACAATACCTCTGTTTGCCTAAACCGAACGTCAACGTTTGTTCGTGAGTGAGGTCGGGCGTATTTTTCGCTAATCAGTAGGGGCTGCGGTGGGGCGAGGTTTTTCGGCAGATTTTTGTTGCCCCGCCGGATAGCCAGCGGGGCAGGAGAGAATTAGTGAATTCTCAGCATATGGTCTTGGTTAACTTTGAAGAAACGAACGGCATCGCGTAGCTGTTCGCCCTGTTCCGTCATGGCGTGCGCTGCCGTGGCGGATTCTTCAACCAGTGCGGCGTTCTGCTGGGTGACCCGATCCATTTGTTCTACCGCCACGCTAATTTCTTTGATACCGATATGCTGCTCGTTGGAGGCCTGAGAAATCTCCGCCACGATGTCCGTCACCTTTTTCACCGACAGTACAATTTCCGACATGGCCTGACTGGCTTTGTCGGCTCGTGCGGAGCCATCGGTAATCTTCTCGACGGTGCCTTCGATCAGCGTTTTGATCTCTTTGGCGGCGTTGGCGCTTTTCTGTGCCAGCGTCCGGACTTCGCCTGCGACGACAGCAAAGCCTTTCCCTTCGCTGCCTGCTCTGGCCGCTTCTACTGCGGCGTTCAAGGCAAGGATATTGGTCTGGAAGGCAATACCTTCGATCACGGCAATAATGTCGACGATCTTCTGTGAACTGTCGGAGATCTCATGCATACGCTTGAGCATGTCATCTACGATAAGTCCGCCCTGAGACGCTGTCTCCGAGGTTTGCTGCGCTAACTGGCTGGCTTCTTTGGCGTTATCCGCATTCTGGCGCACGGTGTGCGTCAACTGCTGCATATTGGTCGATGCCTGAATCAGCGAAGCCGCCTGCTCTTCGGTACGCTGCGACAGGTCGCTGTTGCCCTGAGCAATCTCGCTGGATGCCAGTGAAATGGATTCACTGCCGTTCATGATGGTATGCACGATGCCCATCAATTGCTGGTTCATGTAGTTGAGTGACGCCAGCAGACTGGTGTTGTCCCCCTGGCGTAACCTGATTTCCGCTGCAAGGTTACCGGAGGCAATCTCGGTCATGATTTCTTGCGCATAGTTCGGCTCACCGCCGAGCTGGCGTGAAATATTACGCGAAATAAGGGTAGCGATAACGGCAGTCGTCAGCAGAGCGAGTAACAGTAGTCCCCAGACATAGTACTGTGACGTCCGATACGTTGAGTCGGCACTGGCGACGATATCTTTTGCCTTCTCCAATTCCATATCGACCAGTTTGGCCAGGTCTTTCATCATTTGGCTACGATATTTTGCAGAATTCGCGCCGCTGATTTTACTGGCTTCAGCCAGATCACCCCGGTTAACGGTCTCAACCAGTACGGCATTCACCGAATTGAAGCCGGAGAAGTTTTCGCCAATCACCTTAATCAGTGCTTTTTTATCTTCACTGTTGGCAACGGCTTCATAGCTCTTAAATGCTGCAAGGAAAGCATCAGCATTTTGCTGTAATTCTTTGCGGTGGCTTTCACGCTCTTCAGGTGTTGAAGAGTCAACATATTGTATTTGCTGCAAACGTGTTTCAGACAACGTGCCGCGCATTGCCAGACTGTAGCGTACACCAGGTAAGCTATTGCTGCTTAATTCAACAATACGGCTGTTATTAACGCTAAGCTGGAGTAGTGAAACCACACCTAATAGCAACATCATGGCTACCAGAACGGAAAACCCGAGTAATAACTTGGAGAACACTGTGAGTTGAGAGAATTTCATCGCTATTCTTATTGATTATAAGGGAATGTAACAGTGATAACGGCAAATAAAATAAGATCTTTATAATATGTAATTCGATAAAGAGAATAGGGTGAGTAAACGGAGTTTAATAATTAATGGCTTCGTTATTGTGAAACTAAATCCTGTTTATTGTGAGTTTACGATGGGTTAGTTTTAAGCAGGGAGCGGTTTTTTAAACATTATTTTAATAAACGTTTTTGTTTTTAATGCGAAAGATACAGCATTCACAAACAGGGAGAATAAAATGTGACTCTCATCAATAATTAATAAATATTCACGTATTTAATAAAGCTAATGATTATATGTAACGAAGTTCGCTAATTAAATGACAAATTATTTCTTTATTATATCT
The DNA here is from genome assembly GCF_000803315.1 of Pectobacterium actinidiae. Classification (NCBI taxonomy): domain Bacteria; kingdom Pseudomonadati; phylum Pseudomonadota; class Gammaproteobacteria; order Enterobacterales; family Pectobacteriaceae; genus Pectobacterium; species Pectobacterium actinidiae. The sequence goes on from NZ_JRMH01000001.1 coordinate 244,782, forward strand.
TCAAAATAATGTTACGGCGGTAATACTTCAATTATATTACCGCTGCACTGATTATCTTTAGTCCAGATAAAACACCGATTCCAGCGCATCGCTGACCGGGCTGTTATCAGGGTTGGAGGGCATGATGTCGCTCATGTGTTTCCACCAGCGCTGGCAAACATCCGTTTGTGCAATCGCTTCCCAGCGTGCCTCGGACTCGACCTCGACATAGCCGAACAGCAGATTGCGCTGTTTATCCAGAAAAATGCTGTAGTGGTGCGCACCGTGGTTCTTTAGTACCTCGGCCAGTTCCGGCCAGATAGGATTGTGGCGACGCTGATATTCATCGTGGCTGTCAGGAAAAACTGACATCACAAAAGCCTTACGCAACATGGATGAATCCCCCGTAGTCGTTGGCAGAACGCCACGACGGTGATGCCGTGGCGATTTGAGGCTGAAGGTAATGCTATTGCGTATAGGTGTTACACAACCTACACGCGCAGCGCGGCTTCCAGTGGCGTGACGCCGAAACGTTTACCCAGTGCGATCAGCTCTTCGGTCGAAATCGTCTGCTTCTTACCCCCCATCGATCTCACTTTCACCATCACTTCGGCGGATTTCTCTGCGGTATCGATCAGGCCGAAGGCTTCATCCAGCGTTGGGCCCGTGCCGAAGATGCCGTGGAAGGGCCACAGTACCAGCGAATGACGCTTCATTTGCTCGGAAGTGGCATCGCCAATGGCATCGGTGCCCGGAACCATCCACGGCACAATCCCCACGCCGTCTGGGAAGACGACCAGGCACTCCGTGCTGCCTTCCCACAGTTCACGCGTGAATGTCGCGGTGTCCAGCTCTAGCACATAGCTCAGGGCGATCAGGTTGGTCGCGTGGCAGTGCATGATGACGCGGTCGCGCCCGTGAGTCACGCCCATACGCACAATGTGCGACTGGAAATGCGAGGCCAGTTCAGAAGTCGGCAGGCCGCCGTTGGTGAGCCCCCAGAAAATACGATAGCCTTTGCCATCGCTATCAACTTGTAGCACCACCAGTGAATCGGCGGGATCCAACTGCACGTTGCGGAAAAATTTGCCGGAGCCGGTGACGATAAACCAGCAGTCTGCCAGCGCAGGCATCGGCTGTGATAACGCCTCATGGCGCGGCTGCGGGTAGAAATCGCTTTCATAAGGCGTCACATCCTCAGCCGTCAGGCGCAGGCTGACGTTACCGCCGTTACGTTCGTCCCAGCCTTTGAGCCACATGTCGCTGGTGGCTTTAATCATTCCCTGTACAAACCAGGAAGAGAGAATTGCTTGCATAATCTTACCCTTGACGTTGAGTGAGGATGGTTTCTTCATACTGACGCACCTGTTGCAGCCATTCGCTGCCCGGGGTGACGTCATGACGCTGACAGTAGTGCTCCCACACGGCCTGCCACGGTAGCGATTTTTGCTCTTCCAGCAGGGCCAGACGCGCGGTGTAATCGCCGTTTTGTTCCAGTGTGCGCAGCGTTTCTGTCGGTTCCAGCAGGGCGCGCAGCAGGGCTTTCTTCATGTTGCGGGTGCCGATAACCCAGGCGGCGATGCGGTTGATCGAGGCATCAAAGAAATCGAGCCCGATATGCACGCGGTTAAGTAGCTTATGGCGCACGATTTCGTGGGCGATGGCCTGCGTTTCGTCATCCAGTAGCACCACATGGTCGCTGTCCCAGCGTACTGGACGGCTGACGTGCAGCAGCAGGCGTGGAACGTAAAGAATCGCGCTGGAGATCTTGTCGGAAATCACTTCGGTCGGGTGGAAGTGTCCGGCATCCAGACAGAGCGCGGTGCCGCGGCTGGTCGCGTAGCCGAGATAGAATTCGCTGGAACCGACGGTAAAGCTCTCTGCGCCGATCCCGAACAGTTTACTTTCCACCGCGTCGATATGGTGCGCCTGATCGAGCGGCTCGGCGATGATCTCATCCAGTGAGCTGAGCAGCCGCTGGCGGAACGCCAGACGATCGATGGTTAAATCTTTCATACCGTCTGGCACCCAGATGTTCATTACCGACGGCGTGCCGAGTTCGCGCCCAAAGTAGGCGGAAATCCGGCGGCTGGCCTGACAGTGCTCAATCCAGAAGCGGCGGACTTTTTCATCCGGGTGTGACAGGGTAAAGCCATCTGCGCTCAGCGGATGAGAAAAGCAGGTCGGGTTAAAATCCAGCCCGAGCTGATGGCGCTTGGCCCACGCGACCCAGGAACTGAAATGCTCGGGGGCAATCTCGTTACGGGCGACGGGCTGTGCGGATTCCAGATAGATGGCGTGCAGGTTCAGCCGCTTGGGACCGGGGATTAGCGCAAAGGCCTGTTCCAGATCGGCGCGCAGTTCATCTGGCGTGCTCGCTTTGCCGGGGTAGTTGCCGGTGGCCTGAATACCGCCGGTCAACGGTCCGCCCGTATTCTCGAACCCAGCCACATCGTCACCTTGCCAGCAGTGCATTGACACCGGGATCTGATCAAGCTGTTCCAGCGCCGCTTCTACGTCAATATTCAGGCTGGCGTAACGCGTTTTTGCCAGCTGCCAGGCAGCTTCAATTGGTGTGCTCATTGCATGGTCTCCTTTTTGCCCTGTGGGGCGGTTTCTGGCTGGCTGAGCGCCTGAAAACGACGCCAGTGCCCGGCAAAATCACTCTCCGCACGCGGGGTATAACGATGCAGAGGGAAGTTATGAGTCAGCATGTGCCGGAAGGCGGCAAGGTCGGCGACGGCGCCCAGCGCCATCAGTTGGCAGCCGATATTGCCAAGCGTCGAGGCCTCGACCGGCCCGGCCAGAACCGGAATCTGGCACACATCGGCGCACAGCTGGTTTAGGAAGGCGTTCTGGCTACCACCGCCGACAATATGCAACTGGCGGATTGGCGCATGGCGCAGTTCGCCGAGTTCCAGCACCACCTGCCGGTAAAGCAGCGCGAGGCTGTCGAAAATGCAGCGTGCCAGTTCGGCATCGCTTTGAGGCACGGGCTGGCCGTGTTCACGGCAATAGTCGCGGATCGCCTGATGCATGGACGGTGGATTGATAAAACGATCGTCATTGGGGTTAATCAGGCTGGTGAAGGCGGGCAGAGCGGCAGCGGACTGAATCAGCGCGCCTAAGTCCTTGATATCACGCTCCTGACAAACGCGCTGTAGCAGCCACAGACCCATGATATTTTTTAGCACCCGATAGGTGCCGTCTATGCCGCCTTCGTTGGTGATATTGGCGGCCAGCGCCTGCGGGCTATTAAACGGCGTGTCGCTCTCGATGCCCATTAGCGACCAGGTGCCGGAACTGAGGTAGGCGCTGTCGCGGCTCAGCAACGGTGCGCCGACTACCGCGCTGGCGGTATCGTGCGTGGCGACAGTGGTAACGGGAATGTGTCGTCCGCTCGGCGCTGTCCAGTTCCCGACGGCGTGCCCCGGCTGCACCGGATCGCTCAACCAGCGGCGCGGGATGCTCAGATAGTCCAGCAGTTCGCTATCCCAGGTTTTCTTTTCCAGATTAAGCAGTTGGGTTGTGCTGGCGTTGGTGTATTCGCAGACGACATTCCCCGTGAGGCGATAGTGAAAATAGTCGGGGATCATCAGCAGGTGTGCCACCTGATCCAGATCGTCAGAGGGTGCATCGCACAGCGCTTTAAGCTGGTACAGCGTATTAAACGGCAGAAACTGAATGCCGGTACGCTGATAGATAGCTTCACGTCCCAGTTCTGCGGTAACAGCGGCCATTATGCCGTCGGTGCGGTGGTCGCGATAGGAATAGGGCAGGCCGACGCGCTGCCCGTTTTTATCGAGTAGCACATAGTCCACGCCCCAACTGTCGATCCCAATGCTATCGGGGGTGATACCCATGGCATCGATTTGGTGTAATCCGGTGAGGATGTCGCTTTCCAGCGCGGCCAGATCCCACTGGTGATGGTTGTCCTGAAACACCAGCGTATTGCTGAAACGGTGAATTTCTTTCAGCGTTAAATGCTGCGTTGCGGTGTGCAAGGTTGCCAGCATGACCCGACCACTGGACGCCCCTAAATCCACCGCCACGATATTCTTCACCGCCATAGCCGCACTCCTTACTTGTTGGATGTGTTGCAGTGTAAGGAGCGGTAACAGAAGCCACCTTCCTATGAGTGCCATCTACAACAAGCGGCTGGCAAAATGACAAAGCTGACCGTGAAAGGGCTCACAATCTGGGAAATTATTTAGGGAATAACCACGTAAAAATAAGGGAAAAAGCGGTGTGATCCTTACCACACTTCAATCAATTGGGCGGTGCGATCTTAAAAAAAGAGCAGCCAGACGGCGTGCGAGTGACGGTATTTTAAGGCTGGTTTTGTGGCTTCTGGCTACCCTTTTTCAAAGGCCGCATTTTTGCCAGAGGCTGAATGGAGAACTGAAATGACGTTACTTCGTGGTGATGACTTTTTTACTTCGCGTGCCGTAACGGTTGCGGTTGAGCCGCGCACCCCACAAGCGGCGTTTCCTGAGCACTATCATGATTTCTGGGAAATCGTGCTGGTGGAACAAGGCGCTGGTGTTCATGTGTTTAACGATCAGCCCTATGCACTGTGCAGCGGTTCGGTATTCTTCGTTCGTGATAACGATCGGCATCTGTTTGAAGACGTCGAAGGATTGTGCCTGACCAACATGCTGTACCGCTCGCCGCGCGGATTCCGCTTCCTTTCCGATATCGCCGCCTTTTTGCCGTATGGCCCGAACGGCGAGTGGCATGGGCAGTGGCAGGTCAATGCGGCGGGGATGCAGCAGCTGAAACAGTCGATGAACAGTCTGGCTGAACTGGCGCAGAGCGATGCACCGGAAGCGATTGCCGCCAGCGAGAGCCTGTTTCTGCACATTCTGGTGCAACTGCGCCAACACTGCTTCCAGACGCAGTCTAACGGCCCCGAGCGTCAGGGGGTTCAGGCGCTGCTGGGCTGGCTGCAAAACAACTACAGTGAAGAGGTGAACTGGGGCAGTCTGGCCGATCAGTTCTCGCTGCCGCTGCGTACGCTGCACCGTCAGCTCAAACAACACACGGGTATGACGCCACAACGCTATCTGAATCGGTTAAGATTACTGGAGGCTCGTCGGCGGTTGCAGCAGAGTGATGATTCGATTACCACGATTGCGCACGCCTGTGGATTTAGCGACAGTAATCATTTCTCGACGCAATTCCGCAAGGCATTCTCGCAGGCGCCTAAATCACTGCGCCATCAGGCGTTTTCTCGTGAAGAGTAGGTAACGGCAACGGCGGGTAAGGGAATGGCGACAGCAGTACGGGGTTTGAAATTACAGACTGAAGACTATTTCCTCACCGACAAGAATGCCGTGACGGTGGCCGAACGGCACCCGCAGCCGGTGTTTCCGCTGCATCATCATGATTTTGATGAACTCGTCATCGTCTGGCGTGGCAATGGCCTGCACCTCTGGAACGATGTGCCTTACCGCATTACCCGCGGCGATATGTTCTATGTTTCAGCAAACGATCGTCATAGCTATGAATCCGTCCACGAGCTTGAGCTGGACAACATTCTCTATATTCGCAATCGCCTGACGTTATCCGCCGATTGGCAAGCGTTGCTGCCGGGCGGGGAGCTTCCACAAAGCCAGCGCCACTGGTGTTTAGGCTCGGAAGGCATGGATACCCTCCGCGAGAAGGTGGATGCGCTGAGGCAGGAGTGCATGAAATCGGATGCACTCTCGCTGCAACTGAGTGAAGCGCTGTTGCTACAGATTGCGCTGCTGGCGGCGCGCTATCGCCACACGCCGGATAACCCGCAATTGGCCGATGCGCACCAGTTGGATATGTTGATGAATGCGCTGCGTGCCAGCATTGCGGCACCGTTCCGCTTTGAAGCTTTCTGTGAACAGCACCACTTCAGCGCCCGCAGTTTACGTTCGCGCTTTAAAGAGCAAACGGGCATGAGCGTGCCACATTATCTGCGCCAGCTGCGGCTCTGTAAGGCGATGGAACTGCTGCGTTATGATCTGCAAACCATCGGCGACATTGCCGCGCTGTGTGGTTTTGAGGACAGTAACTACTTCTCTGTGGTGTTCCATCAGGCGTTCGGTGTTTCGCCCAGTGCTTATCGCCAGCGCTTCCTGAATGTGGAGTGACGGCGCTTTTTAGCTATTGGGTGCGATGAATCAATGACGGGTTAATAGTGGTAGCGGCAGGCAGCGATCATCATGGCGTCATCGGTGATGGCATAAACCAAACGATGTTCTTCGGTGATACGGCGCGACCAGAAACCAGCAAGATTATGTTTAAGTGGCTCTGGTTTTCCTTTTCCCTCAAAAGGTGTCCTGCGCGTTTCTTTTATTAATTCATTGATCTTTTTGACCATCCGCTTATCGATGTCCTGCCAATACAGGTAGTCTTCCCATGCTTCTTCTGACCAGATTAGTTTCACTCAATGATATCTCTTTCTTCGCCATTGCCAGCTTTAAGGCTCTCGATTGAGTTCATCAGTCTTTTTGCATTTGCTGGTGAACGCAGTAAATACGCGGTCTCCTCTAGAGAGTTATACTCTTCCAAAGACATCAGCACGCAGGCTTCACCATTCTGTCGGGTGATAAGTATGGGAGCACGGTCTTCGACCGTTTTCATCATGGTCGCCGATAGATTTTTTCGGGCTTCACTGTAGCTAATTGTACGCATTTGTACCTCCTGATATGTACTTATCATTGTACAATGTTGCCGCGTTTTTAACCACCCAATCTTTCCTCAACAGCGCTACTCCGCCACCGTCGAGAGCAACAGGCGGGTGTAAGGATGCTGCGGTTGATTGAAGATCTGTTCGACCGACCCGGTTTCTACGATATCCCCGTCTTTCATGACCGCGATGCGGTGGCTCATGTGCTGTACCACGCCCAGATCGTGGGAGATGAACAGCATTGTCAGCCCCAATTGGCGCTGCAACGCCACCAATAAATCCAACACCTGCGCCTGTGTTGTGACATCCAGCGCCGATACCGGCTCGTCACAGATCAGGATTTCAGGATCTGAGGCCAACGCCTGTGCGATGGAAACGCGCTGGCGTTGACCGCCGGACAGTGCCGTAGGACGTCGGGTCAGCAGGTCGGGCGTCAGGCCGACATACTCCAGCAGCGTCAGAATACGCCGCTGTTTCTCATCCTCGCTCAGATCGTGACGCAGGCGCAGCGGCTGATTCAGAATCTGGGCGACGGTAAATTGTGGATCGAACGAGCTGAGCGGATCCTGCGTGATCGTCTGAATGCGGGCGCGTAGCGGGCGGCGTTCGCGTTCCGTTAACGTGCTCCAGGCATTATCCGCGAGTCGGACTTCACCGCTGTCCGGCTTTTGCAATGCCAAAATGACTTTACCCAGCGTGGTTTTACCGGAGCCGGATTCCCCGACGATGCCCAGCGTTTCACCGCGTTTGATCTGGAGAGAAACCTGATTGACCGCCTGCATCCGGCTGCCGTCCGGGCGCTTGAACGACACCGCAATGCGATCCACCGTCAGGGCGATGGCATCGTCAGTGTCATTCGCTGCCAGAGACGCCGCTGATGGCGCAATACCGCTCTGTAACGGATCGACTCCAGCCAGCCACTTTCCTCGCGTAGATGCGGTCGGGATCGCCGCTAGCAGCTTGTGGGTGTAGGGATGCGTCGGTGCTGACAGGATCTGCCGCGCCTCACCGCCTTCTACCAGCGCTCCGTTTTGCATAACAATGACGCGATCCGCGACGTCCGCGACGACGGCAAGATCGTGAGTGATCAGTAGCACGCCGTGCCCCGCCTGCGCCAAGGCAGTGAAGACTTTCAGCACCTGCTTTTGCACCGTGGCATCCAGCGCGGTGGTGGGCTCATCGGCAATCAGCAACTGTGGGCCGGCTGCCAGCGCGGAGGCAATAAGCGCACGTTGACGCAGTCCGCCGGACAGCTCATGCGGGTACTGCGCCGCGCGATTCTCAGGATCGGGAATGCCTGCTTTTGTCAGGAGTTCGGCGACGCGGGCGGGAATTTTCTCGCGGGGCAACAGGCGATGGGTCAGAATCGGCTCCGCGACTTCTTGCCCAATTTTGCGCAGCGGGTCGAGAGACACCAGCGCATCCTGCAAAACAAAGCCGATTTCACGGCCACGAATCGCTCGCCAGTCGCGATCGGTCAGATAGCGTAAGTCACACCGGCTGCCATCATGGCGCGTGAGCTCAATCGCGTTTGCCTGCACGTCCACGACTTCTCCGGCCAAACCTACCAGCGTGCGGGCGGTGACGGATTTCCCTGAACCCGATTCGCCGACCAGCGCCAGAATTTCTCCAGCATTGACCTGAAAAGAGAGGTTTTTAACCGAACGAATGGGGCCGGATGGGCTGGGAAACGTGACGCTCAGGTTCTCTACACGTAGCAACGGCGTCTTCGCCACCGCATCTGAAGAGGAATGAGAGGAGTGAGGGAGTGTGTTCAGGCTCATCGTGCCTCTCCTTTTGCCAAAATAGCCTGTAAACGACGCCCCAGCAGCGTGATGGAAATTACCGACAGCGCGACGACGCTGGCGGGCAGCAGGCTGACCCACGGCGCAATATCAAGGAAGTTACGTCCGTCAGCCAGTAGCGCGCCCCATTCAGCAGTCGGTGGAACGACGCCCAAGCCCAGAAAGCTCAGCGCCGAGGCAGACAGCACCGCATGACCGACGCCAATGGTCGCGACAATCAACAGCGGGCGCAGCGTATTGGGAATGATATGGCGAAAAACGATATACAGCGGGTGTTCGCCCAGTGCAATCGCATGTTCAACGTAGCCGGATAGCCTGACTTGCAACACCTGAGAACGGATCAAACGCGCATAACCCGCAATCCCCGCCAGACCGACGGCCAGCATGGTGTTTTCCGGGCCGCGTCCCAGTACGGCGATCACCAGTAGCGCCAGCAGCAGGTCGGGAAACGCCAGCATAATGTCCAGCAGGCGCACCAGAACCTGACGGATACGCAGTGGCGCGAGCACCGACAGGGTGCCAAACAGCACGCCGCCGAAGCAGGCGATCAGCATCGCGCCGACGCCAATCCCCAGCGACAGCGAGGTACCGTGGACGATACGGGAAAAAATGTCGCGTCCCAGCTGATCGGTGCCGAACCAGTAAGTGCTATTCGGCGACTGGAACACCGCCCCCATATCCATTTCATCGGCGGTGCGGCTGGTAAACAGTGAGGGGAAAAAGACCGCCAACGCCAGCAGGAACACGAGTGCGGCAGGCAGCAGTGTCGCCGTGCTTAGCCACGGGCTGCGATAGTTTTTTCTTGATGGCATCTGCGTGAAGGGCATGGGTTCACTACTCATGGGCGCTCGCCTTCTTGCGTAAGCGGGGATCGATAATGAGATACAGCGCATCCACCAGCAGGTTGATGACGACGAACAGGAACGCGGACAGCATGACGACGCCCAGCACCAGCGGCATGTCGCGGTTTTCAATCGCACTCAGCGTGACCTGCCCGATACCCGCGCGACCAAAGACGGTTTCGGTCAGCACGGAGCCGCCGAGTACGCTTGCCAGCAGCGTGCCGGTGAGCGTTGAGGCGGCCAGCGCCGCGTGGCGTAAACCGTGACGAAAGCGTAGTCGGATTTCGCTGACGCCGCGCGTGCGTACAGTGAGCGAAAATGGCTGGGAGAGTGCATCTTCCAGACCGTCACGCAGTACCTGACTTAGAATGGCGGCAATCGGCAAGCCCAGAGTGATAACCGGTAACACCAGCGACATAACACCGTCGTTGCCAGTGACTGGAAACCATTGCAGGCGAAAACTGAACAGGCTTAATAGCACGATACCAATCCAGTAGACCGGTGTACTAAGCAGCGTCAGTTCCAGCCACGATACGGTGGTACGCAGTGCACCATAGCGGCCTGCGGTGAGCAGCGCGCTGGTAATCGCGAGAAGCAGTGCCAGAATCAGGCCACCGAGCGCCAGCGGCAGGGTTTCATGCATCGCATCGCTAATCACGCTACCAACCGGCAGGCGGTAGAGATAGCTGACGCCAAAATCGCCCTGTAGCGCCTGCCCACAGTAGCGCAGATATTGCACCCACAGCGGCTGATCGAGTCCAAATTGTTTGATGAGTACGGCGCGATAGGCTTCATCTACCACGTTGTCGCCGCCGCTAAGAATGGCGACGGGATCGCCAGGGATCAGTTTGACGGCAATAAACGTCAATGTGGCTGCGCCCCAGAGCACAGCCAGAATGGTGAGTAGACGTTTGCCTAACGCGTACAGATTAACGTTTAATCCAGGCATCATAGAAGTTCGGTTTTGCGTTGGTCGCCCAGCTTATGCCCTGTACCTGTTTGGACAGGCCGAGTTGATAGGCAGGAATGTACAGCGGAACAACATACGCCTGATCGATGACTTCGCGCTGTATGTCGCTGTAGAGCTGTTTACGTTCCGCGTCACCCGCACCAATGGCTTTTCTCAGTTTATCGTCCAGCACGCTGATGCGAGTAAAGCCGTTACCGTTCGGTGGCGCATAGGCCGAATCGAACACGGTACGCAGAATATCGGGCTCTGCGCGCACGAAGAAGTTAGAAGCGATATCGTACTCGTTGGCATTGGTGCGCGTGGTGAATTCGCCCGCATCAACTGGCGTCAGTTTGACTTCGAAGCCTGCCTGCTTCACCTGATATTGTACCGCCTGGAACAGCGCGACATCTGCGGCTTCAACGTTGGTTGAGGCGTAAACGAAGCTGACACTCAGGCGCTTGCCATCTTTAGTACGGAAACCTTCGCCGTCTTTCTGTTTCCAGCCGGCGTTATCCAGCAGCTCGTTGGCCTTCTTCACATCAAAGCCCCAGCGGGACGCGACGCTCGGATCGTAGTATAGCGTGGCCGGGCCGAGAACGTTATCGGCGGCTTTCAGCGTACCGAAGAAGGCCACTTTTACTGCCGCCTTAGTATCTACCGCGCTCTGGAATGCCTTACGCACCGCGACATCCTGGAAAGGGCCTTTGGTGGTGTTGAGATAGAGTACGCGGTTAACGCCCGGGTTCTCATAGGTAATCACTTCCAGCTTTGGATTGCGCTTCACCGTCGGGAAATTGGCAGGCGGCACGGCGTCAATGGCCTGAATCTGGCCGCTGCTCAGTGCGCCAAGGCGAACCGACGCTTCTGGTAGATATTTGAACACCAGACCATCCAGATAGGCTGGGCCAGTATGCTTGGCGTAACCCGGTCCCCAGTTGTAATCAGGACGCTTCGTCAGCTTGCTGCCGCTGCCTTTCACAAAGGAGTCAAGAATAAACGGACCGGAACCTACTACTGTGGTACTGGTGTTTGGTGTTTTTTTCAGGTACGTCGGCGATTGAATGCCCAGATATGGCAGGCTTAGCCCCTGTAACAGCGCTGCAAACGGTGAGCTATAGTGGATCACAATCGTATAGTCATCCGGCGTTGAGATCTTGTCGATAGGACCTAACAGCGATTTCGCGTAGCTGGAGGTCGTTTTCGGATCGAGAATACGCTCGATGTTGTATTTTACCGCTTCCGCATCCAGCTTGGTGCCGTCGCTGAACGTCACGTCTTTACGCAGATGGAAGGTGTATTCGGTGTTGTTGTCATTAATTTTCCAGCTTTCCGCCAACCAGGGCGTAAAGCGGTTATCTTCCGCCTGTCCTACCAGTGAATCCACCACGTTACGGGCAATCAGTGCTGTGACGCCATAGGCAGTAATGTGCGGGTCGATAATCGGCGTATCACTGCCCAATCCGACATTCAGAATACCGCCAGACACCGGTTTTTCAGCGGTTTCCGCCGCATACGCACCGGGATTGAGTGCGAAAAGTAACGAGAGTAACCCTGCGGCGAGAGTCGTAACTTGCGGATGATTTTTTTCCATTCCCTGTGTCCTTTACCAATGACATGAGGCCATACACGGCGGTGTTTTTCGCTACTCTAGTGGGCGCACTTATACATGTAAAAGAATAAAAATTGATTTTCAATTCCATAAAAATATATATGCGAAAGACTTTTACCTACGCTGATGATGAACGATTTTCTTTGGAATCTTGGTGGTGGTATCGGTTTTTATTACTACCCTTGTTCGATGTGCTGGTTGATGCGCATCAACTGCTGGGAGCAATTCATGACGAAGAAATCGTTAAGGAGAAGCTATGTCGCTCACATTGCTTGAGAAGATTGATTCATGTTACCTGGCATTGAACGGTACTTCACTGCCTTCCCCTGCTGGTTTGGTCGACCGCTATCGATGGCTGCATGAACAGGCTCCTTGTAGTCTGTTAGCACAAGGAACAGGGGACGAACCTCGCTTTATTTATGCCAATCGCTATGCGCTCGATTGTTTTGGATACACTGAAGCGGAAATGCTGGCATTGCCTTCCCGACTGAGTGCTGAAGCCGTTTTACAGCCAGCCCGGCTACAGTTTCTTGAAAATGTGTCTCAGCGGGGAATTGCCTATGACTACACCGGAATTCGGGTTAGAAAAAATGGCCAAACATTTCCGATTTACGGTGGTGTGGTCTGGCAATTACGTCATCAGGACGGAGCATCCTGGGGAATGGCTGCATTATTCTGGCGTGAAGCGCATCAGCGCCCGGGTTGGTTCCGGCAGAATTAAGGAAGAGTAAAACGGGTGTATGGGGGAGGGTTGGCTGGATTCCTTCATGCTATCAATCCATGTGGTGGGTTGAATATCAGTGTGGTGCCGCGTGAGATTATGAGTTACTGAACTGTTAGTATTTTACAAAAAAATAACCGAAAATATGTTTGTCGGCTATTTATTGGAAAGTTGTTCTTCGTTTTATCGGAGGAAATATACATTTCGTATACGTTATAGAAGCTGGTTTTTCAATTATTGAATAAAAGTTTCACAAAAAATCAACGCATTGTTTTATTTTCTATTTTATAAATTTTAAAACGAAGTTCCTAATAACAAAATATACTAGAGAAATTGTTAGATATATCAATTAACATCTTTATCAGTCCATAATACCTATGTAAGAATATAACCTTTAATGGTTAGATTGGTAAAAAAATGAACTTTTTTGAACAAACGCCTCCGTCTCGTAGACGTTATGGCTTAGCTGCTTTTATTGGTTTGATTGCTGGTATTGTTTCCTCTTTTGTTAAGTGGGGCGCAGAAAATCCGCTTCCTCCACGTAGCCCTACTGATATGTTTAGTAGTGCTTGTGTGCCTGAATCACTGATTAGAGCCGCTGAGCAAATTGATTGTTCTCGTAATTTCCTTAACCCTCCCTACATCTTTTTACGCGATTGGCTTGGCGTTGTTGATCCTAATGCGGCGGTTTATACCTTTGCCGGCCACGTATTCAATTGGGTTGGTGTGACGCATATCATTTTCTCTATTGTTTTCGCTGTAGGTTATTGCGTCGTTGCAGAAGTATTTCCTAAAATAAAATTATGGCAAGGTCTGTTGGCTGGTGCGCTGGCTCAACTGTTTGTCCATATGATTTCATTCCCATTGATGGGGCTTACGCCATCTCTGTTTGTTCTTCCTTGGTATGAACATGTGTCAGAGATCGTCGGTCACCTGATTTGGTTCTGGTCTATTGAAATTATTCGTCGTGATTTACGTAATCGTATGACTCGCGAACCGGATCCTGAAATTCCGTTGAACGCAACACGATAAGCTGTGATTTTATTTTAGATAATGTTAAATAGTGCGATTTCTATTCTTTTCAGTTTCGCACTATAAATTAACAGTAAATATCTACGTCTATTCTAAAACGCCTTGAAACTTTCTCAGGGCGTTTTTTCTATTCTGTCTCGTACGTCCAAATGTCCTCATACCCTGTCCGGTCAATGATGAATTTCGTCCCTTCGGGTAAAAATAGATAGGGCACGACTTCAGGCAAAGTTTCCGCTAAGTGATGGGTGTGAAGCGCCTGATAAAAACCACTTTCGGCTGAATGTTCACCGCAGTGGATAAACCAGCTTATCGTGCCGTTTTCAGGTAATGAAATTCGGGTTCCGTAAATGGGCGAATTTTGTAAGGTATCTAAAGCAATCGCGACCATTTCCTCGGGGGGATGCGGCGTTAACTGGTGTTTATCGCAAGTCTGCTTCTGTTGTGCACTGGGTAGGGAGCGATCCGCGTTTTGCATGGTTAAATCCGCTGTGGTTTTTTGTGCATTCGAGATTTCCGCAATACGCTATTTTACTTGGGGGCTGGCCGATGGGGACTTAGCTATCCAGCCACCAATTTAAAAGCGTTTCGTCTTCATCGTCATCAATATTCTTATAAATGTTCGCGAAGTACCATTGAACCCCTGTTTTTTCGCGAAAGACATCGAAAACGTCGGCAATCTTATCCATTCCATTTCTTGCTGGAACGGCCAACGTCAAGTTTCCTTGATAGACACCGTCTAAGGTGCCATTGAGTTGGCTCGCCACATTCTTTTCTAAACTGGCGATATCTTCAGGTGGAAGGTAGTCGGCATAGATATGGATGCAAAAATTACCGCCTCTTTGCAACACTTCAGGATGTGCATGCTCGTCGTTAATTCGGAAGATATCCCCGCGTGCTAAATTTAACGCAAGGCCGGGAGAAGACAGCAATTCGTAAGTGTCCTTCTCGATTTCTCTGACCGGTAATACCTCAAAGGCTGGTCCATCGTTATTTGCTACATATACACGAACTAACATAGGTGAGCGGTTACCACTATTTGTGTCGGTGAAGTAAAACAATGTCCCGATGTTATCCCAAAAAGAGGTTTTCGTGTCTTTTTTCCACAAGCCCGTTTTACGTATAGTAGACTTCGGCTATGACCGAGAGATGTATGTTGGCGTATCGATAAATATTTCCTGAAGCGAGGCTTCGATGTCGTCAATGGTTGCCAACGGAGGCGAAATCTCTATCTCAATCGTTTCTATTTCTTTGCACCAGTTCGTTGTGCCTGAGAAAGTAAAAATGATGTTGTTTGCCGTCACCAAAACAGTATCAATACCGCCATATCCAGCTACGCCTGGATTGCCAATCTCAACATAATAGGTATCTTGGCCCAGTTCTTCATCTTGCTCGTCAGGTTCTTCTGCCCGTTGCAAAATGAGAAAATGCTGTGGGTCATCTGCACTGTCTGCGAATCCAATCGTCAAAACACCCTCTTCAGAGGACGCATCATAATAGGCTGCTGGAAATATCACGTTCATGGCTTTCTCCTGCTGTCTTATCTATCAGAACTTAACCTTTATCTCTCATCAAGATTGCGTTTGGCGATTCTGATGACGGCTTCTTTCGTGGCTGACCTATCATATTCATTTTGTTGGAACTTATCACGCGGCGCTGGGCGTTGACAGCCGTGACGTGATGAAATCACTTTTTTCACTATCTGTGGCAATATCGATGTCAGAATGGAAACCGCTTGATAGAAAAAAGAGTGAATAGGGCTGCTCATGACAAAAGCGACGATGTTGCTTGATATACCCATCGTGAATTCGACGCTTGGCGATCTCAGAAAACAATTTCAGGCGTTTGATGCAACCGGTTCTTATCCGATTTATCTGGCGTGTTGTGATGCGGTAGATGAGTGGCGGTTTTCTGATGGCGACTATTTTGGGCACTTACCTTACAGCGATGAGCGTATGGGATTTTCGCCGCCTCGGCTCATGAAAAGGAAATACGCTAATGTGGATGAGGCACGCTGGCTGGGGAAATATTGCTCCGGTTTCTCGGGTGGTCGTCATGTTATTACGATCTCCCCGGGGCAGAAGGGCGTTCAGGCAATTCAGGCAACGCTCTATGACCGAACTGGCGATGTGTTAGAGATTACGACGCTTGGTTTCAAGGGAATGGATCGTCCAGAAGGCAGTGAAGCAAAATTGCTTGGCTTGGGGAGGATGCTGCAATTAGATGATCATGCGAGGATTTATGTCGGTGTGGGTATCATGGAGGCTTTTGCCGTATTTCGTTACCAGTATTCTCCTTCTGGCCGCGTGCTGTCCGGCAGAGCGTTTTCCAAAGGATGGCCCTGTGAAGATGAATGGTTCTGTCACTACGATAATGACGGGCAACTGATTGAAATAACCTCTGGAAAGGCGTCTGTTTGGCGGAAGAAGTGAGCCCTTTAAACCTCCTGCTGGTATTAATAATGGAGACGAGAAATACTGATGTACGATGAACTGATTTTTACCCATGGACCGCATGCGTCCCATGATGCCTATGTTGGCGGCGGGGCTTATTTACCCAGTGAAATGTCCTGGCCACTCTCTGCTGATGGAATCCCTCTTACCCATCTGGTTTCTTTTCCCGGTGCGTGGTTCTCACCGTCATTCGTACCGAAGCACTATTGGATATCTGTATTTATCCCCTACTTGCCGGGGGAGGTTTTTCATTACCGCAAGCTGCGTGCGATTGAGGGTAATTCTGAGGCGATTGTTTTGGGATATATCCGCTCTGAAGTTGAGCGCAACGAAGCCGCTAATCCCATTATCGATCGCGGAAGCATCCATATATCAAGAAGTGCGGATTCAGATGATGATGAAAATTTAGCCTCTAAGTTAGATGGCATTGATGCCTGGCTGCAAGGGGTGATCACATCAAATATAGGGCAGAGAAGAGTGTCTATTTATGGGGGCGATCTCGATGCTGCGCTGCCACGTCATAAAGGAATACTCTCGGATGGCATGGGCTATCTCTTTTTAGATGAGCGTTTCTGGGATAAAACAGCAAATGCGTGTGGCCGATTTTTTCTACAACTTGGCTAACGCCCTGACCAACATACGAGACGTTTTACTACGCGAGGAAGTATGACCAGAGTCCGCGTTATTGGCACATCGGTAGCCGCTATTCAAGCCGCAGAGCATGAGTTAGGTCGTAAGCTGCCTCTCTCTTTTTCGGACTGGCTTCTGGTGAATAATGGAAGAGCGCTTGGCGCATTAACGATATTTCCGGTATTTGATGCTCGCGACCCGAGAAAAACATGGGAATCAATCGTTCGGCATTTTAAAGAAGGCTGGCAGGCGTGGCTGAGCAATTTTTCCGATACGGCACAGGATTTCTCGACCCTTCTGCCTTTTGCGGAGTGTGGTACGGGAGATTATTACTGTTTTGATTACGCTGTATTAGCGAAAACAGGGGAGCCGATTATTGTTTTATGGTCACATGAAACGGGAGAAACAACCCAGCAAGCGGATAATTTTGGCGCGTTCCTGACGATGTCAGAGCGGATTGGGTAACACTTTAAGGCGAAAAGCCTCGCTAAGTTCTACTTCGTCTTCGGTATCCCCATCTTCAAAACATTTGAACGCTTTCCCGCTGAGTGTTTCTTGCACGAGTACGTACAGATCGACAGATTTAACATTAATCTGAAGCCACAGTGAGCCATCGCCTTCATCGGTTAGGCGGACGTCATAATCAGCGCGATTGTTTAGGGAGTTGTCTTTTAAATAGACATCACCGTTTTCGGCACGAATGCAGGCTTCACTGCGTTTAATCGTGCTCATAATATGTTGAGCAACGGAGGCATTATCAAAGACTAATTTGTACTCATAGCTCATGTTCATCTCAATATTCGTGCCATACGGGATACGCTATGTATTTTTAGTTAACGCTCAGGTAACTCGATATTATTTTGGGACAAAATAGAGACTATCTTGCCTACAAACTCAGCCGGAAGCGTGGTTGGTGTTCCGTACATATCCACAATGCCGACCTCTACCGTGATATCAACAAGATAAGAGAATGTTTCAATATCCTGTGGTGACATCGACAGGGTAAGATCTTGCGGTATCTCGTCCCCCCGGCCATTAAGCGCTAATAATGCCCCTTTTCTTTCCCATTCAACCAGACTATCACTTTCAGGGTAACGATTAAGGTGATCTATCAACGCGTCGATTGCAGGATGTTGAATCAATTTGGCGTGGCAATAGGCCTGCAAACAAGCGGAGGCATAGCGTTGCAACTCTCTCGGGGAAAGCCGGGCTATGTTGTTAAAAACGTCTGACATCTTCATTTCCCAGTACGTTCCTATGTAGGAATATTTTCATTTCGGGATAAGCCGCTAGCCCAATACTGCATTTATCAATGTGTACCTTATGAGGTTTGAATAAGGAACTCACCGGCCTGAAGATCCTCGCCGCTAATGTCTTGCTTCAATAGCAAGTATCCCAAGCCACCCACAAAAATACCTTTATGGCTGGGGGCAGATTTATTTAGGCGGGAGTGGTTAATTTGTAGAATGTAGCGCAGACCTTCACGCGTTTCTTCTTCCTGAATCCAGGCTGGAATGCCTGCAATTTTGGCAATACCATTCTCATCACTGTCGCCACGCTTCAAGCGCGTTATCATTCCTATTTTTCCGCTCCATCAATCGAACCGCGACAAACTTACCGTCAGGTAATCATCAGTGTCAATCATCGACGATTCTGCAACTTCTCCACTGGCAGTCATCTCGGAGAATATGAATAAACCTGAAAAGGCACAGCGATAAGGAACGGTCATTCGTATTGTTCACGTTCTTCTTTGATGGCGTGTAGCAAGATTGTCGGAGGGATGAGAAAGCCGTGTTCACCTGCGGAATGCCATCGCATTCGGTACTCGCTTTGTGGCACCGAACGCGATGATAAGGCGCTTACACGGCCATTCCTAGTCCGACGATATTCGCTGCCAGAATAATGACCATGCAGCCGAGAACCAGCACGCGTACTGGCTTCTGGCCAACGGCCTTCCACTCTTTAAACAGTAGACCGACGATGCCGCCGCACAGTACGTAGAAACTCATGTGCAGCATCCAACTGATATAGGTGTAATCAGCCGGAATGTTGGCGTGTCCCCAGGCATAGAAGAAGAACTGCAAATACCACATGACGCCGCCCAGAATGGCGAAGAGCGCGTTGGCAATCAGTAACGGTTTGGCCTGTGCCAGATCGGCTTTTAATGAAATGCCCTTGCAGGTTGCCAAACGGATGAAGCAGAAACCCAGGTTGACGATAGCACCGCCGCCCATAATCACTACGTAGCTGGGGAGGGCGACATACAACGCATTGATTCCCAGCGTTTGTGCTGCGGTGTGCATCGGTTTCGCGGCATCCATCGCAAAGGACATGCCAGCGGAGAAGATGCCGCACATCACGGCCAGAATCAGCCCTTTTTTCAGGTTGAACTCCTCCGCGCGAATGCCGAGTGCTCGCTCTTTCAGTAAGCCGGCATAGCTGACAATGGCGACGCCAATGACTGCGACCAGCACGCCCAATAGCGTCATCCGTCCGCCCGCTGAACCAAACAGAACGGAGAACTTACCTTGCAGGACGGGTGTCATCAGCGTACCGATAATCAACGTCACGCCGATGGCGATACCGATGCCCATCGACATGCCAAGGTAGCGCATCGTCAGGCCGTAGTTGATATTGCCGATGCCCCACATCGCGCCGAAGAGAAAAACGGGGAGTAGGGTCGCCATATCGAACGAACCGTAATAACGCCAGAAATCAGGGAGTAGCCACCAACTGATGCTCCAGGGCAGGATAATCCACGAGAAGAAACCGCCTAATGACCACATGGTTTCCCATGACCAGTTTTTGACCTGTTTAAACGGTGCATAGAAGCAGGCTGCACTGGCTGCTCCGATGAAGTGCCAGAAAATACCCATGAAAATAGGATTGCTCATGCGTAACCCCTTGTTTTGCTGTAAGCCTGTGTTCGGCTCTGTAGGTAGAGTACGGTGTATGATTGTTGCCAGACCTGCTGGCGCTAGACAGTGTAGGAAGGTGAAAAAAGGTGAACCTTCAGATGCGTGCCACGAGCGGCAGGAGGACGGCATCGGTTTGAAGGTGAGTGCAGGCCGGATCACAAAACGCGGAAATCATCGCTGGGGGTACGATAGGGCAGAGCATTCTGTAAATGGTGCATTCTGTTCAAGAATTGATTAACACCACCGCAGGACTTTTCGCTATTATTTCCCTCTTTTCCACCTGCATATAGTGAGTTATGGAACGTTTTATTGAGAATCTGATGTACTCAGCGCGCTGGCTGCTCGCTCCGGTTTATCTTGGGCTATCGCTGGGCTTGCTGGCGCTGGCGATCAAGTTTTTCCAGGAGGTGTTCCACGTCCTGCCTAATATCCTGGATATCGCTGAAGCAGATTTGGTGCTGGTGCTGCTGTCATTGATCGATATGACGCTGGTCGGCGGATTGCTGGTGATGATGATGCTGTCCGGTTACGAGAACTTTGTCTCGGCGCTGGATATCTCTAAAGGCAGAGAAAAGCTGAACTGGCTTGGTAAGATGGACTCCGGCTCGCTGAAAAATAAAGTTGCCGCTTCGATTGTCGCTATCTCGTCGATCCATCTGCTGCGTGTGTTCATGGATGCCCGCAATATTCCGGATAACAAGCTGATGTGGTACGTGATTATCCATTTGACGTTTGTGTTGTCTGCACTTGTCATGGGGTATCTGGATCGCATGTCGCGTTACGAAAAAAGCAAAACGGCATAACGAACGCCGCACGGTTTGCGTAGCCAGATGAAAGAACAGATCCTATTGTTAATGAAGTGATTTTATCAACACGCTTTGTTTAACGGAGGAGATTATGCCGCAAACCGCTCAAATTAACCGCCGTGTGGTTCTGGCTCAGCGCCCGCACGGCGCGCCAACACAAGAGACTTTCCGTCTGGAACAGCAGCCTATCCCACAGGTCGATTCAGGACATATCCTGCTGCGTACGGTGTTCCTTTCCCTTGACCCTTACATGCGTGGCCGCATGAGTGACGCGCCTTCTTATGCCAAACCCGTCGAACTGAATGACGTGATGGTCGGCGGGACAATCAGCCGCGTGGTGGAATCCAAACACCCGGATTATCAGGCTGGCGACTGGGTGCTGTCCTACAGCGGCTGGCAGGATTATGCGATTTCTGACGGCAAAGGATTAACGAACCTGGGTCAGTCGCCGACGAATCCTTCCTTCGCTTTAGGTGTGCTGGGTATGCCGGGCTTCACCGCGTATATGGGCCTGATGGATATTGGCCAGCCTAAAGCGGGTGAAACGCTGGTGGTGGCCGCCGCGACCGGCCCGGTCGGCGCGACGGTTGGGCAACTTGGGAAATTAAAAGGCTGTCGAGTTGTTGGCGTGGCGGGTGGCGCAGAGAAATGTCGCTACGCGGTTGAGGTTCTAGGGTTTGATGTTTGCCTTGACCACCGGGCGGATGATTTTGCCGAACAGCTTAAACAAGCCTGCCCGCAGGGAATCGATATCTACTTCGAAAATGTCGGTGGGAAAGTCTTTGACGCCGTGTTGCCGCTACTGAATACCTCGGCGCGTATTCCGGTGTGCGGGCTCGTCTCTGGCTACAATTCAACAGGCTTGCCCGATGGCCCCGATCGTTTACCGCTGCTGGCGGGCACGATTCTGAAGAAACGTATTCGTATGCAGGGGTTCATTATCTTTGATGATTATGGTCACCGCTTCGATGAGTTCTGGAAGGATGTATCGCCGTGGGTGGAGGAAGGTAAGATCAAATATCGGGAAGAGATTGTCGACGGGTTGGAAAATGCACCAGAGGCCTTTATCGGCCTGCTGCACGGCCGCAACTTTGGCAAATTAGTGGTCAGAGTGGGGCCGGATGCATAGCGACAAACGTACACTGGCATTGGCGGAAAACGAGTTGGCGTAAAAATTGCCTGATCCCCTGCGTCATCGTTGCGGGGGAGAAGGCCAATGCATCCTGATTCTGCGTCGTTTCGCGTGCGGCCGTTGCAGCCGTGGTTTGTCATCAACGCGGCGGAAGATTACCTGAAGAAAAATGTCAGCCAGTCGCCCATTGCCCATTTTTACAGCTTCACGGTCAATCGCGCCGAACCGATGACGCTGGCCGTGCCGGATGGCAGCGTCGATCTCCTATTAC
This sequence comes from Pectobacterium actinidiae, assembly GCF_000803315.1. Classification (NCBI taxonomy): domain Bacteria; kingdom Pseudomonadati; phylum Pseudomonadota; class Gammaproteobacteria; order Enterobacterales; family Pectobacteriaceae; genus Pectobacterium; species Pectobacterium actinidiae. The sequence continues at coordinate 266,593 of NZ_JRMH01000001.1, forward strand.
ACTGCTGTCCTGATGCACCGAGCGGGCGCGTTTGCGGCAGCACCGCATCGGCGCAGATTACCCGCCTGATGCCGGGAGAACGCTATTTTGGCGTGCGCTTCATGCCCGGTATCATGCCAGCCTTTCTTGACCTGTCTCCTGGGGAGTTGGCGGGGCAGGAGATCCCTTTTGATGAAGTTGCCCCTGACACTCCACGTTTGCTGAGACGGCTGGTGAACAGCCATGACTTTAACGAGCAGGTCAGCTTGTTTCTGCACTATTTTTCCTACTGGACGAACCGCTCGGCACCGCCGTTATTGCTGCAAATCATCGATCTGATTATGGCTCACGACGGCAAAATCAGAGTCGATGAACTGGAGCGGAAAACGCTCTATTCCGCCCGTTATATTCACCGGTTATTTCATGATAACTGCGGTATGTCCCCCAAAACGTTCTGCCGAACGATTCGTTTTCAGCGGGCGCTGGCGTTGCTCAATCAGGGTAATATCGACAACCTAACCACGCTGGCGCAGCGTCTTGAATATGCCGATCAATCGCATTTCTTGCGTGAATTTAAAGCATTTACCTCCTGTTCGCCGCAACACTATCTGGCACGGTTACAGGCTGTACGCTACCAGTGTCGTATCCGCCAGTACTGAGTCCGCCGTGATAACGCCAGCGTAAAGGCATCTCCTCTCCCATGCTGCTTTTTTGGGGCAACCTGCACCAAAAAGAGGCTATTGCTGCACCGTGGCGTGTGCCGATTTATTCTATTTTCCCCGTCTTACCCCTTGCTATAAACGTTTCACACCGTGCGCTATCGCACATTTCTCTTGTGAACGTTGTGAGGTTTTTTATGGCACAGGCAAAAGACATCGTACCGGGTTTTTACACCATTGATGACGCGATCGCACTGGATGGCGAGACGACCCGCGCGCTGCAATTAACCCACCTTAACCGCATGCGATCTCTGGATGGACATGCCAAATACTTTGTTCGAGCGGAAGGCAGCACCTTCATTGATGACCAGGGTGAAAAGCATCTGGACATGATTGGCGCGGTCGGGGTAGTGACGGTCGGCAACAACAATGAGTTTGTGTGGTCCTGTTTGCAGAAGTGTTTTGATAACCGTCTCTTCATGATGGGCGCGATTTCCTATCACAACGTGGCCGCAGCACTGGCGCACAACATGGCACTGCTCTCGCCACAGGGAAAACTGACCAAAATGGGTACGGCAACCGGCGGCGCAGAAGCGATTGAGGGAATGATCAAACTGGTCAAACTCGGCACTCGGCATAAAGCACACAAGACGCACCTGCTGGCGACGCTGGGCGCGTTTCACGGTAAGACCTCTGGCGCGGTGTCGCTCGGTGGCAAGGATAAATGGCGTGCAGGGCAGCAGCCGACGTTAGGCAATATCGATCATGTCACCTACGGATCGATTCCAGAGCTGGAAAGTGCGTTGGCAACAGGAAAATACAAAGCGTTTGTGGTGGAACCGATCCAGGGTGAAGGCGGGATTATTGTGCCTCCAGCGGGCTACCTGAAAGCAGCACGCGAGCTGTGCGATCGCTATGACACGCTACTGGTGCTGGATGAGATTCAGTGTGGAGCCGCGCGTACTGGAAAATTCTGGTGCTGTGAACATGATGACGTGGTGCCGGATTGTATCGTTTTCGCCAAAGGGTTGTCCGGCGGCCTGGTACCGTTTGGCGGCTATCTTTGTACGGAAAGCTTGTATGAAGCTGCTTATGGCACTATCGAAACCTGCTATCACCACACCGCTACCTATCAGGAAAATACCCTGAGTGCGGCGGCGGCATTGGGTTCCTTACAGTTCATCATCGAACACGATCTTTGCGGCATGGCGGAACGTAAAGGCGCATTAATGATGCAGCGGTTATATGACATTCAGGCTCGCCACCCGCAGGTGATCAAAGAAGTACGCGGTAAAGGGCTGATGATTGGTATTGAGTTTGGTCGTTTGCCGGAGGCGCTGCAAGCCAGCATGGGCGAATACTATTCTATGGCGATAGCAGGGCTGCTGGTAGAGAAATGGCGTATTCAGGTGAATTTCACCATCAATAATCTGGCGGTGTTCCGCTTCCTACCGGCGCTGACGATTAGCGAAGAAGAACTCGACTATGCGCTGAACGCGTTTGAATCTGCATTAATCAATGTGGTTGAACAGGCAGAGCAGGCCAACACCTCTGTAATGACGGCGTGAGGTGGCTGCGATGACATTTACTTATTCACAACCAGTAAAACTGTGTATCGGCAGAGGTGAAGTTGAACGAGTAGGCGAAGAGGTGGCGCTGTTGGGGAGCCGCGTGCTGCTGGTGACGGGGAAAACCAGCTGTCGCCAAACCGGGCTGCTGACGCGTCTGACGGACCTATTAACGCAGAGCGGTGTGCGTTGGGTGCTATTCGACAGCATTGAAGCAAACCCGCTCACCACGACGGTGGATGTTGGTGCAGCACTGGCGCGTGAACAGCAGTGTGATGTGGTGCTTGGCGTGGGAGGCGGTAGCGTGATGGACGCCGCCAAGGGCATCGCTTTTATGGCATGTAATTCAGGGAAACTGCTGGACTATCTGTCTCAACCACCGACACCTGCCACGACACTGCCGCTGGTGTTGGTGACCACAACGGCGGGAACGGGGAGCGAGGGCAACTGTGTCGCCGTTTTCACCAATCCTGAAACGCATGATAAACCAGCATTTTTCTCGCCAGCACTGTTCGCCCAGACGGCCATTGTCGATCCGACGCTGATGGTTACGCAATCACCACGTATGGTGGCGGCAACGGGGTTTGACGCACTCAGCCATAACATTGAGGCGCGAGTGGGTAAGTTCTGTAATCCGATGACGGAAATCATGACCGAACGTGCTATTCGGCTGCTGACCACATTTTTGCCACGCGTCTGTCGGGATGTGACCGATCTGGATGCCTGGGATCGGGTGTGTTGGGCGAATACGCTTGGTGGTATGGCGATCGGGATGTCGGCCTGTGGTCTGCCGCATGCGATGGAGCACCCGCTGAGCGGGTTGTACAACATTACGCACGGCGAGGGTCTGGCGGCGCTGTATCCCGAACTGATGCGTTTCTCCTGTGCTGAAAATGTCGCTGGCTTTGCTGCTGTTACGTGCGCAATGAGCGATAGCGTGACGCATCTGGATGAATCTGAACGTGCTAGCCATAGCGTTTATCTGGTGCAGCGTTTTCTGGAAAACATTGGACTGACGTTTACGCTGCGCGATCTGGGTGTACGTGAGCAGGATATTCCCTGGCTGGCGGACAACTGCGTGCAGACGATGGGGGTGAGCCTGGAACAAAATCCACGCAGAGCCTCACGTCAGGACATCGAAGCGTTGTATCGCACCTGCCTGTAAGGTGGCGCGGCAGCGAGGGATTTACCATCGACCCGATTGCGCGACATCACGCTATCTGGTTTGTTTTGTGTATCCGGGGGCAAGATGAGTACTCATCAATTGAAAAAGAACAGCCTGGGGCTGTGGTCGTTGGTTTTCTTTGTTGTGGCTGCCGCCTCGCCGTTGACCGGCGTGGTCGGCGGCTTGCCTGTCGCGATCTCCGCTGGCAACGGGGCGGGAATCCCCGCGGTGTACCTGATGGCGGGCGGCATCCTGTTGATTTTCTCTTTTGGCTATATCGCCATGAGCCGCTACGTGACCAATGCTGGTGCATTTTACAGCTACATCACTTTAGGCATGGGGCGTCGCGCAGGGTTTAGTGCCTTATCCGTCGCGCTGCTGGCCTATTTCGCTATTCAGATCGCGGTGGTCGCGATGTTAGGTTTCTTCATCAGCATGTATCTACAGGAACACCTTGGTATTGATCTGCCGTGGTGGCTCTATAGCGTGGCGATGCTGTTGCTGATGTGCCTATTAGGGATTGAAAGTGTAGAAGTCGGCGGGCGTGTGCTGGGCGTACTGATGCTAATGGAAGTCGGCATCATGCTGGTGGTGGATATTGCGGTACTATTGTCCCAGGATACCCCTCCGCTCACGCTAGAGGCATTTTCACCCAGCGTGATTAATCAGGGCAGTATGGGGATTGCGTTGATTTTCAGTATTGCTGCTTTTATCGGATTTGAATCCACGGCGATCTACGGTGAAGAGTGCCGCAACCCGGAGAAAACTATTCCCCGTGCGACGCTAGCCGCTGTGATATTGATTATGCTGTTCTTTGCCTTCACCAGTTGGATGATGGTGCAAGCCTACGGTGTGGATCAGGTTCGGCAGCAGGCGATTAACGATCCCGGACGCTTTATTTTTAACGTATCGAACGCGCTGGTTGGCAAATGGTCTGAACAGTTGATATCGCTGCTGTTGATCACCAGCCTGTTTGCAGCGGCTCAGGCGTTTCACAATAATATCTCACGCTACCTGTTTAGTATCGGGCGAGATGGTGTGCTGTCTTCCAGATTGGCGCAGGTGAGTAAAAATAAAGGCACGCCATACGTGGCGAGCATTGTACAGACGATCGTTGTGTTGGGCGTGCTGTGTATGATGGTGTTGGCGGATCTCGACCCGATGATGCAGATCTTCGCGTTAGGATCGGCGATCGCGACGATGGCGATTCTGCTGCTTCAGGTTGGCGTATCGCTGGCCGTTATCCGCTTTTTCCAACGCGAAACGCAGCATCCGGTCTCGGCATGGAGTCGTCTGTGGGCACCAATTATCTCGACGGTTGCGATGCTCTCGGCGCTGATTATGGTCGTCAGAAACGTTGATGTGCTGAGTGGTTCATCATCCCAGATCGTTTCGCTGCTGCCTTGGGGCGTGTTCGGTATTGCTATACTGGGCTATCTGTCTGCCAGCCGCATGCGCATCCCATCGCCGCAGGAAAACATGCCGTAACTCACCATCATCAACTGGGCTCATTATGGCGAGATGAGCCTGGTTTATGGGGGTATTCTTAGCAGAAATTAAATCGGAGATAAAAACTCCATAAGTAATAAAGTAAAATCATACTATAAGTAGTGATTCTGGCTATGCTTCTCTTTATAAAGAGAAATGGAATAGATAGGGGAATGATAATAAACGCAAAGAAGCCATCAGAATCGCCTTCAGGTATCTCACAGAGATTTCTTATTTCTACCCCATCAACCATCCCTTCGTAATCTCTTATTGATGTGATCAATATGATTATAGCGCAGAGAAGTGAATAGAGATAAAAACAGAAAGCAAAGAGTAATGTGTTTATGTTTTTTATAGTGCATTATCTGTACGGACATAGATTAACCCGTGTATAGAAAAGACATAAGACCGAATAGAAATGAAAATTGACGTTATAAATGTAGTCATTTTTTATTAATGATAACGCCTTTTGGACTTATTTCTAAGCCAAGGACAGCTCAAACGCGAATGTACTCATTTTTTAATCGATTATGCTATTCATTCAATATAGTGTTAATTATCCTTGTTCCTTAGAGAAAATCAACATTAGACATTCGCTTTCTTTTCCTGTTTTATTGTTTTTTTCTTTCGTTTTTACAATCTGAAAATATTCCTGAAATTTCGGGTAATTACCTAAACTAAAACCATCAATTAATGGTATTTTGGTACTTTCAACATAAGAAAGCAATTCTCTGTAAGTCTCATTAATATGAGTTAAATCACAAAGATAGATAGCACTAGTTTGAGGGGTCGCCTCATCACTCGGCCCATAAGAAAAATAATAATTCTTTGATAGCCTCGGCACGTTCCTGATTTCTTTATAGGTTAGTGTATAGTATTTAAAAATGTCTTTCTCCGTATAGACGGTATAAGGAACGATGATAAGCCATCCCCAAAAAAATAGCAGGGAAGATAATGAAATGAAGATGGTTAAGATCGTTTTCATTACAATTTAAATCCCAGAAATGTATTCTCATCAATCGTGTTGATAACCAGATCGTTTTCATAAGATGAAAACGGTTTTATAACAGACAAATAAGGTGGTAACGGTTTTTTATAAGGGTAAGCATGCATTTCCGGATCGGGGAAAATGAGTGGTCTGAGTTCATTATTCTTATATCTTCCCACTGGGCCATAGTAATCCCATATTTTAAAAGCATATTCTTTCGATTTTTTCTGACTAAGTGAAATATAATCTCTGGGAAGAACTACTGAATAAAAACCGACTAAATTGGAAATCAGATCTTCACAGCTAAAACCGCTATCCGTAGCAAGAGAGAACAGGGGATTAGATTGTAACCCTTCAAATTTTAGAGAGACATAAAACATTATGGAGAGCGCAATAGAACGTTTAGTCTCTATCGATAACCCTCTTTTTATCTTCCATTGCGCATGAACCCCCGTCTGCACACGGCGATAATGCATGGCCTGAGAATAATTAACCAGGAAATATCCTTTGAGTAACGGATTCGCAGGTTCGCTGATGAGCTGCCCCCACAAATCCCTCGCATCATCACCTTTTGCGTGGCCTAAATCAATCCACCCAAGCTGTTCGGTATAAATTAAACGCTCATTTTTTATATGTTCTCTTGTTGTCATTCCAATTGACTCCGACTGAAGATTTTATCACTGAGTTGCCACTTGTTGCTCACCACCCCTCCTCATAAAAAACCATAATGTATTAAAGAATTAATGAGGTGTGTTTTACGGCTTCTCAGTACATATTCTCAGTCAATATGCTGTACCCCGATGTCCCTGCGATATTGTGTTGGCAGGTAATGCTTTCATAACGCAGGCTCAGGATTTCAAACGGCTGCATGTCGCTATGTGTCAATGAGTTGGGATTCTGATTAGAGAGGTTGACAATAGAGGCATCCCTTAAGGTTATTGTCATGTAGTTCTCTTGCGTCCCGCTGGCGGAGGTGCGGTAATACCTCAATTCAACTTCCATTAGCTCATTGTTGGCGATGCTGGTGAGCAAGAGCGGTGTGGATTTATCAACGACTTTGGTTACGGAAAAGGGGTGGTGATTGACGTGGCGATCTCTTGATAGATCGTAATTTGTGGCATAAACAAAAATCTCATCTTCGTGACCAGCTATATGTTTATTTCCTACAGAGTCGATACTTAAACACCCTTCAGAGATCAGTCCCTGAATTTTCCCCGTTATCTTCATGAAAATAGAATTAGCCATTCGTATCACTCCCTGTTAAAAAATCCTTGTTGGGAACGTTATAACGTAAATTTTTATTGAAAAAAAGAATAACTCGGCTATTTAATAAGAAATATGATTTCTGTCAGAAAAACGTCCTTTCCAAAAAAATATAATCCCTTGTTTTTATTGATAACCCATCATTCTGGATAAGGTTATTTATTACCGCGCTAATTATATTTCAATGGTGTGTTTATTATATAAGTGAAAAGGACTTGTGGCTTAAATAACAATGAGGATGATTGAAGGGGTTAGTGCTTTAATTAAGAGAGAAACGTTATTGATAACTCGCCGCTTAAGCGGCGAGGCTTATTATCCATTCTGGTTTTATTACTTCCCGGCACTAAGCCAGTCTGGCAAATCGTGTAGTCCCATTGCCTGACGTACCAGCGTTGGCTTGATGCCGGGCAGTTTATCCGCCAGAACCAGACCGACATCGCGCAGCAGTTTTTTCGCCGGATTGTCGCCGTTAAACAGTTCGCGGAACCCTTGCATGCTCGCGAGCATCACCGCAGCACTATGTTTGCGGCGGCGTTCATAGCGTCGCAGATAAAGGTGTTGGCCGATGTCTTTGCCCTGCGTCTGTAAGCGCTTCAACTCCGCAATCAGTTCGGCGACATCCATAAAGCCCAGATTGACGCCTTGTCCTGCCAGTGGATGAATGGTGTGCGCCGCGTCACCGACTAGCACCAGCCGGTGCGCTGCAAAACTGCGGGCGTAGCGTCCGGTCAGTGGGAACGTCTGGCGCTCGCTTTCCAGTTCACACAGCCCCAATCGCATATCAAACGCCATGGCGACCTGACGATTGAACGCTTCTGCTGGCAAGTTCTGCATTGCCTGTGCCTGCTCCGGTGAAAGCGACCAGACAATCGAACAGAGGTGTGGATCGTCCAGCGGCAGGAACGCCAGAATGCCGTCGCCGTGAAACGCCTGACGCGCGACGGACTGATGCGGGTGTTCGGTACGAATAGTGGCGACCAGCGCGTGATGGCCGTAATCCCAAAAGGTCAGCGGAATATCCGCATGCTGGCGCAGCCACGAATGAGCACCGTCCGCAGCGACGACCAGCCGGGCGGTCAGCATGCTGTCATCCTTCAGCGTAATAAAGGCTTCGTTCTCGCCCCAGGCAACCTGTTTTAACGACGCGGGGGAGAGCAGGGTAATATCGCTTAACTGAGAGGCGCGTTGCCACAGCACCTGCTGAATCACCGGATTTTCTATGATATGCCCAAGATGGGAAAAGCCGAATTCTTCGCCGCTAAAGCTGATTTTACCGAAGCTGTCTTTGTCCCATACCTGCATATCGTTGTAAGGACTGACGCGTTGCGCCACGAGATTTTCCCAGACGCCGATATGGCGCAGGAGGCATTCGCTGGCGGCATTGATGGCGGAGACGCGAAGAGCATGGTCTTTCCCAAGCGGCTGAGGTTCGGCCACCTGTTTCTCCAGCACGGCGATACGCAGGCCGCTGCCCTGTAAGCCGCAGGCCAGCGCCAGACCGACCATACCGCCACCGGCAATAACCACGTCGAATGATTGCATTTCCGTATTTCCTGTTGGCGAGCTTAATTAACGTTCTACCCAGCCCAGCGTGCGACGAGCAAAAGCGTCGCGCATTAGCGGTAGGTTATTCATGGAGATGAGTCCGAGGTTACGGCCAACGGCCAACGCGGCATAGCGGTTGGCAAACAGTCTGACCAGCCCATCGGTGATCGCCACCGTGGTGTGCTGATCGGGTTCACGCCGCTGTTGGTAGCGGCTGAGTACACTGTACTGGCCGATATCCTGCTGTTTTTTCGCTGCATCGACGACCGTTTCCGCCAGCGACATGACATCGCGAATCCCCAGATTAAAGCCCTGTCCGGCAATCGGGTGTAGCGTTTGCGCGGCGTTACCCACCAGCGCCAGCCGATGGCTAATATGCTGGCTGGCCGTGAGTAAGCGCAGCGGATAGCTGTGGCGTTCGCCAATGTGGGTGAACTGCCCCAGACGCCAGCCAAAAGCCAGCTGTAGCTGCTGGCGAAATTCGCCTTCGCTCCATCCATCGACCTCATGTTGACGGTGTTTATCATGGCACCAGACGAGCGAGCAGCGGCCATTACCCATCGGTAAGAGCGCCAACGGGCCGTGCGGAGTAAATCGCTCAAACGCGCGTCCGCGATGGGGCTCGGCTGTTGTGACATTGGCGATCGTCGCGATCTGATCATAATCATGCTGCTGCCATTTAATGCCACAGGACTGCGACAGCATGGAGCGAGAGCCATCGGCGGCGACCAGCAGTTGGCCTGTTAGCTCTGTGCCGTCGTCCAGCGTTAGCGCCGCGTTATCCTGCGTCCGTGTGACGGCAATCACTTTGGCTGGGCAGTGCAGACGCACGCCCGGAGCCTGTTGCAGCAGGGAAAACAGGCGTTGCCCGACGTCGTGCAGTTCAACCACATGGCCTAATGCCTGAACGTGATAGTCTGAGGCTTTTAGGTTCACCACGCTGGCGTGCCCGCGTTCGCTGACGTGAATGTCGGTGATCGCCGTTGCATTGCCCGACAGCGCTTGCCAGATGCCCAGCGCTGCGAGCTGTTGACGTGTGCCATCAGACAGCGCAAGGGCGCGTGCGTCAAAACCCGGGTGTTCCTTGTCGAGTGGCGAGTGCGACTCGATAAGATTGACCGGGATTGCGCCCTGCGAAAGCCGCGATATCGCCAGCGCCAGCGTGGCGCCCGCCATTCCACCACCGACAATCATGACCGCCATGCTGTTGTCCTTTGCAATTATGTCGTTGCCCTTTGAAAGCGCTGCTTAGTGTTGCTTATCATGCCGTTGAGACATGAGCGCTTCGATGGCATCGGCGTCTTTTACTACGCCAGCCGTCAGGTTTTCGTTGCCGTTTTCGGTGATCACGATGTTATCTTCGATACGTACGCCGATTCCCCGGTACTGCTGCGGCACTTTGGCATCGGGCGCGATGTAAAGACCCGGCTCGATGGTCAGTACCATACCCGGTTCAAGCGGACGGCCGCGATCGGTCGTGCCGTAGTTGCCCACGTCGTGCACATCCAGACCTAACCAGTGGCTGAGTCCGTGCATGAAGAACTGACGATGTGCCTGCTCGGCAATCAGCTCTTCTACCTCGCCCTTCATCACGCCGAGCTTGATAAGGCCACTGACCATGATGCGTACCACTTCTTCGTTCACTTCACGGATGCTGCGACCCGGGCCAAACAACTCCAGCGCCCGCAACTGTGAGCGCAGCACGATGTCGTAAATGGCACGCTGCGGCGCGGTAAATGTACCGTTGACGGGGAAGGTGCGGGTAATGTCGCCAGCATAGCTTTTGTATTCGCAGCCAGCGTCAATCAGCACCAGATCGCCGTCACGCATTTGCGTTTCATTTTCGGTGTAATGCAGGATACAGGCGTTGTCACCGCTGCCGACGATGGTGTTGTAAGAAGGATAGCGTGCGCCATGACGGGTAAATTCGTGGTGAATTTCGCCTTCAAGCTCATATTCATACATGCCGGGGCGGCATTTTTGCATGGCGCGGGTGTGAGCCAGCGCGGTAATTTCACAGGCGCGGCGCATCACGCTAATTTCTTCTGGTGATTTAAACAGGCGCATCTCATGTACCCACGGGCGCCAGTCTGTCAGCGTAGCAGGGGCAGCAAAGCCCTGGCGGGTCCCGTTGCGCAAGTTTTCCAGGGCAGCGAAAACCAGCTTGTCGGCGTAATCGTATTGCCCTTGCGCGTGGTACACCACGTCCAGTCCATTCAGTAATAGATGCAGCTGTGCGTCGATTTCGCCAAACGGCAGGGCGCGATCAACGCCGAGTTTAGCGGGGGCCGCTTCCTGACCGAGACGACGACCAAACCAGATTTCGGCTGTCAGATCGCGTACGCGGTTGAAGATCACACTGTGATGATGTTTGGCATCGCTTTTTACCAGCAGCAGAACCGCTTCTGGTTCGTTGAATCCCGTGAAATACCAGAAATCACTATTTTGACGATAAGGATAGTCACTGTCGGCATTGCGCTGCGCTTCCGGCGCGGCAAAAATAATCGCCGCGCTGCCCGGTGCCATTTTTTCCAACAGACCCTGACGACGACGAAGAAATTCTTGTGGATTCATCACCTGCTCCTGAAAATAGTCCGTGCGGTTGCCTTTCTCTTCCGCCCTGAATAAGGCATGCCTTTCTACGTTATTTAGTGCAGCGTTGGCTTTTGCTGTTCGGGCGCAGTCACAACGCGTTGACTGGTAAATTCGGTATGGCACAAAATGGCAGAAACGCGAACATACTCAATCACTTCTTCCAGTGATTGTTCCAGCTCTTCCTGATCTTCATCTTCGTCGTAGCCAAGCTGTGCGATGTTGCGCAAATCTTCGATGGCTTCTTTCAGCTCGCCTTTGGCTTTGTTCAACTGTGGCTGAGCCACGCCCAGTCCGAGCAGGAAGTGGTTGACCCAGCCTGCCAGCGCGTCGGCGCGATCGAAGACGCTTACGTCATCCTGTGTGTCGTCCGGGAGGAAAAGCTGGAAGAGGAAACCGTCATCTTCCAGCGCTTCGCGCGTGGCCTGATACAGCTCCTGAATCGGCTGCGATAGCGTTTGGGTAAACGCCATGCCTTCGTTAGTCAGTTCAAAAACCAGCGTTCTCCAACTGTCGTCATGGTTTCCACCACACAGCATCCCACTGATCAAACCGTGCATTTCTGCTGCGGTCAGCGCGACTTGCTGTTGGTGAAGCAGATGGTTAAGGCCTTCATAGGCGGGAAACGTATTCTCTATAGACATGCGGATTCGTCATCGTTGGCTGGATTGGTTCGTGCTATGCTACCACCAAGCTCCCTTTCGATACCAGAAAGGGCTTGTATCTTAGATCTCGGCTATATATAGTTGCGCCCGCTTTAACGAGCCCGATGTAACGGGTAATGCTCATGCTATGCGGCACGCGGGCGCAAGAACGACAAAAGGCAGGAAGGTGGTATGTCTGCACAACCAGTAGATATTCAAATTTTTGGCCGTTCGTTAAGAGTGAATTGCCCGCCAGAACAACAGGAAGCGTTGAATCAGGCGGCGGAAGATCTTAACCAGCGGTTGCAAGATCTTAAAGTTCGCACTAGAGTCACAAACACTGAGCAACTGGTGTTTATTGCCGCGCTGAATGTGTGCCATGAGCTGGCGCAGGAGCGAGGTAAGACGCGTGATTATGCGTCGAATATGGAACAGCGTATTCGTATGTTGCAGCAGACCATCGAACAGGCGTTGCTGGAGCAAGGCAAGATCACCGAACGTCAGGGTGCACAATTTGAATAACGTCGTATTTTGACAAAAGTACGGTGTTTTTACGCGAGAAGACGTGCTAAGGTTTATCGCGAGTAACGAATAAAATTTCTCTGAGATGTTTGTCAGCGGGCCAGTCCCCTGAGCCGATATTTCATACCAACAGAATGTAATGCTCTGCGGTTGGTGAGCACGCTCGGTTCGTCCGAGAAGCCTTAAAACTGCGACGTTATGTTCACCTTGAACCAAGGGTTCAAGGGTTACAGCCTGCGGCGGCATCTCGGAGATTCCCTTTCTTTTATCATTTTTGACCCGTGGCGAATGCAGCCCATGTCATCTTCTGATTCACCTTCATCGGCACTTCCCGATACGTCACTCTCTTCTACGGCAGCATCGCGTCAGCAGATTCGTCAGGCTGTGCGTCAGCAGCGTCGTTTACTGACGCCAGAGCAGCAGTCGCGCTTTGCGCAACAGGCGTGTGATCGCGTCATGGCGCACCCGAAAATCATACGGGCAGATAGCGTAGCGGTATTTCTGTCATTTGATGGCGAGCTGGAGACGTCCCCGTTGATTCAACAGTTGTGGCAGCAGGAGAAACGCGTTTTTTTGCCGGTTCTGCATCCGTTTCGTACCGGACATCTGTTGTTCCTGCGCTATGCGCCGGACACCGAGCTGGTACGCAATCGTCTGAAGATTATGGAGCCGCATCTGGACGTGCGTCAGGTGTTGCCGTTACCGCAGTTGGACATCCTGCTGACGCCGCTGGTGGCGTTTGATCGTCAGGGACAGCGGTTGGGAATGGGGGGCGGGTTTTACGACCGTACGTTGCAGTATCGCAACCTGATGTCGCGTGGCCCTTATCCGATCGGTCTGGCTCACGATTGTCAGATGGTTGACGCACTGCCAGTGGAAAGTTGGGATATTCCGCTGCCGGAAATTATTACCCCCTCCCGCCATTGGCAGTGGAATACACGCTAGCTTTTGAACGATTCGGGCACCCGATCGTGACCCAACATCTGCTGGACCAATTCCACACAGTGCAGGAAGCGCGAATCGTAGTCCGACTCTTTGATGTAAACGTACGGGATATTATTGTTAGCCAGCATCGTTTTCAGCAGGTTCTGGAACTCCGAACGAGCGGTGGTACTGCCTAAACTGCGCAGCCCGTCGGCTACCCACGGCGTGTTGTTTTCCAGCAAGATGACCAAATCGAAGCGGTATTCGTCGATTAGCGCCTGAACGAACGGGTGCTCACGGCCTTCGTATTTCTTGCAGAATGCCTGTGTGGTGACGAAATCGGTATCGATGAAGGCCACTTTATTGGCATATTTCACTGCGAAATCAATGTATTGTGCCTGACCTAGCGCAATCTTATCGTAGTCGGAATATTGCAGCGCCATCTCGTCGCCGCCCAAATGGGAGAACACGTAATCGCGGCCATATTCCCAGGCGCTGGTGGTGTTGAAGATATTAGCCAGCTTGTTCACCAGCGTGGACTTGCCGCTGGATTCGCCGCCAAGAATGGCAACGGTACGCACAAAGAACGGCTTTACCTCGGTCGGGATATAGTCCCAATAGCGGAAGGGATCGTGGCGAATCTGCGAACCGCTAATGTTCATAAAGGATCGCTGTGGGTCGATCAGGACAGCCTCAATGCCCAGATGCTCGCGGTATTGCGGGGCATCCTGTTCTTCGCTGGTGTAGACGAAATTAGGCGTGATGCTTTTTTCCTGCATGAACGCCTGAATCCCTTTGCTCCACACATCCCAGCCGTGTGGGTAAGGCTCCATACCTTGTTCATTGAAGGCGTGAATATGAATATTTTTCTGATACTTAAAGGTCTGCAATAGCCAGCGCAGGCGGTCACTGACGGTGGGCTGCTGTGACATCGAGCTGTTCTCAAACAGCAGGCGGTCGCGCGGTTCGTCGTAACCTAAAATCACATGCAGTTCATCGACCTGGCTACAGGCACGCTGAATAAGATAAATGTGGCCAGTGTGTAGCGGATAGAACTTGCCGAAGACGACGCCAACACTCTTTTCGTAGCGCGGGAATTCCAGTTCAAGAAAGCGATGCAGCGCTTCCAGTTTCTGGGCGCTAGGGCTTTTGATTTTGGCATTAAGTAATTGACTGAGATAGCCTTTGGTCATATCGGTCGCGTCGGCAACCTGCTGTAGGGTGCAACCCTTCTGCCGGATAGCGGATTTCAGGTAATCAAATGATGACATGGTGCAGCACTCTTGTTTAGCTTACTAAACAAAATACCACAAGATAAGGCAATATCTGCTTTTTTTCAGGACGGTTATTAGCATCACTCAGCCCCTGCGCTGTCATTGTGTCCGTCTGCTCTCGAACTCTCTGCCATCTCTGCCATTAACCAGTCGCGAAACTGTGCGATAAGCTGGTGTTTCTTACTGTGTGGGCTCTCAACGACATAGTAGCAACCTCCATCAAGCGCTGTAGCAAACGGTGTGTAAAGCAGATGACTACGCAATGCGTTCTGTACGATTAGGCTGCTGGCGATCACGGCACCTTGCCCAGCGATAGCCGCCTGAATAGCGTGCGTTTCATCGTTGAAATGTGAGCCATGCGTAATATCCAGCGTTTGCAGCCCATATTGCTCTCTCCACCGGTTCCAGTCGGGCGTTAATGATGGGATGCGCCTGCCATCGACGTGGATAAGTGGGATCGTCAGCAAATCATTCGGATGCGTTACCACGAATTTTGGGCTTACTGCGAGGAGAAATTTATCTTCGAACAGGCAGGGAGAGGCTATTGCCTCATCAGGTACGTTGCTGTAGCGAATAGCGATATCAATCGCGGCTGTTTGCATGTCGATGATGCGATCGTCAGCATGCAGGCGTAGATCGAGGTCTGGGTAAGCTTGGCGTAACTGTGCCAGACGAGGCATGAGCCAGTGGGAGATAAATGCTGTTGTGGCGGTCAGTGTCAGCACGCTATTCACAGGGGCTTCGGTGACTTTTTCTACCGTATCCTGAAGTAACGTAAATGCCTGACGAGTGCCAGCGTAGAGCAATTCACCTTTATCCGTTAATGCCACATGACGTGGATTGCGCTCTAGCACGCGCTGGCCGAGATGGGCTTCCAGCAGGCGAATCTGGTGACTCACTGCCGTTGCGGAAACGCCGAGTGCATCGGCAGCATGCTTAAAACTGCGTAGCTCCGCCACTTTATCAAAGGCTCGCAGCGATCCTAAAGGGGGAAGTCTTTTTTTCATGCTGAATTTTATTCATCTTATGCTGAAAAGGATGACTTTGAATGCACCATTCTAACGAGAATATTCTGTTTCAGGCAGCTAATGATGTGAAAATTAATTCATCAATAAGGAGTGCTTTATGTCTGAACAGAAGGTGAAAGAGTTAAGGCTGGTAGTGACGACGGCAGATTTCGATAACGCTCTGGCATTCTATCGTGACCGATTGGGGTTACGGCAGCAGGATGCTGTACCGCCGGATAGCGGTCGTGTCGCCATTCTGGAAGCGGGAAGGGCGACGCTAGAGCTAGTTGAACCGGAAACTGCGGCGTTTATTGACCGTGTTGAAGTCGGTGAACGGGTGTCTGGTTGGATTCGCGTGGCCTTTGAAGTTGATGATGTGGTGCAGACGACGGATACGCTGACCGCGTCGGGAGCAACGTTGCTGGGGGCACCGAAAGAAACGCCTTTTCGTTCTGTAAATAGCAGACTGGATGCACCGGCGGGATTACAGTTAACGCTTTTTCAACGGCAATAATGAGAAAACGGCCTGTTTGTGGGCAGGCCGTTCCTTGCTTTGGGTCGCTGGCGTGATAAACCCGCTACAGATCGTCGAGGATCGCCAGCGCGTCGGCCAGCTTTTTCACGCCGAACACCTGCATGCTGGCAGGGGCTTTCTTCGGCATATTGGCATGAGGAACGATGGCGCGTTTGAAACCGTGTTTGGCGGCTTCGGTAATCCGCTCTTGTCCGCTGGGAACGGGGCGGATTTCGCCCGCCAGACCGACTTCACCGAAGATGACCAGATCCTGCGGTAGCGGGCGGTCACGGAAGCTGGAGACCAGCGATAGCAGCAGCGCCAGATCGGCACTGGTTTCGGTGACTTTAACGCCCCCGACGACATTCACGAACACATCCTGATCCGACATCTGCAAGCCGCCGTGGCGATGCAGCACCGCCAGCAGGATGGCTAAGCGGTTTTGCTCCAGCCCGACCGCCACGCGACGCGGGTTAGCCATCATCGATTGATCGACCAGCGCCTGAATTTCGACCAGCAGCGGACGCGTACCTTCCCACACCACCATGACCGAACTGCCGGACGTGACTTCGTCCCCGCGGCTGAGGAAAATAGCCGACGGATTGCTGATCTCGCGTAGACCTTGTTCTGTCATCGCGAATACGCCCAGCTCATTAACGGCACCGAAACGGTTTTTATGGCTGCGCAGCGTGCGGAAGCGGGAATCCGCATCGCCATCCAACAGCACGGAGCAGTCGATGCAGTGTTCCAATACTTTTGGCCCGGCGAGCGAACCGTCTTTGGTGACGTGGCCGACCATGACGATAGCAACACCGCGCGTTTTGGCGAAACGCGTCAGGTAAGCCGCCGTTTCACGCACCTGCGCCACGCTGCCGGGAGACGATTGAATATCGGCGAGATGCATGACCTGAATCGAGTCGATCACCATCAGCTTAGGTTGTTCCTGCTCGGCAATCAGGCAAATCTGCTCGATGCTGGTTTCCGACAGCATGTTGAGATTCTGAGTTGGCAGGTTGAGGCGATGTGCCCGCATCGCCACCTGCTGGAGTGATTCTTCGCCGGTGACGTACAGGGTTTTCATGTTCTCTGACAGCTTGCAGAGCGTTTGCAGCAGCAACGTACTTTTACCTGCGCCGGGGTTACCGCCGATCAGAATGGCGCTGCCCGGAACGACGCCGCCGCCCAGAACACGGTCAAATTCCTGAAAGCCGGTAGAAAAGCGAGGCAGCGCTTCAAGACTGATTTCTGAGAGCTTTTGTACCCGGCTGACGCCAGCGCTTTCGCCTGCATAGCCAGTGAGACGGTCAGAACGTGATACCGACGCTGAGGCCAGACGGACTTCGGTAATGGTATTCCAGGCATGACAGGCGCTGCACTGCCCTTGCCAGCGCGGGTAATCAGCCCCGCATTCATTACATACAAACGCCCGTTTGACGGCTTTTGCCACGTATCACCTCCACTGATTAACGTTTTTCGTGTCTCATACTGCCGCTGAGAATACACAGCACGCCAGTCAGATCGGCATGACGAATGGTCACCGCCGATTGTTCATTGACCTTCGGTTTGGCGTGGTAGGCAATGCCTAAGCTGGCTGCCTTGATCATCGGCAGATCGTTCGCACCGTCGCCAATCGCAACGGTCTGATGCATTGGGATTTCCAGTTTTTCCGCGAGCTGTTGCAGCGTAGTTGCTTTATATTTTGCATCGATAATGGTGCCGATGACGTCGCCGGTCAGCTTGCCGTCTTGCATGCCTAATTCGTTGGCAACGGCGGCGACCAGCCCTAATTCATCACGCAAATAATCAGAAAAGTAGGTAAACCCGCCCGACGCAATCGCAACGTGCCAGCCTGCTTCCTGAAGCTGGCTAACCATATTACGCAGGCCCGGCATCAACGGCAGATTTTTGCGTACCGTCTGTAAGATAGTGGCATCGGCACCTTTTAATGTCCCTACGCGCTGGCGCAGGCTGTCAGCGAAATCCAGCTCGCCGCGCATCGCGCGTTCGGTGACTTCAGCGACCAGCTCGCCTGTGCCCGCCAGTTTGGCGATTTCATCAATACATTCGATCTGAATCGCGGTGGAATCCATGTCCATCACCAGTAAGCCCGGCGAACGCAGCGTCGGCGCATTGCGCATGGCCGCGACATCAATACCCAGTTCGTGAGCCAGTTTGGTGGCGCGTGGCGTCAGCGTACCAGCCAAACGCACGACCTGATAATCGCCCACATTCCAGGCGCTCACGATAACCATCGCGCTCCCCAGCTTACGCTGGTAGCGGGAAATCAGGTTCTTATCGAGGACGTCGCTGTAAATCAGCCAGCCAGTGTCTCCCGCGCGGTAATCGAGCGGCATCACTTCGTCACCGCTCAGTGATAATGGCAGTCCCGGCCAACAGTTGATCTCATCAGGGAGATCACGATAGGTCAGACTATTCGACATGGGGTAAATCCTCTGCTGGCAGTAGTGCAATAAAGTCGTGCGATAAAGAGGGATGTGGCGTCGACCAAACATATCCCTCCAAAAACTGGGCAACAAGCTATCCTATCGTCGGCGCTTCTGGCAACATGAAAGTATCCAAATCGTGTAAGGATTATCATGGTTCGCGCCCGGGTGAAATTTCGTCTACACCGCACGGCAATTGTGCTGATTTGCCTCGCTCTGCTAGTGGTATTAATGCAAGGTGCGTCTTATTTCAGTTTGAGCCACCAGATGGCGCGATCTGAACAGGTTGAAGATTTGGCACGTACGCTCTCCAGACAGGTGGCTTACAGCCTTTCTCCGCTGATGGGCAGCGTGGATGATAATAGTCAAAAAATTAATACCATCCTCAAACAGCTCACCGATCACAGTCGCATTCTGGATGCTGGCGTGTATCAGCAGGACGGCTCGCTGGTGGCGCATATCGGTGAGCAGGTGCAACTGCGAGATCGGCTGGCGCTGGACGGTAATCGAGTCGGTAGCTACTTTAACCATCAACTGGTGCAGCCTATTGAGGGAAAAGAAGGACCTATCGGTTTCCTACGTATTACCTTAGATACCCATGTGCTGGCGACGGAAGCCAGGCAGGTGGATAACACCACCAATATTCTGCGTCTGATGATTTTGCTTTCGCTGGCTATCGGCATCATTCTGACCCGTACGCTGTTGCAGAATCGTCGAACTCGCTGGCAGCAGTCGCCTTACCTTCTCACGGCAAGTACGCCAGTGAAAGAAGAAGGAGACGAGGCAGAGAGTGAAACGCTGCCGGACAGCGGCACGGTAGTGAAAAAAGACGCGGAAGAGAAAAGCCTCTGATATCTTCATGGTTGCCCCGTACAAAATGCCTTGTTTGTACGGGGGACGAGGTGGCTATGCTAATTGCTGTTGGAACTGAAGCCAGTGAGTCTGAAATTTGCTGAGTACCGAGAGATGATCGCTCTTGGTATAGCGGTCAGTTGCTGTCGCTGAGATATAGTCGCGAAAGCTGTCAAACAGGGCGTCTGCTTGCGTTGAGGCGGCCAGAGAAAAAATTTGCTGGCGCTGAACCTGCGTGGTCGATGTGCCTTCCGCGTTTTTTTGTAGTTCCAGAAAGGTGGCGTTCGCCTTATCGGTGTTTCCTGCATCAACGCTGCGTTGATACTCATCTTGCAGAATATTTTTTTCCAGATTACTCAGCGCGTCAGACTGATACGTGATGAAGTCCTGGATATCTTTATCTGCTTTCTGGTGAGTGCTGCTATCCACATAGCGGTTTTTCAGTTCTTCCAATTTTGCGGCTTTTAGCGTGATCTCGATGCTATCGGTGGTATAGCTCCACGTTGTCACATTCGACGGCGTTGACAGCGCCTGATGAACCAGACCGATAAAGTCTTCTTTACTGATGTCGCTGTCAGCCTTGAGATTATTTGACCAGCTTTCCAGAGCCATTTCGGTTGTGCCGATGCGATCAACAGATAGCGTGATACCCGAGTTAGCAGATGTGCTGGAATTGTTTTGTACTCCCAGATCGCGATTTTTAAGCATCTCTGCCCGTAGTGCGTCTTGATCTTCGTTCAAGTCTGGACGAGGAGCATTTGCCCTATTTTCTTTCAAGCGTGCCATTGCTTCCGCAGAGATTTTTATATTGTTGGGGAAGGTGACCGTCTTTCCTGTCATTGGATCGACGATTTGTACGCTGTCGGTCGTGGTGGGCTCTGTCGCTGCCGTGTGCTGTGCTGACGATGAAGGTATCGCGGTGCTTTGGGCCTGAGAATTGCTATAACCCGTATTACTTACAGACAAGCTCATACTCTCTCCTTAAGTGCGATCAAAGGGTTAAATATTGACCCAAACAGTATCGGCAAAGATAAATGATAACTTTATAAATGATTTATGGCGTAATTGTTGATTGCGGTACCAGAACGGTGACCCAATACATGGTGCCTCCGCGCTGTTTATGCCATCACCGATTGTGTCTGCACGTTAAATCAGGGAAAATGCGCGGCTACCGTTTATTTCCGCTTTGCCTGACGATCTGACATCGGTGTGTTGTTGACTTGATGCTGACGCCGGGTGGCTAACAAAAGAAACCTGAAAATCATGTCTCCAAGTGAATACGCCCGCGAAGTCTCTAAAAGAAGAACGTTCGCTATCATTTCCCACCCCGATGCCGGTAAAACCACGATTACCGAAAAGGTTCTGCTGTTCGGACAGGCGATCCAGACTGCCGGTACGGTAAAAGGGCGTGGTTCCAACCAGCATGCGAAATCCGACTGGATGGAGATGGAAAAGCAGCGTGGTATCTCCATCACCACGTCCGTGATGCAGTTTCCCTACCGCGAATGTCTGGTTAACCTGCTGGATACCCCAGGGCACGAAGACTTCTCCGAAGATACCTATCGTACGCTGACAGCGGTGGACTGCTGCTTGATGGTGATCGACGCCGCAAAAGGGGTCGAAGATCGTACGCGTAAGCTAATGGAAGTCACGCGTCTGCGCGACACCCCCATTCTGACGTTCATGAACAAACTTGACCGCGACATCCGCGATCCGATGGAAGTACTGGATGAAGTCGAGAGCGAGCTCAAAATTGCGTGTGCGCCAATTACTTGGCCGATTGGCTGCGGCAAATTGTTCAAAGGCGTATACCACCTTTATAAAGACGAAACCTATCTGTATCAGACCGGTAAAGGTCATACGATTCAGGAAGTGCGCATTGTTAAAGGGTTGGATAATCCGGAGCTGGATACCGCCGTTGGTGAAGAGCTGGCCGCGCAACTGCGTGAAGAGCTGGAACTGGTGAAAGGGGCATCGCACGAATTTGAGCTGGACGCGTTTCTGGCTGGTGAACTGACGCCGGTCTTCTTTGGCACGGCGCTGGGGAACTTCGGCGTTGACCACATGCTGGATGGATTAGTCGCCTGGGCACCTGCGCCGATGCCGCGTAAAACGGATACCCGTGAAGTCACGGCGGCGGAAGAGAAATTTACCGGCTTTGTGTTCAAGATTCAGGCCAATATGGATCCGAAACACCGTGACCGCGTGGCGTTTATGCGCGTGGTGTCCGGGAGATATGAAAAAAGCATGAAGCTGCGTCAGGTGCGTACGGGCAAAGATGTGGTGATTTCCGATGCGCTGACCTTTATGGCAGGCGACCGTTCCCACATTGAAGAAGCCTACCCGGGCGATATCATCGGGCTACACAACCACGGCACTATCCAAATTGGTGATACGTTTACGCAGGGTGAAGACATGAAATTCACCGGTATCCCCAACTTTGCACCGGAACTGTTCCGCCGTATCCGCCTGCGCGACCCGCTCAAGCAGAAACAACTGCTGAAAGGGCTGGTACAGCTGTCTGAGGAAGGTGCGGTGCAGGTCTTCCGTCCATTGACCAATAACGACCTTATCGTGGGGGCCGTCGGCGTGTTGCAGTTCGATGTGGTCGTTGCCCGTCTGAAAACGGAATACAACGTTGAGGCGATTTACGAGTCGGTGAACGTTTCTACCGCGCGCTGGGTTGAGTGCAGCGATGTGAAGAAATTCGAAGAGTTTAAGCGTAAGAATGAGCTGCATCTGGCGCTGGATGGCGGTGATAATCTGGCCTATATCGCACCGACTATGGTGAACCTGAACCTGACGCGGGAACGTTATCCAGAAGTGACGTTCCACCAAACGCGCGAGCATTAATTTTGAACGGTGGCGCCACGGTTTCATGACAATCATCGTGGTTGTGGCGTTTGAATCGTGACCACATTATTAAAATAATCCTCACCCGGTTATGCTTGGCTTTAGGCCAAAAATGCCGGGTGTTTTTATTTTTAAATGTGTTTAAAAACAATGTAGTAGTCTGGTTTTTTCCTGCTGTTATTCCTCGCCTCAGTGCAACAGACAAATCTGAATTGCTACGCATATTCCCTTGCTCCCCTGTGCTTTTCCATTCTGTAGGCTATAGTTAACAGCGTGTTAACTGATTTAGCTTGTTAAGCTGTTAGTACAATATAAGTTAGTTGATTATTTTGATTTGTTTCGCCTTTGCAATTCAATACTCTAATTTTTTTATGAAAGTAGAGGGAATCATCGGAGTGTTGATAACGTCATTATCACCTTGATTTGCTGGTGACGGTGCAGGTGTTAACGTGACCCAAATCGGTTATTTCGGGTTTATAAAAGAACATAAGAAGGAAGACATCGATGAAAAAGACCAAATTGACACAATCGCTGATCGTAGTTGCTCTGGGTTCCATTCTGGCTGGCGGTGCCATGGCGGAAGAATCGTTAGGGCAGAAAGTCGATCGTATCGCGGATACAACTGGTGCAAAAATCGATAGTTCCGCCAATAAAGCATCTGACTACATGAGTGACAGCGCAATCACGGCAAAAGTGAAGAGTGCGTTGCTGGAAGATAAATCGATTACCAGTAGCGACATTTCTGTTGAAACATCCAAAGGTGTCGTTACGTTGAGCGGTTTTGTAAGCAGCCAGGCGCTCAGCACCCGAGCGGTGGAAATTGCCACGCAGGTTGAGGGTGTCGACTCTGTCAGCGATAAATTGCAGGTGAAGGATAGTCAATCACAATCGGTTGGCGCTTATGCCGATGATGCCGTGATTACCAGCACCATTAAGGCCAAGCTGCTGGCGGATGACATTGTTCCGTCACGTAAAGTAAAAGTTGAAACACAGGCTGGCGTCGTGCAACTGAGCGGTGCAGTGGATAACAAAGCGCAGTCCGACCGTGCTGAAAGTATTACGAAGGCTGTCGAGGGCGTGAAAAGCGTCAAGAACAACCTGACAGTCAAATAACCATTTCATTCAGGGTTGTCCGTAATGACGGACAATCCTACCTAATCCGCATTATAAAACACTATCTGTGGATACGCAGTCAGGACACAAGAATGGCGTCAGGATGACCATCATGATTTTTCATTTTGTCTGGTAAGGAGAGCGTATGTTTCGTTGGGGCATTATATTTTTAGTCATCGCACTCATTGCTGCAGCACTGGGTTTCGGCGGATTGGCCGGCACAGCAGCTGGCGCGGCAAAAATCGTCTTTGTGGTCGGTATTATTCTGTTTCTGGTTAGCTTGTTCACGGGTCGGAAACGGCCGTAGCACAGCGCATTCCTTCATTCTTTCTCTATAGAAAGAAATGTCATACAGAGCACACAGCCGCGCCATGCGGCTGTCACATTTTGCCGGCACACTGTTTGCGTATTTGCTGCATTTCGACAGTTTATCAGGAGGTTTATGATGAATAGCGATATCGTTGTTGGCAAATGGAAACAGTGGAAAGGGAATTTCCTCGCGCTGTGGGCCGATTGGTTTGACAGTGACTGCGCCTGGCTGGAAGGGAGTAATGATTACCTGTCTGGTGTCTTGCAAGAGGGTTACGGAAAAGCGCACGAAGAGGTATCTTCAGAGAAAACCACGTTACACTGAGGCTTCACCGCAACGACAAGTCCGATTCTGCCATGAGGCTTTGGCAGAATAGTCCTTGGGCGTAGATTAGGTCGCCTCATCTTGACGGACCTAATTTTGACGGAGAGGAGCGACGTGTCCGCTGAACAATACCGTTTTATCGATACCCACTGCCATTTTGATTTCCCCTTATTCTATGATGACGCACCGGAAAGCCTGCGTCTGGCTCAAGACGCTGGGGTTGAGCGCATCATCATTCCTGCCGTGGCTTCTCAGCATTTTGAGCGCGTGTTGACGCTCACTCGAACTTACTCACCGCTCTATGCCGCAATGGGTCTTCACCCGCTTTATATCGCCGAGCATCAGGAGAGCGACCTGCTCCGCCTGGAAGACGAACTGCGCCAGTTGCCCGCCAGACTGGTGGCGGTGGGGGAGATCGGGTTGGATCTCTATATGCCGGAACCGCAGTTTGAGCGGCAGCTTACCTTCCTTGAGGCTCAGCTTCGACTGGCGAAAAAATACGATCTCCCGACGATCCTGCACTCGCGACGCAGCCACGACAGGCTGGCGCAATTACTGCGCCGTATCGACGTGCCGCGTACCGGTGTGGTTCACGGGTTTGCGGGCAGTCTGGCACAGGCGCAGGCCTTTATCCGACTGGGCTACTACATCGGCGTAGGGGGAACCATTACCTATGACAGAGCGAATAAAACGCGTCAGGCAATCGCGCAACTGCCGTTAGATCGGCTGCTGTTGGAAACCGATGCGCCTGACATGCCGATGAGTGGCTACCAGGGGCAGCCAAACCGACCCGAGCGCATTTCGTGTGCGTTTCACACGCTGTGTGAGTTACGCGTAGAGCCGCCTGAGGAGATTGCTGAGGCGCTCTGGCAGAATTCGTTCAGGCTATTTGGACGGCTGACTCCGGCGTAACGCTGAGAGGGCTACGACGCAACGCGTCACACCATTGCCATTCCCCAAGCGGAAGCGTTTTTACTTCCGCTTTTCGCTTATTTCTGTGCAATAACATGCAAAACAGTCATTCTGATTTCATATACCAACCATGAAATTGTGATGAAGATCACTTTTTGGTGTTTTTGACTGTTCGATGTTGTATGTATTTGTGACATAAATTAGCGACCTTCACGGGCCTGTCTTTATAATCGGCTCGCCAGCGCGTGTTGACCGTTCTGGTGACCCGATTTTTATTATGCTCTCACTTTTTTTTCACGCGTTATAGGGAACTATACATGCAACTCGTTATGAGTCTCATCGGCATGATTGTTCTGATACTGTGCGCGGTTATGCTGTCCAATAACCGTAAAGCTATCAGATTGCGCACCGTAGCCGGTGCTTTCATTCTTCAGATCGGTATCGGTGCGCTGGTGCTGTATGTACCAGTAGGCCGCAAGGTTCTGGAAGGTTTGACGGGCGGTGTAGCAAACGTTATCGCCTACGGAAATCAAGGCGTTTCGTTCATGTTTGGCGGTCTGGTCTCCGACAAAATGTTCGAAGTATTTGGCGGCGGTGGGTTTGTTTTCGCACTCCGCGTGTTGCCGATTATCGTCTTTTTCTCTTCCCTTATCGCCGTGTTGTACTATATGGGCATTATGCAGATAGTCATCAAGGTACTTGGTGGCGGATTGCAGAAACTGTTGGGAACTTCCCGTACTGAATCGCTCTCTGCGACGGCCAATATCTTTGTCGGTCAAACGGAAGCACCGCTGGTGGTTCGTCCGTACATTGCCAACATGACGCAGTCAGAGCTGTTTGCGGTGATGTGTGGCGGGTTGGCCTCAATTGCAGGTGCCGTGATGGCAGGTTATGCCCAGATGGGCGTACCGCTGGAGTACCTGATTGCGGCGTCCTTTATGGCTGCACCAGGCGGGTTACTGTTCGCTAAACTGATGGTGCCGGAAACGGAAAAAACGCACGACCATGACAAGATGGTTGGCTTTGTCGATGAAGACGATCGTCCGGCTAACGTCATCGATGCGGCGGCAAGCGGTGCGGCATCCGGTATGCAATTGGCGCTGAATGTGGGGGCGATGCTGCTGGCGTTTATCGCCTTGATCGCCGTGCTGAACGGTATTCTGGGTGGCATCGGCGGCTGGTTTGACTACCCGCAGCTGTCGCTGGAATTGATCTTGGGCTGGTGTTTTGCGCCCGTTGCGTTCCTGATTGGGATTCCGTGGAATGAAGCCACTGTTGCGGGTTCGTTCATTGGGCAAAAGCTGATTGTTAACGAATTCGTCGCTTACCTGAATTTCAGTGAATACCTGAAAGCGGATGATGTGGTTCAGGCCGCTGGATTGCAGGTTTTGTCGGATCATACCAAAGCTGTGATTTCGTTCGCGCTGTGCGGCTTTGCTAACCTTTCGTCTATTGCTATCCTTATTGGAGGTTTGGGCAGTATGGCACCGACTCGGCGTCAGGATATTGCCCGCTTTGGTTTGAAAGCGGTTGCGGCAGGTACGCTTTCTAATCTGATGAGCGCCTGCATCGCAGGGTTCTTCCTGGCCCTGTAAATGTAACCAGGCATTCTTGCAGTAGCGAGATGATGGGCGGCGAAAGTCGCCCATTGTTCGTTTAAATCCCTATATTGTTCAGGGTTTAAGCGTGGCTTGCGCAGCGTTTACTGAATGCGGGTGCGATATGCTTGCCTGAGTGGAGCGACATGCTTTCTGCTTTTATTGATGATGTTGAATGGATTACTTTTCCACGGGCAACGGACGGCGCCGCCTACCCAGGTATTACTGCACGATGCCATTTCCATTTGTCTGCCTACGACGACTCGCTTTTTGCCGAGGCGAACATTCCTTTTTCCGACGCGCTAGAGCGCGCCGTACCGAAACGACGTGCCGAGTTTTTGGCTGGTCGCTGTGTTGCCAAACAAGTGTTGAACAAACTGGGTCACCCTGATTTTGTTCTGCATAGCGGAGAAGACCGCTCGCCGCAGTGGCCGGGAAATATTGCGGGTTCGCTCAGTCATAACAAAGACAGCGTTCTCTGTGCCGCACATTTGCGTAGCGATGAAGTGTCGTGCGTGGGGGTGGATATTGAGGGATTTATCTCTGACGAGCGAGCGCAGTCGCTGTGGCCTGGCATTATTGGTGACGAAGAGTTCCAATGGTTTCTGGGACGAGATGAGTCGTTCTGCTGCTTGTTGACGGTAAGCTTTTCAGCGAAAGAGAGCCTGTTCAAAGCGCTTTATCCACAGGTCAGGCACTACTTTGATTTTCTGGATGCCCGGCTGGTGGCGTTGGATATCACCAAACGTGAGTTCGAGCTGGAGCTGCTGACGGATCTCACTCCGACGTTTTACGCGGGGCGTCGTTTTAAAGGCGCGTATCTGCTCAGAGAGTACGACGTCACCACCTTTATCTGCTGCTAAAAAAGCCCGCGTTAGCGGGCTAGAGTCATTGATCAGAACTTATAGCTCACGCCGCCGTACACCGTCCGTCCAGATAGGAAGTAGTCGTTGTTGGTAGCGACATAGTCCCGTTTTTCGTTAGTCAGGTTAGTAAGACCCAGTTTCAGATCCACGTTTTTAACGGGTGTATAGGTCGCACCGATATCCACGGTGTTGAAGCCGCGTGTCTTACTGACTTCTTTATCAAACAGATACTGGTTACCCGTGTACTGGTAAGAAATATAGGTTGATAAGTTATCCAGCGTCTGCCAGTTCAACTGCGTGTTAACCGTATTTTTCGGAGTTTGCTTCAGACGCATTTTGGTGGTGCGGTCTTCGGCATCGACGATGGTCCAGTTGGTCGTCCAGTTCAGGTCATCTGTCAGATCGACCCAGAACGAGGTTTCAATTCCCTGAATTCGTGCTTTATTCACGTTTTCGTAGGTGAGGCGCGTCGCGACTCTGTCCCAGGTCTGAACCTGAATCATGTCTTTAATATCGTTATTAAATAGCGTAACGCCCGCGCCGAAGCGTTCGGCCTCATAAGCGGTGCCAATTTCATAGCTGATGGATGTTTCAGGCTTCAAATCTGGGTTACCAACGGTTTGGCAACGGCCACGGCAGGCGGCGATGGCATACGATTCAGATGACTGCGCAATAGAAGGGGCTTTAAACGCTTTGCTAACGCCGCCTTTTACCACCCAGTTGTCGGTGAGGTTATAGGTGGCATAAGCGCGTGGGCTGAATTCCGTTCCGTACGTCTCATGCTTATCGACACGTCCGCCAAAGGTTAATGCCAGGTCGGCTAGCTTGAATTCATCTTGCAGGAAGAGTGCGCCCTGACTTACGTCAATGGTGCCGTTGGGCAGATTCATACTGTGTTTCAGTGAAGTTAAGCGGTATTCTCCGCCACCTGTCAGCAAATGGTCGCCCAGATAGCCGGAGACCTGTCCGTCAACGGTATGGTTGTCCTGCGTAATGTCTGCTTTGCCATTATTGAGTTGGGAATTATCCATCAATTCCACATTCTCATAGAAATAGCGCAGGCGCGTGTCGACGTTATCCCAACTGCCGTTGTGCGTTAATCCCAGCCCCAGTCGCTCCATTTTTTGAATGTTACGCACTGCCGTGCCGTAGTTATTCCAATGTACGTCACGGTCGTCTTTGGAATAGGTGGCGTCGAAGTCCAGGCTCTGCTGCGGATCGATTAACCACGTCAGGTTGCTCATCACACTGTAATTATCACGTTTTTCCAGCGCATCGGTATTCTGATTAACGGACTGTTCTGTTTTCCAGGCGTCACGTTTTCCGCCATCGACTAGGAGGCTCCCCAGTAGCGTGTTTTCTACCAGTGGCCCGCTGATATAGCCATTCAGGCGGTTATGATCGCCGCCAGAGCCTTCCGTTGGCGCTTCAAAGTTATAGCCAATTTCACCTTTGATTTCGTTAGTTGGTTGGTTCAGGATGACATTAATGACACCGCCCAGTGCATCGGCACCGTACAGCGAGGACATCGGCCCACGGATCACTTCTACGCGATCGATCGCAGAAACGGGAATCGCACTCAGATCGAAATCATTCCCCATGTTGCCAGCCAGCGCATCGCGGGAATTGACTCGACGGCCATTGATGAGCAGCAAGGTATAGTCTGCTTTCATGCCACGGATCTTGATTTCGTTACGGCCATAGCTGGTAGACGGGTTGATATTAATACCCGGTAGCTTTTTCACCGCGTCGGAAACGTTATTCACCGACATCTTTTCCAGTTCAGCATGAGTGATGACAGAGACGCTGGCGGGGGCGCTTAGCGTCGTGTGTTTCGTCTGTGTTGCTGTCACGACGATTTTTTCATCTGCCGCGTTTTCTGCCTGTGCGAACGCAGGCAGTGCGAGTAACCCGGTCATCAGCAGGGCGCGATACACCTTGCTGTGTGGGAAAGGATGATGTGAAAAACGGTTTTCCGATTTTAGCTGCATGTCAAAGACCCCATCAAATGTAGAAAAATATCCCCGTAAACGTGCTGTGTTACGTGTATTGCTGACCCACTCGGTTTATTGCTGTGTAGCCTGTACCGTTTGGCGTGCGGCCATCTTTCGGCTGCGTTCAGCCAATTGCGGAATTAAGCGCATTGTCAGCAGCATGGCGGCTAGCGCAAATACGGTGCTGGCGATGGCGAGCTGCGAGAATCCGTTAATTTTTCCCTCAACGGAGGTGCTTAGATAAGCGGCAGAAGCAACGCTGGCAAGCCCTGATGCCACGTTGGCTGCGGTTCCCTGATAGGACATGAACGCGGCGCGCTGATGCGGCAGCGGAATACCTGCGGTAATTGCCAGCGTGCTGCTGGAGCGGGCTGCACTGAGCGCCATGAACAGGGTGAACACCAGATACAGGGAAAGTGAAAAAGGCAAAACGAAACCGCAGAGAATTACAACGGCCAGCAGCAGCGTCGTGACGACAATCGTCCGGCTGGCATATCCTCGATCCAACAGATTGCCGCACAGTTGCATGGTCACCATACTTGCCAGCCCACCGCAGAGATAAAGCAGGGAAATATCATCCCGCGGGAAAGCCAGATTGAACTGAAAGTAGTTGGAAAAATGGGGAATCAGCAGGAAATGCCCGAACATTTGCAGCGAAATGACCGTCAGCCCCAACAGGAAAAGGGGGGATGCTAACAGATCATGTAATACAGACGTGGGTGCCGTGGTGGGCGAAACACGACTTTGCTGAACCCGGTGCGTGGGTGGCATGGAAGGAAAGAGGCACAGCACCAACAACACCAGCAACAGGCCGCCGAGGCCGAAAATATAAAACGGTGCTTGCCAGTTAATACGGTGAGCCAACTCCAGCGACAGTGGCATGATGACGATGGCCGCAAGTGAAAAACTCATGCCGACATAGGCCAACTGCTTTCCACGCTCGTTGGCTGGCACAATATCGACCACCGCCGCCATTAAGACCCCGGATGCTGGCCCAGCCACGCAGCCCGCCAGAATAAACAACACTAAAAGATGGGTTTGGCTGGTGGCAAACATGCAGGCTGCCGTCAGGCCAAAACGCAGCGTTAGCAGCACGATTAGAGCATGTTTACGGTTAAATCTGTCCAGATAGGGAGCGGCGAGGAAGCCGACAATGGCGGAGGCAAACGTTGCACCGCCGCTAATGTAGCCGATGTTTTTGGCATCCATAGACAGTGCGCTGATGAAATCGGGGCCTAGCGGCATCACCATCATCAGGCTACCGAGGGAAAGCATGTTAATGAGCAGCGCCAGATGCACAACGGATCGGGTGTGCGGGCGGTACATGCTTTCATCCATGACGGGCTCACATTTAGACATGATTAGTAAAATATTTGCGCAGTCTAGCGCAGCTTAATTTTTCTGACAATGAATGATAAGTATTTTCATTATCATTTGTGATGTGGGTTTTATAATCAATACATTCTCGTTGCTAACCATTATCCGTTATGAAACATGCACAAAAAAATTGATTAACATCAATATAACCCCTAATTAATCGGAGTGAATAACCATTCTGTGGAAGGATTGACCGAACACGTTACTTCAGTGTAATTTAACTGCGCTTAATATAAATGATAATGATTTTAATAATCATTGGTATTTAATTTGCGAGCGCAGGAGCCGTCTTGTGGATACACTGATTACAGAAGCTGAAACATTTAGCGGGCTAACTTACTCTGAACAGACCGCTTTTTTATATGCATCGGAACACCGTAGCCTGTCTACTTCCGGCTTATTCGAACGTATTTCGTCCCCTGTTTGTGCTCAAGGCTCTCACGATGACGGGCTTAGTCCTGCAATCGCGCAGGCGTTCCAACGGGCGCGTCAGGCAGGGCAGTCGCTGCCTATTGTGGTGGGGGCCATTCCCTTTGATACTACGCAACCGTCTTGTCTCTATATCCCTGAAAGTTATACCGTTACGACGAAATCTGAACTTGTCAGCCGTGCCCGTAAGCACACGGCGGCGGGCCCTACCGCACTAACGTTAAACAGCGTCCCGAACGAATGTCAGTTTAAGTCCATCGTGGCAAAGGCCGTTGAGCGGTTCCGCCATGGTGAACTGAGCAAAGCGGTGCTGTCACGCATTCTGGACATTGAGCTGACGAGCCCCGTTAAGGCGCAAACGATCCTCAATAACCTGATGGTGCAGAACGCTGGCGGATACCACTTCTCCCTGCCGCTGCCGGATGGTTCGGTGTTGCTGGGTGCAAGTCCGGAACTGCTAGTGCGCAAGCAGGGGAACGTCATTGTCTCTAATCCGCTGGCGGGATCGGCGCGACGGATGAACGATGAGCATCTGGATTACCTGAACAGCCAGCGCCTGCTGAATTCTGGCAAAGACAAGCACGAACATAAGCTGGTAGTGGATGACATCCGCCAACGCCTGATGCCGCTGTGTTCGTCATTAACGATTCCATCAGGTCCTTCGTTGATGCACACCGCTTCCATGTGGCATTTGTCTACCGCTATCCGCGGTGAACTGGCGAACCCGGAGATGACGGCGCTTCAAATCGCCTGTCAGCTCCATCCTACCCCCGCACTGTGTGGCTTCCCCACGCAGGAAGCGCGCCAACTGATTGCTGAACTGGAACCGCACGATCGCGGCGTATTCAGCGGCATTGTCGGCTGGTGTGATGCCAACGGCGATGGCGAATGGGCGATAGCCATTCGCTGCGGCACGATCAAAAACAATAACGTCCGCCTGTTTGCTGGTGCGGGTATTGTTGAGGCGTCAGTCCCCGAGGATGAATGGGCTGAAACCGCCGCCAAATTAAACACGATGTTGAATGCGTTTGGGCTTAACTCAGGTGTGGATGGACTATGAGCATTGAATTTACGCCCTGGCCGGAGGAACTGGCACAGCGTTATCGCGACAAGGGGTACTGGGTTGGCCTGCCGCTCACGGATGCCTGGGAACGTCACCTGTCGACGCAACCTGACGCCGTTGCGGTCGTGTGTGGCGAGCGTCAGTGGAGCTATCGGGAGCTGGATCGACAGTCCTCCGCGCTGGCATCGCGCCTGACGGAAAGCGGCCTGCGCTGCGGCGACACGGCGCTGGTGCAGTTACCGAACGTGGCAGAGTTCTATCTGACCTTTTTTGCCTTGCTAAAAATGGGCGTCGCACCGGTAAACGCCTTGTTCAGCCATAACAAGCTGGAGCTGCTGTCGTATGCTACGCAGATCGAACCGCGTTTGCTGATCGCCTCGGCTGAACACCCGCTGTTTGGCAACGGTGAGTTTCTGGATCGGCTACAAACGCAGGTTCCTCGTCTGCAAACGGTGGTGATGCTCGGCGACAGTTCGCTGGGGCACAGTCTGACAGACTGGCTACAACCGCACACGTCAACCCGCCAGTATCAGCCTTCCGCGTCAGGGCAGGTTGCCTTCTTCCAGCTTTCTGGCGGCAGTACCGGTACGCCGAAGCTGATTCCCCGCACTCATGATGATTATTACTACAGCGTACGCCGCAGCGTGGAAATTTGTGAGCTGACGCCACACACCCGCTATCTATGCGCGTTGCCTGCTCCACATAACTTCCCGTTAAGCTCGCCTGGTTCGCTTGGCGTGTTCTACGCCGGCGGACGTGTTGTGCTGGCACCGGATCCGGGGGCGATGACCTGTTTCCCGCTGATCGAACGCCATCAGATCGATATTACCTCGCTGGTGCCGCCCGCTGCCGCGCTGTGGATTCAGGCCGCCGAACAGTTTGGTGGCGCGCTGCGTAGCCTGAAGATCTTGCAGGTGGGCGGCGCGAAGCTGAGTGAAACGGTTGCTCGTCGTATTCCGGCGGTGCTGGGCTGTCAGCTACAGCAGGTGCTTGGGATGGCGGAAGGGTTGGTGAACTACACCCGACTGGACGACAGCGATGAGCACACTTTCACCACGCAGGGCTATCCGATGAGCCCAGACGATGAAGTGAAGGTGTTGGACATCGACGGCAATCCGGTGCCGCGAGGCGAAGCGGGTCTGTTGGCGACACGCGGCCCGTATACCTTCCGTGGCTATTACCGCAGCCCGGAGCACAACGCGCGCGCTTTCGATAGCGAAGGTTTTTACCATTCTGGCGATGTGGTGCAGATGACCGAGGATGGCTATTTGCGCGTGGTCGGGCGGGAAAAAGATCAGATTAACCGCGGCGGTGAAAAGATTGCCGCCGAGGAGATCGAAAACCTGCTGCTCAAGCATGACGGCATTCTCCATGCCGCGCTGGTGTCCATGCCCGATCCCATTATGGGCGAAAAGAGCTGTGCTTTTCTGGTGGTCAGCGATCCCTCGCTGAAAGCCATTACGTTAAGAAAATATCTCCGTAATCAGGGTATTGCTGAATTCAAACTGCCGGATCGTTTCGAAATGATCGACACCTTGCCCGTCACACCGGTCGGCAAGATTGATAAGAAATCACTCCGTCAGCGCATCCAGACCCAACTTAGCACTCAAAATAAATAAGGATTTTGTGATGGCAATCCCTTCTATTGCTTCTTATCCCCTGCCGCGCGCACAGGATTTCCCAGAAAACAAAGTTTCCTGGGCGTTTGAACCTGAACGCGCGGTGCTGCTGATTCACGACATGCAGGACTATTTCGTGAATTTCTATGGCGCGGACAGCCCGCTGGCGCAGCAGCTGATTGAGAACATTGTGGCATTGCGAACCTACTGCAAAGCTCAGGGGATTCCGGTGGTGTATACCGCGCAGCCGAATGCACAAAGCGCGGCCGACCGGGCGCTGCTGAACGACATGTGGGGCGCAGGGCTGAATAATCATCCTGAAAAACAGCGTGTTGTCAGCGCGCTGGCACCGGATGAGCACGACACGGTGCTGGTGAAGTGGCGCTACAGCGCATTCCACCGTTCGCCGCTGGAACCGATGATGAAGGAAATGGGTAAAGATCAGCTGATTATCTGCGGTGTTTACGGGCATATCGGCTGCATGATTACCGCAACGGATGCCTTCATGCGTGACATCAAGCCGTTCATGGTCGGCGATGCGGTGGCGGATTTCTCACTTCAGGAACACCAGATGGCGCTGAAATATGTGGCGACGCGCGCTGGACGGGTGGTTAGCACGGCAGAACTCACAGGAGCAAAAATGGCACAGGCACTGACGAAACAAGGATTGAGAGCGCACCTGCTGACCTTGATCGACGAAGACGAAGATCAGTTCGATGAAGATGAAAACCTGATCGACTATGGTTTGGATTCGGTGCGCATGATGGCGCTGCTGACCGAATGGCGCAATCAGGGTGTAACGCTGAGCTTTGTCGATCTGGCTCGTAACCCCAGTCTGAATGCCTGGTGGGCGTTGATCGAAAAGCAGCAGGGAGCCGCATTATGAAGCCGTTGAGCGTTGCGCAGCGTGGGTTATGGTTAGGCCACGCCCTGAACGATGATAAGGCGACGTTCAACACGGCGGAGTGCATCGCGTTCGATGGCAAGGTTGATGTTGAAGCCATGCTAAGCGCGATCCGTCAGGCAGTCATGGAGTGCGAGTGCCTGTACTGCCAGTTTGTCGAAGTCGAGGGGAAAGAGGTCGATCAGCCGGAGGTTGGCTTTGTGGCTTCTCCGTTACCGGCGCCTGTCGGCGTGCTGTCGATTGCAGAACTGCTACCCGCGCCGATGACGGATGAAGAGCAAACCATACGCCAGTGGGCGCGCGAGGAAATCGCCCAGCCGTTGGATTTGCTGAACGGACTACCCTGCCGCTTTGCGCTGCTGTGCGGTGAAAAACGTGATTTTCTCTACAGCTGCGTTCACCACATTGCGCTGGATGGTTTTGGCACCACCATGCTGTTTCAGCGAATCGCCCAGATTTACACCGCGCTGACGGCGGGACAACCCGTGGCGGTGGCGGAGTTCGGCCCGTTCAGCGCGGTGCTGGAAGAAGAACAGCAGCGTGATGCCAGCGGGCAGACGGCGCAGGCGCGTGATTTCTGGCTGGAAACGCTGAACACAATGCCGGAGCCGGCCAGTTTCAGCGAGAAAAAAGCCCCGATCGCGGCACGTTTTTTGCGCCAGAGCAGCGTGTTGCCAGCAGATATCTGGCAGCCGCTGACGGCGCTGTGTGAAGGCAATAAAATCAGCTGGCCGGATCTGTTTCTGGCGATGCTGGCGACGCACCTCAAGCTGGTGTCCGGCAGCGACAGGCTGACGTTCGGCATGATGGTGATGAACCGTATCGGTTCCGCTTCGCTGACGGTGCCGAGCATGCAGATGAATATCGTACCGCTGTGCATTCAGGTGGATGAGCAGGCGGATTTTGTCACACTGGCGCAGCAGGTTGCCCGTACCAAGCGTACGCTGCGTCGGCATCAGCATTATCGCTATGAGCATTTACGACGCGATCTGAATCGCGTCGGCGGCGAACAGCGCCTCTTCGGTCCGCTGATCAATATCATGCCGTTCGATCATCCGCTCAATTACGGATCGCTGTCGTCCAGCACGCTGAATCTTAGCGCCGGGCCAGTAGAAGATCTGACGATCGAGATCCATTTCAAACCGGATGGCACACCGGTGCTGGATTTTGATGCTAACCCAGCCTGTTACAGTGCGGAAGCGCTTGCCAGCCTGCAAGAAACCCTGTTCACGCTGCTTCAACGCTGGTTAGCACAGCCGCAGCAGACTAGCGGCGAGCTGCTGGGTCGCTGGCTGCGTGAAGAACGCGAACTGGCGCTGATTACCAGCCGCGAGCCTGAACCGTTCGTTGAGCCGGTTCTGACGGCGATCGCCAAGCAGGCGCGTAAAAACCCGAACCATCTGGCGCTGACGCAGCGCGATCGGCAGTACAGCTATCAGCAGTTGCTGGATCTGAGCGGCCAGGCTGCCGCGGCGCTGCATGAACGCGGCATTCAGCCCGGCGAACGCATCGGCATCATGCTGAACCGTAGCCCTGAAACCATCATTTGCCTGCTGGCCGTGATGCAGTGCGGTGCGGTGTATGTGCCGCTCGATCCTGAACAGCCGCGTGAACGTCAGCAGCACATCATCCAGATTGCCGATCTGCATACGATCGTCACGCAGGCGGACTACCAGCATCGTCTGGCGTCGGTCTTTTCCGGCGAGATCGTGCTGGCGGGGCATCTTCTGTCATCCAACGCACAGGCTGCCTTGCTGCCGCCAGTGGAAGCGAGAGACGGACAGATTGCCTATGTCATGTTCACATCGGGATCGACCGGGTTGCCGAAAGGTGTGGAGATCGGTGCCAGCGCGCTGGATCACTTCACGGCGGCGGCACGTCAGCGCTATGGCCTGCGTGCGGCGGATCGCGTGCTGCAATTTGCCCCGTTTAACTTTGATGCCAGCATCGAAGAGATCTTTGCCACGCTGACCAGCGGTGCGACGCTGGTGCTGCGCACCGACGAGATGCTGGAGTCGATACCGACCTTTGTCGAACAGGTCGAAGAGCAGGCGATTACGCTGCTCGATCTGCCAACGGCATTCTGGAATGAATGGGTGGTAGGGCTGAAAACCGGCACGCTAGCCATGCCTTCCGCACTGCGTGCCATCATCATCGGCGGTGAAGCGGTGTACCCCGAACAGCTGGCGCAGTGGCAACGTCATGCACCGGATACGCTGCGCTTAATCAATACCTATGGCCCAACCGAAACCACGGTAGTCGCGACCAGTTGCGATCTGCAAACGCAGTCTGCCGACGTGGCGCAGCTTCCTATCGGTCTACCGTTGGCGGGCGTCAACGCGCTGATTTTGGCGGCAGGCGATCGCCCAACGGCGGAAGGGGAACTGGTGCTACTGGGGCCAACGCTGGCGGCAGGTTACATCGGCACAGAACACGCGGCGTTTACTCATATTGCCGTGGGCGATCAAGATCTTCCGGCTTATCGCACGGGTGACAGAGTTCGGCGGGAAAAAGGACAGCTGTTGTACCTCGGCCGTATGGATAACGAATTTAAAATCAGCGGCTACCGGATCCAGCCGGGGGAAGTCGAAGCCCATCTGCTGGCGCAGCCGGACGTTGATGAAGCCTGCGTACAGGGCATTGTTTACCCGAACGGCGTGCGGCGTCTGGTGGCGTTTGTCGCCACAAAAGCGGGCGAGATCGACGCTCGTGCGCTGAAGCAACGCCTGAGTAGCGTACTGCCACCTGCGATGATTCCGACCGATTACCGCGCCTTCCGCCAGTTGCCGAAAACCGGTTCTAACAAAGTCGATCGCAAACGGCTATTGGCGGAATACCGCGATGAGGCACCTGCGCAGGCGTTAGCGAGTGAAACCGAGAACCGGGTTAGCGCAATCTGGCAACAGATCCTCGGCGTGTCGGGGATCCAATCGCGGGATAATTTCTTCGAACTGGGCGGGCAGTCATTGCAGACCATCCAGATCGTCAATCGCCTGGCCGCAGAATTTTCCGTCAGCATCAAAGTATCTGATGTGTTCGATCATCCCCAGCTCAGCGACTTCTGCCGCTATCTGGACGACAGGCTGTCACAGGATGAGAACAGCGTGGAAATGGTGTGGTAGGGAAAATGATGAACAAGGCACAACCTCTTCAGTTTGATTTCAGCGGCAAGACTGTCTGGGTCACCGGTGCAGCGAGCGGTATTGGCGAAAGCATTGCCTGCCAGTTTGTCGCGCTGGGCGCGAACGTGATCGGCTTTGATCGCGCATTCCGACATAACGATTATCCGTTCCGCGGCGTGACGCTGGATATCAGCGAGCCGGACAGCGTGGCGGCGGTGTGTCGCCAGCAGTTGGCGGAAACCGGGCTTGACGTTCTGGTCAATGCCGCCGGGATTCTGCGCCTGGGTGACATCGATGCGCTGAGCGTGGACGACTGGCACCAGTGCATCAACGTCAATGCCTCTGGCGCGTTTTATCTGCTGAACGCGCTGGTGCCGCATTTTAAACAGCAGCGCCGTGGCGCGATTGTCTGCGTCGGCTCCAATGCTGCACACGTGCCCCGCCTGCAAATGGCGGCGTACTGCGCGTCGAAAGCGGCGCTCGCCAGCCTGTCTCACTGTGCCGGTCTGGAGCTGGCACCTTACGGCGTGCGTTGCAATCTGGTGTCGCCGGGCTCGACGGACACGCCGATGCAGCGCGGCATGTGGCACAGCGCCGGTGCCGAGCAGCGCACTATCGCGGGCTTTCCTGACCAGTACAAACTGGGGATTCCGCTGGGCAAGATCGCTCAGCCGGAAGAGATTGCCAATACCGTGGTTTTTCTGGCTTCCGATCTGGCCAGCCACATCACCATGCAGGACGTGGTGGTGGATGGCGGGGCAACGCTGACGGCCTGATTTGCTGAGAGAGTGACAAGTCATGAAAGATATCGTAACGCTGTTAAAGCAGTTGGAACGGCAGGGTGTGCGTCTGGCGTTGAATGCACAGGGGCAACTGATTTCGCAGTCCAATAAAGACGCGATCACGGCAGAGATTGGACGCACGATTAAGGAAAACAAAGACGCCATCGTGCGCTGCCTGACGGCGCAGCAGGCATTTGAGCATCCCATCACGCCGCAGAATGCCACGTCTGGCCCGCTGTCGTCATCGCAAAGCGGGCTGTGGTTTATCGAGCAGTACGAAGAGCAATCACACCTCTATAATATGCCGGTCTATTTTCGCCTGACCGGCCCGTTGGATGTGGCCGCGCTGGAATTTGCTTTCGACGCGTTGGCGCAGCGCCATGCCAGCCTGCGCACCCGTTTTGTGGTCAATGAACAAGGCAAGGGCGAACAGCGTATCGATGCGTATCAACCGTTTGTGATACAGCATGATGACTTCTCGCCGTTGCCGGAAGCCGAACGGGAAGGGCGCTTACAGCAGCAGGTGAAAGCAGAAATCAGCCGTCCGTTCGATCTCACGGCGGGCGATCTCACCCGCGTGCGGCTGGTGAAGATGAGTGAACGGGTGCACGTTCTGATGATCACCCAGCACCATATTATTTCCGACGGCTGGTCGGTGAAGAATATGTTCTCGGACTTCAAACCGGCTTTTCTGGCTTGCCAAAATCGCCAGCCTTATCCCGTCGAGCCGACCCAGCTTAACTATATCGATTACGCCCACTGGTTTAATTCCGCCTCGTTTCTGGATTACCACAACGAATTCAAACCGTTCTGGGTTGAGCGGCTGACGGGGATCCCCGAAGTGCACAGCCTGCCGCTGGATAAACCACGTCCGGCGCATCAGAACAGCGGTGGTGAGGTGATCTTCTCCGCGATCAACAACGATCTGTGGGATAAATTCAAACGCCTGTGCCAGCGCTATAACACGTCTAATTTCATTGGCCTGCATGCGGTATTCTCCCTGATGCTGGCGCGTATCAGCGGTGAGAAAGATATCGTGATTGGCTCGCCGCTGGCCTATCGCGAGCGGCCGGATATCGAAGATGTTGTTGGATTTTTCGTTAACACCATCGTGTTGCGCACCCAGTTGCAGGACAGCCAGAGCTTCGTGGATTACCTGCAATATTGCCGTGAACAGGATCTGTCAGCTTTCGATCATCAGCTCTATCGTTTTGAGGCGTTGAGTGAGGCGATCGGCTCCGATCGCACCACCGCGATCAACCCGATCTTCCAGGTGATGCTGGTGTATCAGGCCAAGGTAGATTTCAACGATCTGATCCCCGGTTGTGATGCGGCGGAAGAAACCTCGCCCGTGCTGCCTGCCAAGACCGATATTTCGGTCAAGGTGACGGAGCTGATGGGCGAGGTGCGGCTGGACTGGCTGTTTGCCACCGCGCTGTTTGAGCGCCAGACGATCCAGTATTACGCCGACCGCTTTATCCGGCTGATTGAGGCCGTGGTTGAGGCACCGGAAACCGATGTCTGGCACCTGCCGCTGATGGAAGCGGAGCGGTTTGCTGCCGTGCTGGCGGAAAGTCAGCAACTGCCGCGTAGCTATCCGCAGCCACAGCTGACCGTAACTGACGTGATTGAAGCGATGGCGCTGCGCGATCCCCAGAAACTGGCGATTGCTTTTGATGGTGAACAGCGCACGGATACATTGACGTATGCCGAATTGAACAGGCAGGCGAATCAGCTGGCGCACTGGCTGCACCGTCAGGGGCTGGGCGAACAGTCGCTGGTTGGCGTGCTGGCGAAACGCGATCGCTATTTTGTCGTTGCGCTGCTGGCCGTCTGGAAAGCGGGGGCTGCCTATGTGCCGCTGGATCCTGACTATCCGCCGGAGCGGCTGCGCCACATCATTACGGATGCGAATCTTTCCGTCATTCTCGGCGGCGATGGGCAGCAGCTGGCGCAGTGGTCAGCCGAACAGTGCATCGATCTGACCGATCCTACGGTTGTCGCGCAGTGGCACGATCTGCCGGGTGATGAAGCGCCAGCCATTCCGCGCCATGCACAGCAACTGGCACAGGTGATCTACACCTCGGGATCGACTGGTTTGCCGAAGGGCGTCATGATCGAACACGGTTCGCTGATCAATCTGCTGGACGATCATCGCGATCGCATCGCGTTCACGCCGCAAAGCACGATGTTCAACTGCATGTCGCTCTCGTTTGACGCCGGTAACATGACGACGCTGCTGCCGCTGAGCAGCGGCGGCACGCTGGCGTTTGGCGAACCCAACGATCGGGCGATTGTGCAGGCCGAACAGGCGGGCGCGACGCATCTGATCCTGCCGACGGCGCTGATGTCGATTCTCGATCCACAGCAGGTTAATGGTATTCAGGCGATTGGCATGGGCGGTGAAGCCTGCCCGAATGCCGTAGTGGAAAACTGGGCCGATAAGGTGGCGCTGTACAACATGTACGGGCCGACGGAGTGTACCGTCACCGCGTTGAGTACCCGGCTGCGCAAAGGCCAGCCTGTCACTATCGGTAAACCGCTTACTCATATTCAGGCTCTGATTCTGGATGCGGCCGGGCAACTGTGTCCAGCGGGCGTACCGGGTGAACTGTGTCTTGCGGGACTTGGGCTGGCGCGTGGCTACCTCAACCAGCCACAAATGACGGCCAGCCGCTTTGAACACATCACGCTGAATGACGTGAATAATGTCGAACACGGCACGGCGACGCTGCGCATTTATCGCACAGGTGATAAAGCCAGACTGCTGAATAACGGTGACTATGAATACTGTGGCCGTATTGATGAGCAGATCAAGCTGCGTGGCTATCGCATTGAACCGGGTGAAATCGAGGCACAGTTGGCGGCGGTCTGTCCGTCCCTGAAACAGGTTAAAGTCATCGTGGCGCAAGTGGGGAATCGCCCGGCGCTGGTCGCCTATGGCACGGTGAAAGCAGGTTGCACGACACCTGAGCCTGCCGCTGTGTTGATTGATGTCGCGAAGCACCTGCCGGAATACATGGTGCCTTTCCGCTTGATTCTGCTGGAAGATATGCCGCTGACGCCGAACGGTAAGCTCGATGCGAAACAGTTGCCGCCGGTGATAGAAGCCAGCGAGGGGGACGGCGAAGCTGATAATCCGCTGGAAGCGGACGTGCTGGCGATTTGGCGCAGCGTGCTGAATACGCCGCTGGGCGTTGAAGATGATTTCTTCCGCTTAGGCGGTGATTCCATTCTCAGTATTCAACTGACCACCCGCCTGCGCAGCGCGGGTTATGTCTGCACGGTGAAAGACGTTTTCGAAGCGAAGAGCGTGCGGCGTTTATGTCGCGTGCTGGCACAGAATAACCGTGACACCGGCATTGTCGCAGAGCAGGGCACGCTGGAAGGTAAATTCGCGCTGCTGCCGATTCAGTGCTGGTTTATGGAACAACCGCTGGTACGCCCAGAGCACTGGAATCAGGCGGCGATGATCCAACTGCCTGACGTGGATACCGAACGCCTGACCACGATGTTGCAGGCGTTGATGGCGCAGCATGACGCGCTGCGTCTGGCCTGTGATGCCGATGGGCAACGCTATCTGACGGATGTGCCTTGCCCTGTGGTGTCGACGCTGGATTATCGCCAGCTTGGTGATGATGGCCTGCAACAGGCGTTTACCGCGTTGCAGAGTGAATTCGATCCCGCGCAGGGAAGAACGATGGGGTGTGCGCTGGTGCGGCATCATCCGCAGGCGGACACGGCGGTGTTCCTCGCTTTCCACCATTTGGTGATTGATGCCGTGTCCTGGCGCATTCTGGTTGACGATTTGGAGCGGCTGTACCTCGGTGAAGCGCTGGCGCCGAAAACGTCGAGCTACCGCCAGTGGGGCACGGCGCTGCATCACTACGCCACACAGCATGCGGAACAGTTGGCGTACTGGCAGACGCAGGAAGACGGCGTGGATCAGACGGCGCTGCTGGCGGCGAAAGATCCGCAAGGCTATGCCAGCGCCGCGATTCTGACGCTGGATGCGGAAACCACGGGTCAACTGGTGAGTGAGGCCAATCGAGCCTTTAATACCGAAGTGAGCGATTTGCTGCTGGCGGCACTGACCCGCACCTTAAACGATCTCGGCTGGGGCGACAAAGCACGCATCATGCTGGAAGGGCACGGCCGCGAAGCGATTGATCCGACGCTGGATGTCAGCCGTACGGTGGGGTGGTTTACCAGCACCTATCCGGTGTGCCTGCAAGATAAGCCTGACTGGGCTGCCCTGATTAAATCCAGCAAGGAACAGCTGCGTCAGGTGCCGGATAAAGGCGTTGGGTTTAACCCGCTGCGCTACCATCATCCGCAGGGCAGTGCGCTCACGCTGTCGCCGATTGTGTTCAACTATCTCGGGCTGTCGGTTCAGGCTGCTGGCACGTGGCGTCCGGTAGACGTCGCACCGGGCTGCTGCGTCTCGCCGGAGAATAAACCGGCGGAGATTATTAGTCTCCACGGCGGCATTACGGGCGGGCAGTTAACGCTGCGTCAGGTCGGCTGCCTCAACCAGCGTGACAGTGAACGCCTGATGCTGCGACTGACGGAGAATCTGCGGGCGATGA
This sequence comes from Pectobacterium actinidiae, assembly GCF_000803315.1. NCBI lineage: Bacteria > Pseudomonadati > Pseudomonadota > Gammaproteobacteria > Enterobacterales > Pectobacteriaceae > Pectobacterium > Pectobacterium actinidiae. The sequence continues at coordinate 309,876 of NZ_JRMH01000001.1, forward strand.
CGGCAGCCTGTCTGGCACAGCTACATCAGGGAATGGCCTTTACCCCCAGCGATTTCCCGGCGGTCAATCTGAGCCAGACGCAGCTCGACAGCCTGTCGCAGCGTTATGACATCGACACCTTGTTGCCGCTGTCATCGCTCCAGCAGTCGATGTTGTATCACCGTCTACGCTGTCCGCAGGATGATGCCTATCATCTGCAAACGCCGATTCGCTATGCGCAGGCGCTGGATGTGGAAGGCTATCGTCAGGCCTGGCAGCGCCAGATTCAGCGCTTCCCGGCGCTGCGTGCCGCGCTGGAAAGTGAATGTGCCAGCGTACAGGTGCTTGTGAAGCAGGCAGAACTGCCTTTCTACTATCAGGATGTGGCGCAGGAGGCCGATCCGCATGCGGTCATCGAGCGCTATCGTCAGCAGGATTTACGCACCGGATTTGATTTATCGCAGCCGCCGCTGTTGCGCATCGCCTGTTTCCGTGTGGACGAGCAGGACTATCGGGTGATCCTGAGCTGTCACCATAGCATCATCGATGGCTGGAGTGGGCCACAGCTGCTGGGTGCGGTGCACCGAGATTATCTGCTGCTGATGCGCGGTGAAACACCTGCGATTCAGGTAGATCGTGCCTATGTGGATCATGCGCTGCACGCCGTGGCGCAGCAGCCTGCCGTCGACGCTTTCTGGCAGCAGCGGCAGCCGCTGCTGGCGCAGACGAACGATGTCGCTATGCTGTTTGCGGCGGCGGGGAAACGCGCCGATCTCAGTCAGCATTTGACGCAGGTTGAACCGCAGGTCACCGGCGTGAGCCTGAACGAACAGGAGCAGGCGACGTTAACCGCCTTTGCCCGTGAAGTCGGCGTTACGCACAGTATTATCGCGCAATATGCCTGGCACCGACTGTTGGCGCGCTCGACCGGCGATGTGGTCAGTATTGTCGGTAACGTGCTGTCGGGTAGGGAAAGTCCGGTGGAAGACGTGGCGAGCAGCGTGGGTCTGTACATCAACAGTCTGCCGCTGGCGCTGAGCTGGCAGCAGCCGGTATCGCTGCAACAGCATCTGGTGCAGTTGCAGAATGAACTGATGGCGATGAACCAGCATGCCACGCAGTCGCTGATTGCGCTGACGGCCGGACGCTCACGTCTGTTCAACAGCCTGTTTATTTATGAAAACTATCCCGGTGCGAAAGCTGAGCGTGACGAACGCGCTGACGATCCGCATCGGCTCTATCCCGAGTTTTCAGCCGCCTATGAAAAAGTCGAGATGCCGCTGAACCTGGTGGTGCGTGAGCAGGTGGGCTGCATGCTGCTGCGCTTCGAGTTTGACGCCGATGTGCTGGACAGCGCGCAGGCGCGGCGGGTGCTAATGCGCTGGCGTGATGAGGTGGTAGCGCTGGTGAATAGTGCGCCGCAGCAGCCAGCAGAGATCGTTGCGCACAACAAGGTGACCGATGCGGCGGTGAAGCAGGCCGTCACGCCGGATAGCCGCACTAACCCGCCTGATACGCCGTTTGCTCAATCGCTGCTGCGCGTGTGGGCGCAGACGCTGAGACTCAGTGAATCCGGCCTCTGGTCGCAGACGCTGTGTGAAAGTGGCGTCGATTCGCTCCAGCGTATTGCGCTGGCACAGGCATTAAGTCGTGCGTTAGCGCAGCCGGTGAGTGTGGCGTTATTACAACGCTATCCTTCACCGCAGGCGCTGAGCGGGTATCTGGCACAGTCGAGGGTTACCGCCAATGAGGAAACGCTGTCATGACAGGGAACGATGAAGCCGTAGGGAAACCGCTGGCGGATATCCAACAGCCCACGGCCTTCGGGCAGCGGGTGGGAGCCGCACACGGTGAACAGCGGCACAGCAGTGAGCTAATTAAGCATTATCCCGCGTCGCTGGTGAGCGCAGCGTGGAGCTGGTTACTGTACAAATACAGCGGTGAAGAGCAAGTGTGTGCGGCGCTCGTCACGGCCGATCTTCCTGACAACGTGAGGCCGTTGATCGCGCATTTTCAACAGCGCGATCGTCTGGTTAGCGAGTGGATCGCCGCAGTGGGATCGTCGTGCGATCCGCAGTCTGCGTCAGAGATTCTGACAGCAGACACCCAGCATACGTTGTTTAGCAGCCTGCTGATCGTGGGGGATATCGCATCGTTACCCGCTGTGGCGCAAAACGTGGCGCTGATCGTTCAGGTTCAAAACGATTGGGTCATTCTGACCGCACCTGACGGACAGTTCGATAATCGGCAGTTACAGCGCATTACACGCCATTTCACACAGCTACTTGATGGTCTACTGACCGCACGCTGGGAACGGCTGGCGCAGATTCGTCTTAGTCCGCGGGTGGTGCCGTTACCGCATCAGGCGACGACGCACGCGCTGCACGATGAACTGCTGGCGCGCCTTACGCAGGAAGCGCGTCAGGATGGCGTGGCGATTGCCTTTCAGGCGCGCGACATTCGCTATCGGGAACTGCTGCAACGCGTGGCGCTGATTCAACAGGCGCTGGCTGCACAGGGGGTGACTGCCGGTCAGCGCGTGGGGCTGCACCTAAGTCGTCAGCCTGACACGGTGGCGGCGCTGCTGGCCTGCCTGTTTTCTCAGGTAACGTTTGTGCCGCTGGAGCCGGATTTTCCGGGGGAACGGTTACAGGCGATTCAGCAGGAGGCGGCATTAGCGGCGGTCTTGCAGGACGGTTATACCGGTGGCTCGCTGGCGTTTGACTGCCCGATATTGAACCTCTGCGATTTACCGTATGCAGCCAGTGATTCCACGGCAAGCGTACAGTTATCGCGAGTTGGTGGACCGGAAACGGCGGCCTACATGATGTTTACCTCCGGTTCGACGGGGAAACCGAAAGGCGTTGTGATTGGTCAGCGGGCGCTGCAAACCTTTATTCATGCCAGCACAGAGCGGCTGGCTTTAACGGATAAAACCAACTGGTTGCTGATTACCACGCTGGCGTTCGATATCTCCATGCTGGAAGTGTTTGCGCCGCTGTGGGTCGGCGGTGTGCTGCATCTGACCACACATGAAGAATATAAAGATCCGCAGGCGGTCGCGGCGTATTTGCAGGCTCGGTCGGACATCAACGTATTGCAGGCCACGCCCGCGTTTTGGCGCATGATGTTCAAAGCGGGCTGGCAGGGTAAACCCGATTTGGTCGCGCTGTGCGGCGGCGAAGCGCTGGATCTGCGACTGGCGCAGCGTCTGGTTAGTCGTTGCAGGACGCTATGGAATTGCTATGGGCCAACCGAAGCGACAATTTGGTCGCAGATGGCGCAGATCGATGGAGCCGCGTTGGAGAACCAACACACGGTCGCGCTGGGCAACACCCTGGCGGGCTACCAGCACGTGGTGATCGATGACGATCGCCATCCGTTAGAGGAAGGGATGGTTGGCGAACTGTGCATTCTCGGTGAAGCGCTGAGTAGCGGATATTGGCAGCGTGACGATCTGACGCAGGATCGTTTTATTCAGCAGGTGGAGTCTGGTCAGCGAATGTATCGCACCGGCGACAAAGTCCGGCTGCTGGCGGACGATCGTTATCAGTATCTTGGTCGCTTCGACGATCAGGTGAAATTACGAGGATTTCGCATCGAGCTAGGAGAGATCGAGGCGCAATTGAAGCAGATCGAACACGTGCAGGATGCGGCCGTCAAACTTCAGGGAGAAGGAGATGACGCTGTGCTGGTTGGCTACGTGGAATATAAACCGGGCTCAGAGATGACCAAACTGGCGCTGCGCAAACAGCTGCATCAGTTTTTACCGGCTTATATGGTGCCAGGGCGCATTGTGGTACTCGACAAGCTGCCGAAAACCGGCAGCGGTAAAGTGGATCGCAAACGCCTTACGGACGTCTGACCGTAAGAGGGGCAGCGCTGCTGCCCGAGTAACATGATGCCGCGATTTCTCCGCGATGAGCGGCTTTTTAGTCACATTCTATGTGAATACGGATAAGGTTTCGTGCGCCACAATACCGCGATTTTCATGCTACCTCGTAGCACGCGCCCGACACAGGGCGGCTCAGTTGCCGTCGCCCTGTGAACCCTGGCTTCCGGCTAAATTATGTCGCTGCGCGATGCCTTCGTCGGTATCAGGCTTAACGGACCGCTTGCGACACGTTCCCGACGTGGCGCAAGCTTTCGCCGCGTCCATGCGGCTCATCCTAAGCCTGCTATCTCCTCAGCATAATTTTTTACGCCGGGTAACGATCATCCCCCTGTCCCATCGCTATATTATTTTATATAAAACAGCATGATGAGAAGGGGGAAGTCGCGGTTTACTGGTGCTCCTGATGGGCGTCATCGCCAAACGTGATAGCGCGTCCACGTGCATCCATTTGCGCTTTATCGCGGTTGAAGCCCATCTTCGCGCGGACGCCACCCAGCATACCGCCCCGTTGATAGATTTCGTTCGCGCGGTCTTGGTTGTACTGGCTGTCGGGGGTAATTTCCAATGCGCGATCGATCCACACTTTAGCCAGATAGCTATTCTGGGTCACGCCCGCGCCGTTGCGGAAAGCGTACGCATAGTAGGCCGCTGCATAGTCGCGGTTTTCATCCATTTCGTCGTCCCACAATAGGGGAAGGACCTCATCCACACAGCGCTGCTGATCTTCAGGAATATCACTAAACAGTAAGTGCGTACTCAATACCCTTGCTGAGCGTTCCCACACTTCTCTGCCCAGGTTAGGGCTACGCAGTACGCTGAACAGCAGTTTACTCACTCGCTGATATTGTTCCGGCGTCAGCGTGTCATTTTCATTGACCAGATTATAGGCCACGTTATACATGCTAACGACATGGCCTTTCTCCGCCGACACGTTCTTCCAATAGCGTGATTTTTCGTGATCTTCATAAGGTGAAGCATCGCGGCCGTACATACGGGAGAGGTAACCGGAATAGAGATCACCGAGTGAGGCCATGGAAGACACCTCGCCCCAACTTGCCGCTTCGTGTAATAGAAAGACGCCTGCTTCTTCGGAAACGGACTCGAACAGGTTGGCAGCAGCTTGACCAAAATTGACATCGGATTCGATGGTGCGACAACGGGCGAGTAAGGCATCGCTATCGAACTGCCCTTGAGCGATGCCATAGAAACCAAATTTGCTGGCGAGCGCCGCGATAGTGGTTTCATACGCTGAATCTGCCCATGCCTGACAGCGTTCCAGAAATTTTGGCATCAAATTAAAGCTATCTTCGATACCGGCAAAATTGATGCAGCTTACTAAGGTATCAAGCGCACCTTCATCCGGGTGTGATTCAGGAAGGTCAACTTGCCAGGCCTCAACCATCAGGTCATAGGCCAACTGCATATCGGCTTTATTCCAGTGGATATCGCCATTTTCGTTCGTTCGAGCATAGGTGCTGAGGAAACTGGCATATTTGCGTAGTACCTTGGCACGAACATCCGCATCAAGCTCAAGCGTAAGATGTGCTCGTTGGCGAGCGGTTTTAAGGCGAACAGATAACATAGATGTGCCATCAATAATGATGGCAGTGTTCTATGTTACAGCATGACTCAGCCTGATAGTCGGTGAGGAGCGAAAGGCGGGCTCGCAAGCTTAATGTGGGAGAACGAAATGGCGTATTGAATAGCTCAGTGACCGTGAACAGTCAAGCCTACCAACCGGGTAACAATAGGGCGGACAATCAGTATGCAAACAAAAGCGGCAGGCATGGCAACCTGATAGGCATTCATCACATTTTCCATGTAATGTGGCCCCATTCCAAATTCGGCCAGAATGATGACCAGACACATCAGAAATGCCATGATGGTCGCCATATAAAGAGCAAATACGTAGGGTGAAGTGTGCTTAGGGAAGCGGAATTTCGGGGTATTTTTAGTAACAGCATTAGTCATCAAGTTATCCTGGTTAACAACGGTGAGTGAAACGGTTGCTAACCTATCAAGCTAACCAAGATGGTAGTAGAGCAGCTATGCTTTAATCATTATTAAATAAAAGTAACGAATCAAGCGTTGAGGATAAGATGGATGTGTTAGGGCTGATTAGCAATTTTATCCGCGTGGTGGAAAACGGCAGTATCGCCGCGGCAGCACGAGCTAAAGGTATGAGTCCAGCGGCGGTAAGCCAGAGCCTTTCCCGGCTTGAGACACATTTGGGTGTGCGCCTGATATCGCGCACCACCCGTAGCATGACATTAACCGAAAACGGTAAACGTTATTTCGAGAAAGTACGTCATATTCCACATGACATCGAGCTCGCTTCACAGGCTGCTGCGAGTGAAACCAAACTGCAAGGTCCGCTTTGCATCGCGACGACTGCCGCATTTGGTCGGTACGTTATCGCTCCACTGATGCCTGCTTTCAAAGCGTCTTTCCCCGATATTGATATCGAACTGATAAGTACCGATCGCAACGTCAACCATCGGTTGGAAGGCGTTGACGTCAGTATCCGAATCGAGGCACAACTGAACGATCAGTTGATTGCCAGAAAAATCGCATCGCTGCCCTTTATATTCTGCGCGGCTCAGGCCTATCTGGATCGTGCGGGCATCCCTCAGACACCCGAAGAACTCAGCCAGCACGCCTGTCTGGTTTTCCGCTATCCCACAGATGGACGTTTTCTTCCCTGGACATTCATGGTCAACGGACAACCTGTTAACGTGAAGCTCAACCCTAAATTTATCAGTGATGATATTGATATTATTGCAAAAATAGCAGCAAACGGAGGCGGCGTTACTCGTCTGGCAAGCTTTGTTGCTCAGCCGTTGATAGACAGTGGTCAACTCACGCCTTTGTTCTGCGCAGACCACGGTAACGGTAACCGCATAGAGTCTTTACCGATGAATATCTATGCCTGTGTCAATGAACGTTCGGCACTGAATTCAAAGGTAAGAGCATTTATCGCGTTTTTAGAGGCTGAGATTTAAGGCGAACGAAGACGCAGCGATTTTCTGGATAAATACAGTTAATGTAGGATAGTTTTTTAAATTAGTGGTGCCAGACTCGGACAAACGCCGGAGGCGTTGAACCGCGTTTGTCGCGCTGGCCCTGATTGTTGAAACTATTCGCCAATGCTCTACGTCGCCTTTATTCGAGTAATTTATAGAAAAAGGTTGTGCCATCCAGTGTACCTGCGGAGCTGCGGGCAAACTGCGGGATTTGGCCCGCTTCCTGATAGCCTAATTTACGATACAAAATGGAAGCGGTGTCATTGGTGCGAGTATCCAGAACCAATAAGGTGCGCTGATGAGCCTGTGCCTGACGCTCCACTTCAGCCATTAATTGCTGCGCAATGCCGCGCTGGCGAAATGCCGTATGCACCATCAGTTTTTCCACTTCAGCACGGTGGATGCCGTTTTTCTTTGGACAATAGCTAATCTGCACTGCGCCTGCGATGCGTCCTGCTTCACGTGCAATCAATAACGTACGACCGCCTTCTGCCAGATCGGCGGCAACCCCCTGCCAGTAACGTTCTGCTTCACCGGCTTCCAGTGGTGCAAGGAAGCCGATGGACGCACCACTTTCCACACAATCATTCAATAAGGTCACTAATTCATCACGGCTTTCCGATAGCGTACTCAATTGCTCAATTTTCATTATGTCCTCACGGCTTTCATTGAATAATTACCAAGGTGCTAAATAACAACGTCTTGTCTATGTCACGTGCCAGCGCTATCTGGCTGTTCAATGTTTGTCACCTAACCGTACCTTCGGTCTCAGGCAGGCTTTGGTAGAAGAATACAAACACCGTTGCGATGATTGTTAGCAAAAGAATCAGAAATTCGACCCAAAAGCAGCGCAATATTTTTTTAATGATTGTTAAGTAGGGATGATGCGCTAGATTTTATTTCATAAGGTTAATTTATATTTAATAGCATCCTAACTATCTGGTTTTTTATTTTTTCCCTTTTATATGAGTATTTTAATAAATAACACGATAAATGTTATATAAAAATCCTTTATTTTTATGTTGATTAATTGTAGTTTTTTTAAACTTAAAGTTAAGGGATGGTTATAATACAACTTACCAGAGGAAGTATCCTGTGTCTCAACTGAACGGTAATGAAGTTGCCATTATTGGTATGAGTGGTCGGTTCCCCGGTGCGCCTGATCTTGCCGCGTTTTGGCAAAATCTTTGTCATGGACAGGAGAGCATCACGTACTTTGATGATGCGACATTGCGTGCAAATGGGGTGGCAGAGAAACAGCTGGCCGATAGAGATTACGTTCGCTCTGGGTTTTGTTTGGATGGCATTTCGCAATTTGATGCCGAATTTTTTCAGCTCACTCCGCGTGAAGCGCAGATCCTCGATCCACAACAGCGGCTCTTTCTGGAATGTTGCTGGCATGCGCTGGAACACGCTGGGCATGTGCCTGAGCGCTATGATGGACGCATTGGTGTGTATGCTGGGGTCTTTTCCAGCAGCTATTTGTTGAATATCTATAGTCAGCCCGGTTTGATCGCTTCTTTGGGCGAAATGGCGGTGCGCCATGGCAATGAGAAGGATTACCTCACCACCCGACTCTCTTATAAGCTCAATCTGCGTGGCCCGAGTCTCGCGATTCAGACCTCTTGCTCAACCTCGCTAGTCGCCGTGCATACTGCGGTACAGAGCCTGTTAGCAGGCGAATGTGATATGGCGATTTCTGGTGGTGTATCCGTGCTGGCCGATCAGGAAACGGGCTATCCGTGGCAGACGGGAGGCTTGCTGTCACCGGATGGGCATTGCCGCCCCTTTGATGCCGATGCCGCAGGTACGGTATTTGGTAATGGTCTCGGTGTGGTGGTGTTAAAACGGCTGGAAGAGGCTGAACGTGATGGCGACACCGTCTACGCGGTGATCAAAGGCAGCGCCATTAATAATGACGGGGCAAATAAAGTTGGCTTTACCGCTCCCAGCGTACAGGGTCAGGCTGAAGTGATCGCTGAGGCGCTGAGCATGGCAGAGGTATCGGCAGAAACCATTCAATTGGTGGAAGCGCACGGTACGGGTACACCACTTGGCGACCCGGTTGAAATTGAAGCACTGACCCGCGTTTGGCAGTCGCAAACATCGCGTAAAGGCTATTGCGCACTCGGATCAGTGAAAGGCAATGTGGGGCACTTGGGGGCGGCGTCGGGTATTGCCGGGCTGATCAAAGCCACACTGGCCTTACACCATAAGCAACTTCCGCCGACCATCAATTTTACCCGTCCTAATCCCAATATCCCTTTCGAACAGACGCCGTTTTATCCTCATACCACCCTCGCGCCTTGGGGAGAAACGGACGCACATCCACGTCGTGCCGCGGTCAGTAGTTTCGGTATGGGGGGAACCAATGCGCATCTGATTCTGGAAGAAGCACCGAAAAAAGCATCACAGGCAGGCTCTGACGATGAGGTGTGCCTGCTGACGCTATCAGCCCGCAGTAAGGCTGCATTACAGCAAGCGGCTGATGAACTGGCAGAGCATTTACACCAGCAGCCCACGGCCCACTTACAGGATGTGGCCCACACGCTGCGTGAGGGGCGACAAATCTTCGACTGGCGAGCAACCATTACCGCCAGCACCATCGAAGAGGCACAAGAAAAACTCCAACGCGGGCTCAATAAACCTGCGCAGGCGTTGGCGTCACCCGACGTGGCGTTACTGTTTCCGGGGCAGGGATCGCAGTACTGGGGAATGGCTCAGCAACTCTGTCAGACGTTACCCACGTTTCGTGATGAAATTAGCCACTGTTTCAGCATGTTACGAGAACAATGTGGCCTTGACCTACACCCTCTGATGGCGCAAAGCACACCAGATGATGTGCAACTGGCATGGTTAAACAGCACGGCGGTGACGCAACCTGCGCTGTTCTGTATTGAGTATGCGATGGCGCGCACCATACAGGCGCAAGGGGTGAAGGTCAGCCATATGCTGGGACACAGTGTAGGCGAGCTGGTGGCAGCGACGCTATGTGGTGTGTTCACCCTTGATGCGGCTCTGACTCTGGTGGCAACACGTGGTCAATTAATGCAACAGGCAGAGCCGGGGAGAATGTTATCCGTATCGCTGGCGGAAGCGCCGCTTACTGCTTTGCTGCGCGACTGGCCCGCACTTTCACTGGCGGCGGTTAATGGACCTGAGTTGTCGGTAGTCGCGGGCCCTGAAGAGGAGATTACTGCCCTTCAGCAGGCACTAAACGATTCTGGTGTGAACACCCGACTGCTGATGACTTCGCATGCCTTTCACTCGGCGATGATGGATCCGGTACTGGACGCCTTTGAAGCCGCGGTTGAAAAATGCCAGCGTCATTCCCCTGTAGGGCATTGGATTTCTAACCTGACAGGGCGAGAAATTACGCCAGATGAGGCGATTAGCCCACGTTACTGGCGCGACCACTTGCGTAGTACCGTGCAGTTTAATCGGGGACTTCAGCAATTGCTGGCTCGCCCTGATGTGGTACTGGTGGAGTGCGGACCTGGCACGGTACTTACCAGCCTGGCACAGTCTCAAATGCGGCTACTTAACCCGCAGCGCGCAGTGGCACTTTCTCGTCATCCCAAAGAAAAAAGTGGTGATATGCACGCCTGGTTGGCAGGCATTGGCCTGCTGTGGTCTCACGGCGTGTCGCTTAACTTGCCGGAAACGCACGGGCAACGTATCGCTTTACCGGGTTATCCGTTTCAGCGGCAACATTACTGGATTGAACGTATTTATCCCCATCACGCGCCAACGGCGGTCCCTGCGGTAGAAATGGAGGCTACGCCCGTTAGCGTTACTGATGATGCGGGAACCGTCGTTCAATCCTATGTGCAGGTTGAAGGGACTGAGGGACGTGTGGCCGCCATCTGGCGGGAATTGTTCGGTATGGACAACATCCAACATGACGATGACTTTTTTGCTCTCGGTGGCACGTCGTTAGTGGCGATTCAGCTGATTTCACAGGTGCGGGAGTTGTGGGGCGTCGAGCTCAGTATTGAAGTGTTATTTGAGGATCCCACGATTCGTGGCATTGCTGCACAAATTGACACTGCGCAGGCCGGGCAGCCATCCATTGAGGCTACCACCGAAGCAGAAGATCCTGAGATGGCGGAGCTATTACGCTTGACAGAGGGGTTGTCACTGGAAGAGCTCAACGCAAAGTTGAGCGGGTAATCACGTGGCAGGGATGCAGCCAACAATAACGATTTCATGACGTAACGACAGGTTATCAGGCGCATCACTCCCCTGAGGGGGACCCTTGCCTGACGCCGCCTTATCGATACTGCTGATAGAGAGATAATTATGTTACAACCCTTGCCACTCACGCGTATCAGCCGCCAGCAAGCGCTGCCACTGTCCGCCGATCAGTACCGCATTTGGTTTATGCATCAGCTCCAGCCAGATCTGATTCATTTTAATATCAATATGGCATTTCACCTGCGCGGCGAGCTGCAATTTGCCCGTTTTCAGGAGAGCCTGAATGCCGTAGTGGCGCGTCATGAGTCGCTGCGAACGACCTTTGTGATGCTATCGGAAGAAAAGCAGCCACAGCAGTGTATTCATCCACAATTAACGCTCGATATTCCGTTAACCGACCTCAGTACACAGCCCGTGACTATGCAGGAGCAGGTAGCACAGGAACACATGGAAGCGATAGGCAATCAGGTTTTTTCATTGGAACACGGACCGTTATTGCGCGCACATATCTGGCGGCTCACGGATGAGCATCACCTGCTGTTGTTTACTATCCACCACATCATTGCCGATTTCGATTCGCTGAAATTGATCATGCGCGATCTCTTTGCTTTCTATAACCAGCAGGGAGACACACTGGCGCCGCTGTCACTGCAATATGCCGATTACGCCGCCTGGCAGCAGACGCGTTTACAGAGTGAAGAGTACGTTAGCCAACTGGAGTATTGGAAAAATCAACTGGGTGGCGAAACGCCAGTGCTCAAAATGCCGATGGATCGCCCGCGTCACAGCGTGATGACGAATAACGGAGCCATCGTACGTCATACGTTTAGCGCGGAGCTAACAGAAGCGCTCGTGGCGTTGAGTAAAGCACAAGGCGTGACGTTATTTGTCACGCTCTATTCCGCCTGGCAGGTATTGCTGCAACGCTACACCGGGCAGGATGATATTCCTGTGGGTACGCCAATCACCACCCGTAATCGGCCTGAATTACGTCAGTTGGTTGGCCTGTTTATTAACACGCTGGTGTTGAAGTCAGACCTACAGGGAAATCCCGATTTTATTACGCTGCTGAAACGTAATCGCAAAATCGCGTTTGGCGCATTTGCCCGTCAGGACGTTCCCTACGAAAAACTGGTTGAAGCGCTGAAGCTGAAGCGCAACCTGAGCCACAACCCATTCTTCCAGACCATGGTGATGCTGCTTGAAGCCGAAAAGTATGACCAACTGGCACCGGGGCTGGCGATTGAACCTTTTGAATTTAAAAAACGCACGACCACTTTTGAGCTGACGCTGACTTTTTCACTGGTTGAACAACAGTTACACCTGGCTCTGGATTACAACACCGATCTGTATGACCGTGAGACAGTCACGCGTCTGTTGCAGCATCTTGACGCATTAATGCAGGGGATTGTTGCCGATCCACAGCGGTCGATTGCGGATTATCCGATTATTTCAGAACGAGAGCGGCATCAATTACTCACTGAACAGTGCCGTGGGCCTGTCGTCACTGACAATCTGGAACATTGCGTGCATCGTCTGTTTAGCGACGTGGTGGCACGTACGCCGAATCAGATAGCCGTACGCCATCGCCAGCAGCAGCTCAGCTATCAGCAACTGGATGAGCGTGCCTGCCAGTTTGCACGCTGGTTACAGTCGCAAGGCGTCGGACGTGGAGCCATCGTGGGCCTGGTCACCGAGCGCTCGTTGAATATGATGGTCGCCCTGTTAGGCATTCTGAAAGCGGGTGCTGCTTGGTTGCCGATTGATCCGGCGAATCCGGACGAACGAATTAAGTACATGCTGAACAATGCGCATGTGTCACTGGTATTACTGGGGGAACAGGTTCAGCTAGCCTGCCAGCAGCCCTGTTTTGCACTCGAGGATATCGACAGCCGTCTGGCTGATTTCTCTCGTGCGCCACTGCTGTGCCTGAATGTGCCTGATGACCTGATGTATGTCATCTATACCTCGGGTTCCACCGGTCAGCCGAAAGGGGTGATGGTCAGCCACCGTAATGTGGTGAACCATTGCGCTAACATCATTAAGCGCTTCGATCTCCAGCCGCATGACCGGGTATTGCAGTTCACGTCGATTGGTTTTGATGTGTCGATTCAGGAGATCTTTCCTACGCTGTTACGCGGCGCGACGCTGGTACTGTGGAAGGAAAAGCGCCTGGAAGAGAGCGGTGAATTTCTTAGCTGGACTGCTCGCGAAGAAATCAGCGTGATGAACCTGACTACCGCACACTGGAACAACATTGTTGCCGATCTGCGTCACAGCCGAATCCCTGTGCCAGATCACCTGAAAGTGGTGATTGTTGGCGGCGAGCAGGCGGCGGGGGAAGTGTGGAATAACTGGCAACAACTGACACGCTGTTCCATTCGTTGGATCAATGACTACGGCCTGACCGAAACCACGGTGACTGCCAGCATGTTTGAGCCATCAGCGGATTACGTTGCCTGTGGGGCGATGCCTGTTGGCACAGCGCTGGATAACGTCGAAATTTATATCCTCGACAGCCAGATGCAGCCTTTACCTGTGGGCGTTTTTGGCTCGCTTTATATCGGTGGCGCAGGTGTAGCAATGGGCTATATCAACCAGCCTGAGCTGACTGAAGAACGCTTCCTGACGAATCCTTTTGCTTCGGGCAAGTTGTTTAAAACTGGCGATCAGGCACGCTGGCGTCGCGACGGCCTGTTGGAATTTGCCGGACGTGACGATCAGCAGGTGAAAATCCGTGGTCATCGTGTAGAGCTGGCGGAAGTAGAGTCGATGCTGACGAAGCATGCCAGTGTAAAAAAGGCGCTGGTTCTGGCACAAGAAACCGCGCATGGCGGGCAGCAATTAGTGAGTTGGTTGGTGGTGGATCAGGCTACCTATCAGGAAGCCGCTTTGCGTGAGTGGTTAACGGAAACATTACCGGATTACATGGTGCCAGCCTCTCTGGTCACACTCGACAGCATCCCTCTCACCGTAAACGGTAAGGTCGATAAAACGCGCTTACCTGCGCCAGTTTTTGTAGCCGAGAGCGGGGAAGCTTTCCAGGCACCACAAAGTGCAATAGCGCAGATGCTGGCGGAGTGCTGGCAGTTGCTGCTGCAACGCCCAGCTGTCGGTCTGCAAGATAACTTTTTTGCTATCGGTGGTGATTCACTATTGGCTACTCAGGTCGCGACGCACATTAAGGCTCGGATCCAGCATGCCATCCCACTACGTCTGCTATTCGAATACCCACGTTTAGGTGATTTGGCGCATGAGTTGGAGCGCATCATTGCAGAAGGGCAGAGTGTTAACGATCGCTGTATGGTGAAAATACAGCAGAAAGGCAGCCAAACCCCACTTTTCTATGTGCATCCGGTCGGCGGCAATGTCAGCTGTTACTTCACGCTGGCTCGACACTTAGGGGAAAACCAGCCTTTTTATGCGCTGCAATCTCACGCATTGATCGATCCCAATTCGCCTTATGACACCGTCGAGAGTATGGCGGCTTTCTACCTCAATGAGATTCGCCAGATTCAGCCGCACGGTCCTTATCGGTTAGGGGGCTGGTCAATGGGAGGGTTTATTGCCTATGAAATCGCGCGCTTGTTGCAGGAGGCTGGGGAAACAGTACAAGAACTGTCGATGATCGATACCTATCTCACCAAAAGCCGCGTTTCTACTGATGAAATCGTGTTATTCAACTTTGTGCTGCAACTGGCCGCTGTGCCGGGACGGAAGATTGATGAGGAGATGTTGCTAGCATGGCAAGGGAAAAGCTATCGCCATGAGGATGTTTGCCAGCAATTACGTGCCCACGGCTTAGTGCCGCAGGGAACGAGCGATGCAGAAATTCAGCGCCTGCTGGATGTGTATACCCACACCGTACATGCCTTCAAACGTTATCAGCCACAACCGACGCGCAAGCTGGCCTTGGATCGCGTCGTGCTGTTTCGTGCCCGTGATTCACATGAGGAATTGGGCGTTTGGGAGCAATTAGTGGAACGGGTCGACCTGCATCATGTCGACGCCGATCACTTTGGCATCGTGCATCACCCGAAGGTTGGGGACGTACTGCGTCAGACAGCTTAAACCTGTGTGGCATTGATGCCGCATATCACCGATGGTTAGTCAGGAGACGGTTATGATTTTTGTACTCAAGCTGGTGGTCTATTTTCTACTTTGGACCCTGTGGTCCTACACCATGCACGTTATTGCACACACCAATTTTAAGTACAATTTTATTCGCTATTTCCATCTCAAACACCATGCCTACAACTACGGCGACAGCCAACTACCACCGTGGCATGACTATTTATTCTGGTTTGGTGACTGGAAATCATCAATGGACGTATATATCACCTTTACCATTCCATTGATTATTCTAACGATTTTTGAACCTGTTCATGGTGGGATCCTGCTGGCATTCCACTACATCTATGAGGTGTTTCTTTCACGTAACGTGTTGGACCACAATCCGAACATCACTGGCAAGATTACCCGCTTCATTCCTATCGGTAAGTTCCATCTTTGTCATCACCATAATGTGAAGTGCAACTTCTCTTTCTATATCACGTTGTGGGATTACCTGTTTCGCACCAACGACGCCTGGGTACTGAGGAGGCGTTATGAGCGACAGAAACAGCGTCAGCAGGAACAGGTTACCCCAACTTCCGACACCCCACAGACAGACGAGAGAGCATAATGAGCGATATTCAGGATAAGTTAAGTCGTCTGACCCCTGAGCAGCGCGCGCTGCTCCTGAAGACGATCAAAGCCGAACGTGGTGTCACGACCACAGATATGCCGCAAACGGCCAGTGAGAAGGGCATGAATTTCTCGCTGATCTTCTTTTCGGGCGATGGCGGGACTGAGAGTGAGCATAAGTATGATTTGCTACTGGAATGCGCCCGCTTTGCTGACAGTCATGGATTTAGCGCAGTGATTACCCCCGAGCGTCACTTTCAGCCCGTGGGCGGACTGTTTCCCAACCCTTCTGTGCTTAATGCTGCGCTGGCGATGATCACCAAAAACATTCAATTGCGTGCTGGCAGTGTGGTATTGCCACTGCATAACCCGCTGCGTGTAGCCGAAGAGTGGTCGTTGGTGGACAACTTATCACAGGGGCGCGCCGCGATTTCTTGTGCTACGGGCTGGCATCCGGCGGATTTCTTAATCAATCCCGAGGCGTATGAAAATCGCCGCGCGACCATGTTGGAAAATATCGCACTGATCCGCCAACTGTGGCGTGGTGAGTCGGTACAGCGTCAGGATATTGCGGGCAACACGGTAGAGGTCAACATTCTGCCGCGTCCCATTCAGAAAGAATTGCCGATGTTTCTCACCTCGTCTGGTAATCCCGATACCTGGCTAAAAGCGGGCGAACTGGGGATGCATGTGCTCTGTTCCCTGACCAACCATACGCTGGCTGAGTTGAAAACGAATATAACTGCTTATCGCGATGCACGGGCGAAACACGGTTACGATCCTGAAAGCGGTATTGTGTCGGTGATGGTGCACACGTTCGTTGGTGAGCACGATGATGTGGTGAAAAATCAGGTACGTGAACCGCTACGTGACTTCCTTAATGGCTATATCAATCAGAACGATACCCTCAATCCCTACAAAGATCGTCAGCAAACGGTGCGCAGCGCGATTGATAACGATCGTGAGGCCTTACTGACCTATGCTTTTGAAAAACACTTCAATCAGACTTCGCTAATGGGGTCGCCCGAGAAGTGCGCGCGTATGGTGCATAAGTTGCAGGAGGCAGGGGCAAACGAGATCGCTTGTCTGGTGGATTTTGGCCTTAGCATGGAAACCGTGCTCGCAGGGTTGCAGCCGCTGGCAGCGCTAAAAGCACAGTGTGCTCATAAGAGCGTGAACGGGTAAACGTGCGATGCGGATCCTGGCGCTCTCCGATATTCATGTCGATCAGGCGGAAAATCTCGCCTGGCTGATGCAGCTCTCGCGTGACGACTATCGTGAGGATGTGCTGCTGCTGGCTGGTGACGTTTCCCATGATTCTGCACGCTTTGCCGATGCACTCAGCATGCTGCGACAGCGTTTTGCGCAAGTGTTTTTCGTGCCGGGTAATCATGACTTGTGGTTGATGCGTCAGGAGGCAGGGGACTCGCTGGCAAAGTTCCATTATTTGCTGGCGCTGTGTCAGAAATTGGATGTGCGCACCCAGCCACAGACGCTGAACCTTCTTGGGAAAACCGTGACGATACTGCCGTTGTTTTCCTGGTATATGCGTCCAGAAGAGGGGGAGGAAAGTTTGTATGTCCCCTGTACGCAGGAGCAGCATGTCAGCCACTGGTGTGATAACTATTTGATCCGCTGGCCTGATTCCGTTGGTATCAGTCCGGCACGCTATTTTTTACAGCTTAATGAACCTTACCTTGCCGCGTGTCCCGCCGGAGAGGTGATCACGTTTAGCCACTTTCTCCCTCGTAGTGAATTGATGCTCTCGTCACTGACTGATGAGGCAGTAACTCGCGTGACCAGCGGTAGCGGATTTAACTTCAGCCGAGTGGCGGGTACGACGCTGCTTGACCAGCAACTGCGCCGTGCGCGAGCCACGCGGCATGTTTATGGTCATCAGCATCGCAACCGCGTTCGGTCACTGGCTGGCGTGACCTATTTATCGTGTTGCCTCGGCTATGTTGCTGAACGCAACGCACAGCGTATCGATCTGAGTCAGGGAGCCCCGCTGGATGTTTTCAGCCGCTCAACTTGTCATCAGCATATGGAAGAGTCAGGACAGGTGAACATACGATGAAAGCAAGTAACAAAGCTATTTATATTGGCATTATGACTTCCTGTATGCTGGATTCAGTCGCGGTTGGAATATTGCTGCCAGTTATTCCTCTGCTGGCGATTGAGATGGGCGCAAACGCGGTGATCATTTCTGCGCTGGTTTCGATTCAGTTTATATGCGGTGCGCTGGGATCTCCGATCCTTGGGCGAATTTCGGATCATATGCCGCGCGGGGTATTGCTGCTGATCTCGCTGATCGCCATTGCACTATGTTACTGGGGACTGGCATTTACCTCATCGCTACTGATGTTGTTTGTGTTACGTGGGGTGATTGGTTTTATGAGCACCAATCTGGTGATTCTCGAATCCATTATTTCGCAACTGACCGATAACAAAGAGCGCAGCGCGGGGATCGCTCGGTTACGCTTAGGATCGACCGCCGGGTTGATCCTGGGGCCTGGTCTCGCCGGGCTTCTGGGACACTTCCAGATTATGCAGGGGTTGCATGAACTGTTGGTGCTTTCTGCCTGTATGTCGAGTCTTGTACCGCTGGTGATCGCCTGGACGCTGCGTGGTCAACTGACAACCAATCTAACGGCTTCCCGTCCCAAAAACCCCTACCGCAATGTACTGAAACTCTTTTTTGCCAATGCCAATATTCGCGATTTTGCGCTGATTAAAGCGCTGATTGCGGTCTGTTTTTCGCTGCTGATGACCATCGCACCGCTGTGGGCCGTGCACGCCGTGGGTTGGACCACTATCGAGCTTTCGATGTTGGTTGCCGTCTTTGGTCTGTCACTCTTTTTCATCCAGGTGGCAATTGCCACCAATCGGGCTCGTTGGTTGACCAGCAATCTTTCGCTGTTTCTCGCTTGTCTGGTTGTAGTGCCAGGCTTTGTGATGCTGATTGTCGCACCGAGCGGGTTGGCGCTGTTTCTCTGCTGTGTCGGTTTAGGGCTCAGTTCCGCAGTGGTAAATATTGTGGTGCCTTCCACCATCAGCAAGATGGCTTTCTTTGACGTTGGTGCAGTGCTTGGGATGGTCTCCACCACGGTGCTGGTCGCCAGTACCGTCGGACCCATGGTGTTTGGTGTCGTCTATCAAGCATGGGGAGGGGGGCTTACCTGGGCATGTGGATTGCTTTGTGCACTGGTCGCCTGCTGGCTGGCAATGAAATATGTCGGTAAATCCAGCGAAATTGACGAGTCGTTACCAGGGCGTGAGTTGCCGTAAGTGCAGCCAATTTAACCTTTTAATTGTGGCAGGTGAGCATGGAACAACTGGAACAACTGGAACAACTCAGCCCGATACAGACCGATATTTGGCTGGATATTCGTGTCGGCAGTGAACAGAATTACGGTATTGGTGCCCACTGGAAAGTGGCGGATAAGCTCAGTCTGTCAGAGCTTAAACGTGTCCTTACATCGTTAGAGATGGCGTTGGCTCCGCAGGTCAGTGCTTTGAATGCAGCGTTGGGCGTGACGCTGAAGCAGAGTATCCATTTTAGTCAGCAGCACTGTATGGCGGCGCAATCGGCGGACATTGCCCAACGGTGGATTCGCGATCCCTGGGATTTCAGTCAGCAGTTGGTTCGCGTACTGCTGCTGGAACTGGACAACGGTGAACAGCATCTGGTGGTGGGAAGCCATCATCTGGTATTTGATGGTGCGGCAATTGTCCTTTTTTCCCGAGCACTGTGTGGTGAAGTACCCGATGTGGCGGCAGGGCAACAGCCCTTTGTGTTACTGACCGATAGCCTGCGTCAGCGTTTTGACTGTCAGGATACGCTGGCATTTTGGCAGCAGCATGCGGCTTTATTAACGCAAACGGGTGAAGACAGCGGTCAGCGTCATCCACAGGAAGCGACCACGTTAATTGATGTGCCGATCCCATGCGAGGGGGTGGACGCCGTTTGCCGTGCCGCACGTATTACCCAGCCGTTCTACTTTAAGTCGCTGTTCGCCTGGGTTGCGGGGCAGTTATACGGCTATGATGAGGGCATTGCGCTTCAAGAGATCGTCAATCACCGCAGCGCTACATCGGCACAATTATTCGGTAACTTTTCCAGTCTGGTACCTTTTGTGCTGCCATTTGGCTCGGCTCAGCACTTTAGTGACCTGCTGCAACAAGGTCGTGAATTTCAGCGTCAGCGCAAGGGGTTTGAAGCGCTGACTCAACTTACCTCTCGTCATCAAGGGCTAACCAGCAACGGTCTGCGATTTATTTATAACTTCCATGACTATTCGCGGGCGTTATTGCAAAGCAGTCGCCTGGAGTTAGTGAATAGTTGGACCAGTGAAGATGGCGGTGCCTTACAGTTTTATCTTTATTATCGTAGTGACGGTGCTCTGCATGCCAAATGTTCCCACCCACAAGGGGTTGTCGCTGCACAACAATTTATTGACTGTCTGATTCAGGTTCACCAGCAGCTGCTAGCGGGAACGACGGCGCTGGATAGGTTGGTGTTGGTCAGCGAGGCCGATCGCGCGCAGTTATTGCGCTGGAATTCGACCGAAAAGGCCTTTGATGATCGGCAAACGTTACACGTACTGTTCGAGCAGCAGGCGCTACGTACACCTCAGGCGATTGCTGTACAGGATGATGATAACCAGTTGAGTTATCAGCAGCTTGACTCGCAGTCCAGTCAATTGGCGCATTACTTGCGTTTACAAGGTGTTGGGCCAGACTGCCGGGTGGGGATGTTTCTTGAGCGCTCCTGCAACATGCTGATTGGCATTCTTGGCATACTGAAAGCTGGGGGAGCCTGGCTGCCTTTGGATAGCGAATATCCTGATGCCCGATTGGCTTATATGCTGACAGATGCGCAATCTGAGGTGGTGCTAACGACGAAGGCGCTGGCTCCGCGCTTGCGTTTGTTGCTGGCTGAACAATCCGCTCATGTGGTTGTGCTTGATGACAGCGATACCTTGGCTCAGATAAAGCAGCAGTCAACGGCTGCGCTGTCGATGGAAACGCTGGGGCTCACCTCACGCCATCTAGCCTATGTAATTTATACCTCTGGATCGACAGGGAATCCGAAAGGCGTGATGCTGGAGCATCGCGGTGTGGTGAACCGCCTTGCGTGGATGCAGTCGGCCTTTAAGCTGACCGCTGACGATACCCTGCTACAGAAAACGCCGTTTGGCTTTGATGTTTCGGTATGGGAACTCTTGTGGGCGGTGTTAGTGGGGGCGAGGTTGGTGTTTGCTCGCCCTGGTGGACATAGAGATCCAGGATATCTGCATCAAGTAATGGCGCAGCATCGTGTCACGCTGGTGCACTTCGTTCCTTCTATGTTACGGCTGTTTATTGACAGTAAGGCGACGAATTCCCTGCCCGATCTGAAAACCATCGTTTGTAGCGGTGAAGCCCTACCAGTAGAAACCTGGCAAGAGACCTTGAGCTACCTGCCACAGGTCGCACTATGGAATCTTTATGGACCGACGGAAGCGTCGATTGACGTGACCTGGTGGTGTGGTGAAGCTGGCCGACGTTACCGTACCATTCCTATTGGCAAACCGATTGATAACACGACGTGTTATGTGGTCAATCGTCGTCTACAACTGTTGCCGCCTGGGCTGGCGGGCGAACTTTGTCTTGGCGGCGTGGGTATTGCCCGTGGTTACCTAAATCGACCTGACCTGAGTGCTGAACGTTTCCTGTCTGATCCATTTTGTGATCAGCAAGACGGCGTGTTGTACCGCACTGGTGATTTAGTGCGCTACCAGCCGGATGGCAATATTGAGTACCTTGGGCGTATTGATGACCAAGTAAAAATTCGGGGTCTGCGCATTGAACTGGGGGAAATTGAACAACAGATGCTATCACTGCCGTTCGTTAGCGCGGCGGTGGTGGTGGCGCGTAAAGATGCGCACGGTGAACAGCATCTGCTGGGTTACTATAGCCTCAATTCAGGCGTGGCAGCGCCAACCCATCAAGATGCAGAGATGCGCGCGGTGTTGCATAAGCAATTACCCGATTATATGGTGCCAGCGCTGCTGATTGCGCTGGACGTTATGCCGCTGTCCGCTAATGGAAAAATCAATCGTAAGGCATTGCCGGAACCTCATTTCACGCGAGATACCCAGAGTTATATCGCACCGCAAGGTCGCGATGAGTGCGCGTTGGCAACCATTTGGGCTACGTTGCTGCCAGTAGAGGAAGCGGTAATCGGAGCCAGCGATAGCTTTTTTGCTCTGGGTGGTCATTCGTTGTTAGCCGTGCGCTTATTGGCTGAGATTCGTGAGCATATGCAAGTGGAGTTGACGATCCGTGACCTGTTTGAGTCGCCTCACTTGTCGCAGCAGGCTGCGCTGATTGCCAGTAAACGAGGGGGGGAACTGCTTCCGCCAGTGCTGCCGCAGCCGCGTGATCTTCTGGGTACCGATATAGGCTTCCCACTCTCTTTTTCCCAACAACGTCTGTGGTTGCTCGATCAACTGATCGCTGACGGTAGTCTCTACAATATTTCTGCGCTGCTACGCATCGAAGGGGATTTTCAACCGACGCTGGCTGAACAGGCTTTCCGCTTATTGATCGATCGCCATGAGCCACTGAGAACGGTGTTCGGTGTAGAGAATGACGATGCGCGGCAGGTGATTCGCACGGTATTTAGCTTCCAGTTAGATCAGGTTGATCTCAGCCTGCTTCCAACAAGCCAGCAACAGCAATCTATTCAGGAAGCTGCCGTACGTGATGCACGTCAACCATTTGATTTATCTAAAGACGTGCTGCTACGCGCGGCCTTTCTGCGCACCAGTGCAGATGATGGCGCTCTGTTGGTCACCGTCCATCACATTGCGGCAGATGGGTGGTCGATGGCTGTGCTTATTGAGGAATTCCGTACGTTGTATCAGGCGTTATTGGTCGGGGACGTTCCGTCGCTACCAGCACTGCCTGTTCACTATACCGATTACGCCCACTGGCAGCGTGAATGGGTGCAGCGGCCTGCTTATCAGGCTCAGCTTGCATGGTGGCGACAGCAACTGATGGATTTGCCGTTAGTACATAGTCTGCCGCTTAGTCACCAGCGACCTTTACAGCAGAGCAGCAGCGGTGAACGTTATTGCTTCTCGTTGACAGCGGAAACGACTCAGGCATTACAACAGCTAGCCAATGAGGAAGGTGCTACGCTATTTATGCTGTTGCATGCCACCTTCGCACTACTGCTGTCCCGTCATGGCAGCAGCCAGGACATTGTGATTGGTGTACCGGTCGCTAACCGTTCTCATTCGGTGCTGGCGCCGCTGGTGGGCTTTTTTGTTAATAGTCTGGTACTGCGTGTCGAGTGCGATCCTGATCTTGAATTCCGCCACTTTTTACGTCAGGTGAAAGCCGTCAATATTGATGCGCAAATGCATCAGGATGTGCCGTTTGAACAGCTGGTCGAGGCGTTGAATCCTGAACGTAGTACCCGCCATACGCCGTTATTCCAAATTATGTTCAGCATGGATAACGATCTACTGCAACCGACACCCGTCGGTAATTGCCATTTTGTCCGCCTGCCGCATCCGGTCACCCCTGCTCGTTTTGAGTTGTTGCTGAACGTGGTGGAGCAGCAGGGCGAATTGAAGTGCCAGTTTGACTACAATACGGCGCTGTTTGAGGCCGACTATATTGCCCAACTCGCACAGCGCTTTGGTGAATTGATCAATAGCCTGTTACGTCATCCAGAAATGGCGCTTGGTGCGTTGCCTATGCTCAATGCCGGGCAACAGCAGTGTCTTCAGCAGTTCAATCCCGCGCCCCATCACTGGTCAGAAACGCCATTGCTACCCCAGCAAATCTTGCGTCAGGCCGCATTAACGCCACAACGTATCGCGGTGGAATGGGGCGACCGGCAATTGAGTTATCTGCAACTGTGTCAGCAGGCGAGCCAGTTGGCACATTTCCTGCGGGAGCAAGGCATTGGTTCAGGTTCGCTGGTTAGCCTGGCGATGCCGCGTAGCGGTGAGGTGATGATTGGGTTGCTGGCGATTGTGATGACAGGAGCGGCCTATGTACCGATTGATCCAGATTATCCGACCGAGCGGATACGCTTCATGCTGGAAGACAGCGGTGCTCGCTGGTTGCTGACTCACCGTTCGGTGGTCGATACGCTTCACGCCAGTTTACCCCTTGAGGTACAGGTATTAACGCTGGACGATCCTGCTTTACGACAGACGCTAAGCGTTTATTCGACGCAACCGCCTGTATTTGCGCAAGTCCCCGCCGATCGGCATCTGTTATATGTTATTTACACTTCTGGTTCGACGGGGCGTCCGAAAGCGGCTCAGGTGACGCATCATGGTGCGAATAACCTGCTGCACTGGTACGTTGGCGAGCTTCAGGCTGGAGAAGACGACCGGCCGCTAATTATAAGTTCTCTGTCTTTTGACCTTACGCAGAAAAATCTCTGGTCGCCGCTACTACAGGGCGGATGCGTGGTGTTCTCTACGGTTGCGCAGTATGACGCAGAGAAAATTGTGCAGGAAATCGCTCTGCACCAGGTGACACGCATTAACTGTGCGCCAAGTGCCTTCTATCCGTTGGTGACAGAACGTGAAATGTGGACGCATCTGGTTAGTCTGCAACAGCTGTGGCTCGGTGGAGAGAGTATTGCGATGAATATCCTGCAACCGTGGTTGCAGCACAGCGGTTGTGCGCTGATTAACTCCTATGGTCCCACTGAGTGTACGGATGTGGTGTCATGGCATCGCGTTGCGCCTGAAGAGGATAATCCCCCTATTGGGCGACCAATTAGTAATACCCAACTTTATGTCCTCAACAGCCACCTTTCATTTTGTCCCGTGGGTACGCCCGGTGAACTTTGGATTGGCGGCGCAGGGGTAGGGTTAGGCTATTTGGGACGGTCGGAACTCACTGCCGAGAAATTTATTGCCGACCCGTTCAGTGATGATCCACAGGCGCGGCTCTATCGTACAGGGGATCTGGCTCAATGGCAGGCTGATGGTAGCGTTGCTTATTTGGGGCGGCTGGACGATCAGGTTAAAATTCGAGGGTTCCGCATTGAGCTGGGAGAAATCACTCAACATTTGCTGCAACATGAGCATGTTTCCGCCGCCACGGTCATCGCCAGAGAAGGGAAAACGCCTTCATTGGCAGCCTTTGTCGTTGCGAGCGATCCGGTACTGACGCCAGCATTGTTGCGTCAGCATCTTCTGATATCGCTGCCCGGTTGGATGGTGCCTGCGCAGATTCTGTTACTACCAGCCTTGCCGCTGACGCCGAATGGTAAAATTGACAAAAAAGCGCTGCTGGCGCTGCCAATGCCTGAAACAACGTCAGACATCATGACCACTGCCCGTACGCCTGTTGAAGCGGGTGTTGCGGCGATCTTTGCCGAGGTTCTTGGTGTCAGTCAGGTCGGTGTTGATGACAACTTCTTCGAGTTGGGTGGACATTCACTGTCTGCAACTCAGGTTTTGGCGCGCCTGCGCCATCGTTTTGCGCCGGATCTGGCATTACATACGCTGTTTGAAAACCCTACGGTGGCGACATTGGCCGCTGCACTCGGTGAGCGTTTACCTCTTCCGTCTGCACTGACCATTCAGCCTCAGCCGGAAAATGCCCCGCGGGTGCTCTCCTTCGCGCAACAGAAAATCTGGTTTATGCAGCAACTGATGCCGGACAGCAGCGCTTACAACCTATTCAGTGCGTTGCAAATGGAAGGGGAATTGAATATTGCTGCATTGCAGCAGGCATTTAACCAATTGCGCGCACGTCATGCGGTGTTACGCACCCGCTTCGCGGACGAGGACGGTTCGCCAACGCTGATGCCCATCGCAGCGCAGCCTGTTGAGCATCACGATTTGCGTATGCTCACGGCTGCCGAGCGACAGTCACGAATTGAGGGTCTGGTAGATGCCGCCGCGAATCGACCTTTCCGTCTGGCAGAAGATGCGTTGCTGCGTGTGAGTCTGCTGCACTGCGAGGAGCGGCGATACGTGCTGTTGCTGACGCTACATCACATTATCGCTGATGGCTGGTCGGTCGGTGTGATGATTGATGAACTGGTGCAATATTACCGTCAGGCGCTGTCCGAACGTACCGTGGCGTTACCAGAACTGGCGATTAATTACAGCGATTATGCCGCCTGGCAGCGTGAGCAACTCAGTGGCGAACGAATGCAGCAACTTGAGCAATATTGGTTGAAGCAACTGAGCGGCGACCTACCCCTATTGCAACTGCCTGCCGATTTTCCTGAGGACGAAAGTGTGGGATCGCAAGGCGACAGCCTGACCCTGTCGTTGGATAGCAGCACATTGCGCCGTTTGCATCAGTGCTGTCAGCAACATAATGCCAGCCTGTTTATGCTGTTGCTAAGTGCTTTTGGACTGTTGCTGAGTCGCGTTACGACACAACAGGATCTGGTCATTGGTGCCCCCGTTGCGGGACGCACATTGCCGGAAACAGAACCGCTGCTGGGCTGCTTTATTAATCCGTTGCCCCTGCGCTTGAAAGTGGCGGGTGAGGCAACGTTCAGCTCGCTGCTGACGCAGGTACGGCAGGTTTGCCTGGATGCCTGGGCTCACCAGGAAATGCCCTTTGAGCGATTGACCGAGCTTCTGCGTCCAGAGCGACGACTGAATCAAAATCCGATCTTCGACGTGATGCTCAATATGCTCAATGCGCCGCAGGGAGATAAGCAGCTTGATGGCATCACGGTACGTGAACTGAAGTTGACGCAGCCGCAGGCGAAATTTGCGCTGACCCTCTATGCGCAAGAGCGTGAAGGGGAGTTGATGCTGGAGTGGGTCTGGCCGCAAGCGCGCTACGGTCGTGGACAGATACACGCGTTGGCGGAGCAGTTCATTACACTGCTGGAACAGATTGCGGATAATGTTGATCAACCGTTGCAACGCTACTCGTTGCTGACTGCGAGTGCGCGACAATTTTTACCTAACCCTCAGGAAACGCTGCCATCTGCTGCGATCACCACCGTTCCGGCGCTATTTGCCGACAGTGCCCGACGGTTTGCGACGTTGACCGCGATTGAGCAGGGGGAACGGTTGTGGCGTTATCAGGAGTTGGCGGAAACCGCCGCTTACTATGCCGCACAGTTGCGCACAACGGGCATGCAACCCGGTGAGGTGATTGCCATCCACGGAGCGCGCAGTTTTGGCCTGATTGCGGCGATGTTGGCAGTCATGCAGGCGGGCGGCGTGATGCTGTTATTGGATAAAAATCTGTCGCTGCCTCGTCGTGAGGCAATACTCCATGAGGCGAAGCCGCAGCAACTGCTGTGTGTGGTTTCCCCTGATGCCGCCATTACTGATATTTGCGACGATCGGCGCTGGCGACAGGTGACGCTGATCAATGCGTTGGCTACCCAGCATGCTGAGGTTATTTCTCCAACCGTTGACCCATTGGCGGCGTGTTATCTGTTTTTTACCTCCGGTACTACCGGTACGCCGAAGGGGATTATCGGTCAGCAACAGGCGCTGGCTCATTTCTTACAATGGCAACGAGACACCTTTGCCATCGGGCCAAACGATCGCTGTGCACAACTGACCGCACTCAGTTTCGACGTGGTACTGCGCGATATTCTGACACCGCTTATCAGTGGCGCAACGCTCTGTTTGCCGCCTGTTGAGGAAGACCTTTCTGCGGGAACGCTGTTCCCTTGGTTCCGACGTCAGCGCATTACCAGCTTTCACACCGTGCCGACTATCGTGAAATCCTGGCTGCTGACGATTGACCAGATTGCTGCGCTGCCGGATCTCCGACGGCTGTTTTTCGCCGGTGAGTTACTTCCGGCTAACCTGGTGCGCCAATGGCAAACTCTGGTCAGCGCGGAGGGGGAGATCATCAACCTATATGGTCCGACGGAAACGACGCTGGCGAAGAGTTTCTATCGTGTGCCTGCGGTTGGCCGCTTGCCACAGGCGTTACCGGTGGGACAGGCGATAAGCGCCAGCCAGATTTTGGTGCTTGACGCACAGCGCCAACAGTGTGGTATCGGTGAACCGGGCGAGATCGTTATCCGTACTCGCTTTCCGTCGTTGGGCTATTTACACGGTGGGCGACAGGCTCCTGCCTTTATCCACAATCCGTTTTCCGAGCAACCGGATGATATTTGCTATTTTACTGGGGATGTAGGACATGTGCGCCATGATGGCGTGGTTTGCCTCATGGGGCGCCGCGACGATCAGGTGAAAATCCGCGGTATGCGGGTAGAGCCCGGTGAGATTGGCGCGGTACTGTTAAGTCATCCTGCGATTCAGGATGTTGCCATTACGGTTTTTAGTGATGCGCAGGATGAGAAACGTATTGCCGCTTATTATGTTGCCGCACAACCTGTGCCGGAAATAGAGACATTACGCCAACATTTACAGGCTCGTTTACCAAGCTATATGTTACCAGCGGCTTGGGTTGCGATTGATCGCCTGCCAATGACGCCGAACGGTAAATTGGATCGCCGTCAATTGCCTGACCCTCGAGCGGCGATAGCGTCGGGAAGAAGCCAGGGTTACGTTGCACCGTCGAGTGAACTTGAACGGCAGTTAGCTACGGTGTGGGCTAGCGTATTGAAGATCGACGCTCCTGGCGTGAAAGACAACTTTTTTGATATTGGCGGCCACTCTCTATTGTTATTACAGGTAAAAAATCAGTTAGAGGCCGTATTGCAGCGTGATATTCCAGTAGTCGCGCTGTTTCAGTATCCCACTATTACTGCGTTGGCGGCCTGGCTTGGCGAACAGGTTCCGCAACAAGATCTGATGGCGGAGGCCGATGCGCGTATCAGTAAACGTCGCGAGGCATTGCAGCGCCGCCGACGTCGCTAACAGGAGAAAGAATGTCACCGTGGTTTCACACATTACTGCCGCGTCCCGCGGCAGCCTTGCGATTAATCTGCCTGCCATTTGCCGGGGGGAGCGCCAGCCATTACCAACCCTTTGCCAACGGATTACCCCCGTGGGTTGAACTTTGCGCTGCTCAACTACCGGGACGTAGTACGCGCCTGCGCGAAGCGCCTTGCCTGCGGGTAGCTGAAGTTGTTGAGGCGTTGCGGCAGCACATTCCGCTTGATAAACCGTGGTTATTGTTCGGTCACAGCCTGGGATGCCGTTTGGGTATGTCATTAATGCAGGCATTACAGGAAAATGGGCAGCGTTTGCCTCTCCATTTTATTGCTTCAGGCTGTCGACCGCTGCATCTGATTCGTGACATATCGCCGATGTCATCGCTTTCAGACGCTGCATTTATCCAGCGTCTGCAAGGGTACGGGGGGACGCCGCCGGAATTGCTGGCTCATCAGGAACTGATGGCGTTGGTTTTGCCTATGCTACGGGCTGATTTCCGCTTGGTAGAGGATTACCACTTATCCTCTGTCACACCATTACCACTACCCGTGACGATAATGGGGGGACGCCAGGATCAGAATGTTCCCGTGATGGAGCTGCCACAGTGGCAGACGTTGTTTACCGATCCTGCGACGGTACGGCTATTTGACGGTGGGCACTTTTTTATTCAGCAGCAGAGACAAGCGGTGCTCGAGTCGCTTACGCAAATTTTGCAGCGCTATCATGTTGACGAGAGTATTGAAGATACTTCCTGTGTTCGCTCACCAAGTCTACTCACGCGAAAATAACACGCTGGCCGCATCGTCGTCCTGCGTCAGGAACCGAACTTACCGGCATGGAACGACGTTCACTCGTTCATGGTGTTTTCACTCATTAACTTATGTGGTTAGCGTTCGCTGGGGAAGAGCAAATGCCTGCTGCCGGACTCGTATAAACACCGGAGGCGTTGAATTGCGCGCTTGTCGTGCTGGCGACAAAAGCAAAAAACCAGCCGTTAGGCTGGTTTCTTTAAATAAGTGGTGCCGGACTCGGAATCATACTCACGATTAACTTGCTGTTAATTATCTATTTTGTTGATATTTATCGTAAACAGCGCCCCCATGAAAGCCCCCATAAAAAATCGCTTTGTTTTTGTGATGGTTATCACGAGGAATCGGTGTTTAGGTTAACTCCATTTATTTTAGAAATTTTAGTGTGGACGATATGCTGAGTTTTGATATATGAATTCTATCTTCTTTAAAAAATGTGAAAAAAGTCAGTAACAGCTAATGTTTCTGTATTGGTATCAATCTTGCTTCAGTGGTTTTTTTATGGAATCTGGCGGCCTTAAGCAGACAGAGATGCTATGCTTAACATAGTTCAGCTTAATATGTAACTTTTGGTCATTTATAATTGATTCGACAGTGAAAATTGGTCCGATTTCCTTTGTGGTAAGCTACGCTCTTGGGACGCTTTTAGTACACTAATTAGAATTCGGATAGGCCTAAAGATTTAGTGGAGAACGAGACGAAAATGCCTAAAGGCACCGCAACAATAGTTAGTGTTAACCCGCGCGAAGCTAAACTAAAAAGAAAATTGCGGGAGCACTTACAATCCTTAGGATTTACCAAATCGGATGCAGGGGAGCTACAGGCTCCAGGAAATACTAAAGATGTGATTCGCTCCCTCCATAGTGCTCAACGAGCAGACAGGCTTTCTGCAAATCAGGATTTCATTTCGCTTAAGTCAGTAAAGCTGATGAAATTTTTTGCATCTGGTAAAGAGATTGATCCAGAAAATATATCTCCTGTTCTTGAGCGAGTCTCATCTGGAACCTGGCAAGGCGATCTTTTTAGGCTGGCGGCGCTATCATGGTCAGTGCCGGTATCAAATGGATTTGGGCGGCGTCTCCGTTACCTTGTTTGGGATGAAAATAATGGAAAGTTGATGGGGTTAATTGCTATTGGTGACCCCGTGTTCAACCTTGCCGTCCGGGATAAATTGGTTGGCTGGGATTCGCATGACAGAAGTTCCCGACTTGTCAATGTGATGGATGCTTACGTACTTGGTGCCCTCCCTCCTTACAATTTTCTTCTTGGGGGAAAACTAATCGCCTGCCTGCTTCGTAGCCGCGATCTCTATGATGACTTTGCAAGGGTGTATGGCAATACCGTTGGTGTTATTTCTCAAAAAAAGAAAAAGGCGCGTCTCCTGGCTATCACGACTACATCGTCAATGGGGCGTTCGTCCGTGTATAACCGATTGAAGCTTGGTGGAATTCAGTATTTAAAATCAATTGGTTACACTGGAGGCTGGGGGCATTTCCATATCCCTGACAGTTTGTTCATTGAATTACGTGACTACCTGCGCGATATGGATCATACCTACGCAGATCATTATGCGTTCGGAAACGGTCCCAACTGGCGTTTGCGTACAACTAAAGCAGCTCTAAGTGCGCTAGGTTTTAGAGATAACTTGATGAAACACGGGGTTCAACGCGAGGTGTTCATTAGCCAGTTAGCTGAAAATGCCACCAGCATTCTGCAAACTGGCAAGGGTAAGCCGGATCTTACTTCATTGCTTTCAGCAAAAGAGATTGCCGAACGTGCTATAGAGCGATGGATGGTTCCCCGATCGATACGCAACTCTGAATATCGCGATTGGGAATCAAGCAATCTTTTTGATTTACTTAGTATTAATACGTTAAACTTGGACCAGATCTTGGAGAGAACAAAGACAGTTGGCTAACCTTGGCTTAGGGGGTTGATTGGACTACGCCATTAATAAAATAACTGGGATATTAGTATTGGCCATCCGAGCATCGAAATATGGTCAATATACGTGTCCGGTTTGTAAAAAAGGCGTCATCCTCCGACGGGGGAAGGTAAGAGTCCCTTATTTTGCTCATTTGCCTGGATATGGCACGCTTGAATGTGAGAATTTTATTCTAGGTCATTCTTCGTTGCCAGTAAAAGAAAAGCTCAACGTTACTGTAAAGCGGCGTATGGAGTTACGCTTGTTGATCTCAACCGGAAGAGAGAACCAGAGATGGTCATTAGAACTGGCATTACCCACATGTAATTTATGCCGAGCTAGGATCTCTCTGGATGTGGGGGGGAGAAGCCAAACGCTTGATATGATGAGTATGGTAAAGCGTCGCCAGATTGGTGCTGAGCTTTCAGTGCGGCCTTATCGTATTATTTCCTTTTCTGGTGAGCCAGACCCTGAGTTTGTTGCTCAAGTGGAAATGGAGTGTCAGGGGCTGCCTTCAGTAGGGGCCGCTGTGTTCACCGCTTTAGGTCGTGGTACATCTGGAGGATTTCCGCTGGCGCAGGAATTAAGATACACCGATACCTTCGCCTTTCTTTGGCAGCAGCCTGCACAACCTGATTTCCCTGATGAACTGGAAGTCGAAAGACTGGTTAGCAGGCAGGGATGGAATTTGGCCCTTGTAACAATTCCTGAAATTCTTTCTCAGGAGAATATTGCGTGGCTCAAATGTTTCACATCCCTCCCTGTCGTTCCTGCCAGATCTTCTGTTACTGCGATTTGGCCATTCTTAACTCAAAACACAAGTGTTAATCAGATCGAATGTTTTCATTCGAATACAGTATTGTTGTCTGCGAACAGGGTTTTAACGACATCGCGAGAGGATGGGCCGACTATGCACGCACAAGGTGCCTCCTCAATTCTCTCTGCGGTTGGAGTAGAAAAATCACCTGCATTCTTTACTCTTAATCCTGGTGACAGTGAGTTAGTGGGAGTGTCTTGCGCTAGCGACCTGGATGTAAAAATATTTCTTGCCTTCTCTTCCCATGTTGAATGTTTTAATAAATATCCATCAGTGGATTTGGTTTTTACCAAACAAAAAGGAGAACAAGAGATTGTTTCGTTACATCAGCGTAGATGTGCTGTTGTCACAACTGAAGCCAGACTGTTGGGATATAAATTAGAATACCTGTCAATGCCGCCTGGGGTGGAAGGGATAGCAAAAATAGAGGGGCTCACCGAAAATAATAACATTAAGCTTTTTTCGGGTAATAGTGTTGCCCCCCATGACAAAAATATGTGCTTACTACACGCGGATGCTTTATCCAAATTGGCTCTTTATCTGGCAGATACAGAATGTTATCTGGAAATAGAATTTGGTGGGCTGGGGAGATTATCTCTCTCTGGCTTTTCCCGGTTAGCCTCAACCGTCGGGACAAATAAAAAATTATCTCCAGTCCTGCGTTATCGACTATTCAGTTTCATACTTCAGATGCGTCTTGTAACCCCCGATTTTACTGTAAATAGTGATGATTCTTCATTAATTGAGGCATTGGCCAACTTACAGCCAGAACCGCACCTGTTACCCCATTACCGCGCATTGGTAAAGGAAGTTATTACCAGTGGGTTTGAATTTAACCGCTTGAGATAAGGTGCCTTCTCATGAGTTACCACTACAGCCAAGAAGCAAAGGAACGGATCTCTAAGTTAGGTCAATCAGCAGTTATTGACTTTATCGGGGAAGTTTCCCCAGTTCTTCGCCGTAAAGTCTACACTCTCATGCCTAAAGTTCAGGGATTCAGAGTCGGGAGTCCAGCAGAGCTCAAAGAGAAACAGAAACGACTCATAGGATATATGTTCCAGACGCATTCCTCCCCTGAGGAAATCTATGCATGGAAAAGCTTTTCTCTTTTTTGGAAATTTTGGGCTGAAGAGCACATTGGTAAACCATTCCCGATGTATGATGACTTAGAGCCAACTGCTAACTCCGGCTTAACTTTCATTAGGGAACTTGCAGACTCTTTCCCTAAAGTGGCGAGAGAAGATATTGAACGTTTGTTTATTTTTAGCGGTTTTGTTGACGATTCGAATATTACGGCAGCATTTGGGCTTTTTCGTCCAGCGACTGTTCTTGCTCGTGACAATCTAGTTGATACCCTTCCCATTCGTTTGGATGAACTTGAAGAGCGTATTGATTTCGCTGAAATGATGGTGAAGGATAGTGCTAACAGTATTAAACGTCTTGAATCTACAACAGGTTCGTTTGCCTCAGAGTTAAAAAAATCCGTTAGAGATATCAGCCATAATCTAAAAATAATTACTGAGATACAAAACTTACTAAATGTGCAAACTAAACGTTCTGATACCATAATGAAGGCTATTGAAGAACTCTATGCTTTTAATAAAGAGATTAGTTGTACTATAGAAAGCATTGATTCAAAAATAGATTCTTACTCATTAGCTGTAGGCGAACTTTCGTTACGTGAAAAAGTACTGAATAACATGACTGAGGAAATTTCCGAATTACAAACCTCATTCAATACTCTTTGTGAAAAAGAAAATAAATTGACTGATTCAGGTAGCGAAAATAGTTATAGAGACCTTTCTGAAAGAATCGACTATCTTGAGAAAAATATATCTAAGAATGGTTCTGACTCAGTAATGAATCAATGCGTTAAATTTTACGAAAATAAATTACCGGAACCATATGGAAATATTTTATCGTATGACTGCGCATTTAATATGATTGCATCAAACCTTCAGGCTGTTGGTTTGATTAAAGGTTCCTCTTTTACTGTGGCTCGATTAACATTGGCGGCATTTATTTCAGGGCAGATAGTTCAGTTCTGTGGTTCTCTGGCCGATATTGTAGCAGACGCGATTGCAACTGCTGTAGGTGCTCCAACTTATCATGAGTGGAGAATTCCGGTAGGCCTTATTTCAGATACGGCCGCGTTTGATTTTATTGAGTCTACAGCTGATTCATCTCGTTGCCTAGTATTGAAAGGTGCTAACCTTTCAGCATTTGAAATTTATGGAACTGCAATCAGAGATATTGTCGTCCAGCGTCAATTATATCCAACAAGTTACGATCATCTTGCATTAATTGCGACCTGGAAGCATGGGCCTGCTGTATTTCCTGATGGTGGAACGTTAGCTGAATTAGGTCCGGTTATTGATACAGATACCCTAAAAACGCGAGGTATATCTGCTAGGTTACCTGGGCTAAATTCCGGCGGTCTTGCAAAGGATAAATGGGATGAAATTGAAGGACTCAAATCTGATGGCGCTGGTGAATATATGGATGAGTTGAGAGATCTGCTGGATGAAACTGGATTTAATGGTGGTAATTTGTGGCGAAGGATGGTCAATCATTTTTACTCGTCTCTTATGAAGATGCCTGATGGAAATCATATTTATGATCTTCATTCAGTCTTGTCTTTTTATACTCTCCCCTGGGCCAGAATTAAAGGTGGTCCCGTTAATGAAATCGCTGACATTGCCGCTCGTGAATTAAAAGAGCATAGTGAAAAAATATCAGCTTGAGGGGGATATAATGGAATGGAGAGCCGTGTCACGCGAGAAATCTCTGGAAATAGTTTCGGCTGCGATAAATTGCCGGTTCTCTGGCGAGGGGGTGAGAATTTCAACTGTATCTGAGTGCTTACGGAGTGTGCTGCATCAATATTCTGTATCCGATATCAAGGAGGCCAGGCAAGCTGTAGCCTCACTTCGACTCACCAGTGCGGTAAGACGTAAGCTATCGCCTTTATGGCCAGACATTACAGATACTGGCGATGCTATACACCCGGGCATTATGGCGATACTGGACAGCCTGGCTGAATTGGGCGACGTGATTAGGTTACAGGGTGGTAAGTGGCTGACGGCACCTCTGCATGCGGTACGGACTAATAATAAGATGGCAATCTTACTTGGAGGGGATCCTACATATGCGCTTTCAACAGGTATGGTTACAAGAGCTGTTAGCAGGGTTCGCCTGGTTGAGCAAGAGGTTTGCGAAGGCATGGCGGAACTATGGGATGCAAATGAGTGGATCGGTGCTCCGGTAGAAGGTAATGAAATATGGTCATTAAAGTTATTGGATAAAACCATATCCCGGTTTACCGATGCGCCTAATGATGTTGGAGAAGCCACAGCATATGTGCGAGGTAAATGGATCCCCTTGCCAGAGCTACTTTCCCATGAAAAGAAGATCCTCTTATGTAGAACGTTTATTAGCACTGGTTTTTCCTATTTTTTGGGTGAATTTGTCGCGGGGCGTCTATGGAAAATGAGTTCCATTGAATCTTCTGATGATGTCAGAAGGCTACGCTTCTATCTTGATATAAAAGAAAATTGTCCATTGAAAGTTAAAATTAAAATATCTCATGGGTTAGCAAGACTACGATTAGCTCGACGACTACCAGGAAGAGAATCTAAGGCACTTTTGCTCGGCTGGCGAGACTCAGGCCCTGAAGGCGAGCACTCATGGATAACGCATCATGTATTCCCTGAAGAAGTATTACCAATAGTACGTTGTGCTTTTGAGGGACTCGGTATTATTTTAATTAATGAATCTACGCGACGGCATGAAATATGATTAATAAAAATAAGGTATCTGAGCGTTCGGGTATACATGAAACAGCGAAAAGTCTGGCTGATAACCTGAGGCAATATATTGAGGCGCAGTATCATATCCGTGATGAAGGGTTGATAGACGAACGCCGCGCGTTATTGCAGCAAGCCGAAACTATTGCACAAATTCCTTATATAGAAGCAACACCAGTCTATGAGCCAGGGATACCGTACAGTGAACTGCCTATTCCCAAAGCGGCAAGTAATGTACTGGCTCAGCTATCAGAAATGGGGGTTGGTCTTTATCCGCTCCCCTATGAACACCAGTCACAGGCACTTGCGTCATTTCTTGGGGATGAAGCCTCTGATCTGGTCATTGCTACAGGCACGGGTTCCGGTAAGACGGAAAGCTTTCTGATGCCAATTATTGGCAATTTGGCGATTGAAGCCGCCGAGAGGCCTGAATCTGCATCCCTTCCGGGTTGCAGGGCAATATTATTATATCCAATGAATGCGTTGGTGAACGATCAACTGGCTCGTATCAGGCGTCTTTTCGGTGATTCTGAGGCATCTAAAGTACTGATGGCTGGAAGATATTCTCCTGTACGCTTTGGTGGTTATACGGGAAGGACTCCTTATCCTGGCCGCCGAAGTTCAAAACGAGACGAGCAATTCATCAAGCCTCTTTTCGATGAATTTTATAGCAAGCTTGCAGATAATGATTCCGTACGGACAGAACTTGAGCGTATTGGCCGCTGGCCAAGCAAAGATCTCGATGCCTTTTACGGACAAGGCGCATCCCAGACTAAAACCTACATATCAGGTAAAAAAGTGGGAAAGCAATTTGTTGCGAACAATTGGGGGGAAAGGTTAGTTACACAGGCAGAGGATCGTGAACTGATGACTCGGCATGAGATCCAGCATAGCTGTCCAGAACTGCTGATAACGAACTACTCAATGCTTGAATATATGCTGATGCGGCCTATTGAGCGTAATATTTTCGAACAGACCAAAGATTGGCTCAGGGCTGACTCCCGAAATGAGCTTATTCTTGTACTTGATGAAGCGCATATGTACAGAGGAGCCGGAGGAGCAGAGGTAGCGCTTCTCATTCGTCGTCTTTGTGCCCGTCTGGATATTCCCCGGGAACGCATGCGTTGTATTCTGACCAGTGCGAGCCTTGGTTCCGTTGCGGATGG
Organism: Pectobacterium actinidiae; assembly: GCF_000803315.1. Classification (NCBI taxonomy): domain Bacteria; kingdom Pseudomonadati; phylum Pseudomonadota; class Gammaproteobacteria; order Enterobacterales; family Pectobacteriaceae; genus Pectobacterium; species Pectobacterium actinidiae. The sequence continues at coordinate 347,038 of NZ_JRMH01000001.1, forward strand.
CGAGCGTTTTGCCCGGGACCTAACGGGTTTGTCCGAAACATCGCCACGGAAATTTCGCATAATTGAAGGTACACGGGAATCACGCCCTCTCTCACGAGTTGTTACCAATAGAGAGGCCGAAGCACTGGCGGATTTCGATCTGAATTCATTTCAGTGTGTAGCTGATGATCTGGAATCCGCGTTTGTGGCAATAGATACTCTCGCTGCACGAATTGGCTGGCAAAAGCCGACAATAAAAAATCGTAGCGCACTACGTCATTGGTTATTTGATAACCTTACTGGTTTTGGGCCTCTTGAAACGCTCATTGAAATAGTTTCAGGTAAGGCGGTGAGGTTGGATGTTCTAAGTAAAAAACTTTTTCCAAACTCCCCTCAGGAAATCGCGGTGCGAGCGACTGACTCACTACTTGCATTGGGATGCTATGCTCAGCGAAATTCAGATAACAGAGTGCTAATTCCAACCCGTATGCATCTTTTTCACCGGGGACTCCCTGGGCTATATGCCTGTATAGATCCTGAGTGCAATCAACGGCTAGGCAATCACAGTGGGCCAACCATTCTTGGCCGCCTGCATACGAAACCATTAGATCACTGTACATGTGCATCAAAAGGGCGAGTCTATGAATTACTCACCCATCGTGACTGCGGTGCAGCCTTTATTCGTGGATATGTCAGTTCGGAAATGGATTTTGTCTGGCACCAACCTAATGGGCCACTATCAGAGGGAGGGAATATTGATCTTGTTCCTGTAGAAATATTAGTTGAAGAAACTCCTCATCCACATAGCGATTATCAAGACCGATGGCTACATATTACAACTGGACGTCTTTTTAAACAGTGTCCTGAGGATGATTCTGGATATCGTAAAGTTTTTATACCTGACAGGGTTAAATCGGATTCGGAAATTACATTCGATGAGTGTCCTGTCTGTATGCGCAGGACAAGAAACGATCAGGATGAGCCTTCCAAGATCATGGATCATGTGACTAAAGGCGAAGCACCTTTCACCACTTTAGTCCGCACGCAAATGTCTCGTCAGCCTGCTAGTCGTTCAACTGATGTCAGACACCCCAATGGCGGTAAAAAAGTCCTTATTTTCTCGGATGGCCGACAAAAAGCAGCCAGGCTTGCCCGTGATATTCCCAGAGACATAGAGCTTGATCTGTTTCGCCAGTCCATAGCCCTTGCTTGTTCTAAACTGGAAAAGATCACTCGGGACCCACGACCAACGGCGGTTCTTTACCTCGCTTTTCTGTCAGTCCTTTCTGAGCACGATCTGCTGATTTTTGATGGTGAAGATTCCAGGAGAGTTATAACAGCTCGTGAAGAGTTTGATCGCGATTGTGACAGCGATCTGGAGCAAGCTTTTGATGATAATTTCAGTCCTCAGGAACCACCGTCCCGATACAAGATGGCGTTGCTTAAGCTTTTATGCAGTAACTACTATTCTCTTTCGGGAACGACTATAGGTTTTGTTGAGCCATCACCGCTTAAAAGAAAAAAATTGTGGGAGGCTGTTCAGGCTAAGAAGATCAATATTGAGAGCAAAGATGTTCATGCGCTGGCTGTTGCCTGGATTGATACCTTACTCACTGAATTTGCTTTCGATGAGTCTATTGGTTCGACATTACGGAGTAAAGCGGCTGGTTTTTACAAACCAAACTGGGGCAGCAAAGGGCAGTTTGGAAAGGCCCTTAGAAAAGCACTTATGCTTCATCCCGGGATGGGGGAATTTTCAGTTGAGGCCCTGGAGGATATCTTCCGTACTCAACTGACATCAGGGAAAGATGGAGCGAAGTTTCTTTCTCCCAACTCACTTCGCCTGCACGTCAATCTTTTGCATATCTGGAAACAATGTCCTGACTGTACGGCGCTTATGCCATTTGCTTTAGAACATTCCATTTGTCTTGTTTGTGGTAGCAACAATGTCAAAACTGTCGATCCGTCGGAAAGCAGTTATATTAATGCCCGAAAAGGATTTTGGCGTTCGCCGGTAGAAGAGGCGTTCGTTTCAAATTCGCGACTTCTGAACCTTAGCGTTGAGGAGCATACCGCCCAGCTATCGCACAGAGATCGCGCCAGTGTTCATGCTACTACTGAACTCTACGAGCTGAGATTTCAGGATGTCCTTATCAATGATACTGACAGACCTATCGACGTGCTTAGCTGTACGACGACAATGGAGGTGGGCGTTGATATTGGCTCTCTGGTTGCTGTGGCATTAAGGAATGTTCCGCCACAACGAGAAAATTACCAGCAACGAGCGGGGCGGGCGGGGCGTCGTGGTGCTTCTGTTTCAACGGTGGTGACATATTCTCAAAATGGCCCTCATGACAGTTATTATTTCCTTAATCCTGAACGTATTGTCGCAGGTCCCCCTCGAACGCCAGAAGTGAAGGTAAACAACCCTAAAATAGCCAGAAGGCACGTACACTCATTTTTAGTTCAGACTTTTTTCCACGAGTTAATGGATCAGGGAGCGTATAGTTCCGGAGAAAAAACATCCATGCTGGAAAAGGCGCTTGGTACAACGCGAGAGTTTTTTCATGGGGCAAAGGATACAGGTCTCAACCTGGAGGGTTTCAATTACTGGGTGACAGACCGTGTTTTGTCCACCAATGGTGATCTGAGAACGAGTGTTGCGGCATGGCTTCCTTCTGTTCTTGAGACTGGCGGCCTTACACCTGGTGACTGGTTTGCTAAGGTAGCAGAAGAGTTTTTAAATAGACTCCACAATCTGGCTGAAAATGTTCCACTGCCTGTCGTTTTTGCAGGTGAAGAAGACGAGAGCGATGATGAGAACATTATTGGGGCAAAATTTGAACAGGAGGAGTTGCTCGAATTCTTGTTTTATCATGGTCTGTTGCCGAGTTATGCATTCCCTACCAGTCTCTGTAGCTTCTTGGTTGAAAAAGTCGAGCGAAATTCCAGAGGTACTTTTGAGGTACGCACGGTACAACAACCTCAACAGTCAATTTCTCAGGCTCTCAGTGAATATGCCCCAGGGCGATTGATTGTTATTGACAGGAAAACCTATCGCTCAGGTGGTGTTTTTTCCAATGCATTGAAAGGAGAAATTAACCGGGCCAGAGTGCTTTTCAATAATCCTAAAAAATTTGTTCATTGTGATAAGTGTTCTTTTGTTCGCGATCCTCATAAATATCAGAGTGACGACAGTATTTGTCCCATTTGTGGTGGCATGCTGAAAGAAGAAATAATGATTCAGCCCGAGGTATTTGGGGCTGAAAATGCCAGAGAACTTAATGAGGACGATAGAGAACAAGAAATTACTTATGCAACAGTGGCTCAGTATCCACAACCTGTTGATCCTGAAGATTTTGAATTCAAAGCAGGTGGAGCCCACATTCTTTTTACCCACGCAACAGATCAGAAACTGGTGACGGTCAACCGGGGTAAGAATGAGGGGCAATCCAGTGGTTTTTCAGTATGTACTGAGTGTGGTGCAGCCTTTGTTTTTGATTCTTACTCTCCTGCAAAGGGGGCGCATGAAAGACCTTATAAATATATATCAACCAAGGATACACCACGCTTGTGCTCCGGCGAATATAAACGCGTTTTTCTTGGGCATGATTTCCGTACAGATTTGCTCTTACTACGGTTAACAGTCGCATCTCCGCTTGTCACTGATACTTCAAATGCCGTCGTTCTACGGATGTATGAAGATGCATTACATTCAATCGCTGAAGCACTCCGGCTTGCCGCCAGTCGTCATAAACAATTAGATCTTGATCCTGCCGAGTTCGGTTCTGGTTTCAGGATCTTGCCCGCTATCGGGGAAGACGCTCAGACATTGGATCTGTTCCTGTATGATACTTTATCCGGTGGTGCTGGTTACGCTGAAGTTGCTGCCACTAATCTGGATGATATTCTTACAGCAACGCTTGAATTACTGGAAGGCTGTGAGTGCGATACGTCCTGTACTGATTGTCTCAATCATTTCCATAATCAACATATCCAAAGCCGTCTTGACAGGAAATTAGGTGCATCTTTACTTCGTTATGCTATGTATGGTGAAGTGCCATGCTGTTCTTCCCCCGCTGTACAGGTAGATAAACTGTCGCAATTACGGGCTAGTCTGGAGCTGGATGGTTTCCAAAGTTCAGAGGGCGGCACACAAGAAGCGCCAATGATTGTCGGGTTAAATGGTCACTCTGTTACACTTGGATGCTATCCAGGTCTTATCGATCGGCCTGACTTCATGCACGACGTCTGTAAGGCGAGAAATGTCGGAGAATATCTGGCGCTGAATGAGTACCTTCTTCGTTCTAATCTTCCCGAAGCGCACCAGAAGGTCAGGAATCTCTTACGATAAAGATGACATAGAGGTGTCGCTGAATATTCAGTGACACCTGGCGAAATTATTTAATTCAGGAACTCAAAACAAACCGCGCGTTTAACTCACGCAAAAACTGGAAAGTATTTATACAAGGCACGCCAAACTGCTGGCAAATATTCGGAACTTTAACTTTTTTAGTATTGAGTGCGACAAATGATTCATGTGTAACAACAACGGCTCCGATGGATTTTGCTTTGGCGATGATCCACGGATCGGCTTTTGCTAAAAAGTTATCACGATTACCAGCGTTGTAATCGCCCGTCATGACGGCTTGAACAACCTCAGTGAAAATCTGCTGAGTGTGGGCATCATCATTGCTTATGAAATGAGCCGGGCGTGCTTTTGCCCATTCCGCCAGCTCGTCATTGCCGTCTTTCAGTTCACGGCCAATCATATCCACACTGGCAATTGTACCCTGTTGAAACTGAAGATCGAGCCAGTCCCAGTAAGCGGGACATATATCCATTCCGTAATACTGATTTTTGGCCTGAATATAAGTATTTGCATCCAGCAGATATCTCATACACCAAGTTCCTTCGCGAAAACAGGAATTTTAGCTGGTTTCATACCATCAAGAAGCGTACTTGCCTCACGGAGTAAAAGCTGGCCGCTCAGCGCTTGCCCAACCACCGCACGGGAAAAAGGTAAACTGATTTGAGCTTTTTTCGTCCGGTAATAGCCAGGGCCACCGTCGTTTTTTTCACGCTCCAGCCATGCGGCTTTTAACTCAGCAATAAAGTGATCGTAGTCGTCATACTGAATAAATCCCAGAGTCAACGCACGGCGTGCCAGCACCCAACGACTGACCCGGAAATGCAGTTCCAAATGAAGGAGGTTTTCCTGCCACAACTCAAGATCTCGTTGCCAGAGGTGGCTGAACTCTTCAGCAGGAACCAATAATTCAGCCGCGACCGCGTTACATAAAACTTCTTCTTTGCGGGAAGTGCGGCTATCACCATCAGAGATACCGGACTGCCCAATCCATATATGGCACAGCTCATGGATTAGGGTAAATAAGCGAGCGCCGGGGGCGTCAGCATGATTGATGAAAATAACTGGCGCATACTCATCGGTAATGGCGAAGCCGCGAAATTCTTCAACCAGAAGAGGACGAGTGAAGTGGCCCAGGTTCGCCTGCCGCATGACTAAAATACCGAGGGATTCAATGCGGTTAACCAGATCCCGATAGTAATCATCACTGTTGCCGCGTTCGGGATACAGGCTAATCCCGAGTGCCTCTCTGATATCTTCAACAAGAATGTTGACATCAGTACGGGCAGAAAAACGCCCGACAAAGGGATTAGGCTCTGCCAGTTGTTGTTTCAGATACTCCCTGTACCATTCCTGACGCTGAAGCATGAGTTTAACTAAATCCAGCAGTTCGGCACTGGGCTGACTGACCGGTTTACCCTCAAGCGTTCTTAAATCGGGGATCGGAAGCGTTTCAACGGGAGGCTTTAATAAGAACAGATAGCCAAAAGGGACGTGGGTCTTATCAGCGAACTGCATGGCCTGATTAAATGTTAGCGCTTGCTTGCCGGACTCCCACTTCAGCAGACGGTCTTCAGCGATCATAAGCTTATGGGCAAATTCAGACACAGAATAACCAGAACGCTCACGCGCCCAGGTCAGCATTGCTGTGTTGATGTTTGCAGTGGCCATAACACGATTCCTGGTGATTTTCTCTGTCATTATAAATGAATAGTCCGCTTAAAACCCATTGTTTTAGTGCATGTTGGTTTCTTTACTTGACAAACTCCTTGCCGTTCATTCCCTGTCGCGGTATCTTTTACCCGTACCTGCAAAATCAGGTGCCGGGATTGGAACCCCGATGAACCTCACTGGCGACGAGACGCCAACGCGTCTTTTTTTATGTCGCGCGTTTAGCTACACCCAAATTATGGTGGGCTGGGCGGGGGCACCGCAAGGTGCGCCGGTTTCAGTGAGGCCGGTAGTTCCAACCCCGTTCAGTCCACCACCCTGAGATTGGAACCTCTGGTGGTGGTTATAAGTTAACTTCTCACTGGAGGCTGCCACTATGGCTACAACCCTCAACCAGACTCACCCGTTACTTAGCGTTCCTTTCAGCGCCGCCACGGATTTCATCCTACTGGCCGACCATTGTGAAAAGTGCGCAGATACTCAGGCGGAAAGCTACGATCCTGTACTGAAGATGGCTCTCTGCGGTCGGCTTGCAGCCGCTCTTGCGCTGCTGAAACCGGGCCTACGCGATCCCATTCCAACTCACCTGATAGACAGCCTGACCGTTGATACCTTGCCCACAAATTCTCCCCGTTTTGCCCCCGATTCGGATACGCTTTGCGATTACTGTTTTACCCTGACTCAGCTTCTGCTTTGCCGGATGTTTCCGCCACAAGCGGAAGAACAATTGCGCTGGCTTCTGGCGGAACTGGTTGATTACTTTGCCGCTGAACTGAAAGCCCCGCGCTGGATACGTACCGCTGACGGCGTGAAGTGTATTGATGAGGAGGCGGCATGAACCAACAGGATTGGCATCCCGCCGATATTATTGCGGCGTTGAAAAAACGGGGAACAACACTGGCGGCGGTTTCGCGTAACGCAGGGCTGGCTTCTTCCACGCTGGCGAATGCGCTGACAAAACACTGGCCCAAGGGAGAACGGCTGATTGCGGAAGCGTTGGGCGTTTCGCCTGCGGAAATCTGGCCTTCCCGTTACCGCAAGCCAGAGGAGCACTAAAGTAAAACAATCTCTCCCGTCCCGTTATCGGCGAACGCGGATAACGGGACGGGAGAAGGCAAGCGAAGCGCGGCAGCTTGTCATTCATAAAATGACGAAAAAATCAACAAACAACTCTATAAAAGCAAAAAACAGTTTTCCCTTTCTGCCTTGTTGCCACGGGTGTAAGTTTGCACCTGCACAAAATGCTTTATGACCTGAGAGAAGCGCCTGATGAATCAGGATGGTCAATCCCTTACCGGCGGCTACCTTTGCAAACTGCCGGACCGTCTAACAGACGGTTAAGGTCATCCTTCACTTCTGCACCAGCCTATAAACGTGACGGGCAACGGCCTGCATTGCCGTAAGGCTTTGCTGCCGCGTGACCGCTATCTTGCACCAGAATTTCAATTCTCAATCACTGCGCCAGTCCAGTGCGTCACTTTAACCGCGCAAAGCGGGAAAGTGACGCACCAGCGCCTTTTGACTGCACCAGAGAATTCAACTGCGCCAACGCACGGCGGGATTCTGACACCTTAATTCAACCCACTTTCACTCACAGGAGAACTTGAACCGATACCGGAGGGGGATCAGGACGATCCGGGGGATAACCCGCGCAAGCGGGCGGCTGCTCAGAGAGCACCACCGAAGCCCCGCAATACCTCAACGGCTGCCGCCCCGGCGCTCAGGTATCGTTCGCAGCCCCGACAAAAATCAGGGGCTATCGGCCTATGCGCCGGGGAAGGTTGTATCTGTTTTGGATTTTGCGGCAATCATGAAAAGGGGACATGTAAAAATGAGTCTTCTGGAGCAGGAAATGAAAATGCTGGCGCGGCAGGCGGGCGGCAGTCATAAAACCGTCCACGATCGCATGGCGCTGGCGCAGCGATTTTGTGAGCGCTTGCTGGAACAGAATGTACAGATCCGCCGGGTGGAGCAACTGAAAGCGCGGCATATTGAGAATTACGTTCGGGAACGACTGGATCAGGGCATAACGAAACGTAGCCTGCAAAACGAGATGGCGGCGATCCGCTGTCTGTTGAAGCAGGCCGGGCGTGATCGGTTAGCAGCCAGTGAACGGCTGTCCAATAAATCGCTCGGCTTGTCCGGCGCATCCCGCAACGGCACCCGGCGGGCGATTACGGCGGAGTATTATCGGCAGGTGCTGGAAATCGCTCGCGCAAAAGACGCCGGGATGGCGGCGGCGTTGGAACTATCAAGGTTGATGGGCCTGCGTTCACAGGAAGCGGTGCAGTGTGCGCAATCGCTTAGGACGTGGAAACAGGCGCTGGAGCGTGATGAAACCCGGCTGACCATCGTTTTCGGCACCAAAGGCGGACGGTCCCGCGAGACAATAATTCTGGATGCTGGCGCAGTCAGAAAAGCGCTGGAAAATGCGTTAGCTGTGGCGGAACAACGCAACGGCAGGCTGATTGATAAACCCGATCTGAAAAGCGCGATGAAGTACTGGCACGGTCAGGCTTCGCGTATCGGCTTGACTGGCGCATATTCCCCGCATTCATTGCGCTACGCCTGGGCGCAGGATGCCATTCGTCATTATCTGGCGCACGGATTCAGCGAAAAAGAGGCGCTGGCGCTGACGGCGATGGATTTAGGCCACGGCGACGGGCGCGGGCGTTATGTGGCGCAGGTTTACGGACGGCGGGGAGAGGAGTGAGTTTCCGTGCTGGTGCAGCCGTTGATGAATGTTCGATCATTGAGTCAGCCAAAAGGAAAAAGGGCTAAAGGGTAAAGGATGCTAAGAGTAACAGCGCCAAACCGGAAAAGGCTAAAGGGCTGAAAAGGCCGTGATTGGCGCAGTTCGATGTTCGTTCGACGGAGAATCTGGTGCAGTCCTGCGATTTTCCCGGCATCAGTGAACGGGGGCAATGATACGCCCCAGCGCTGGTGCAAATAAAAAAGCAGATCCGCTGGCGCAAAGATCTGCTTTTCGGCGTCAATCAGTCGCGGGTTCAGGCAACCTGAATATGTCTCTCAAAACGGTAAGCCGGTATGAATTTCTGCCGACAGGCATCAAGATAGTCCGACCACCATTGCATCATCTGCGTGCGTTCGTCGAGGTGCTCCGCCTTGTGGATATAGGCGGCGCGAACGTGGTTACGCTCTTGATGGCTCATCTGCCGCTCCACTGCATCTTTTGACCAGCGGCCTGATTCAATCAACGCGCTACAGGCCATCGTGCGGAAACCATGACCGCAAACGTCCACCTGCGTGTCATAGCCCATCGTGCGCAGCGCCTTGTTGATGGTGTTTTCGCTCATCGGTTTGCGCGGGTCGTGGTCGCCGGGAAACAGCAACTCACTGCTACCGGACAGCAGTTTTAGCTGCTTCAGTACAGTTACCGTTTGTGTTGACAGCGGCACCAGATGCGGTGTTTTCATCTTCGCGCCGCGCTCTGAATAACGCACGCCCGGAATGGGTTCACGTTGCGCGGGGATGGTCCACATTGCGCCATCCAGATCGATCTCCGTCCAGCGGGCAAAGCGTAGCTCGCTGGAGCGAATAAAGATCAGCAGGTTAAGCTGCACCGCCAGACAGGTTAGTAATCTGCCGGAATAGCCTTCGATCCGTTCCAACATCTCCGGCAGCTTCTCCAGCGGTAGGGCGGGGTAGTGGTTTTTTGGCGGCGGCGCAATGGCTCCGGCCAGATCGTTGGCGGGGTTGCTGGCGATGAGTCCTTCCTGTACCGCATAGCGCATGATCGCAGTGGTGCGCTGCTGTATCCGCGCGGCGGTTTCCAGATTGCCTTTTCTCTCCGCCACCCGCAGCGGGATTAGCAGATCGGCCGTTTTCAGGTCGGTAACGGGGAATTTACCGATCAGCGGAAAGACGTGCAGTTCCAGCGAGCGCAGGGCTTTGGCGGCATGGGCCTCACTCCAGCGGATATTACCCGCCACCCACTTGCGGGCGATCTCTTCAAAGGTATTGCCGTTTTTTCTCGCCTGCTTGTCCTGCTGTTTTTTTACGCCGGGATCGGCACCTGCACTGAGTACCGCACGGGCTTCCTCGCGTAGCTTACGGGCATTTGCCAGCGTGACGGTGGGGTAAGCGCCAAACGCCAGCTTTTTCTCTTTGCCGCCGAAGCGGTATTTGAGATGCCAGAGTTTAGAACCGTTGGGTTTAATCAGCAGGTACAGACCCTGCGCGTCGCTGAGTTTGTAAGGTTTATCGAACGGCTTGGCGTTGCGGATGGCGGTATCTGTCAGAGGCATGGTGGGGGCTCCATAGTTTATCGAACCGGCAGGCCCCCAATTAAGCCCCCAAAAACTACGGATGTCAAAAAATCTGGTAGTACCTGTTGGTACTCCAGATTCTTATCAACTTACTGATTTTTCAACGTTCCCGGACGCATAAGGACATCCTGAAACTAAATTATGGTGCCCGGACTCGGGATCATTCAGCTTTCTATTAAGTTGAAATATAGCATAAATTTTAATCGTGGCTGTTGTCAAGACCCGTAGGTTGACCCGTGTTTTTATATATAGATCAGAATGATGGGTAAAATACCATAAAGAAATGTCCGGTTCGTTCCCTCGGTTCGATTCCCTATATCACCTGTAAATCATAATGAGATAAGCCCAACTTGAGCTGTATAATTACTCTACCGAAGAGAAGGTTGGTGGATGACATTATGCCGGCAGAAAAATACGTTTCTGATAAACGTGTGGCATTAAATTTACGTACCGAGCCCGATGAAAAAGCCGTTACTGAGGAAGCGTTGATCGATCAGCGCATCATCATGACAGATCCCGATGCTTACCAAGAGTTTCTTACACGATTGGATCAGCCTCCTGCACCAAATGCCGCGCTTTGCAACACCATGCAAACACTTGCACCGTGGGAACAGAAAAAATGAGCTCAGTCCCTGAGCCACCCCACGCCGCATTGGAAGGTTCATGCGAGCAGAGACCTAAATGCGCTCTCTAATTTGTTGTATTGTCTTTCCCTTTGACCAATAGGGAAGACAAGAGTAGTGAAAAAACGTATAAAAAAGATACTGTTAAGTAAAGCGTTGGATAAGTATTTTTCCACGGTTTCGCGACATAAACGAGGACAATTGCAGGAGTTCTATCGAATCAATGTTATCAAGCGTTCGCGTTTGGCTAACAGAAATATGGATGAAATTTCATCCATAGACATTGCAGAATATAGAGATAATAGATTATCGGAATTTAACGCCAGAACGCAAAAGCCGATAAGTGCGAATACTGTGCGACTGGAATTAGCATTGTTATCGGCGCTTTATAATCTGGCAAAAGTTGAGTGGGGCACATGCTCTATAAACCCTGTTGAAAATGTTCGCAAGCCTACCGTATCGTCAGGCCGTACCCGAAGGTTAACCACTCAGGAAGAACGACAGCTAACCAGATACTTCAAAGATAAAAATCCTGAATTATTGGCTATTTTTCAGATCGCATTGGAAACGGGAATGCGGCAAGGCGAAATTTTGTCGTTGAGATGGGAATATACCGATCTTCGCCTCGGCGTTGCCCATTTGCCTTTGACGAAAAATGGGACATCGCGAGACGTTCCATTATCATCAAAAGCACGGCAAATTCTGTGTGGTCTAGGTGAACGGCCACATCATGAGAATGGCTATATCTTTAGCTACACGTCGAGTGGCTTTAAAAGCGCATGGCGTGTGGCTTTGAAGGCTCTGGCTATCGACGATCTACATTTTCACGATCTCAGACATGAAGCAATCAGCCGATTCTTTGAACTGGGAACGTTAAATGTTATGGAAGTGGCGGCGATATCAGGTCATAAATCAATGAATATGTTGAAACGCTATACCCACCTTCGTGCAACACACCTCGTGAGCAAACTGGATGCACATAAGAAACAGGCTAAAAAACTAGCATCCATCTTTGTTCCTTACCCAGCGGATATTGATGTCGATGATACAACGGTTACATTGAAATTCTCCGATCTTGATAACCTGTCTGTGACGGCTTCAACGCATGATGATGCCCTGAAAATTGCCTCTGTGGAATTACTTCGATTTCAGGCTATAGCAGCGAAAAACGGTAAGAGACTTCCGCCACCCGGCGCTATCTCAGTCAATTCAGTTGATAGGGTTCTTATCAGCCCACTTTAGCAATGTAGATAACTTTTATATGACGATGTTGAGCTAAATATCGTCATTTTTTATGTCGGGATCTCGACTAATCAGACTGTCTATCCAGACGACGTGTTTTACATATCACACTGATAATCCGGTGTGTTTTAGTGATTGTTGTACATAACATATGAATGTTACGAGTCATTGAGTCGATAGCAAAACTTAATTTAGCACTTCAGAGCGAGGATGCCTGCTGATTCTGACTGATGTCACACCGGATTATCAGTATGGCAAATGAACGTATTACTGAATATAGCGCTAAACAGAAAGAAAATGCGGAACAACGTTGCAGTGTTGATGCTTTGGCCGAGGGCCAGAAGAAGGAGTCTCGTTCATCACTTTCTGATATCAGCAACGACCTCTTTGAGATCCCGAGCACAACTCCGAATTTTCGCACCGAACTGGCTGGTCAGCTTGCCGAACTGATTCCAGAGGCTGTTGCTGATGGTAAGCTGGATGTTGAAAAGCTCCGTGAGCTGCTGGCCGATGATGCGTCTGACAGTAATGAACGCTTTGGATTGTTCTGGCCGGGCAAAAAGCGCGCGCTACGTGCCGCACAAGCCCCGACTACCGCCACCCTAAAACCAGATTTCGTCAATTCTAAAGAATGGGACACGACGCAGAATGTGTTTATCGAGGGAGACAACCTTGAGGTACTGAAGATCCTGCAACGACACTATCACAACAAGGTCAAACTGATTTATATCGATCCTCCTTATAACAAAGGTAAAGATTTTGTTTATCCGGACAATTACAGAGAGGGGTTGGACAATTATCTGGAGTGGACGCGGCAGGTGAACGAGGAAGGTAAGAAAGTTTCCACCAACAGCGAGACCGAAGGGCGTTATCACTCCAACTGGCTGAACATGATGTATCCGCGCCTGAAATTAGCCCGTAATCTGCTTACCGATGATGGGGTGATTTTTATTTCGATTGATGATCATGAACAGGACAACCTGAGAAAATTATGTAATGAAGTCTTCGGTGAATCAAATTTGATTGCGGTTGTTCCAACCATTATGAATCTCAAAGGAAACCAAGACGCTTACGGATTCGCCGAAACTCACGACTATGTTCTCGTCTATGCGAAAAAGAAAGAAGAAAGTGTTTTAGGTAAATTCCCTCTTGACGAAGAGGCTATCGAGGAGGACTGGGAGGAGGATGAGCATGGACTATTTAAGCGTGCCGATACTCTTCGCCGTACTGGGCAGGATGCGAGTCGTGAGCGTAGGCCAAAAGGCTGGTTTCCTATCTTCATTGCACAAAATGAGGAGGTTTACGCTACGGATGATGATAAGCCAAATAAGTCGAGTGATGAAGTTGTCTGGCCAATCAACGATGATGGATTTGAATTATCGTGGACTTGGGGGAAGACAAAAATAAATTCAGAGAACTTTAATCTTGTGGTTGTTCGCCGTTCCGATGGGAGGCCAAATATTTACAAGAAACAGCGACCAGGAATTGGCGACGTTCCATCTAGTAAGCCGAAGTCAGTAATGTATAAACCGGAATACTCAACCAGTACGGCTACAACCCATCTTAAGACACTCTTCGACAAGAAGAAATTATTTGAAACGCCAAAGCCTATTCCGTTCATAAAAGATGTTGTAAAAATCGGATCTCCAAATGGCGGCATAGTGCTGGATTTCTTCGCTGGTAGTGCCACCACCGCCCACGCCGTAATGCAACTTAATGCTGAAGGCAACGGCAAGCGTCGTTTTATCATGGTGCAACTGCCGGAACCTACTCCGGAAGATTCCGAAGCACACAAGGCAGGCTTTGCCACTATCGCTGATATCTCGCGCAAGCGCATCGAACTAGCGGGCGAGAAAATAAAATCCGATGTTGCAGAAAGCCAAGTGGATACGGGCTTTCGCGCCTACAAACTGGCGGACACCAATTTTACCAAATGGCGTGTCACCAGCGATATCGAACCTGACAAGCTAACCCAGCATTTGCTCGACCTGCGTGGTAGTAGCGTTGATGATGCCAGTCCCGGTGACCTGCTTACTGAGCTGCTGTTAAAACTCGGCTATTCGTTGAACGAACATCTCAGTATGCAGACTATCGCCGGGCTGGACATCTATGCCATCGCTGGCGATACCGATAAGCCACGCCTGCTAGCCTACTTAAACGAGCGAACCAAACCCACACTGGAACAATTGCGGGAACTGGTGAATACCGAACCTACGCGCCTGATCATTCTGGAAGATGCCTTCCACGGCGACGACGAACTGAAAACTAATATTGCTCAATATGCTAGGAGCAAAGGTATTGAGCTGAGGACGGCGTGATGAACAGTCATTCTCAAAATACGGGCTTTCAATTTGATTCGCATCAGCAATATCAGCTTGATGCCATCAACGCTGTGGTGGATTTGTTCGATGGCCAACCAAAGGATGCCGACAAGATCGCGATTGCCTTGCGTGGCAGCGTTGCCAGCCGTGAAGGTGAGCTGGATTTAGGCATCGAGCAGGTAATTGGTGCTATCGGCAATAATCTGGTGCTGGATGAAGACACTATTCTTGCTAATTTACAAACGGTACAGGATCGCAACGGGTTGGAGGTCAGCGGAAAGCTGGTTGATGGCAAACTGGATTTCGACATCGAAATGGAGACCGGTACGGGCAAAACTTACGTTTATCTGCGTACCGTTTTCGAACTGGCAAAGAAATATGGCTTTACCAAATTTATCATTCTGGTTCCCAGCGTCGCCATTCGTGAAGGCGTGAACACCAGTATTCGCCTGATGTGCGAGCACTTCCGTAGCCTCTATCCGGCGCAGCCTTTCGATGCGAATGTCTACAGAGGCGACAAGGCCGAGGAAGTACAGGCTTTTGCTACTGCAACCAACGTGCAAATACTGGTGATGACGATTGATGCGATACGTAGTGACAAGAATAAAAATGAAAAAAAGAATGCGCGCATCATTCACAGACCGTACGACAAGCTTAATGGCTTGCGTCCGTTGGATTACCTGAAAGGCACGCATCCTGTTGTGATCATGGATGAACCACAAAATATGGAATCACTGCTATCGCAGTCTGCTGTGGGTGATTTTGATCCTGTATTCACACTACGCTACTCAGCTACGCATAAGCAGCGGCGAAACCTGGTCTATCGGCTCGATCCGGTTGACGCGCACGATCTCGGTTTGGTGAAACAGATCGTCGTGGCTGAAGTCGCACAGCACGGTGCGGATGTGGCTCCTTACGTCAAGTTGCTCGAAGTGAAAGACACGAAAGCCGCGAAGCTTGAACTGGCTTGCCGCAAGGCCGATGGCTCTATCGCGCGTCGTAGCAAAAAGGTCAAACCGCATCAGGAATTGTCAGACGTCACTGGAAATCCTGCTTATGCAGGCTGGCGTATTAATGCGTTGAGCATCGCCGCTTTCGGTGAACCAGCCAGTATTGAACTGACGCCGAACGGAAACCTGCTGCATGAAGGCGAATCCCTCGGGGGCGCAACGGGCGCGATTTACAAGGAGATGATTCGGGAAACCGTGCGTGAGCATTTGCGCAAGGAAGCCATGTTGCACCCGAAGGGGATTAAAGTATTGAGTCTGTTTTTCGTAGACAAAGTGGCGAGTTTCCTCGGCGACGGGGTCAATAACGAAGACGCAAACGGCGAGTTTACCAAGTGGTTCGATGAGGTGTTCAGAGAAGAGCGTAGCAAGTCTGACGTCTACCAAAAATTACTGCCGCAGGATCCTGGCGAGTTACGGCGGGCGTATTTTTCCCAATTGAAAATGCGTGGTGGCACGACCTTTGTGGATTCATCTGGTACGACGGTCAAAGATGATGACGCTTACAAACTCATCATGCAAGATAAGCAGCGCTTGCTGGATGGTGATGAGCCTGTGCGCTTCATCTTTAGCCATTCCGCACTGCGCGAGGGTTGGGACAATCCCAACGTGTTTCAGATTTGTACGCTGCGTGAAATGGGCGCGGACACGGAACGTCGGCAAACGTTGGGACGTGGTCTGCGCCTGCCGGTTGCGAAAACAGTAAAAGGCTATGAGCGTGTTTCCGATCGTAGCGTTGCACAACTCACGGTAGTTGCTAACGAGTCTTATGCTGCGTTCGCTCAGAACCTGCAAGCTGAATACCGGGAGGCGGGGGTAGCCATCGGACAGGTACGCCCTAATGAATTTGCCAAGTTGATGAAACGGGATCCTCATGGTGCGATGACCGATGACATGCTGGGGTTCAAGATGTCTTCTGCCATATTCAAGCATCTGGAAAACGCAGGATTCATCAAGGATGGTAAGACAACTTCCATGTTTCTGCCGGATGCAGCAGGGTTCTCACTACATTTGCCTGCTGAGTTCAGGCCCTACGAAACAGATATTATCCACTGCATCCTGAATGCGGGTATTGAGAAATATGTGAAGCCTGTAAGTGCGCGGGCAAAACGGAAATTCAACAAAGAGCTCTACGCCTCGCCGGATTTTGAGAGGCTTTGGAGCGCTATCAGCCAGAAAACCACTTATCGGGTGACAGTTAAACACCCTATGCTGGTTGAGACGTGCATAAAGGCGATCAAGGCTGAACCGAAAATCCAGCCGTTACGTATTGATGTCACTCGTGCTGGTGTCAGGGTGCTACGTGGCGGCACGCAAGGGCTAGAACTAGGGGCACGAACTGTCGATCTCAAAGGCAGTTATGACCTGCCGGACATTATCGGTGAGTTGCAGCAAGGTACGTCTCTTACACGCAAGACGCTGGTGGATATTCTCATTGGTAGCGGAAGATTGGATGAGTTCATTGCCAATCCGAACGACTTCATGGCGATGGTACGCCGTTGCGTAGAGGGTGAACTACAGCGCGTCATTGTTGAAGGCGTTCAGTATGAAAAGATCGGCGGTTCCATCTATGAACTCCGCGAGTTGCAAGCCGATGGCCTTGCCGAAAAGGATTTCTTCAAAGAGCATTTGTACCGCGTCGAACATCCTGAGAAAACCGATTTTGATTACGTCGTGTTTGATGGCGGGCCGGACAGCCCGGAGCGAAAGTTCGCTGAGTTTCTCGATCACCGCGAGGATATCAGGCTGTTTATGAAGCTTCCGCCAAGATTCCAGATCGACACGCCGGTTGGCCCTTATAACCCCGACTGGGCTATCATCAAATCCGAAGAAGGTGAGGATCGAATCTACATGGTGCGTGAAACCAAGAGCACGATGGATGAACAAAAAAGGAGACCCTCCGAAAATGCCAAAATCAAGTCTGCCGAGGCACACTTCAGAGAAATTGGCATCGAGTATGCGGTTTCAGTACCTGAACAGTGGAATATCTGAGTGTCTGCTGTAGCGGTATAGCGGTATGGGTCTGTGAGGAATAGGCTGGATAATCAGTGTGGTAAACCTGCTTCTTTGACGGCAGGTTTACCAGATTTCTGTATCAGGAGGCTATATGAGATACGGCCTCACGAATTATTGACCAGTCTTTATTTTCAACCCAGACAAAGAGGCATCGACCCTCACTGCGTCTGGCCCACAGTTCTCCGATTCGTTTCTTTTCTCGGCTATCTCGGGTATCACTGATATGCGATCCTTTATACTCAACAGCAACGAGTGGGCCATTGCTCATTTGTATCAAAAAGTCAGGATAGAATCGGTCTGAGGCCGTTTGCAACCAGAAAGAGGTTGGTTTTTTCTCCACATTACGTAACCACCAATCGACACCCTCGAGCCTGTTGGCAATAAATTCGGCACATTCAAATTCTTCTCCAACATCTTTCAGATTACCGATAACGGGATAGAAATGACGTTTGAGATGAATAAACCCTGCATAACGAAAATCGTAAGCATATCGCCCAGGCTCCAACGACACGGCATGTTCGTCTAGCACTGCGAATTGTGATTCGTCATCAAACAAGTCGTTGAAGATGCGTTGCTTGGCGAGCACTAGCCCTGCTGCCATTTTTCGTTCCAACGCACCGCGCAAACGAAACTTTCGGTAGGCCAATTCGTCCAGAGAGAACTCTCTTTTTTCCAACAAATAATCAACCACTACATTGATCCATGCGACCTTTTTGTCCCGTTCGGAATAAGGGAAAGGTAGATTGCGGTCCAGCCAATAGATCAGATCAGTAGCTTCCCAGCCATGTTCTTTACCGAATAATGCCAGTTGATTATCTAATCGTTCATAAACACTACATTCGATTTTCTCTAATTGAGAAATATTTAATGCAGCGCGATACATGGTTTCTACATCATGGGTAAATTCGCTATCAGAAAGCACTGGGTCAAAATCCTCTATTTCCCAGTCAGCATCTAAAAGTGGAGTTTCATCAAACACATCAAAGAACCCAGATTGCCGGTATGTGAGTAAAGGTATATGCGCAGTATGTCCCCGATCTGCGGGTGTTATTTCCTTTTGTAGTGACGCATTTTGTCTGGATGACGCCATTTCAAGCCGGTTGAGAACGTCTTTAGCAATTTCTGGATGCTTGAATGTGTCGGCCAATTGTTGGATCTGTTTATTATTAGCGCCACCTTTTAATGTCAGAGTACCGCTCTCTGGTGAGATCTCTAGCTTGTCACGAAGTGATTTCGGTAATGTTTCCAAAGCGCTTTCATCTGGAAGGACGAGACTATTATCGGATTCGGGTAAAGGAATAACCAAATCGCCTTGGGGCGCGAAGAGATCTCCTGTTGATGGCGGTTCTCCATGGGTTTGAATCAAACTTTGTGTTTCGAGCCGTTCAAAACCACTTTGAACTAATCCATCACGCAATCCCTGAACTGTTGCCGCAAATTCTGATGATACGACGTAGGCATAACAACGATTAAGTGCCTCATGTAATTTTCTTTTAACATGCGGCATACGTAATATTCGGCCGAGGATTTGTTCTACCGCCGTAGCGGAAGTAGTATTGCGGAAAGAGAATAGCACATACGCAAAAGGGCAATCCCATCCTTCACGTAGTTTATCGACAGTAATGATGAACTGAGGATAGTCAGGATCCCCCGGTTTTTTACCCGATAATTCATCTTGAGCTCCTGTCGCTACAGCGATGGTATCAGCGGGTATGTTGAAATCATTAATCAGATGTTGTTTAACGCGCTCCGGCGTAAATGTCTCTTGCTCTTTTGCTTGGCGCTCGGCTTGTATCAACATCACAACAGGTTTGATTACTTCACCGGTTTGCTGGAATTCCTGAGCAGCCTCTTCTTCCAACTGCCGTAGTCGGCTAATAGCTTCTGCCATAGACCGCTGCCATTCTGGATGAACAGTGAGCTCCAAAGGTAACTTCAGCATATCTTCCGCTTGCAAGGTTGCAGCGGAGACACTCTTGAGGACATTGGATGGTTGATTCGCACGGTCAGGGGTTGCGGTCAACTCAAGTATGCACGCGGGGTTAAAGCGGACAAGAGTGTCGACAGCCAAGGGTGTTCCCTGATTATGCGCTTCATCAACAATAACAAAAGGGTGGCGTAGCCGGATGACATCCATGAGTGAATGTTCCCCCTTTTGTTCTGACGAAGTACCAGAGAAATGCGGCATTAGGCTGCCGTTTTGACGATAGACTCTCAAACCATCGTCAGTATCTCGCTTAAAACTCTGCATCGTGGCGACGATAATTGTGTTTCCGGTATTTAACGTGGCTGGTTGTATATATAAAGCTTCTTGAATATCCAACACATGTACTGAACCGAACAGATCACGCATATCTTGGTATAGTAGTTCCCCGGGCGTTTTCAGTGAGTGGAGTGTTTGTTCACGAATGGGATCTGATGGAACCAGCCATAAGATTAGGGCGTGCTCTATACCAAGAAAATATTCGTTAACGCGTTTTATCGACTGACCGGCGATACGGGTTTTCCCGCCACCGGTTGGAACCCGTAAACAAATATAAGGTATCGCTTCTGCGCCAGGTAAGGGGGAATAAGGCAGTGCTCGGCCGAAACCTTTGAGTGTTGATTCGCGAAAAGCCTCTGCTGGATCTTGCAATTCTCTACAGCGGGAAAGATACGAAGAGAAATCATCAAGAAGTTGTTCCTGATATGATTTCAGACTGTTCAGAGCCATGTTTTCACCGCCAGTTCATAAGGAAGTTGATGGAAGGTAATGCCTAACTGATTGAGTTTCTTCTTATCAAACCGGGAGCGAGCGGCATATACGACTCGCGTACCGGAAAAATGTGGTGGGGTGATTTCATCAAGAAACTTCAGGGAACGATGATTAAGAACATTACCGCCAATATCTGAGCGATCTTTCAATATGCCGTTGTACAGAAGAAACACGGCTTTTTCCTGATGTACACCGAGGAATGGTGTGGCTGGCTGTTCCTTGGCTAAAGGTGATACTGTTAAGCCTGAGCCGGTTTCCATAAACCAGATAAATTCACGTAGTTGATTGAATGTCACATCATGGCGAATAGGACCATTCGGTAGAAATAAAGGCTCCTTGGAAAGACGAAAATATTGAAAACCGCTGCCTAGTCCAGCTACCGAGTTGCGTTTCTTTCCAGTTAAGGGTACGTAACCGTCAATAGCTTTACGAATGCGCTCGCGTGTTTTATTTATCGCAACATTATTATCCATTTCTATAAGAATGAAATTTATTGGTTTTTTGTTTCCTTGGTTTAATTGAAGTACAGCGTGGGCGGTTGTTCCTGAACCAGCGAAACTATCAAGAACTACATCTCCCGGTTGAGAAACCATTCCTATTAAATCAGCAACTACGGCTGAATCTTTTGGAAAAGGGAATGCTCCTGGACCGAGTATTTTTTCAACTTCAAGAGTTGCACCTCGACCATCTTTGTAAAAAACACTAAGCATCGGCTCTTCATCGATTTCGGACAAATAACTTTTACGATTAGGTATTGTTGTATGGTCTTTACCGAAATGAATACGTGGCGGAGAATCGGCCAATGCAGCTTTGGTTTTATTCTCTTCCCAACGCCAACCAGTTGAAGGTATAGCACAAGGTTGTTGAGTGATTGGATGAATAATAGGATAACGAGGTCTATTTTCTCGCCCATCATCAGGGCCGTGAAAGTTATCAGGGAAATATAATCCCCTCTCATCTGACCAGTTATAATGTTTATGAGCCTTACGAGGATCATCTTTTGATAATGAACGATACCACGACATCATATCATTTCTTATTTTTATATGATCATTTAAGTGTTTTTTTCTTAAATTATTATAATGCTCTAATACTTCATCAACCCCCGGCTTTTTTCTACGCCAGCGAGTTTTTTGTTTTTTCAAGAAGTCTTTGTTTTTAGAAAATGCGACTATATATTCGTGAGTTACTGCAACAAGTTTCGCATCTCCTTTTTTCCCTTTTCCCCAGACTATGGTTGCTATTTCATTAGGTGCACCAAATATTTCTCTCATCAGAGATTGAAGATTTCCTATTTCATTATCATCAATAGATACAAAAATAACACCATCATCACGAAGAAATTGTTTTAACAATACTAACCTAGGATACATCATGGATAGCCAGCGGTCATGACGATCTAAAGTTTCACCTTCTTTACCGACAACCTCCCCTAGCCATTTTCTAATTTCAGGGCTATTGACGTTATCGTTGTATACCCAACCTTCATTTCCAGTATTATAAGGTGGGTCGATATAAATACATTTAACTTGGCCTGCATAACGTGGTAATAATGCTTTCAGTGCCTGTAAGTTATCACCTTGAACAATAATATTCCCACTATCGTCTTGTCCATGAGATAAATCAGCATCATGTTCAAGCAAACGAAAGGGAACATCTTTGTGATGCTTAATAACGGCTTCTTTGCCGATCCAATTTAACGTTGGCATTAGTCAGGATCCTGTCCAGTTTTATTATGCTGAGGGCAGGAGTCAGGTCGTGTAATACCGGTCAGCGGATATTCAATCCGGTGCGTTTTTTAGGTAAAAAATAATTTTTAAGCCATTGTATTTAAATGACATTTAATCAATGTGGTTGAATACCCTCGAGAAGTGTTAAAATCATACTGTTTATCATATAGCTGGCTGAGGGGCTGGCTGGAAGTGGAATGACGTCACGCACCGGATTGAATAGAAAGTTGTTTTTTATCCACATATCCATGAGTAAATATCTTGATAAGGCTGTGTCCATCAAAAGCGCGGAGTAATGGTGTTAGCTCATAGCCAAGTTATTAAATTTAATAGAGTTTCTGGAGTACTAGTAATGTTCAGTCGAGAGGCGCTAAACGTAAAATTCAATGCGAATACTCCGAACCCCTCTCAAATCCCCCAAAACATAAGATTGATAGCATCCTTGATCTCATCCGCGTAGTCGCCAAGATCCGCAATCACTTCACCAATCACCTCAACAGGAACACTCGACAGCTCTGTGGTCATCAGCCGATAATCTTCGCCGTCGATGCCGATCAGAGGGAACAGCGTTTTATTCACTTTCTCAGACAGGTGATGTGATTCGATAAGCGGAATGACCATACGCCGCTTGGGTGTCTCGACAATATCGCTTTGTACATCGACAAACATTTTGTAGTGACTGGCGCGTTTGTATTGATAAACAATGAATTGCATGATCACCAATTCCTGTTTTCATCTGCAAAGGAGCCATTCTGCGCGATAAATCGGGCGACTTCTTCCATCCCTTCGCGGTTTTCCTTCTTCCACTCTTCAGCCTTGATACGGCGGGCTTCTTTGCCAATGGCGTCATTCACCAGCCCGGAAATATTGACTCCGGCGGCACTCAGAACCTGATAATTGTCTTTGTCCACGGTAACGCTGACGCGGTGTTTCATGATAGTGATCCTCTTTTATGCACACTCTAAGTATATACTTCGCATGGTTGTTCAGCAATTAGCCAAGATTCAAATCCAAACCCCTCAACTCATCAAATGTATAAACCCGAAAAACATTGCGGTGCTTCGCTTCCAACGGGATACGCTGATGGCTGACGATGGCGTATTTCACGCTATTGAATATCCGTTCAATAGCTCGCTTTATCTGCGGATCGGGCACGATATAGAAGACGTACATCCAACGTTTTTGAGTACGAGTTATCAAATGTTGGGTGATTATCGCCTGATAACGGGCTTTGGTTTTTAGATGGCGCTCAGTCTCAACGGCGATGACGGTTCCGTCTGGTAACGTTATCACCCCAGCCGGGCGATGATATACCTCATAGCGGCTGAGGAATGTTGAATCAGCGCCGCTGATCCACCCATAAGCGCCTTTCTTCTCAAGAAGGAGCCGCGCTAGCTGACGATCAAGGCGCTGTATCAGTGTCCAGCCAGTGACTTTCGAGGGCTCAAACCGTGCAGGAAAACCATCCTCATGGGGTGTGGCAACAACGGCTAATCCGCCATTGGTGATCCCCCACAGAGAGATTTTCACCATTCTGGTGTTTATTTCATGCTTTTGGATCAATCCCATGTCGATGGCTTTTGCCAGCAGCAGATAAAGCGGCTTGTGATTTTTATAATCAAAAAGCTGCATCAGGGTTTTAAAATCGCTGTAGGTTTCTTCTTTCAGAAAGGTGAGCAGACATCGCATTTTTTCGTGACTACGCGCCCGGCGTTCACGGTAATCGTAAATAAGCATGCATCCTCCTTCACATTTTATTTGGCTGGTTCTCTCTTTTGGCTTTATCGCCTCATTGCATGGGCGCATACCTTCGCCCACTGGCATGAGTCGACGTCATGAGGCGATCTCGTGGGGATAAAGAGGTGGCAGCTTTGCAGCCATGCGCCGGAAAACACATTTTCCGGCACAGAATGGCGTGCGCCAGTTCATGCGGGCTGGACGCCCTTATTGCCTGTCGCATGGGGATAATGTCGCGGCTGGACGCCACGCCAAAACCCCCAACGTCAACGGCGGCACACCGTCGCGCGCTACGCGCGACTACCCCCTTTGAGACGCCGTTTTTAGCCCACTTTTTCTTTTGCCCGTTCCGGTCAGCGAAAAAATGGGAAAACGCCTTCAAAGTGGGTAGTCGCGCCTCGCTACCGGCTGGTGGCCGGAGACTTAGCCGCGACGGTGTGCGGGGCTGAAGCCCCCCAAATAAACCGACGCGTGGGCGCGTCTTTTTGCTCGCTGGGGCGGCAAAATTTATTCGGCTCCCCCCGGCCTGCTCGGTTTCCCTTGGGGGAAACGCTCACGGGTGGGTTCGGGCGACGCAAATTAGCAATTTCTGTGAAATTGAATTTACTCGCCTCACGCCACGGATGAATGCCCGCGAGGCGCAGGCATTCATCCGCCTAACCCCGTCGCGTCCTGCGTCGTGGCTGAATGGCCTGTTGAGCGCGGTCAGCGTTGCGAAAATAAAACGTGTTGGCATGTCTTCTCCCCACAGGAATCAGCCAGTAGAGGAGACTATCGGGAAAGGGGGAGGATGACTGCGAACAACTCAATATCTGACGGGAAGAATTATGGTTATTCAGCGTCGGAAGCAAAAAAGCTCTGACCTAACGGCAGAGCTTTAATCAGGCTGGTGATGTTCAGATGGCTATCTGGCGGTGAGTGAATGTGCGCGTTTGTGCATCGTGGTAAGGGCAGGGATAAGTAGACTGATTGCGGTTAACCCGTGTCCCAACTGGCATAAGCTTTCTGGTGTCGATTCGCACACGTCATTATCGGCAAAGGTAATCAGCGCATCGCCAATGAAATTCAGGCAATGGCAAAGCCCGGCCTGTGTTTCGGCGCAATACTCAGTGACCAGAGAGAGTTCGTCATTGTCCATGTTTGAAAAATCCAGATGAGCCAGCGCGGCACTCATGGCGGAGTAACGGTTCTCATAATCCGGCAGTGATTGATAAGACGCGCCCGTGTTACTATCGGTGTCAGCCATAGCATTAGTCCTCATAATGTTGTGGTCAGAAGCCCGGTTAGTGTTCCTAGCACTGCCGGGCTTCGCTCTTTACTGTTGCAAAACACCATGTAATTGCGGTGTAATTACAACTATACCATGCTATGGAATTTGTAATTACAATGTCAAGTGAAAAAACAAAAACAGACCAGTATCAAATTCGACTGTCCCATGAGTTTCGTGCGCAGTTAGAGGAACAAGCCCATAAGGATGGCGACAAGACATTGGCTACGTGGATCAAGCGTGTTCTGCGTAAGGAACTCCAGACGCGCGGTATTGAACCAAAAGGCTGAACGGTGGTTTGAGTCAGTCGATGTAGCAAATACTAACGTGTAAGAAACGTTTGGCGGAATGCCCGAATGATTTTACGACAACGCTCCTGACGGGTTTTCTATCACATAGAAAGCCCGTCAGGAGCCAACAAGCGCAGCGCGTTAGCCAGCCGAATGACTCCGCGCATAGATATACGGTGCGACGTAGCCCTCACGGTTGACGTCCAGATAATCCGACCACCACTGCATCATTTCGATTCTGGCTTCCAGATGTTCCGCTTTATGTACATACGCCGCCCGTACACCGTTGCGTTCTTTGTGGCTCATCTGCCGCTCAATGGCATCCTTTGACCAGCGTCCGGACTCGTTCAGGGCGCTACAGGCCATGGTTCTGAAGCCGTGGCCGCAGATTTCGGTTTTGGT
This sequence comes from Pectobacterium actinidiae, assembly GCF_000803315.1. Lineage (NCBI taxonomy): Bacteria > Pseudomonadati > Pseudomonadota > Gammaproteobacteria > Enterobacterales > Pectobacteriaceae > Pectobacterium > Pectobacterium actinidiae. Next base: position 372,736 of record NZ_JRMH01000001.1, read on the forward strand.
GTCATAGCCAATCACGCGCAGCGCCTTGTTGATGGTGTTTTCACTCATCGGCTTGTTCAGGGTATGTGCGCCGGGAAAAACGAAGACCGATTCGCTAGAAATCGCCTGAATCTTTTTCAGCAGGGTGACTGCCTGCCGTGACAGCGGCACCAGATGTTCATCCTTCATCTTTGCGCCACGCTCTGAGAACCGCACGCCGTTTACCGCTTCGCGCTGGGCGGGCACGCTCCAGATATGCGCTTTCAGGTTGAATTCATCCCAGCGGGCAAAACGTAGTTCACTGGAGCGCAGGAAAACATGCAGATTCAGCTCCAGTGCCAGACGGGTGAGCATCCGGCCTTTGTAGTTCTCCATCTTCTCCAGCAGTTCAGGCAGGCGTTTTAGCGGCAGGGCGGGATGATGTTGGGTCGCCACCGGGGTCACGACGCCGTCCAAATCGTAAGCCGGATTGTATTTGATGACGCCCTGTTGTACGGCGTGGCGCATGATTTTGGTCAGATGCTGGCGCACTCGTCCGGCGACGTCATGCACCCCTTTATCGTCAATGGCCTTAACCAACTGCGCGAGATGGCGGGTTTCAACCTGCGCGATATCCATCGAGCCAATCGCGGGGAAAACGTAGCGTTTCAGGCAGGTGAGGATTTTATCGGCGTGGGCTTCCGACCAGAGTTTCAGGCTGCTGGTGTGCCACGTCTGAGCGAGATACTGAAAGGTGCGGGATTCATCAGCTGTGAGATTGTTCGTTTTGCGAAGCTGAGAAGGGCTGATGCCGGATGCCAGCAATTTACGCGCCGCATCGCGCTTTTCGCGGGCTTCCGCCAATGTAGTTTGCGGGTAGGGGCCAAAGGCCAGACGGTTTTCTTTACCGCCGAAGCGATAGCGGAAATACCATAGCTTAGCGCCGCTGGGTGATACCGTGAGGTACAGGCCTTGCGAGTCGGTGAGCTTGTAAGATTTTGCGAGAGGTTTCGCGGATCGGACTTTGCTGTCAGTTAACATATGAGGGTCACTCCCGTTCATCGAACTGAATGACCCGCAATCTGACCCACAAATTCCCCGATACGAAGGGATAAATCAAAACGCATCGGAAAAGATTTTTACGCCAACTTATTGAATCGCAACAACATAGGGATTGATAAGGAGGCATAAAAAAGGAAAGATGGTGCCCGGACTCGGAATCGAACCAAGGACACGAGGATTTTCAATCCTCTGCTCTACCGACTGAGCTATCCGGGCAACGGGGCGCATTAAACCGTATTGGCCGCGTGGCGTCAACGGGTTTATCAACGAAAGCGCGGAAAACCCTGCTGACTGCCGACTTTTCAGCCAAAATGCGGGCTTTACCGCATTTTGTGTCTGAAATCAGGTGAGTGCGCCATTTTTACGACATAGCGCAAAGCGTAATACGTCTTCTGCCAGCCGCTGGGCAGTGGCGATGCTGGCGGCTTGATGCTTGACCAGTAGGTTGCTCAGGCAGCCTTCCAGAATCAACTCCATCTGCTGTGCTACCATTTCGGGGTCGTCGGTTTCCAGCTCTTCCAGCAAATCACGGGTGTACTGGTAAGACGCCAGCTTCTGCTGTTCCGCGATCTGATGGATAGGATGGTTGATATCAGGGAAGAAGCTGCACGCCGCAATAAACAAGCAGCCCGGATAGCGCTGTTTGTTCACCGATTCATGCAGTACCTGATAGCGTGCCAACAGCTTCTGCTCGATGCTTTTCTCGTCGTCTAAGAGAAGCTGGCGTCGCCAGGTATCAACCTGCTGGCTATGGTGACGCAGGCCGTCGTACAGCAGCGCCTCCCGATCCGGCCAGAATGGCGTCAGTTCCTCTACCGGAACCCCCAGTTTTTCCGCCAGCATATCCAGCGTTGTCATGGCAAATCCGTGCTGCTCCAGCAGAGTAAGCGCATGTTCAAGAACGTCTTCCCGTTGCATTAAGTCTCCTCCAGAAGCACATATATCGTGTTGTTTATGGGCTGAACGTCTGCAAATGTGCCTGAAATTGTTCAGCGTTCATAAAACCGGTGACGCGCGAGCCGGGGATCTCTTTCCCCTGAGCGTCAAAAAAGACGATGGTCGGCAGCCCTAAAACCTGTAGCTTTTTCAGCAGCGCGTTTTGTTCTTCGCGGTTAGCGGTGACGTCCGCCTGTAGTAGCGTGATGCGCGACAAATGGTTTTGCACCGCCGGGTCGCTGAACGTGTATTTCTCGAACTCTTTGCAGGCTACGCACCAGTCCGCGTAAAGATCGAGCATAACAGGCTGAGCGCTCTTTGCCAGCGCGCTGTTGAGATCGGCAATAGTAGCGACGGGGGCGAAGTTCAGTGCCGATGTGTGGGCTTGCGCCGTGCCAGTCGGGGGGAATACCCAGTCTTGCAGCGGTTTAGCGCTGATCACTACGCCTGCCAGCAGCAGCAACTGTACGCCACGCATCCAGCCTTTATTGCTACGCAACGTCAGCATAAGCGCCCAGCCGAAGAAGGCGATGCCGAGGGTGCCCCACAGCCGCATTCCCCAGGTTTCCCCCAGAATGCGTTCCAGCAGGAAGACGGGCAGTGCCAGAATAATGAAGCCAAACGCTTCCTTAACGTATTGCATCCACGGGCCGCTGCGCGGCAGCAGTTTGTTGCCGAACAGCGTGACCAGAATGAGCGGTAAGCCCATGCCCAGTGCGTAGAGATAGAGCGTGCCGCCACCTGCCAGCATGTTGCCGCTCTGGGCGATATAAAGCAGGATGGCGCTGAGGGGGGCGGTGGTGCAGGGGGAACAAATTAGCCCAGCCAATGCGCCCATGCAGAATACGCCGGTAACGGAACCGCCTTGCTGGCGGTTGCTCCACTCTGTCAGCCGGGTTTGTACCGATGATGGGAGTTGGAGCGTATACAGACCAAACATGGATAGCGCCAGTGCAGCAAACATCACCGACAGACCAATCAGAATGTACGGATGCTGGAGCGCGGCCTGAAAGCGTAATCCAGCAGCGGCGACAACCAACCCAAGCAGCGTGTAGGTCAGCGCCATACCCTGAACGTAGGTCATCGACAGCAGCAGCGTGCGGCGTGGCGTCAACTGTTCTTTTCTGCCCAGCACCAGGCTGGCAATCAGCGGGTACATCGGCAGGACGCAGGGGGTGAAGGCGACACCTATACCGATCAACAGCGCCCACCACGGTGAGAACGGCATCGGCGTGGTCTGCGGCGGTGCCGTCTGGGCTGATGCGGTATTCGATGTAGCCGTGCCTGCGTTAACAAGCACCTGGCTGAGAGGAACGACGCGCGTTTCCGGCGGATAGCAGAAACCCGCATCGGCGCAGCCTTGATAGGTGACTTTGACTGTCGCGCCGCTTTCAGCTCGTTCAATGGGAACCGCTAGCGCCAATCGATCCCGAAAAATAAAGACCTGACCGAAAAACTCGTCGTTATGACTTTCTCCCTGCGGCAATTCCACTTTGCCAAGCGTGGCACCGTTCCCTTCGATCTTAATTTGCGCGCGGTACAGGTAGTAATCGGGATGGATATCCCAGCGCAGATTGAGCTGGTTCCCCTGTTGCTGAAACTCAAAGGCGAAAGCCCCATCGACTGGCAGAAAGCGCGATGTCGGGCTGTTGCCAAATAGCTTCTGACCGAAGGAAGAGGCGGCCACACTGGGTGTGCCGAAAGCTGTCCATAACAGGAAAATCAGCGTAAAGATGCGTTGAGCCATGTCAGATAATCGCTATCGCCCCCGGATACCGGCAGGACTAACAGCTCCGGCGTATCGTAAGGGTGTTGTTGTTTCAGGTGAGTCAGCAGCGCTTGCTGATGTGAGGTGTCGCTTTTTATCAGCATTTGTACTTCTGATTGCTGTTCGAGCTTGCCTTCCCAGTAGTAGAGCGAACGTGCGCCGGGCAGCAGGGTGACGCAGGCGGCAAGCCGCGTTTCCAGCAGCGAATTGGCAAGCCGTTGTGCGCAGGCGTCGTCAGGGGCGGTACATAGTATGACGACAGCGTCGCAAAGCGGGCGGTCAGACATCACATCCTCCGTGTCAGATGAGCAAATTCCAGACAACCAGAGCCACACTATACCTTGCTTTATTGTTTGAAGGGAATGAACTGCGCAAGGGGATGAGGCGGATCGACGAGTCAAGCCGATCCGCGAGAGACTGTCTGAAAGGCAATCTTTAGATCAGGATGCTACCGAGGATAAAGCCAAATATCACCGACAGCGTAATCGCCATCACGCCGGGAATCAGGAAGGAGTGGTTAAACACAAACTTGCCGATGCGCGTTGAGCCGGTGTCGTCCATCTCCACCGCCGCCAGCAGAGTCGGGTAGGTAGGCAGAACGAACAGGGCGGAAACGGCAGCAAAAGACGCCACGGCCGTGACCGGAGACACGCCCAGCAGCAGCGCAGCAGGCATCAGCGCTTTTGCCGTTGCCGCCTGAGAGTAAAGCAGCGTCGCGGCGAAGAACAGCACGACGGCCAGCATCCACGGGTAGCTTTGCAGCAGCGCGCCAGCGGTATCTTGAATATCGGAAATATGCGCTTTAACAAAGGTATCGCCCAGCCAGGCCACGCCCATCACGCAGATACAGGCGCTCATGCCGGATTTAAACGTGCTGGCGGAGAGGATGCGCGCGGTGTCGATTTTGCAGGTAAGGCAAATTAGCGTGGCGATCGTCAGCATAAAGACCACAATCGCTTCGTTGCGTGGCAGAACCGGATTCTGAATCAGCCCAACGGTGCCGCTGATTGCCGTGGCATACAGAACCACCGCGACGATGCCGATCAGAAACAACATCACGGAAAGCTTGGCACCCGGTTTGATCTCATGTTGGCTATTTCCGCGCAGCGTGGTTTCGCCTTTTTTCAGACGTTCCTGATAAATCGGATCGTCTTTCAGCTCTTTACCCAGGAAATTGGTCACAATCGCCGTCAACAGGATCGCTGCCAGCGTGGTAGGAATACAAATCCCTAACAGCAACAGGTAGCTGACCCCATGTGGCTCAAGAATACCAGCGACAAACACCACCGCCGCCGAGATCGGCGAGGCGGTAATCGCGATTTGCGACGCGACAACGGCGATAGAAAGCGGGCGGGAAGGGCGAATCCCCTGCTCTTTGGCGACTTCGGCGATCACCGGCAGGGTGGAGAACGCGGTGTGTCCGGTTCCGGCCAGAATCGTCATGAAGTAGGTGACCAGCGGTGCGAGAAAGGTGACGTATTTCGGGTGCTTACGCAGCAGTTTTTCCGCCAGACTGACCAGATAATCCATTCCGCCCGCCACCTGCATGGCGGCGATGGCGGCGATAACGGCCATGATAATTTCAATGACATCAAAAGGGATAACGCCGGGCTTTATCTGAAACCCCAGCGTAAGAACAAGCACTCCCAGACCACCGGCGAAACCAATGCCGATGCCTCCCAGTCGTGCCCCCAAATAGATGGCGAGCAGAACGATCAGTAACTCAAGACCAAGCATGACTATGCTCCTTAATTAATAATAAAAATTGCATAACTTATTCTTATGGCCGTAGGCGGCAAAAAATAAAGGCACGCTGTTCTTCGTGAACGGACGTGCCTGTTGGAATTAGATGTCGGTATTAGGGAAGCTCGTTTTCATCGGTGTAGCGTTTGGCTTTGTACGCCGGATGCATCAGGTTCTGGATGGAGAAAATGTCATCCAGCTCGGCTTCCGTTAGCAGGCCGCGCTCCAGTACTACTTCACGCACGCTTTTCCCCGTTTCGGCGCAGATCCTGCCGACGATATCGCCATTGTGGTGGCCGATAAACGGGTTCAGGTACGTCACAATTCCGATGGAGTTGAAAACGTAGGCTTCGCACACGCTCTTATTGGCCGTGATACCATTGACGCATTTCTCCAGCAGGTTGTAGCAGGCATTGGTCAGAATGTGGGTCGATTCAAACATCGCCTGACCAATGACTGGTTCCATCACGTTTAACTGTAATTGCCCAGCCTCTGACGCCATCGTGACGCAGGTGTCGTTACCGATGACTTTGAAACATACCTGATTGACGACTTCCGGCACCACTGGGTTAACCTTGGCGGGCATGATCGAGGAACCTGCCTGCAACTCGGGCAGGTTGATTTCATTCAGGCCAGCACGCGGGCCGGAAGAAAGCAGACGCAGGTCATTACAGATCTTCGACAGCTTCACGGCCAAACGCTTCAGCGAACTGTGTACCATCACATAGGCACCGCAGTCTGACGTCGCTTCGATCAAATCTTCTGCTGGCACACACGGCAGGCCGCTGACTTCCGCCAGACGCTGCACCGCCAGTTGCTGATAGCCGTCCGGCGTGTTCAGACGCGTACCGATTGCGGTCGCACCCAGATTGACTTCAAGCAGCAGTTCCGCCGTGCGCAGCAGGTTTTTGATTTCCTCCTGCAACAGGACGTTGAACGCATGAAATTCCTGACCGAGCGTCATCGGCACCGCGTCCTGCAACTGGGTGCGCCCCATCTTCAGCACGTCTTCAAACTCTTTGGCTTTACGCTCGAAACCCTCACTCAACTTCGCGATTGCCTCTGTCAATTTCAGTATGGCTGCATAAACCGCGATACGAAATCCGGTAGGGTAGGCATCATTGGTGGATTGGCACTTATTCAGGTGATCGTTGGGGTTCAGATACTGGTATTCGCCTTTCTGGTAGCCCATCAACTCCAGACCAATATTGGCTAATACTTCGTTGGTATTCATGTTAACCGACGTGCCAGCGCCCCCCTGATAGACATCTACTGGAAACTGATCCATGCATTTGCCGTTATTCAGCACTTCATCGCAGGCGCGGATAATGACGTCGGCGATTTTTTTCGGGATAGTTTGCAGCTCTCTGTTCGCCAGCGCCGCGGCTTTCTTCACCATCACCATACCGCGCACGAATTCGGGGATGTCGCTGATTTTAGTCGTGCTGATATAGAAATTTTCGACGGCGCGCAGCGTATGAACGCCATAATACGCGTCTGCGGGAACTTCTCGGGTGCCTAACAGGTCTTCTTCAATACGGATGTTTTCTGACATGAGAGTGCTTATCCTGTTGTGCGACTAGTGATGTAACTAGACGTTGTGGGCTGGTGTGTCGGGCGGCGTTATCTGTTATCTCGGATAAACCGTCTTATCTCGGCAATAGTCTCGGGATGTTTGACCAACCAGGTATCCATTGCCGTGAGGATATGTCGTTACGACAGCGAAAAACAGGTGTTTAGATCACTATACTGGCGTTCTCTACCACTACGGTAAATGAACTGTGACTGTAGTCACGAGTCACTATTTTAGAACAATAATCGTAGGGCGGTGGCTTGAAAATGCGGAAAGCCGTACCCATTTCAGTAAATCATGATGTGCCGGATCGCAGAGCAGGCGCGCGTTTTACCTAATCCATTGGTAGTAAAGCGTACTGAATTTTCAATAGCGATGGCTTAACACGTTCTTATCAACATACGTTTTTATTAAAAACAGTACGCGTAAAAACACAGGAGTACCGGGTGCGCTGGTTACCGTTATTACTTATTTTTCTTTTAGCTTACATCGAGATATCGCTGTTTATTCAGGTGGCTGAAGTCCTGGGCGTCGCGATGACCCTGCTGCTGGTCGTCTTCACGTCCTGTGTGGGCGTCTCGCTGGTGCGTAACCAGGGGATGAAAACGCTGGTACAGATGCAGCAGAAAATGGCGGCGGGTGAAAGCCCAGCGGCCGAGATGGTAAAAAGTGTTTCGCTGGTGCTGGCGGGCTTCCTGCTCCTGATTCCGGGCTTCCTGACTGACTTTCTGGGGCTGCTGTTACTGCTACCGCCGGTGCAGAAAAGGCTGACGCTTAAACTGATGCCTCACCTCCATGTCTGGCGTTCTGGTTCTGGCCCAGGCGCGTCGTCTTCCGGCGGTAACACCTTTGAAGGTGAATACCAGCGCAAGGATGGCGGGCGCGGAAATATTGAACACCGTGACGATCGTGACGACCATTAACGTCAGGACAAATTGAAAAAGCAGATAAGGGTTATCATATTGATAATCCTTATTTTTTATAAGGCGTCAGCGACAAGCATACGCCTAACGCAAAAAAAATGAATTTTTTCCCTTGAAGGGCAGCGAAACGCCCCCACTTAGAACACCACAAGGCCGATTATGAAAAGCATAATCGTTATGAAAACATAGTCGGCGTTTATCCTAAACCGATATGGACTTTCTCAAAGGAGAGCTATCAATGAATATTCGTCCATTGCATGACCGCGTGATCGTCAAGCGCAAAGAAGTTGAGTCAAAATCTGCTGGCGGCATCGTACTGACTGGTTCCGCTGCTGGTAAATCTACCCGCGGTGAAGTTCTGGCCGTAGGTCATGGACGTATCCTGGAAAATGGCGAAGTGAAGCCGCTGGATGTGAAAGTTGGCGACATCGTTATTTTCAATGATGGCTATGGCGTGAAAGCAGAGAAGATTGATAACGAAGAAGTGTTGATCATGTCTGAAAGCGACATTCTGGCAATTGTTGAAGCGTAATTGCGCGTAATCATCTGAACTGAAAGAATTTGAGGGAAATAGACCATGGCAGCTAAAGACGTAAAATTCGGTAATGACGCACGCGTAAAAATGCTGCGCGGCGTAAATGTACTGGCTGATGCAGTGAAGGTTACCCTGGGCCCGAAAGGCCGTAACGTTGTGTTGGATAAATCCTTCGGTGCACCGACCATTACTAAAGACGGCGTATCTGTTGCGCGTGAAATCGAGCTGGAAGACAAGTTCGAGAACATGGGCGCGCAGATGGTGAAAGAAGTTGCCTCTAAAGCGAATGACGCAGCAGGCGACGGCACCACGACCGCAACCGTATTGGCGCAGGCTATCATCACTGAAGGCCTGAAAGCTGTTGCAGCGGGCATGAACCCGATGGATCTGAAGCGCGGTATCGATAAAGCCGTTGTTGCCGCTGTTGAAGAGCTGAAAGCCCTCTCTGTACCGTGCTCTGACTCTAAAGCGATTGCTCAAGTTGGTACCATCTCTGCTAACTCCGACGAAACCGTAGGCAAAATGATTGCCGAAGCCATGGACAAAGTCGGTAAAGAAGGTGTTATCACCGTTGAAGAAGGTACTGGTCTGCAAGACGAGCTGGACGTGGTTGAAGGTATGCAGTTCGACCGTGGCTACCTGTCTCCGTACTTCATCAACAAGCCGGAAACTGGTGCTGTAGAACTGGAAAGCCCGTTCATCCTGCTGGCTGACAAAAAAATCTCTAACATCCGCGAAATGCTGCCAGTACTGGAAGCCGTAGCGAAAGCCGGCAAACCACTGGTTATCGTTGCTGAGGATGTTGAAGGCGAAGCGCTGGCAACGCTGGTGGTTAACACCATGCGCGGTATCGTGAAAGTTGCTGCGGTGAAAGCACCGGGCTTCGGCGACCGTCGTAAAGCCATGCTGCAAGACATCGCGACGCTGACTGGTGGTACCGTTATCTCTGAAGAGATCGGTCTGGAGCTGGAAAAAGCGACGCTGGAAGATCTGGGTCAGGCAAAACGCGTTGTGATCAACAAAGACACCACCACCATCATCGATGGTACGGGTGAAGAAGCTGCGATCCAGGGCCGTGTTGCTCAGATCCGTCAGCAGGTTGAAGAAGCAACGTCTGATTACGACAAAGAAAAACTGCAAGAGCGTGTGGCTAAACTGGCCGGCGGCGTAGCCGTTATCAAAGTTGGCGCAGCAACTGAAGTTGAAATGAAAGAGAAGAAAGCACGCGTTGAAGATGCCCTGGCTGCGACTCGCGCCGCGGTAGAAGAAGGCGTGGTTGCTGGTGGTGGTGTGGCGCTGGTTCGCGTTGCCGCTAAACTGGCTTCTCTGACTGCTCAAAACGAAGATCAGAACGTGGGTATCAAAGTTGCGCTGCGCGCGATGGAAGCGCCACTGCGTCAGATCGTTTCCAACGCTGGCGAAGAGCCATCTGTGGTTGCGAACAGCGTTAAAGCAGGCGAAGGTAACTACGGTTACAACGCCGCAACTGAAGAATACGGCAACATGATCGACTTCGGTATCCTGGATCCAACCAAAGTAACCCGTTCTGCATTGCAGTTCGCGGCTTCCGTTGCTGGTCTGATGATCACTACCGAATGTATGGTTACCGACCTGCCGAAAAGTGATGCACCTGACTTAGGTGGCGCTGGTGGTATGGGCGGCATGGGTGGTATGGGCGGCATGATGTAATGTGACACCATTGTCGCCGGAAGCCATTTTCTGGTGACAGGGTCAGGTTACAGACAGTCGTCTTTCTGTCCTTCAAAGAGCACTATCTGGTCGCGAGACTGGGTGGTGCTTTTTTTATGCACTGCATTGCTGAAATGTTGCCACATCAGGGATGAATTGGTTTATAGCGTGTTATCGGGTAAGCATTCTGCGCTACAATAGGGACGCTAACTTTATTTACGAATGCTTTATTACAGAAATACCCTGTTTGGAGTGGGGATAATGTCTGACGATGCGTCTACGCTTCTGCGCACCATTTCCTGGTTTACTGAGCCCCCTTCGGTATTACCTGAGCACATTGGTGACTGGCTGATGGAAGCCGGCTCGATGACGCAGCGGCTTGAAAAATATTGTGCCCAACTCAAGGTCACACTTTGTCGTGAGGGATTCATTACGCCACAGGCTCTGGGCGAAGAGTGCGAACAGTTGCCATATAGTGAGCGTTACTGGCTGCGTGAAGTGGTGTTGTATGGTGACGATCGCCCCTGGCTGTTCGGCCGTACCCTTGTTCCACAACAAACGCTCGACGGCACCGATTCAGCCCTGACAAAAATAGGCACGCAGCCGTTAGGCCGTTATCTATTTGAGCAAAAATCGCTGACGCGTGACTACATTCATACCGGATGCTGCGAAGGCCTATGGGCGCGGCGTTCTCGCCTGTGTCTTTCAGGTCATCCGTTATTGTTGACTGAGCTTTTCTTACCGGAATCACCGATTTATTTCACCCGGTGATGAAGGTTGGCAGGTAATTTGAGGAGATAAATCCTTGGAAAGAAGTGTTACAGCAGGGAAATGGCTGGCTTATTGTCGCTTGATGCGGATTGATAAACCGATAGGTTCTCTGTTGCTGCTGTGGCCAACGCTATGGGCGCTGTGGCTGGCGGGCGGGGGAGCGCCTGCTCCGTGGACGCTGTTTGTCTTTGTCGCTGGCGTTTTCTTAATGCGTGCGGCTGGCTGCGTCATCAATGATTATGCCGATCGTCATTTTGACGGTCATGTAAAACGTACCGCTTCTCGCCCCTTACCCAGCGGTGAGGTGAGCGAGCGAGCGGCCAAAGTGCTGTTTGTCATGCTGGTCTTGCTGGCGTTTGGTCTGGTGCTGACGCTGAATAAGATGACGATCTGGCTGTCCGTTGCGGGGCTAGTTCTGGCATGGGTCTATCCGTTTATGAAACGGGTCAGCCATCTTCCTCAGTTTGTGCTGGGCGCGGCGTTTGGCTGGTCAATTCCGATGGCTTATGCGGCGGTGAGTGAAAGCCTGCCAGCGAGCTGCTGGATGATGTTTTTAGCGTATATTTGCTGGACGGTCGCCTACGATACCCAATATGCGATGGTGGATCGTGATGATGACCTTAAGATCGGCGTGAAATCCACGGCGATACTATTTGGTCGTTTTGACAATCTTATCATCGGGTTATTGCAGTTTGGTATGCTGGCGCTGCTACTGGTTTTGGGTATCATTACCGGATTAGGAATGCCGTACTATATTTCGCTATTGGTGGCTGCGGGAATGTTCGTTTATCAGCAAGTGCTGACTTCCGAGCGCGAGCGCGATGCCTGTTTTAAGGCATTCCATAATAATAAATATGCGGGTATGGCAATATTTATTGGCGTGCTGTTTGGCTTATAGAGCGAATTATCAGAGATAAAAAAAGCAGCGATTTCTCGCTGCTTTTTTTATGGTGAAAGGCGTTGAAATGTTTGTCATACCAAACACATCTACAGTTTGATGGCGGCGTGTTATCCGCCATTTCCCCGTGATTCCTGTCCGACTACGCCTGCTTTGTTTCTTCCGCGTTTTCTACTGCCGGATTATTGGTTTCTATCTGACTGTCGATCCCCAACTGATTGTTGGCTTCCATGTCAGCAGATGAGCTGGCGCTTTCGATCGTTAACCGAACTTCCGGGGTGATCAGATCGCCGAGGATATTGTAGATTGCCACGATATCGCCTTGCGCCGTTTCCGCACTGTCGGTGATATATCCTTCAGTACGTAAGGTTGCGACCAGCGTTGAGAACACCGCTTTATCAAAGAATTCCGGCGCATTTATTCCGTGCAGAACGGACAGGCGCTGTGCCATGTTCCGGCTTTCCTTCTCCAGCGTTCCACGGTTGATTGCTGGGTTCGCGCACAGCAAGGACAACGTGATCGCATAGCGTTGCAGCGTTTCACGCACGCCTGCTGACAGCAGTTGCAGTGTACGGATGCGTGGCGGATTGATAGCTAACTGACCGTCACGACTGCACAGTAGCTCTTGTCGAATCAGTTCGTTAGCCAACGTTTCCAGTACGTCCGGCAACTGCTCTTTGGAATAGTGCAGGAATAGCTCAGCTTGCAGCAGCGGATAGATCAACGTGATTTGTCGCACGACGTCGTCAAGCGTAATCCGACGATGATGGATGACGATGCTGGCAAGCAGTGACGGCAAGACCAACAGGTGCTGGATATTATTGCGATAGTACGTCATCAGTACTGCCTGTTCGCGTGGCAGAATGATGATATCGCCAATGCTATCCTTCTCGACTTCAAACTTGTTCATGCCCAGCGCGTGTTCCAGCAGTTCATCCGCTGTCTTCTTCGGTGCCGTAATATCTTTATGATAAGGAACCTGACGCAGCAACTGTAGATAGCAATCCAGCTGTTCGTGCATTTGTTCGCGCGTCAGTGAGCGCTGGCGCGAGGCTAACAAGGCCGTAGAGCACAGGTTCATCGCGTTTGCTGCCGCGGAATTATTGATGCGCACCATGATATCCATAGAGATATCTTGCACCGTCGGCGTGAGCCAGCTTGGACGCTGTGCCTCGATGGGATCGATCGCATCACGCCATTGCGGAACATGCTGATTAAGATAGGTTGTCAGAGGGAGTGGTTCACCGAAGTTCACATAACCCTGACCTAAATTACGCAGTTTGCGCAAACCGCGCACCATCTGCATAAAACCTTCTTTCTCCTTCGCCGCACCGCGCAGCTCTTTTGCATAGGTGCCGACTTCCATCACATGTTCGTAGCCGACATAAATCGGTACCAGCGTGATAGGGCGCGTACCGCCTCTGAGCATGGCCTGAATGGTCATCGCCAGCGTACCGGTTTTCGGCTCTAACAGACGGCCCGTGCGTGAACGTCCGCCTTCCATGAAGTATTCAACCGAATAACCGCGAGCAAACAGCTCACCCAGATATTCACGGAAAATCGTGGAATACAGCTTGTTGCCTTTGAAGGTACGGCGAATAAAGAATGCGCCAAGACGGCGGAAGATCGGTCCTGCTGGCCAGAAATTAAGGTTGATGCCTGCGGCGATGTGTGGCGGCACTAAACCCTGATGGTACAGGACGTAGGACAGCAGCAGGTAATCCATGTGGCTGCGGTGGCAGGGCACATAGACAATACCGTGGCCATCCTGTGCCAGTTGGCGAACACGCTCGGCGTTGTGGACGTTAATCCCCTGATAAAGGCGGTTCCACGTCCAGCTTAATACGCGATCCGACAGACGCACGGCCTCGTAGGAGAAATCGGCGGCGATTTCTTCCATCAGCGCAATCGCATTCTGCTGCGCTTTCTCATAAGAAATCTTCTTACTGCGCGCCTCATCGTCTACGGCTTTCTTGATCGCTTTGGAATCCAGCAGCTTGTTGAACAGCTCCTGACGCACCGGCAAGCGCGGTCCAACTGCCGCCAAACGCTGGCGGGAGAAATGCATACGTGCGACACGCGCCAGTTTGTGGGCTATGGTTTTGTCAGTGCCGTGCTCGGTCGCCATATAGCGCAGCGACACCGGACTGGAGAAGCGGACAAAACTGTCGCGGCCTAGCCACAGGACGGCGAAGAATTTCTCGATACCGTTGAGCAACCGGAGGTGTGGTGCGGCCTGAGAGTGGCCTTCCCGACCCGGAGAACGCCCAAACATCACGGAAACTGGCACCATCTGTACGTCTAAGTCTGGATTGGCACGATGCAAGTCCAGATAGTCGTGGAACAGCTTGACGGATTTCTGCTTGGGAACGTAATAGCGGAAGACACGCGGCCCGTCATTAATAAAGACGTGGCTAGGAAGTTCGACGCCATTGAATTCGAACGATACCGAAGGATCGGGTAGCCCCAATGCCAGGCATTTCGCACGTAGCGTCAAGAGATCCGCCTGAGAGTTATAAGGCAGAACATAGAGTATAGGACGTGAGGGATCTAACCCCAACTCGACCACGGGATCTGCGGGAATGACTTTGCTTTTCACCAGCAATTTCAGTGGGAGATTCAATAATTTATAGTAAATTTTACGCCAACCTGACATAACAACGTGGAGCCTCTTGTTAGCAATGCGCCGCAAGGATACCAGAAACTGCGCCGGAGATCTGTGGTGATGAGACAACACGAGCGCGTTAAAATGCGAACTATTTTGCATAAATAGCGGAGGATAAATGAATAAAGCAACGGGGATGACCCGGATTATTAAGGCGACCGGTTATTCCTTTAAGGGACTGAAGCAGGCGTGGCAGCATGAGGCGGCGTTTCGTCAGGAGACAATTCTGACCCTTGTCGGCGTCATTGTTGCGTGTTTGCTGCCGGTTACGCTGGTCGAAAAACTGCTGCTGATCGGGTCTGTGGTATTGATTATGCTGTTTGAGTTGGCTAACAGCGCCATTGAAGCGGTGGTCGATCGCATTGGACTTGAGCATCATGAATTATCCGGTCGGGCGAAAGATATCGGTTCGGCTGCTGTCTTTGTTGCCATCTTGTTAGCCGCTGTCGTGTGGGGCAGTATCCTCTGGCAACATTTTGCCTGACGGCGCGCATAAATGAGTAAAAGTCAGGGGCTTTGCCGATATCTTCATTCCCAATTGTGCCTTACCTGTATATACTCACAGCAAGACTGTATAAACAACCAGGGGGCGGAATGAAAGTACTAACAGCAAGGCAGCAGCAGGTTTATGACCTGATCCGCGATCATATTGCGCAAACCGGAATGCCGCCAACGCGCGCGGAAATTGCTCAACAACTGGGGTTTCGCTCTCCCAATGCGGCTGAAGAACATCTGAAAGCGCTGGCGCGTAAAGGTGTGATTGAAATTGTATCGGGCGCTTCTCGTGGTATTCGTCTGCTGATGGAAGAAGAGACGGGTATTCCTCTGGTTGGTCGCGTGGCCGCAGGTGAACCGCTGCTGGCGCAGGAACATATCGAATGTCACTATCAGGTTGACCCTGCGATGTTCAAACCCAGCGCTGATTTCTTGCTGCGGGTGAGCGGTATGTCGATGAAAAATATTGGTATTATGGATGGCGATTTACTGGCCGTGCATAAAACAGAAGATGTGCGTAACGGTCAGATTGTCGTCGCGCGTATTGACGATGAAGTGACGGTGAAGCGCTTGAAAAAGCAAGGCAATATGGTGCACCTCCTCGCTGAAAATGAAGAGTTTGCCCCGATTGTTGTCGACCTGCGTCAGCAAAGCTTTTCGATAGAAGGTTTAGCCGTTGGCGTGATTCGTAACAGCGACTGGAGCTAACCATTCGCAGAGATGCACTGCTCGTCTGTTCGGGTCAGTGCATCATGTTTTGCGTTAATCTTTTAGCGTGTTAATCTGCTCATCGTATATATTTAGTTACATTTCGTGCGCGTTTTCTACGATCTCCATTACTCTCTGTTTTATCACTGCTTTTTGTGGTTATTTCCCTTTATTAATGCCCTATCCAGTTACAGATTCCTGTTTTTTTATCTTAAGTGAAATATTCGACTATAATTTTTATCAAGGTAAGCATTTTTATCTTGATTGATCGTTTGCCGATTGAGCATTAGCTATCACATGTAGATAGCTCCGGTAATCAAGGCAGACAGTGGCGAAGAGTACCGTCATGTTTCACATAGTTATGATGCTGCTTACTGAATAAACCTATTTATCTGAAACTGACGCATAAGTCGGTAGTTACGGTTTTTTCATGCGCAATTCACCTAAGGTACGGAGATTCTTATGAATAAAGACCAAGCCAGCGGTAACTGGAAACAGTTTAAAGGTAAAGCGAAAGAGCAATGGGGCAAATTAACGGATGACGATCTGACGGTCATCGAAGGTAAACGTGACCAGCTTGTGGGGAGAATCCAGGAGCGTTACGGATACGAAAAAGAAGCGGCAGAGAAAGAAGTGAAACACTGGGAAGAGCATCACAAATATCACTGGTAGCGAACGTGATGCTTCTTTGCTGAAAGAGACGATAGCCCTTAGGGCTATCGTTTTTTAATGGGAACCGTATGGTCGTGATCGCAATGATCCGGCTGCTTGCATGATGCGACTTCCTGACAGCCTCCACATAACCCGTGTGCTTCCACAACGCTGTGGCGCAGTGTAAACCCCGACTGCTGTGCCAGGTTGCGTAATGTTTCTTCCACACCCTCGGTTTGGCGCTCGGTAACCTGCCCGCAGCGATCGCAGATGAAAAGGGCAGATGTATGGCTGTGGTCTTCGATATGGTGACACAGCACGTAGCTGTTGTTTGATTCGACTCGATGAATGAAGCCTTGTTCCAGCAGAAAATCCAGCGCGCGATAGACGGTCGGCGGTTTCGCCTGAGGCTCGGAAACGCGCAGCAAATCCAGCAGGTCATAAGCGCTAATAGCACCAGACTGCTGTGCCATAAGGCGTAAAACCTCTAACCGCTGTGGTGTTAGACGCACAGCGCGCTGCTGACAAATCTGTTCAGCCTGGGCAAGAAGTTTGTCCTGTTTGGTTGAATCCATTGTCATATCACCCTGACGCATTGAGGAACAAGACGGATATCTTACCACGACTGAATAAAAACGCCGAACTGGCGGCGTTTTCCTGCGAATACAACTCCCTACAAAAACAGCGGACAGAAGTGCTACACAACCAGATCGATGAGCAGTGCCCGCAAAGGCGACTCTGCCTGTAGCGTCAACACCGTTTCGTCCTTAATAAAAGCACCGTCGCCGCAGTGTAGTGTTTCACTGTTCTGGCTGCCTTTCACCGCCATTGAACCGTGGATTAGCTGGAGATACGCCTGATTCCCCTGTAGCGCGATCGTGCTTTGCTCATTCTGCTGGAGATCGACATGATGGATCCAAACCTGCTGTCGCAGTTGCAGGCTGTTGTGTTCACCTTCCGGTGAAGCAAGCAGAGTGTGGTTTGATGAATTTAACCCCATACGCTGCAACGGGCTGTTCTCTCGGGTCTGGCAGGCATTCAGCCATAATTGCAGCCGCGTCAGCGGCTTATTGGCGCTGGTATTATGTTCGCTATAGCTGACGTTTGGCTGAGTGGCGAGCAACAGCACATCTCCGGTTTTAGCCTGAATGTGGCAACCGTTGCTGTCGCGGTATTCCGCTTCGCCCTGAAGAATAATGTTCAGAATATCAACCCGTGGGTAGGTTCGCGGCTGGAATGAGGCCCCCGGTGCCAATACTTCCTGATTGAGCACGCGCAGAGAAGCGTAGCCCAGCAGCTGTGGGTCAAAATAGTGACCAAAAGAAAAGGTATAGCGAGCCTGTAACCAGCCATAGTCGGCCTGGCCGCATTGCCCCGCTGCTCTTCGTGTGATCATAATTTTTATCCCCCAGAGAATTATTTATTAAACCGATAGTAATTGTGTGGACGTTGGATTGTTAGCTAGTTAATCTGGTGGGTATGTTCAAAATTCCTGAATGAGTACGAAGATGGCGAAAGAACGAGCATTGACGCTTGAAGCGTTGAGGGTGATGGATGCGATCGATCGCCGTGGCAGCTTTGCCGCTGCGGCAGACGAGCTGGGTAGGGTGCCTTCGGCACTGAGCTATACCATGCAGAAACTGGAAGAAGAGTTAGATGTGGTGCTGTTCGATCGTTCCGGCCATCGTACTAAATTCACGAATGTCGGACGGATGCTGCTGGAACGCGGACGTATCCTGCTGGAAGCGGCGGATAAACTCACTACGGATGCAGAAGCGCTGGCTCGCGGCTGGGAAACGCACCTGACGATTGTGACGGAAGCCCTGATTCCGACTCAGCGGATTTTCCCATTAATCGATAAACTGGCGCTCAAAGCCAATACGCAGGTATCGATTCTGACGGAAGTGCTGGCGGGGGCGTGGGAGCGCCTTGAACAAGGGCGAGCCGATATCGTGATTGCGCCGGACATGCATTTTCGTGCCTCTTCCGAAATGAACACCCGTAAGCTGTACACGATGAATAACGTTTATGTTGCCAGCCCAGAGCATCCGATTCATCAGGAACCTGAACCGTTATCGGATGCAACCCGGGTAAAATATCGTGGGATTGCGGTGGCGGATACTGCGCGCGAACGCCCGGTACTGACCGTGCAGCTGTTGGATAAACAGCAACGTCTGACGGTGAGTTCGCTGGATGATAAGCGGCGTGCGCTGCTGGCGGGATTAGGCGTCGCGACCATGCCTTATCCAATGGTGGCGCAAGATATTGCCGAAGGGCGTTTACTGGTCATTGGGCCGGAGCATCAGATGGAAAGCCAGATTATTATGGCGTGGCGGCGAGACAGCATGGGTGAGGCGAAATCCTGGTTCCTGCGTGAAATTCCAAAACTGCTTAACCAGCCTTAAATCCTGCATTTTTCTGTAGCAAGGTGTGGAACCACACCTTGCCTTGCTCTTCATCGCGCAGCGACAACATCTCAGTATAAATTGATAAACGTCTTATCACGCTGATGAGGCTGGTTGAGATCTTGCTCTGGACCCAGCGATATCACGCCATGCGGATTAATCGTGCCGTGGCTACGGTAGTAGTGGTGACGAATATGCGCCATATCGACGGTATCGGCGATGCCGGGTATCTGATAAATATCACGCAGAAAACCGAACAGATTTGGGTAATCACTCAGGCGATATTTATCGCATTTAAAATGCGTGTGATAGACCGGATCGAAACGGATCAGCGTCGTCCACAGTCGCAGGTCGGCTTCGGTTAACTGTTCGCCCGTCAGGTAGCGCTGTTTCGCCAGAATGCTCTCCAGATCGGATAGCGCGGCGAAAACGGTCGTGGCGGATTCATCATAGGCTGACTGGCTTGTCGCAAAACCGGCTTTGTAAACACCGTTGTTGACCTTGTCGTAAATCCAGCCGTTCAGTTCGTCAATCTGAGCACGTAGCGCTTCTGGGTAATAATCTCCCACTGTTGCTCCCACGCCATCAAAAGCGCTGTTCAGCATGCGGATGATATCGGCGGATTCGTTACTCACGATGGTGTGCTGCTCGGTATCCCATAAGACGGGCACGGTTACCCGACCGCTGTAGTCTGGCATGGCATGCAGATAGAGCTGGTAAAGGAATTCGTGCTGATAGAGTGAGTCACCTGTCGCCGCTTCAAAATCGGTACCGAACGTCCAGCCATGATCGAGCATAAGCGGATGCACGACTGAAACGGCGATGTGATCGACTAACCCTTTCAACTGTCGCATGAGCAACGTGCGGTGTGCCCACGGGCAGGCGAGCGAAACATAGAGATGATAACGGCCAGATTGGGCAGGAAAGCCTCCTGTGCCAGTGAGACCGGGTGCACCATCAGGCGTGACCCAGTTGCGGAATGCGGATTCTGAACGCTTGAAATGTCCGCCGGTAGATTTGGTTTCATACCAGGTATCGTGCCATACGCCGTCAACCAGTTGTCCCATAAATCCTCCCGTTAGTGAGTGATGACAAAGCGACGGCAAGCTGTGTGGGCTTGCCGTCTAATTCGTTATTCGACTATTAAGTGTAGTACAGGCCGGACAAGGCTCGTCTTACCACTTCTTGCCCAGCAGGCGGTCGATACTGAATGCGCCTGGGCCAGTTACAGCCAGCAGGAGGTAGCCGCCAGCGATGGTCAGGTTTTTCATGAACATCAGCTGGTTCATGCCTTCCGCAAAGTTAGAGTGGAAAATCAGTGCAGTCAGCAGAGTAAAGCCCGCGGTGAACAGCGCGACAGTACGAGTCAGCAGGCCGAACAGAACCGCCAAACCGCCACCCAGTTCCAGGAGAATGGTCAGCGGCAGCAGGAAGGTCGGAACCCCCATTGCCTGCATGTATTGTTGTGTGCCTGCATAGGCATCACCCAGCTTACCGTAACCTGCAACGATAAACAGAATTGGCATTAAGATACGTGCAACCAGCAGTGCAGTACTTTCTAAATTTTTCATCATCTCTCCAATTGATTTTATTGTGGGCTATATCGCCCTGTTGTGCTTGTTGTAGCGGGTGTTGTCTGAAAACGTGGCCCGCCATCAGGTTATGGGCAGATAGTATAGAGAGATGATTTAGGCTACCAGCGAGTATAATTGTTGCTGTATTTCAGAAAAATTGATGTTCAGTGAATGATGCAAGAACGCGCTGCAATGACGTGAGCGCGTCAGGCAAATATGAAGTGAATAATGGCGTATAGCAAAGGCAGATCGCCAGGTCGATAGGAAGGATTACGGACGTGGCTCAAACGTTTTGCGGACGAGTTTGACGGTTCCCCAGAGCCCGACGAGGCGGCGTCCCCAGCGGATCATACGGCTGGGATGGCGCACACCATAAAGTGCCACGAGGCTGGAGCCCACGATCCAGTATTTACGCCACTGCATCAGGCTTTGCCAGCCACGATCGTAGCGGGCGGTGGTATCCAGCCAGTGTTTTTTACCGGCCGATAAATCCAGCCGCTGCTGTTGTATCCGGCGCAGCAGCTGGGCTTTTTCTCTGTCTCGCTGTTGACGCTCGCTCACTTGGTCTCATCCTCCAGCAGCGATCTGTCGGTCGCCAGCTCTTTACGCGTCGCTTTGAGCAAGGTGGAACGACGTACCTTCAGGAGCGTCCATATGCCGCCTATCAGCGCCAGTCCAAGCAATGTGGCAGTAATACACCCCAGTGCAAAGAGACGATATTGCGGATCGATACCCCAGATGATCAGCGCAATCAGGCTCATAATGCCAAAAGTAGCAAAAAGCAGCGTCAGGCCGACCATAATGAGCAATTGAATCAGATTGGCTTTTTCTTCCTCTAATTCAATTACGGCCAGTCGAACGCGGCTTTCTACCATGCTGACAATAATGGAGATGATGCGCTGAGCAGAAGCCATGACCCCGCTTGCGGGGCCTTTTTGTGATTTATCCGTCATAGCAATCCGCTAATTAGCGACGAGACAGCAGGACGCCAAGCACGACACCGACTGCTGCGCCAATGCCGACACCGGTCCACGGGTTCTGGCGTACATAATCGTCCGCAGACTCAACCGCTTCTTTGGTTTGCGAAGCGATGCGCTCACCCGTATCGCTCAGGCGACTACGGGTTTCTTTCAGCGCGCTTTCTGCCTTACTACGCAGCTTGTCGAGTTCCGCTTTAGATTTATCGCTGGAGGTACTTAATACTTCTTCTAGCGTGTCCGCCAGTGATTTCAATTCGGTGCGTAGGTACTCAGAATTTTGATCTTTAGCCATATTAATAACCCTTAATGTTTTAAACCTGAGAATTAACTATAGCTGAAGCTGAAATTTATGCCGCCCAAAATGAGTACGGACAATTCTGATAACTCGCTGTAAATTTTAGTGATTTATTTTTTGAGTATAAAATGAACAGTTGCTGTGTGTTTTATAGGGATGTGTAAGATGGATTATTGAGACGTGCCACTTTCTGCGGCGCGCAATTCCTGCTCGGCTTCAGCCAGCTTTTTTTCGCGCTTGAGGATCTTTTCGGCGTCATCCCCTTTCTGGCGGCTTTCATTCAATTCTTGCTGTCGTTCCGCGACGTCTTTGCGTTTTTCCGCAATGGTTTCCTGACGTTTCTCTGCTAGCCCGGCATCCGTACAGTGGGTTTTCACGCCGTCCAACGCCTTCTCTAAACCATTGATACGGTTCTGATTACCGTGCTTACGTGCTTCATCAATTTGGCGCTGAATATCCTGCGCTTTTTGCTGACAGGTTTCCACCGGATTGGCGGTATTAGCAACAGCGTGACCGGAAAGCAGGATAGATAAGGCAATAATGGATGGAGATAGTTTCATAGTCGTCACCCCAGTTTAGATTGTTTCTGTGTGAGTTTCTGCTGCCAGAATGGTGTCGGGGTTGTCGCCTGCTGCGCGGTAATGGTGACTTTAGGTAGAGACAAACGCAGGACATCTCTGGCAGCGACACTCTGTTCCGGTGAAGCAAGACGGACGATCAGGCTATCTTGCTCTGGTGTAATGCTTTTGATCGCAATCCCTTTTTCATTGAGACGCTGATACACGTAAAAGCCATCTGGCAACGCGGCACCGTCATAAGGCTTGATGTGTAGCATTGCATCGTCTTGGGAATGACGTAGTGATTGGGACTGCGTCAACGCAATCATGGGCAGCGCAATCAATAGTAGTATGCGGCCTGCTTTTTTGGAAAAGAGCTTAGGGAATAATCCACTCATTGACACGGTTAGCTCCCTTTTTCTGCATTATCTGCTTTGGTGTCACGTTTTTTACGCCACAGGACAAAAAGCGATCCAAACAGGCCGATAAACAGCAGCACCAGCGGTAGCATCATCAGGCAGAACATCAGTTCGTCTTCATATTTCAGGAAGACCGTTGTTTTCCCTAAGGCGAAGCCCAGCGTAACCAGAATAAACACCCACAGGAACCCGCTCATCCAGTTAAAGAACTGAAAGCGCGCGTTATTCAGGCCCGACAAGCCTGCGATGGTAGGCAGTAACGTTCTGACAAAAGCCAGGAAGCGGCCAACTAACAGCGCGGACAAGCCATGACGGTGGAAGAGCTGGTGGGCGCGTTGGTGATAGTGCGCGGGCAAATGTGATAGCCAGCCCTGAACCATTCCCGTATTGCCAAGCCATTTCCCCTGGATATAGCTTACCCAACAGCCGAGGCTGGCGGCCGTCGTCAGGAGAAATATCGTAAAAGGGTAATTCATGGTGCCTTTGGCGACGAGGACGCCGACCAAAATGAGCAGGCTATCGCCGGGCAAGAAAGCGGCAGGGAGCAGGCCATTTTCCAGAAAGATAATCAGAAACAATAATATGTAGATGGTCCATACCAGCTTCGGGTCGGCTAAAATATCGAAATCCTGATGCCAGAGTGCGTTTAACAGTTCTTTGATTAATTCCATCCGGTATTCCTAATACTTACTGCTGTTGCATTTTAGCCTTGGCGACAATCACGCTTCTGGACATGATAAGAGTGAATACAGTGTTATTCCCGTCATACTTCAAGTTGCATGTGCGTTGGCTGTTGCCTGCCTGAAACTTGAATGCTTTAGGGTAGATCAGGGCACAGGATTATGATTTTTTGATGATCTCTGTTTTTTCCGCCCGACAGTGATGCTGGTGTCTGACTTGATGCTCGCTTTTCGCGGCGAATCCGATAAACAGGCTGCTTGCGGATTGTTTGGTCTTGGCAAACTTTGCATCCAAAGCGACGGATTAAGCGTAAGAAAGACACGTTAACTGTAACAAAATAGGTGTTACTGAGACAGGAAAATATTACGACAACTGAGGCGGTTTAGGGGGATTTTTCGAGGAAGAGTGGGGATTTCTGCGATATTTTACACTCGCTGACAGAAATCAACGTTTTCTGACTTTTTCCCTCTGATTCAAAACTGTCCCCTTCGCTTAAAACGAGGGGGAGGATGCACATTTAGGATTTGCCCGTGTGTATTTGGTCGAGATGAACGACCGGGTTTTCGGCGAACATGTAGCGATCGACGTTAAACTCAAAATCATCCGTTGTGGCGCGAAACAGCATCTGTTTGGTATTTTCCAGATGTTGCCACATCGCCAGCTTGGCCGCGTAAGGATCTTTGCGAATCAGTGCTTTAAGGATGCGATCGTGCTCTTCGCACCAGCTTTCAATTGATTTGTCGTCAATGTGTTCATGCAGCTTACGCCAGTAAGGATTGTGGATCCGCTGGCTCCACATTTTTTCGACGATCGTTGCCATCGCAGAGTTTTGCGTTGCTAACGCGACCTGAACGTGAAATTTGAGATCCCACTGAGAATCACGAAAACGATCTTCCTGACGCGCGTATTCCTGAATTTCCATCAGTTGGATGATGTCCTGACGGGTCACCTGCGTGGCCGCAAATTCAGCAATGTTGCTTTCAATGAGCTGTCGAGCCTGAAGCAGCTCAAACGGACCAGCCGCGACGAATTCAATGTTGCCGCTATTAATGAATGGATGCTTCTGCTGGTTGGAAATAACGTGAATGCCTGAGCCCTTGCGTACTTCAACGTACCCTTCAACTTCCAGCATGATGATGGCTTCGCGCACCACAGTACGGCTGACGTTCATTTCTTCAGAAATATAGCGCTCTGCCGGTAATTTTTCGCCGACCTGATACATACCGCTTTCAATGCGCTGTTTTAATTCTGCGGCTAATTGCTGGTATAGCCGTCGGGGTTCAGTGAGTGCCATGATGATGCCTACTCTTGATAGATGACGGTCCATGTGCCACGTCAGGGCCTGAGTGTCTATCTCGTTAATCTTTCAGGGATGATTTGTTATACCACTTAATCATAGCAGCAACCAATATTGTGGTCACAGTTATCGCGGGGAGGTGGCTCACCCGGTAGCAGATCATACCGGATGAGCCAGGATAATGCAGGGGCTATCAGTGCTGGTTGGCTTCTTTCAATGTTTCAGTTGCGGCTGCAACTTCTGAAGCGGGTTGGTTTTTCAACACCGTCCAGATGACGACGGCACCTAACAAATCGAAGACGGCCAATGCAGCAAACAGCGGGCTGAAGCCCAGCGTATCGGCCAGCGCGCCCACAACCAATGCAAATAGGGTACTTGCCATCCAGGCTGCCATACCCGTCAAACCGTTTGCCGTGGCCACTTCATTACGGCCAAATACGTCGGATGACAGGGTAATCAGTGCGCCGGACAGCGACTGATGCGCGAAGCCACCGACGCACAGCAGCGCGATGGCGACGTAAGGGCTAGAGAACAGCCCGATCATTCCCGGTGCAATCATCAGTATTGCCCCCATGGTCACCACCAGCTTGCGGGAAACGATCAGGTTCACTTTGAAATATTTCTGGAACAGCATCGGCAGGTAGCCACCCAGAATGCAGCCGATATCGGCGAACAGCATCGGCATCCAGGCGAACATGGCGATTTCTTTCAGATTAAAGCCGTAGGCTTTAAACATGAATAGCGGGATCCACGCGTTGAACGTTCCCCAGGCGGGTTCAGCCAGAAAGCGCGGCAGGGCGATACCCCAGAATTGACGGTTACGCAGGATTTGCCAGGCTGACATTTTCTTTGCGTTATTGGTTTGGTGCTGTGCTTCCTGCCCGCTAAGAATATAGTCGCGTTCTTCATCGCTAAGTTTTTTCTGATCTTTGGGGTGTTTATAAAAAACGAGCCAGCAAATGGCCCACACCATGCTCAACGCACCGGTAATGATAAAAGCCATTTCCCAACTGTGTGCCACAATCGCCCATACCACCAGCGGTGGTGCAATCATCGCGCCAATGGATGAGCCGACGTTGAAGTAACCGACTGCGACAGAGCGCTCTTTTGCCGGGAACCATTCGCTGCTGGCTTTCAGGCCGGCAGGAATCATCGCCGCTTCCGCCATACCCACCGCGCCGCGCGCGATAGCTAAACCCCCCCAGCTGTTTGCGAGTGCGGTTCCCATACAGAAGATTGCCCACAGGATGGCGAACATGGCATAGCCGATTTTTGTGCCAAGCAAATCCAGCACATAGCCTGCGATGGGCTGCATAATGGTATAACAGGCTGAGTAGGCAGCAACGATGTAAGAGTACTGCTGTGTAGTAATGTGCAATTGATCCTGTAGCGTCGGGGCGGCGACAGATATTGCATTACGCGTCAGATATCCCAGCACGGTGCCAATGGTCACCAGGCCGATCATATACCAGCGTAATCCTTTGATTTTACGCATTTACTTTCTCTCCGAGTCAATAAAAACACTGTGATGGCTCTTGAGTAGCGTCACGGTGTGATGTGTCTTGTGATGTTGTACGACACGTTTTGTTGTTGTGCTGAACAGGAAAACCCTTCTCTTTGTGAGATAGCGATTGAATCCCTGTTTAAGGCAGCGCTACAATAATTTGTCATACATCTTTAAAAGTTGAGTGATATCACAAAACCATTATTTTTATATGGAATAGCGAATTTCTCGCTTAAGCCGAGAGAGACAAGCCATTTTTGGTGATAAGTGCTGAGTTATTGTACTGTTTGTTACATTTTTGCGATCATGACCTCACAAATACTGTGAGATATCGCGCATAATTGGTGTGATATCTTTTAACGGTCAACTAATTTGGTGCACAAGAAGCACGGTAAGGAAGAGAACATGCCCCAGTTTCTGAGTGAAGATTTTCTGTTAGACAGTGAATTTGCCCGTCGTCTTTATCATGAATATGCCGTCGATCAGCCGATATTTGACTATCATTGCCATTTGCCGCCTGAACAGATCGCGGAAAACTATCGCTTCAAAAATTTGTATGACATCTGGTTGAAAGGCGATCACTACAAATGGCGTGCGATGCGCACCAACGGCGTGCCTGAACGTTTGTGTACGGGTGATGCCAGCGATTGGGAAAAATTTGAAGCCTGGGCTGCTACCGTGCCGCACACCATCGGCAACCCGCTCTACCACTGGACGCACCTGGAATTGCGTCGTCCATTTGGCGTCACCGGCACGCTGCTGTCGCCGAGCACGGCAAAAGACATTTGGGATCGTTGTAATGCCATGCTGGAGCGCGATGACTTTACCGCACGCGGCATCATGCAGCAGATGAACGTGAAAATGGTCGGTACGACGGACGATCCGATTGACGATCTGCGCCATCATCAAACCGTTGCTCAGGATTCAAGCTTCTCTATCAAAGTGTTGCCGAGCTGGCGGCCAGATAAAGCGTTTAACATTGAACTGGCAACCTTCAACGACTATATGGCGAAACTGGGTGAAGTCTCTGACACCGACATTCGTCGTTTCAGCGATCTGCAAACGGCACTGACCAAGCGTCTGGATCACTTCGCGGCACACGGCTGTAAAGTGTCTGACCATGCGCTGGATGTCGTGATGTTTGCCGAAGCGGATGAGTCAACGCTGGACAGTATTCTGGCGCGTCGTCTTTCAGGCGACACGCTGAGTGAGCATGAAGTGGCACAGTTCAAGACCGGTGTTCTGGTCTGGCTGGGGGCGGAGTATGCTCGTCGCGGCTGGGTTCAGCAGTACCACATTGGCGCACTGCGCAACAACAACCTGCGTCAGTTCAAGCTGTTGGGGCCGGATGTCGGCTTTGATTCCATCAATGACCGCCCGCTGGCTCAGGAACTGTCTCGTTTGCTCAGCAAGCAGAATGAAGAAAATCTGCTGCCGAAAACCATTCTTTACTGCCTGAACCCGCGTGATAACGAAGTGCTCGGCACCATGATCGGCAACTTCCAGGGCGAAGGGATGCCGGGCAAGATGCAGTTCGGTTCTGGCTGGTGGTTCAACGATCAGAAGGACGGCATGCAACGTCAGATGACCCAGTTAGCACAGCTTGGTCTGCTGAGCCGCTTCGTCGGCATGCTGACCGATAGCCGCAGCTTCCTGTCTTATACCCGTCATGAATATTTCCGCCGCATCCTGTGCCAGATGATTGGCCGCTGGGTGGAAGATGGCGAAGCGCCAGCCGATCTGCCTTTGCTGGGCGAAATGGTGAAAAACATCAGTTTCGATAACGCTAAAAACTATTTTGCTATCGAGCTGTAATTCCACGGCGTCGTCAGGTGTGAATTACGCGAGAGGCGCGGCGGTAAGATTCCCAAAGGGACTTACGCCGCGGTTCTCGATGTCTCGGTCTTTTGTCTTAAGGTAGCCTGTTAATGCAAACGTTAAATCGTCGTAACTTCCCCGGCCGTCAACACCCGGATCGTGTTATCCAGTTTGGTGAAGGTAATTTCCTGCGCGCTTTCGTCGACTGGCAGTTGGATTTACTGAATGAGCACACCGATCTGGATGCGGGCATTGTCGTTGTTCGCCCGATCGATTCCGACTTCCCGCCCGCGCTGGACACTCAGGATGGGCTGTACACCACCATTATCCGTGGTCTGAATGAACAGGGCGAGGCCGTTCGCGAACCGCGTCTGATCCGTTCGGTAAACCGTGAAATTAATGTGTACCGCCAGTTCGATGCGTATCTGGCGCTGGCGCACGATCCGAATATCCGCTTCGTGTTCTCTAATACCACCGAAGCGGGTATCAGCTATCACGCCGATGACTGCCTGAACGACGCGCCGCCTGTCAGCTTTCCGGCGAAGTTAACCCGTCTGCTGTATGAGCGCTTCTGTCATTTTGACGGCGCGGCGGATAAAGGCTGGGTGCTGCTGCCGTGCGAGCTGATTGATTACAACGGCGTGGCGCTGAAAGAGCTGGTGTTGCGCTATGCCGCACAGTGGAAACTGACGCCAACGTTTACCGCCTGGCTGAACGATCACAATACCTTCTGCTCAACGCTGGTCGACCGTATTGTCACGGGCTACCCGCGTGCCGAAGTGGAAGCGCTACAGCAGGAAATGGGCTATCAGGATACCTTTTGGGATACGGCGGAGCATTTCTACCTGTTCGTGATTCAGGGGCCACAGTGGTTGGCGGAAGAATTGCGCCTGAACAAGCTAGATCTGAACGTTCGTATCGTTGATGACATCAAGCCGTACAAAGAACGTAAAGTGGCGATTCTCAATGGTGCCCATACTGCGCTGGTGCCGGTAGCATTCCTCGCTGGTTTGGATACCGTTGGCGAATCGATGAATGATGCCCTGATTGGCACATTCGTAGAAAAGACCATTGCCGAAGAGATTGTGCCGGTATTGGATTTGCCGCATGACGAACTGACGTCGTTTGCTCAGGCTGTGCTAAGCCGCTTCCGTAACCCGTTCATTCAGCATCAGCTGTTATCTATCTCGCTCAATGGCATGACCAAATTCCGCACCCGCATTCTGCCGCAACTGCTGACCTACCGTGAGCGTCACGGTGAACTGCCTGCTCGCTTGACGTTTGCGCTAGCGGCCTTGATTGCATTCTATCGCGGTGAGCGCAGCGGTGAAGGCGATGCGTTGCAAACCTATCCGTTGCAGGACGATGCACACTGGCTGGAACGTTATTCCACACTGTGGGCGGGCGTAAAAGAAAACACCGTCAGCCTGGCTGAGCTGGTGAATGTCGTACTGCGTGATGCCGATCACTGGGGACAGGATTTAACACAGGTTCCAGGCCTGGCCGCTCAGGTGACTGAACAGTTACAAACCATTGTTGAACGCGGCATGCGCGCAGCTGTGGAAGGGTATTGCTAATTAGCAAGAAGGGTTATCCATGCAAAGTATTATAAAAATTCATTCTCTGGACAATGTGGCTGTCGCCTTGCGTGATGTCGAGCAAGGCGAAACGGTGTCGGTGGATAGCCATACGGTGACACTTCAGCAACCTGTCGTGCGCGGGCATAAGTTCGCGCTGGAAACCATCGCACCGGGAGAAATGATTACCAAGTATGGCCTGCCAATCGGCCATGCTCTGGTGTCTATTGCTCCCGGAGAACACATCCATTCCCAGAATGCGAAAACCAATCTGAGCGATCTGGATGAATATCAGTACCAGCCTGAATTTCTCGAACTGCCACCGCAGATGGGCGATCGGGATGTACAGCTCTATCGTCGTCAAAATGGCGATGTCGGTATCCGTAATGAGCTGTGGATCCTGCCAACCGTCGGTTGTGTGAACGGAATTGCGCGTCAGATTCAGCAGCGTTTCCTCAAAGAAACCAACGATGCGGAAGGGATTGACGGTGTTTATCTGTTTAGTCATACCTTCGGCTGCTCACAGCTTGGTCAGGATCACGAAAACACCCGTACGATGCTGCAAAACATGGTGCGTCATCCGAATGCGGGTGCGGTACTGGTGATCGGTCTGGGATGTGAAAACAATCAGGTTGATGCATTCCGTACGACGCTGGGTGATTTTGATTCCGATCGCGTGACGTTCATGGTGTGCCAGCAGCAGGACGATGAAGTCGAAGCGGGTCTGGAGCGGCTGCATACGCTGTATGAGGCTATGCGCCATGACAAACGCGAGCCGGGTAAGCTGAGCGAGCTGAAGTTTGGTCTGGAATGCGGTGGCTCCGATGGGTTATCCGGTATTACTGCTAACCCGCTATTAGGCCGTTTCTCCGATTATTTGATTGAGAACGGTGGTACCACCGTGTTGACCGAAGTGCCGGAAATGTTCGGTGCGGAACGTATTCTGATGAGCCGTTGCCGTGACGAAGCCACGTTTGAGAAAACCGTGCACATGGTCAATGACTTCAAACAGTACTTCATCGCCCATAACCAACCGATCTACGAGAATCCATCGCCGGGTAACAAAGCGGGGGGGATCACCACGCTGGAAGAGAAATCACTGGGCTGTACGCAAAAAGCCGGACAGAGCAAAGTGGTGGACGTACTGAAATATGGTGAGCGCTTACATACCCCCGGGCTCAACCTGCTTAGTGCTCCGGGGAATGATGCCGTGGCAACCAGCGCGCTGGCGGGAGCCGGTTGCCATATGGTGCTGTTCAGTACTGGGCGCGGCACACCTTACGGCGGATTCGTGCCAACCGTAAAACTGGCGACCAACAGCGAACTGGCGAAGAAGAAACCGCACTGGATTGATTTCGATGCGGGGCGTTTGATCCACGACATGCCGATGGATGAACTGCTGAGCCAGTTCGTTGATCTGATTGTCGAGATTGCTGATGGCAAGCGTACGAAGAATGAGGTGAATGACTTCCGCGAATTAGCGATCTTTAAGAGCGGCGTGACGTTGTAAATACAATTCATTCCAATTAAAATAAAACGGTGTTTCATTTTTATAATGGCACCGTTTTTTTTCGCCACAACTTTTTAGAGGCAGGGATCATGACACATTATTGGATTGCCCAGTCTGTTGGTGTACTGGCATTTGTCGTCGGTATCACTATGTTTTTCAACCGTAACGATAAAAAATTCAAAATACAGCTCTCGGCATACAGCGCCGTCATTGGCCTGCATTTCTTCCTGATGGGAGCAAATGCCGCAGGTGCCAGCGCATTATTGAACTCGGCACGTACGCTCATTTCACTGAAAACACACAACATCCTTGTGATGTTTGTCTTTATCTCACTGACGTTGTTCTTTGGTTTATCAGGCATGAAGCATGCGATGGAACTGCTGCCGATAGCGAGTACGGTCGCCAGTACCTGGGCGCTGTTTCGTACTTCTGGGCTGACGACACGCTGCGTGATGTGGTGCTCAACCGCTTGCTGGGTTACGCATAATATCTGGCTGGGATCGATTGGCGGATCGCTGATCGAAGGCAGTTTCTTGCTGATGAATGGTTTTAACATCATCCGCTTCTGGCGTATGCAGCAGCGCGGTATTGATCCTTTTAGCGCGGAGAAGAAAGCGTAATTTCAGGTGTTTCTTGTCACGTTAACGCCGCTCGTTTTTAAACGAGCGGCCTGATAATCAATCCCAAATCGGTTACAGCAGATTCAAGCGCTCTTTTTCCGCCAATTTGGCGTCTTCCGCGTGACACACGGCGGCGATAAACATCACATCCGTTGAGGAGTTGACGGCGGTTTCTGCGGAATCTTGCAAGACGCCGATGATGAATCCGACCGCCACTACCTGCATGGCGATATCGTTGGAGATACCAAACATGCTGCACGCCAGTGGAATCAACAGCAGTGAACCACCCGCTACGCCCGATGCGCCACAGGCACACAGCGATGCGACGACGCTGAGCAGCAGCGCGGTCGGCACGTCAATCTGAATACCCAAAGTATGGGCGGCGGCTAGCGTCAGCACCGTGATGGTAATGGCGGCGCCCGCCATATTGATGGTGGCACCCAGCGGGATGGCAACAGAATAGGTGTCTTCATCCAGATTCAGCTTGCGGCACAGTTCCATATTTACCGGAATGTTAGCGGCAGAACTGCGGGTGAAGAATGCCGTCACGCCGCTCTCGCGCAGGCAGCGTAGCACCAGTGGGTAAGGGTTACTGCGAATCTTCCAGTAAACGATCAGCGGGTTGACCACCAGCGCGACCAGCAGCATACCGCCAATCAGCACCATCAACAGATGGGCATAGCCCCAGAGTGCGCCGAAGCCCGTTTCCGCCAGTGTTGATGCGACCAGACCGAAAATCCCCAGCGGCGCGAAACGAATCACCACGCGCACAATCATGGTGACCGCGTTCGAGGCATCAGTAATCATGCTTTTCGTACTGTCTGAACCGTGGCGGAACGCAATGCCCAAACCAACAGCCCAGACCAGAATACCGATGTAGTTCGCATTCAGCAGGGCGTGAATTGGGTTGGCGATGACGCTCATCAACAGCCCTTTCAGCACGTCGACAATGCCTGATGGCGGCGTGATGTCGGTGGCCTGGGCGCTGAGCGCCAACGTAGAAGGGAAGAGGACGCTGAGCACGACGGCAATCAGCGCTGCTGAGAAGGTGCCGATGAGGTAAAGAAACAGGATCGGGCGGATATTGGTTTTCTGCCCTTGCTGGTGGTTAGCGATAGACGCCATGACCAGCACCAATACCAGAACAGGCGCGACGGCCTTCAGGGCACCAACGAACAGGGTGCCCAATAAACCAGCGGCCAACGCGGCCTGCGTGGACAGAGAAGCCAGAATAATACCGGCTGCCAGCCCCAGAAGGATCTGTTTAACCAAACTGCCATGAGCAATGTACTGCAAGAAACGAGACTGTTGAGTGTTCATAATATTGACGGCGTAACCGTTCCGCTAAGTGGTTGTCTGTACGGATCTGGCACCTCTGGCATGAACCGGGTGACTTTTTATTTCCGTAACGAAATGTGTTTGCACGTGTCAGTATATGAAAATTTGTTTTTGAGAAAAGCGATGATGTGATTTTTTATGACGGACATCCTTGTCCGTCACCCTACGGGCCGTTGCTACGCAACGTTGAAAAACGCTCCTGACGTTTTTTTATGACGGGCATTTTTGTCCGTCACTCTGCGGGCCGTTGCTACGCAACGTTGAAAAACGCTCCTGACGTTTTTTTATGACGGGTATTTTTGTCCGGCACCCTGAGTGCCGTTGCGCTGCGCTGATTTTTGCCTGGCGCGTGTATAGGGACGGTTGAATATAGAAACGCGTGAATGAGGAAAGAGTCTCCACACGGTAGGAACCGTGCGGAGAGAAGGGGAAACATTAACGTTCGGCGCGCTTGTTCACCCAGACGTTGATCAACATGGTGATGATCAGAATGCTGGCAACAACGCCCAGAGAAATCGCCACCGGAATATGGAAAATATCGATGAGCATCATCTTGGTACCAATGAAGATCAGGATGACGGCCAGGCCATATTTCAACAGCGAGAAGCGTTCAGCCACGCCAGCCAGCAGGAAGTACATCGCACGCAGACCCAGAATAGCGAACAGGTTTGACGTCAGTACGATAAAGGGATCGGTCGTGACGGCGAAAATAGCCGGGATACTGTCGACGGCGAAAATCACGTCGCTGATTTCAACCATAATCAGCACCAGAAACAGCGGCGTGGCATACAGTATACCGTTACGACGGACGAAGAATTTTTCATTCTCGATGCTATCCGTCATGCGCAGACGGCTACGTAGCCAGCGCACCAGCGGCTTGTCGCCTATCGCTCCACCATCTTCTTTAGCCAGCGCCATTTTAAGGCCGGTGAACAGCAGGAACGCACCGAACACGTAGAGTAGCCACTGGAACTGCGTGACGAGCCAACTGCCGCCAAACACCATCAGCGTTCTGAGAACGATGGCACCCAACACGCCGTAAATCAGCACGCGACGTTGGTATTGCGGGGGAACGGCGAAGTAGCCGAATAGCATCAGCCAGACGAAGACGTTATCGACGGCAAGCGCTTTCTCGATCAAATAACCGGTCAGGAAAGCCAGAGACTGGGCGTTGGCAACCTCGCGACCCATCGTGCCATCCAGATACCACCAGAAACCGGCGTTGAACAGCAGAGAGAGCGTGACCCAGATGATAGACCAGACGGCAGCCTGTTTGAACGTCATTACCGTCGACCCTTTGCGCCCTTGATAGAGCAGGTCGATGGCCAGCATCACTATAACAATGGCAGCGAAGCTGCCCCATAACCATGGCGTGCCGATGGTGTGCATAGCAAGATCCTTAAATAGAAACAAAAACGGCCAACATCGGAAGGACGCTGGCCGCTTGTTATTAAAGCTGCAAATGCACCTCGCCTTCCGGCAAGGTCTCACTTACAACATTAATGAAGCTGTTTCATCAAGGTTGCCCAGTAACCGGATGCGGAACGCATCGTAATGACGATTAGCTGGCGGAAAAGTTACTCCCCTTTGCCTGACTGAAGATAGGTGAAAAGATGATCTTGGTCAAATAATTATCGCCGTCTTACTCCACATTTCCCGGCGTGGCGGCATCGGCAGGAAACACGACCCCGGTTTGGCGGCGAATTTCTGTCAGCAGCCCCGCGACGGTACGTGAGCGCGCCAGTTCCGCATGGTTAATGTCGCTATCGTTCACCAGCGTGGCGAAGACGTCAGCTTCGTACAGCATGCTGTTGATATGCTGCGGTTGGGTGAGATCCAGTTGCTTGCCTTCACGCGGGATGAATTTCACGTTATGGCATTCAGACACTTTTTCAATCACCAGCGAACCGTCTTCTCCCTGTATTTCGCTGGGAATAGCGGAGTGGCTGACTTTGGAGTGAACGATGGTCACATCGAAATCGCCGTAATTCAGGATGATACTGCCATGTGCGTCGACGCCGCTTTCCAGCAGTGTCGCGCTAGCCTGCGTGGTGCACGGTTCTCCCCACAGCGCGACGGCGAAGGCTAGACAGTAGTAGCCGATATCCATGATGGAGCCGTTGGAGAAGGCTGGATTGAACGTATTCGGGTTTTCACCAGCCAGATAGCGCGGGTAGCGCGAGGAATACTGGCAGTAATTCAGCACCACTTTACGCAATCTGCCGACTTTCGGCAGCGCCTGTTGTACCACGCTAAAGTTGGGCAGGCTGGCGGTTTTGAACGCTTCAAACAGCACGACCTGATTTTCTCTGGCACAGGCGATCATCTGTTCGACTTCATAACGGTTGGAAGCCAGCGGTTTTTCACAGATGACGTGCTTGCCGTGGCTGAGGAAGAGCAGAGCCTGTTCGCAGTGCAGGGAATTCGGGCTGGCCAGATACACTGCGTCGATAAGATCGGATTTCGCCATGGTTTCCAGTGAATCAAACAGCGTATCCACCATGTAATCGGCTTGAAACGGCTGTGCTTTTTCTGCCGTGCGTGAATAGATCGCGGTGAGCTTCAGTTTGCCGGTTTCATGGGCGGCATCAACAAACTGACGGGTGATCCAACTGGTTCCTACAATAGCGAAGCGAATCATAAGCGTTTGGTATCCTGAAGGCATTGGCGATGACTATGCAGATTATCACGGTGAAATGACAAGGCAACGTCAATCATTTCCCGTTCTGGCAGAGAAAAGCATTTACTGATGGGCTATTTTAAGGGATAAACAGCGCAAATTTTATGATGCAGGAGAGGCTAATGAGCCAACTCGAATTGGAAACGTGCAACCTGACGTTGGTGCGTTACCCTCAGGTCGCTGAAAACTCGGCGTTACAGGCGTGGGATGCCGCAGATGAATATCTGCTGCGTGAGCTCGCTACGATGGAAATTGCGCCGGGTCCACGCCTGATTTTCAATGATACGTTTGGCGCGCTGGCCTGCGGTTTACAGGCGCAATCGCCCGTCAGTATCAGTGACTCTTACCTCAGCCAACTGGCGACGCGGCACAATCTGGAATTGAACGGTTATGATGCCGATGCGGTAACGCTGTTAGATAGCATGGCGGAGTTGCCCGCGGCACCCGCGCTGGTAGTGATTAAAATTCCTAAAACGATCGCGCTGCTGGAACACCAGTTGAGAATGTTGCGTAAGGTCGTTACGCCGCAAACGCGCATCATCGCCGGAGCGAAAGCGAAAGATATTCACACCTCTACGCTGCAACTGTTTGAACGCGTGATGGGGCCGACGAAAACCTCGCTGGCCTGGAAAAAGGCGCGTCTGGTTCACTGTGAGTGGGCGGAACTAAAAGTCAGTGAGCAGTCACTTACTACTGAGTGGGAGCTGGATGGTTACGGCTATCGCATTCAAAACCATGCTAACGTGTATTCACGTAATGGGTTGGATATCGGCGCGCGTTTCTTTATGCAGCATTTGCCGGAACAGCTAGACGGTAAGATCGTCGATCTTGGCTGCGGAAACGGCGTGATTGGGCTGGCGGCGCTGAAAGCTAACCCGGAAGCCACTGTGGGTTTCTTCGATGAATCCTATATGGCGGTGGCATCGAGCCAGATGAACGTTGACGCCAACTGCCCGCAGGATGTCGAGCGCTGTAGTTTTGTGGTAAATAACGGATTGGCACGTGTTAAGCGCGATACGTTACAGGCCGTGTTGTGCAACCCGCCATTCCACCAGCAACATGCGGTGACGGATGAAATTGCCTGGCAGATGTTTATGGATGCCCGCCGCTGTCTTCAGGTTGGCGGAGAACTGCGCATTGTGGGGAATCGCCATCTGGACTATTTCCACAAGTTGAAGCGTCTATTCGGTAATTGTGAAACCCTCGCCAGCAACACGAAGTTCGCTGTTCTGCGTGCGGTGAAAACGGGGTCGTCCCGCTAAACTGAATTTGTCTATACCCTAAATAATTCGAGTTTCAGGCAGGCGGCAAGAGAAGGAATCCCGATGAGCTTACTCAGGTAAGTGATTCGGGTGAGTGAACGCAGCCAACGCACATGCAACTTGAAGTATGACGGGTATAAACTACAGCGTTAACGCCAGCCGGGTAGCCTGATCGATCGCCCGGCGAGCGTCCAGCTCCTGCACCACATCGGCGCCGCCAATCAGGTGAACGTGACATCCAGCGGTCAGTAAAGGCTCATACAGCTTACGATTAGGTTCCTGACCGGCACAGATAATGATGTTGTCCACAGGCAGACAGCGCATTTGCTGGTCGTGGATAATGTGCAGTCCCTCATCATCAATATGGTGATATTCCACGCCGCCCAGCAGCGTGACGCCGTGGCGCAGCAGCGTCGTGCGGTGTATCCAGCCTGTCGTTTTCCCCAGATTTTCACCGGGCTTGCCGGATTTTCGCTGTAATAACGTAATGTCCCGTTGGTGGGGAAGTTCACCAGATTGATGAGGCAGCAGTCCGCCCCGGTGCTGCAACTGCGTATCGATGCCCCATTCCGCATAAAAACTGCCGTGATGCTTGTTTTTCAGCAGATCGTTGTTGTGAAGAAGGTTGTTGTGAAGAAGATAGTGCGCGGTATCAAAACCGATACCTCCTGCGCCGATAATCGCTACCCGCTTGCCGACGGGCTTTTTGTCGCGCAGCACGTCCAGGTAGCTCAGCACGCGAGGGTGATCGATGCCTGCAATCGCGGGAGTTCGCGGCACGATGCCACAGGCCAGAATCACGTCATCAAAACCGAGTAAATCGGCAGCGGTTGCCTGCGTACTTAGACGCAGTGTGACGCCGAGCAATTCCAGTTGCCGACGGTAGTAGCGCAGCGTTTCATAAAATTCCGCTTTTCCGGGTACCTGTTTGGCAATATTGAACTGTCCGCCGATATAGGAAGACGATTCAAACAGCGTGATCTGATGGCCGCGTGCGGCGGCGTTGACGGCAAAAGCCATGCCCGCAGGCCCCGCGCCGACCACCGCAAAGCGTTTACCGACTCTGGCGGGTTGGATCGGCAGTTCGGTTTCGTGGCAGGCGCGCGGGTTGACCAGACAGGACGTGATCTTGCCAGCGAAAATCTGATCGAGGCAGGCCTGATTGCAGCCGATGCAGGTATTGATTTCATCGGCACGTCCCGATTGCGCTTTTGCCACTAGTTCTGCATCGGCGAGAAAAGGACGTGCCATCGACACCATGTCAGCACAGCCTTCGGCCAGCAGTTGTTCGGCCACGCCGGGATCGTTGATGCGGTTGGTGGTAATCAGCGGGATGCGGACTTTCCCCATCAGCTTCTGCGTCACCCAGCCGAAGGCACCGCGCGGCACCAGCGTGGCGATAGTCGGAATGCGCGCTTCGTGCCAGCCGATGCCCGTATTGATGAGGGTCGCGCCCGCCTGTTCAATGGCCTGCGCCAGTTGCACAATTTCTTGCCAGCTTGAGCCTTCTTCTATGAGGTCGAGCATGGATAAACGATAAATCAGAATGAAGTTCGGCCCTGTTCGCTCCCGCACCGCGCGAACAATCTCAAGCGCGAAGCGGCTACGGCGCTGAAAATCGCCGCCCCATTCGTCGTCGCGATGGTTGGTGTGCGTCACCAGAAACTGATTAATCAGGTAGCCTTCCGAACCCATGATTTCCACGCCATCGTAACCGGCCTGCTGCGCCAATGCGGCGCAACGAGCAAAGTCGTTGATGGTTTGCACAATCTCCTGCGTACTCATTTCTCGTGGCGCAAAGCGGTTAATCGGTGCCTGAATGGCTGATGGCGCGACTGGCTCGGGCTGATAGCTGTAGCGTCCGGCGTGGAGAATTTGCAGCGCGATTTTCCCGCCTGCGTTGTGTACCGCCTGCGTCAGTGCCCGATGATGCGTCAGCTGCGCCTCGTCATGTAAGGTCGCGCCGCCTTTGGCAACGGCACCTTTCGCATTGGGCGCGATTCCACCTGTGACAATCAGGCCAACGCCGCCTTGCGCTCGTTCACGGTAAAATGCCGCCAGCCTTTCGGTGCCGTCTGGGTGTTCTTCCAAACCCGTATGCATGGATCCCATCACTACGCGGTTCTTTAACGTCGTGAAGCCAAGATCGAGTGGGGAAAGCAGCGTAGGGTAGGCAGTCATTGCACTCTCCGGTGAAGTCAACTGGTCTGATGAGTTATAGTGTTCAATCTAGCGGTAATTGAGAGAGTTGTGAAATTTATGTTTATTTATTGTGATTGATGTCATTGCTAACCATGGGGAGAAGCGTGTGCAGACAAGGGATCGTGCGCTGGAGTGTTTGTTGTCGGGGGCGTGTGACATTATAATCCGCGAGTTTATTGGGCAAAGGTATCGTTATGCGGGTGGAAGAGTTGGAATATCGGCTGGATAGCGCACTTCGGGCGTTAGAGCAAAGCGTTCAGCGTCAGCAGCAGACGTGGCGTCAGGAACATCAGTCCCTCCAGCAGCAGTTGCTTCAGGCGAAAGAGCGTGACGTTTACCTTTGTGCGCAGATTGAACGGCTCTCTGCGCAACTGAGTGTCATGGATAGTTCGCCGGAGCGCAATCCACTGATTCAGAAAATGAAGGTCATTCATGCCCATCTTGATGTGTTGGCACAAGAAGCTAGCGCTTTTAGACGTTCACTGCGGTAATCGCACCGCAGTATCAGTATTATGATGATGCGTCGTTAACGCCCTATTTCGTTAACGTAATGCTTCCGCTTCCTTACACAATTCTTCCTCATTCTCCATAATTGCCGCAAATGTGGAGCCGACACTTGCAGAGATTTACCCTTGCTCTAATTAACTGAAGGTGTCGAGCCTATACTTTCTCTCGTAGCACGGCACTCGCCGTCGACAAATCAATTCAGAGAGAGGAATAGAATATGCGTAAACTCACTGCAATGCTGGTTGCTTCTTCTTTGGCATTGGGCGCGGCAGGTATCGCGCATGCTAATGACGCACCGAAAGGTCCTGGCCCGGAACACAAGATGATGATGAAAGAGGGTCGGGAGCATCGTGGCATGATGGGGCCGGATGCGATGTTTAAGGAGCTGAATTTGACAGAAGCGCAGAAGCAGCAAATTAAAGACATCATGAAAGCGTCTCGTGAGAAAATGCACAAAGCGATGCAGGATGACCGCCGTGATATGCATAGCCTGGTCGCCTCCGATACGTTTGATGCTGCAAAAGCCCAGGCGCAGTTGGATAAAGCCGACGCAGTGCACAAGGCCAGAATGCTTAACGGACTGGAAACCAAAAACAAAATTTACAACGTTCTGACGCCAGAACAGAAAAAGCAGTACAACGACAACTTTGAAAAACGGCTGACTCAACCGCCAAAACCTGACGACAAGCCTGTCCCAGCGGAATAACGCGTTATTTCATGAATTGACGCGATAGCTAAAATACCCAAGTTAGTAGACCACCGGATTGACGTATTACCTCATCGGTAATGCTTCGACCCGGTGGTTTTTTTATTTATTTTCACTCCAGCATCATACTGTGAGTAGGGAAATGATTAATGCTATTCTCATGCGGAGACAGCAGGTGAAATGATCGGACAGCGGGCGGTAAAGGACAGATGAATCAGGATTTGATGTTGAAAACGATAAAGTTCATGCCGTTTTTGTTCCTGACTACCCTGATAGTGAGCTGTCTGGGATTTCGGTTTCGAGTGTTGGATGAGCTGTCGCTGTTTTGGCCTGCCAACATTCTGGTTTTTTGCCTCATGATTAGTTTCAGAACCAGAAAAGGGGCGATAAAAGGTAAAACGCTCTCTGTCTGTATCGGTTTTCTGGTGAGTTATGCGGCGATGCTGTCGGCCGCGTTACTGATGGACAATAACTCACCGTTAAAAACCAAGGTGTTGTTATGTTTGTGCAACATGGTCTTTGTGGTATCGGCCTGGTGCGCCTTTTGCCTGTTGTGTCGGTTTACCGGAAAGTGGTCGACCTTTGAAAAATTCAGCAAATATTACGTCTATATTATTTTTGCTTCGACGTTTGTCGGTGCGTTCTTATCCGGCGTGGCGTATGGGTTGTATGCCTATGTCTATGATACGGGGAACCGCTATGCCGAGTTTATGGACTGGTTCAGCGAACAGTTGGGAACCGGCATTATCCTCGCGTTCTTTTTCCTACGCGGCAAAGATATCCTGCGTGCGCTACGGAATATTCCGCTGTGCCCTAAGCACATCAGAGAAAATATCTTTCCCCTTCTGCTCTTCATCATCTTCTTATTAGTGAGTCTGTTTTTTCTGGATGCCAGCCTGATTACGCTGTCCGTTATTCCACTCACGTTGTGTGCGTTCAATTACTCTTTTCCGGTCATGTCGTTGCTCTGTGCGATTACCGGCGTGATACTGAATTATCTCTATATTAATCAGGTCGGTATACTCATCGATTCGAATTCCGAAGCTTACATTAATTCGTTTCTGACCACGGCGCGGCTGAACATCGCGATGCTTATTATGGCGATGTTAAGCGTCTCCCATTTTGTCTCGATGAACCGGCGACTGATTAAAATTATTGAAAGCGGTAGCCGGAAGGATGCGCTCACCAATACTTTCAATCGTCGGGCGTTTCTCAGCATGTTGAATGGGAAGCAGAATGCACTGGAGTATAAGAAAAAGCGCCAATTAACACTGCTATTTCTGGATATCGACTATTTTAAGCAGGTCAACGATACCTACGGCCATGCCAGCGGTGATGAACTGATCGCTAGCTTTTCCCGTATGCTGAGCGCAAATATTCGGGCGAGTGACATTCTTTGCCGCTGGGGTGGCGAAGAGTTTGTCATTGCGGCTTATGATCTGACGGCTGAGCAATCTGAAGCGATGGCCGAAACGCTGCGGCATCTTACGGAATCCACAGCGCTTACGCTGCCGGATGGGCGGGAAATCCATTTTACGGTCAGTATTGGTGTTGCCGTATTTGCCCAGTATGAAGGCGATAATATTGACGATCTGATCGGGCTGGCGGACGAGCAACTGTACAAAGCGAAGGCGCAGGGGCGTAATCGTATCTGCATGCGTCTGGTCGAGGACGCTTGAATCTTCCCTTGACCTTCCCCTTACTGGAACGTCTACCCTCAAAACGTACTGTGACTGATTGAGAGGTTGTGATGAAGAAAGTCCATTTGTTATTAACGGCAGCATTGCTGGTTCCGTTTCTCTCGTTTGCCGCCGACAGCGCGCACAGCGGCCATGGTTCTGCGAACGACGCGTCGTCTTCCCAGCAGGCGTATAAGAAAGGGATGGATGCGATGCATAGCGAGATGATGGAAGGGATGCAGGCTACCGATCCTGATATTGCCTTCGCCAAAGGGATGATTGCGCACCATCGTGGCGCGATTGATATGGCGAAGACG
This sequence comes from Pectobacterium actinidiae, assembly GCF_000803315.1. Lineage (NCBI taxonomy): Bacteria > Pseudomonadati > Pseudomonadota > Gammaproteobacteria > Enterobacterales > Pectobacteriaceae > Pectobacterium > Pectobacterium actinidiae. The sequence continues at coordinate 415,039 of NZ_JRMH01000001.1, forward strand.
GAACTGCAATATGGCAAAGATCCGGAATTGCGCAAGCTGGCGGAAGAGATTATTAAGGCCCAGCAGCCAGAGATCGACCAAATGGAAGCCTGGCTGAAGAAGCAGAGTAAGCCGTAACATTGCTGATGGTGCTTCTTTTGGGAAGCGCCATTCCGTTTTTACGGCGCCATAGGCAGGGCCATGTTGCCTAATGGGTAAAAATTTAGTGACTGTTTTCACAGAATAAAACGTGGAGATAGCTTTCTTCACATTAACTTGTTAGAAAACAGGAAAGGACGTCACCAGAATATTCTGGGCGAGACCTGGATAAAGCAGCGTATAGCACGTTGCTTTATCCAGGTTTTTTTTTGCTTATTTTCCAGCTGTCCAGCGGACAACAAGCGGGATGACGTGTATTAGGCAGTTGCAGCCATTGACGAAACGGGAAGTCATTATGAATAGCAAAGTGCTCGCTGAAAATATTCTGGAGTTAGTCGGAGGAGAGACGAACGTTTCTACTCTGGTGCATTGTGCAACACGCCTGCGCTTTAAGATTGTTGACCACAGCAAAGTGGATGTGGCTGCGCTGGAGGCGCTGGACGGCGTCATTACGGTGGTCAACGCGTCAGGACAATTGCAGGTGGTGATTGGTAATCGGGTGCCCGAGGTTTACCGCGCCTTTGGTTCAATCTCCAAACTGCTGGAGGACGGTGACGGTAAACGTCAGGCGACGGAAAGCGAGCAATCGACTTCAGCTATGGGACGACTGATTGATCTGGTTGCGGGGATCTTTACCCCATTGCTGGGGGCGATGGCGGCAGCGGGGGTGCTGAAAGGGGCGTTGTCCATCGTGCTGGCGCTCGGGTGGCTCAATGCCAAAGAAAGTACCTATGTCATCCTACATGCGGCGTCCGATAGCCTGTTCTACTTCCTGCCGATGCTGCTGGCGATTACCGCCGCGCGTAAATTTGAAACTAACATCTTTGTGGCCGTTTCGGTGGCTGGCGCACTGGTTTATCCGACGATTCAGGGGCTGTTTGATGCCGGTCAGCCTGTGACGTTCTTCGGGTTGCCCGTCGTGATGATGAAATACACCTCCTCGGTGATCCCGATTATCTTCAGCGTATGGCTGATGTCATATATCGAGCGTTTCCTGAATCGCCATATTCACGAAAGCGTGCGCAATATCCTGACACCGTTCTTCCTGCTGGTGCTGATGGTGCCGCTCACGCTGATGACCATCGGGCCGATTGGTATTTCGGCCAGTAAGCTCATTGCGTCGGTGTTCGTCGGTATCTATGAGTTCAATCCTATTCTTGCCGGAGCGCTGATGGCGGCGTCATGGCAGATCTTGGTGATCTTTGGCGTTCATTGGGGATTTGTCACCGTCTTCATCAACGATCTTTCCGTCATGGGGCACAGCTACCTTAAAGCGGCCTCCAGCCCGTCAGTCTTTGCCCAGTCTGGCGCACTGCTGGGTGTTATGGTGCGTACCAAAGATAAAAAGCTCAAAGCGTTGGCGGGCAGTACCTTTATCGCGTCGCTGTTTGGCATCACGGAACCCGGTGTATACGGCGTGACGCTGAAGCTGAAAAAACCGTTTATCTGCGCGGTAATCGCCGCTGCCATCGGTGGCGCTATCGTCGGCTATGCGAAAAGTTCAGCGGTCTCGATGGGAATGCCAGGCTTGCTGACGCTGCCGATTTTCTACGGAGAAGGCTTTGTCGGGTTCCTCATCGGGTGTGCGATTGCTTTCGTGGTGAGTTTTGTGCTGACGGTTATTGTTGGGTTTGACGATCCCGCTCAGCCTGTTGAGAAAACGCCCGCCCCAACGCACTCACCAACGGTTAAGCCTGCTGCGTCAGTATCACGCCAACACGCTAATGCCCAACCGCTGAAAGAAGCACCGGCGACGGCTGAACAGTTGGGATCGCCAGTAAAAGGTGAACTGCTCCCACTGGAAGAGGTAAATGACAAGGTATTTTCTTCCGGTGTTGTCGGTCAGGGCATTGCTATTCTGCCGCAGGAAGGCCGTATCTATTCGCCGGTGGATGGCGTGATTGCCAGCACGTTCACCAGCGGCCATGCCGTCGGCATCCTCTCGCAGAATGGGGCGGAAATCCTGATTCATGTCGGCATCAACACGGTACAGCTGGAAGGTCAGCATTATGAAATGCACGTTGCGGAAGGCGACAAGGTGAAGAAAGGCCAACTGCTGCTAGCGTTCGATCTGGAAGCTATCCAGAAGGCAGGCTACGACACGGTGACGCCGATGGTGGTGACGAATGCGGATGAATACCACCTATTCAGTTCAGGTTCCGCACGTCCGTTGGTGGTGGGAGAGACGGTGATCGCGTTGGCGTAATCCAATCAATCAGACGGTGAGGCATGAGCTTACCGTCTGATTTCCTCTATCACCTTATGTTCTATAGCGTTACAACGATTTCCCGTTGCTGTTAATCACATCCTGATACCAGTAGAAGCTGTCTTTACGCCGACGCTCCAGCGTGCCGTTGCCTTCGTCATCACGATCGACATGAATAAAGCCATAGCGTTTTGACATTTGCGCGGTTCCCGCGCTGACCAGATCGATCGGGCCCCAACTGGTGTAGCCCAGCAGCTCAACACCATCGTCAATGGCTTCACGTACCTGAATCAAATGGCGACGCAGGTAATCAATGCGGTAGCTGTCGTGAATGCTGCCATCCTCTTCGACTACGTCGCGTGCACCCAGCCCGTTTTCCACGATGAACAGCGGCTTCTGATAGCGGTCATACAGCTCGTTAAGCAGGAAGCGCAGGCCTTCCGGGTCGATCTGCCAGCCCCATTCGGACGCCTCAAGATGCGGATTTGGAATCAGGCGGATGATATTGCCGCGTGAAGACTGATATTTTTCCGGCTCGAAGGTCGCGCAGCCGCTCATGTAATAGCTGAATGAGACAAAGTCTACGGTGTGGCTCAGGTCGTCTTTATCCTGCGCGGTAATCGTGAGTTCGACGTCATTTTCCCGGAAATAACGCTGAATCCAGGCCGGATAGGTGCCACGTACTTGCACGTCACCGAAGAACAGCCATTCGCGGTTCTTGCTCTGCGCTTCCAGCACGTCTTTCGGGTGGCAGGTCATGGGGTAGCGCACCGCGCCCAACAGCATGTTGCCGATTTTGGCATCCGGTATGATCTCGTGACAGGCTTTTACCGCGCGTGCGCTGGCAACCAACTGATGGTGGATGGCCTGATAAATCTCTTGCTTCGTAGGCTCGCCGCTCAGCCCGATTCCCGTAAAGGGCGAGTGCAGTGCCATGTTGATTTCATTGAAGGTCAGCCAGTGCTTCACTTTGTCTTTGTAGCGGCTGAAAACGGTACGCGCATATTTCTCAAAATGGTCGATGACGGCGCGGTTGCCCCAGCCTCCCAGTTTTTTCACCAGACCGTAAGGCATTTCATAGTGCGACAGCGTAATCAGCGGCTGGATCTGATGCTTTGCCATTTCATCGAACAGGCGATCGTAGAAGGCCAAACCGGCTTCACACGGCTCTGCTTCGTCGCCTTCGGGATAAATGCGCGTCCAGGCGATGGAGGTGCGCAGCACCTTGAATCCCATTTCGGCGAACAGTTGAATATCCTGCGGGTATTGATGATAAAAATCGATTGCCCGATCTTTGATGCAGCTAATGCTCTCATCGCGCTCCGTCACCGGACCATGCACGCCCTTTAGCTGAAGATCGGAGGTGGATACGCCTTTACCGTCTTCATTCCATGCGCCTTCGACCTGGTTTGCTGCGACTGAACCGCCCCATAAAAATCCGTCGGGGAATGCTTTCATGGTATTTCTCCTTATCGTTTTTTACATCATTACGCTGCGCCGGACGCTGGTTCCGCTCAGGGAACTACCGGATGACAGGCAAAAAAAAACTTGGGCAGAAGAGAGTAGTGCTACTCACCTCTGCCCAAGTCTCGCCCGCCATTCGCGGTAACGTCTTGTTAGTACACTATACAATCCTGAATTTCTGCGGCAATGCCCCCGTCTGGTTATGTGACTGCGATCACGACATCTCTGCTGACGCCACATTGGCACAGGGCGGGATGCGATAGCGGAAAGGGTAGGGGCATTTTGGGTTCTTATCCTTGCGTATAAAATCGCTGTATATAAAAAAACATAGCGATTGTGGGATAATGCCGTCCGGTGCCTGACGTCATATTAAGGAGAAAAACAACGTGCATCTGTATATGTTTTATCTGGGAGGCAATGCTGGGAAGTCCAATATCGAAGTTCATGATATCCAGTTTGCAGCGGCTGAGAAGCCAGAGGAAGCTTGGCCCGCACTCCGGGAGGCGTGGTTTGGCGATCCTGATAAAGTGCATATTGACGGATATGCTCGGATCACATGGGCTGATGGTTACAGCGTGACCCTTTCTGAGACGCGACCAACGGACGGTAATAGGCTCTTTTTTGTCAACGCGGGGGCTTATCACCCGTCAACATTGGCAGAGCTGCATGCGTTCGATCTCTTTGTGGCGAAGACGGCACAAGAAGCGAAATCGAAAGGGTTGGCATCATTGCTAAATGGTGCGCTACACCAGCATAAAGACAACCTCAAGGACGTAGATGACTGCCTGTTGCTTGAGAAAATTGGCGGTCTGTATATCCATCTGACCCCTTGTGCAACGGGTGTACCATTCACACCAGAATGGCAAGGCTATCAACCCATCGGCCTCTGATTACCGCATCTTGCCTGTCCTTTCATGAAGCCGGTAGAACGTACTGTAATGGCATACCGGCTTTTCCTCATCGACGTGCATCGCTGAAGCAGCAGATGAACCAGAAGTGAACGGCTGTCCTCCGGTTCTGCACCACCGTGATGCAGCCACGCGGCAAAAAATGCCATCGTTTTCCCTCTCCCACGTTATATCTGGCTGTGCATAACGGTGGCACGCAACTTGCTTCTTAACCTATAGCGATTCCGTCGCTTTGCCTCAACGGTGAGCGAAGCCTCGGTCAGGACAATGGCGTCCACACAATCATGCTTTTCGCATCAAGGCGAGAGCAGGGTTCTGTGGACGTTTTTTTATGGCGTGCCATCTCTGGCCGCCACCCTTATAGGCCGTTGCTCACGCAACGTTAAAAATTTCTCCCGGAAATTTTTTATGCCTGAATTCGCTCAGTGCAGCCCTTCTTTTGGCGGCTGTTGCAACTCAGTCCTACAGGAGTCAGTCATGGATGCCAAATCCTCAGCGTGTGTAAAGAGTGTTTGCCCTTACTGTGGGGTCGGTTGCGGTGTGGTGATGGAAGTAAAAGATAATCGTGTGATCAAGGTATCAGGTGACAAAACGCATCCCACCAACTTTGGTCGACTGTGTACCAAGGGCAACACCAGCGGTCAGGCTCTTGCTGAATCAGGACGGCTGGAGAATGCCTACCTGCGTGCCGATCGTCAGCACGAATCGGTCAGGGTCGATATGGGGCAAGCCATCAAGGAAACCGCGCGACGGTTACGGGCTATTATTGATGTCCACGGCCCCGATGCGGTGTCGCTTTACGTCTCCGGCCAGATGTCGCTGGAATCCCAATATCTGGCGAATAAGCTCGCCAAGGGTTTTATCGGTACGAATAACATAGAATCAAACTCCCGTCTGTGTATGGCCAGTGCAGGTAGCGGCTACAAGCTCTCTTTGGGATCGGACGGGCCGCCGGGTTCCTATCAAGACTTTGACCACGCCGACATCTTTTTCGTTATTGGCGCGAACATGGCCGACTGCCATCCCATTCTTTTTCTGCGCATGATGGATCGCGTTAAAGCAGGGGCTAAGCTCATTGTGGTTGATCCACGTCGCAATGCTACGGCGGACAAAGCGAATCTGTTCCTGCAAATCAAGCCCGGTACGGATTTGGCTTTGCTCAACGGCCTGCTGCATCTGCTTGTCCAGAATGGGCACACCAATCCCGCTTTTATCGCTGAGTTCACCGAAGGATGGGAGGCGATGCCTGAATTCCTTGAAGACTATCCCCCGGAGAAAGTCGCGGAGATCACCGGGCTGCCGGAGGCGGATATCCGCAAGGCGGCGGAGTGGATTGGTACGGCACCGGAGTGGATGAGTTGCTGGACGATGGGGCTTAACCAAAGCACACATGGCACCTGGAATACCAATGCGATCTGCAACCTGCATTTAGCCACTGGCGCGATTTGCCGCACGGGAAGCGGCCCGTTTTCCCTGACGGGGCAGCCCAATGCGATGGGCGGGCGTGAAATGGGCTATATGGGGATGGGATTACCGGGGCAACGCTCTGTGCTGGTGGAGAAAGATCGGGCGGCCATTGAAGCGCTCTGGGGAGTTCCCGCTGGCACGCTGCGCACCGATCTCGGCGGCGGCACCATCGCCATGTTTGAAGACATGATGGCGGGCAAGATCAAGGCGTGCTGGATTATCTGTACGAACCCAGTGGCTACGGTTCCCAACCGCAAGAATGTGATCGCGGGGCTGCAAGCGGCTGAACTGGTTATCACGCAGGATGCGTTTCTCGATACCGAAACTAACCGCTATGCCGATATCCTGCTGCCCGGCGCACTGTGGGCGGAAGCGGAAGGTGTGATGATTAACTCCGAGCGGAATTTGACGCTGATGCAACAGGCCGTTGATCCGCCCGGTGAGGCGATGGCCGATTGGCAAATCATCGCCAGCGTGGCTTGCGAGATGGGCTATGAGCAGGGTTTTCGTTACGATTCGGCATCCGAGGTGTTTGAAGAAATCAAGCAGTTCTGGAACCCGAAGACAGGATACGACATTCGTGGTGCCAGCTATGAACGCTTACGGCAGGCTCCCTTACAGTGGCCTTGTCCCCCTGATGATAAGCACGATCGTCACCCCATTCGCTACCTCAATGACGGCGTGAGCCAGACGCGTAAAGACCTGCCGGACGGCACCCAGCCGTGCCTCGTTTTTGCGACCGAAAGCGGTAAAGGAATATTCCTCCCCCGACCGCATATGTCGCCCGCCGAAATGCCGGATGACGACTTTCAGTTTGTGCTGAATACCGGCCGCTTGCAGCACCAGTGGCACACGATGACGAAAACCGGAAAGATTCCAACGCTCAACAAGCTCAATCCAGGGCCTTTTATCGAAGTGCATCCCGAAGATGCTATCGCGCTCGGTATTCAGGATAAGGATCGTGTGGAGATCCGCTCGCGACGCGGGCGCGCGGTACTCCCCGCCGTGGTGACCAGCCGGGTTCGCCCCGGTAACTGCTTTGCTCCCTTTCACTGGAATGATGTCTTTGGTGACGATCTGGCGATTAACGCCGTCACCAGCGATGCCATTGACCCCATGTCTCAACAGCCTGAATTCAAATTCTCTGCGGTAGCGTTGGCGCGGATTGCTGAACCACCAGCGCCTATTTCTCCTGAACGGGAGAGCCATCTGACTACGGTTCCCGTATCGGAGCAGGCCGAGGCGGGTACGCCGAAAAACGACATCAAGGAACTCGACATGAAACACATTGATGCGCTGACCACGCTACTTGGCCTTGATGCCGCTCCGGCAATGACACTCAGCGCGCCCGAACAGCATTATCTGCAAGGCTATATTGCGGCTCTGCGCACGGACGCATCGAGACTGGCTGGCGGTGTGCCTGTCCTGCCTGCTACGGTACCGCTGGAACCCTCACGACGCCTGATGCTCGACGGCATGCTGGCGGGGCTTTTTGCCCGCACCTGGCTACCCAGTGAGGGTATAACGTTGCTGCCTGCTTCTTCTCCCAGTGTGGCGGCGGCAACCGCGCCATCATCGTCACCTGTGTTGATTTTGTGGGCATCGTCGACCGGCAATGCGGAAGGTTTCGCGGCACAGTGCGCCGAACGTCTGAAGACGGAAGGGCATGCTGTCACCTTGTCCGATATGGACAGCTTCAACAGTGCCAATCTGCCTGCGATGCCGCGTGTGATTTTCATCGCCAGTACATTTGGCGACGGCGATCCTCCCGACAATGGCACCAATTTCTGGACGGCATTACAAGCGGAGACTGCGCCCAGACTGGCGGACGTGTCGTTCTCCGTGCTGGCATTCGGTGATTCAAACTACGATCAGTTTTGCGGTTTTGGCCGTCGGCTCGATGCACGGCTGGAGGCGCTGGGCGCGCAGCGTCTGTCAGCACGAATCGACTGTGAGCCTGACTATGAGGATGCAGCGAAAGCCTGGCTGGACAGCATGGTTAATGTGCTGGCGGGAACGCATACGCCAGTGGCAAGCAAGGTTGCTACGCCCGCGGCAGCCGTACTGGCTGACGGAAATGAAGCATACACGACGATACCTGCGGCTTCGGTGCCTATCTTTAGTCGAAATGCACCTCTGCCCGCATGTCTTGTCATCAACCAGTTGCTTAATGCGCCGGGAGCGGAAAAGGAGACCCGGCAATTCGCCTTTGATATTTCAGGCAGCGATGTGAGCTACGACGCAGGGGACGCGCTTGGCATCTGGCCGACTAACCGCCCTGAGCTGGTGAGCGAGATGCTTTCCGCCCTCAAACTCTCGCCTTCTACCGTCGTGACCGTCAAAGACAAGGGCGATATGGCGATTGCCGAAGCGTTATCCCAGCATTTTGAGATAGCCCGCATCACGCCGGAAATCTTGCAGTTTATCAGCGCACGTTCGAGCCATGCTGCGCTGGCCGATCTGCTGAAAGAAGAGCGTAAAGAGGAACTCAAACAATGGCTGTGGGGACGGCAGATTGTCGATTTGCTACAGGATTTTCCGATTCAGGTTCAGGCTGATGAATGGTTGCATGTGCTTAAACGGATGCAGCCGCGTTTGTACTCGATTTCGTCCAGCCCGAAAGTCACGCCGCACCAGATCCATCTGACCGTGTCGACGGTGCGCTATGGTGTTGAGGGCAAACTGCGAGGCGGCGTGTGCTCGACCTTTCTGGCTGACCGCGTAGCAGAGTCAATCGGGGTGCCGATCTTCATTCAAAAGTCAGCCCATTTCCGCACGCCTAAAAACCCGGATACGCCAATCATCATGGTAGGGGCGGGCACGGGTATCGCACCTTTCCGGGCTTTTTTGCAAGAGCGTCGGGCGACAGGAGCACAAGGTAAAAACTGGCTATTCTTTGGCGAGCAGCGTGCGGCGACCGATTTCTACTATCGTGAGGAGCTGGAAGCGCTGCAACGCGATGGTTACCTGCATCGGTTTGATACGGCCTTTTCGCGTGACCAACGTGAGAAAGTTTATGTTCAACACCGCATGTGTGAGCAAGGGGCTGAACTATGGCGCTGGCTGGAGGCGGGGGCACATTTTTACGTGTGTGGTGACGCCAGTCGCATGGCGAAAGATGTGGATTCGGCGCTCCGACAGGTTGCGCAGGTTCACGGGAATATGAGCAGTGAAGAGGCGGCAGCCTATATTGCCAAAATGGCGCAGGACAAACGCTATGTTCGCGATGTGTACTGAGTTTGCAGTGACTGTTGCTGTTATCAGGCGCATTGCCTGATGTGTGACATTATTCTTGAGGTTGATGCGTTAGGTGTTTTACCACCTAACGCGTCTGATAAGGCGAGGATTACGCTTTGGTTTGCAGAGCTTTGACAACCGCTTCGCCAAGCCCTTTCGCTGATGCAGGGTTTTGACCGGTAATCAGTCGGCCATCTACGACGATTTTATTTTCAAAGATCGGTGCTTCTTCGAATTTTGCGCCATCTTTTTTCAGCGCGGCTTCGAGTTCAAACGGAACGATCTTGTCGTAATGGCGGAAAGCCTCTTCTTCTGCGGTAAAGCCGGTCAAGCGGCGGTCTTTAATCAGCAGTTGACCATTGCTGAGCTTCACATTCAGCAGACCCGCCGGGCCGTGGCAGACGGCACTGACAATTTTGTTGTTTTCGTACATAGTACGTACGATATTGATTAATTGAGGGTTGTTAGCGAAATCCCACATTGGTCCGTGTCCGCCGACCAGCAGGATCGCGGTGTACTTCGCTGGATCAACCTTGTTGAGCGGGATGGAACTAGCGAGTTTGTTGCGGTGCTCTGGGTTAGTCCAGAAATCCAGATTTGCCTGATCTTTAAGATCGAAGCCGTCAAACGGAGGTAACCCTCCTTTAGGGCTGGCGATATCGTAATCCAGTCCGGCTTTATCGAAGACTTCAACTGGGTGGGTCAGTTCTGGGAACCAAAAACCGCCAACCAGTTCCGGCGTCTTTTTATCCAGACTGGAGACGACGATCAGTACCTTCTCTTCTTTTAGATTGGCCTGAGCAAAAACAGGGGAGGCTGTGGCAAACACAGCCATCGCGGCGATAAGACCCGCACAACGCTTTATTATTGACATAAGAAACTCCTTTCAGCAGGTGGTGTCTGCCGACTATATCTGTGATAACTGATTGAAAATAGATAGTAATAACGGGATGCATTGTTTAATAAATCGATGTAATAGTTTTGTATTGACGTGAGAAACTGTCGTAAAGTGCGTTTAATGATCCTGGTATTGCATGACGACGAGGAACCCTGATGGGGCAATCTGATAGCTTTGATGGACTGGCAGAATTTCTGGCGATAGCGAAACGATTGAGCATTCGTAAAGCCGCGCTCGATCTGGGTAAGACGCCGGGTTCTGTCAGTCTGGCGCTCCAGAGGCTTGAGCAGCGGCTGGGTGTTCCACTTTTCCATCGCACGACACGCAAAATGGCCTTGACGGAAGCAGGAGAAGATCTGCTGCTGAGAATTGGGCCCGCGGCACAGGTTATTACCATCGGTTTTGAAGATATTGCACAATCGGCCAAAAAACCTTCAGGGACGTTGAAGCTGCTCGTAGAACGTTTGGCATTACCTCATGTCATCGAACCTCTCATTCCTGCATTTCGTCAGGCGTGGCCGAATTTGAATGTCGATATCACGGTGAATAATCGGCACGATGATTTCGTTTCTGGAGGTTATGACGCTGGCATCATGATCGGTTCCTATATCGAACAGGATATGATTGCGATACGGCTTTCTCCCCCCTTTAAGTGGGCGGTATTTGGTTCGCCGGACTATTTCAAAATGAACGGCAAGCCTAAAGTCACCAGCGATCTGGTGTATCATGAATGCATTCGCTTTCGCCGCCCTGAAAAGGGGGATATTTATCGGTGGGAATTTATCGAAGATAAAGAAAGCGTCAGAATTGAGCCAACGGGTACGGTCACCGTTAACGATGGGGAACTTATGCGCAGCCTTGCCGTCAGAGGCGTAGGGCTGATTTACTCATCCACCTTCCATACCTCACGCGAACTGGAAAACGGCACGTTGGAAGCGGCGTTACTCGATCTCTCACCGGGAAACGACGGCCTCTTTTTGTATTTCTCCAGAGCGGCGCGAAACCAACCCAAACTGCGCGCGTTTATCGATGTATGTTCACAGATCATTAAGACGTGAATGGGATTCTGCATCGTTGTTCTATGCCAATAACCCTGTAAAGCCCCTTTATCAGAGGGCGAAAGTGTAATCACTTAATTTCAACGCTGACCTTATGCTCTTTCCATGTCGATTTATCGAAAGGCTGACCATAAATCAGTGTCAACGTACCTTTGCCAGATTTCTTACCAATGAAATAGAAGGTCTGTTCACCTCCACAGCCGACCATTCCCTCTTTGCAATCCTTCGACTGCTGGTAGGCACTGGAAACGAGGATGAGCTCGCTGGGAAGGCTTTCCAGCATCCAGCTGTAGCCTGTCGTCGGGTTGGCTTCGAGCGATAATTTGACCTCTTTGCCCGCTGCACCGTCCAGATTGTTAGCTTTTTCATCAGCATATACGCCAGAAGCGACAAGCATCATCATGCCGCTTAATACGCAGGTTAATATTTTACTCATGAGTTCCTCTTAGGTTGTAATGGTAAGTCAGGCTACTTTTATAGTGTATAGCCCTAAAAAGGAAAGTGATAACGGCACATTAGAAAACTATACGGGTGTGGGATTTTTTGAGGAAGGTTTACTGGAACGAGCTAAAGCCAATAATGGCGTTGCACAAAAAGTAAAGGCGCTGCGCTATTAACGCAACGCCTTGAATCTGGTGGCCCCTGCTGGACTTGAACCAGCGACCAAGCGATTATGAGTCGCCTGCTCTAACCACTGAGCTAAGGGGCCGAATGGGCGATGATTATACGGTAATGTACGGGGAAAGGTCTATAGGTTATCTGTCGGGTGGTGGTTTTATACTCAAGATAGCTTGTTGTTATTCTTATCAGAATTTACGATGGGCGTAGTCAATGGCAGTAGGGAAAAACATGATTACCGATATTCTGGCAATGCATCTTCAGGTTGTTTTCTGCGGCATTAACCCCGGGCTGTCGACGGCGCATCATGGTTACCACTTCGCGAATCCCAGTAATCGCTTCTGGAAAGTGATTCATCAGGCAGGTTTTACTGAACGCTTGCTCACACCGGCGGAAGAGCAGCATCTGCTGGATACCGGATGCGGTATCACCATGCTGGTGGATCGCCCCACGGTTGAAGCCACCGAGCTGGGGCGAGACGAGCTGCTGCAAGGCGGGAATGCGATAGTGGAGAAGATGACGCACTATCAGCCGCGTGTGCTGGCGGTGCTAGGGAAGCAGGCGTTCAGTCAGGCGTTTGGTATCAAGAAAGTTTCGTGGGGGCGTCAGGAACTGCGTATTGGCGAGACTCAGGTTTGGGTGCTGCCGAACCCAAGCGGGCTGAATCGTGCGACGCTGGAGTCGCTGATTGCGTCGTATCAGGAACTGCATCAGGCGTTGCAGAATAAGGTGTAAATTCAGGCTGAATGTTCTGACAGGTAAAAAATAACCCCGGCGAACCGGGGTTATCTGTAGTCTGGCTTAGCTGAGGAATGAATTAATCATCCAGGAAGCTACGCAGCACTTCGGAACGGCTTGGGTGGCGCAGTTTACGCAGCGCTTTCGCTTCGATCTGACGAATACGTTCACGCGTAACGTCAAACTGTTTGCCCACTTCTTCCAGCGTATGGTCGGTGTTCATATCGATACCGAAACGCATGCGCAGGACTTTCGCTTCACGTGCGGTCAGGCCAGCCAATACGTCGTGTGTCGCAGAACGCAAGCTTTCCGACGTAGCGGAATCCAGCGGCAGCTCCAGCGTCGTATCTTCGATGAAATCGCCCAAATGTGAATCTTCATCATCACCAATCGGGGTTTCCATTGAAATCGGCTCTTTCGCGATTTTCAGCACTTTACGGATCTTGTCTTCCGGCATCAGCATACGTTCAGCCAGTTCTTCCGGCGTCGGCTCGCGACCCATTTCCTGCAACATCTGACGAGAGATACGGTTCAGTTTATTGATCGTCTCAATCATGTGTACCGGAATACGGATGGTACGCGCCTGATCGGCGATAGAACGGGTGATCGCCTGACGGATCCACCAGGTCGCATAGGTCGAGAATTTGTAACCACGGCGATATTCAAACTTATCTACCGCTTTCATCAGACCGATGTTGCCTTCCTGAATCAGGTCGAGGAACTGCAAACCACGGTTGGTGTATTTCTTCGCGATAGAAATAACCAGACGCAGGTTTGCTTCCACCATTTCTTTCTTGGCGCGACGCGCTTTCGCTTCACCAATCGACATACGGCGGTTGATGTCTTTAACCTGTTCGATAGTCAGACCCGTTTCTTCTTCGATCTGCTGTAGCTTTTGCAGGCTGCGGGTGACGTCTTCTTCAACATCATTCAGCTTTTCAGACCAAGGCTTGCCCATTGCGACTGCTGCGGCAAACCAGGTGCTGTTGGTTTCATTGCCAGTGAACATGGTGACGAAGTTTTTCTTCGGCATTTTGCACTGTTCAACGCACAATTTGATGATCAAACGTTCCTGAGTACGGACGCGATCCATCATGGAACGCATGCTGTTAACCAGGAAATCGAACTGTTTCGGCACCAGACGGAACTGTTTGAAGACTTCGGACAGGTTCAGGATTTCCTGTGCTGCCAGCGCATGGCTACGACCGTGGGCTTTGATAACCTGACGGGTCGTTTCGTATTGTTCACGCAATTCGGTGAACTTCTCACGCGCCAGTTCAGGATCGATGCTGTTGTCGTCTTCTTCTTCCTCGTCGTCTTCTTCCTCGTCGTCATCGTCCATTTCTTCGCTCGAAAGCTCGGAACCAACGTGAGTCGCGGTAGGCGCAATGTCCTCTTCCGCATTAGGATCGACGAAGCCGGTAATCAGGTCGGACAGGCGGCTTTCGCCCGCTTCGACACGATCATACTGTTCCAGCAGGTAAGTAATGGCTTCAGGATACTCTGCAACAGAGCACTGAACCTGATTGATACCGTCTTCAATACGTTTGGCGATATCGATCTCGCCTTCACGCGTCAACAGCTCAACGGTACCCATTTCACGCATGTACATGCGAACCGGATCGGTGGTGCGACCAATCTCCGATTCAACACTGGATAGAACCTGCGCAGCAGCCTCTGCCGCATCTTCATCGGCATCATTGGTGTTTTCGGCCAGCAACAGATCGTCTGCATCCGGTGCTTCTTCCATCACCTGGATGCCCATGTCGTTAATCATCTGGATGATATCTTCGATCTGATCCGAGTCGATGATATCTTCCGGCAGATGGTCATTGACCTCAGCATAGGTCAGGTAGCCTTGCTCCTTACCACGGGTGACAAGCAGCTTCAGCTGTGACTGCGGGTTTTGCTCCATAAGACGGTATCCACACTTCAGAGTATTTGGGTTGGTGTCGGTCAGCGTAGTTCGCTAACAATAGCATTAGGGGTATTTTTCTTATCGCCGCGGCCCCTGTAGCGGCTCTTTGCAGGGCTCAACCCTGCTATTTATCGGCAATTAAGCCTCTGTATCAGTGTTTTCTGGTCAACGCCAGTTGCAACGACCAAAGCTCTTTTTTTTCTTTGGCGTTGAGCCCATGCGTTCTGTCACGGGCAATCAATGTTTCTTGTCGCTGTTTCAACAGCTGATCGTAGAGCTCTGCCAGACTGATTCTGAACTTCTCGTCGAGCTCTTCTTCTACGATCATATGGTTCCATGAAGCCATCGTTTCAAGCTGTTTGCGGTACTTGCTGTCGCGATATTTTTCCAACAGCAGACCCATGTTCATCCCAGGGCTGACATTGCAGGTTTTCACCAAGTCCTGAAACAGCGATAAACCAGCCACTTTGTCTTCTTCAATACCTTCCAGCGCGAGGTCAGGCACCTCTGCCGCCAGTCTTGGATTTTGTACTAAAAGCCCTATAAGTATACGCATAGTTGTGACTTTTAGTTGCGGCGGCTGGTAGGATTGAGCCTGCTCAGCCACTTTTGGGAGCAGTCTGTCCAACTGGCTGTCGTCCAAAATGCCTAGCTTGTTGCCGAGCTGCTGGCGCAAATACAGCCGCAGCGTTTCTCCCGGAACCTGGCCTATTAGCGGCAGCACCAGCGTGCTGAGCTTGGTACGGCCATCGGGTGAACTCATGTCCACCTGTTGTTGCAGTGTCTCAAACAGAAACTGCGACAGCGGCAGGGCTTGTTCCATGCGCTGTTCAAAGGCGACTTTGCCTTCTTTACGTACCAGCGTGTCGGGATCTTCACCGTCCGGCAGGAACATAAAGCGTAGCTGACGACCATCGTTCAAATAGGGTAGCGCAGTTTCCAGCGCGCGCCATGCCGCTTCGCGTCCGGCACGGTCTCCGTCGTAACAACACACCACCAGATCGGTGGCGCGAAATAGTAACTGAATGTGATCGGCGGTCGTGGACGTACCTAGCGATGCCACCGCATAATCAATACCAAACTGCGCCAGCGCCACCACATCCATATAGCCTTCGACAACCAAGAGTCGCTTTAGCTCAGCGTGGTTTTGCTGTGCTTCATACAGGCCGTACAGCTGGCGACCTTTATGAAAAATTTCTGTTTCCGGCGAGTTAAGGTACTTTGGGGTACCGTCACCTAATACACGTCCGCCAAAGGCAATCACTCGCCCCCGCTTGTCGCGGATGGGGAACATCACACGCTCGCGGAAGCGGTCATATGTTCGACCCTGATCGTTAGTCACCAGCATGCCAGCATCGTTCAATGTACTGCGGTCATCATTATTGCGGCCAAAGCGCTTTAAAACGTTATCCCAGCCGGGTGGGGCGAAGCCAATTGCAAAATGGCTGATCACTTCTGCGCTTAAACCGCGCTGTTGCAGGTACTGCAACGCTGGTGTACCCACTGATTGACTTAGGGCTTGTTGATAGAACCCGCTGAGCTGTCCCATCAATTCGTACAGACTTTGCCGTTGATGACGCTCTAACTGGGTTGGGCCTGTGCCGGTTTCATAAGGCACTTCGAGGCCGTATTGGGTGGCCAGTTCTTCAATCGTTTCAACGAATTCGAGACGATCGTAATTCATCAAAAAGTCTATGGCGTTGCCGTGTGCGCCACAGCCAAAACAGTGATAGAACTGTTTGTCACCGTTTACGGTGAATGAAGGGGTTTTCTCGTGATGGAACGGGCAGCACGCATGGTAGTTTTTGCCCTGCTTTTTCAGTTTGACGCGCGCGTCAATGAGATCGACGATGTCGGTGCGAGCCAGCAGGTCATTAATAAATACGCGTGGGATTCGTCCAGCCATAAGCCCCTGGTATATACCCTTCTGTAAGGTGGTTACATTGGATATAGCTTATAAACGACAACAAGCCGCGCTTCCTTTCGGAAAGCACGGCCTTACGTATGCAACTGCTAAGTCTGCGGATTAATCACGCGTTGGAGGGAAACCCTCCTGAAAATTAATACAGACGAGTGCGGCGTGCGTTTTCTCGAGCCAATTTCTTCGCGTGACGTTTCACTGCAGAAGCTTTAGCGCGCTTACGTTCAGTCGTTGGTTTTTCATAAAACTCACGACGACGAACTTCAGCCAGAACGCCCGCTTTTTCACAGGAACGTTTGAAGCGACGCAGAGCTACGTCGAACGGCTCGTTTTCACGTACTTTAATTACCGGCATGTGCCTCTCACCTCAATAAATTCGGTTTGCCGCTGGCCTTGTGCCAGCCTTTTCAAAATGGTGCGGAATTCTACTGCAAACGTGACGCCTTTGTAAAGCATTGCGGTGATCATAAAACACCCAACCGCGGCCAGCGCAGAAATCAGGTCGGTTATGGTAGACTATCCGCAGTTTGAAGCAAGCGGCATTTAACGAATGCTTGTATCGTCATCAAAGTAGGAACAGCAATGCGCGTATTGGGTATCGAAACATCCTGTGATGAAACCGGCGTGGCCATTTATGACACAGAGACCGGTTTGCTCGCCAATCAGTTATACAGCCAGGTCAAATTACATGCTGATTACGGCGGTGTCGTGCCTGAACTCGCCTCACGCGATCACGTGCGTAAAACGGTTCCGTTGATTCAGGCGGCGTTGCGCGAAGCTGGGTTACAGGCTGACGATATCGATGGCGTGGCTTACACCGCTGGCCCTGGTTTGGTTGGCGCGCTATTGGTGGGGGCGACTGTCGGCAGGTCGTTGGCATTTGCATGGGGAGTACCAGCGATTCCTGTTCATCATATGGAAGGGCACTTGCTGGCACCGATGCTGGAAGATAATCCGCCAGCATTTCCTTTTGTGGCGCTGCTGGTTTCTGGTGGTCATACGCAGCTCATCAGCGTGACGGGCATTGGCGAGTATCGTTTGCTGGGCGAGTCCATTGATGACGCGGCGGGTGAAGCATTTGATAAAACGGCGAAATTACTGGGATTAGATTATCCAGGTGGTCCAATGTTGTCGAAAATGGCGCAGGCGGGGGATTCCCAGCGCTTTACGTTTCCGCGCCCGATGACCGATCGCCCGGGGCTGGATTTCAGTTTCTCTGGGCTAAAAACGTTTGCTGCTAATACGATTCGTAGCAACGGTGATGACGATCAAACGCGTGCCGATATCGCTCGTGCGTTTGAAGATGCCGTTGTGGATACGCTGGCGATAAAATGTCGTCGTGCGTTGGATGAGACTGGCTTTAAGCGACTGGTCATGGCTGGTGGGGTGAGTGCAAACCGAACGTTGCGCCAGCGCTTAGGTGAAGTGATGGTTAAACGCGGTGGTGAAGTGTTTTATGCACGCCCCGAATTCTGCACAGATAATGGCGCGATGATTGCCTATGCGGGCAGTGTACGTTTGGTTCATGGTGCGAGCCAGACGCTGGGCGTATCCGTTCGGCCACGTTGGCCGTTGGCTGAATTGCCTGCTGTGTGAGACTTCAAAAGCAATAGTCGCTACGTGTAGCTCGTTCACACGTAGCGAAGAAAATCGAGTAAACAACGAGTAACAAAAAACGGCAGCAGACGAGCGAATTACAGCTCTTGTTCGAATAGCACCAGAATAGCTTCGTAAAGTTGTTTGACGCTGAAGCCTCTTGCCGGGGTGGTAAAGATGGTGTCATCACCCGCGATGGTGCCGAGAATACCTTCTGATTTCCCAAGTGAGTCCAGCAGGCGTGCAATGAGCTGCGCGGCGCCAGGGCTGGTATGAATCACGATAACCGCGTCGTTGTAGTCCACGTCTAGCACAAGGTTCTTCAGCGGACTGGACGTAGTCGGGACGCCAAGCTCGGCTGGGAGACAATACACCATCTCCATTTTTGCATTGCGCGTGCGTACGGCACCAAACTTCGTTAGCATGCGTGACACTTTGGATTGATTGATGTTTTCAAATCCTTCGTCTTGCAGTGCCTGAACAATTTCACTTTGAGAGCTGAACTTCTCTTCCTTTAACAGCGCTTTGAACGCTTTAACGAGGTCTTCTTGTTTTGTCGGATTTCGCATTCTGCACCGGATTAATTGTTATGGTTAATCTTCCCATTATGCAGTTGTGTGAATTTTTATGCAATTAAATCGCGTATAATTCCAATCCATTTCACCAGATATGCGTTAGTCGCTGTTTTCCAAAAAAATCGACTCTCAAGTAGTCCGAAAAATGCGTCCTGCGTCACATAAAAGTAAATCAAATGTTATCAGAATGATGTTGTTTGGACGCCGTTGATCGGTGTAATGTAGCCCATAGGTTAATCACACGTGAATGAACACCGCGTTATAGCTCAATAGCTTATTAACTTTACTTACCTTTCAAACGAATGGTTGTTTTTGATTTATTATTAGAGACATAGCGTATTTTTTGTCTCTCATGTCATTTGTAGAAAGATAAGTAGGTTACTCTTATCCCCATTTTTATATTCTGTTGATAACCAAATGAATTCACGGCACTTTTTTATTTTATGATAATAAGGAGTTTAGGATGAAAGTTGCAGTTCTCGGAGCAGCAGGTGGTATCGGTCAGGCACTCGCACTCCTCCTCAAAACCCAGCTTCCTTCAGGTTCAGAACTATCCCTTTACGATATTGCTCCGGTCACACCGGGCGTTGCCGTCGATCTGAGCCATATTCCTACAGCAGTGAAGATCAAAGGCTATAGCGGTGAAGATGCTAAACCGGCGCTTGTTGGTGCTGATATCGTGCTGATCTCTGCGGGGGTGGCACGTAAACCTGGTATGGATCGTTCCGATCTGTTCAACGTCAATGCTGGCATTGTGCGTAATCTGGTTGAGCAAATTGCGGTGACTTGCCCGAAAGCCTGTATCGGTATCATTACCAACCCAGTGAACACAACCGTTGCCATTGCAGCCGAAGTGCTGAAAAAAGCCGGCGTGTACGACAAAAACAAACTGTTTGGCGTAACAACGCTGGATATCATCCGTTCCAACATGTTTGTTGCTGAGCTGAAAGGCAAACAGCCGCAGGATATTAATGTGCCGGTTATCGGCGGACACTCTGGCGTGACGATTCTGCCGCTGCTGTCTCAGGTTCCTGGTATCAGCTTCAGCGAGCAGGAAGTGGCCGATCTGACCAAGCGTATCCAGAATGCCGGTACTGAGGTTGTTGAAGCCAAAGCTGGTGGCGGATCGGCAACGCTGTCTATGGGTCAGGCTGCGGCACGCTTTGGCCTGTCTCTGGTTCGTGCGCTGCAAGGCGAAAGCGGTGTGGTGGAATGTGCATACGTTGAAAGTGATGGCAAACATGCTCGCTTCTTCGCTCAGCCGATTCTGTTAGGCAAAGACGGCGTCGCCGAGCGTAAAGAGATCGGCACATTAAGCGCTTTTGAGCAAAACGCGCTTAACAGCATGCTGGATACGTTGAAGCAGGATATTGAGTTAGGCGAGACGTTCATCAAGAATTAATCATTGAGATTCTTGTGATACGTGACGTTGAATGAAAAGCCGGAGATGTCGATCTCCGGCTTTTCTTTTTTAATCAGGACGGATGAGTTTTTTTCTGTCGATAAGCTCATTGGTTTCTGGATTGTAATACCGGCTGGGCCAAATCTCTGAAGGATGAATATTCAGCGCATCGGCAATAAGCCATTCCCCTTTGGGCCAAGGGCGTGAGAGCGCATTAGCTAATGTAGATGAGCTTAATCCGGCCGCTCGCGATACTGCCGCCAGCGTCGTGTTTTTCTTGCGCAGTGCAGCAATGATATCAGCGGGATGCCAGTCTTGTTTCCTTAAAATCATAATCCTTCCCTTATTTGCTATAAGACGACTGTCGATTAGTGGTATAAATAACGGATGTTAGTTATATGCCGAACTAACATGACATTATTATTTGGAAATAATATAGCATTAAATTTCTTTAAAATTCTCAATTAATTTCCAAATAAGCGCGTTTTTGTTAGGGATGGCACGATCAGGATGAAAGGTAATGAAAAAAGAGTGGTTTGCTACCAGCGAATTGGTTGGAGTCGGCGGCCTTCCGAAATCAAGACAAGGATTAAATAAGCGCGCCCGCGAGGATGGATGGGAGAAGCGTCGCCGTAAAGGTGTCCAGGGAAGAGGAGTGGAGTACTCAATTCATAGTTTGCCGGATACGGTAAAGAAATCCCTATTACTCGAAATCGAGCCTTCCGCCTACTCGGCGAAACAGCCTGCGGCACTGGCCGTATGGATGCAGATTTATCAGCAACTATCTGAAAAAGAAAGAGATGAACTAATCGCTTATATTCTGCGAGTCGGGGTATCTACCACACTGAGCCAGTTAGGTATTACGCCGTCGGATGAGGAACCTATTTCCTCCATGGTCATTGACTGATTCGCTACTGCGATCTTTTCGAACGTTAATCGTCAGTGACGAAAAGGAACCTATATTTTCTGTCGCTTGTCGCGCTTTTTCTGGCCGCGCTGTTTGGGCATCGCGCTAGATTTCATCATTTCTTCTATTACTTAGGTGTGTCGGTAACACGTAAAAGTTAGCGGTTTAGGTAATTATAGTCTATTATATGGAAACTTTTGGGCGAGTTGACGTAATGCCTGTTCAAAACAAACAAGGGAGTGACGAGTATGGACAAAGAATGGTTTGCAACAAGTGAGCTGGTTGGCGTAGGTGGATTGCCTAAGTCGCCGCAGGGGTTGAATAAACGTGCGCGAGACGACGGTTGGGAAAAGCGCAGGCGGAAAGGGGTTCAAGGGCGCGGTGTCGAATATTCTATTCGCAGTTTACCGAACGAGGTCAGGAACTCTCTACTCGTAAAAGAGAATCCGCCAACCGAATATTATCGTATCGATAATGAGCCGACGCTGCTGTCATCGTGGGTGCATATTTTCCATCAACTTTCCGTTGATGAAAGAACCCGGCTGATTAATTTCATCTTACGTGAAGGGACAATCGCGATGCTGTCCCGGTTGGATGATGTCACAATCGATCAGACTGCCTAAGTCTGGCGAACGAGTAGCGCTGCAAGGCAGCGCTACTTATGAATCAACGATCTTTCTGATAAGAACCGCACACGCGTCAGAAGTCTCGTTGCACGGCTAAGTGGGCAAGGCCTTCTAGCGCAGCACGGTATGGCGTTTCAGGTAACTGTTGTAGTGCACTGATCGCTTTATCTGCCTCTTCTTCGGCACGCTGACGCGTGTAGTTAAGCGAACCGCATTGCTGCATAGCGTTAAGTACGGGTTCCAGCAGATGACGCCCGTTTCCTTCTTCAATCGCTTTGCGAATCAGCGAGCTTTGTTCTGCATTTCCATGACGCATTGCGTGCAGTAACGGCAGTGTTGGCTTGCCTTCATTGAGATCATCGCCCGTATTTTTACCCAGCGTTTTGCCGTCCGCGCTGTAGTCGAGTAGATCGTCAATTAACTGGAATGCGGTACCCAGGTAGCGGCCATAGTCCTGAAGCGCTTTTTCTTGCTCTGGCGTCGCGTTGGCAAGAATGGATGAAGATTGCGCTGCGGCTTCAAATAAACGCGCTGTTTTGCTGTAAATGACGCGCATGTAGCTTTCTTCAGTGATATCCGGGTCGTTGCAGTTCATTAGCTGCAAGACTTCGCCTTCAGCAATCACGTTTACCGCTTCTGACATCAGCGCCAGTACGCGTAACGATTCGAGGCTGGTCATCATCTGGAAGGCGCGTGTATAGATAAAATCCCCAACCAACACGCTCGCGGCGTTGCCAAAGGCGGCATTGGCTGTCGCTTTACCCCGGCGCATGTCGGATTCGTCTACCACATCATCATGCAGTAGTGTTGCGGTATGGATAAATTCGATCAGTGCTGCGACAGTGACATGTTTATCACCGTTATAGTCGAGGGCTCTGGCTGCCAGTACAGCAATCATCGGGCGTATACGTTTTCCACCACCGCTGATGATGTAATGTCCAAGCTGGTTTATCAAAACGACGTCGGAATTCAGCTGTTCAAGAATGACGTTATTAACAGCCGCCATATCCTGCGCAGTTAATGTTGTAATTTGTTCTAGATTCATGGTTTGTGCCAACGTATCTCTTCAACACTGCCGTAAGATTGCGGTTGCATATCGGCAAGACGGAACTTATTGCGCCGATTGTACTTGAAAAATGAGAGAGATAAACGGCAGTTGATACGTTGTATTCTTTTTCTTCACATCCGTTGATTATGCACTTGTCATCCTCAGTATTTTTGCGTAGAATTCGCGCCCTATTATGAATATTTATAGCGCGCTCTGAAACCTATTAACGGGTGCGCGGAAAGCGGAGTTTTATATGTACGCAGTTTTCCAAAGTGGTGGTAAACAACACCGAGTAAGCGAAGGTCAAACCGTTCGCTTGGAAAAGCTGGACATCGCAACTGGTGAAGCCGTTGAGTTTGACCAAGTTCTGATGGTTGCCAATGGTGAAGAAATCAAAATCGGCGTTCCTTTCGTCGATGGCGGTAAAATCAAAGCTGAAGTTGTTGCTCATGGTCGTGGCGAAAAGGTGAAGATCGTTAAGTTCCGTCGCCGTAAACACTACCGTAAGCAAGCGGGCCACCGTCAGTGGTTCACTGACGTGAAAATTACCGGCATCAGCGCTTAAGATTAGGAGAGCGGATTAAATGGCACACAAGAAAGCTGGCGGTTCAACCCGTAACGGTCGTGACTCTAACGCACAACGTCTGGGCGTAAAACGTTTTGGCGGCGAAAGTGTACTGGCTGGTAACATCATCGTTCGTCAACGTGGTACTAAATTCCACGCGGGAACTAACGTTGGTTGCGGTAAAGACCATACTCTGTTTGCTTTGACTGATGGTAAAGTTCAGTTTGAAGTTAAAGGCCCGAAAAACCGTAAATTTATCAGCATCGTTGCTGAATAATTTTCCGCGTTAGGTCTTACGGATTTAAGCCCCGCAATTCTTTGCGGGGCTTTTTACATTCTGATTCTGAGTAAACCATCTGGATAAGTATGAATACTAAACAACAGACGGGTATCGGTCTTTGTCTGGCGCTTACTACAGCGGTTTGCTGGGGGGCGTTACCGATAGCCATGAAACAGGTTCTGGTGGTGATGGAACCTTATACAATTGTTTGGTATCGCTTTTTTATTGCTTCGATTGGACTCGGCATCATTCTGTCATCCCGTAAGAAGTTGCCGCCAATGCGGGTTTTCCGGCATCGGCGTTGGTGGGTTCTGCTGTTGATTGCGACGGCTGGACTACTGGGTAACTTTGTTTTTTTTAGCTCGTCGCTGCAATATCTGAGCCCGACGGCGTCTCAGGTTATCGGGCAGCTTTCCCCTGTAGGCATGATGTTCGCCAGCGTACTGATCCTAAAGGAAAAGATGCGCGGTACGCAGGTTATTGGCGCGATCATGCTGATCTGTGGTCTGATCCTGTTCTTTA
Source organism: Pectobacterium actinidiae (assembly GCF_000803315.1). Lineage (NCBI taxonomy): Bacteria > Pseudomonadati > Pseudomonadota > Gammaproteobacteria > Enterobacterales > Pectobacteriaceae > Pectobacterium > Pectobacterium actinidiae. The sequence continues at coordinate 439,131 of NZ_JRMH01000001.1, forward strand.
ATACCAGCTTGATTGAGATTTTTACCCGACTGACGGACTACACGTTGGGCGTACTGCTGGGTGTTTGTGCCTCGGCGGTGTGGGTATCCTATGGTGTAGCGCAGAAAGTTCTATTGAGACGTCTGACATCGCCGCAGATTCTGTTTTTGTTATATGTACTGTGCGTCGTTTTTATCACGCCTTTTGCCAAGCTTGAGGTAATTTTCCAACTGAGCAACTGGCAGCTGATTTGTCTGCTATTTTGCGGTGCAAATACGTTGATTGGTTATGGTGCGCTGGCGGAGGCAATGGCTCGCTGGCAGGCGTCGCAGGTTAGTGCGGTTATTACGCTGACGCCACTGTTTACGCTGCTGTTTTCCGATCTGCTGGCGTTAGGGTGGCCGACTTTCTTTGCTGCGCCAGTACTGAATTGGGTTGGCTATGTCGGTGCGTTTGTGGTTGTTGCAGGCGCCATGTTTTCTGCTATTGGACATCGCCTATTACCCAGTAAGAAAGAGCCTGTGCTGCCATTGGTAGTGAAAAAGTAGCTTAAGAGAAAGCGCATTGCAGTGCTCACTACCCTCTTTTGACAGCCTGTATGTGTTGTTTATTTTTAATACAGATGAAATTATTGGAGCAGGCAGGTACAATCCGCTCCTTTGCTGGAATGCGTTCTGGTGCGTCAGTTTTTTAATGGTGAGTAGAAACACGCTACATGCCTTAAAATCAAAAAGTTACGCCAAGAAGAACCAATAACAAGCCTAAAACACGTAGATATTCTCTATTGGTTTTTTGCGGAGAGAATCAATGAAGTTTGTAGATGAAGCCACAATTCTCGTTGTGGCAGGCGATGGCGGTAACGGTTGTGTCAGCTTTCGCCGTGAAAAATATATTCCCAACGGCGGTCCGGACGGTGGTGACGGCGGCGATGGCGGTGACGTTTATCTGCTGGCAGACGAAAACCTGAACACGCTGATTGACTATCGTTTTGAGAAATCCTTCCGCGCTGAGCGTGGACAAAACGGGCAAAGTCGTGACTGTACGGGTAAACGCGGCAAAGATATTACGATTAAAGTCCCTGTTGGTACCCGTGTTCTGGACCAGGGAACTGGCGAAGTGCTAGGTGATATGACGCGTCATCAGCAGAGTCTGATGGTGGCGAAAGGCGGCTGGCATGGTTTAGGTAACACGCGTTTTAAATCGTCCGTCAACCGTGCTCCTCGTCAGAAGACCAGCGGCACGAAAGGCGAAGAGCGTGAGCTGACGCTGGAACTGCTGTTGCTGGCTGACGTAGGCATGCTTGGTCTGCCTAACGCGGGTAAATCGACATTTATCCGCGCGGTATCGGCAGCGAAGCCGAAAGTGGCTGATTATCCATTTACTACGCTGGTGCCGAGTCTTGGTGTTGTCCGTATGGATAGCGAACAGAGCTTCGTTGTGGCGGATATCCCTGGTTTGATTGAAGGGGCATCCGAAGGCGCTGGATTGGGAATTCGCTTTCTGAAACATCTTGAACGCTGTCGTGTTCTGCTGCATCTGGTTGATTTAGCACCGATTGATGAGTCAGATCCGATTGAAAATGCCAAGATCATTATCAATGAGTTAGAGCAGTATGGCGCGGGTTTGGCAGACAAACCGCGTTGGTTGGTTTTCAACAAGGTTGATTTGATCGATAAGGCTGAAGCGGAAAAACGTGCCAAAGATATTGCGGCTGCGCTTGGCTGGGATGATAAATACTATCTGATTTCTGCAGCGAGCCGTGAAGGCGTCACGCCACTTTGCTGGGACGTTATGGGCTTCCTGAAAGCCAATCCGAAAGTGACGGCAATTGCCGAAAGCGCACCGGAGAAAGTGGAGTTCATGTGGGATGATTACCATCGCGAACAGCTGGCTGAAATAGAAAAAGAAGCCGAAGAAGAGTGGGATGATGACTGGGACGATGAAGATGATGAAGGTGTTGAAATCATCTATCAAAAGTAATCCGTTCTCCTGTTAGTCAGAGCTCGCCAACGCGGCCTTACCCTCAAAGTAAGGCCGCGTTGTTGTTTTAGTTGCTCTGATAAATATCTTTGTAGAGACGGCTTTCAAATCTCACCAGAGGAACGCGGCGTGCGCGCTGGTCTTCTGGTGGCACGGCATAGCCGGACAGGAACTGGACGAATGCCATACGCTGGCCGCTCGCGGTAGTAATGAAGCCTGCCAGATTGTATACGCCCTGCAATGCCCCGGTTTTAGCCGAAACCTTACCATCAACGCCTGCTTCATGCAGGCCGCCACGATAACGCAGTGTGCCGTCATAGCCGGAAAGCGGAAGCATTGTGATGTAATTCAGTTCATTATCGTGCTGTGCGATGTACTGCAAGACCTGCATCATCGTTTCCGGTGAAATCAGGTTGTGTCGTGACAAGCCTGAACCATCTACAACAATGCTGTTTCCTAAATCTACACCCGCCTTCTGACGCAGTATTTGCCGCACAGCATCGGCGCCAGCACGCCATGTACCCGGCACACTAAAACGCTCATGCCCAATGGTACGAAAGACCGTATCGGCAATCATATTGTCTGATTTTTTCAGCATGATAGTGAGGAGGTCGTGCATGGGAGGCGATTGTGTCTGAGCCAGCACACTCCCCGCTGCTCCTGGCTGCGTCTGGCGACGAAGGCTGCCCTTGATGCGAATATCTGCCTGCTGTAGCTCATCTTTAACGATAGCGCCCGCATAGCTGGCTCCATCCTGAATCGCGAATGCCAGCGGAAGCGGCTCTGTGCGCTGGGTCAGACAGCCAGTAAGCGTAAAGCGATTCAATTCTCCAGGAACCACATCCAGCTCGCAGTATTGGGCATCGGCGGAGCCTTTCGCCAGCGTGCGAACCTCGCTGAACATTTGCACCGGATAATAGGAAGCGACGCGGATAAACGCATTATCACCCGCTTTAGGCGCACTGTAGAGGGAGACGGAGAAACAGTTTCGATCGACAATCGCGGCACCTGGCGGGGCGCTGAAGCACTGTGTCATGTCGTTCCAGGGCCAGCCCGGCGCTTTATCGTGGCTGGCGAACACGGAGGTGTCGATCAGCACATCCCCTGCGATTTCCTGTATCCCGCGCTTTCTTAATTCCTGCACCATATTCCGTATTTGCTGGCGCTTAAGCGTAGGATCGCCGCTAAACCGTACGATGAGGTTACCGTTGAGAATACCGCTAGTGATAGGCCCGTGGCTTTCCATCGTGGTGATGAATCGATAATCTGGACCCAATTGCAGTAATGCAGCTAATGCGGTTATCACCTTTTGTGTACTGGCCGGAAGCGCCATTTGCTGGCTATTGAAGGCCATACTGGGTGTTGTTGCGCCAACTTTTTGTACCAATAGCGCCAGATTGGCTCCGTCTGGTAAATATTGGCGATGATCCTCAACTGAAGCTGCATTGGTATGCAGAACAAAAGCGCAGGCAAGTCCGGTAACAATCGATGAAAAACGCATAATCTCAGCTAATAACGGGGTAACGTGTGGTCATACTACGGTGCAACAAGGCCTAAAGTAAACGATGACCCTCATTGAACTCTGGGGTAAAATACGTATCAAAATGCAAAACCGCTACCAGCCTGGAAATTTTATTCCGGGGCTGGTTGCTTTTGCTTTATGTCCAGTGAGGACTGGCACGTTGCAGAGACTCCGTCGCCTTTGATTTTTAGCGCGTCAGGATGACGATTATTTGAGTCTTACGGACTTTTTTAGAGGTATAGACAATATGAAACAATTTCCGATGACCTTGCGTGGTGCTGAAAAATTGCGCGAAGAGCTTGACCACCTGAAATCTGTGCGTCGACCTGAAATTATTGCGGCGATTGCCGAAGCGCGTGAGCACGGCGATCTGAAAGAAAATGCAGAATATCATGCCGCACGCGAGCAGCAGGGCTTCTGTGAAGGCCGTATCCAAGATATCGAAGCAAAGCTGTCTAACGCACAGGTTATCGATGTCACGAAGATGACGGCGAACGGACGGGTTATTTTTGGTTCGACGGTAACGGTCATGAACCTGGATAACGAAGAAGAACAAACTTATCGAATCGTTGGCGATGACGAAGCCGATTTTAAGCAGAATCTGATCTCGGTAAATTCCCCGATCGCGCGTGGTCTGATCGGTAAAGAGCAAGATGACGTTGTGGTCATCCGTACGCCGGGCGGCGACGTGGAATATGAGATCCTGAAAGTCGAATATCTGTAAATTTTGCTGAGTTGTTGATTAAAACAGCAAAAATTGTAAAGAAAAGAAAAAGGCCGCTTGCGGCCTTTTCTCTAACAGAGAGGCATGGCACCTTTCCGTTAAAACCGAGTATCCTGAAATAAAAAGTGTTATCGTGGTAACACAATTTTACGTTCTTTCGCAGGACGGTAGAGCACCAGCGTATGGCCGATGACCTGAACGTTAGCGGCACCCGTTTCACGAACAATCGCTTCAACAATCAAGGCTTTGGTTTCGCGATCTTCTGTCGCTACTTTTATCTTGATCAATTCGTGATGCGCCAATGCTTGTTCGATCTCAGCCAGAACACCTTCGGTGAGACCGTTATTGCCTAGCATGACAACCGGTTTTAGCGGATGTGCCAAGCCTTTTAGGTGTTGTTTTTGTTTATTACTTAGGTTCATTGTCTTTTTTACTTAGGTTGGGATTGAAAACGGTTCATTCTACCGCCATCTCATGATTATAACCAATTTGACTGTTCTGATTGGTAATATGTGAGAAGTTTCTCCCCACCACGAGCGTGTTACTGAGAATAGTTGGAAAATCGATGGCGAATAAAAAGCGTTCTGCAAGCTCCAGTCGCTGGTTGCAGGAACACTTTAGCGATAAATATGTGCAGCAAGCCCAGAAAAAAGGGCTGCGCTCCCGTGCTTGGTTTAAACTTGACGAAATACAGCAAGGCGACAAACTGTTTAAACCCGGTATGACCGTTGTGGATTTAGGCGCTGCGCCGGGCGGTTGGTCACAGTATGTGGTCACGCAAATTGGTGGAAATGGTCGAATTATCGCGTGTGATATTTTACCGATGGATCCGATTGTCGGCGTCGATTTCCTGCAAGGGGACTTTCGTGATGAATTAGTCCTCAAGGCCTTGCTCGAAAGGGTTGGCGATAGCAAAGTTCAGGTGGTGATGTCTGACATGGCCCCTAACATGAGTGGTACACCAGCCGTTGATATTCCGAAGTCGATGTATCTGGTTGAATTAGCACTTGGTATGTGTCGGGATGTATTAGCGCCAGGCGGAAGTTTCCTGGTGAAAGTGTTTCAGGGAGAAGGTTTTGATGAATACCTGCGGGAAATTCGCTCCCTGTTTACGAAAGTGAAAATTCGTAAACCAGACGCCTCACGTGCCCGGTCTCGTGAAGTGTATATTGTAGCGACAGGGCGGAAACTGTAGTACCCTAACGCTGTTTTTTAACACAGTTGTAATATGAGGTTAATCCCTTGAGTGACATGGCGAAAAACCTAATTCTCTGGTTAGTCATCGCAGTGGTGCTGATGTCTGTTTTCCAGAGCTTTGGGCCCAGCGAGTCGAATGGCCGTAGGGTGGATTATTCAACCTTCTTGACTGAAGTGAATCAGGATCAGGTCCGTGAAGCACGTATTAACGGGCGTGAGATCAGTGTTATCAAAAAAGACAGCAACAGATACACGACTTACATTCCTGTCAATGACCCCAAGCTACTGGATAACCTGCTAACGAAGAACGTGAAAGTCGTTGGTGAGCCACCGGAAGAGCCGAGCTTACTGGCTTCTATCTTTATTTCCTGGTTCCCGATGCTGTTACTGATTGGCGTCTGGATCTTCTTCATGCGTCAAATGCAAGGCGGTGGCGGTAAAGGTGCCATGTCCTTCGGCAAGAGCAAAGCGCGTATGCTGACTGAAGATCAGATTAAGACGACGTTTGCTGATGTAGCCGGTTGTGACGAAGCGAAGGAAGAGGTTAGCGAACTGGTCGAGTACCTGCGCGAACCTAGCCGTTTCCAGAAACTGGGCGGTAAAATCCCGAAAGGCATTCTGATGGTCGGCCCGCCGGGAACCGGTAAAACGCTGCTGGCAAAAGCGATTGCCGGCGAAGCGAAAGTGCCTTTCTTTACGATTTCCGGTTCTGACTTCGTTGAAATGTTTGTGGGTGTCGGTGCTTCTCGTGTCCGTGACATGTTCGAACAGGCGAAGAAAGCCGCGCCTTGTATCATCTTCATCGATGAAATCGACGCCGTTGGCCGTCAGCGTGGCGCAGGTTTGGGCGGTGGTCATGATGAACGTGAACAAACGCTGAACCAAATGCTGGTTGAGATGGACGGCTTTGAAGGCAACGAGGGTATCATTGTCATTGCGGCAACTAACCGCCCTGATGTTCTTGACCCAGCACTGCTGCGTCCAGGCCGTTTTGACCGTCAGGTTGTCGTTGGCCTGCCAGATGTTCGCGGTCGTGAACAGATTCTGAAAGTTCACATGCGTCGCGTACCGCTGTCTCCAGATATCGATGCGTCAGTGATTGCGCGTGGCACACCAGGCTTCTCTGGTGCGGATTTGGCTAACCTGGTTAACGAAGCTGCATTGTTCTCCGCGCGTGGCAACAAACGCGTTGTATCGATGGTTGAGTTCGAGAAAGCGAAAGACAAAATCATGATGGGGGCCGAGCGCCGTTCCATGGTTATGACTGAAAAGCAGAAAGAATCGACGGCGTATCATGAAGCAGGGCACGCGATCATCGGTCGTCTGGTGCCAGAGCACGACCCGGTCCATAAAGTGACGATCATTCCGCGTGGCCGTGCACTGGGTGTGACGTTCTTCCTGCCTGAAGGCGATGCGATCAGCGCCAGCCGTCAGAAGCTGGAAAGCCAGATCTCTACGCTGTACGGTGGTCGACTGGCTGAAGAAATCATTTACGGCGTGGAGCATGTTTCTACTGGTGCGTCCAATGACATCAAAGTGGCAACGTCGATTGCGCGTAACATGGTAACGCAGTGGGGCTTCTCTGAAAAACTGGGTCCATTGCTTTATGCGGAAGAAGAAGGCGAAGTTTTCCTCGGTCGCTCCGTGGCAAAAGCGAAGCACATGTCGGATGAAACCGCGCGTATTATCGATCAGGAAGTAAAATCTCTGGTTGAACGTAACTACGTGCGTGCTCGCGAACTGCTGATGGCAAACATGGATATCCTTCATTCAATGAAAGATGCGTTGATGAAGTATGAAACCATTGATGCGCCGCAGATCGACGACCTGATGGGGCGTAAGAAAGAGGTTCGTCCACCAGCAGGTTGGGAAGAGTCCCGCTCTGACAACGATTCTGGTAACGGTGGCGGTACACCTAAAGCCCCTACACCAGTAGATGAGCCACAGACGCCTAACCCCGGTAACACGATGTCTGAGCAAGTGGACGATAAGTAATTCGCCCGCGATCGACATCTGTAACTTATGAAACCCCAGCTCAGGCTGGGGTTTTTTACTGGGAATGTTCTTCGAATCACATTTCACGCTAACTACATACACCAGAATGCGGAGGTAAATCATGCAACTGGTTGCCAGAGACTCAACGCTGGATCTTTCCTGCCCACACATTATGGGCATTCTTAACGTCACGCCTGACTCTTTTTCCGATGGCGGCAAACACAACAAGCTCGATACTGCATTACTGCACGTTCAGGAGATGATTACCGCTGGTGCGACCCTGATCGATATTGGCGGTGAATCAACACGCCCCGGAGCCGCTGACGTGAGCACGGAAGAAGAGCTGAGCCGTGTGGTACCCGTGGTGGAAGCCATTGCTAAACGCTTTGACGTATGGATCTCAGTCGATACCTCAAAGCCGGAAGTGATGACGGCGTCGGCGCAGGCGGGGGCGCACCTGATTAATGATATTCGCGCTTTGCAAGAGCCGGGGGCTCTGGAGGCTGCGGCGGCAACAGGTTTGCCTGTGTGTCTGATGCACATGCAGGGTATGCCGAGAACCATGCAGCACAAGCCCCATTATGACGATCTGATGCAGGACATTGGCGATTTCCTGCAACAGCAGATTGAACGCTGTGTGAACGCCAATATTCCGAAAAATAAGCTATTGCTGGATCCCGGGTTCGGATTCGGTAAGAATCTTGCCCATAATTATACGCTTCTGGCTCGCCTGAGTGAGTTACATCGTTTTGAACTGCCTCTTCTGGTTGGCATGTCGAGGAAATCCATGATTGGGCAGATCCTCAATGTACCGCCTGCACAGCGTGTTTATGGTAGCGTCGCTTGCGCGGTGATCGCCGCGATGCAGGGAGCACAGATTATTCGCGTTCACGATGTTAAAGAAACGGCCGATGCCATGCGCATTGTTGAAGCTACCCTTTCTGCGAAGGAATAAAAACGAGATGAGTAACCGCAAATATTTTGGTACCGATGGCGTACGCGGCAAGGTTGGCGATACGCCGATTACACCTGATTTTGTGCTTAAACTGGGTTGGGCCGCCGGGAAAGTTCTCGCGCGACATGGTTCTCGTAAGATTATTATCGGCAAAGATACCCGTATTTCTGGCTACATGCTGGAGTCTGCGCTGGAAGCTGGGCTGGCTGCTGCGGGGTTGTCGGCTTCTTTTACCGGCCCGATGCCAACGCCTGCGGTTGCTTATCTTACCCGTACGTTCCGTGCTGAAGCAGGCATCGTTATTTCGGCTTCTCATAACCCGTATTACGACAACGGTATTAAATTTTTCTCAATTGACGGCACCAAGCTGCCGGATGATGTAGAAGAAGCGATCGAAGCTGAGCTGGAAAAACCGCTGACGTGTGTTGAGTCAGCTGAATTAGGTAAAGCCAGCCGCATTGTTGATGCTGCCGGACGCTACATCGAATTTTGCAAAGGGACATTCCCGAGCGAACTGAGCCTGAATGGCTTAAAGATTGTCGTCGATTGCGCCAATGGTGCTACCTATCATATCGCCCCCAGCGTATTGCGCGAACTTGGTGCTAAAGTCATCACGATTGGCTGTGAGCCGGATGGGATGAACATCAATGAAGAGTGTGGCGCGACGGACGTCAGACAGCTACAGGCGCGTGTACTGGCTGAAAAAGCGGACGTTGGGCTAGCGTTTGACGGCGATGGCGATCGGCTCATCATGGTCGACCATCTAGGCAACAAAGTCGATGGCGATCAGATTCTATATATCATCGCCCGTGAAGGTTTACGTCAAGGGCAACTGCGCGGTGGCGCGGTGGGCACGCTGATGAGTAACATGGGGCTTGAGGTTGCGTTAAAGCAACTGGGTATCCCGTTTGCTCGTGCCAAAGTGGGTGACCGCTATGTATTAGAAACGATGCAGGCAAAAGGGTGGCGCATCGGGGCAGAAAACTCCGGTCATGTGATCCTACTGGATAAAACCACGACAGGCGACGGTGTGATTGCTGGTTTGCAAGTCCTTACCGCGATAGTGAAAAACCATATGAGCCTGCATGATTTATGCAGCGGTATGAAGCTGTTTCCACAGATTCTGGTTAACGTGCGGTTTACGGGCGAACACGATCCGCTGGAAGATAAAAACGTGCAGCAGATTACGCAGGATGTGGAAAAAGAATTGGCTGGACGCGGGCGGGTATTGCTACGTAAATCCGGCACTGAGCCACTCATCCGTGTCATGGTTGAGGGTGAACACGAAGAGACGGTCATCGCGTTGGCGAATCGTATTGCTGATGCGGTGAAAGCCGTCGGCTGAGGGCTTTTTTGATTCGCCAATCAGGTAGATAAGGCTTTCTATAGCTATCTTGTGTCGAAAGCCGCTGTTTTTTTCTGCAATCAACCTGCGGCGACTAAATTACCCTTGCGTACGCTACATCCTTTGGTTAGTATTCAGACCCGCTTGATAAGGGATGTTCTACATCCTGCTTAGCGGAATGACACGCGGTTTACCGCCAGAATATAGCATCTCCATGAATCATGGGGAAAACGGTTAACGGGTACGACTATGTACGAAGCTCTATTAGTAATTTTCCTGTTAGTATCGATCGGGCTTGTTGCCTTGATCATGCTTCAGCAGGGTAAAGGTGCTGATATGGGAGCGTCGTTCGGAGCAGGTGCTTCTGCCACTTTGTTCGGTTCGAGCGGCTCTGGTAATTTCATGACCCGCATGACGGCGATACTGGCGACCCTGTTCTTCATCATCAGTCTGATTCTGGGCAACTTAAGTTCGCTGCAGAAAAAAGGCGGTGCATGGGATAACCTGAGCCAGCCAGAAAAAGCTGAGCAGACGACAACGCCTGCTGCGCCTTCAACACCGGCGAGTGACATTCCGAAGTAAGCGTTTTAAAGCAGTAATTGTGATGCCGTGGTGGTGGAATTGGTAGACACGCTACCTTGAGGTGGTAGTGCCCGATTGGGCTTACGGGTTCAAGTCCCGTCCTCGGTACCAACATAAAAAATAGACGTCAATGGACGTCTATTTTTTTGTCTTTAATTTACTCTCTCAGCGCCTTACAGGCGTACCAACTGCTTGCCAAAGTGTTTGCTGTCTAATAGGTCGATAAAGGCTTGGGGCGCATTCTCTATTCCCTCAACAATGTTCTCTCGATATTTTAATCGTTCTTTCTCAACGGCATCCAACAGCCAGATGTTTGCTTCCGCATAGTCTTTGAACCATTCTGTCACAAGAAAAAAGCGGCTTAGCGGGGCATCGGGTAGCGAAGAGAAAAATGCTACCGTGCTGGATGCGTCAACGTCAGGATCCTGATTGTATTGTGCCGCACTGCCACAGACGGGGACTCTTGCGCCTTCGTTAAGCAGTTTGGCAACGAAAAGTGAAACTCTGCCGCCAACGTTTTCAAAATAGATATCAATTCCGTTAGGGCAGGCAGCCCGCAAGGCGTGATTTAAGTCATCTTCTTTATAATTAATGCAGGCGTCGAAGCCTAATGTCTCAACGACATAGCGACATTTCTCTTCGCTTCCAGCCAGACCGACAACCCGGCATCCAGCTTGTTTACCTAACTGACCGACGACGGAACCTACGCCCCCTGATGCGGCGGAGACCACCAGCGTTTCTCCCGCTTTAGGTTTGGCAATTTTGTTCATGCCAAAATAAGCGGAACGTCCCGGTGTACCCACCACGCCGAGAAAAATAGAGGGGGATAGGGTCGTTGACGGCAGGCGATGTGTAATAAAATCTTGAGGTGTACCGACATAGTATTTCTGCCAGCCTGAAAAGGTGAACACACAATCTCCAACCTTAAAGTGTGGGTTCTTCGTTGCCACGACGTAGCCTACCGTTTCGCCTTGAATCACTTCTCCCTGTTTGATTGGGCTCACATAGGCTGTGTTCTTGTTAAGCCGTGGGCGTGTATAAAGATCAATAGATAGCCATTTGTTTTCAACCAGATATTCGCCGGGCTGTAGTGCATTGATATGGCGTTCTTCGAGCCTGAAATCCTCTAACTGTGCGGGGCCATCAGGATGACGATTCAATACAATCAGCTTGTTTTCTAACGGATTCATAATATTCCCTATATTTATCATTCATGATGTTATGCACTACCTGTCGCGCTGATCAGGCAGCGTTATCGTGTGCGAGTGAGGACCAGCGATGCTTTGGCCATCGGAAACTGAAGATCACCAGCAGTAGCGTAAGCGGCCATCCGCTGATGAGGACAATCGTATCCATCGGTAGCCCAGGCTGGCGGGAAAGGAGGTAGATAATGATGGCTTTCACCAGATAAACCAGAATCCAGACCAGTGATACCTCGTTCCAGACTCGGACGTACTGCGGTGTGCCATAAACGGGGAGCGTCTTAAGCGCTGGCGTAGCTTGTTCCGCCAATGTTTGTATGACTGGACGCCCCTTGAGGCTGTAAAGGGTAAAAATAATCACGGTTGATATTGCGCCGCTGATCGACAAAAAGACGCTCTCCTGATGCATATCAAACAGGATGACGCCTTCCAGATAAAGGTAGTGGCTAAGCCCCGACACAAGGATGAGAGCAATGATTGGCAGATAGCCTTGCCAACGGCTGATGAGTTGCAGTACACCGGAATAGATCGCGGTTATTAACAGCGCGACGCCCGCCCCCCATTGTAAAAATGCGATGTTGTAAATAATGACCGGTATGATGATGGTCAGAAGCGCATCGCGCGATACCAGATATCGCCAAACGGTTAACGACGGGGGATGGCCCATGTTCTCTCCTCACTTACGTCATAAAATCGCCGTTCTGCGTTGGAAACCGCAGACGGCGAATGTGTTATTGCCATACTTTTTTGAGCTGTTCGGCTATGCGAGAAATATGTGGGGCGTTCATCATTGAGATATGATCGCCGGAAGTTGGCAGTACCGTCAGGCAACCTGAAGTGAGGCGACGCCATCCCAGTCCAGTCTCTGGCAGACGGATACGACCGGGTAAAATATCTTCCGCTTCGACGACCAGCACATCACCTGAGTAGCACTCGCCACGGTAAGCATCTGTCGCATAGATATGGGTTTGCAGGATATTGATAAAATCCTGAAATGCTCCAGGCCCAATCGACTCAGGAACCAGTCCCACACGTTTGAACTCAGCCAGAAAGCGCGACGTTCGTTGCGCATTGCTCATGTCTGCAAGCGACTGCTCCGAAAGATCGAAAGACGCACCGGTAAACAACGCCACTTTATGTGCGAAATACGCCAGACGTTCCGCCTCATTCATGCCTGCTGAGTCGTCGATGTTGATCTCTGGTGCTGGTTGGTCCAACACGAGTACCGTCGGTGTTATGCCTTTTCTCGTGAGCTGCTGCGCCATTTCAAAAGCGATAGTTGCGCCGAGAGACCATCCTCCTAATACCAGACGAGAATGATGAACGATGTCGCCAGCTTCTGAGAGATAGAAAGCGGCGAGTGTTTTGATGTCGGCGTTATAAGGCTGGTTAACGCTGAAATCGGGCACCTGAATGCCATAGATCGGATAGCGCTCGCCCAATTCACGCGCCAGCGCGGAATAGCACAGCACGTTACCGCCTGCTGGATGGATCAGAAGTAAAGTGGGTTTATCTTCAGGCTGCCCACGATTGATCGTCACTCTTGCGGTTTGAGTCTGTGATCCCTTTTCTTCAATCACTCGGGCCAATTGGGCAATGCTGCTATTTTCGAACAACTGCCCAAGAGACAGTGATGTCCCAAAGTGCTGGTTAACGCTCAGGATGAGCTTTAATGCGCTGAGAGAATTCCCGCCAAGGGTAAAGAAGTTCTCCTGCGTATCAATCGTCTCGCTTTGTAAAATGTCGCGATAAATTTCATGCAGGTCGTGTTCGCGCTGATTTTCCGGCGCATGGAGTGCTACGCGCTTTTCTGCTGAGGGCAGGGGTAACGCGGCATAATTTATCTTACCGCTGGCGGTTAATGGCATCGCCTCTAGCCATACCCAGCGTTCGGGATGCATATAGTCTGGCAGTTTTTTTTGCAGCGCCGTTTTTACCGTGGTCTGGCTGGGTTCATCAATGCCGCACAGGTATGCGGTTAAGACGGTTTCCCCGTGGTGCAGCGTGTTTTGTTTAATGGCAACGTGGGTCGCATTAGCAACCTGTTGCAATGCCTGCTCAATCTCCGTCAGTTCAACACGATAGCCGCGCACTTTAACCTGACGATCCAAACGCCCCATAAATTCAAGATTGCCATCAGGCAGGAGGCGACCTTTGTCACCGCTGCGATAGAGCCGTTCGCCCTCCAGATAAGGGTGAGGAATAAAGCGGGCGTTATTTTGATCTGGCAGGCCGATGTACCCTTCTGCGACATGTGAACCGCCCAGATAAATTTCGCCCGGTAAGCCCGTCGGAACGAGCTGGTGATAAGCATCAAGTAGCAGGACATGGCTATCGGACAGAGGCTTACCGATGGGCAAATAGTCACCTGAAAGGCGACAGAGATCGTCCGGCACTGGATAGGTGGTGACGCCGACGGTGCATTCTGTTGGACCATAATGGTTGAGGATGCGACAGGACGTTTGGAACTCGCGTACGCGCTTGATGAGTGACAGAGGAACGCGTTCTCCGCCGATAACCAGCAACTGGCGAGGCAACAACGCGTTAGCCTGCGGTGACGTTAGTAACGTCGCTAAATGCGACGGCGTGATTTTTATGCAATCGACCGGATAGTGCGCCAGATAAGCGAACAGCTCCTGTGGGGAGCGGAGTAATTCCGTGCTGATCACCTCTAACTGACCTTGGTGAATCAGTGCAGGGAACAGAACCGTGTGTGCCAAATCGGTTGTGAAGGATGAAAACATGCCGTAGCGGGCATCGGGCGGCAGGTTGAGCACGGATCGAATGGCCTGACAGTAGTGGCTAAGCTGTGAGTGTTTGACACGAACGCCTTTTGGTTTGCCGGTACTGCCCGAGGTATAAATGATGTAAGCTGGGCCATCCGTAACCTGTGGTTGTGATGGATTGCTCACCGGCATCCTACTGCGATTTTGTCTTACGTAGAGGCAGGGGAGCGTGTCACCGGGTGACTGTTTGTCGATGATGACGCAACGGGCGGCGGAGTTTTTCAGGATGAACTCAACCTGCTGTGCAGGAAGATCCATATCGACCGGGACATAGCATCCGCCAGCTTTTAACACGGCCAGAATCGCGACGACGTAATATTCGCTTTTCGGCATGAACAGTGCGACACACTCCCCCTGCGCAATGCCGTCTTTCTGGAGCTGATGTGCCAGTTGGTTTGCCCGTTCATTGAGCTGAGCATAGCTGAATGCGCGCCCTTCACAACGAACGGCGATGGCATCGGGATTTTGTCGTGCCTGTTGTTCAAACTGCATATGCACCGCAGGCGGGAACGCGGTAGCGGTCGGGTGGCACTGTGCAATGGTCGCACTACGTTCTTCACCGCTTAGCAGTGAGATATCCCGGACGGTTAATTGCGGCTGGGTGATTAAGGTTTCGAGAAGAGTCCGCAGATCGTTCAGCATGCGCTGGATAGTGCTGCTGGAAAATAATGCGCTGCTGTAGTTCATGGTGAACAACAGGCCGTCACTATCTTTGTCTTCCTCTACCCATAAGTTCAGATCCAGTTTAGCGGTACCGTAATCCACTTTTAACGGCTTATATTTGAACCCGCCATGGCTACTGTGAAAATGAGGGAAGACCTGATACGTCAAGATTGCCTGGAAGATCGGATTGATCTGGGGATTACGCACATAGGTAATTTCGTCCAGAATATAATTGAACGGTACATCCTGGTATCTCAAGGTTTCTTCACACTCGGCGCGCGCGCCCTCGATCAGGGAGGCGACACTGGCATTAGGATCGATATCAAAACGCAATGGCAGGGTATTCATGAATAGCCCCATCATGTTTTGCGTGGCAGGTAAATTGCGATTGGCAAACGGTGCGCCGATGATGATTTCCTGCTGCCCGCTGTATTTGTGCAGCAGGAGTTGGTATGCCGTGAGGATAACGTGGAATTGTGTTGCCTGATGCTGTGTTGCACAGGTTTGCAAGCGCTGGCAGAAAGACGCATCAAAGAACTGGCTGACGATTCCCCCGGTGGTGCTCATTTTGGCTGGGCGAGGGTAGTCCGTTGCCAGATCTAACTGCCCTGTGATGCCATCCAGCTTTTTTGCCCAATAGGCCAACCCGGTCTGGTATTCGCCCTCGGTATACCATCGATCTTCCGCCAGCGCGTAGTCGGCGAACTGGAGCGTTTTTTCGATGGGTAATGTCCCACCCTGTAGCAGACGAAAGTAGTTTTCCATCAGCATTTTGAAGAACACATTGACCGTCCACCCGTCGGAAATAATGTGATGAAAGGTCAGGAACAGGACATAGTCGTGCTGATGGGTTTTGACCATATGGAGATAAACCAGCGGGCCATTCTCCAAATCAAAAACGGTATTTCCTTTCGCCTTGGCCGTC
Source organism: Pectobacterium actinidiae (assembly GCF_000803315.1). Lineage (NCBI taxonomy): Bacteria > Pseudomonadati > Pseudomonadota > Gammaproteobacteria > Enterobacterales > Pectobacteriaceae > Pectobacterium > Pectobacterium actinidiae. Next base: position 454,986 of record NZ_JRMH01000001.1, read on the forward strand.
TCCGAGACATATTTTTCAATGTCTTCTTCGCTGAATGCGGAGATATCTTCAAAGCTGAACGAGAAAGACATATCGTCAGCAATGCACTGGTGTACATCGTTATCGACTAGCCGGAATGTTGTACGCAGAATGTCATGCTGTTGCATCAGATAGTTGAGTACCTGCTGTACTCGTTGCGGCTCCATATCGTGCTCGATCCTGCAGGCAAGCACATACGGATTGTTATAGACCTGGCTATCATCAAGATATTGGGAGAGCATCCAGATGCGCTTCTGCGCGCTGGTCATGGGGAAATGTACTCTGCCGGGTGTCGCGTGCGGAGCAATGGTTTTACCTGATGGTGTCTTGCTCGTTCTCTTCTTTTCTCTCGCCAGCTTTTTGAGTTCATCCAGACTAAGCGAGGTCAGTTTTGCGGTGGGAAGCTGCGTCATTATCGAGTCTCATTTTGTGGCATTCGGTTTTACATTTGTGGCCGCCTTCGATAGGCCTACTGAAGGCGGCCGTTCCCTTATTCCTGTAATAAGGCTTCCAGCTCGGTAAGGATCAGCGTTGCTAACCCTTTCACGGTCTGGTTCTGGTAAAACAGATCAACGCGAATATCGATTTCAAATATGCCGGAAACGGTAGACACGACCTGTACTGCCAGCAGCGAGTTACCGCCCAGTTCAGTAAAGCTATCGTTAACGCCGATCCCCGAGATCCCCAGAATGGACTGCCAGACTTTGACGATCTCCTTCTCAATGTCATTTTCTGGCGCGACGTAATCCACAGAGAGGACTGGTCGGGCATACCCTTCCGTTGCTTCGCTATCCTGCAAGATGAATTCAGGCGTTTCCTGTTCAGGAATCGACTCATAAATGAGCTGGTTCAGATCGCTGGTAACAACCACCAACTGTGCAAATTCCAGATGCGCGAGCTGGCGTTTGATTGCGTCCAGCCCTTCTGGCAACAGAATGTCTTTATCTGCCAGATTTACTTTTACTGCTGCTGTGGTTGAGGCGCTTTCTGACGTAGCGAGCTGATTGCCCATCGTCATCTTCATCAGCGTGTAGTTTTCCAGGACCAGCAGCGGAACGCCCTCTGATGACAGGAACGTGATATCCATGACGATGGCGCTATCCTGCGGCTGATAGGCCTGCTTGAGCCTGGCGTGGACGTAGCACTCTTTCCCCAGTGGCGATAAGAAGGTCATCTTGCCATAGCTGATAGGCAGGAAATTTTCCTGTGTAATCAATGACAGGCAGGAGATGGCCGTGGCATCAATCACTGCGGGATGGTACGGGTAGCGGGTAAGATCGTGCGTATAGTCGCTCCCCAATACTTTGTGTATCAGCCATTCGTTATTACCCTGAACGATCTCGCGGTGGTTGTTCCAGCGCTGGCTGAACGACAGGAAATTTTCGCCCGTGTTGGCATTTCCCAGCTCGGTGATAAACGGCGCATAGGGAACCTGCGTGGTGCAGCGCTGTTTGATGGTGTCAATCGATTGTGGCGTGAGGTCAGCCGTTGCAGTGCTGTGGCCTATGCCTCCGAACGCGTGTTCCTGCCATGCCAGTTCAAGTACGCCCTGAGTTTTGAGGCTGAATTTATAGCCTTTCCCCTCTGGCGTGATGAATAGCCTCATCTGACGCGGCCAGGCGTCGGTATAGATCACCGGCTTGGTCAGCATCAGGTTTTTGACCTGAAGACTTTCCTGAGGCTTAAAGCACGTCATGAACTCATGCAGCAGCGATAAGATTGTCGCGCCCACCAGTGAGGGCTGCTTCGCGAGGCGGTGCTCATCGATGACCCAGTCTTGCACGGTGAGATTAACCTGATAGCTTTCCTGCATACCTTCGCGCTCAAGGTACGTAAGCAGGTCGCCTTTGGTTTCCTCAACCGCCGCCAGCTTGCTGTTTTTCTTCTCCTGCAACTGCTTGCCCCAACGGACAGCCATTCCTACATCGCCCCATTTTCCCCAGTTCAGCGAGACGGTGCGTCCGCGGCGGTGCTGGTTGCGGTAATGTGCAAAGGCATCCATAAAGGCGTTACCCGCGCAGTAATCGATGCGGGCTTCGTCACCGACGATGGAGGTTATGGAAGAGAATAAAATAAAGAAGTCAGGCTGTTTGTCCTGTAGCAATTCATCCAGAATGAGCGATCCTGCGACTTTGGGATCGAGCACGTTGGCGCAATCGGCGTCATTCTTCAGAGGAATGATGCCGCCACCAGCCACGCCTGCCGTATGGAACACCCCGTCAATCTGCGGAAACGCGGACAACATCTCGCGCATACCGTGGTAATCATTCACGTCAACCTGTGCCAGATGGATCGTGTTGCCACGGGCTTCCAGACGTAAAACGCTCGCCAGTTTCTCACTGATAGGATCGTCAACCGGATGCTGTTGGATCCAGGCTTGCCACTCTTCACGCGGTGGTAACGCGGCGCGGTAAGTCAGGATGATCGCTGCATTGCTTTTTTCAGACAGGTGGTTGGCGAGCAGGATCCCCAATCCGCCGAGGCCACCAGTGATGAGGTAAACGCCGTCATCTTTCAATTCGGCAGGTAAACCGAGAGTGTCCTGCTTCAGATGTACGGCCTGATAACTTTCTTCCCAGCGTTGGTTTCCACGGTAAGCCACCAGATTGCCGTGTGTGGCGATATGGCTTTCTGCAATCAGATTGTGGGCAACTTCATCAAGCTGTTCGGCATTCTGTTTGAGATCGATATCCACCAGGTGACATTGCACTTCAGGATACTCGTGGTAGAACACGCGCGAAGGCCCGACCAGTAACGCATTCTCTGGTGAGCTAATGCGCTCACCCATCACGCTGAACGTGTTGCTGGTAGCGAAGGTCACATGCAGGTCGTCCAGCACATTCTCGTTCACCAGCGCTTGCTGGAGATAGAGGGCAGGGTAGAACGTGTTCAGCGGTGAGGAGAGATAGGTGTGATCAAGCGGCTGGACCTGTTCCTCGGCCGTCAGGTTCCATAAATACAGGATACGTGATGGACGTAATCCTTGTTCTGTCAGGCTTTTCAGCAGCCGGACATAGTCGGCGCGCGAGGATACGTTGAGGGTGTATCGGCCTTCGGAAAGCGTTTCCTGATACTGCGTTCCCGGGCTGACAAAAAAGACCTTATGCCCGTCTTTTTCCAGTAGCGGTTTCGCACGTTCGGCGATACCCAGCGTATCGGCCAAAAGCAGCCAGCAGGTGTTCTCCGCTTCAACGCGTTTGCCCGCCATGTATTTCGCTGGAATCGTTTTCTTCCAGGTCGGCATATAGAACCAATCGCCGATATCGGCCTGTTTGCGCTTTTTAGCCTTAACGGATTGCTCACTCTGCATGTCATGACTGGCTGACGACAGGGCTGGCAGGGCGAAGCGTTTTCGCTCGAAAGGGTAGCCCGGCAGCGGGATGCGGCGACGGCGCTGTTCTGAATGATGCTGATGCCAGGGAACGTTTACGCCGCTTGCCCAAAGTGCGCCGAGCGTCGAGAGGAGGTACTCGCCGGATAAGGCAACGTCTTTCGCCGTTGGCAGGGAGGCATAAATCAATGCACCATCTTCTGCGCTGAAATGCTGCTTGGCGGACGATTCCAGCGAGCGTCCCGGTCCGACTTCAAGGAATACGAAATCGTGATACTCGTCAGCCATCAGCGTTTTAAAAGCATGAGAGAACATGACTGTGTTGCGAACATGTCCAACCCAATAATCGCTGCTTTTAGCGACATCTTCACTCATCCATTCCCCGTTGACGGTCGAAACAATAGGGATTTTCGGTGCATGTAACTCGATGCTGTCAATGACCTTTTTGAAGGCGGGCAGCATAGGTTCCATCATGTGTGAGTGGAATGCGTGTGAGGTGTCCAGATGTTTACAGAAGATATTACTGTCTTCCAACTGCTGTTGGAAACGTGCGACATCGTTTGAAGCACCAGCGATGACGCATAATCCGGGGTAGTTAACCGCCGCAATTTCCAGCTTGCTGCCGTGAAGTTTGGCCTTCAGACTTTCTTCATCAAGCAGAACGGCAAGCATATCTCCCGCGGGTAAAGCCTGTACCATTTTGCCCCGCATCGCGACGGCTTTCAGCGCATCTTCCAGTGAGAATACGCCGGACAGGCAGGCTGCCACGTATTCCCCCACGCTGTGGCCGATCATGACATCCGGCTGAATGCCCCACGACATCCACAGTTTTGCCAGACTGTACTCCACCACGAACAGTGACGGCTGGGTAAACTGGGTTTCATTGATGCGGGACTCGGCGATATCGTCGCTGTCCTGAAAGATAATCGACGTCAGGTTGACGTCCAGAATGGGTTCCAGATAGTCACAGCATTGATCCATGCTCGCGCGGAAAACATCGTAGGTGTCGTACAGTTCACGCGCCATATTGACGTACTGGTTGCCCTGTCCTGGGAACATAAACACGACGGATTTTTGGTTTTTTCCCTGCTGCGTCACTACCAGCGACGGCTGATCCAGCTTGGTCAGCAGTGAATCGCGATCCTTCCCGATAATGGCGGTGCTGTGCGAGAACTTTTGTCTCCCAACCTGTAGGGTGTAGGCGATATCTGCCAGATTGGCGTCGTCATGCGCACTGAGATAATCGCGCAGGCGGCGTTTCATGTCTTCCAGCGCTGTGCGGCTTTTGGCAGAGAAAGGCAAAACCAGCAGACTGTCGTCATGGGTATCGCCCGCGTTGAGCGGGGGAGCGGCTTCCAGAATGACGCAGGCATTGGTGCCGCCGACGCCGAAAGAGTTCACCAGCGCGCGGTGCGGTGTCTCCGACGGTTCGAGCTCGCTGAGTTCGGTGTTCATGATGAACGGGCTGGTTTCAAACTCAATGTTGGGATTTGGCGATTCGAAATGGAGCGAGGCTGGCAGCTTGCCGGTTTCCAGCGCCAGCGAGGCTTTGATGAGGCTGGCCATGCCTGATGCCGCGTCAGTATGGCCGATATTGGTTTTCACCGACCCCAGACGGCAATACTGGGTTTTATCTGTATATTCCTGAAACGTTTGTGTAAGCGACGTGAATTCGATGGGGTCGCCCAGCGCCGTCGCGGTGCCGTGGGCTTCAACAAAATTGATCGTGGCGGGATCAAGCTGCGCATTGGCGATTGCCTGTTTGGCAACGGCGATCTGCCCGTCGATGCTCGGTGCGGTAAAGCCGGCTTTCAGGTTACCGTCGTTATTCACTGCGCCGCCTTTCAATACGGCGTAAATATGATCGCCGTCGCGTACGGCGTCATTCAGGCGTTTCAGTAATACGACGCCAGCACCGCGGCTGAACACCGTGCCGTTGGCTCGGGAGTCAAAGGCATAGCAGCGGCCATCTGCGGATTCCATGCCGCCTTGCATATAAGGATAGCCCCGGCGTTCTGGCGTATCCACGGAAACACCGCCCGCAACGATCAGGTCACTTTCCCCGTTCAACAGGCTATTCATGCCCATCACGACGGCGACCATCGCAGTTGAACAGGCTGTTTGTACGTTAACGCTCGGCCCTTTGAGGTTGAGCTTGTAAGACACGCGGGTCGTTACGTAATCTTTATCATTGTTGGTGACGACCGACGCGCCGCTGGCGTATTTCTGCACTTCAGGATGGGCGTTAACTTTACTCAAATGCCAGGCGGTTCCCGTTCCACCGAATATGCCAACCTTGCCGGGGTAGGTGGCTGGGACATAGCCTGCATCTTCAAACGCGTGCCAGCAGCATTCCAAAAAGACGCGATGCTGGGGATCCATAATTTCGGCATCGCGGGGGGTGATATCAAAGAAATTAGCGTCAAAGTGCTGTGCGTTGCCCAAAATTCCCCGACGGCGAATATAGTTGGGTGAGGCGATCATCTCTTCTTCAATGCCCGACTCCCTCAGTTCTTCTTCACTGAATGTGCTGATCGTCTCCACGCCGTCCAACAGGTTTTGCCAAAATATCGCGGTATCTTCCGCACCGGGAAAGCGGGCCGACATTCCTACAATAGCAATATCCTTATCGCGGAACTGTTCTTGCTGTTTCATTTCATTACCTCACCGTGAATATATTCGCCTCCTTTCACGGCGCAGGTCGCTAACCTTCTTTCTCCGAATACTATCCAAAAGAAAGAAAAGTCGACGTCCTACGCCGTGAATATAGAAGGACAGCTAAATTAAACGTGAATTACTTTTTGCTACCCGCGATTTCGGCAGTAATCCGGCTGATGATACTTTGCAGACTGGATGCCGACGGATGTTGCAATGATGCTTTGATGGAAACAGGAATAGCAGGAATAGATTTTTTCCCCCAATATTTTCTGACATAAGGGAGGACTTTCTGACCAATCGCATAATAGTTAGCGGGCTTGGATGAATTTTGGTGACTCAGGACAAATTTAATTGTTGAAGCCACCTTCGCTTTTACTGCTGCGGAATTCAATTGATTTGCAGACATGGTATTACCACCTATTATCAGTTAAATAAGGATGATGAAACACATTTCCCATTACAGGGCGGTTATTCCCCTGGAGTATAAATACGCTTTTTGGCGTAATTACTTCTTGCTGCCTGATTTCCCAGCGTGTATTTCGCTAATGCGTTTACTTAGCATCTGTACCGTTGGGTATTGGAATAAATCAACAATAGAGATAGGAGACTCTATTTTGTTTTTTATTTCGCGATAAACCTTGGACATCAGCAGGGAGTTCCCTCCTGCATCGAAAAAATTCTCTTGAATAGAGACCTTTGGGTTATTAAGAACGTTCCGCCAGATAGAGATAATGTTTTTTTCTATCTCGGAAGGTAATATTGCTTTGTCATTTGACATTTTTTCACCATTAGTTATTTACGCAGGAACACAACTTAGATTTATCAATTTTTCCATTGGGATGCGTTGGCATTTTTTCCAACGCAACGAAATGAGAGGGCACCATGAAGAAAGGTAGCGTCTTGGCAAGGTGCGCTTTTATTTCCTGAATATCGATGTGCTTTTGATGTCGTAACACATAAAAGGCTGAGAGCGATGGCGCCGCGTTTTCCGAGCGTTTTTCGAGAATAACGGCGGCATGGTTAATTTGCGGGATTGCCTGTAAGTGCGTTTCTATTTCCGCCAGTTCAATACGGTGCCCGCGCAATTTAACCTGACTGTCTATTCGGCCAATGAACTCCAGAACACCGTCGACGCGCTGCTTAACCCAGTCACCGGTTTTATACATCTTTTGCTCAGATTGATGACTAAACGGGTCATTAACAAATCGCTCCTGCGTCAGCTTTTCCGCATTCAGGTAGCCTTTTGCCAGAATATCCCCTGCCAGATAAAGCTCGCCGCTTTCCCCCACGTCAACAGGCTGCTGCGCGTCGTCCAGTACATAAGCGATGGCGTGAGGGATGGGTTTGCCAATCGGGGCGATTTTTTCTTCTGCTCCGGGCTGGCAGTGCCAATGACAGGCAAATATTGTCGCCTCGGTTGGGCCGTAGAGGTTGTGGATATTTCCTGGATATTGCAGGGAAAGATCGTTGACCAGCGTTTGATCGAGCGCCTCGCCGCCAGAAAAGATATGGCATAGCGAAGTGCAGCGGGATAGCACTTCCGCATCAACAATGACGCGCAGTGCTGTCGGTACGAACTGCGCAACGGTGACCTGATGATGACGCATAAATTCAGCCAGCAGTTGCGGATCGTACTTGGCATCCTCAGTAATGACCGCACAGCTTGCGCCAGCGATCAGCGGCCAGAAAATTTCCCACACCGAGACGTCAAAGCTGAACGTGGACTGGTTAAGGACAACATCGTCGTGCTGTAGAACGAAGGCGTTTTGCATCCACGCCAGATAATTGACGACCGTTCTGTGGCTGACCATGACGCCCTTCGGCGTTCCGGTGGAGCCGGAGGTGTACATTACATAACAAAGCTGTTCTTCACTGACTGAGGGAAGTATGGGAGCAGTCTGAACGCTCAGATCGATCTGATTGATGTCAACGATCTCACGATGGCTCGGTGCCAGCGTAAGCGCGTGTGCACTGTCGGTGATGACCAGACGCGCATCGGCATGATTGACCATATAATCCAAACGCTCGTGTGGATAGTAAGGATCAAGGGGTAAATAGCACGCACCGGTTTTCAATACGCCGAGCAGGCTGACGATCAAATTCGGGCTTTTATTCAAATAAATGCCGACAACATCCTTCGGCTTTACGCCCCGCTGCAATAGATCGTTCGCCATGGCGTTTGCTCGCTGATCCAATTGCTGGTAGGTCAACGTTTCTGTATCGCTTCTCAGAGCGATGGCGTCTGGCGTCTGATGTCGCTGCTGTTCAAATAAGGTATGGAGCACTCTTGCCGATGCCATGATCTGATCCTCTGGTGATGCCAGGGGTCACGCCGGGCATCCTTTTACGCGTTATGCAGGTACGGCACACATGCACTATGCCGCTGAGTAATATTGCTGCTGAACAATATGCTTTGATTATGATGACGCTTCTTGTTGCTCCGCAGGCGCTGGTGGCGCGGCGTTTTCCGCTATCTGCGGTGCGCTTTCCCCTGCGGGAACACTGGGTCTGATGGCGGCATCGGTCAGAAAATCGATGACGCGCATGAGCGCTTCAGGCGCGGGTTGACGTTTTACCTGCGTGTGAATGCTGTATTTGGCGCGAGTGTCCGTGGCTCGGGTTTGTGCCGATTTGTGTGATACCCGGCCAGCCATTTTGACCTTGAATGCCCCCCATCCCAGCGAGGCCGCCAAATTGCCGTCTTCTCCGGTGTCATCGGATAAAGATTCACTCTGTGTGACTTCAAGCTCGAAATCGATCGTCCCTTCTTCAATAGAAATAATCGGATGGGTAATCGCGGCAATGAGCGGTATGCGCATCGTTTTTGTCACCGAACCTTTTGCGACTCCGCTTTCATCAATAAGCGTTTCGTCGTAGTCGAATTGGATGGCGACGGCTTTATTATTCTGAATGCAGACGGATAATAGAAAATCCGTATAGGCTTTGCTGGCTTGAACCTGGGCGTTAATCATTGCCTGTAATGGCCCGCTAATCATATTTTCCAACGGTAGCGCATTAATAACAGAACCGATAAATTGTGAATCCATCGGAGCCTCCAATTATCTACGAATAGGGTGGTGATGACTGTCAATAAAACATAGCAAAGGGAAGGGGAAATAATACCCGTCAGGGTACGGGGGGACTTTCGCATTCTGGCATAGTCCTTTTGGTATATAGGCAATAATGTCTTTTATTTGTTAAACCCATACTCAGGTATGCGCATTATTTTATGTGTCTTTCCTGGTATTAGCATGACGAACCCATCATTACGTGTTCTCATTTTTATCGCATTAATTTTTCATCGCGTGAGATACCGGAAGTCGCGTTAGAACCATTCCCGCAAAAAGCATCCTTTTACAATATGGAAGGAAAATGATGAAGAATAGAAAAACGGTCTTTGAAATTATTTCTGAATGGTCACTGAAAAGTCCCGAGAAGACGGCGGTGGAATTTAATGGCGACAGGCTGAATTATCAACAACTCGAGTCGCAGTCTCGCCGTTTGGCAGACTATTTATTATCACATTATCCGGATAATAAACGGGGCAGAATTGCCGTCTATCTTGAACCTGGTGTGATGATGCCCGTAGTCTTGCTGGCTATTTTAAAAGCAGGACATACCTACGTTCCCCTCTCGCATTTTCATCCGTCAGAAAGAATTATCCAGATCCTTGATGATTCTTCGACATTTTTACTTATTTCCACGCGAGCGATGTTAAATAAAACGGCCATCGATAAGGTTTTTCCCTCTACGATGGTAGTAGAGGATATCCATTATCCTGCCGAGCCTGTGGCGACGTTGCCACCCGTTTGCGAAAACGATCTGGCTTATATTCTCTATACCTCCGGTTCAACTGGGAAGCCAAAAGGAGTGGCCATCGAACACCGGAACCTGAATTATTATTTGAACTGGTTTAATGAGGATGTGTGGCCAGAGACGCGCGCGACGCTCCCTCTGACATCGACACTCAGCTTTGCCGCCGCTGTGACACAGCTTTATGCGCCTTTATTACGTGGCGACACGCTGTTTATTTTGCCTGCCGACAGCCTGAATGAGCCAGAGGTGTTATTACGCTGGCATCAGCAACATCCAGACGGAGCCATTTATTGTGTGCCGACCGTTTGGGATGAACTGCTGCGCTATCAGGCATCTTCTTCTCACGCGTGGGCATTACCCAAAACGGTTTTTCTCTCCGGCGAGCCTGTCTCTTTTGATTTACAAGAGCGTACCTTCCAGCAGATTTCTGATGTCCGGCTCTTTAATCTGTATGGCCCGACGGAAACGACGGCCAACTGCTCATTTGCTGAATTAAGGCCGGGAAAAAGTGTGACGCTCGGTAAGGCACTGCGTGGCAGCGACATTCTCATCGTGGATGAGAATCTGCGTCCCGTGGCTGAAGGGGAAGAAGGGGAAATTTGCGCGTTCGGTGAAGGCGTCGCCCGTGGCTATATTAACCGCGACGAATTAACACAGCAGCGTTTCTTCACTCATGTTCGAGCTGATAAACGCTCTTGGGGGCACCGCACTGGCGATCTAGGGAAAATGACGCCAGAAGGGGAGATCCTGTATCTGGGACGTATCGATCGCCAGATTAAGATTAATGGCATTCGTATCGAGCCTGAGGAAGTCGAAATCGTGTTACGTCAGCATGGTGATATCGACAAGGCGCTGGTGCGGCCGATTCAGGAAAACGGGCGTCAGCGCCTGGTGGCCTATCTGGTGAGCCGTAACCCGTCGCTTGCTACGAACGATTTGCGTCGCTTCTTGCAGGATAAACTGCCGCGAGCGATGCATCCGTCCCACTTTATTATGCTGGAAACCCTGCCCAAATTGCCTAACGGAAAATTGGATGTGAGCCGACTTCCAGAGCCTTGTCCGCAGCGTCCTGAGTTGGGATATCCTGTTAAAGCCGCAGGTAATGAGCTGGAACAGGAACTGATCGATATCTGGCAAGAGGTGCTTGGTTTTCGTGAACTCGGTGCCAACGATAACTTTTTTGATTTAGGGGGCGATTCGCTTCAGGCGATGAAAGCCAGGCTGCTAATTAGAAAGCGGCTGTTTAGTGAAATTGATTACCCGTTATTTTTCAACAATGCGACGCCCCATCTGCTGGCTTTCATCGTCCCTTACTATGTTAACGATGATGAACCCGCGTTTGACGAGAGCAAGACGGATATCGAGGCGCTCGAACCCTCATCGCAGCAGCGTTATTTTCTGACGCTGGATCAGCTCAGCCCAGAGCCTTCGGTCTATCAATTGGCTTTTCGTCTGGCGATAAAAGGAGCACTGGATGAATCTGCCGTGGAATGGAGTATTCGGCGTATTCTTGAAGGTAATCCGGTACTGCGAACCCGCTTCGATCTGGATCGACTACAGTGCCTTGAGGGGGATTATCCGATTGAAGCGATCCCAATTGAACGGCTGACGGCGTTCTCTCCCGATGGAGAGACGAATACGCTGAGCGACAGACGACTGATGGAACTGGTCAGTACGCCAGAGATGGATGTAGAACACTCGCCGCTCATCTGTTTTCATCTGGTTTCGCTGACGGCGCAGCGGCATATTCTGCTGGGACGTGTACACCATACGGTATTCGACCATGACGCTATTGGTTTGTTCTTCAATCAGTTTGTTGATTACGTTCGTGCTTATAGCGCTGGCGATCGCAGCTATCGAATAGGCTGTGGGGATCGCCATCTGCGCTATCGGCAGCAGCAACGTCGCACCAAAGATCAGTGCTATCCGGGAGAGCGCCAGTTCTGGCTGGATAAAATGGAGGATTACCTGGCAGCAGGGGCCGATGCGACGGCATTTCCGCTCAGTGACAGTCAGGATGGGGAAAATTATTGGTGCATCTTGTCAGATACGCTGACGCAGGCGATAAAGCACTATGCCCAGCAGCATCGTACGACGCCGTTTGTCTGCATGCTAACCGCTTTTACCCTGCTGCTCAAAACGACAAACTATCGTCATGTTCCCATCGGTATTCCGGTATCGAACCGTATGCTGACTGAAAACGCCACCACGATAGGCTGCTTCGTTAACATGGTGGCTTACTACGATGATTCGCCGGTTCAGGAATCTTTCAACACGCTTTTGGCTCGCAGCCAGAATAAGATTCATGCCATTTTAGACCATCAGACGTTACCCTATGATGTGCTAATGGCTGACGTCCGGGCCAAAGGATGGTCTGATAAGCTGCGTTTTCCTGTCAGTTTTAACTATCTGACTGCCATGCCGCCGGCGATAAAAATTAATGAGACTGTCTATCAGATCGCGGATATTGCTCATTGTCAGGCTCGGCTGGATTTAACGCTTTCTGTTTATGATGATGAGGCACTGACACTGTGCTTTAATTATCAGAAAGTGGCTTTTAAAGCGGAAGAGATTGCCGTGCTGTCCCATCAGTACCATCAAATTCTGATGGATATCGTACAGCCAAAAACTTCTCTCTTTCACAGTAGTCTATAGGTCAGATAAACAAGGCGTCCCTTACAGAGACGCCTTCGTTGGGGAAATCCTACATGTATTTGACTGGATGGCCGGACGAATGGAGAAGAGGAATGTGGCGGCAGGAAGGCGGTTCGGCACCTTCCTGTCTGCGGACGACTTACAGCTGAAAATAGGGCATTAATTGTCTGACGAATTTTTGTCATCGGGCATTTTTTTCCGGGCCTCAGTAATCAAATGAACGCCTTTCTTGGCCTGTTTTATTTCCGATGCAACATCCAGAATATCGTTATTCTCCCGATAGCTGAAGAAATTTGCGATTAGCGTAACCAGGCCTACGCTAATCGCGCCAACCAGATAACCTAATCCTATTGCGTTCTCCATTTTACTAATATTAACGTGCAGCAACTCGGCGATAATCCCTACCAGTGAGAAGGCCGCTGAAATGCTGATGATGATAATGATTAATGCGGCAATAAATTTGTCGTAGTTATTCAGTTTCTGCGGTCGCCAAAAGAAGGAAATACTGAGGCCGCCGAATAATCCGGCAACGGATGCAATAATATCACTGATCAGAATGTCATAAATGATAGGAAGTTCTGAAGTATCCATAATATATCCACAATGATTTTTTCTATGAAATAACCTTTTTAAATTTTTACTATTAGCTTGGTGTGATGGATTGTAGGAACAGTGCTTTCTCTGCTTCTCTACGGCGCAGGAGTCCTTCCACAACTTGTTCACCATCTTTGTCCCAACGTGGAAATTGATCGGCAGCGGCGTTATAATTACCCTGATTCAGCAGACGTAATAATGTCGACGTTTCCAGACTTTCTACTCCCAGATTGTAGGTAAATGATGTTAGTGCACCAAATTGATTTCCGTTGAGATCAACATTCACATAATGTTGAACACCGGCTTCCGCTGTTTTTAAGTCCTGCCGTAATAGTAAGTCGGCTTCCTGAAGGGTAATGCCGTTATCAAAATTTTCATGTGGCAGTATTAAATGTCCATACCCAATGGTCCATCTGCCTGCGGTATCGAGATACTTTGTTAATTTCAATCCTTCAAAGCTCTTAATGAGATCGAGACCGGCTTCATTGATCGTGTCTGGAATATTAGCCATTGTTTTTTTCCTTTTGCGTTATTCGGGGGAGAATGAGATTGGTGTATTCATCAATTAACCGCATGATGCTTTCTGGAGGATCCAGCGCAGTGAATTGCATTTCTATATCGACGTGCTGACTATTCCTGCCTTTTTTGTTTTTGCCTGAAGGTGACATGCTGACGTGAAAATTAGTGATGTGATGATCGTCTAAAGATGAGTCTATGTCGTCCTGACTGACCGCATCAGTTCTCACTGTCATTTGTACTTTCATTTTTTCCAGCATCAACCCTCTTGGGGTAGAAAGGGCAACCAGAGGCAGTTCGACGTGGTGTCGGGGATCGAGTTGAATCGCAACCGTCTTTGGGGTTAACACGCCATCAGCGTTACGTTCAAAAAATGGATCGAGAGTTTGTTGATATTGATGAGCGATAAATTGATTGGCGGCTGTGGCTGCATGCTGCATGCCGCGAGCAATGTCCGCTAGCGTCATTGCCTTTGGTGACGTGATGCTATCGTTCAGTGTGGAATGGGAGGGGGCTTTTTGAGTATTATCGCCATTTTCTGTTTTTTTATTTTCCCCCGTTATCCAGTTCTTGAATGACATTTGTTCTCCTTATCTTATTCTTCAGGCGATAAAAACAAATAGCCTGGAGTGAAATAAATGATAATTTGAGAAGACGTTAACAGCTAATGAGGCGGGCGCGTATCAGCCATTGTGTTAAAGGTGTAATGCAATATGGCATAGGCTATTTACCCCCTGTTTTATATTTATTCATGTTTTAAATGTCTTCGGTAAATATTTCTTATCTTTATGAAATCATTACGCCATTAGAACGTGTTTTGAGATAGTATTTCATTGCTAAAAGTATTCCTCTTTGAGTCGGTAATCTAAAAATATCATGTCAGTATGTGCGAATGAATATAGCCCAGTCTATAAGGTAAACGGCATATGCCAAATGGCGTGACATCATATCTTTCAAGATAGGCTAAAACTTCTTAGAGGGTGTTTTTAAATATGGCATTTTAAAATAAAGGTAAATGGAGATTGCATGGTGAACGTTGTTATCATTGACAAATCCCCTGTTTTCATTCAGGGGTTATCTGTTGGGCTGAATGATTTTATGCACGGTGTCAATATTGTTGGCGTAAAGGAAATTGACGAAGTATGGCCTTTCCTCGAGGAGATGAACAACGCTTTTATTTTACTAAATTGTAATAAAGAAAATGAAGAATACAGTTTATTCCTTGAGGTTCTACATGAAAAATATATTAGCGCCAGTGTGATTGTGATGGTTGATACTATTGAAAGACATATTTTGAATTACTATCTGAAACACCATGTTATGGGCGTCATTCTTAAAACATCACCCGTTGATTCTATTGCTCAGGCATTAAAAACGGTATCGATGGGTATGGTCTGTTTGCCGGATGATGGGGTGATCTATGAGGGGTGGAGTGTCGATAACAGCGTAAAAGGCAAACTCAGTGAAAGGCAGCATGAGGTTCTACAACTGATAGCGTCAGGCGCTTCTAACAAACAAATCAGTCGGACGTTAAACATCAGTGCAGGAACGGTGAAATCGCACCTGGAGTCGATTTTCAGGCGGCTTAATGTGCGTAACAGAACACAGGCTGCGATCGTACTATTAGAAGAAGAACGAAGATAAATTCTACACCATTATATTATTGAGTTATTGTTTGATTTACGCACCAGGGAATCCCCCACAGCATCACCTTTTTCAGCTATTCCAGGCGTCTGTGCCTTTTTTGCAGCGGTTGGCCTGTTTTGTGGCTAGCGTGACGACACAAGACCTGTTTATGAACAGTGGAATGCCATCACGCGGTAGCCGCTTCTACGCCCACCATGATTATTGACAAAAGAATGTATTTCGCGTATAAGAATCGCCTTCGAACCAATCCTATGGATGACTTGCATTTGTGCAGTTGTCAGCGTAGTATTTGCCACGATTTCGGACGCGGGGTGGAGCAGCTTGGTAGCTCGTCGGGCTCATAACCCGAAGGTCGTCGGTTCAAATCCGGCCCCCGCAACCACTTAACTTCCAGTAAAGTGTTTTTTCAAATACGTTCTTCACTCAATTTCTATCTCTTTTTGCAGTGATTTTTGAAAAAATCCTTCACCGAAAGTTATGCCGCATCGGTAAGCGGTATTAGGGTCCAGTTGCATAAAGCCCCGATTTATCGGGGTTTTTTGTTATTTGGCAACAAACAACTGGGCTATTAGGCCCTTTTTTTATGTCTTGGGGGTGGACTTGTCCACATTAGAGCAAAAATTAACAGAGATGATTTCAGCACCCGTTGCCGCATTAGGCTACGAATTGGTTGGGATTGAATTCATCCGTAGTCGCCAATCGACGCTGCGTATCTATATTGATAGTGAAGATGGAATCACTGTTGATGATTGTGCTGATGTCAGCCACCAGGTCAGTGCGGTATTGGACGTAGAAGATCCAATCACTGTCGCCTATAACCTGGAGGTTTCGTCTCCAGGACTTGAGCGTCCCTTATTCACGGCAGCACATTATCTGCATTTCGTTGGTGAAGAAGTCACCGTGGTGCTGCGTATGGCAGTCCAGAATCGCCGTAAATGGTTGGGTGTGATCAAAGCTGTTGACGGCGAAATGATCACCATAACAGTGGAAGGCAAAGATGAAGTATTCGCGCTGAGCAACATTCAGAAAGCGAATCTTGTACCCCACTTTTAAAGTTTGGATGAGGCAACTAGGATGAACAAAGAGATTCTGGCTGTTGTTGAAGCAGTTTCCAATGAGAAAGCCCTTCCGCGCGAGAAGATTTTTGAAGCGCTGGAAACCGCACTGGCGACAGCGACCAAGAAAAAATATGAGCAGGAAATTGATGTCCGCGTCAGTATCGATCGCAAAACGGGCGATTTCGATACCTTCCGTCGTTGGTTAGTGGTGAATGAAGTCACTCAGCCAACGCGTGAAATTACGCTTGAAGCGGCGCAGTTCGAGGATCCTGCTCTTGATGTCGGCGGTTACGTTGAAGATCAAATCGAATCCGTAACGTTTGACCGCATTACGACGCAAACGGCAAAACAAGTCATCGTACAGAAAGTTCGTGAAGCAGAACGTGCGATGGTTGTTGATCAGTTCCGTGAGCAAGAAGGCGAGATTATCACCGGTGTCGTGAAAAAGGTGAACCGTGATAATATTTCGCTTGAAGTCAGACCAATCGATGGCTCTAACACCAGTGCAGAAGCGGTAATTGGCCGCGAAGACATGCTGCCTCGTGAAAATTTCCGCCCTGGCGACCGTATTCGTGGCGTGCTGTACTCTGTTCGTCCTGAAGCTCGCGGTGCTCAACTGTTTGTCAGCCGTTCCCGTCCGGAAATGCTGGTTGAACTCTTCCGCATTGAAGTGCCAGAAATCGGTGAAGAAGTTATCGAGATTAAGGCAGCGGCCCGCGATCCGGGTTCACGTGCGAAAATTGCAGTGAAGACGAACGACAAACGTATCGATCCTGTCGGTGCTTGTGTCGGTATGCGCGGCGCACGTGTTCAGGCTGTTTCCAGCGAGCTGGGCGGCGAGCGTATTGATATCATTCTGTGGGATGATAATCCTGCGCAGTTTGTCATCAATGCCATGGCACCTGCCGATGTGGTATCGATCGTGGTGGATGAAGACACCTGCACGATGGATATCGCTGTCGAGTCGAGCAATCTTGCTCAGGCGATTGGTCGAAACGGGCAGAACGTACGTTTGGCTTCCCAACTGTTAAAACAGCATCGTTCAGACGATCGTTGGGAACTGAACGTGATGACAGTGGAAGATCTTCAAGCCAAGCATCAGGCTGAAGCACATGCTGCAATCGACGTCTTTACCAAGCACCTTGATATCGATGACGAGTTTGCCACCGTGCTGGTTGAAGAAGGTTTCTCCTCACTTGAAGAACTGGCTTACGTGCCAATCAAGGAACTGTTGGCCATCGAAGGCCTCAATGAAGAAACCGTTGAAGCATTGCGTGAGCGTGCGAAAGCCGCATTAACAACGCTGGCACTGGCGCATGAAGAAAGCCTTGGTGACGGTCAACCTGCTGAAGACTTGCTTGGCTTGCCTGGGCTGTCGCGTGAGTTGGCGTTCAAGCTTGCTGCGATCGGTGTTTGTACGCTGGAAGATCTTGCTGAACAGGGTGTTGACGACCTGACAGATATTGAAGAGCTCAATGATGAGCAAGCGGGCGAATTGATTATGGCCGCACGTAATATCTGTTGGTTTGGCGACGACAACGAATAACGAACTGTAGCAGGAAAGGAACAGCATGACAGATGTAACCGTAAAATCGCTGGCCGCAGAGATTCAGACGCCGGTTGACCGCCTGATACAGCAGTTTGCTGATGCGGGAATGACCAAGTCTGCATCGGACTCTGTGACCCAGCATGAAAAAGAAACGTTATTGGCGCATTTGAACCGCGATCGCGGTAATGCACCGAGTAAATTGACGCTGCAACGCAAAACGCGCAGCACGTTAAATGTCCCTAGCACCGGCGGAAAAAGTAAGTCGGTGCAGATCGAAGTCCGCAAGACACGCACTTATGTAAAACGCGATCCGATTGATGCCCAACAGGCTGAAGAGGAAGAGCAGGCACGGCGTGAAGCGGAAGAACAGGCACAACGTGCCGCTGAAGAGCAGGCTAAACGCGAGGCCGATCTGCGCGAAGCTGCTGAGAAAGCGAAGCGTGCTGCCGACGAGCAAGCCAAACGTGAGGCCGCTGAAAAAGCTAAGCGTGATGTAGCGGAAAAAGAAAAAGTGACGAACCAACAAAACGAAAATATGACCAAGCCGGCTCAGTCTGAGAAAGCGAAACGTGAAGCGGAAGCTGCCGAACTTAAGCGTAAAGCAGAAGAAACTGCACGTCTTAAGGTTGAAGAAGAAGCTCGTCGTATTGCTGAAGAAGCTCGCCGTATGGCTGAAGAAAATGCCGGGCGTTGGGAAGCGGAAAGCGCTAAACCTGAAGAATCTGCCGATTATCATGTGACGACCTCTCATCATGCCCGCGAAGCGGAAGATGAAAACGACCGCCAGGTTGAAGGTGAGCGCCGTACCCGTACTCGCGCAGCCAAAGTCACCAAGCAGAAGAAAGGTAATCGCCAGTCTGAGTCCAAGGCTGACCGTGAAGAAGCGCGTGCCGTTACCCGTGGCGGTAAAGGTAAACGTAAGCCAAGTACACTGCAACAGAGCTTCAATAAGCCCGCTCAGGCAGTGAACCGCGATGTGATCATCGGCGAAACGGTTACCGTTGCTGAACTGGCTAACAAAATGGCCGTTAAAGGCTCTCAGGTCATCAAGACGATGATGAAACTGGGCGCAATGGCAACCATCAACCAAGTCATCGACCAGGAAACTGCGCAACTCGTCGCGGAAGAGATGGGCCATAAAGTCATCCTGCGTCGTGAGAACGAGCTGGAAGAAGCGGTAATGAGTGACCGTGATACCGGTGTTGCAGCGGAATCCCGCGCACCCGTCGTGACCATCATGGGTCACGTTGACCACGGTAAAACCTCACTGCTTGACTATATTCGTTCAACGAAAGTAGCAGCAGGTGAAGCGGGTGGTATTACCCAGCACATCGGTGCTTACCACGTTGAAACTGACAACGGTATGATCACGTTCCTGGATACACCGGGACACGCCGCGTTTACCGCAATGCGTGCTCGTGGTGCTCAGGCAACGGATATCGTGGTACTGGTTGTTGCAGCGGATGATGGCGTGATGCCTCAGACCATCGAAGCGATCCAGCATGCGAAAGCGGCTCAGGTTCCGGTTGTTGTTGCAGTAAACAAAATCGATAAGCCTGATTCTGATCCAGACCGTGTGAAAACTGAACTGTCTCAGTACGGCATCATGCCGGAAGAGTGGGGCGGCGAATCTCAGTTTGTCCACGTATCCGCTAAAGCCGGTACGGGTATCGATGAACTGCTGGATGCGATTCTGTTGCAGGCTGAAGTTCTGGAACTGAAAGCGGTCCGTAGCGGCATGGCGAACGGTGTTGTGATCGAATCCTTCCTGGATAAAGGTCGTGGCCCGGTTGCAACCGTACTGGTACGTGAAGGTACGCTGAATAAAGGCGATATCGTTCTGTGCGGCTTCGAATATGGCCGTGTTCGTGCGATGCGCGATGAGTTAGGTCGTGAGATCACGTCTGCGGGTCCTTCTATTCCTGTCGAAATTCTCGGTATGTCCGGTGTGCCTGCCGCAGGTGACGAAGCAACGGTTGTTCGTGACGAGAAGAAAGCGCGTGAAGTGGCCTTGTATCGTCAAGGTAAATTCCGTGAAGTTAAACTGGCTCGTCAGCAGAAATCTAAACTGGAAAACATGTTTGCCAACATGACAGAAGGTGAAGTTTCTGAGCTGAACATCGTTCTGAAATCTGACGTTCAGGGTTCTTGTGAAGCGATTTCCGACTCACTGCAGAAACTGTCTACTGACGAAGTGAAAGTGAAGATTGTCGGTTCCGGTGTGGGCGGTATCACAGAAACGGACGCCACGCTGGCAGCGGCATCGAATGCGATTATCCTTGGCTTTAACGTTCGTGCAGATGCATCAGCTCGCCGCGTCGTTGAAGCGGAAAGTCTGGATCTGCGTTATTACTCTGTCATCTATGATTTGATCGACGAAGTGAAACAGGCGATGAGCGGTATGCTGGCGCCGGAATATAAGCAAGAGATCATCGGTCTGGCCGAAGTGCGTGATGTCTTTAAATCACCGAAATTTGGCGCTATCGCTGGTTGTATGGTGACGGAAGGTATCGTTAAACGTCACAACAAGATCCGTGTACTGCGTGACAACGTGGTGATCTATGAAGGCGAGCTGGAATCTCTGCGCCGCTTCAAAGATGACGTTAACGAAGTCCGTAACGGCATGGAATGTGGTATCGGCGTGAAGAACTACAATGATGTTCGCCCTGGCGATATGATCGAAGTCTTTGAAACGATTGAGATCAAACGTACGATCGCGTAATCCGTTTTCAGCGACGACGTAAATGATTCGTAAGGGGGGCCTAGTGCCCCCCGATTTTTACTTGAGGATTTATCATGGCAAAAGAATTCAGCCGCACCCAGCGCGTTGCGCAGGAAATGCAAAAAGAAATCGCCATTATCATTCAACGTGAAGTGAAAGATCCGCGCATCGGCATGGCGACCGTCTCCGGTGTGGAAGTGTCCCGTGACTTGGCCTATGCCAAAGTTTTTGTGACCTTCCTGAATGATAACGAACCAGAGCAAGTTCAAACAGCTGTGAAAGCATTGCAGGATGCTTCTGGCTTTATCCGTACCCTGGTTGGCAAGGCAATGCGCTTGCGTGTCGTTCCGGCCTTAACATTCTCCTACGACAACTCATTGGTTGAAGGGATGAGAATGTCCAATCTGGTGACCAATGTGGTCAGAAATGATGCGGAACGTCGTCCTGCTACGGGCGAAGACCAGGAGGATTAATGAGTCGTCCTCGCCGCCGTGGCCGTGATGTACACGGCGTATTGTTATTAGATAAGCCGCAGGGCGTGTCGTCTAATGATGTTTTGCAGAAGGTAAAACGGATTTTTAACGCTAACAGAGCGGGCCATACGGGGGCGTTGGATCCATTAGCCACCGGTATGCTGCCGATTTGTCTTGGGGAAGCGACAAAATTTTCTCAGTATTTGCTGGATTCTGATAAACGCTACCGTGTCATTGCTCGGCTTGGGCAACGAACCGACACTTCTGATGCCGACGGCAACGTGATTGAAGAACGTGCGATTGGTTTTTCTGCTACCGATCTGGAGCAGGCGCTGGAGGGCTTTCGTGGCACCACGCAGCAAGTACCATCCATGTATTCGGCGCTGAAGTATCAGGGGCGTAAGCTTTATGAGTATGCGCGTCAGGGGCTGACGGTTCCGCGTGAAGCCCGTGAAATCACCGTGTACGAACTCCAGTTCATTCGCTGGGAAGGGGATGAGCTGGAGCTGGAGATTCACTGCTCGAAAGGCACGTACATCCGTACCATTATTGACGATCTGGGCGAAAAGCTGGGCTGCGGCGCGCATGTGATTTACCTGCGTCGTTTACAGGTTGCCACCTATCCTACCGAAAGAATGGTGACGCTGGAGCAGCTAGCGACTTTGGCTGAGCAGGCTCAAACACAAGAGCACCCGCTTGCGCAGAGTCTCGATCCGTTGCTCATGCCGATGGAAAGCCCAGTCATTGATTTTCCTGAGGTGAATCTGACGCCGGTTGTTGCTGGTTATTTGAAGCTGGGGCAAGCGGTTCAGGCAGCGAGTGCGCCCTTGAACGGCATGGTGAGAATCACTGAAGGTGACGAACACAAATTTATCGGAATGGGCGAAATCGACAGCGATGGCCGCGTTGCGCCACGTCGTCTGGTTGTTGAGTTTCCGGTGTAAACCCGCCTGTTGCTGCCTTGCTATCGCAGAACGCTGAGGGTAGAATAGCGCGGCTTGACTATTGGGTGGCTGAATTAGAGATCGGCGCCTGTTTTTTTATCTATAATGTTTGGAGTATTACAATGTCTCTAAGTGTTGAAGCTAAAGCTAAAATCGTAGCAGACTTCGGTCGTGGCACTAACGATAGTGGTTCTACTGAAGTTCAGGTTGCTTTGCTGACTGCGCAGATCAACCATCTGCAAGGCCACTTTTCTGAGCACAAAAAAGATCACCACAGCCGTCGTGGTCTGCTGCGTATGGTTTCTCAGCGTCGTAAGCTGCTGGACTACCTGAAGCGTAAAGATGTAGCACGTTACACCAGTCTGATCGAGCGTCTGGGTCTGCGTCGCTAAGTCTTCTGAGTTTCAGTGGGAAGGGGCCTCTTTTGGCCCCTTTCTTCTAGGAAGCGTTAGCAAAACAGAGTAGTGTATTGTTGTTAATATGATCTTTCATTACAGAGGTTCGCGCGGCTAATGAGAGGCTTTATCTGCATAAGCAAGATAAGGGTTGTCATTAGTCGTGAGAATGTAGTGCAAAGATCGGGAGTTCACTGGCGCGTTTATCTTGAATACATGTAGCGCGCCCCAGCTAAGGATATTATTTTGCTGAATCCGATCGTTCGTAAGTTCCAATATGGTCAGCATACCGTCACGTTAGAGACGGGTATGATGGCACGCCAGGCTACCGCCGCTGTGATGGTAAGCATGGATGACACCGCGGTATTCGTTACCGTTGTTGGCGCCAAAAACGCCAAACCCGGCCAAAGTTTCTTCCCATTAACGGTTAACTATCAGGAGCGTACTTACGCTGCTGGACGTTTCCCTGGTGGTTTTTTCCGCCGTGAAGGCCGTCCAAGCGAAGGCGAAACGCTGATTTCCCGCCTGATCGACCGCCCGATTCGCCCTCTGTTCCCAGAAGGTTTCCTGAATGAAGTTCAGGTGATTGCGACCGTCGTTTCTGTTAACCCGCAGGTTAGCCCTGACATCGTTGCCATGATTGGTGCCTCTGCGGCGCTGAGCCTGTCTGGTATTCCGTTCAACGGCCCTATTGGTGCGGCGCGTGTTGGTTACCTAAACGACCAGTATGTCCTGAACCCAACGATGGATGAGCTGAAAGAAAGCCGTCTGGATCTGGTGGTTGCCGGTACAGAAGGCGCGGTTCTGATGGTGGAATCCGAAGCCGATCTGCTGAGTGAAGATCAGATGCTGGGTGCTGTGGTGTTTGGTCACGAGCAACAGCAGATCGTTATCCAGAACATCAACTCACTGGTTGCTGAAGCAGGCAAACCGAAGTGGGAATGGCATGCACCAGACGTTAACGTTTCTTTAGAGCAGCGTGTACAGGCTTTGTCTGAAGCACGTCTGGGTGACGCTTACCGCATCACTGAAAAACAAGAGCGTTATGCACAAGTCGACGTCATCAAAGCTGATGTTGTTGCCGCTCTGCAAGCCGAAGACGAAACACTGAATGCGGGTGAGATCCAGGAAATTCTGGGTAACGTTGAGAAAAATGTCGTACGTAGCCGTGTGCTGGCTGGCGAACCGCGTATCGATGGCCGTGAAAAAGACATGATTCGTGGTCTGGATGTGCGTACTGGCGTACTGCCGCGTACTCACGGTTCTGCACTGTTCACCCGTGGTGAAACGCAGGCGTTGGTAACGGCTACGTTGGGGACAGAGCGTGATGCGCAGAATATCGACGAACTGACCGGTGAACGTACCGATCGCTTCCTGCTGCACTACAACTTCCCTCCGTACTCTGTTGGTGAAACCGGTATGGTCGGTTCACCTAAGCGTCGTGAAATCGGTCACGGTCGTCTGGCTAAGCGTGGCGTATTGGCAGTCATGCCGAAGGCGAACGAATTCCCGTACACCGTGCGTGTAGTGTCTGAAATCACGGAATCCAACGGTTCTTCTTCTATGGCGTCTGTCTGCGGTGCTTCTCTGGCTCTGATGGATGCTGGTGTGCCGATCAAATCAGCCGTTGCGGGTATCGCGATGGGTCTGGTGAAAGAAGGCGACAACTTTGTTGTTCTGTCCGACATTCTGGGTGATGAAGACCACCTGGGCGATATGGACTTTAAAGTTGCCGGTAGCCGTGAAGGTATCACCGCGCTGCAGATGGATATCAAGATCGAAGGGATTACCCGTGAGATCATGCAGGTTGCTTTGAATCAGGCCAAAGGTGCACGTTTGCACATTCTGGGCGTGATGGAGCAGGCGATCAGTACGCCGCGTGGCGATATCTCTGAATTCGCACCGCGTATTCACACCATCAAGATCAGCACCGATAAGATTAAAGACGTGATCGGTAAAGGTGGTTCAGTGATTCGTGCGCTGACGGAAGAAACAGGCACGACTATTGAAATCGAAGACGATGGTACAGTGAAGATCGCTTCAACCGACGGCGAAAAAGCGAAACACGCGATTCGTCGTATTGAAGAGATCACTGCCGAAATCGAAGTCGGCCGCGTGTATCAGGGTAAAGTTACCCGCATCGTTGATTTTGGTGCTTTCGTCGCTATTGGCGGCGGCAAAGAAGGCCTGGTACATATTTCTCAGATCGCCGACAAGCGCGTAGAGAAAGTGACTGACTACCTGCAAATGGGTCAGGAAGTACCGGTTAAGGTTCTGGAAGTTGATCGTCAGGGCCGTGTGCGCTTAAGCATCAAAGAAGCCAATGCGCCAACTCAGGAAGCGGCAGCCCCGTCTTCTGAGGAATAACGACTGTTAGAAAACGGTCTTATGGCACCTTGCCTGATTATTATGGCAAGGTGCCGCGTGTGTCGTAAGGGTATGGATGTCCTTGCGTCGAGCGGTCCGGGACAGGATGTTCATCCAATGTTTGTCTTCGGGAGTGGGAAATGAAGCCTTTCTTGCGCTGGTGTTATGTTGCAACAGCACTCATGCTGGCAGGATGCAGCAACACGGATTGGCGTAAAGACGCAGTATTGGCGATTCCGTTACAGCCTACTTTGCAGCAGGAAGTGATTCTGGCACGCATGGAGCAAATCCTTGCAAGCCGGGCATTAACCGATGATGAACGAGCACAGCTATTATATGAGCGCGGAGTGCTGTATGATAGTCTCGGGTTACGGGCATTGGCGCGGAATGATTTTTCACAAGCGTTGACGATCCGCCCTGATATTCCAGAAGTTTTTAACTATTTGGGTATCTATTTAACGCAGGCAGGCAATTTTGATGCTGCCTATGAAGCGTTTGATTCTGTACTAGAGCTTGATCCAACTTACAATTACGCGCGTTTAAACCGGGGCATCGCTTTGTATTATGGCGGTCGCTACCTGTTAGCGCAGGATGATCTGCTGGCGTTTTATCGAGACGATCCGAATGATCCTTTCCGTTCGTTATGGCTGTATCTCGTGGAGCGAGAAATCAATCCAGAGACGGCCAAAATTGCGTTGAAAAAACGCTATGACGACGCCAAGAAAGGGCCTTGGGGATGGAATATTGTCGAATTCTATCTGGGCAGTATCAGTGAAAAAACACTGATGCAGCGTTTACAGGTAGAAGCTACGGATAACACTTCGCTCGCTGAGCATCTCAGTGAAACTGACTTCTATTTAGGTAAGCACTACCTAAGTCTGGGGGACAAGAACACCGCTTTGGCGCTGTTCAAGCTGACGGTTGCCAACAACGTTCATAACTTTGTTGAGCACCGCTATGCATTGTTGGAATTGGCGCTATTAGGCCAAGAGCAAGACGACCTATCAGGATCGGACCAGCAATAGCTGACGAACACTTATATCAGCCTGAAAAACTTCGGTTATCACCTTCACCGGTGAGGGCTTTTTTGTTCGCTTTTTAATCCAATTTGAGCCGGTTCACACTTTTCAATGAAAATGACTGAAAATTTTCACGACGAGTTATGTAGACTGGCCGCCATGTTTAATGAGGCACGTGTACATGACTGATTTAGTAACTTCTTTTGCCGATTTGGGGCTGAACACCTCTATTCTTAATGCCCTGACTGATTTGGGCTATGAAAAACCGTCTCCGATTCAGGCGGAATGTATTCCTCACCTGCTGAATGGTCGCGATGTGCTGGGTATGGCACAGACCGGTAGCGGTAAAACAGCAGCGTTCTCTCTGCCATTACTGAACAATCTGAAACCTGAGCTTAAAGCACCACAGATTCTGGTGCTGGCACCGACCCGCGAACTGGCGGTGCAGGTAGCAGAGGCCTGCAATGATTTCTCCAAACATATGCACGGCGTGAATGTCGTCGCACTGTACGGCGGTCAGCGCTATGACGTGCAACTGCGCGCTTTGCGTGGCGGAGCACAGATTGTTGTCGGTACGCCGGGCCGTCTGCTGGATCACCTGAAACGCGGTACGCTGGATCTGTCCAACCTGAGTGGTCTGGTGCTGGACGAAGCGGATGAAATGCTGCGTATGGGCTTCATCGAAGATGTTGAAAACATCATGGCTCAGATCCCTGCTGAACATCAGACTGCACTGTTCTCTGCGACTATGCCAGAAGCGATCCGCCGCATTACGCGCCGTTTCATGAAAGATCCGCAAGAAGTTCGCATTCAATCAAGCATTACTACGCGCCCAGACATCAGCCAGAGCTACTGGACGGTGCAGGGTATGCGTAAAAATGAAGCGCTGGTACGTTTCCTGGAAGCGGAAGATTTTGATGCGGCGATTATTTTCGTTCGTACCAAGAATGCAACGCTGGAAGTGGCCGAAGCGCTGGAGCGCAGCGGTTACAACAGTGCCGCGCTGAACGGTGACATGAATCAGGCGCTGCGTGAGCAAACGCTGGAGCGTCTGAAAGATGGTCGCCTTGATATCCTGATCGCGACCGATGTTGCGGCGCGTGGTCTGGACGTTGAGCGTATCAGCCTGGTAGTCAACTACGATATCCCGATGGATGCCGAGTCTTACGTTCACCGTATTGGCCGTACCGGTCGTGCAGGTCGTGCGGGTCGCGCTCTGCTGTTCGTCGAAAACCGTGAACGTCGCCTGCTGCGCAACGTTGAGCGCACAATGAAGCTGACCATTCCAGAAGTGGAATTGCCAAATGCAGAATTGCTGGGTCAACGTCGTCTGGCTAAGTTTGCCGCTAAAGTACAGCAACAGCTGGAAAGCAGCGATCTGGATATGTACCGTGCGCTGTTGACGAAATTGCAGCCGCAGGAAGAGCTGGATGTTGAAACGCTGGCTGCTGCGCTGCTGAAAATGGCGCAGGGCGAACGTCCTCTGATTCTGCCACCCGATCCGGTCTTCCGTCCTCGTCGCGAATTCCGCGATCGTGATGAGTCTCGCAGTGATTCACGCGGCGATCGTCGTCGTGATCCTCGCGATTCTCGTGACAGCCGTGACGGTGACCGTCCGCAACGTCGTGAGCGTCGTGATGCTGGTGAGATGGAACTGTATCGTATTGAAGTAGGTCGTGATGACGGCGTTGAAGTTCGCCACATTGTTGGTGCCATCGCCAACGAAGGGGATATCAGCAGCCGCTATATCGGTAACATTAAGCTGTTTGCGTCTCACTCGACGATTGAACTGCCGAAAGGTATGCCGGGCGATCTGTTATCACATTTCACCCGTACGCGTATTCTGAACAAACCAATGAATATGCAGTTGATGGGTGATGCAGTTGCACAGCCAGAACGTCGTGGCGGTGGTCGTCCTGGTGGCGAACGTCGTGATGGCGCTGCACCACGTCGTTCTTTCGGCGGTGGTGAACGCCGTGAAGGTAACGGCGGTGAGCGTCGCGAGCGTTCTTTCAACCGTGATAACCGTGACGGCGCTTCACGCGCTCCACGTCGCCGCCCTGCTGACGCGTAAGCTACGGTTTTTTTTAAAATTTACGGCAAGGCAAAACGACCCTCAACGGGTCGTTTTTTTTGGTCAGAACACATTCACTCGTTCGATATTACAGCGTCTGCTGTACATCCATCGCGATTTCAAACGATCGCAGTCGTGCCTGATGGTCAAAAATCTGACCGTTGATCATCACTTCATCCGCCTGCGTTTCACGCAAAAGGCTCTGCAACCCATGACGGACTTTCGTGCTATCGCCAACAATCGACAGCCTCAGTGCTTGATCGGCACCGAACTGCTCGGCAGGCGATCCGACCGTGTCGATGTTTTCTACCGGAGCGGGCAGCGGGCCCGGCGTGCCACGGCGCAGGTTGATGAACTGTTGCTGCATTGAGGTAAAGAGGAAGCGTGCATCCCGATCGCTATCAGCGGCAACCACATTGACGCACACCATCGCGTAGGGCTTGGCGTAGGTGGCTGAAGGGACAAAGTTCTCACGGTAGAGGCGGAATGCTTCCAGCAACATATCGGGTGCGAAATGGGCGGCGAAGGCAAAAGGTAATCCCAGTTTGGCAGCCAACTGCGCGCTGTACAGGCTTGAACCCAGTAGCCAGATCGGAACGTGTAGACCTTGTCCCGGAACGGCTTGTACTGCCTGACCCGGCTGTGCGTCGGCAAAATAGCGTTGCAATTCCTGTACATCATGTGGGAAATCGTCGATATCGGCATTAAGGTGACGACGCAGCGCCATCATGGTGCGCTGGTCGGTGCCGGGTGCGCGACCTAATCCCAAATCGATACGGCCGGGATAAAGTGATTCCAGCGTACCGAACTGCTCGGCGATGACGAGCGGTGAGTGGTTCGGTAGCATCACGCCGCCAGAGCCGAGACGGATGCGTTGTGTACCCGAGGCAAGGTAGCCAAGTAGCACCGACGTCGCCGCGCTGGCGATGCCCGTCATGCTGTGATGTTCTGCCAGCCAATAGCGGTGATAGCCCCATTTTTCTGTATGTTGCGCCAGATCCAGCGAGCGATGAAAGGCATCACGCGCTGTCGCACCTTGCGGAATAGGCGCAAGATCGAGGACGGAAAACACGGTGGATTGAGAAGATGTGGACATAATGTGGCTCACTTTGTTGTTCACTGACTCCACCCATTCGGTGGATGCTAACGCCGTCAGTCAATGATGAAAGTCAGAGCAGTATGAGCGATTGTGGCGGCGCTGCGTAATTCAAAAGATGCGTTTAGGAAGAAAAGGGCGGCTGGCCGCCCTGAGATAAGGTAGGTTACTGAACGAGTTCAAGACCGGCGACGCGGCGCCAGTAGCCGTTGCAATCAGCCTGATTTTCCAACGTTAATGGCGCATTTCCCTGTTCGTTAGCGCGAAATTTATCCAGCATTTCTGGGGTGCTGATATCGTTCGGTGATAGCCGGACAATATCGACCAGATCCCGCATTGATGTCAGCTCGTTGCCGAGGTTGTAGCAATAGCCGCTTTGTGTCTGAATGCCGTTGAGGACAAACACCTGCTGATTTTCCTGCGACAGCATTTTTCTGCCTTGCGGATAGCTAAGACAGCAGGTTTCACATTCATCCTTTGGTCGATCTTCTGAACGGGCGGTAAAGCAGCGGGCGGAATAGGCTAACGGTAAGTGGCCGTAGCTGAGCACTTCCACTTCAAACTGATGGCGAAAGCCAAGCTCGTCACACTGATTCAACAGGTTTTGCAGCCAGTCACGAGAGAGTTCGACTGGCATGCACCAGCGCACCATGCCTTGTTTGTGCAGGACTCGCAGTGTGTACGCGTTGTAGCAGTTGAGTGCGTGTCCGGCGACAAACGGTAGGTTACGTTCGGCGGCGATGTTAACTGCACCCAGATCGTTGGCTTCCAGTAAGAACTCGCCGTTCTCCACATAGCGTTTTAGCTCTGTGAGTTCCGATGGCGCTTGTAACAGCGCTAATGTAGAGATCACCACCTGCTTGCCGCTGTTGGCGACCTCGCGGGCGACGTTGAACCAGTCCGCCACCTTCATCAAACGGCGTTTGCTGCACACCGTTTCGCCGAGATAAATGATATCGGCGCTGCTGTTCACCGCGGTCTGATAAAACGCCTCAACATCCGCTTTCGGCCAATAGTAGAGGATATTCCCTAATGCGTATTTCATGTGTTCTCCTGCTACTGCCATTTACGGTGATAAGCGCCGAGCGTGGTCTGCGTACCTTCTGCCACTGCACCTAACGCCTCCATCCAGGCCTGCGTGGGAACGAATGTCTCAGGATTGGCACGGCAGCGATCGATAGCCTGTCGCCACACCTGCGTAATCTGGCTGACGTAGGCCGGGCTGCGCTGGCGGCCCTCAATTTTTACAGAGGCAATATTGGCGGCCATCAATTCAGGCAGAAGCTCCAGCGTGTTCAGGCTGGTTGGTTCTTCCAGCGCATGGTAGCGCTGCCCATCGACGACATAACGGCCTTTACATAATGTGGGGTAACCGGCGTTTTCATCGTCCTGATAGCGATCGATCAGGATATTGTTCAGGCGTGATTCCATGCCGTTCTCCGTCTGTTGCCAGCGTACAAATCGCGCTGGCGAGCAGGCACCCACGGTATTTGGTGATTCACCGGTCAGATAAGAAGAGAGATAGCAGCGGCCTTCTGCCATGATGCACAGGCTGCCGAAGGCGAACACTTCAAGCGGCACCGGGCTGGTGCGGGCGATCTGCTTCACTTGGTGAATGGATAGCACGCGCGGCAGCACGATACGAGCGACATCGAAATGGCGATGGTAGAAGCGGATCGCTTCGGTGTTTGTCGCAGAAGCCTGAACTGACACGTGACGCTCGATGTTGGGATAGCGCTCGGCGGCATATTCCAGCATGGCGAGATCGGCGAGGATCAGTACATCAGCACCGATCTGCGCGGCCATGTCCACGGCACGCTGCCAGCGCTGATAGCCGTCCGGGTGAGCAAACGTATTGATGGCGATGTGCAGCTTACGCCGGTGGCGATGCACGTACTCGCGCGCTTCCTGTAGCTTCTTATCGGTAAAGTTCAGCCCGGCAAAATGACGTGCGTTGGTGTCATCTTTCAGGCCGATATAGACCGCATCTGCGCCATTATCGATGGCAGCTTTCAGTGCCGGCAGGTTGCCAGCGGGGCAAAGCAGTTCCATACACAATCCTTCATTAATCCCTTCGGGGCGGTAGCAGCTCGGTACGATTAATGATGTTCAGACTGACTCGCGTTTATGACGGGCGTTCTGCCTGCCACCCTTGCGGGTCGCCGTAAGCGATTTTTTATCAGTCGATGAATGTTGTTAACGATTGGGAATCTTAATTAACCCATCAGGTAAGGACTTTGATTTAAGGCAGTTTATGGTGCTAATCGTCGCGCAAGGACAAAATCTGTTGGGCATAATCGGATAACCGACTAAATTATTGACATAGACCTCTGCCGCTCGCGGTGGATGTGGCAAAATGTTTGCAGATTATCTGAACAGTCAGATTGCTTTAAGAGGAGTACGCCAGTGTTGGAAAAACTACGAGCGCAGATTGTGCGTCAGGGGCCAGGCTTATTCGGTAAGCCACTCAAGTTCACCCCCTTTGCGCTACAGCGTCAGGTTTTGGAACAGATGTTGGGCTGGCAGTTCCGTCAGGCGTTGGAAGAGGGCGATCTGGCATTTCTTGAAAGCCGCTGGCTGAAAATTGAGGTGCGTGACGTTGGCTTGCAATGGTTTATGACGCTGCGTGATGGGCGTCTGGTCGTGAGCCACGCTGAAACCGCAGATGTCAGCTTCAGCGCGGACGCGAACGATCTGATTTTGATCGCCGCGCGTAAAGAAGATCCTGATACGCTCTTTTTCCAGCGCCGTCTGCGCATTGAGGGCGATACCGAATTAGGGTTGTATGTGAAGAACCTGATGGACGCCATTGAGCTGGAAGCTATGCCTGCGCCGCTGCGTATTGGCCTGCTGCAACTGGCGAACTTTGTTGAAGCCGGCTTACAGGAGGGCGTGGTGCAACCAGTGAATAATACGCCAGTATCATGCTAGTTCGGGTGGAAATTCCCGTCGATGCCGCAGGGATCGACAACTTATTGCGCCGTGCTTTTCCAACGGGCGCGGAAGCGGATCTGGTTCATCAACTGCGTGAAGATGGCTTATTGACGCTCGGCGTTGTGGCGACTGACGATGAAGGTGGCGTGGTAGGCTACGCGGCATTCAGCCCGGTGCTGATCGACGGTGAGGATCGGCAGTGGGTGGCGCTTGCGCCGTTGGCGGTAGACGAAAGCCTGCGCCGACAGGGTGTGGGGGAGAAGCTGGTTTATGAAGGGCTGGATGCGCTGAATGAATTTAGCTATACCGCCGTCGTCGTGCTGGGTGAGCCAACATACTACTCTCGTTTTGGCTTTGTTCCGGCCACTGAACATCAGTTGCACTGCCGCTGGCCGAACAGTGAATCGGCTTTTCAGGTCTATCCGCTGGCCGATAACCATGTTGTCGGTGAAGGTCGTCCTGAGGGCGAAAGCGGGTTTGAAAGCGCGAGCGGGCTGGTGGAATACGCCGAACCATTCAACCGCTTTCTCTAACGCGATTCATTAGCCGATAGCGTATTAATACATCGTGTTTGAAATACAAAGCGTCTTGGGCTGGTCTTGTACCAGCCTTTCTTTTTGACTTTTGCTCAACTGTTTAATGCGATATTCCAGTTTGAGTGCGTCTGAGCGATCCCCCACCAGACAATGAAACACCAGCGTTAATTCTCCTTTTCCCCGCAATGCTTTTGCCCCTTTTCCCGTTTGATGCTGATTCAGGCGGCGGCTGACATCCGTTGTGATACCCGTGTACAGCGTCCCTGCGACCGTGCGCAGTATGTACAAATACCAGCGTGAATCTTCGGTGTGTTCAGTCATTGCGTTGTCTGCGGCTTCTCGGAAACAGTCGTGTTGGTAGGTAGTTTAGGGTGCTTGTCCTGCTGCGTGAAGTAGCACGTTGCTGTTGTTATTGCTGCTGTGCGGATTATTTTTTGAAAAAGTAGTCCGGCACAGCTAAACATAAATAGCGTTCAAACAAATAGCATTCCACATCATTAGCACTACATCACATCAATTGCCGTTCTTCATCGGCGTGCATCTCTTTTACGGATAGGGAAAAACGTATGGCACTGAAACGATATATACCGCCCGCGCTGGCCGTGGCGTTTTCTTCTTGCTTCCTTTCATTGGGTTATGCCGCTGAACTGGCTGAGAAAGATCGGGAAACGATCGTGAACGCCGTCGCGAATTACTCGGGACAGATGACGAACGTTGCTCAGCAGATATGGTCAAAGCCCGAGCTGGGCTATTTGGAAACCAACACGTCTCAACTGTTACAAAATGAGCTGAAAGCCGCAGGGTTCAGCATTGAAGCAGGCGTTGCGGGGATACCCACCGCGTTTGTGGCGACGGCAGGGAAATCCGGTGGGCCGGTTATCGGTATTCTGGCTGAGATGGACGCGCTGCCGGGCTTCTCTCAGGCCGCGACGCCAGAGCGTTCGCCCGTTGCGGGTATAGAGGCTGGGCATGCCTGTGGGCATCACCTGTTTGGTGCCGGGTCGGTGGGCGCGGCGATTGCGCTGAAACAGTGGCTGGAGGCGACGGGTAAACCTGGCCAAATCCGGGTTTACGGCACGCCAGCGGAGGAGGGCGGCTCCGGTAAAGTCTATATGACGCGGGAGGGGATGTTTAAGGATGTGGATGTGATGCTGCACTGGCATCCCGGCGATGAGAATTCTGCCTCGCAAGATTATTCACTGGCGAATGTGAACGGTAAGTTTCGTTTCTATGGTCGCTCCGCGCATGCTGCTCTGGCACCAGAAAAAGGGCGTTCGGCGCTGGATGGCGTAGAGGCGTTGAATTTTATGGTGAATGCGATGCGAGAGCATGTGCCGCAGGAAACACGCATTCACTATGTGATTACCGATGGGGGTAAAGCGCCGAACGTGGTGCCGGACTTCGCCGAAGTGTATTACTACGTGCGTCACCCCGATCCGGCTGTGGTCGCCAGCGTCACCGATCGCATCCGTAAAGCGGCAGAAGGTGCCGCGCTGGGCACCGAAACGCGTTATGAATTTGAAATTCTTGGCGGCGTGTACAGCCTGTTGCCGAACAACGTGTTGGGAAAAGTGATGGATGACAGCCTCAGAAGCGTCGGCGCGCCGCAGTGGGATAAGGCGGATACGGATTTTGCCACCGCGCTACAGAAAACGTTGGATCAACCCAAACTGCCACCGCTGTCCAGTGCGGGTCATATCGCGCCGTACCATTTTGGCGAAATGGGATATGCGTCGACCGATGTGGGGGATGTCAGTTGGGTCGTGCCGACGGTTGGGCTGGGAACGGCAACCTGGGTGCCTGGCGTACCGGCACACAGCTGGCAGGCGGTGGCGTCCGGTGGTATGGCGATTGGCTATAAAGGTATGGACGTTGCAGCCAAAACGCTGGCTGTCACAGGGGCGAAGCTACTGAGCGATCCTGCATTAATTCAACAGGCGAAAGCGGAGTTCGACAAGAGCCGTGGCGAGAACTTCCACTATAAGCCGCTACTGGGCGATCGAAAGCCCGCGCTGGATTACCGTAAACCTTCCGCAGGGAAATAATTTTCCTCATCTGTTCGCGGTTTCTCTCTGTACTTAGGGAGAAGCCGCTATGCTTATTACATGACATCAACCCACGGCAGGTGGTTTCTATCCCGCGTGTTGCCCGTGTGCTGCCGCCTCTTTTTCCCGATATAGAGGGATCATCTGGCCGACAAGGTTGTCACTGTTAATTCATCGAACGCACCTTATCTGGAGAAGTGTGTGTGATAAAAATCACATATAATTACTGCCCATTGCATTTCTCTTACATCAAGTGTGAATGAATGCACAAAATAGTCCGGCATGGCGTGTTCAAATGTCTGACGGGTTCAAATGTTTAAGCCGTTTCTTTCGGTGTTGAAATCATCACAGAATGAATTGTAGAGGAAGGCTGATTGCGGTGAGAAGGATCTCGGTGCCGCTACAGGTTGTTTCTCCTGAGCGCTATCTTCAAGGAACCAAGTCCGCTCGCCAAACGTGCTGGTTTATACCAGTTAATGTTCAGGGCCGGTTAGACCGGCTGACGAGTTGGAGTGTTGTATGACCAAGCTGACCACGGCCGCGCAACGCGCGCTGGTGCTGATGGATTTAACCACGCTGAATGAGGATGATACGGATGAAAAAGTGACGGCACTCTGTCGTCAGGCAAACAGCCCGGCAGGGAAAACTGCTGCTATCTGTATCTATCCACGTTTTATCCCTCTGGCGAAAAAGATCCTGCGTGAGCAGGGTACGCCGGATATCCGCATCGCGACGGTGACCAACTTCCCGCACGGCAATGATGATGTTGAGATTGCTGTTGCAGAAACCAAAGCAGCGATAGCTTACGGTGCTGATGAAGTTGATGTCGTATTCCCTTACCGGGCACTGATAGCTGGCAACGCTCAAATCGGTTTTGAGCTGGTGCAGGCTTGTAAAGCCGTGTGTCAGGATGCCCATGTGCTGTTGAAGGTGATCATCGAGACGGGCGAACTCAAGCAAGAAGCGCTGATCCGTCAGGCGAGCGAGATTGCCATTGATGCGGGGGCGGATTTCATTAAAACCTCAACCGGTAAAGTGCCGGTGAACGCAACGCCAGAAAGCGCGGCGATCATGCTGAAGGCGATCCGCGATAAAGGTGTGGGTGAGCATGTCGGTTTTAAAGCGGCGGGCGGCGTGCGTAACGCGGAAGATGCCGCCATCTATCTGCAACTGGCGGACGATATCATGGGCGCTGAATGGGCGACTGCGCAGCATTTTCGCTTTGGCGCATCCAGTCTGCTGGCGAGCCTGCTGACAACGCTTGGCCACGCGACAGCGGCTCCGCAGGGTAGCTACTAATCACGCGCAGACGGCGCACGATTTTATTCGTGACAATATTTTGTTCATGAAAGCATGTTGCACAACAGCAAATGTGCTCGCAGCGACAGGCTGCTGAGCCATATCAGAATTCATCAGGAGTACAGACCTTGTTTCTGATTCAAGAAATTATTCGTAAGAAGCGGGATGGAAAAGCGCTGAGCGAAGAAGAGATCCGCTTCTTTATCAACGGTATTCGTGACAATACCGTATCTGAAGGCCAGATTGCGGCGCTGGCAATGACCATTTATTTTCATGACATGTCGATGGATGAGCGCGTGGCGCTGACGTTGGCGATGCGTGATTCCGGCACGGTACTGGACTGGAAAAGTCTGAACCTGAATGGCCCGCTGGTGGACAAGCATTCTACCGGTGGCGTCGGGGATGTCACTTCGCTGATGCTGGGGCCGATGGTCGCCGCCTGTGGGGGCTACGTCCCGATGATCTCAGGGCGTGGCTTAGGGCATACCGGCGGCACGTTAGATAAACTGGAAGCGATTCCGGGACTGGATATTTTCCCGAACGATGATGATTTTCGTCGCATCATCCAGCAGGTTGGTGTCGCAATTATTGGGCAAACCTCCTCGCTGGCACCGGCGGATAAACGCTTTTACGCCACGCGTGACATTACCGCTACGGTCGATTCAATCCCGCTGATCACCGCGTCGATTCTGGCGAAGAAGCTGGCGGAAGGGTTGGACGCGCTGGTGATGGACGTCAAAGTGGGATCCGGGGCGTTTATGCCGACCTATGAACTGTCCGAACAGCTGGCGCAGGCGATTGTCGGCGTAGCGAATAACGCGGGCTGTCGTACCAGCGCACTGCTGACTGACATGAATCAGGTGTTGGCTTCGAGTGCGGGTAACGCGCTGGAAGTGCGAGAAGCCGTGCGTTTCCTGACGGGAGAGAGCCGCAATCCGCGCCTGTATGATGTTACTATGGCGCTCTGTGGCGAGATGCTGCTGGCGGGCGGGCTGGCAAGCTCGGCGGACGAGGCGCATTCACGTCTGCAAGCCGTGTTGGATAACGGCAAAGCGGCCGACGTCTTTGGTCGCATGGTCGCCGCACAGCGTGGCCCAGGCGATTTTGTCGAACACTACGATCGTTATCTGCCAGTGGCGACATTAAGCAAGCCTGTTTTTGCGACGCGTGAAGGCATTGTCACTGCAATGGACACCCGGGCGTTGGGCATGGCTGTCGTCTCGCTGGGGGGCGGACGCCGTCAGGCCACGGATATTATCGATTATAGCGTCGGTCTGGATAGCATGATCAGCTTGGGTGAACGCGTTGACGCGCAGCGTCCGCTGGCGGTGATCCACGCCAATACGGAAGCGCAGTGGCAGCAGGCGGCGAATGAAGTCCGTGCCGCGATCCAACTGGGTGACACCGCGCCAGAAAAGACCCCGATGGTTTATCGTCGGGTGAGCGTAGAAGCGTAATCGCGCAGGGTTGGCGATGGGTAGTCTTGAATTGATTTTCCCCTGCTAATAGGCAGGGCGTTAGCGCAGAACTGCGCAGGAGAGAAAAAATGAAACGTGCATATATTATGGTTCTCGACTCGTTTGGGATCGGTAGCAGTGCTGATGCAGAGCGTTTTGGCGATGTCGGTTCGGATACGCTCGGTCACATCGCTCAGGCGTGTGCGGCGGGGACGGCGGATAAAGGGCGCAGCGGCAAGCTGCATTTGCCGAACCTGAGCCGTTTGGGGCTGGGTAAAGCCGCTGAGGCCTCAACGGGGACGTTCCCAGTAGGGCTGGATGAAAATGCTGACATCATCGGGGCTTACGCGTACGCCAGCGAAATCTCCTCGGGGAAAGATACGCCGTCTGGCCACTGGGAAATTGCCGGTGTGCCTGTGCTGTTTGACTGGGGCTATTTTAAAGATGAAGAAAACAGCTTTCCGCAGGAACTGCTGGATAAGCTGGTAGAACGCGCCAATCTGCCGGGTTATCTGGGCAACTGCCACTCTTCCGGCACGGTGATTCTGGATCAACTGGCTGAAGAACACATGAAAACCGGCAAGCCGATTTTCTACACCTCTGCGGATTCCGTGTTCCAGATTGCCTGCCATGAAGAAACATTCGGTCTGGATAAGCTGTACGAACTGTGTGAAATCGCCCGCGAAGAGCTGACCGAAGGGAATTACAACATCGGGCGCGTGATCGCACGTCCGTTTATCGGCGACAAACCCGGTAACTTCGAGCGTACTGGCAACCGTCACGATCTGGCCGTCGAACCGCCTGCGCCGACTATCCTGAAAAAAATGGTGGATGAAAAAGGTGGTGAGGTGGTTTCCGTCGGTAAAATTGCGGATATCTACGCGCAGGTCGGCATCACGAAGAAAGTGAAGGCCACCGGCATCGATGCGTTGTTTGATGCCACCCTGAAAGAGATGGATAGTGCGGGCGACAACACTATCGTGTTTACCAACTTTGTTGATTTCGATTCCGCCTATGGCCACCGCCGCGATATTCCGGGCTATGCTGCCGCGCTGGAACTGTTTGATCGCCGCCTGCCAGAAATGCTGTCCCGCGTGAAGGGTGACGACATCCTGATTCTGACGGCCGACCACGGCTGTGACCCAAGCTGGCATGGCACCGATCACACCCGCGAGAATGTACCGGTGTTGATCTATGGGCCAAACGTGAAGCCGGGGTCGTACGGTCACCGTGAAACCTTCGCCGACATCGGGCAGACGGTTGCAGCCTACTTTGGCCTGTCGCCTATGGACTACGGCAAATCGATACTGTAAAACACACCGTTTTTACGTGAACTTGATTAATTAAGGAATAAACGCATGGCTACGCCACATATTAATGCAGAAATGGGTGATTTCGCGGACGTAGTACTGATGCCCGGCGACCCGCTGCGTGCTAAGTATATTGCAGAAACCTTTCTGGAAAATGCCCACGAAGTGAACAACGTGCGTGGCATGTTAGGGTTCACCGGAACCTATAAGGGCCGTAAAATTTCGGTCATGGGCCACGGTATGGGTATCCCATCCTGCTCAATTTATGCGAAAGAACTGATCACCGAATTCGGCGTGAAGAAGATCATTCGCGTGGGTTCCTGCGGCGCGGTACGTGAAGATGTGCAACTGCGCGACGTGGTGATCGGTATGGGTGCCTGTACGGATTCCAAAGTGAACCGCATGCGCTTCAAAGATCACGACTACGCGGCGATTGCCGATTTCGATATGGTGCGTAATGCCGTTGATGCTGCCAAAGCTCGTGATGTTTCTGTCCGCGTTGGTAACCTCTTCTCCGCCGATCTGTTCTACACGCCAGATCCGCAGATGTTCGATGTGATGGAAAAATACGGCATTCTGGGTGTGGAAATGGAAGCGGCTGGTATCTATGGCGTCGCGGCAGAGTTCGGTGCGAAAGCACTGGCAATTTGTACCGTTTCTGACCACATTCGTACCGGTGCACAAACCACGTCAGAAGAGCGTCAAAACACGTTCAACGAGATGATCGAAATCGCGCTGGAATCCGTTCTGCTGGGCGATAACGAGTAATATCACGACAGCCCGGACATCCGCTCCGGGCTGTATTTCCTCTCTTCCCTTGCCCACTCTTCCGCAAGAGACTTGTGTCAGGGGGCATACCGATAATCGCGCTATCTCTGGTCGTTATTACTGACTTAACGTCTGCTATTCAAGGCACCTTCCTCTCTCAATTCCTTTATTCGTTACCACGCTACGTTTTATTACTTGTGTTGTATGTCGGTGTGTCCATAATTAGAAACACAAATAATAATCATTAGTATTTCTAACTGGTGGGGAAATGAAAAAAATCACATCGATAGGGTCTCTGACGACTAAACCCGCAAAGCTAGCCGTATTAGTCGGTTCACTGTGCGGCGGCGTGGCTATGCCGCTGCTGGCGGAAGTGTCTCCAACTGCGGCACAGTCTACAACATCACCTTCTGTAGCGGGCACTGAGCCGAGTGGTGACACCATGACTGTGGTGGCGAAACCGGGCAATACGTTCCGTGCCGGTGGTGACGATTTGGTGCCTGCCTATTTGGATGGACAAATTGCAAATGGCGGACGCGTTGGGTTTCTGGGTCAGCAGAACGCGCGTGATATGCCGTTTAATATCATCAGTTACACCGATAAGATGATACTTTCACAGCAAGCGGAAACGTTGGCTGATGTTGTTAAGAATGATGCGTCTATTCAAACCTTGAAAGGTTTCGGTAATTTCATGGAGACGTACCGCATTCGCGGTTTTACGCTGGATGGCGATGATATTACCTTTGGTGGCCTCTATGGCGTGATGCCGCGCCAAATGGTATCGACCAACATGGTTGAGCGAGTAGAGGTATTTAAAGGTGCTAGTGCATTTGTTAACGGCGTTTCGGGGGGCGGAACGGGTAGCGGCGTCGGTGGGTCCATTAACGTTGAACCAAAACATGCCACCGATGATCCGCTCACGCGTCTGACCGTTGATTATGAATCAAAGAATAAGATCGGCGGCGGGCTGGATGTTGGGCGTCGTTTTGGCGACAACAATGAGTTTGGCGTGCGTGTCAACGTGTTGCATCGGGAAGGTGAAAACGCGATCCATGATCAAAAAGACCGCATGTCATTGGCTTCTGTTGGCTTGGATTATCGCGGTGATCGATTCCGTACGTCGTTGGATGCAGGTTATCAGCATCAATATGTTCACGGTGGGCGTATTGCCGTAAACGTCGGCAGCGCAACCGTTATTCCAGATGTCCCCGATGCAACGCTAAATTACGCTCCTAGTTGGGTTCATTCGGATATGAAAACGACCTTCGGTATGTGGCGTAGTGAATATGATGTAGCCGACAACTGGACGGTATACTCAGGGATTGGCAGCAGTCGGGCTGATGAGTTTGGTAGCTATGCGTCACCCAAACTCACGGATAACAACGGAAATGCGACCATATCGCGTATGGATGTCCCTCTATTACGAGATACTTTTTCTGGCCTGTTAGGTCTCCGCGGACAGTTTGATACCGGATTTATTACTCATAAAGTCAATGTCGGTTATTCCGGCGTCTATTCGAAGAGCCGTACTGCCTACAATATGTCTGGTACTGTGCCAACCAATATTTATCACCCTGGCAATATTGCCTCACCGCCTTCCATCTACTTTGGTGGTGATATGAATAGTCCAAATGTGCGTAATCGGGTGAGAAGTACGGGGCTTGCGTTGTCCGACACGTTGTCCGCGTTGGAAGATAAAATCGCGCTGACCGTGGGCCTACGTCGTCAGGAAATCATGGTGCGTAACTATAGCTATGAAGGAGTAGAAGAGCGGGATGGTACATTCACCCGTACGAAAGTGACGCCGGCTTATGGTCTTGTCGTGAAGCCGTGGGAAAATATTTCGTTGTATGCTAACCATATCGAAGCGTTATCTCCAGGCAAGGTTGCGCCATTTAATGCAGTAAATGTCGGTCAGGTAACGGGAATTTATGTCGCTAAACAAAATGAAGTTGGTGTGAAATTTGACTATGAACGCGTAGGTGGTTCATTGGCATTGTTTGAAATTAAACGACCAAATGAATTTATCGACAGCCAGACGGGTATTTACGGGATTTACGGCGAACGTCGCCACCGTGGTATGGAGCTAAATGTTTTCGGTGAACCGATGTTTGGGCTGCGCTTGAATGGCAGTGCGACCTGGATTGCCGCGCAGCAAACTAAAACAAA
Source organism: Pectobacterium actinidiae (assembly GCF_000803315.1). Classification (NCBI taxonomy): domain Bacteria; kingdom Pseudomonadati; phylum Pseudomonadota; class Gammaproteobacteria; order Enterobacterales; family Pectobacteriaceae; genus Pectobacterium; species Pectobacterium actinidiae. The sequence goes on from NZ_JRMH01000001.1 coordinate 496,436, forward strand.
TTCGGGCACCAACGACGGCAAGGATGTCATAGGCGTACCGCGCTATCAATTGGTATTCGGTACCGAGTATGACGTCAAATCGGTTGACGGCCTGACGTTAGCAGGAACGGTGATTCGCTCCGGTTCGCAATATGCTAATGCGGAAAATACTCTGAAGCTGAAACCGTGGACGCGTCTGGATCTGGGGGTACGTTATAGCATGCCGATGAATGACCATACGATGGTATGGCGTGCTAACGTAGAAAACGTGACGAACGAGAAATACTGGTCATCGGTAAACGATACGGGCGCTTATTTGTATCAGGGCGATCCGCGTTCATTGAAGCTGTCGATGTCGATTGATTTCTAACGTCATTCTTCTTGTCCGTTAACGTAACAAGCCTAGAAGACCCGGTGAAAGCCGGGTCCTCTATTACAGAAGATCCCGACGGATATTTTCCCTTCACGATACGGCTACGAAATGGGCTGCATGTCCCTCTCTGGCTGTATTGTCGCATTTTCCCCTTGTGAGAGTGGCGTTAACCGTACCTGATGTTTGAAACTGGCCTGTACGGCAGGCTGGTGGCTGACGGCCAAAACAATGGTTTGTGGCAGTGCAGTCCTGACGTGCGCTAACAGCTGAAGCGCCGCTGCGTCATCAAGCTGGCTGGTGGCTTCATCCAGACAAAGTAGCGTCGGGCGCAGCAGCAACGCACGTGCAAGCGACAGGCGCTGTTGTTCGCCGCCCGATAGCTCCCGGCTCCAGTTTGCCTTGTCATCCAGACGGGGAATCAGCGTGGCCAGCCCGGTTTGTTCTAGCACCGCGATCAACTGTGCGGTATCCGCTAACTGCACCTGCGGATAACACAGTACCTGACGCAGCGTGTCCTGCGGTAAATAGGCCTTTTGCGGTAAAAACAGTGTGCGGCCGGCAGGGAGATGCCACTCTCCTTGTGAGACAGGCCACAGCCCCGCCAGCGCACGCAGCAGCGTGGTTTTTCCACTGCCGCTGCGTGCGCTGAGTGTTGCCCATTCGCCAGCCTGAAGCGTGAGCGTCAGCGGGGAGAAGTACGGTGAACCCTCGGGGCGCGATACTGACAGGGCGTTGATGTGCAGAGCATGGCCTTCATAGCGCGGTGCGTTTGGCGTCGGCAACTGCTGTAAGCGGTGCTGGAATTCCCACAGCCGTTCAATCGTGGAGGACCACTGAACCAACTGGCGATAGGCATCGATAAACCAGCCAAAGGCATCCAACACATAACCGAAGGCGGATCGCGCTTGCATAATCGCCCCGAGGCTAACCTGACGAGCAAGAAACAGCGGCAGGGTAGCGAAAACCGGAATAATCAGGCTGAAACGGAAATAGCTGGTCGTAAAGCTCTCCAGCCGGAATTCTCGCGCCATTAAACGCTGCCAATTTTGCACAATGGGCAGGAAGTGTTGCCGCATCCGCTGCTGCTCGGCGTCGCTTCCCTGATAAAACGCGATTTGCTCGCTGTTATCCCGTACCCGCAGCAGCGTGGCGCGGTAGTCGGCTTCTGTTCGCTGCCGTTCAATATTCAGCTTGTGCAGGCGATGCCCCAGCCGGTGCGTCACCACGCTGGCTAATGCGGCGTAAACCAGCGCTATCCATACCAGATAGCCGTGTACCGTGATGGGATAGCCGCTGAGCATGAAGGTATGGACGCCGGAAAGCTGCCAGAGAATGGCAATGAAAGAGAAAAAACGGGCGATATTCTTGAGTAAAGAAAGCAGGAGTTCGAGGCTCTGTTCGATCAGCAGACGAATATCTTCCGCGATGCGCTGGTCGGGGTTGTCCAGGCCTGAGCTGAGCTGGTAGTGGGCGTGATGGCGTAGCCAATCCTGTTCATACTGGTGCGTCATGGTATCGCGCCAGCGGATAATCAGCTGTTTCTTGAGCCAGTTGCCGCAGATGATAGCCAGCACGAACAGCAGTGTATAAGCCAGGTAGCGCACGGCCATGTCGTAGATTGACGCGTGCTGAAAATAGTCGGCCAGCGCGTCGTAAAAATCCCGGCTCCAGTTGTTGTACTGTACGCTGATCCACACGACGGAGAGCGTCAGGCTCATAATCAGCAGCAGCAATAACCACAGCAGCGTGGCCTGTGTGGTCAGCCAGAAAGGCGTGACCAGCGCATAAAAACGTTTAAGCGTTTGCATAATGGATTAGGCGATGGCCTGCCAGACGAGGCTGGCAGGCGTGTTCGCTTAGAAATTCCACTTCGCAGTCAGCATGAAATTACGTGGGTCACCGTAATAGTTGTTGCCGCTAAGATGGCGGTTGTTCAGGTTTAAGTAGTAGGTTTTATCCGTCAGATTATTGCCTACCAGATTGAAGCTCAGGTTTTTACTGTATTGATAACGGACATTGGCGTTAAATAGGGTGTAACCGCCCTGATGCAGGCCATAAGCCCGATTAGGGTAAGTTTGCGTCTCGGTCTGTGCTGTCATACCTGCGCCAATCGTCCATTGGTTCAACTCACCCGGCAGATTGTATGAGGTGTACAGCTTGAACATATGTTTCGGCGTACGCGGGCTGAACTGTGCCGCTTTTTCGCTCTCGCTACCTTCCAGATATTTACTGTTGGTCAGAGTATAACCCGTCTGAATCTGCCAGCCTTCGGCCAGTTTGCCCGTGATATCGAACTCCACACCTTGGCTACGGACTTCGCCTTGAGCCTGGGAGCAGCTTGTCCCGACCAGGCAAACAGAGCTATCCGCCACGGCTATCGCGCGATTCGCCTGAATGATGCGGAACAGCGCCAGCGAGGTATTCAGATCGCCATCAAAGAACTCGCCCTTCACGCCGGTTTCATAGTTGGTGCCGGTAATGGCGGGCAGCAGCTTACCGTTGCTGTCTTTTGAACTCTGTGGCTTATAGATCTCGGCGTAGCTCAGATACCAGGTGTAGTTGTCGGCAAAGTCCCACAGCAGGCCGCCGTAAGGCACAAACTCATTGCTGGCATGCAGGCTACTGGTCCATTTGCTGTTGCTCTTATAGTTGTTGAAATACTCGTCATAGCTGTAGGCGCTGTAACGGCCGCCGAGAATCAGCTTCCAGTCATCCGCCAGTTCGAATCTGGCCGTTGCGAACGCGCCGCGCTGATACAGATTAAAGCGGTCGTTATAGTGGTTGTTGTAGAGACTGGTATTTGACCAGTCTGGTTCTGCCAGCGAATCAGGTTGCCAGTTGAAAATATTCACGCTGCTGGTGTTGTTGATGCGTATGTGGTTGTTATCGAAATTCTCTTTTTGATAATCCCCCCCCACCACCAGTTCATGATTACGCCCCAACAGCTCGAACGGACCGTTCAGGCTCAGGTTGTAACCCCACTGTTCGGCCTTGTTGTCGTAGCGCAGGTTATTGTTCAGCGACGAATTTCCCGTTGCCGGATTGACGCCACTGGTGCCGTTCATGATACCGATATAGCTGCTTGACGCGCGGGAATGGATATAGTTCAGCGCGGTTTTCAGCGTCCAGTCGTTATCGAAGTGGTGCTCCAGTTCGACAAACGGGTTAATTTTTTCAAATTCGATGCGGTTCCAGCTTGCACCCAGATAGGTGGAGCGCGGCAGGTTCAGGCTGCTTTTATCGGTGGCGAACGGGATGCCATACACATCAGGCACGCCCCGGGTCTTTTGCCAGTTGATGCCGCCTGTGACCGTGGTGGATGGCGTCAGATCGTAGGCCAACGTGCCGAACAGCACTTTTCTTTCACTGTGTTCGTAATCTTTAAAGCTTTGTTTGTCCTGATAAACGCCAACGAGACGGCCGCGCAGGCTGGCATCGTCATTCAGCGGCCCGGAGACATCGAGTTCGCTGCGGTAATTATCCCAACTGCCCGCGCCAACGCTGCCGGATGCCTGAAAATTGTGAGTAGGCTGCTTGCGCACCAGATTAACGGTGCCGCCGGGTTCGCCATTGCCTTGTGACAGGCCGGACGCGCCGCGCAGGATCTCGACGCGATCGTAAATCGCCAGATCGGGCGATTCGCTGGAGGCCTGAACCGCCCCCATGTTGGATACGCTGTTCTGGCTGGAGAAGTTCACCCCGTCTTCCTTGATATTATCCATCACGAAGGCGCGCGATTCGTACTTCACCTGATAGCTATTCTGATTGACCACGTTAATGCCGGTGGTTTGTTTCATGGCCTCATCCAGCGAGGTCATATTCTGATCGTCCATGCGCTGGCGCGTAACAACGCTCACCGACTGCGGCGTTTCGCGCGGTGACAGATTCAGCTGTGTCGCGGTATTCATGCTGCGCGTAGTGTAGGACTGAGCGCCTTCGGTCACACCGTTGCGATTGACGCCCGCCACGACCAGCATTTCATCTCCCTGCGGTATTCTCTGCAAGCGCCAGACGCCGTTAGGCTGCGGAATTACCTGAAGCCCGCTTCCGGCGAGCAGGGCTGAAAAGCCGCTATCGATACTGTAATTCCCTTGCAGAGACGGTCCGGTTTTTCCTGTTGCCAATTGTGCATCGCCGACCAGATAAACACCTGATTGGGCAGCGAATTGGTTTAACTGCTGGTTAAGCGGTCCGGCAGAGATTGCGTAGGTTTTGGTTGCCGCCACGGCTGCCGTTTCTGCTGCGATTGCGCTGGAGTGTACGAACAGCGGTGCGCCGCATAGCAGTAAATGAACGGCCATTGCCAGTTTGGACGGTGTGCGCTGTGTTGAGAAAAATGGAATCAATGCCATGAAAATTCGCCTTCTGACCCAGAGTAAAAATTAGTGGTTTTACTGTGAATCGAACGACAGCAGAAAAAGGGGAACTCAAAAGAGAAAATTTTTTTGCTGTATCCCAAAAACGGTATCCAAAAAAGAGGGCGATATCAGCGTGACTCGACGGTCACCCACCACGGAAAACGCCGCTGGATGCGGACCGGGAAGGCCTGTGCGAGCATGTTCAGTGCCATGTCGGTATCGGTTAAGGGGAAGGTGCCCATCACGCGTAAATCCGCGATGGCAGGCTGGCACGCCAGATAGCCGTGGCGATAGCGTGATAGTTTCTTCACGACTTCACCCAGCGGCATGTTATCCGCCTGGAGCACGCCATGTGACCAGTCGGCGTCGTTCTGCTGGTTGGGCAACATGTTCCCCTGACCATCAGCGTTAAAACTCAGGTGATAACCCGCATTGACCCGACGTGTGGCGGAGGCGTACTTGGCGCTGACCTCGACGGCGTGTTGGTAAACGGTCAGCGTGGTTGCGTCCGTTTCCTGTGCGACGCTGAAGCGCGTGCCCAGCGCCTGCATGCGCCCTTGCGTTGTGGTGACGAAGAAGGGGCGAGAGTCGGCGGCGGTATCAATCAAAATATCCCCGGCCAGCAGAGCAATTTCCCGCCGTTGGTCGCTGTAGCGGATATCAATCGCGCTGGCGGTGTTCAGCCACACTCGGGTGTTATCCGGTAAGGTGAGGGGTTTGATTTCCCCAACCGCGCTATGATGATCGGCCGTCATCGCCAGCAGCGAATCTTTTAGCGGCGTGTGGCGGTAAGTCAGCCAGGAAAGCAGAGAACCGGTGCTGAGCAGCGCGGCGAGCTTGAGCGCACGGCGGCGTGTCATTGGTGCAGGTTGGTGTAGTAACGTATTCAGCGCGGGTTGTTGACCGTCGCCACGCAGCGGTTGGAAGCGCTGGCTGACGGTTTGCACGTATTCCCACGCCCGGCGATGTTCCTCACTTTCGTCCATCCAGCGCTGCCAGTGGCGATAGTGTTCATCGTCAGGTTCCCGATCGCACAGTTGGGCGTACCACTGCGATGCCTGCTGCAAGGCGATAAAACTGGGCTTATTCATGAATGAACGGCCTGATCGTCCGCGTCTATCTCTGCCTCCAACAGCACGCAATGTAGCATGGCCTGAGCCATGTATTTTTTCACCATGCGTTCGGAAACGCCAAGCGTCTCGGCAATGTCCCGATAGGGTAATCCCTGTACCTGCGCCATGATAAAGGCGGCGCGCACCTTTTCTGGCAGCGCGCGTAGCATGGCATCGACCTGATACAGGGTTTCGAGAATGATGTTGCTGTCTTCCGCGGACAGGGCAACTAACTCCGGTTGTTCGGCTAGCGAGGTGAGCCAGGTGCGCTCAATTTCTCGTTTGCGCCAGAGATCGACGCACATACCTTGCGCCATTACGCTTAGGTAAGCCCGTGCCCCTGCGTGGCTGTCGAACTGGCGCGGTTTCAGCAAGAGCCGTAAAAAGACATCCTGAGCCAGATCGGCCGCATCACACAGATTCCCCAACCGTTTGCGCAATAGCCCCTGTAACCAGCCATGATGCTGACAATAGAGCTGATGCAGATCTGCTGAGGTATCAATATTGGCTGATGACATATCTGGTGCCTGAAACGGAGCGATAGGAGGTCAAATTTCAGGCGCATATTAGTTGAGAATGATTTTTATTTCAACGCTAAGGAGAATGTGGGTAACGGGGTCGGAGAGGAAGGTAAGGGAGTGGTAAGCCTTAAAGGAGCCACAAGGCTGGGATGCACCACACTCGATAGTCATGTCGGGCGTGGTGCTTCAACGACATCGACGTCGGCTAGCCTAAGCGCCAGACGATTCCAATGCGTTACTTAATAGCCTGAGCCGGAACCTGTGCGGCACTGTTAAAGCTGATTTCGTTGATGGCACTCCACTTGTTCACATCGGTGCCAAACGTATCCAGCTTGAAGAATTTCGCTTTTACGGCAGGGAAGGTGAATTTCTCTCCGCCTTTGGCATTGTTGGAGGTGACCAGATTGTCAGCCAGTTTTTGCCAGGTTTTACCGTCGGTAGAGTAGGAAACGGAGAACTTCAGTTTGCGCTCGTCCGCTTTGAAAGGAACCAGGACAAAGTTCTCAACCGACTGTTCTTTATCCAGTTCTAACTGAACCCAACTTTCACCATTTGCCGCCCAGCGCGTTTTTACGTCCCCATCGGCAATATTGGCCGGTTTGTGGCCCTTGTCTGAATCATAAGCGGAAGCCGTCACCGCCGTGACTTGTACCGCGTAAGCGGAAAGAGAGAATAAACCGCACAGGAGCGTCGTAGCCAGAGTGTATTTTTTCATAGTAGTCCTCGTAGATAACGGATAAACCCTACATGCCTGCAAACCAGAAACATGAAATGGAATATCATTGTGATAAAAAAGAAACGAGGTTTTATTTATGACGATCACGTTGCGGGGATTTTTCTGTCGGGAAAAAAGGGAGAGCGGGACGGGGCGCACATTATGGCGTCCTACGGCACCGAGTAGCGCGTGCCGTAGGTAAAGAAGTTAGCCGAGCGGCAGCGCCATGAGAATCGCGTCTTCCCGGCCTTGTGCGGTAGGATAGTAATCGCGGCGCACGGAGACTTCGTTAAAGCCCAGACTTTCATAAAGCGCGATGGCACGAGCGTTTGACTCGCGAACTTCCAGCCACAGCGTCAGAATACCGCGCCGCTCCATTTCGTCGATCAGATGTTCCAATAGCTGGCGACCCAACCCCTGGCGCTGATGATCGGGATGCACGGCGATATTGAACAACGTCGCTTCATCCAGCACGACCTGTGTGATGGCGTACGCGGCAAGCTGCTCGTCATGCTCCAGTTTCAGGTTGAAATAGCGCTCGCCCTGATTGCTGACAAACGTTTTTTCCGTCCAGGGAAAAGCGTGGCTGGCTTGTTCAATTTTAAAGGCTTGTGCCAGATCGGCTGGCGTCAGAGAAGATATCGTGTTCATGTTCACAGATCTGTTGCCACAGCGCCCGTTTGGCGTCGGCATTTTGATAAAGTTCGGAAAGCAGAGGGCTGGAAAGCTGAACGCCCTGTAGCGCAATGGGTTCCGCGATGCCCAACCGCCAGCTATGGCAATGCGCGTCGGCGGGCAACATCTCGATCTGCTGCGGCGTCAGGCGATAGGCTTGCGCGGGTGTGAGCGCCAGGCTGTGCAGAACATCGGTCAGCAGCGGTTCATCATCGGCCAGCGGCTCGGCTGAGACAATCACCAGACGCACCTGTTCGGGCAGACTGACGGCGATTTCGCCTTGCAGCACCGTCGGGCGACGCAGCGTCCACTGCGTAATCCCCAGTTGCTGTAGCAGCCTGTCACGTCTTGATTCCATGCGTTATCCTGTCTGGCGTGCGAGAAAATGATTCGTGCCTATGCTAACAAACCCCGTCAGACTGCGCCAACGTCGGTGCGGTTATTTCCTCTCCGCTCTGCAACTTCGGGGACGAAGCGTATATAATCCCCCGCTCAATGATTAAGGAGCCGTAGCCTGATGTCCGCATTAACCCCCGCCAGTGAAGTCATACTGCGCCACAGTGACGAATTTCTTTCACGCCGAGTTCTGTTTGCCGGTGATTTGCAGGATACCCTGCCCGCGCAGTTTGAGGCGGTGTCGGTGCGTGTCCATTGCAACCAATATCACCACTGGCAACAGATGGCAAAGCCACTTGGGGATAACGCTCAATATGGTCTGGTAGCGGATACGGCGCTGGTGGCGGATAGCGACACGCTGATTTATTACTGGCCGAAGAGCAAACAGGAAGCGGAATTCCAACTGCGTAACCTGCTGTCTCTGATGCCGGTCGGTACGGAAATTTTCGTTGTTGGGGAAAACCGCAGCGGCGTGCGTAGTGCTGAAATTGTGCTGTCTGACTTCGTTGAGCTGGCAAAAATCGACAGCGCACGTCGCTGCGGGCTTTACCACGGTCGGATTGACAAGCAGGCTAGCTTCACGCTGGATGAGTGGTGGGATGAGTATGTGACGGACGGCGTAACCGTCAAAACGCTTCCGGGTGTCTTCAGCCGTGATGACCTGGATCCCGGTAGCCGACTGCTGCTGTCTACGTTTGAGCCGCACATGAAAGGCAAAGTGCTGGATATCGCCTGCGGTGCGGGTGTGCTGGCATCGGTACTGGCGAAACAGTCGCCGAAAATCCGCCTGACGTTGAGCGATGTCAGTGCAGCCGCTGTCGAATCCAGTAAAGCAACGCTGGCGGCGAATGCGTTAGAAGGCAGCGTGATTGCGAGTAATGTTTACTCAGACATCGATGGCCGCTTCGATATGATCGTGTCTAATCCGCCGTTCCATGACGGCTTACAGACCAGCCTACAAGCCGCGGAAATGCTGATTCGTGGTGCGGTAACTCATCTGCCGATTGGCGGGCAGTTACGCATCGTCGCTAACGCCTTCCTGCCTTATCCGGCGCTGTTAGACGCCGCCTTTGGTAGCCATGAAGTACTGGCGCAGACCGGACGCTTCAAGGTGTATCAGGCCACCGTCGGTCGTCCGCCGCGCACAGGAAGTAAAGGCCGTCGTCGGTAATTCTTATTACTGATACTGCCTGTACTGATACTTCTCTATTGATTCAGTGCCGCCATACTCTCCTTGCCGTAGCGTTCACCTGCTGCGGCATCGGGTGGGAAAATAGCATCAATGGCGGCCAGTTCCTCTTTCGTCAGCGTGACATCCAGCGCTCCGACGTTTTCTTCCAGATAGCGGCGGCGTTTGGTGCCCGGAATCGGCACGATATGTTCACCCTGTGCCAATACCCACGCTAGCGCCAGCTGTGATGGTGTGACCTGTTTTTCCTGCGCCAGTTGGTTAATTTTCTCTACCAGTTGCAGGTTTTTCGCGAAATTTTCCCCTGAGAAGCGTGGATTGGTACGACGGAAATCGTCAGCGGCCAGATCGTCCGGGCTGCGAATTGCGCCAGTCAGGAAACCACGTCCAAGCGGGCTGTAAGGCACAAAGCCGATGCCCAAACGCTCACAGGTGGGTAGAATCTCGGCTTCCATATCGCGCGTCCACAGTGAGTATTCGCTCTGTAACGCCGTAATAGGGTGCACGCGGTGGGCACGCTCCAGCGTGGTAGCAGAGGCTTCACTCAGGCCGATGTAGCGAATTTTACCTTCCTGCACCAGCTCCGCCAGCGTGCCGACCGTTTCTTCAATCGGAACCGTTGGGTCGATGCGGTGCTGATAGTAAAGATCGATAACGTCAGTCCCGAGGCGAGTCAGGCTGCCTTCTACCGAACGGCGAATGTAGTCCGGTTTACCGCAAATACCGCGGGCGTGGGGATTGGCCGGATCGCGTATGACCCCAAATTTTGTTGCCAGAAAAATCTGCTCACGTTTGCCTTTTATGGCTTTGCCCAGCAGTAGCTCATTGGTGTGGGGACCATACATGTCGGCGGTATCCAGCAGCGTAACACCCAGTTCCAGTGCGCGATGCAACGTGGCAATGGATTCTTTTTCATCCTGTGCCGTGGAGTAGAAATCACTCATTCCCATGCAGCCTAGCCCAATAGCCGACACCTGTGGGCCGTTCGCGCCTAATTTGCGTTGTTGCATTGTCATCTTCCTCATCTCGTTGGCAGTGCAAACAGTCTGGTTGTTTATCTAACAAAGATAAATACCGCTTTTTATGCAACACTATTCGAAAATAACCAACAATGGTGGCCGCGATGGATCACATTCAAGCGATGCGGGTTTTTGTGCGTATTGTCGAACTGGGCAGCTTTAGCCGTGCCGCGGAGCGACTGACGCTGCCACGCGCGACGGTGAGTAACACCATCAAACAGCTTGAAGCACGGCTGGGGGTTCGTTTGCTGCAACGTACGACGCGTCAGGTGCAGATCACCGATGAAGGGCGCGTTTATTACGAACGCTGCCTGCAATTGCTCGCGGAAATTGAAGAGATCGATACGCTGTTCACGCAACAAAAGCAGCAGCCAGTGGGTAAAGTGCGGGTGGATATGCCGCACTCGCTGGCGCGAGACATTGTCGTTCCTGCGTTGGGCGAGTTCTACGCGCGCTATCCACAGGTAACGCTAATGCTGAGTGCCAACGATGCGGCGATTAATGTGCTGCGTGAAGGTGTCGACTGTGTGTTGCGCGCCTGGCAGACGGACGACGATACGCTGGCGACCCGCCATTTGCCGTCGATGCCGCAGGTGACCTGTGCGTCGGCTGACTATCTGGCGCGATACGGTGTGCCGCGTTCGCTTGATGAGCTATCGGGGCATCAGATGGTCGGGTATTTCTCTTTGCGTACCGAACACCGTTATCCGCTGGAATTCATGTCGGGCGATGAGTGCATTACGCGTATGCTGCCCGGTGTGTTGCAGGTTAATGGCACCGATGCCTACATCGCCAGCGCGCGTGCCGGATTGGGGATTATTCAGGCTCCGCGTCGCGGTCTGCGCCCGTTTCTTGACAGTGGGGAACTGGTGGAAATCTTGCCGGAAATGCCGCCGCCCGCGATGCCGCTCTATGTGATGTATGCGCCCGGTCGTTTTCTCGCGCCACGGATTCGTGTGTTCATAGAATGGCTCGATGAGCTCTTTACGCGCCACGCCGCAGCGAGATGATGATTTTTGCAGCAAACCTCGCATTCCAGAGGAAATAATCATTGACGTGAACGCGAAAACCTCTAGAATTCGCCCCCGTAGTGATATTGCGTAAAGCAGTGTTGCGAAGGTGGCGGAATTGGTAGACGCGCTAGCTTCAGGTGTTAGTGTTCTTACGGACGTGAGGGTTCAAGTCCCTCTCTTCGCACCAACATCACTACAACGGTTCTCGTTTGTCGAACCGACGCAGTAAATCAGTGTTACATGACACAGTTATTGCATGACAGAGTTGCGAAGGTGGCGGAATTGGTAGACGCGCTAGCTTCAGGTGTTAGTGTTCTTACGGACGTGAGGGTTCAAGTCCCTCTCTTCGCACCATGTCGTGATAGATTTATTGTATAAGACAAACAACGTTCTCAGTGCGAAGGTGGCGGAATTGGTAGACGCGCTAGCTTCAGGTGTTAGTGTCCTTACGGACGTGAGGGTTCAAGTCCCTCTCTTCGCACCACAGACTTCCTCTGTATTCTCCTGATTTTCCTCCCTGTTCCTTCTCTTTTATCCCGTTTCAGGCTATACCGATTTTCGCGATGATTTACCCTTCTGGGTTTGTGTACTGCGCCTCGTTTACTTATCCACGTATATTTACAGCGTCGTTAAATTAAACGTGACGGACAGCGCCGCCAAACCGCCAGCCAGCGCAATGCAGGACGGCAGCAGTAAATAGTGGCGTAAACGTTGATGAAACAGCATGACAAGCGTCGCCAGCAGAGCGATGGCGATAATCACTTTTAGATGCGTCAGGTTCAGGTTGAGCAGCGCCAATAGCGGCATGATGGCACAAGGCAGCAATACGCCCCAGGCGCTAGACAGATGCTTCCCCATACACCAGCTCACACCCCATAGCCCGCAGGCTGTGATCATTGCTGTCAGCATTTTTCCACCCGTCAAAAATGATAATGATAACTAATATCATATAAGAATTTATATCAATTACTAGTTTTTTGACGAGCAGATTGTTGGAATTTTCCACCTAAATTTGTTAATCGGGATGCTGACTGCTCAAATGCTGGCGTATCAGGTGAATCATATTCACGATAACAGGCGATCGTTCATGTTTGCGCCAGATAGCCGCAATTTGTGTATGGATTTCGGGCATGCCGATATCGTGATAGGTCACATTATCCGCCTTAATACAGGCGAGAGATTCCGGCACAAGCGTGATGCCGAAGCCTGCGGCGACCATCCCGATGGTGGCTGTGAGCTGCGGAGCAAAGGGGCTGGGTCTGGGGCCATAGCCTGACAGATAGCAAGTGCGGATTATCATGTCGTGCAGTCCCGGACACACCTCGCGCGGAAAAATAATCAGCGGTTCCTGACGCAGTTCGCTAAGCGAGATCTGCGCTTTATGGCTCAACACATGACCCGCGGGTAGCACCAATTTCATCGGCTCTTCAGCCAAAATTTCCCCGTTAATCTCATCACTAAGATCGCAGGGTAAGCGCAGAAAGACGATGTCGATATTGCGTTCTTGCAGTGCAGTAATGAGCGCTGCCGGGTTTTCCTCCTTTGGCAGCGGCTGAACGTGCGGATACTGCTGACAATAACGATGCAGTAGCGCAAGCACGGTCGGGTGGAACATGGCCGACGGCGAAAACCCTACGTTCAAGCTACCTTTCTCACCTCGCGCAATGCTTCTTGTCCGCGCGATGGCCGAATCGGTAAGCTGCAAAATCTGACGTGCATCCTCATACAGCGCTTGTCCCGCCTCCGTCATTTCTACTCCGCGCGTCAGTCGCTTGAACAGCGGTGTGCCGATCTCCTGCTCAAATTTCTTGATCTGTTGGCTGAGAGGCGGCTGTGACATCCCCAGATTTTCCGCCGCACGCGTGAAATGCTTAGCTTGTGCAACGGCGACAAAATAGCGCAGATAACGTAGCTCCATTTACGTGACTCCATATGTTTCCGATCTTGAAATGACCTTAATTGCATATTGGAATTTTGTTCTCTCACGCGTCAATCTTTATCTAAATATTAATGTTATTTAAGTAATTTGCGCGGTGAGAAGGACGGTATGAAAACGAATGTCAGTGAACAATCCTGTGAAGAAGCCTTTGCTAGTTACGCCTATGATTTTCGGCGACAGCATGCAGACAGCGTTATTTATCAAACCTCATTAATGAGTGGACTAATAAATGGCGTATACGAAGGCAGCCGAACGATGGCTGAATTACTGGAACATGGTGACTTTGGATTAGGAACATTTAATAGTTTGGATGGGGAACTGGTTGCCTTGAATAGCCAAATTTTCCAACTGTTATCCGACGGCAGCGCACGAGCGGCGAAGCCGGAGCAAAAAACGCCGTTTGCGGTCATGACGTTCTTTCGTCCGACGGAAACGGTTCGTTTTGATCGCTGGACGTCGCGTGAAGACGTGCATCGCCAGATCGATGAGATCGTGGGAACGGACAATCTGTTCTGTGCCTTGCGGATTGATGGGAATTTTCGCTGTGTTGAAACCCGTACCGTCCCCCGGCAGTGCCGACCTTATAAACCGATGCAGGAAGCGATTGAAGGGCAACCAACATTTCATTTTGAACACCGTAGCGGCAGCGTTATTGGTTTTCGTAGTCCAGCTTACACTCAGGGAATTAATGTCGCGGGTTACCACGAACATTTCATTACTGACGATCGCCAGGGCGGCGGCCATATTCTGAATTATGACGTCGAGCAAGGCACGCTGACGTTTGGTGTGATTGCCAAACTGATTATCGATCTGCCTCAGGATCGAGAATTTCTCAATGCCGATCTGTCCTCAGAAAACCTCAACAGCGTAATCAAGTCAGTAGAGAGCTAGTCATTTCATCGGAGTCATGTCATGGAAAAGTCCACCGAACAGCAAAGCTGGAGTAGCGGAGCCGAGCTGATTGTAAAACACCTGGAAGCGCAGGGCGTGAAGCATATTTTTGGTATTCCCGGCGCCAAAATTGATCGTGTGTTTGATGAGCTGGAAGACTCGCCGATCCAAACGATTCCGGTACGGCATGAGGCGAACGGCGCGTTTATGGCGGCGGCAATAGGGCGCCTCACAGGGAAAGCAGGGGTGACGCTGGTGACATCCGGCCCCGGTTGCTCAAATTTAGTCACCGGTCTGGCAACGGCAACCGCTGAGGGGGATGCGGTCGTGGCGCTGGGTGGGGCGGTTAAGCGGGCAGATAAGCTTAAACTGACGCACCAGAGTCTGGACACCGTCAGCCTGTTTCAGCCGGTGAGTAAATTCAGTGCGGAAATTACCGCGTCTTCCGCCATATCGGAAGTGTTGGCGAATGCGTTCCGGGCCGCAGAAAGCGGTCGTCCGGGGGCGGCGTTTGTCAGCCTGCCGCAGGATATCGTCAATGAACCGGTTACTAGCCCGGTACTGGCTTGTCCGCATTTACCGCTGCTAAACGGCGCGCCACATAGCGATATTGCCGAAGCGGCCAAACGGCTGCGACAGGCTAAAAACCCGGTGCTGCTGCTTGGGTTAATGGCCAGCCAGCAGGAGAATGCGCAGGCGCTGCGTCGTTTCCTTCACCGTAGCAAGCTGCCTGTGACCAGCACATATCAGGCTGCTGGCGTGATCGATCAGCAGCAATTCGATCACTTTGCTGGTCGTGTCGGATTATTCAACAATCAGGCGGGCGATAAGCTGCTGCAACAGGCGGATGTGATCATTACCGTGGGCTACAGCCCGATTGAGTACGATCCGGTGTTATGGAACAGCGGTAAGGCGACGCTGATCCACATTGATGTGCTGCGAGCGGAGATCGATAGCGCTTATCGTCCCGATATCGAGCTGCTTGGGAATATTGCAATGACGGTGGACACGCTGAATACGTGCATCAGCGAACCGTTTATCTTGTCTGCTGATACACAGTCCGTGTTACGGGATCGCCAGCGCCAGCGGCACGATCTCAGTACGCGCGCCATCAACATGGCAGGATTTGCGATCCACCCTTTGCGTTTAGTACGGGCGATGCAGGATATCGTGAATGAGGATGTCACGCTGTGTGTGGATATGGGGAGTTTCCATATCTGGCTGGCGCGTTACCTGTATAGCTTCCGGGCGCGACAGATTCTGATGACCAACGGACAGCAGACGATGGGTGTGGCGCTACCGTGGGCCATTGCCGCAGCGCTGGTGCAGCCCGGCAAAAAAGTGGTGTCTGTTTCCGGCGACGGCGGGTTTATGCAGTCCAGTATGGAGCTGGAAACGGCGGTGCGCCTGAAAAGCAATCTTCTGCATATCATCTGGGTAGATAACGGCTACAACATGGTGGAAATCCAGCAGCAGCACAAATACCATCGTCCGGCGGGCGTATCGTTTGGGCCGATTGACTTCAAAGCGTATGCGGAAGCATTCGGCGCGAAAGGGTTTGCCGTTGAATCTGCTGATGAACTGGTCAGCAAACTCCGTCAGGCAATGGAGGTTGATGGCCCCGCAGTCATTGCCATTCCGGTTGATTATTCCGATAACCATTGGTTGATGGAGAATCTGAATATTAGCGTGTTGATCTGATAGTGCAGGTAATCACCCGCCCGTGTGGTATCGGGCGGGAGTGTGTCGTGTTTCCCTGAATAATACGGTGTGTGTCCGCATGATTTTCTTTAGAATCATCTGCGTCGCTACACGGTAACGGTAAGGGAAACGAGCATGCTAATGAAATCAGCCCGGCGCATTGTCAGACGTGGGCTCATTGTGATTGGGGTGATCGCGATGACGCTGCTGGCTATTCGCGTTTATGATACGCAAAGCGGGCCGCCGCTTGCACCCTGGCATACCTATGTGCCGGATGAACTGTCCGCTGATGCGTTGGATAAAAGCGATTGGACTGCGTATGTAAAGCAGGAAGCGCTCATCTTCGAGCAGGTTAATCAGCACGTCACGCAGGAACTGGACGAAGATGAACAGCGTCCGGTCAACCGCTACTTTTCGGGTAGCCCGGTTTATCCTGGGAAATTTCAACATGACTGGAATCGTTCCTATGAACTGTCGCCGGAAGGGGAACTGAAAGGCGCGGTAGTGATGTTGCACGGCCTGACCGATTCCCCCTATAGCTTGCGACATGTTGCGGAGCGTTATCGCCAACGTGGTTTTTTCGTGGTCGGGATTCGTTTACCCGCTCACGGGACGGTGCCGGGGGCACTGACCGATGTGGAATGGGAAGATTGGCTAGCGGCTACGAGGCTTGCTGTGCGTGAGGCGACGTCACACCTGACAGTGCGACAGGGCCAAAGGCTGCCGCTGCATATCGTCGGCTTTTCCAACGGTGGTGCGCTAGCGCTCAAGTACGCACTGGATTCCTTAGATAATCCCGCGCTGGTGCGTCCTGACCAGCTCATCCTGATTTCCCCGATGATCGGCATTACCAGCTATGCGCGCTTTGCGGGACTGGCTGGGTTACCCGCGATTTTTCCCGCCTTTGCCAAATCTGCCTGGCTGGGTATTTTGCCGGAATTTAATCCCTTCAAATACAATTCATTTCCGGTAAATGGTGCGCGCCAATCCTGGCTGTTGACGCATGAACTTCAGAGTCAGCTAAGCCGAAAAGCGCAGGCGAACACGTTGGTTAATCTGCCGCCGGTGCTGACGTTCCAGTCGGTGATGGATTTCACCGTTAGTACGCGTGCCGTTATTACGGCGTTCTATAATTTGTTGCCTGCTAACGGCAGTCAACTGGTACTCTTTGATGTAAACCGTACCGTCAATTTTGGCCCGCTTCTGCGTGAGTCGACGAATGGTGCTGTCAGCCAACTGCTACCTGCCGTTCCACGCCATTACGATACAACGGTGATATCCAACGCGGCCCCGCATAGTTCGCGTGCCGTAGCGTTTGATGTCGCCGCGGGGACGACGCAAGAACAGACGCGCGAGTTGGGAATGGATTATCCATCTGACGTGTATTCACTATCGCATGTGTCGCTGCCGTTCCCGGATTCAGATTCGCTGTATGGCCGTTTCTCACAGAACCCTACCGAGTTTGGCTTGCCGCTGGGGAAAATTACCCCAAGAGGAGAACGTGCTGCGCTGGTGGTCGATCTGGATACGTTGCTGCGACTGTCATCGAATCCGTTTTATCCCTACTTGATCCAACGTATTGAAGAGAAGATCCCACGATAGCGAACGGCCACCCGCAGGATATCGCGGGTGGCGTTGAGATATTCTCAATAAATAGATCGATATAGCGCTTTGATCTCGTCGATGCTGGTATCGCGTGGGTTACCGCCGGTGCAGACATCGTCAAAGGCGGCCTGCGCCAGTGCGGGGATGTCCTCTTCCCTCACGCCGACATCGCGCAGTCTCGGTGGAATATCTACATCGTGAGAAAGCTGCCGAACGGCGTGAATCGCCGCTTCCCGCGCCTGAGCAATCGGCATCTCTGTCGCGCCTTTTACTCCCATTGCAACGGCGATATCCCGGAATTTTTCACCCGTGTAATCGGCGTTGTAGGCCATGATATGCGGCAGCAGGATCGCGTTAGCGACGCCGTGTGGCGTGTTGTAGAACGCGCCGAGCGGGTGCGCCATACCGTGTACCAGCCCAAGTCCGACGTTCGAGAACCCCATGCCGGCGATATATTGCCCCAGCGCCATCTCTTCCACGCCTTTCGGTTTCCCGGCAACGGAATCGCGCAATGAACGGCTGATCATTTCAATGGCCTTCAGGTGCAACGTATCGGTGAGTTCCCAGGCGGCTTTGGTGGTAAAGCCTTCAATGGCGTGCGTCAGGGCGTCAATCCCCGTGGCGGCTTTCAGCGAGGCAGGCATGCTCATCATCATATCGGGATCGACGATGGCGACAATCGGGATGTCATGCGGATCGACGCACACGAATTTGCGGCGTTTTTCTTCATCAGTGATGACGTAGTTGATGGTGACTTCTGCGGCTGTACCGGAGGTGGTCGGGATCGCGATAATCGGGACGGCAGGGCATCGGGTGGCCGCAACGCCTTCCAGACTGCGGACATCGGCGAATTCTGGGTTATTGATAATAATTCCGATAGCCTTACAGGTATCCTGTGGTGAACCGCCGCCAATCGCGATCAGGTAATCGGCCTGTGACGCTCTGAAACGCTCGACGCCCCTTTCCACCACGGCGATGGTTGGGTTGGGAATTACCTCATCGTAGATATCGTAGGGTAACTCTGCCGCGTCCAGCTTCGCCGTGACGTTGGTCGCGACGCCAAATTTAACCAAATCCTTGTCCGTCACCAGCAGCGCTTTCCTGAACCCTCGCCGTTTTACCTCATCGACAATATGGGCAATCGCGCCTGCGCCAAAGTAGGACGTTTCGTTAAGGATCATTCTGTTAGCCATCATCTCTCTCCTAATCACGTTTGATTTTGATAAAGCGAAAAATACATGCTGCGCAATTCCTTGCGGATAGTGTGGGAAACATGGGCTATCAGCGCCTTCCGTCAGGTGCCATGTCATTTTGTTCGCTGGCACTGAGGTAAAGATGCCCGAGAAGCGGTTCACAAAATCGTGATGATGGCGGCATGAGAGAGGGAGTAAGGCGGGGGACGTTATTGGTTTTTGATTGAGAAAATCTAATTTAAGCGTGTTTTTGTCATTATATTATCTAATCCGAATGGCGTTTTTAGTTGGGTGTCATTGCCTATGTTATCCAGTTTTAATGTCATTAATTTGTGTTTTTATCTGATTTAAATAATTTACGTGCTTAATTTTGTTAATTAATAAGCATATTACGCTGCTTTGTTTTTTGTGAATGGCTCGACTTTCTTTGTCTTCTATATAATTTATCTTATGACTGAGAGAGTGGTTTAACCTGAGCTTCGGTGGTAAGTTCAATCATAAGATATCGTTTGCGTAGTGTGTTTTATCGCCTGAACGCCATGCGCTGAAGAGGGATGAGAAATGGCAAAGCAGACCCCGTTGTACCAACAGCATCTGACCGATGGCGCCAAAATGGTGGATTTTCATGGTTGGATGATGCCACTGCACTACGGCTCCCAACTGGACGAACACCATATTGTGCGTCGGGAAGCTGGCATTTTTGATGTTTCCCACATGACCATCGTCGATTTGCACGGTGCGAGAACGCGTGAATTCCTGCGTTATCTGCTGGCGAATGATGTCGCCAAACTCACACAGCCGGGCAAAGCCCTGTACACCGGCATGCTGAATGCCTCCGGCGGCGTCATCGACGATCTGATCGTTTACTTTCTCACGGAAGACGAGTTCCGACTGGTTGTGAACTCCGCGACGCGTGAAAAAGATCTCGCCTGGATCGGGCAGCACGCTGCGCCGTTCGGGGTTGAAATCCGCGAGCGCGACGATCTGGCGCTGGTTGCGGTGCAAGGTCCGCAGGCGCAAGAAAAAGTTCAAGAAGTCCTGAAGGCAAAAGGCCTGAGTGATGCCGAGGTGGCAGCCGTTGCGAGCATGAAGCCGTTTTTTGGCAAGCAGGCGGGCGACTTCTTCGTCGCCACGACGGGTTATACGGGTGAAGCGGGTTATGAAATCGCGCTGCCGAATGAGCGGGTGGTCGATTTCTGGCAACAACTGCTGGCGGTTGGTGTGAAGCCATGCGGGCTGGGCGCACGTGATACGCTGCGGCTGGAAGCGGGGATGAATCTGTACGGTCAGGATATGGACGAGGGCATTTCGCCGCTGGCGGCCAATATGGGCTGGACAATCGCCTGGCAGCCGGAGGATCGCGCGTTTATCGGGCGTGAGGCATTAACGCATCAGCGTGAAAAAGGGACCGATCAACTGGTTGGTTTAGTGCTGACGGAAAAAGGCGTATTGCGCAATGATTTACCTGTGCGCTTTACTGATAGTGGTGGCGTCATGCGCGAAGGGGTCATCACCAGCGGATCGTTCTCGCCCACGCTTGGCGTGAGCATTGCGCTGGCGCGTGTTCCGGTGGGGATAGGTGAACAAGCGATGGTGCAGATTCGTAACCGCGAACTGCCTGTTCGCGTGACCAAGCCCGGCTTTGTTCGTGCCGGAAAAGCCATCGTTCAGTATTAATAGCGGCTTGCCTGTAAAAAAGATAAGCGTATGGGATTAACGACTTTAGGAAAGGGGACGCAATGAGCAACGTACCAGCAGAATTAAAATACACTACGTCGCACGAATGGGTACTGCATGAGGGTGACGGTATCTACAGCGTAGGCATTACTGAACATGCGCAGGAACTTCTGGGTGACATGGTCTTTATCGATTTGCCGGAAGTGGGCACGATCGTCGCCGCAGGTGATGATTGTGCGGTGGCGGAGTCGGTAAAAGCGGCGTCGGATATTTATGCGCCTATCAGCGGTGAGGTCGTGGAAGTTAACGACGATCTGGAAGGTTCCCCTGAACTGGTCAACAGCGCACCTTATACCGACGGCTGGCTGTTCCGCATCAGAATTTCTGATGAGTCTGATTTGGACGAACTGCTTGATGCCGAAGGCTATCAGGCTTCTTTGGAAGAAGACGACGAGTAGTTATCGCGCCCCGGCCTCTATGCCGGGGCGTGTTGTTTTATGCGCCCGCGTCATCTTCAGCGCGGCAGCGATCACGATTGATCCAGGAAATTACTGTAATGACCCAGACTCTCAGTCAACTCGAACATGACGGCGCGTTTATCGAGCGCCATATCGGTCCTTCCGTCAGCCAACAGCAGCACATGCTGTCGGTGGTGGGGGCGACGTCGCTGGATGCGCTGATCCGCCAGATTGTCCCAGTGGACATTCAATTGCCCAGCCCGCCAGCGGTGGGAGAGGCCGTGACGGAACATGAAGCGTTAGCTGAGCTGAAGGCCATTGCAGGACGAAATCAACGTTATAAAAGCTACATCGGTATGGGTTACAGCGCGGTGTTGATGCCGCCGGTCATTTTACGCAACGTGCTGGAAAACCCAGGCTGGTACACCGCCTATACGCCGTATCAGCCGGAAGTCTCTCAGGGGCGTCTTGAAGCGCTGCTGAATTTCCAGCAGGTCACACAGGATTTAACCGGTCTGGATTTGGCCTCCGCCTCATTGCTGGATGAAGCGACCGCTGCGGCGGAAGCAATGGCGATGGCGAAGCGCATCAGCAAACTCAAACAGGCTGAACGTTTCTTCGTCGCTGACGACGTGCACCCGCAAACGCTGGACGTAGTGCGTACTCGTGCGGAAACTTTCGGTTTTGACATTGTTGTCGGTAAGGCTGAAGAAGCGCTGAAAGACGATGCGGTGTTTGGTGTGTTGCTGCAACAGGCCGGGACAACGGGCGAACTGCACGATTACAGCGACCTGATGGCGGCGCTGAAAGCGCGTAAGGTCGCCACCTGCGTGGCGTCGGATATCATGGCGCTGGTACTGCTGACCGCGCCTGGCAAGCAGGGCGCGGATATCGTCTTCGGCTCTGCACAACGCTTTGGTGTGCCAATGGGCTACGGTGGGCCACACGCGGCGTTCTTTGCCTGTCGAGATGAACATAAACGTGCCATGCCGGGACGCATTATCGGTGTGTCGCGTGATGCGGCAGGCAACACCGCGTTGCGCATGGCGATGCAGACGCGTGAACAGCACATTCGCCGCGAGAAGGCGAATTCCAATATTTGTACCTCGCAGGTGTTGCTGGCCAACATTGCGGGGATGTATGCGGTATTCCACGGGCCGGAAGGGCTCAAACGTATCGCAGGGCGCATCCATCGTCTGACCGATATTCTGGCCGCAGGATTAACGCAGGGCGGATTACTGCTGCGTCATCGTAGCTGGTTCGACACGTTGACCATTGAGGTTGCGGACAAAGACGCCGTGCTGAGCCGGGCACTAAGTTTTGGCATCAACCTGCGCAGCGATTTGGCGAGTGCCGTGGGTGTTACGCTGGATGAAGCAACCACGCGTGAAGACGTGCTGGCGCTGTTCGCGGTGCTGTTAGGTGACGATCACGGGTTGGATATCGACGCGCTTGATGCGGCCATCGGCCAGAAAACGGCGACGATCCCAGCTGGGCTGGTGCGCCACGACGCGATCCTGTCGCATCCGGTGTTCAACCGCTACCACAGCGAAACCGAGATGATGCGCTACCTGCACCGTCTGGCACGTAAAGATCTGGCACTGAATCAGGCGATGATCCCGCTCGGTTCCTGCACCATGAAGCTCAACGCGGCGGCGGAAATGCTGCCGATTACCTGGCCGGAATTTGCCGAACTGCATCCATTCTGCCCGCCGGAACAGGCGCTGGGCTATCGCCAGATGATCGAACAGCTCTCAGGCTGGCTGGTACAACTGACCGGCTATGACGCGGTTTGCATGCAGCCCAATTCGGGCGCGCAGGGTGAATATGCGGGGCTGCTGGCGATCCGTCGCTATCATGAAAGTCGTAATGAAGCTGGCCGTAATCTCTGTCTGATTCCCAGCTCCGCCCACGGTACTAACCCAGCCTCAGCGCAGATGGCGGGGATGGACGTGGTAGTCGTTGCCTGTGACAAACAGGGCAATATCGATCTGCACGATCTGCGTGAAAAAGCGCAGGCGGCGGGCGAACAGCTTTCCTGCATTATGGTGACCTATCCATCCACCCACGGCGTCTATGAAGAGACGATCCGTGAAGTGTGCCAGATCGTACATCAATACGGCGGCCAGGTGTATCTGGACGGTGCCAATATGAATGCGCAGGTCGGTATTACCACGCCGGGTTACATCGGCGCAGACGTGTCGCACCTGAACCTGCATAAAACCTTCTGTATTCCGCACGGCGGCGGTGGGCCTGGCATGGGGCCGATTGGGGTGAAAGCGCATCTGGCACCGTTTGTGCCGGGGCATCAGGTGGTAAAAATCGAGGGCGTGCTGACGGAGCAGGGCGCGGTATCGGCGGCGCCGTTTGGCAGTGCCTCCATTCTGCCGATTAGCTGGATGTACATCCGCATGATGGGCGCGGAAGGGCTGAAACAGGCTAGCCAGATGGCGATCCTGAATGCCAACTACATCGCGACGCGCTTGCAGCAGGCGTATCCGGTGCTCTACACCGGCCGTGATGGTCGCGTGGCGCACGAGTGCATTTTGGATATCCGTCCGCTTAAAGAGAGCACGGGGATTAGCGAAATGGATATCGCCAAGCGCCTGATCGACTACGGTTTCCATGCGCCGACCATGTCGTTCCCGGTCGCGGGCACGCTGATGGTGGAACCAACGGAATCGGAAAGCCAGGTCGAGCTCGACCGCTTTATCGACGCGATGCTGGCCATCCGTGCCGAAATCAACCGCGTCGCGCAGGGCGAATGGCCGCTGGATGACAACCCGCTCGTGAATGCGCCGCACACGCAGGCGGAGCTGGTGGCTGACTGGGCGCATCCATACAGTCGCGAGCTGGCGGTATTCCCGGCAGGCAGCGAACACAAATACTGGCCGAGCGTGAAGCGTCTGGACGACGTTTACGGCGACCGTAACCTGTTCTGCTCGTGTGTGCCGATGAGCGAGTATTAATTAGATAATGTCTATACCCTAAATAGTTCGAGTTTCAGGACAAAACGTTAACGTTTTGAACAACGCGAAGCGTTAGCCCTCTAGGACGATGCTCAGTAATGAGCATCGTAACGCGGCAAGAGAAAGAATCCCGATGAGCTTACTCAGGTAAGTGATTCGGGTGACAAATCTGCCGGGAGCAGATTTGAACGCAGCCAACGCACATGCAACTTGAAGTATGATGGGGATATAGGCCTCGCATGTGTTTTAACGCATGCGAGGCCTAATTTATTTGGCTCTACGGGGAGTTTGAAACTGATACCAGAAGGAATTTTTGGTTTATTCAATCATTCCTCAATATTCAGCCTCTCTTATTTATAACAAGAGAGTGAATTAAGCTGTCTTTCATTTAGAGACTGAAATTTGCTTTCCGTTATTTTTATAATGGTGGGTAATAGCTTCTTAATTTTTTCATGACCATCTGGCTTAATAATCGCAATCACTTGAATATGCAGGGGATGGATATTGTGTATCGCAAACACTAAAAAATTATCACTTACTCTGCGATGAAGAAGTTGTGATGCAGGCCACGGGGTCTCTTCTCCTGGAATACGAATATGAGATTTGTAAATCCCAGAAAGGGTCGATTGAGGTGAACGTTCAAAGCCCCCCATCTTTCCAATATATGCAGAGACTTTGCCGTTGTTTTTATAATTTGCTAATGCTTTAGCAAAGAAATTTTCCAATTGACCTGCGGCGGCATCAACAATAATGCTTACGCGGTTTTCCATGCTGGCGGCTCCATGCCAAGTCTTTTGTGGTTGTCTTCAACTGACTTTTTGAAAGCAACTAATTCTTCATCACTAAATTCCTCTGCTTCTTCATATTCAAGAGGAAGAAACTGAGTGCCGAGAGTGGCTAAAGCCATAGTCAACTTCTTGTATTCAATGAACGTGTTGATCGCGTAGTTTTTCATTGTCATAAGCGTGGTGAGATGTGGTAACCAGGCTTTGTTATTTTCGGCAACAAAGAAGGTATAAAGAAGCCTCGTTATGCCATGATCTATCTGATTGACCTGATCGTGTAGCTTGTCGATGTCACTGCGCTGAATGTCTAGTGCCGCAATGTCCTCATCAGTTCCATTGCTAAGAATATCGATAAACTCTTTATATTTTTCACAGCACCTTTCAACGGGAGCCATGACTCTGTAGATGACCTTCAGTGCATCGGATGCTTGTTTTTTCGAGATAGAATTCCCGTGACTTCTATCAAAGTCAGATATGGATCGCTCAATAGGCTGAGACACGTTATTGAAAACGCTCTCTATCTTATCCGGCCCTTGGTTGACGATAGCCATAGCTTCAAGCCCTAGCATGATTGATTCCTTATAATTTTACAGGTTAAAAATGATACAGCAAAGTTAATCACTCTTCCCAGACGTATTTTTAGGGACTTCGAGCCTTCCCGCAAATCACCAGCCAACATGGAGATAAACCCTTCGCAGGCATATTTTCCCAATTCGAAAACAAACTGTCATTAAACTGACGCCCCACTGACACGCTAGCGTTCTAGGGTAAGGCCTCTGTGTTTCACACTGAGCGACCTTTGAGTTATGCGTGCAAAATGCTTTCCCTATCTTGTGCTGTTGCCAACGCTGGTTTTTTTGCTTGCCTTCACCTATTTCCCCCTGTTGCGTTCGGTCATCGATAGCCTGTATGACACGCGGCTGAATGCTGATACGCCGCTGTTCGTCGGGATGGATAATTTTGTGCGTCTGGTGCAGGACGCGGTGTTCTGGCAGGCGTTGCTGAACAACGTGCTGTACATCCTGATGACGGTAGTGCCCGGCGTGCTACTGGCGCTGTTGCTGGCGGTGCTGCTGTGGGAAAACACGCGCGTTAACCGCTGGCTGCGTACTGCTTTCTTCTTTCCGATGATTATTCCGCTGGTGAGCGCCGCGACGCTGTGGTTGTTCATCTTTATGCCGGGGCTGGGGCTGCTGGATTACTCTCTGGCGAAAGTGTTCGGCCTGATGAACAACAACTATCTCGGTATGAGTGACAGTGCGCTGGTGGCGGTGAGCATCATCGGTATCTGGAAATTCGCGGGCTACTACATGCTGTTTTTTCTCGCCGGTCTGCAAGCCGTTTCTGCCTCCGCACGCGAGGCGGCGTTAATGGAAGGAGCTTCCCGGCGTCAGGTGTTTTTCTACGTCACGCTACCTCTGCTGCGACCCACTATCGCTTTCGTGGTGACCATCGCTTTTATCTACGCCATTACCCAAATTGACCACGTTGCCGTGATGACGCGAGGCGGGCCGAATAACGCGACGACCGTGCTGCTCTATTACA
Organism: Pectobacterium actinidiae; assembly: GCF_000803315.1. NCBI lineage: Bacteria > Pseudomonadati > Pseudomonadota > Gammaproteobacteria > Enterobacterales > Pectobacteriaceae > Pectobacterium > Pectobacterium actinidiae. The sequence continues at coordinate 522,549 of NZ_JRMH01000001.1, forward strand.
TCCAGGATCTGGCGAATGACACGCACGATCTGGGCAAAGCTTCCGCGGCCACCTTCCTGACGCTGGCGATGCTGTTCGCCTTTTCCATTATGAATCTGAAAGTGCTGGAGAAAGGGGCGCATTATGAACGTTGAAACTCTGAATACTGGCGTTCGGAATAGTGCAAACCGCCATCCGCTGCGCGTCACGACGCGATTCACGCTACCGCTGCTGCTGATTTGCGCCGCGCTACTGTGGGTCAGCCCGTTTATCTGGATGCTGTCTGCTTCCGTCAGCACCAGCAGCTTTGGCGTAGACATGGCCTCGCTGTTGCCGCGTCTCCCACTGACATTCGATAACTTCCGCGATGCGTGGGACAGTGCCGACTGGCTACGGCTGTACACCAATACGCTTTTCTTTGCGGTCGGCACGTTTCTGGTACAGCTAGTGACGATCACCACGGCGGGCTACATCTTTGCTTACCACGAATTCCGCGGCAAAACGCTGCTGTTCTACCTGTTGCTGATTCAAATGATGATTATGCCCGTCGTCATGATGGTGCCGAACATGATGACGCTCAAACAGCTTGGCCTGCTCAATACGCTGACCGGCGTGATGATGCCGTATTTCGCCTCGGCGTTTGGCGTGTTTCTGATGCGTCAGGCGTTTCTCAATATCGCCAAAGAGATCGAAGAAGCCGCGTTGATGGAAGGCTGTCGCTGGTGGCAGGTGGTGTTTCACGTCCTGATTCCGATGACCTGGCCGTCGATTCTGGCCTTCGCCACGGTCAGCATTACCTATCACTGGAACGAATATCTCTGGCCGCTGATGGTGCTTAACGATCCAGACAAACAGGTGCTGACCATCGGGCTGGTGTCATTTGCCATGGGCGCAGAGTCCGGCGGGCAGTGGGGATTAATCTGCGCGGGTACGCTACTGGTGTGCCTGCCACTGATGGTGGCTTTTGTCGTGTTCCAGAAGCAGTTCCTGAGCAGCTTCGGCTTCTCGGGCATTAAGTGAATCGCTGTAAGGCTATGCGGGTAATACGGATGACTTGAGCCCGTTGTTAGGGGAAATACAGGGGGAGGCTCCCGCAGGGGGGCCTCACCCCTGTGGTCGCCCCGTGTATCTCGATCCTTACACGATCGGCGTTCGCCAATGGGCGAAATAACGATAGAGGTGGTGGTTATGTTGCTGGCACAAATTTCCGATCTGCATTTTCGCAGTGAGGGTCGCAAGCTCTATGAATTTATTGATATTAACGGGGAAAATGCCAAGGTCATTAACCAGCTAAACGCGCTGAGTGAGCGGCCGGACGCGGTGGTGATCAGTGGCGACATCGTCAACTGCGGAAGCCCGCAGGAGTATCTGGTGGCACAGCGCGTGTTGCAGATGCTGGATTACCCGCTGTACGTGATTCCGGGCAATCATGACGACAAGCCGCATTTCCTCAACGCGATGCGCCCGCTTTGCCCGCAATTGGGCGATGATCCAGAAAACATTCGCTATGCGGTGGATGACTTCCCGATGCGCCTGCTGTTCATCGATACCAGTCTGGCTGGACAGGCGAAAGGCTGGCTGACGCCGTCCACGCTGGGTTGGCTGGAGCAGCAATTGCAGGATCACTCAACGCGTGAAACGGCGATCTTCATGCACCATCCACCGCTCCCGCTGGGATCGGCGCACATGGATCGGATCGCCTGCGAAAACGGAAGCGAGCTGCTGACGCTGATCGAACGTTTTCCGCAGCTTACGCGCATTTTCTGCGGCCATACGCACCGCCTGATTATGACGCAACATCGGCAGGCGATTATCGCCACGGTGCCTGGCACCGTCCATCAGGTGCCGTATTTCTACTATGACGACACGTCCTACTACAACCTTGAACCCGCCAGCGTGGTCATGCACCGCTATGTGCCGGTAACCGGGCTGGTGAGCTACAGCCAATCGATCGCGTCGTACCCAGGGCCTTACCTCTACGATCCGCGTATCAGCTGTCCGGTGGATGCGTAATGGCTGTGATTCAGTTACGTAACATCAGCAAACGCTTCGAGCACATGCAGGCGCTGGCGTCGCTGTCGCTGGATATCGCTGACGGTGAATTTCTGGTGCTGGTCGGGCCGTCCGGCTGTGGCAAAAGTACGCTGCTGCGTATGCTGGCGGGTCTGGAAGAGGTGAGCGACGGGCAGATCCTGCTGGGCGAGGATGACATTACGACCTGGAGCCCGAAGCAGCGCAATTTCTCGATGATCTTCCAGAATTACGCGCTGTTCCCGCACCTGACGGTCGAACAGAACATCACGTTTGGAATGCGGATGCGCGGCGAGCCGAAGGCGGAGTATCCACAGCGCGTGCAGCGCGTTGCCAGCCTGCTCCAGCTTGAGCCATTACTCAAACGCAAACCGGGAAAACTGTCCGGTGGTCAGCGTCAACGCGTGGCGATGGCGCGGGCGATCGTGCGCGATCCACGCTTGTTTCTGATGGATGAACCGCTGTCGAATCTGGATGCACGCCTGCGTAGCGACGTGCGGGATGGCATTATGGATCTGCATCGACAGTTGAAAACCACCACCGTTTACGTCACGCACGATCAGATTGAGGCGATGACGATGGCGGACAGAATCGCCGTGTTGGATCGCGGCGTACTGCAACAGGTCGGCACGCCGGAGCAGTTGTATTCTCACCCGGCTAACGTCTTTGTCGCCGGATTTATCGGCACGCCCGCGATGAATCTCATGACGTTGCCTTGTTCCGATGGTCACGTGTTGTCACAGACATTGCCTGTGGCGCTGCCTGCCAGTGAAGAAACGCGTTCATTAACCAGTGTGCTGCTCGGGATCCGCCCTGAGCATATTACCGAACACGCCGCGTCAGACGGCGAGTTGTCATTGCCGGGAATAGTGAAACAACGGGAGCTGTTTGGCGCGGAGTATCTGATTTATGTGGATACGCCGTTGGGAAATATGCGCTACCGTCGGCCAAATCGCGATGGCGTGCCGGATGTCGGCGCATCCATTGTGCTTCATTTTTCACCGCAGGATTGTCATTGGTTTTCCGGGCAAACCGCCCGTAATTTATCCCAGGAGAAAAGAAATGCGTAAGCCCCGTATGATGGCGCTGGCGATAGCCTTGCTGATGTCTGGCTCCGCGTTGGCAAAACAAAGCATCGACTTCATGTTTCCCGCGCCAGTTGATGGCAAGCTGACGATGGAAATGACGCGCATCATCAAGGAGTACAACCAATCGCAGGATCAGGTTGACGTGCGTGGGATCTTCACCGGCAATTACGATACGACCAAAGTGAAAGCAGAAGCGGCCGCTAAAGCGGGCGATCCTCCGGCGTTGGTGATTATGTCGGCAAACTTTACTGCCGATCTGGTCATCAAAGATGAAATCCTGCCGATGGACGAGCTGTTCAAGTTCGGCAATGAAAAAGCCACGCCTTTCCTGACCAAAAACTTCTGGCCTGCGCTGCATCAAAATGCGCAGGTGATGGGCGTGACTTATGCGATCCCATTCCATAACTCGACGCCAATCCTCTATTACAACGAAGACATGCTGAAGAAGGCGGGCTTTAACGAACCGCCGAAAAACTGGGATGACGTGATTGCGGTCGCGAAAAAACTGACTGACCCGGCGAAAGGGCAGTGGGGCATTATGATTCCGTCGACGAACGATGACTACGGCGGCTGGATGCTGTCTGCGCTGACGCGTGCCAACGGCGGGGCATATTACAATGCCGATTATCCCGGCGAAGTGTATTACAACACCGCATCGACGAAAGGTGCGCTCCAGTTCTGGCGTGATTTGGTGTACCGCGACAAAGTGATGCCCGCTGGCGTGCTGAATTCCAAACAGATCAGCGCCGCATTTTTCTCCGGCAAGCTGGGTATGACGATGCTGAGCACCGGTGCGCTGGGCTTTATGCGTGAAAATACCAAAGATTTTCAGTTGGGTGTGGCGATGATGCCGGAAAAAGAACGCCGTGGCGTAACCATCGGCGGGGCGAGTCTGGTGAGCTTCAAAGGGATTTCTGAGGAGCAGAAAAAAGCGGCCTGGCAGTTTATGAACTATCTGGTTAGCCCGGAAGTCAGCGGAAACTGGAGTCGTTTTACCGGCTACTTCGCCCCGCGCATGGCAGCCTACGATCTGCCAGAAATGAAAGACTATCTGGCGAAAGATCCGCGAGCGGCCATTGCTCTTTCACAACTGCAATATGCCCATCCGTGGTACGCCACCTATGAAACGGTCGCGGTACGCAAAGCGATGGAAAATCAGCTGGCAGCGCTGCTAAACGATCCGGCGAAAAAGGTCGATGACGCTGCCGCTGCTGCACAAAAAGAGGCGGATGGCATCATGAAGCCTTACGTGGATAAAACGGCATTGCGTGACGTGAAATAAGGAAGTTCCGCCCCGTTGATACTGACTCAACGGGATGTGAGCGTTGAAAAACGGTTCTGAGCGATTAACAAACCTATTGGCAGAACGAAAACGGTGATGATGGGATAGAAGAGTAAAGCGTCCGCGCCAAGGACAAAGGCGTCAGGAACGCCTTTGAACGTCGCTTGCGACGGCCCTGAAAGGGTGAATCTCAGGGATGAGATTCATATCTGCGCGGCTCGAGCTTACAGGGATGTATTCACAGCGTCTTTACGATCTACCCATTATCACCGCCCGACTCACCTTTAATGCGCAGCCTGAGAACTCATCCCCGCCGAGCTACGTGACGATGACAGCGTAAAGGCGGAGATCGCGGTAAAGGTGATCGCGATACCCCCTAGAATAAGGTAAGTCTGGTTGAAACCGATGCGGTCATACAGATTGCCCGCAGCGGAGGAGAGGAATATCGCCATAAACTGCTTGGCGAACTGGAAGCCCACCAGATAAATCGTGGCCGACAAGCGCGAATCAAACGTATTGGCGATGTATTTGAAGATCCCGATGAGCAGCAGCGGTATTTCGAAGGCGTGCAGCATTTTCAGGATGATTACTTCTGTGACGGATGTGGCACAGGCCGATCCCAAGATCCTGATCGACATAATTGTGCCTGCCACTAAAAGCGCATTTTTAGCGCCGATCCGGTTAATGATCCAGGGCGTGCAGAACATCACCAGCGCATTCGCGGCTTCCCCTGCCGTGGTGACAAAACCAAAGATCTGGTTGCCCTGTTCCTGTGAACTAAAGAACGATTTAAAGAAATTAGCGAATTGCTGATCGTAGACGTCATAAATACAGGCGACACCAACCACGTACAGCACCAGCAGCCAGAACTGACGGTTAGCCAGCAGACCTAATGCCAGCTTCACACTAAAAGGTGAGGCATTGGCCCCGAGTGAGTCCATGACAGCAGCGGTCGGGTTGCTTTCCGTCTTCGCCAGACACAGCAACACGATCAAAATAATCGCCGAGCCGGATCCCATCCAGAACACGATATCGGGGTTGATGTTAAACAACATGCCTGCCGTTGAGGCGCAAATTCCCCAGCCAAAACAGCCAAACATGCGCGCCTTGCCGTACTCAAAGTGGTGCTGTCGGCTGATGCGTTCGATATAGGCTTCAATGGCCCCGGCACCCGCGCTGAAAGAGAACCCTATATACAGGCCGCCGACTAAAGCACCCAGTATCACGTTGATTTTTAAAAGTGGGGCGAAGACATACAAAAAGAAAGGGGCAAAGAAGAGCAACAGCACAGAGATCACCCAGAGCAGGTGCTTCTTCATGCCCAGCTTGTCGGACAGAATGCCGAGGAAAGGCTGAAACAGGATCGCGAACAGGGACAAACTGGAGAAAACGATGCCAGTATCGGTCTTGTTAAGCCCGATAACGTCCGCCAGCCAAATCGGCAAAAACGGAAAGCACGTTGCCATGATAAAAAAATAAAGAAAGAAGAATGCGCCGAAAATCCAGAAGTTACGGTTATTTTTGTAATAGCACGAGGTAGTAGGCATCTTTATTTCCCCCCAAGAGGGTAGCGAGCATCATGACGCGGGACGTTGCAGTCCCGCGCGGCCGTGTTGCGAATGTCTAGAGCAAGTGAAAAGGCTAGCTGCCAGCCGTCTCTGCTACTGCGGAAAGTGCGACCAGAATGGCGGTTTCCGGCGTCAGTACGGGTAGAGCAAGGCCCGCCTGCATCAGCCAGTCGCCAGAAACCACGATCGGCTGACGTAGCCAGGGCGGGAGTTCACGCATGGTGCCACCGCCTTCTTGTACCGTTTTGATTTCCGGGCCGTCCAGCAGTGTGACTTCATAGCGTGCGTCAGGTAGCAGGCCGGGGAAGCGTAGCGTACCCGCCAGTGAATAATCTGGCATACGCAACTGGGCTATCTGGAAAACCGCGTGCTGGCGATCGTGGCTTACCACACCGGCAACCTGTGTCGTATCGTCCGGCATCTCGACCCGCCAGGTGGTGCCGCTGTGCAGCAGCGGACGCAGCCTTTTGTGCAGTTGGATGTAGTGGCGATAGCCTTCCAGCTCGTCGTCATCGGCCTTCACGGGATCCAGCTCGATGCCCATGTGGCCGAACAGGGCGGTCAGGCCGCGAAAGGCGATGGTGTGGCGCCGATAGGTGGCGTGACAGCGGGCGTGCCCGATGTGTTGCCCCATCACCTCCGGTGGGAAGAAGTAGCTCATGCCGCGCTGGATAGTCTGGCGCTCCAATGCGTCGTTGTTATCCGACACCCAGAAACGCTGGGTACGCTCCAGCACGCCGTAATCGATGCGGCCACCGCCGGAGGCGCAGGATTCAAATTCGACATGCGGAAAGCGCTGACGCAGGGTTTCAAGCAGACGATAGAACTGTCGGGTTTGCGCATCGGCGGCCAGACGCCCCTCATGGCCGGGCTGCACCAGCTCGCGGTTCATATCCCACTTCACATAATCGACAGGGTGTTCGCCCAGCAGCCAGCTCAGCCGCTCCAGCAGATAAGCGAAAGCCTCGGGCTGGTTTAAATTCAGCACGTACTGGTAGCGGCCCGTTGGCTGCGCGTAGCCGGGCAATTGCAGCACCCAGTCAGGATGGGCACGGAACAGGTCGGAATCGGGGTTAATCATCTCCGGTTCGACCCAAATGCCGAACTCCATTCCCAAGGCTTTGACATGCTCAATCACGGGCATCAGCCCGTTAGGGTATTTTTCCTCGTCCAGATACCAGTCGCCGAGTGCGGCTTGGTCATGGTGACGCCCACGGAACCAGCCGTCATCGATAATAAAGCGCTCTACGCCGACGTCGGCGGCTTTGCTCGCCATCTGCATGATGTAATCGGGGTCATGATCGAAATAGATCCCTTCCCACGTATTGAGGTGTACCGGACGTGGTTTATCGCCGCAGAATGAGATCAGGGACTGGCGCAAGAAGGTGTGATAGCGCTGGCTCATGCCGTTTAAACCGGCATCGGAGAAGGCGGCGTAGACCCACGGCGTGGTGAGGGATTCCGACTGTGCCAGCGTGATTTCACCCGGCAGATACAGGGCTTCCGCCTGTACGACGCGACGGCCATCCGTTTTGATATCGGCACGCAGGCGATGGTTGCCGCTCCAGCCTAAATGCACGCCCCAGACAGCGCCACGCTCTTCGCTGAATGCGGACTCGCCAAGGATAAAGGCGGGGAAATACTCGTGGGAACTTCTTCCCCGACGGCTTTCCTGAATAAAACCGCCATGCTGCAACGTGAGGCGGTGAGTCTGAAACTCGCGCAGCCAGCGGCCGTGGAAAGCCATAACGTCGCTCGCCCGTTCCGGGACGGGCAGCGTGACGGCGAGGCGCTGTACTTGCCAGGCATCCGCACGCAGATTCTCTAGCGTATGGCGCAGTTGCAATACATCGGTCTGCGGATCCAGACGCAGCTCGCTGATCAGGCGAAGCCCTGCCTGTGCATCTTCCGCCGTGATGGTGAGCGTATTGTCCTGAACGTCAGTCTGCGTCGTCGTGAAGATCGGCGCGGCGTCATAGCCTGAACGGTGTCCCTCAATACCCGGTGAACCGAATTGGCCACGCCCGTATTCCATCGCCAGCGTCAGAGGAAGATCCACATCCAGACGACCGTTAGCGACAGGGCGTTGCAGAGAAATGATATCTTCTGGCGAAAAACCACGCAGCCGTGGCCCCCAGTAGAGAATTTCTGCTGCCGGGGCGCAGCGTACGATGACATCGCACTGCGCGCTGGTTAATTGGACAATATCACGCTTCATGAGGAAGACTCCAAATTACGATGACTCAATAACGAATAGTGGATCTCAGTGAAAACTTAAACGTTTAAGTCATCAACTTAAACGTTTAAGAAGTGTGATGTTGTTAAAATAATTGCCAGGAAATAGAAAAAGGTTGCGATGAAGATGTGAAGGGCATCTCTCTGACGGCTGGCGTAGCACATCAACCGATGGCTTTATATGAAATGTGGCAGAGAGCGGAATCGATTAGGCGGGAAAACTCGTTTTACCGAGGCGTAACGTTGGCTGCCATAACACCTGCAAGTTTTCTACGGATTCGCCCGCGATGAGCGCTTGCATCATACTGGCAATCTGTTCGCCAACCTGCTCACGTGTTGCTTGCTCGATGGCTGTCACGTTGAGGTCGGTCAGGCTGTCCTGTGGCAAGCCGTCATACATCACTAATGCGATTGGATGTGAACCGGAAAGGCGACCGGCCTGCTGCAACGCGGCGACAGCGCCATCGCCGTGGACGTTGCCATCCATCACGATAGCGGTGGGTGGTTCAGGCAACGCCAGAAGGTCGAGCATGGCCTGATAGCCCGCGCGGCGCGTGGGGTTAACACAGCGCAGATAGGCGTCGTGAAACGGCAGGCCGTGGCGTTGCAGGGTATCGCGATAGCCTTGACGACGCTGCATGATAAACGCCTGCGGGTGGTCTTCACTTAACATAGCGATACGGCGATGGCCGAGTTCAAGCAGGTGTTCGGTCGCCAGCGCCATGCCTGCGCGGTTGTCAAAATCGAACCAGGCGTAAGGGTGAGGGAGCTGGCTGCGCCCCAGCGCCAGAAAAGGCACATTGCTACGTTGCAGTAGCGTCAGTCGTGCATCCTGTTCGCATGTATGCGCCACGATCAACGCGTCGATACGGCGGCTGGCGATCAACCGGGCGGCACCCTGACAGGCATCTTGCTCGTCAGCTAGCAGGAGAAAATCGACCTCATGCTGTGCCAGCTTGCGACTGATCGCGCCAATCATCTCAAAAAAGATATCGTTACTCAGTGAAGAGGCGTAGGGATAGACCAACCCGATGGCGTTGCTTTTGCCCATTTTCAGGCGGCGTGCGTGCGTATTGGGACGGTAGCCAATGCGCTCCGCCTCTTCCTGAATGCGCTGGCGCGTGGCGTCGGAGATATCGTGATGACCGTTCAAAGCACGACTCACCGCTGCCACGGACAAACCCAGGTTATTCGCGATTGTTTTTAACGACATCACCCTCTCCTGACGTGAATGCCCGGCGACGGGGCGTCTAGCGAGAAAACCGAATTATAGCAACCAGCCCTTGGCTTTGGCGTCTTCCAGATGTTGCTGGAGGTATTGCCAGAGTTCCGGGTTGATCGTGGCGATGAACTCCGCGCGGTCAAGAACCTGTTCCAGACGGATGCCGTTTTCTACCCAGCTTTGTCCACCGTTGGACAAATTCATCAGCATTGGCATGACGCGATCGAGCATCAGAGCGAACTGAGCGCTGGGGGTTTCATTCGCTTCGTATTCTTCCCACAGATCGTGGAATTGTTGACGCTGTGGTTCGGGCAGCAGGCCGAAAATACGGGCGGCGGCGGCGACTTCCTGATCGTGAATCGCCAGACGAGCGGAAAGATCGTACACAAGCACATCGCCCGCATCGATTTCGACGATGTCGTGAATCAGCGCCATTTGGATCACGCGCTGGATATCGACGCCTTCACCGGCATAAGGTGCCAGCGCCATCGCCGCGACGGCAAAATGCCAGCTGTGTTCGGCAGAATCTTCGTGACGTTCGCTGCCGATAATTTTGTTACGGCGCTGCACGCTTTTTAATTTATCGATTTCTATCAGAAAGCCGAAGACACCGGTCATGGAACCGAAATTCAGAGTAGATGGGGCAGATGACATGAAAAACTTACCTCTAAACAGGGAGATATCGATGTCGATCATTGTAGGGGATGTCGCCCGAGATTGACATGCATGATTACAGGCTAAGTGAGAGAGAAAGCCAGAAGTCAGGCGAGAGTAAATATTTTAGCTTACACGTGTACACTGAAACTATTCTCAGTTAATCTGCTCAAAGGTTAAACACCTATGCCTGTGTCATCCTGCACTACAGTGGGAGAGCGGGGCAGACAATACCAACACTCGCTATTGCGGAATCTATCGATGTCAAAAAGTGCACACAAGCCAGAGTACTCTCTGGCAGAGGAGATTGCGAACAGCATAAGCCACGGAGTCGGTGTAGTTTTCGGGATTGTGGGGCTGGTTTTACTGCTGGTGCAGGCGGTCAATAATGATGCTGATCATGTGGCAATGACCAGCTACAGCCTTTATGGCGGCAGCATTATCCTGCTGTTTTTGGCGTCGACGTTGTATCACGCCATTCCTTCTCAGCGTATTAAGCCGTGGCTAAAAAAATTCGACCACTGTGCTATCTACCTGTTGATTGCCGGAACCTATACGCCATTTTTGCTGGTGGGGCTGGATTCGCCGCTGGCGCATGGCCTGATGGTCGTCATCTGGGGCATGGCGCTGCTGGGCGTGATCTTCAAGCTGGTGTTTGCTCACCGTTTTGAAGTGTTGTCGTTGATTACCTATCTGGTGATGGGCTGGCTGTCGCTGGTGGTGATTTACCAAATGGTAATGAAGCTGGCGGCGGGGAGCGTGACGCTGCTGGCGGTAGGCGGCGTGGTGTATACGCTGGGGGTGATTTTCTACGCCTGCAAGCGGATTCCCTATAATCACGCGATCTGGCACGGCTTTGTATTGGGCGGCAGCGTCTGCCATTTTCTGGCGATTTATCTTTATATCTAATCTTCGTGTGCTTGCCTTAAGCGTATGGCGTGCAGGGGTAATGGATAGATCGTAAAGACGCTGTGAATACATCTATGTACGCTCGAGCCGCGCAGATATGAATCTCATCCCTGAGATTCACCCTTTCAGGGCCGTCGCAAGCGACGTTCAAAGGCGTTCCTGACGCCTTTGTCCCTGTCGCGGACGCTTTACTCTTCTATTCCATTATCACTGTTATCGTTCTGAGGAGAGGTTTGCCATATTCATACTGTGGCTTAACTCGTCGGGTTAATCCGTTATTTCATATGGCAGAGACTGAACCGTGAGTTGGCTTTCGGCGTCTTCACGTACGCGCAGGATGTTCTCTGCGTTCAGATCGTTATTCAATACCGCCTGAACCCACACCTCGCCGTTTTGCAATTGGCTAGCGGCCAACACGGTACCGGTACGACGCCAATTTTCACCGAGCTGCAATTCGAGATCGTCCCCCGCCTGCGGTACCCGATTTGCCTTACCCGCCAGCCAGTAAAGCGCGCGCTTGTTCGCACCGCGATATTTTGCCCGAGCGACCATTTCCTGACCGGTATAGCACCCTTTGCTGAAGCTAATCCCATTTAATGCCTGTAAATTAGTCGCTTGCGGGATGAACTGCGCGCTGTTTGCGCTGTCAATGATGGGCTGACCTGCTTCAATATCTAGCGTCAGCCATTGGCGGCTGTCATTCAGGCTGACGCTATCGCCGAGTTGCTCAAGCAGCGACGCACTGTGTTCTGGAGACAGTACCAGCAAGAAACGTTCTGCAGGATAGGCGAAATGCAGTAAGGTAGCCCCTTCGTGCTGCACGACTGGGTGTTCAGCGTCTGGAAGCTGGCTAAATACAGAGGCCAGCAGCTCGCGGATGCCCGCACCCGCGGCGCCCAGCAGGATGGTGTCATCGTTTGGCGAGATGGTCGTTTTTGAGAAAACGGCGTATTTTTTCAGTTCGTTAAGCTGAGCGTCGCGTAGATTACGACGCTCAATGAAAGCGAAACCTTCGCCGTGATGGAACAGACGTAGGTTGCTCCACATTTTTCCTTTCGCGTCGCAGTGGGCGCACAGGATGTGCCCATCGTCAGGTAGCGCTCCGACATCCGCGGTGACCTGCCCTTGAAGATATTTGACGGTATCCGGCCCGACCATCGTGACCAGTGCCCAATCATCCAGTGAGATGAGCGTGGCGGCCAGTTGGGCGGAAGCAAATGGGCGTTGTGATGCAAAAGGGCGTTGATGAGCCGTATGTTGATTAACCATATAGTACAATCCTGCGCTAAGGGCGATACCCGAATGACCTAATGGTAAAAGAGCGCTCAGGGTTTGCAAGTGGTTATTCACGCAGCGTTATTGTCGAACGCATTCTGATGCTGACGAGCGCACTCGGCGCGGCGCACGTCGGTAAACTATGTCAAAATGTTACTATTAGTTGATACCCGCTACCGTAATCAGAGTACACTAGCGGCAAGCAGCGATAACAAGGTGGACATGAAATATGGAAATCGATAATAAATCACGCATTCATTGGGCATGCCGCCGTGGTATGCGCGAATTGGATATCGCGATCATGCCGTTTTTTGAGCATGACTATGACACACTTAATGACACTGATAAGCGTACGTTTGTACGTTTGTTACAAAGCGACGATCCCGATTTATTCAACTGGTTGATGAACCACGGTGAACCGAAGGACGGAGAGCTAAAACGCATGATTTCCCTTATTCAGACGCGAAATAAAGATCGTGGCCCAGTGGCAATGTGATCTTCGCGTTTCTTGGCGTATGCAACTGCTGTCATTGGTTGTGCATGGCCTATTAGTATTGCTCATTCTGCTGGCACCGTGGCCGGACGGTTACGCGTGGCTATGGCTATGCCTGGTCACGATGGTGATGTTCGGTTTTATCCGTAGCCAACGGAATATTAAATCCCGACAGGGGGAAATCGTTCTGCTTAGCGAAACGACCCTGAACTGGCGGCAGCAGGAATGGCAGATCGTTAAACGACCGTGGTTGCTGAAGAATGGCGTGTTGCTGTCATTGCAGGCGGTTAACGGTAAAGACAAGCAACAGCTGTGGCTGGCATCGGACAGCATGGGCGATGACGAGTGGCGTCACTTGCGTCAGCTTCTTTTGCAGCAAAAACACTGGGCGAGATAGCAGTGCGTTGGACATGTTCTTATTCGGTCACTGTGTGGCCGTGCTTTAAAATTGATTGGATATACTGATGACTAAGCCCGCAGTGCAAAAAAATGGTCTGCATCCTCGTAATCGCCATCGCGATCGTTATGATTTTCCCGCGCTCAAACAGAGCTATCCTGCGCTGACTCCCTTTGTCACTGTGAATGCCTACGGCGATGAGTCAGTGGATTTTGCCAATCCCGAGGCGGTGAAAGCGCTGAATCAGGCGCTGTTGCAACATTTTTATCAGATTGAACACTGGACGATTCCAGACGGTTTTCTGTGCCCGCCGATTCCCGGCCGTGCCGATTATATTCACCATCTGGCTGACTTGCTGGCAGAAGATAACCGTTCGGTTGTGCCGCGCGATGCGTCCGTGCTGGATGTCGGCTGCGGCGCTAACTGCATTTATCCGCTGATTGGGCATCGCGAGTACGGCTGGCGTTTTACCGGTAGCGAAATTAATCCACAAGCGATGAAAGCGGCCAATGAGACGATTGAAGCCAATCCCGGTTTGAATCGGTCGATTCGTCTGCGCCGTCAGAAAAACAGCAAAGCAATACTGGCAGGCATCATTCATAAAAACGACACGTTTGATGCCGTCATGTGTAATCCTCCGTTCCATGCTTCTGCGGAGGATGCCCGTCAAGGATCGCAGCGCAAACTCCATAATCTGGGGCTGGATAAGCGCTCACCGCTGAATTTTGGCGGCCAGCAGGATGAGCTGTGGTGTGAAGGTGGTGAGTCAGCTTTCATTGGTCAGATGATCAAAGAGAGCGCCGGTTTTGCCCGTCAGTGTCTGTGGTTTACGTCGCTGGTGTCACGTAAAGAGAACCTGCCGGAGATTTACCGTGCGCTGGAAGCGGTTGACGCGGAAAAGGTCAGAACGATAGATATGGCGCAAGGCCAGAAGCAAAGCCGCTTTGTCGCGTGGAGCTTCCTTGATACCGCTGCGCGTACCCGCTGGTTACAAAAGCGCTAAGCTGCTTTACTCTTCACGAACATCAACCTTCACAGAGCGTTGTCGCAAAGATATCTGTGAAGGTTTTATTCAACGGTAACCGTATCCGGTTCCTGCTGGGTCACCTTCAGCGACGTCCCCTGAATCGCCATAAACACGGCTTCCCGCCTGGTTAGATAACCTTTAACGGGATGCGGCTTAATCGCGCCAGTCAGCGTGGTATCGGTGATGATGCCGCAGCCCGTCGCGTGCGCGATTTGCTGGGCTGTCTCATCAAACCTGGAGAAATCGATATCGTAATATTGCGGTACATCGCATTTCCCGCCCAGATTTCTGGCGTATTCTTGCGTGCCTGTTTGAGCACACCCGGCAAGCAACAATCCTGTGACTGCTATGAGTAATATTTTCATCGTGCTTACTCCCGTCGGTTCATACTCTTTACAGTAGTGACGCCATCTCTTGCAGGATCTGTTCGCACCACTGTTCCAGCCGTTCATCGCTAAGATCGTATTGGTTCACTTCGTCCAGCGCCAGTCCGACAAAGTGTTTGCCGTCGGCAGTCAGCGGTTTCGGACTGATGAAATCATAGCCTTCTGTCGGCCAGTATCCAACGAATGTGACACCCAGCGGCAGCAGTTGGTCATGCAGCATGCCCAGTGCATCAAGGAACCATTCGCTATAGCCAAGCTGGTCACCCATACCGTAGAGCGCGACGACTTTGCCTTTGAGGTTTAGCGTCGCTAATTGACCCCAGATGTTCTCCCAGTCTTCCTGAATCTCACCGAAATCCCAGGTTGGGATGCCGAGAATCAGCGTACTGTAATCTTCCATTCGTTGAGGATCGACGTCCTTAACGTTGTGCAGATCCACCAGTTCTTCGCCCAGAATGTCGCGAATTTTTTCTGCCGCCATTTCGGTGTAGCAGGTGCTTGAGCCGTAAAACAGACCAATTTTCATACTATCTATAAATCCATGATTTAATTATTTTCTACAATCAATGCGTTGATTCAATCTCTGCACTGTGGCGTGGCGGCCCAAATGTGGCAAGTCCCTCGCTTGTGTGCAGCAGAAAACAGGCAATAGGTGCCATATTCGATGATATTGAGGTCTTTTACAATCGCTGGTGAAACACGCGGTGCAGAGCGATTGGCTTAAGTGGATGAGAAAAGGACTGTGTTTCAAGGGAATGATTTCAGAAGGAAGTTCATCTCGCATTACAATATTCAGGGTTCTCTCCATTAGCACACTAGCCATATAAATGGATGTGCTAATGAAGAGAAACCATGACAGCACGGATGTTTAAAGCGCTAGCGCATTCACTACCGCGTCCGGCATTGAGGGGCGACCATTAGTCAGGCAAGTGGCGACAAACGTAGCTTCTGCGTAAGTGACGCCACCAACCTTGATTTGCTGAACGAAATTGACGCGATTACGTTTTTCGTTCTTTTCCAACTGGCAGGTCACTTCTAATTGATCGCCTTTTTGCAGGCTTTTACGGAAGCGCAGCGTGTACTCAAGTACCATGTAAATCTTTCCCTGCTTGAACTCTTCTTCAATATCAATGCCCAGCGCCTCTTTCATGAAAGCATGGCGTGTCCACTCCATGTAAAACGGGTAGTAGAGGCCGTCGACGACTCCCTGAAAGTCGATATGACTGTCCTCAACGTCATAATGTTTTGAAAACATTTTCGCATCCTAATTTGATTGTTACATCGACAGGCCTGTTGGTATACATCACTTGATTAGCCTGGTAAATGCGAAAATGTATCAAAGTGATAATAACGAGAAGTTATGATCTAAGCGGGGGGAACGGTTTGGTGTCATCGTGAAAAAGGATAGGCGCAGTGGGGGCCGTAGCCCCCACTGAAGGGAAATTACCCCAGAGACTGGTGACGCGTTTCTTTGGTCGCCAGCAGTGCAATCAGCGTCAGTGATGCCATGGCCGCCAGATAAACGCCAACGTAGAACAGGCCGTAGTTGGCCGTCAGCCATGCGGCGATATAGGGAGCGACTGATGCGCCCAGAATCGACGAGACGTTATAGGAAAATGACGCGCCGGTGTAGCGCACTTCCGTCGGGAACAACTCCGGCAGCAGGGCACCCATCGGGCCGAACGTCAGCCCCATGATGCTCAGACCCAACACCAGGAAGCCCATCACCAGTGCCTGATTACCGGAACCGAGCATGTAAGGGAACAGCATAGCAAAGACGATCATGAGACAGGTGATGGTAATCATGGTCTTACGGCGGCCAAAAGCATCCGCTAGGTAGCCCGCTACTGGCACCATCAGGCCAAAGCCGATCACTGCGATCATCAGCATCAACAGGAAACTATTACGTGAAAAGCCAAGCCCCTTAGGTTCTGGTGCCGTACCGTACGTCATGGAGTACACGGTCATGATGTAGAACAGCGTGTAGGTCGCCAGCATGATGAAGGTGCCGAGGATCGTGACTTTCATATGCTTGCTGAGCAACGTGCCTAGCGGCATACGCACCTGTTTACCGGCTTTGACCGCTTTGGTAAAGACCGGGGCTTCATGCAGAGATATACGGACATACAGGCCAACGAGCACCAGCGCAGCGGACGCGACGAACGGCACGCGCCAGCCCCAGGTCATGAACTGCTCTTCTGTCAGTAGCCAGGACAACAGTAGGAAGGTGCCGTTAGCGAAGAAGAAGCCAATCGGCGCGCCAAGCTGGGGGAACGACCCATACAGCGCACGTTTATGGGATGGGGCATTTTCGGTCGCCAGCAGCGCCGCGCCGCCCCATTCACCGCCCAGCCCCAGCCCCTGGCCGAAGCGTGCCAGTGCCAGCAGAATCGGTGCAAGAATACCAATGGTTTCGTAGGTCGGTAACAGCCCAATCAGAACGGTTGAAATTCCCATGGTAAGCAGAGAAGCGACCAGCGTGACTTTACGTCCGACGCGGTCACCAAAGTGACCGAAGACTGCCGAGCCAATAGGACGAGCCACAAAGGCAATCGCAAAGGTTGCGAGCGACTGTAGCGTCGCAGCAGTCGGATCGCCTTGTGGGAAGAAAATATGCGGGAAAATCAGCACCGCGGCGGTAGCGTAGATGTAAAAATCGAAAAATTCGATAGCGGTGCCAATTAATGACGCAACAATCACTTTATTGCGTGAATTTACGGGTGGTGCTTCCGCTTCGGCATCGAGAGTGGGAGTGATGGTAGTGGCTTGCATAATGTTTCTTTATTTTAACAACACGAACAGCCATTCTACGCACAGAAAAATCGGCTTTTCAACGTTGATTCAGTAAGGTCAATGCCAGTAGATATGCGGCTTCAAGGAGCCTGTTCCGATATATTGTCGATACATAAAATATAATGTGCCACGGCCGTATTTTTGCCGGAGAATGTTATGGCGATGTTGAGGTTCACGGAATATGTGAGATCGCACACAATTCTGTTTGCGAGAGCTGGCGGACTTGATGAAGGTGTAAAGTCGCCGCTTCATCGGCATAATATTGCCAATCAGCGAAGAAGGACACGGCGATGCAAGAACACGATCAGGCGCTTATCGAGCAGTTTCTCGATGCGCTGTGGCTGGAAAGAAATCTGGCAGAGAATACGCTGGCCTCTTATCGGCTGGATCTGCGCACGCTCGCGGAGTGGCTTGCCCATCATGAGAATGGTTTCCTACAGGTGCAGTCGCTCGATCTTCAGGCGTTTCTCGCTGACAGAGTCGAGGGGGGCTACAAGGCGACCAGTTCGGCTCGTTTATTGAGCGCGATGCGCCGCTTCTTTCAGTACCTTTATCGGGAAAAGCTGCGCAGCGACGATCCGAGCGCCGTGCTGTCATCGCCAAAACTGCCACAGCGTCTACCCAAAGATTTGAGCGAGGTGCAGGTTGATACGTTGCTCAACGCGCCAAGCATTGAGCAACCGCTGGAATTACGTGATAAGGCCATGCTTGAGGTATTGTATGCGACGGGGCTACGTGTTTCCGAACTGGTTAGTTTGACGATGAGCGATGTCAGCCTGCGGCAGGGCGTGGTACGCGTACTCGGGAAAGGCAATAAAGAACGGCTGGTGCCGCTCGGTGAAGAAGCGGTGTACTGGATCGAGTATTATCTGGAACATGGTCGCCCGTGGCTGCTGAATGGGCAGACGCTGGATGTGCTGTTTCCCAGCAGTCGCGCACGGCAAATGACACGCCAGACGTTCTGGCATCGAATCAAGCACTATGCGGTACTGGCGTCCATCGACAGCGAAAAGCTGTCGCCGCACGTCTTGCGTCACGCGTTTGCGACCCATTTATTGAACCACGGCGCGGATTTACGGGTCGTACAGATGCTCTTGGGGCACAGTGACCTTTCCACGACACAGATTTACACCCATGTCGCGACGGAGCGGCTGAAACAGCTGCATCAGCAGCACCATCCGCGCGCATAGGGATAGCGTAA
This sequence comes from Pectobacterium actinidiae, assembly GCF_000803315.1. Taxonomy (NCBI): domain Bacteria; kingdom Pseudomonadati; phylum Pseudomonadota; class Gammaproteobacteria; order Enterobacterales; family Pectobacteriaceae; genus Pectobacterium; species Pectobacterium actinidiae. The sequence continues at coordinate 541,089 of NZ_JRMH01000001.1, forward strand.
CCAATCGAGTCATTATACAGAGTAACAGGATGTTATCTGACTGACGGGACACCCCGTTCACTATCACAGCACATTGGTGCAATGCTATTTTGCTACGAACCATGTTGCGAAAACACAGGATTGATGAAATGAAAAAAGGGTTATTACTGCTTTCTTTGCTGGTGGCCACGGCGACCAATTTTGCCCATGCCGATGATGCTGCGATCAAGCAGACGTTGACGCGTCTGGATATGCAAGGGGCGGAAATCCTGCCTTCGCCGCTGGCGGGTATGAAAACCGTCATTACCGATAGCGGCGTGTTGTACATCAGTGAAGACGGCAAGCATTTGCTGCAAGGCCCGCTTTATGACGTGAGCGGTACTATGCCAGTCAACACCACTAATAAAATCCTGATCGGAAAGCTGGATGCGTTACAGGAACAGATGATTGTTTATAAAGCCGCGCAGGAAAAACACGTTATCACCGTGTTCACCGACATCACCTGCGGCTATTGCCACAAACTGCATGAACAGATGAAAGATTACAACGCGCTGGGCATTACCGTGCGCTATCTGGCTTTCCCGCGTCAGGGCATGAAATCGCCGGCAGCGAAAGATATGCAGTCCATCTGGTGCGTAGCCGATCGCAATAAAGCGTTTGATAGCGCAATGAAGGGCGACGCGATTTCGGCAGCAACGTGCAAAACCGATATCGCCGCGCATTACCAACTGGGCATACAGTTTGGCGTGCAGGGCACTCCTGCTATCGTGCTGCAAGACGGTATGGTTGTACCAGGATATCAAGGGCCGAAAGAGATGCTGGCGATGCTGGAAGCACACAAAGCCTCGAAGAAAACCGGCGGTTGATACTACGTGGATATGATTACCCAACTCCGTCGGCGTCCGCTGGCGGAGGACATTGATTTACCTGACTCCGTTCCGCCTTTGCTGCGCCGCCTTTATGCGCAGCGCGGCGTTAAAGCAGCTCAGGAGCTGGAACATCGCCTAGGTGGTTTACTCGATTACCGTTTGCTTAGCGGCATTGATAAAGCGATTGATCTGCTGCAACACACGCTGGCAGAGAAGCGCTGCATCGTCATCGTTGGTGACTTTGATGCCGATGGTGCCACCAGCACCGCGCTCACCGTATTAGCGTTGCGCAGTATGGGCGGCGTGAACGTGAAATATCTGGTGCCGAATCGTTTTGAAAACGGCTACGGGCTAAGCCCGGAAGTGGTGGCACAGGCTGCTGCGCTGGGTGCGGAAGTGATTGTGACCGTTGATAACGGGATCTCTTCTCACGCGGGAGTAGAGGATGCGCATCGGCGCGGTATCGCGGTGCTGGTGACCGATCACCACCTGCCGGGTGAAATCTTGCCTGCTGCTGACGCTATAATTAACCCCAATTTGCCTGACTGTCAGTTTCCCTCCAAGGCGCTGGCGGGGGTGGGCGTCGCGTTTTATCTGATGATGGCGCTGTTCGTGCGCCTGCGTGATAGCGATTGGTTTTCGCAACCTTTGTTTACGCAACAGGGGCTAGCGAAGCCGAACCTCACCGAATTACTGGATCTGGTCGCGCTGGGCACGGTAGCTGACGTGGTGCCGCTGGATGCCAATAACCGAATTCTGGTTGCACAGGGGCTGAACCGCATTCGTGCGGGCGAGTGTCGTCCGGGCATTCGTGCGCTGCTGGAAGTAGCTAACCGCGATGCCAGCCAATTGGTCTCCAGTGATTTAGGCTTTGCGCTTGGGCCACGATTGAACGCCGCCGGTCGATTACACGACATGAAAATCGGTGTTGAGCTGCTGCTCAGCGATGACATCGTACAAGCACGCCTCCTTGCCAACGAACTGAATGACATGAATCAGGACAGGCGGGAGATCGAACAGGGAATGCAGGCAGAAGCGCTGCGCCTGTGTGAGTCGTTGGAGCGTACTCGTACTGAGCTGCCCTACGGGCTGGCGATGTATCACCCGGAGTGGCACCAGGGCGTCGTTGGTATTCTGGCTTCGCGCATTAAAGAACGCTTTCATCGACCTGTGATTGCCTTTGCACCTGCGGGCGACGGCATGCTGAAAGGCTCAGGGCGCTCCATTTCCGGTCTGCACCTGCGTGATGCGCTGGAGCGGCTGGATACGCTGTACCCCGGTATGATGGACAAATTCGGCGGACACGCGATGGCGGCAGGGCTATCGCTACATGAAGATCGGTTCGACGATTTCCGTCAGCGCTTCGGCGAACTGGTTGGCGAATGGCTCGATCCGTCGCAGCTTGAAGGCGTTGTCTGGTCTGATGGTGAACTGGCTCTGCCGGAGCTGGATTTGTTATCGACGGCAGAAATGCTGCGCTACGCGGGGCCGTGGGGTCAGTCATTTCCCGAGCCGACGTTTGATGGTTGCTTCCGTATTCTGCAACCGCGTCTGCTGAAAGAACGCCATTTGAAAGCGATGTTTGAGCCGATAGGCGCAACAGGCGCTGTGCCGCTGTTAGATGGCATTGCGTTCAATGTCGATACCACCCTCTGGCCGGATCCGAGCATTAAAGAAGTCGAAATGGTGTACCGGCTGGATATTAACGAGTTTCGCGGTAAACGCTCGGTGCAATTGATGATCCAACATCTGTGGCCGCGCGCGTGAACCACATACGGTGGGCAGAAAGTCTATAAACCGGGCGTTTTATCCGCTAGAATGGCGGGTTACATCATTCCGTTGTCAACGACTTAACGTAAGAATATAAAAAATCATGTTTGAAATTAATCCGGTAAAAAACCGCATTCAGGATCTGTCTGAACGTAGCGCCGTTCTTCGGGGGTATCTTTGACTATGATGCCAAGAAAGAACGCCTTGAAGAAGTAAACGCCGAGCTGGAACAGCCTGATGTCTGGAATGAGCCTGAACGCGCTCAGGCATTGGGAAAAGAACGCTCTTCGCTGGAAGCTATCGTCGACACCATCGATCAACTGGCTCAGGGGCTGGAAGATGTGAATGGTCTGCTTGAGCTCGCAGTGGAAGAAGACGACGAAGACACCTTTAATGAAACCTCGGTAGAACTAGACGCGCTGGAAAATAAATTAGCCCAGCTTGAATTCCGTCGCATGTTCTCCGGCCAGTACGACAGCGCGGATTGCTACCTGGATATTCAGGCGGGTTCTGGCGGTACGGAAGCGCAGGACTGGGCCAGCATGCTGGTGCGTATGTACCTGCGTTGGGCGGAAGCCAAAGGGTTTAAAACCGAAATTATTGAAGAGTCAGACGGTGACGTGGCGGGGACGAAATCTGCCACCATCAAGATCATCGGTGACTATGCATTTGGCTGGCTGCGTACCGAAACCGGCGTACACCGCCTGGTGCGTAAGAGCCCGTTCGATTCCGGCGGCCGCCGCCACACCTCATTCAGCTCCGCGTTTGTCTACCCGGAAGTTGAGGACGATATCGATATCGAAATCAATCCAGCCGACCTGCGTATTGACGTGTACCGCGCATCGGGTGCGGGTGGTCAGCACGTTAACCGGACAGAATCCGCGGTGCGTATTACCCATATTCCGACCAACATTGTCACGCAGTGTCAGAATGACCGTTCCCAGCATAAAAACAAAGATCAGGCGATGAAGCAGCTGAAAGCGAAGCTGTACGAGTTTGAGATGCAAAAGAAAAATGCTGAGAAACAGGCGATGGAAGACAACAAATCTGACATCGGCTGGGGCAGCCAGATTCGTTCCTATGTTCTGGATGATTCGCGCATCAAAGACTTACGTACCGGGGTGGAAACACGTAACACTCAGGCTGTACTGGATGGCGATCTGGACAAATTTATTGAAGCAAGTTTAAAAGCGGGGTTATAAGAATTCACATGGCTGAATCACAATCACAGGGTGCCGATCAGGCGCAAGATCTGAATAACGAATTAAAAACGCGTCGTGAAAAGCTGGTGGCGCTGCGTGAAACCGGGATTGCCTTCCCGAATGATTTCCGCCGTGACAGCACGTCCGATCGTCTGCACGCTGAGTTCGATGCCAAAGAGAACGAAGAGCTGGAAGAACTGGGCATCGAAGTGACTGTTGCGGGTCGTATGATGACCCGTCGCATCATGGGTAAAGCCTCTTTCGTGACCTTGCAGGACGTTGGCGGTCGCATTCAGCTGTATGTTTCCCGCGACGATCTGGCGGAAGGCATCTATAACGAGCAGTTCAAGAAGTGGGATTTGGGCGATATTCTCGGCGCGCGCGGTAAGCTGTTCAAAACCAAAACGGGCGAGCTGTCTATCCACTGCACCGAGCTGCGTCTGTTGACCAAAGCGCTGCGTCCGCTGCCGGATAAATTCCACGGTCTGGCCGATCAGGAAACGCGTTATCGTCAGCGCTATCTGGATCTGATCGCTAACGATGAATCTCGCAATACCTTCCGCATCCGTTCCAAAGTGATGGCGGCGATCCGTAGCTTCATGGTGGATAACGGCTTCATGGAAGTCGAAACGCCGATGATGCAGGTGATCCCTGGCGGCGCGTCTGCCCGTCCGTTCATCACGCACCATAACGCGCTGGACATCGACATGTACCTGCGTATCGCACCGGAACTGTACCTGAAGCGTCTGGTTGTGGGTGGTTTTGAACGTGTGTTCGAGATCAACCGTAACTTCCGTAACGAAGGCGTTTCCCCGCGTCACAACCCTGAATTCACCATGATGGAACTTTATATGGCGTATGCCGATTATAAAGACCTGATTGTGCTGACGGAAAACCTGTTCCGTACGCTGACACAGGACGTGCTGGGCTCGACGACGGTGGAATACGGCGACCAGACATTCGACTTCGGTAAGCCGTTCGAGAAGCTGACGATGCGCGAAGCGATCTGCAAATACCGTCCTGAAACCAACGTTGCCGATCTGGACGATCTGGAGAAAGCGACCGCGATCGCCCAGTCTCTGGGCATCAAGATCGAGAAAAGCTGGGGTCTGGGCCGCATCGTGACCGAGATCTTCGAAGAAACGGCAGAAAGCAGCCTGATTCAACCGACCTTTATCACCGAATATCCGGCTGAAGTGTCACCGCTGGCGCGTCGTAACGATCAGAATCCAGAAATCACCGATCGCTTTGAGTTCTTCATCGGCGGCCGTGAAATCGGTAATGGCTTCTCCGAGCTGAATGATGCTGAAGATCAGGCAGAGCGTTTTGCTCAGCAGGTGAATGCCAAAGATGCGGGCGATGACGAAGCGATGTTCTACGACGAAGACTACGTGACCGCGCTGGAACACGGCCTGCCGCCAACTGCGGGTCTGGGGATTGGTATCGACCGTATGGTGATGTTGTTCACGAACAGCCACACCATCCGCGACGTTATCCTGTTCCCTGCGATGCGTCCGCAGAAGTAAGTCTGCTTTAGCTGAACCTTTTAAACCGGTGCCACTGCACCGGTTTTTTTATGGGGGCTATCCGGCATCTCATCATCGCGATTTTCCCCGCGCATTCTGTGATTGTTGTCTGATGACGGAAGATGCTATTTTCAGGCATTCATTCACTGTGGGAACCCTCATCATGATGACGTACCGCGATGCCTGGTTCGAACTGGCATTGTTGACCAACGGCCGCAGTTTTCCACGGCATACGCACGATGAGTTCGTCATCAGCGCCAATCTCAGCGGATTGGAAACGGTCTGGCTGGATGGAGAGACCTTCGTTGCCACCAACGATATGGTGACGACCTACAACCCCGATCAGCTACAGGGCAGTGACAACGCGCTTGACCGTTGGCAATGTGCCTCGCTGTACGTTCACCCACGGGCATTCGAGCATTATTTCCACCAAACCTTTCGCTTCTCACGGGGCTGGAACCCGTCGGCGCAATTGGCATCCGAATTAAAACAGATGGTCACCTCTGATTTGGACGATAGCACGCGTCAGGAGCGCATTATCCTGCTGCTCGCAGGGTTGATGGAAAACCAACATCATGTTCCGTCTCAGGGTCAGGTCAAAGAAGCTGAGCGGATCACGCGGATCAAAGACGGCTTGCTGAACGATCTCAGCGATGTCCCCACGCTCGACCAGCTCGCGCAGCAGGAGAACCTGTCGGTCGCCCATCTGGTGCGCTCATTTAATCAGGCGGTCGGGCTGCCGCCGCTGGCATGGCTGATGCAGCGACGTATGTGTAAAGCGCGAGAACTGCTGCGGCAGGGCACGGCGATTAGTCAGGTTGCGGGCGATGTTGGGTTTGCCGATCAGGCGCATTTCACTAAAGCCTTCAACCGCTATAACGCGATGACGCCGGGGCAGTTCCGTCGTATCAATTTTTGACAATACAGGGTTTCCTTTGGGCTCTACACTCGCCTTAATTGCTTAACGCTCGAAGGGAATACCATGCTGTTAGTTGTCTTCACGGGGATACTGCTGTCCCTGTCACTTTGTCTCGATCTGGGAATGGTCAATACTGCGATTATTAACCGTGGGCTGCGGCACGGGGCGCGTTCGGCATTTTATATCGGGCTGGGTTCCTGCTTCGGCGATCTGTTTTATGCGACGCTGTCGGTGCTGGGGTTGGCGGTGGTCTTTAACCTGACGCCTGTGCGCTGGGTGCTATGGATTGGCGGGGGACTGATTCTGGTCTGGATGACGTTCAGTATGGCGCGTGCGGCATGGCGAGACTATCAGGTTAAACGCTTCGCCGACCTGTCTGCGACAGCGAATGCGGCGGATTTTACTGCGCCACCCGCGCGGTATACCGAGTTTCTCAGCGGCGTCGGCATGGCGCTGGCGTCACCGACGGCGTTACTGTGGTTTGCGGCGATCGGCGGCACGATTATTGCGCAGTCTACTGATGGCTCAGCCTTCATGATCAGTCTGTTTCTGTTGGGCTTTTTCGTTGGCGGCATACTGTGGACGTTCTTCCTTGCCGTGCTGGTAAAGTACGGTCAGCGCCTGCTGAAAGAACGGATCTCATTCTATTGCAGCCTGATCTCTGCGCTGCTCTTTGCCTACTTTGCCTGGCACGTTATTTCCAATGGTTATGAGACGCTGTTTCTGCCGCTCTCAACAGCTGCATAACCGGGTAAAAAATCAGCGCTTTGCCGGGTTTTTTACTTGCTCGGCAACGGCATAGCGCTATAATGCCACGCGCTTCCCCGTGCGAGTGTAGTTCAATGGTAGAACGGCAGCTTCCCAAGCTGCATACGAGGGTTCGATTCCCTTCACTCGCTCCAAAAATACCTCCTCAGTTCTCCAAACTCAACAAAACCCAGTAATGACAAGGCTTAGCGCGAATACTGAGTCGTTCAGGCGAAAACCGCGTCTATCAAAATCGATACCCTAGTGCGTAGTGTAAGTATCCCGATTAGCGTTACCGATGCATGGGTGCTTGATCAGCGGAATGAGGAGACCTCTCGACTTTTGGGAATTAATCCGCAAACGTCGAATGGTTCTTGGCGGGAGGCGATCGGGAGCGGGTTAGTTCCAGGTTCATGGGTTAACGCAGATCGTGCAAGGGCCAGTGGCGCTGACGGCATTATTGATTGTTCCCGAAACATTTCTAATGGATGGCATCTTTGCCTCTTCAGGTGGAATGAGCCAGAAACGCCGCAGGTAAAAGTTTGCGGCGATCCAATCAACGTTTCACTTCCCCGCTTTAATCACCGTCGTCGTCCAACTCGGTAAATCCCAGGTGCCACCGAGTTGGATCATGCGGCATGAACCAGTGGTCGATACGCTGCTTTGCTGGAATGTTTTGCCATCCCATGTCCAGGATTCATAGCTCATGCAGTCTGCGAGTCCGCGCCCCTTATGCACAGAGGTAATTTCACCGTTTTCGTAATCTGTGCCATCTATCGTTACAAGCTGCGGTTGCGTCTGCATGGCGTTATCGATGACCCAGTAGGCGTAGCCTTCGTTATACGCCGCGCGCCAGCAAAGTGTGCTGAGTAGGGAGTGGCTGTCATTTAGAGGAGTAAGTTCAATAGGCTCCGCTTTTTGACCATCCTGCGGGTGCAATCTATCGCAATCATCATTGAGCGTTTTAAGCAGTTTAGGCTGGATAGCCGACTGTTCTGCGTCTGTCAGAGTCCGTGATGGCTCCTGCTTCGCGACTGCTGCGTAGATGACGGGGGCGGCGACGGCAGATAACGCACTACTTTTATTTCCTGTTTTGGTGATGGCGTCCGGTGTGCCGATACGACCTTGTTTCTCATCCATCTTTAACAGCACCGCGTAAGCTCCGGCTCCAGACAGCTCGGATACGACGCCATTGTGGCGAAAAGCCACTTTCCCGCTTCCTTTTAGTGCCTGTAATACGATAGGTATTTGCTTCTCATTGAGCTGCCAGAGATTGTCTTTGATTGGCGTGAGCAGGCCTTTATTCGCGCCATCAACGGTTAGCGTGAGTGGGGTGCCTTTAGGTATCGCCTGATATACCTCTGCGACCATGACGTCTGCCGCTATTGGCGTATTCTGCCCGGCATGACGCGTAAGAAGCAGTGAAACGCCGGGAACATCGTTCTCTTCTCCCGCATACTGTTCTTCTGACGAGTAACCTGCGGCTCGGCACGTCAGCGTGTTATCACAGACCACTTCCCAGTCTTTATGAGAGAAAGTGCTATCGGCGAGCGTTGTGGCAACGGCCAAAGCAGGGATACCCGCGATAAGAGCAGTGAGCACAGAAAAGCGGGAAGAGAGAGAAAAAGTCATATTTATCTGATCCTTGATGGTGTTGTGGCTGATTATCACGCCTGTAGTAGCATGGATAATATATACGTATTCTGGCAATGCGTGAGGAAGAGCCGTTTTAGGGGGGACTGAATGGGCGCGGTATGATCGTGCGGCTACAGGGATATCACCCTAGCCGCACTCTCGGAGAGAACGTTTCACAGATAGCCAATGCGTATTTGGTCCGTGGTTTTTACCCGCGGTGTGCCCAATGCGTCATTTTCTTCTCGATAAAAGCGAAGATTTCATACATCACGACGCCCATGGCTCCGATAACCAGTAACCCGGCGAAGACGAGCGCCATGTTCATATTGGAGCTGGCCGACATCATCAAGTAACCAATGCCTAAATTGGACGCGACCGTTTCCGAAATCACCGAGCCGACAAATGCCAGCGTGATAGCCACTTTTAACGACGCAAAGAAATAGGGCTGAGAGCGAGGCAAACCGACTTTTTTCAGTATATCGAGACGGGAAGCGCCGAGTGAACGCAAAACGTCTTCCATTTCGGGTTCCACGGTTGCCAAACCCGTTGCCACATTGACAACGATAGGGAAAAAAGAGATGAGAAAGGCGGTCGCGATGGCCGGTATGGTGCCAATGCCAAACCAGACGACCAGTACCGGAACAAACGCCACTTTGGGGATAGAGTTAAACCCGACCAGCAGCGGATAAACTGCTTTGTAAACCAGTGACGACGCTCCGACGGCGACGCCTAGCAACACCCCCACGACGACCGCCAGTGCAAAACCCACTAGCGTAGTATAAAGGGTTTGCAGCGAGTGGGCGGCGATAGGCTGCCAGTCGGTGATGAGCGAACGGTAGACGTCGCTTAATGAAGGAAAGAGGTAGCTTGGCACCTCTAATCCGACCACCAGCATTTGCCAGATCCCGCCCAGTAACAGCAGAAGTCCCCAGGGGGCGAGTCTTATCAGTGTTGCACGTGACATAGCGAGGCGTTCTCCTTTAGGTATGGCGTTGTGAAGAGATATGTTCACGCAGTTCAAATACATAGCGGGAAAACGTATCGGTGTAGGTAATCTGGAGATCGCGCGGGCGAGGCAAGTCGATCTCGCGGCGTGCCAGAATCTGTCCAGGGCGCGTGCTCATGACGTAGACGGTATCCGCCAGAAAGACGGCCTCGCGTAGATCGTGCGTCACCAGCACCACGGTAAACGGTTCTTCCTGCCAGAGATCGCGCACCATGCACCACAGCTCTTCACGAGTGAAGGCATCGAGTGCGCCAAAGGGCTCATCCAGCATCAGCAGGCGCGGCTTATGAATCAATGCCCGGCAAATCGATGCACGCTGCTGCATTCCTCCCGATAACTCCCACGGATATTTGTGTTCGCATCCAGACAATCCTACCCGTTTCAGTAAGTCACGTGCCTGTTGCTCATATTCACGTCGTTTCGCCCGGAAGGTGGAGCGGTACGGCTCCACGATCTCCATGGGCAACATGACATTCTCCAGCGTGGTGCGCCAGGGGAGTAAATTCGACGCCTGAAATGCCATACCGACGCACTTCTGCGGCCCGGCAACCTCACGGTTATTGACGAAGACATAGCCTTCCGTTGGGGAAATCAACCCGGAAGTCAGCTTCATAAACGTTGATTTGCCGCAGCCTGACGGGCCGACTAGTGCGACAAACTCATTTTCTTCAATACTGAAGTCGATCTCTTTGATCGCCAATTGGCTGCTGTTGTAGCCCAGGCTGACTTTCTCAAATTTAACGAAGCTCATTCACCACCACCTGAAGTGTTTAGGGGACATCACGTTCCGCACGTGGCGGGATGAATGCAGAAGTAAATATGGCTGACATATCAGGCGTGTTTTTCAGGCCAAAGGCCTCTACCACCTCGGTAATAGAACGCTGCATGCGCGCGGGATCGACATCGCCAAGCCCGATCTTTTTGTTCTCTGGCGTGACGACTAACTGGTCAAACGCCATTTGCAAACGTCGCGTTTCCAGTTGGGTGTTAATCAATGAATCCTGTGCTTTAACGTATTGCACCGCAGCCGCAGGGTCGGCCAATGTTTCTTTTACCGCTTTGTTGAAGGCTCTCAGGAAGGCTTTAATCGCCTCTGGGTGGTTTTCCTGCATGTTTTTGCTGACGATAATGCTATTGCCGTAGAGATCGACGCCGTACTGGGCATAAGGGAAGATCACCAGATCGTCCGCTTTGGCACCGCGCGCTTCCAGATTGAGCAGGCTGGTAAAATAGAAACCGGCAATCGCATCCACATTTTTACGTACCAGCAGATTCGGTGTCACGGTGGGATCGGAAGATTGCCAGGTCACAGCGTCTTTATTCAGCCCCACCTTTTTCGCAAAGGCTGGCCAGGCTTTACGTCCGGCATCAAAGACGGGGGCGGCAATGGTTTTGCCTGCCAGCGCTTTCGGCTCTGTCACGCCACTGCTTTTTAGCAGGAAAATAGCGGCTGGCGTGGTGTTATACAGCATGTATACGCCTTTGATTCCGGTTCCGGGATGCTGTGACTCTTGCTCAATCAGCGCATTCACATCCGCGAAAGCCATATCGTAAGCGCCGGTCGCCACGCGCGTCACCGCGCCCGCAGAACCGTTACCCGAATCGATCTGTACATCCAAGCCTTCCTGCGCAAAATAATCCTTTGCTTTCGCCATCAGGAAAGGAGCGGAAGGCCCTTCAAAGCGCCAGTCCAGAGAAAATTTAACTTTTACCGGCTCAGCCGCCTGCGCCTGAGAAAGCAGGAGTGAGCACGAAAGCAGAGCGGTAGCGCTTAATTGGTGTAGCTTTGATAACGTAGACAGCATCGCAGATTCCTCAATAGTGGACGTTAGGGGATTTATTTTTGAATGCAGGGTGGGGCGCCGCGCACGATATCGCACAGCCCTGCGATAATGCGTTCGCCGGTTTCCGTGCGTAGTTCGTCATACCAGGCTTGCGTCAGTGCGCTGTCTTTGCCGTGGGTGATATCGCAGCGTTTACGCGCTTTAAGCACCAGTTCCTTGACGCGTGTACTACGCAGCGACTCATAGCGCAGCAGGGCAGCCTCAATATCGGCCTGATTCGCGGCGCAATGTTGCAATGTTTCCCCCAACACCACGGCATCTTCCAGCGCAGCACAGCCGCCCTGACCGATATCTGGCGTCGTGCTATGGCCTGCATCGCCCAGCAGCGCGACCCGACCACGGACTAATTGAGGAAAAGGTTCGATATCGTGAATTTCGATTCTGTTGGTCGTTTCAGGATTGATCGCGGCGATTAACCGTTGCACCTGTGGTGTCCAGCCGGAGAAATAGCGCAGTAGGTCGGAGCGTACCGTGGTGCGATCCTCCGCTAATCCCAGAGGAAGCGGCACATCGAAAAAGAAGTAGAATCGACCGTCAGAAACGGGCATGAGAGAGACGCGCTTGCCTTCTCCGACAAAGGTGGTCCACTGGTTTGCGGGGGCGATGCGTTCATCAATGTCTACCAGACCATTCCAGTTCACATACCCGGCGTAGCGACGTTCCGGTGTGTAGCCCAGCACATGCGGCCGGAGCGTAGAGTGCGTGCCGTCGGCGGCGATTAAGATATCGCTGTGCGTACTGGTGCCGTCGGTAAACCAGGCGGTAACGCCGTGTTCATTCTGCGCTACGCGTTCAACGCGTTTGCCAAACTGCACGGTATCCCGTCCCCAGAAATCCAGCATCTCGGCTTGCAGTTCGGCGCGGGCGATAGGATAAGGGCGTTCGCCAACCTGCTCGACCAATGCGTTCAGGCTAAAACGGGTCATCGTTTGCCCGTCACGGTAATCCTGATAGGCCATGTAGTGCATCGGGCCGCCGAAGCGTTTCATGATGTCGCCCATCCCTAAATGGTTCATGCAGGCAACGCCGTTCGGCCAGACGGAAATCGCGGCGCCGACCGGTTTAATGTCGCGAACCGCTTCAAATACCTCACAGGTGATACCCACCTTTTTTAAAGCTACCGCTGCGCTTATGCCACCAATACCTGCACCAATGATTGTCGCTTTCATCACTATTCCTCTGGCTCATCTGTTCCGTTGGCTGTCGCCAGCCTGCAACGTTTGTATCAATATGTGTTTTTCTTGCAACTTTAGTACCAGTTTGTATTCACGGGTTAAGCTCGATAAAAAGGCGAGATAAACGCATGTGGCGTGCGTTTATTGCACAACATGGGTGCAACATTGTTGTCACATTGCGCAACAAGGGGGCGTGAAACGTTTGTTGCGGTGAATTTCTGCGTAATGGCTGAACAACAGCGAGAAGGAGGCGTTATCCCGGTGAGGGGCGTCTTGTTGTTATTACGCCTCGAGTGGGGGAATACGCCTTTCCGCATCCCTATTTTTCCGTACCCAAATGAAAGTGGCGTACTTTGTGCAAGTCATTGAACTATGACGTCGCGGGATAAGACGCGAATAATGGATTGAGGTTGATGGAGGGGGAAATGGTTTCACTTGAGCACTTTAATCAATTGAACGAGAAAGACGCGGAAGCGCTGCTGTTGCCCTGCGTGGCGCTGACCCGTTGGGTCAAACAGGTTGTACAGGGGCGACCTTACCGGCATATTGCAGACGTGCTGGATACCGGAATGCGGGTGAGCCACGACTGGCACGCTGAAGATCTGATGTTGGCGCTCCGTACCCATCCGCGTATTGGCGAAAAAGCGGCGAGCGGCACGCAGGAAGCGGAACTGTCGCGACAAGAGCAGGCGGCGGTCAACCATGACGATGCGGCACTTAAACAGGCATTGTGCGAGGGCAATGCCCGTTATGAAGCGCAGTTTGGTTATGTGTTTCTTGTTCGCGCCAAAGGGCGTAGCGCGGAGGACATACTGCATATATTGGAGCGACGACTGCAAAATACGCCTGAGCAAGAGACGCAGGAGGCACTGAAACAACTACGCGAAATCACCCTATTGAGGCTGGAAGGAGTGTTTAACGAATGAGCACGCTAAGTACCCATATTCTGGATATCGCAGTCGGTCAACCTGCTGTTGGCGTGAAGGTACGCTTAGAGCGACAGGATGATACTCGCTGGTGTACTGTCGCTGAGGACGTGACTAATGAAGATGGCCGTATCGCGGCGTTCGTCAACGCCCCTTTGCCTGCGGGACACTATCGTCTGACTGCCGCTATTGGCGACTGGTTTGCCGAAGCAAACCGTGAGTCGCTGTTTGTTGAGGCGCAGATTGATTTTCGCCTCAGCGCCTCGGGAGGTCACTATCATCTGCCGTTTCTGATTTCGCCGTGGTCCTGGTCAACCTACCGCGGCAGTTGATGATTGATGGTAGACCGCAATAATCTCTCCAGCGATTGCCACGGCGATTTCGGCAGGCAATTTCCCTTTAACGTCAGGCAGACCTACCGGACAGCGCATGGTTGCGAGCCGTGCTTCACTGATGCCTTTTCCGGTTAGCTGATAGGTAAAGCGCTGGCGTTTTGTGTGTGATCCTATTAGGCCAAAGTAGCGATAATCGCCCCGTTTCAGAATGGCCTCTGCCAGCGCTAAATCGCGTGGATGATGGTGCGTCATCACCACGAAATAGCTTCCGGCGGGGCTGTCTGTCACCGCATCCAGCGGATCGTCAAGATGGCGGGTGACGATCCCCGGCGGCACCTGTCGAAACATCTCTTCCCGTTCATCCACCCACGATACCCGGCAGGGCAGGGTGGCAAGTAACGACACTAGCGCGTGACCAACGTGACCGGCACCAAAGACCACGATATGCGGCTGCGGCAAAATCAACGGTTCCAGCAACACCGTGGTCATGCCGCCGCAACACTGTCCCGCTCGGGCGCCGAGATTAAAGTGCTCAATGCGCGGCTGTGTGGCATGCTGCATTAACATGTCGCGCGCGATGGCGATGCATTGGTACTCCAGATTACCGCCGCCGATGGTCAACCAGCTTTCCTGTAGGGTGACGATCATTTTGGTGCCGCCATCGCGAGGGACGGATCCTTTCTCGCCCAGCAGCGTCAGCAGGACGCACCCTTCATGGCGGGCGTGCAAGGTACTCAGAATGTTAATCCAGGCATCGTTCATGCTGTCTCCCGCTGCGACTGTATGCCCCAAAATACGCGCTCAGGCGTGGCTGGCGCATCAAGATGCGGATGGTGACGATAGTTTGCTACGCTAGCCACCGCATCCTGTAATGCACACCAGACGGAAATGCCTAACATAAAAGGGGGTTCACCGACGGCTTTTGAACGGTAAACCGTCTGCTGTGGGTTGGCGTGGTTTTCCAGCAGTTGCACACGGAAATCGGGTGGTATATCGCTGATGGCTGGGATTTTGTAGCTCATGGGGCTATCGGTGAGCAAACGACCGTCTGGACTCCACACCAGCTCTTCACAGGTCAGCCATCCTGCGCCCTGAATAAACCCTCCCTCGATCTGACCGATATCCAGCGCCGGATTCAATGACTGCCCGACATCGTGCAGGATATCTGTACGCAGCAGCCGGTATTCACCAGTCAGCGTATCAACCAGCACCTCTGAGCAGGCCGCGCCGTAGGCAAAATAGTAAAACGGCTGGCCCCGACCTGCGGTGCGGTCGTAGTGAATGCCGGGAACTTTGTAAAAGCCGGTCGCAGAGAGCGGAACCTGATTCAGCCACGCCAGATTGGCGACATCGGCAAAGCGAAAGTATTTTCCCGGCACCTGTACAATGCCGTTACGAAAGACGACGTTCTGCTCATCACAGTGATGCAATTGACATAACATCTCTGTCAGTCGCGTTTTCAGCGTTTGCGCCGCGATTTCCGCCGCTTTACCGTTCAGATCTGCCCCCGATGACGCGGCAGTCGGGGAAGTGTTGGGCACTTTGCCGGTATTGGTAGCGATAATCTGGATCGTCTCCAGAGGAATTTGCAAGACGTCAGCCACGACCTGCGCGACTTTGGTATTAAGCCCCTGTCCCATCTCGGTGCCGCCGTGGTTCAACTGCACCGTGCCGTCGGTGTAGATCAGGATTAATGCCCCCGCCTGATTTAAAAAACTCGACGTAAAGGAAATGCCGAATTTTACCGGCGTAAGCGCCAGACCGCGCTTGAGTACCGGGCTGGCGGCATTAAATACGCTGATTGCTTCACGGCGTGCGTGATAGTCCGCGCTGTGCTCCAGTTGTCGGGTGATTTCCGGCATGGGATTGTCTTCTACCGTTTGCCAGTAGTGCGTGACATTGCGCTCGGCCTTGCCGTAATAGTTGCGTTTACGGATCGTTAGCGGATCGCACCCCAATTCCCGAGCGATGCGATCCATAATTTGTTCGATGGCGACCATGCCCTGTGGGCCACCGAATCCGCGATAAGCCGTATTGGAGGCCAGGTGGGTGCGGCAGCGATAGCCAGTGATACGTGCATCGCCGAGGTAGTAGGCATTATCCGCATGAAACATGGCGCGATCGCAGATAGAACCGGAAAGATCGAGCGCGTAGCCGCAGTTTGCCGCCAGATCGATCGCGACACCGTGCAGCATGCCGTCATCGGTAAAGCCGACATCATAACGCACGAAGAAAGGGTGCCGTTTACCAGTTGTTCGCATATCATCACGACGACTCAGGCGTAGCTTGGCTGGGCGCTCAGTCAGATAAGCGGCCAATGCCGCGTGGCAGGCGATGCTGGCCGCCTGTGTTTCCTTGCCGCCAAATCCTCCACCCATGCGGCGCATATCCACGGTCACTTTGTTCATGGATAGGCCGAGTACCGATGAAACCAGTTTTTGTACCTCAGTCGGGTGTTGCGTAGAGGAAAAAACCTGAAGGGTGTGATCTTCTCCCGGTAGAGCCATCGCGACCTGACCTTCCAGATAAAAGTGCTCCTGCCCGCCGATATGAAACTGCCCCTGAATACGGTGAGGTGCATGAGACAGCGCGGTATCCACATCGCCACGCTGATGGATATGCGGTGCTTCTACCCACAGCTCGCGTCGCAGTGCCTCTTCCACATCTAATACGGCTTCCAGCGGTTGGTAAGTGATGTTTACCGCGTTAGCGCCGGTCTGTGCTGCTTGCTCGCTTTCCGCGACCACAGTCAGCACCACCTGACCGTGATATTCCACGGTTTCTTTAGCGAACAACGGTTCCCCCGGAGCCAGCGCCCCGACATCCAGCTCACCGGGAACGTCCTGCCAACTGAGGACGCGAATGACGCCTGGCACGGCGAGACAGGCCTGCGTGTCGATATCGAGAATATGGGCGTGAGCATGCTCGCTCAGCACCGGACAGAGGTGCAATAATCCGGGCAGCGTCGGCTTATCATCCACATAGTCGGCTTGACCGCTCACCTGTTTGTCCGCGCTGTCATGTTTCTGACTACGGCCTGCGCCCCCCGTCAGTTCACGATGAAACTGTTCCACCAGCCTCTGTTCTGACAGGTGTTCTGTATTATTCAACATAGCTGTCTATCTCCAGAGCGGCGTGTGGGTGGCGCTGTTGCAAGGCGTAGCGCCGCAGCAGATTTTGTGCGATAGCAAGGCGATACTCTCCGCTGCCGCGAAAATCATTGAGCGGTGAGAAATCCTGTGCCAGTGCCGCGCAGGCGGAATCTAACGCATCGGATAAGGGGCGATGCAACAGGGCCTGTTCACAGGCTTTTGCGCGTGCTGGGGTGGCCGCCATGCCGCCAAACCCGATGCGAGCTTCTGTTACCCGGCCTTCTTCTATCTGGATATTGAAAGCGCCAAAGACCGTGGAGATATCGTCATCGCGCCGCTTGGAGACCTTCCAGGCGGAAAATGTCGGGGAAATGCTGACGCGTGGAATTACGATGTCGCGGATAAATTCGCCGATCTGTAAGGCCGTCTTACGGTAGGCAAGAAAAAATTGATCGAGAGGAAGTTCACGCGTGTGGTCGCCGCGCTGTAGCACCAGATGGGCATTGAGCGCCAATAGCATCGGCGCGCCGTCGCCAATGGGGGAGGCATTGGCAAGATTGCCTGCCAGTGTCCCCTGATTGCGTATCTGGCGCGAAGCGAAGCGTTCCAATGCCTGACTGAAAGCGGGAATCCGTGTTTCCAGCGCATGGAGGCAGCGCTGAAGCGTGACTCCGGCACCGAACGTGATCGTCTGATCCGTTATTGTGATCGTTTGCAGTTCTTCGACCTGATGTAAGGCGATAACGCGCTCAAACGATCGATGGTGTTGTGTCACGTTAAGCGCTAAATCGGTCCCGCCCGCTAGCAAATGCGAGGAAGGATGGCGCAGATAGAGCATCGCCATTTCCGAGAGCGTTGCAGGCAGTAAGCACGCTTCATCGGGGGCGTTTTCTTGCTGTGCCATGCGTATCGCATTGAGCTGCTCTGCGGTTTTTTGTGCCTGTTCACGAAAGCGATCGTGGATATCTAACCCGCAGATCTGTTGTGCGGCGGTGATGATGGGGCGGTAGCCCGTACAGCGGCACAAGTTGCCTGCTAACTGCTGTTCAATATCATGTCTGGAACCCGTACAACCGGCTTTCTGTAACGCAAAGGCCGACATCACAAAACCCGGTGTACAAAAGCCACACTGGGAAGCATGGCAGTCGGCCATGGCCTGCTGAACCGGATGGAGCACACCGTTTTCAGACAGGTCTTCCACGGTCAGTAACTGTTTCCCGTGAAGCTGGCTCATGAGCATGATGCAACTGTTGGCGGTCTGGTAGGCCATACCGTCTGCGGTTGGTTCGCCAATGACGATGGTACAGGCACCACAGTCTCCTGATGCACAGCCTTCTTTGGTGCCCGTGCGTCTTTCCTGCGTGCGCAGCCAGCGGAGTACCGTGGTATCCGGTGCGATATCCGTGAACGTTTTTAGCGTTTGATTAAGTAAGAAGCGAATCATGCGGCTTTCTCCACGTCATCCTGACGCCAGACGCAGTGGCCATTAACCCAGGTATGCCAGATATTGCGGTCATCCCCCAGCGTCATCAGTAAAAACAGCTTCTCGTAGATATCATGGCAGCTCGCCAGACGCATTTTTTGCAGTGGGCTGACGGCCAGATCCAAGACCACGAAGTCAGCCTCTTTGCCCGGCATAAAGTTGCCGATGTAACGATCGAGATCGAGGGCGTGCGCGCCACCGAGCGTCGCATGATAAAAAGCCTGACAGGCATGGAGTTTGCTCCCTTGCAACTGCGTGACCTTGTAGGCTTCTCCGAGTGTCTGCAACATATTAAAGGTCGTGCCTGCACCGATATCCGTACCGATCCCGACGCGTACGCCGTGATCGAGACAGGTATGTAAGGGGAAGAGACCGCTGCCGAGAAATAAGTTCGACGTTGGGCAGAAGGCGATCGACGAGTCTGTTTCGCGCAGGCATTCCCACTCGCACGCCTCAAGATGAATCGCATGGGCAAATACGCTCCGCCTGCCCGTCATCTGATAATGGTGATACACACCGAGGTAGCTGCTGTGTTCGGGCCAGAGTGCCTTAACCCAGGCGACTTCATCGGTGTTTTCACTTAAATGGGTATGTAGCCAGACATCTGGGAATTCCTGACGTAGCTGTTCCACTGCGCGCATCAATTCCGGTGAAGAGGTCGGCGCGAAACGCGGCGTGAGCGCGTAGTTAATACGTCCTTTATTGTGCCAACGCAGAATCAGGTCGCGAGTTTGTTGATAGCTCTGCTCCGGCGTTTCGATCAGATAAGCGGGCGCATTTCTGTCCATCATCACTTTGCCTGCGATAAGGCGCATCTCAAGATGGCTCGCTGCTCGAAACAGGGCGTCTACGGATTCCGGGTGCACGGTACCGAACACCAATGCCGTTGTCGTACCGTTAGCCAGAAGTTGATTGAGAAAGAACACAGACATGGCGGCAGCATAGTCGCTATCGGCATATTTGCTTTCCGTTGGAAAGGTGTAGGTTTGGAGCCACTCCAGCAGTTGTTCTCCCCAGGCTCCGACCATCTCGGTTTGAGGATAATGCAGATGGGTGTCGACAAAGCCGGGCACAATCAGTTTGTCACGATAATCGATATAGTCCGTCGGATGACGTAACCAATGACAACCTTCCTCCCATTCCACGAGAGTGACGATATGGCTACCGTCGATAAACAATAGCCCATCGCTGAGGCTGCGGCTCTGCTTCAACATGTCGTCTGGCCGCGCCGCCAGCTCGGTGATATCGAAAAATTGGCTACGTAATGCGCAGGTATAATTTATCGTCATAGCAAAACCTCTTTTTATACGAAGGCGTTCCTTCGTGTGCCCGGTCGGCCCTCAAATCAGTGTGGGGGAGCCAGGCTTTTACCGCAGATGACAATAATTTTGCAAAGAACATGCCAGTGTGTGATTCGATGTGGTGATGGGTATCTGATTGTAAATAAATGATTTTTATTTTGTTGCGCAACAAAAATTCAAAATAATGAAAAAATAACGTTATCTTTCTGTATGCAAACGGTTGCGAATATTAGTAACCGTTTGCGTGTTATAGATAGCAGAATAATATTCTGTTTAGTGGCGGGTTTCTTCTTGGGGAAATGTATGATGTCGTGAAAATTATCACCATAATAGTGCACTTGCTCTGTTGGCTAGTCACTCATGCTGATTCGTTGGTGTTGAAGAAGATTTTTTATGCAACCACTCTTTAATTATGCCTGAATCAGGTATGATGAGTGCCACCGTCAGCCGTCCATCGGTTGTTCAACATCCCCTCTGTGTTATCAGCACGTTTATCCTGCTTTTTAACCTCATGCGTGATAACGGTCAAAACCTAATTTCTACACAGTTGAAACGATCCCTATAAATAAGTGTCAAGATAGATATCGCACGTCAGAACGATGCGTTATGCGATACGCTGTTAGCCACTTAAAGATGAGCATCATGAAGATTAAGCAAACATTTACCAGGGCATTACTCCATCCGCGCTATTGGACGACATGGTTCGGTCTTGGCGTGCTGTTTTTATTAGTCCAGCTTCCTTATCCGTTGTTGATGAAACTCGGCAGCCGAGCGGGTCGCTTATCCCGTCTCTTTCTAAAACGTCGAGTGGCGATTGCCCGGCGTAATCTTGAACTCTGTTTTCCCACGATTTCTGACGACGAACGTGAAGCGATGATCGACAGTAATTTCGCGTCGCTCGGCATGGCGTTGGTTGAAACGGGTATGGCGTGGTTCTGGTCCGATCGCCGTGTCCGTCACTGGTTTGATGTTTCAGGATTGGAACATTTGCAGCAGGCTACGGCAAAAGGTCGTGGCGTGATGGTGATTGGCATTCACTTTATGTCGCTGGAATTGGGCGGTAGAGCGATGGGGTTATGTCAGCCAATGATGGCGATGTACCGCCCGCACAATAATAAAGCGATGGAAATGGTGCAAACCTGGGGACGTTCTCGTTCAAACAAGGCGATGATAGACCGTAAAGATCTGCGCGGTATGGTGCAGGCGCTGAAGCGGGGTGAAGCGGTATGGTTCGCACCCGATCAGGATTACGGCCCTAAAGGGAGCGTATTTGCACCGTTCTTTGCGGTAAAAAATGCAGCGACCACCAGCGGCACCTTCACCATCAGCCGTCTGGCCAAACCCGCGATGATGACGACGGTGCTCATTCGTAAGCCGGATGCGTCGGGTTACCACTTGGTTATCCAACCGGAGCTACAGGATTATCCGTATCACGATGAGCGGGCGGCGGCGTGCTACATGAACACGGTGATTGAGAAAGAAATCATGCGTGCGCCCGAGCAGTATCTCTGGCTGCATCGTCGTTTTAAAACACGCCCGATAGGGGAAGTCTCGCTTTACGCCTGACAGCAGAAGCGCCGCATAATATAAAAATATCAGCGGCGCTTACTGGCTTTACTCTTTCCCTAATAGCATGCCACGTGCGACAAAGGATTTTGAGGTTGCGCCGACACGTTCGTGACGTGCCAGATAACGGTAGCACCCTGCGGAAAGGAACGCGCCGATAAACCAACTGAAGTTGGCTGCATCACGCCATTGCGGGGTAAAGCTGATGATCAGTCCAATCACGACCGCAGGAATCAATGCCATCAGTGCATTCGGGTTGAAACCGTTTCGATACCAGTAGCGTCCTTTCGGCGTCGCGTCGAAAAGATCGTCCACATAGACTTTCCCGCCTTTGATCACGTAGAAATCCATCAGCAAAATACCGAATAGCGGACCGATAAAGGCGCCGAGCACATCAAGCGTGTAGTGAATCAGCTCCGGTGAGTTGAACAGGTTCCAGGGGGTGAGCAGCACAGAACCGACCGCGGCGATCATACCGCCGGTGCGGAAACTGATGCGCTGTGGCGAGCAGTTTGAGAAATCGAAGGCCGATGAGACGAAGTTGGCGACGATATTGATCCCTATCGTCGCGATGATCATGGTCAGTACGCCAAGCGCAACTGCAAAGCCGCTGCCAATGTGTGTGACGGTTTCGATGGGGTCGGTAATCATACGGCCAAACAGTGATTGGGTGCCTGAAACAATAACGACGGTAATGATGGAAAAGAGCAGGAAATTAAAAGGGAGTCCCCAGCGATTGCCGCGGCGGATTTCCTGCATACTTTTACCGTAGCGAGAGAAATCGCCAAAATTCAACAGCGGGCCGGAAAAGTAGGAAACGACGAGTGCCGTTGCGGTGAGCATCTGCCAGGTTTGTTCGCCGGTGGTGAGTGTTTTGCTACTCAGGGTAAACGAGATATTTTCCCAACCGGTTTGGTAAATAATCCAGACGGCCAGCAGCGTCATCACGACATAGACCGCGGGGCCTGCGAAGTCGATGAAGCGTTTAATCGCGTTCATGCCATGCCAAAACACCATGGCTTGCAGGAACCACATGATGCCAAAGCAAATCCACCCTAGCGCTGACAGGCCAAGCCAGTGGCTCTGCGTCAGGGGAGCGAGAGCCGGATAAAACTTCAGCAATACCAGCATCAAAGCATGTGCAGCCAGGTAGGTTTGAATCCCGTACCACGCAAAGGCGATTAAACCACGGATCACGGCGGGAATATTGGCACCAAATACGCCGAATGCCTGACGGCAAATGACGGCGTAAGGCACACCGCTCATTTGGCTCGGTTTGGCCACGAGGTTGGCACAGATCTGTACGATACAGATCCCCACCAGAAGACACAGCAGCACCTGCCAGCTTGCTAATCCCAATGTGAAAAAGCTGGCGGCGACGACATACCCTCCCATGCTGTGCACATCTGACATCCAGAAGGAAAAAATATTGTACCAGGACCAGGTCTGAACGCGGGTCGGGGCCAGATCCTCATTACATAGTCTGGGGCTGTACGTACTGTTGCCATTACCATTACCTGTGTTGATATTTTCTGGCATGGAATCTGCTCCTTTTACCCTGGTCGTTAAATGAATGACGTTGTGTGTAAAACGACATTGCATGAATCAGGCCAAAATTCATTTTTTTGTATACACAAATGATCTTTGGTGTGTACGATTTGAAGGGGCGGTGACAACGAGAAGATGAGATGAACTACACGTACGGACTTGAAAACGAGCCATTCTCCCAGCAAAAAGATGATGTTATTTATCAGGCGTTGCTCAATGCCATTGTGGAACATCAGCTGTTGCCGGGAACAAAATTGCCAGAAGAAGCGCTGGCCGAAGTGTTTGATGTGAGTAGAACGGGGATCCGAAAGGTCTTGCAGCGTCTCGCGGTGGTGCAAATGGTCACGTTAACGCCCAAGCGTGGTGCGCAGGTATCGACGCCTTCGGTGGAGGAAGCGCGGGAAATTTTTCAAACGCGCCGTTTTATCGAATGCGCCAATCTCCCCGAGGTGGTTTCTCACTGCCGCTCTCCTCATCTGGCTGCATTGAATAAGTTGATCCTTGCGGAGCAGCGGGCGCACGCCGATCAAAACGGTGCAGAAGCGATCCGTTTGTCTGCGGCTTTCCATATTCAGCTACAGGCGATTTCCGGCAACACGGTATTAACCGGGATTGTTTCGCAGCTCACGTTACGTTCATCGCTGGTTATTGCCGCTTATGGCTCGCCATGGCAGCAAGGATGCCGATGTCACGATCATCACGATCTCCTCGCACGACTGCGGGATCACGATGTGCTGGCGTTGTCTGAGGCAATGACGCGACATTTCGATGATATTGTCGCCAGCCTGCGTTTTGATCGGGATGAAAATACCGAGCCTGACTTTGGCCGCCTGTTTGGTCATTTTAAGGAGAAGATCGCATGAAACCGCTGTTGATTCAGGTAATTAATCCCAATACGAGTCTTGCCATGACAGAAACGATCGGGATGGCGGCGCGGGCTGTTGCTGCCCCAGGAACGGAGATTATTGCGGTGTCGCCTTCTCAGGGGGTGCCTTCTATTGAAGGGCACTTTGATGAAGCGATAGCGGCGGTTGGTGTATTGGATCAGGTCAAGCTGGGAAAAGCGCAGGGCGTAGACGGGCATATTATTGCCTGTTTTGGCGATCCGGGTTTGCTCGCGGCTCGTGAGGTGGCCAGCAAGCCAGTTATTGGGATTGCAGAGGCGGCCATGCACATGGCAACGCTAGTCGCAACGCGCTTCTCCATTGTTACCACGCTGCCGCGTACCGTGATTATCGCGCGTCATTTATTACAACGTTATGGCTTTGAGCATCACTGTGCCGCACTACATGCGATCGATTTGCCCGTTCTGGCGTTGGAACAGGATAGCGGTATCGCGCAGAAGAAAGTACGAGAATATTGTATACAATCTCTGCGTCAGGATGGTGTAGGGGCGATTGTGCTTGGCTGCGGTGGCATGGCCGATCTGGCACAAGCGTTGACTCAAGAACTGGCTATACCGGTCATTGATGGCGTTAGCGCTGCCGTCAAACTGATTGAATCGTTGTCGGCACTGGGGCTGACGACCAGTAAGCACGGCGATCTGGATTATCCTGTAACCAAGCCGTTGAGCGGCATGTTTAGCACTTTGCGTTAAGGAAATACGACAATGATAAAAGAATCTGCCGCATTGATTGACGTCACCGATGGTGATTATCCACGCGATCTCATTGGCTATGCCGGAAAGCCACCACACGCTAACTGGCCTGGAAACGCCCGAATCGCGGTGCAGTTTGTGCTGAATTATGAAGAAGGTGCGGAAAATAACGTGCTGCATGGCGATGCGGGATCGGAACAATTTCTGTCCGATATTATTGGGGCGGCGAGCTATCCCGATCGTCATATGTCAATGGACTCACTGTATGAATATGGTTCTCGCGCAGGATTTTGGCGTATCCATCAGGAGTTCCAGCGGCGCGGTTTGCCGCTGACGGTATTTGGTGTTGCGATGGCGCTGGCACGTAATCCGGCGATTGTCGAGGCGATAAAATCGGCGGACTATGATGTGGTGAGCCACGGCTGGCGTTGGATTCATTATCAAAACGTGGATATCGACACAGAACGTGAACACATGGATAAAGCGATCGATGTGCTTACAGCACTATTCGGTAAGTCTCCACTGGGCTGGTATACCGGTCGGGATAGTCCGCATACTCGTCAGTTGGTCGTCGAACAAGGCAATTTCTGGTATGACAGCGACTATTATGGCGACGATCTTCCGTTTTGGATGCCAGTGAAAAAAAGTAATGGCGATGTGCACCCACATCTCATCGTGCCGTATACCCTTGATGCGAACGACATGCGTTTTGCCTCACCGCAGGGGTTTAACAGCGGTGAACAGTTTTTTAGTTATCTGAAAGACAGTTTCGATGTGCTCTATGAAGAAGGGGAAACGGCACCCAAAATGTTATCGATCGGCATGCACTGCCGCTTACTCGGGAGGCCTGGGCGTTTCCGTGCGTTACAGCGTTTTCTTGATTACATTCAGCAGCACGATCGCGTATGGATTTGTCGTCGTCAGGATATTGCGGAGCACTGGCGCCAGCATCACCCGTATGTCGCGTGATGACGCATAGCGTATACCAGAAACAAAAATGGCCGCCGGATGGCAGCCATTTTAGGTGGTTAACGTACTGAGTACGATTAACGGAAGATAGCGTGGGGGTTAACACCGCGATAGGTTTTGCCCAACGCTTTTAATATTTGATTGATTTTGCGGACAACGCGCATCTTTTTTATCCCCACGATTCTTAAATAATTAGTGGTTGAAAGTACCAAAGTTGATGTTGATGTTTTCAAACATAGCGATGATTTTGTTCAGCAGTTTCATAGTCATTTCCTCGTTGTTAGTTGATTTGTTTTCTGTGATGCTGTTCACGTTTTTAAGAATACTCGTACTGATATGGGTGGTCAACTTTTTTGTGATGCTAATCACAAAAAAATGAACGATCAGTTTGTAAGGACTAAACCGCTGTTTTGATTTCTGTCTAAAAACCTTTTCTGCTTTTTCTTCATACTGGCGCGTTTTCAGCGAGTTGTCTGTTTGAGCATTACCTGTACTGGCCGAGTGCTTCCTTGCCGTGAGATAGGTAAATTGTCTTGATTAGCAGTTGAAATAAGCGCAGGTGAAGCGGGATAATCGTGCGCTTCACATTGTCTGGCAGTGTTTATCCAGTTTTTTAGTACAGCCCGTTTTAATACGGCAACGTTTTCCGGTTTTGCAGTCAGCGAGTTAATCGTTTGCGTGCGGAGCCATAGGGTTCATGGTGCACCAGTAATGCTGGTGTACTCGCGGAGTAAGGCCGTGGGAACCGATCAAATTGATCTTAAATAATAATGGCATTTCAGGGGATACCACCATGTCAAACACCACCCGTCAGGCAGGCCCACAGGGCACGCTTGATGCTTTTTTCAAAATTACACAGCGCGGCAGTAACGTGCGTCAGGAAGTGTTAGCCGGTCTGACAACGTTTCTGGCCATGGTTTACTCGGTCATTGTGGTTCCTAGCATGTTGGGCAAGGCGGGTTTCCCGCCAGCGGCTGTGTTCGTTGCAACCTGTCTGGTTGCCGGGCTGGGCTCGCTGCTGATGGGATTGTGGGCCAATCTGCCAATGGCAATTGGTTGTGCGATTTCTCTGACAGCATTTACCGCATTCAGTCTGGTGCTGGGGCAACAAATCAGCATTCCTGTGGCGCTGGGCGCAATCTTCCTGATGGGCGTGCTGTTTACCATCATTTCCGTCACGGGCATCCGCTCCTGGATCTTGCGCAACCTGCCTCTCGGCGTCGCGCACGGTACAGGTATTGGTATTGGTCTTTTCCTGCTGATTATTGCCGCCAACGGTGTGGGTCTGGTGGTAAAAAACCCGATTGACGGCCTGCCGGTTGCGCTGGGTGATTTCACCTCTTTCCCCGTGATTATGTCTTTGCTGGGGCTGGCGGCGACTATCGGTTTAGAGAAGCGTCGCGTACCGGGCGGTATTCTTCTGGTGATCATCGTTATCTCTATTCTGGGGTTGATTTTTGATCCGAATGTAAAATATTCCGGTTTCTTTGCCTTACCGAGCCTGACGTCGGCTGACGGGTCGTCGCTGATCTTCAGTCTGGACATCATGGGCGCATTGCAGCCGATGGTTCTGCCGAGCGTACTGGCGCTGGTGATGACGGCCGTGTTTGATGCCACCGGTACGATCCGTGCCGTTGCCGGACAGGCAAACCTGTTGGATAAAGACGGACAAATCATCAACGGCGGTAAAGCCCTGACCGCAGACTCCGTGAGCAGCATTTTCTCCAGTCTGGTCGGGACATCTCCGGCGGCGGTTTACATCGAATCCGCAGCGGGTACGGCAGCCGGTGGTAAAACGGGCTTAACGGCAACCGTTGTCGGTGTCCTGTTCCTGCTGCTGCTGTTTGTGTCTCCGTTAGCGTATTTGGTGCCTGGCTATGCTACCGCACCTGCGCTGATGTACGTTGGCCTACTGATGCTGGGCAACGTCTCCAAACTGAACTTTGATGACTTCGTGGATGCCATGTCTGGTCTGGTGTGCGCCGTATTCATCGTGCTGACCTGTAACATCGTGACCGGTATCATGCTGGGCTTTGGCGCGCTGGTATTAGGCCGCATCTGTGCCGGCGAATGGCGTAAGTTGAACATCGGCACTGTGATTATCGCTGTCGCACTCGTGGTGTTCTACGCTGGCGGCTGGGCGCTGTAATCCCTTCCTACAGACCTTCTGGCGTTGTCCAGAAGGTCTGTTACTCCTCGTCTTTTCTTCCTCTTTCCCTTCCTTACCATTTCCCACGCCAAACGCGATTTTATGTGCCTTTTTATTGGCGTTGG
Source organism: Pectobacterium actinidiae (assembly GCF_000803315.1). Taxonomy (NCBI): domain Bacteria; kingdom Pseudomonadati; phylum Pseudomonadota; class Gammaproteobacteria; order Enterobacterales; family Pectobacteriaceae; genus Pectobacterium; species Pectobacterium actinidiae. Next base: position 568,852 of record NZ_JRMH01000001.1, read on the forward strand.
GTTGATGTTACTTGTGTGATAATCAATCTTGTTATTAATTTCGATTTCGGCCAAAAATCCATTTTCATACCGAGCTAAATGCGTTAAATATGGAAGGGCAGTTTGCTCGCTAACAGGCAGAATTTTTTGATTTAGGAGTACGTCTAAGGAAAGCATGGAAATATTTTTTACGATTCTTATTTTGACCCTGGTGGTATCCTTATCTGGGGTAGTTACGCGCATTTTACCTTTTCAAATCCCTCTGCCTTTAATGCAAATCGCGCTTGGTGCCATCCTTGCCTGGCCCCAGTTCGGTTTACACGTTGATTTCAATCCCGAGCTGTTTATGGTGCTTTTCATCCCGCCGCTGCTGTTTGCCGATGGCTGGAAAACGCCTACGCGTGAGTTCCTGAAACATGGTCGGGAAATTATTGGTCTGGCACTGGTGCTGGTGCTGATTACCGTGGTGGGCATCGGCTATTTCATCTATTGGATGGTACCGGGCATGCCGCTGATTGCGGCTTTCGCGCTGGCTGCCGTGCTGTCACCGACGGATGCCGTCGCGCTATCTGGTATCGTGGGCGAAGATCGTATTCCGAAAAAGCTGATGGGCATTTTGCAGGGCGAAGCGTTGATGAACGACGCGTCCGGTCTGGTGTCGCTGAAATTTGCGGTCGCGATTGCGATGGGCACGATGGTCTTTACCGTTTCGGGTGCGACGTTGGAATTCATGCAGGTGGCCTTGGGTGGGCTGCTGGCGGGCGTCGGCGTGACCTGGGTATTCGGTAAATCGCTGCGTGCTATCAATCGTTGGAGCGGTGATGATGCTGCTACCCAGATTGTACTGCTGCTGCTGTTGCCCTTTGCGTCTTATCTCATTGCTGAACATATCGGTGTATCGGGCATTCTGGCTGCGGTAGCGGCGGGGATGACGATCGGCCAGTCGGGCGTCATCCGTAGCGCACCGCTTGCAATGCGCTTGCGTGCGAACGGCGTGTGGTCGATGCTGGAATTTGTGTTTAACGGCATGGTGTTCATCATGCTGGGTCTGCAATTGCCGGATATTCTGGAAACCTCAGTGACGCAGGCAGAGCTGGATCCAACGGTTGAAACCTGGATGCTGTTTACCGATATCGTGATTATCTATGGTGCTCTGCTGCTGCTGCGTTTTAGCTGGCTGTGGGTGATGAAAAGATACAGCATGCACATCCAGAAAAAGCGCCCGATGGTCTTTGCTGAATTTTCCACGCGCGAGCTGTGGATCGCGTCCTTTGCCGGTGTGCGGGGGGCGATTACGCTGGCGGGTGTGCTCTCTATTCCGCTGTTGCTGACGGACGGCACCGCGTTCCCATCGCGCTATCAGCTGGTGTTTATCGCCACGGGCGTTATTTTGTTCTCTCTGCTGTGTGGCGTGCTGGCGTTGCCGTTTCTGCTGCGTGGCGTGGTGGTCGCGGACAAGGCCGCGCATGCCAAAGAAATCCGCATGGCGCGTATGGCGGTAGCAGAGGTGGCGATCAAAAGTATGCACAAAATGGAGGAGCGTCTGGCCGCCGATCGAGAGGAAAACATTGATGAGCAGGTGCTGAAAGAAGTCAGCGCACGCGTCATCGGTAATCTGCGTCGACGGCTCATTGATAAAGACGATCCTGAAAACGGCCTGCTGATTGAGAATCTGGAACGGCGTTTTCGTCTGACCGCACTGAATTCTGAACGTGCGGAGCTGTATCACCTGCGTGCCACGCAGCAAATCAGCAATGAGACATTACAAAAAATGCTACGCGATCTCGACCTGATGGAAGCGCTCCTGATCGAAAATGAGTAAGACGCGCTGAGATAATCCCCGTTACCGCGTTGATTTCTTTCCCTTCTTCCTATCCCCATAGCGTAAGCGATGGGGATATTTTTTATGCGTCCAGTCTAAGAACGACGTCAGGCGATTGTAAACTGCTTGTCACTAAATGATAATGATTGTTATTATCCGTAGGACTTTTCTCATAAGTGAAAAGCAGAGAAGTAAAAAAATCAGAGAAGCAAAAAACGGCCCGCACGGTATCAACATCGTGTGGGGTGAATGGCTGTTTGAAGGATCAGATAAAAATAAACGGACATTAACCCTGAATTAATTAGGTAATAAGCCACGTTTATAGGGGAACATTATGCGTGTATTAGTGGTTGATGATGATTCTGTGCTGTGCCATTGGCTGGGGTCTAAATTACATTCCCACGGCCATTCTTGCCGAATGGTGCACGATGGCGCACACGCATTAAAAGCAATCAAGGATGAAGTTTATGATGTCGTTCTGTTAGACAGAATGTTACCCATCATGGATGGATTTACGGTATTACGTGAATTACAAGGTTCACGTCATCCGCCTATTATGCTGCTTTCGGCACTGGATCGTGATGTCGATCGGGTGATGGGGCTGGAACTTGGTGCAGAAGATTATCTCGGCAAGCCTTTTAATTTTAATGAGCTTAGATTACGTCTGGATATTATGGCGCGGCGCGGTAAACGTCATGTTGAAAACCCTTCGATGCTGACTTTCGAAGATCTGCAACTTGACCGTATGCAGCGCGTTGCATGGCGCGGCGGCAAGCGTATCGATTTAACCGATAAAGAAATCAAGTTACTGATTATATTAATGGAAAATCCGGGTCAGGCGATTACGCGTACGATGCTGTTAGAGCGCGTATGGGGCTACAATTTTGATCCGCAGACCAATCTGATCGACGTTCATATGTCAAAACTGCGGGCAAAAATTGATAAAGGATTCCCGCGTCCATTAATTAAAACGCTGAGAGCGATGGGCTACGCATTAGGCGCGGTAGATAAGGACAAAACTGATGTTGGCAGCCACGCTGAATAAAATAAAAATAAAGAAGCTCGGGCAGCGCTGGCAGATAAAAATAAAACACTGGCAATTACTGGGGGCAAGCCAATACCCTGGTTTTTTATGCACCTCTAATTTTCGTCAGGCAATAACCATTGTTTTTCTGTTTTTATTGATGATGCTGATGTGTATTGTCGGCTTCAGTTCATTAAGTGAAACGCTGATTAGAACGCATGTCCGCGAAGTTATTCTGGGTAATATTTATGATTACTCGATGCAGTCGCGTTTAACGAATGCCGATAGCCTGATTACGCAATTACGGCAGGATAATCGAGCGAAAGGGGATGAGTTACCGCTGTTTCTGGTCATGGATAAACACGGTGATATTCTGTATCACAATCATCCGCTAAGAACGGATTCTCTAAACGCAATTCCTCTCAACATGCACCCTCTGAAAATGCAGTTGCATACCGATTGCCAGATGGATGTCAGCTGTCTTAAAGCCGAAATCTCCAGCCCAGACGATCCCAATCTGATCGGTTTGTCCGTGATGTTGGATGACGGGGGCGTGTTGTTTACCGCTTACAACATTCGGCCCATGTTAGAACGGGTGAGGACGATCCCGCTCGTGGCTGGGGCGGGACTGTTTGTCGTGCTGCTTTTCTGCCTGTTTGTCAGCCGTCATTTCAGCTTACGCAGCTTGCGTAGCGTGGAGAAAATCCGCGCGGCGCTGCATCGCTACAGCAGCGGTGAGCAACAGGTACGTATGCCGCTGTCGCCTTACGACGATGATTTTGACAGCCTGAGTGCCGATATTAACCAGAATCTGGAACGCATTGAGCGTCTGATGGAACAGGTGCGCAACACCTCCAGCCATGTCGCGCATGAACTGCGTACGCCCTTGACGCATCTGCAAAATCGCTTGTTCAACCTGACGGAGCGGACAGGGCTGGATAACGACATTCGTGATGAGTTGAATCTGGCGGTGGACGAGGTGCATAAAATCCTTGGGTTATTCCGTACCGTGATGCGTATTGGTGAAATCGAAAGCGGACGCTGTGTGCACCAGTTTGAACATATTGAAGCGCGCCAACTGCTGGAAGAAATTGCCGAATATTACCAGCCGCTGGCGGAAGAGCGCGGCTGTCGCCTGAAGATTGAAATCAAAGCCGGCATTCAGCTCTTTGGCGACCGGGCGCTGCTGTTTCAGGCGTTGGCCAATCTGGTGGAGAACGCGTTGAAATACGCGGCGCAGGGAAAATACATCACGTTGAGTGTGACGCTGTATCGTGGTTGGATTGCCCTGAGCGTTGCTGATCTCGGCCCGGGCATTCCGCCCGCGCTGCATGCCAAAGCGTTACAGCGCTTTCAGCGATTGGATACCTGGTTTCAGTCCGGCTATGGGCTGGGGTTATCTCTGGTTCAGGCGATCACCGATCTGCACGGTGGCAAGCTGTATCTGGATTCCTCTGAGCCTGGCTTGAATGTCTACCTGTGCCTTAATCGCTGCTAATCCTCTTTTTCGCGAGCGTGGTGAGTGATCTTTTCCCACTTACCACGACCGTTTTCTCTTGAACGTTTATGAATATCCCTGCAAAAAGCATGAATATTTATTAATTTTTTCTGTAATGTGAAATGTGTTAATTGTTGATTTGTATTGATAATTTTCCGTATGGAAAGATTAACGAATATTAATGTTCTACTGCTTGCGGCGCTTGATAATAAGTCTCATTATTAATCTTATTATCATCATGGCACCCCCCGAATTTCCGAGTAGGCCATGATTCCTTTGCCTGCGGATTAGAGAGTCTTCCCATGAAAAATATGAAAGCAAAACTGCGTTCTTTCCTGCGTGACGAGAGCGGTGTAACGGCAATCGAATACGGTATTCTTGCGGCGGCAATGGCGGCAGCGATTGGCGCTATTTTCGGCGGCGACGGTATTTTCGTGAAAGCGCTGAATGAGAAGTTCACCCAGATTGCCGATCAAATCACCGGTACGGGCACCAGCGGCGGTACATCCGGCGCAGCGAAATAAGCGCGAGATGGCGGATTACGCGCACTGGCCACAGACGGTACTGCTGATGGGGTGCTTGCTGTGGTGTATGAGTACCGACCTGTTAGTACGCAAAATTACGAATCAGGCGGTATTGGTTTTATTGCTGGGCTGGCTGTTCTTCAGCGCTTCACACGTCCTGCAATCCGGTGCGGTAGATATGTTGGCACTACGAAAAACGCTCTGGGCGCTGCCAGGCGCGGCAGCAGTACTGGTTGTGGGTTTTTTGCTTTTCCTCACCGGCAGATTAGGGGCTGGAGATGTCAAGCTGATTAGTGTGCTCTGCCTGTGGGTTGGGCAAGGACACCAGATCGTTTTCGTCATGGTGACGGCGCTGGCTGGCGGTGTTTTAGCGCTCAGCCTGCCGCTGCTAAATACCGTACCCACAGCGGTTGCGATGGGCGTTCAAACCACCAACCGGATATTCAAGAGTCGGTTGCCTATGCCACCCGCGTTGCCCGCCGATCTTTCTCAAGGCATACCTTACGGTGTCGCTATCGCATTTGGCGCGATGTATGTCCTGATTTTTCCCTTGTTTTAATTCTGTCGCAGCTTTAAGACACACACGCTAGGGTAGGCAAGTTGAAATGAAAGTGAACTCTACATACGTACTGTCAGGCGCACTCGTTCTGGCAGGCATTGTTGCGCTAGTGGTGCGCAGCCATCTCTCATCTGAGCCCCCTGCGCCACCTCCCGTCGTGGCTAAGGCACCGGAAAAAATTGCTGTTCTGGTGGCCGCGAAAGATCTTCATCCCGGTGATTTCATTGATCCTACCTCGCTACGCTGGCAGACCACGGATGAACCCGTTTCACGTACGTTTAACTTCGTTCGCGGGCAGGACAATCAGTCTCTGCTGCTTGGCGCGACCCTGCGTGAAACGGTAACGCAAGGATCGTGGCTTAGCAGTAATGTTGTGGTTAAGCCAAATGAGCCGGGTTTTGTTGCTGCGGTGCTGGGTAAAGGTCTGCGTGCCATTTCGGTTCCTACCAGCGCGCTTGCCAGCAATGCTGGGTTAGTTTCACCGGGGGATCGTGTCGATATTATCCTCAGTATGAGACGAGACGATCAGTCGGAGTTACCTGCAAGCCGTAACCAACCTGTTGTGATGCCACTGCTGGCATCACAAACCATCGTGCGAGATTTACGCGTACTAGCGCTGAATGACAGAACCGGTACACCGATATATCCACGTCTTGATGCGATGGAAGACGGTGCATCGCTTGATGCCACAGCCAAAAGCCGTGAGTCCGCCGTGCGTTCTCGTCCTGCGACCTATCAAACCGTTACGCTAGAAGTCACGCCTCAGCAGGCTGAAGCGCTGGCGGTTGCCAAAGAATTGGGCATTCTGCATTTGGCGCTACGCAGTGCCGATCTGGATGACGTGGTCGATCCAGCCACAGGGCGACCACATGTGACCACGGTTCCGAGCGCAACCGATATCTACGGGGTGCTATCGGCAGGATCCGGTGAACACAAAGTGAAAATCTATCGCGCGGCGCAAAAAGAGGTGGTGACGTTCCCCTCCCGATAGGACGAATACGCAATCTGACAGCCTGCGGGGTGCCGCGAGCTGCTCATGAAACAATGAAGCCCATTACGGAAATTAAGTAAATGACGATGTTTTCGCTGTTTTTGAAATCGGACTTTCGGGGTACGTGCAAACGATTGCTGGCTGCTGGCCTGTTTAATGCGGTATTGCCTGTCACACTGACGACGATGATATTGCCTGCGACCACGCTGGCTGCTGGAGTCACCGAAGTGGCTGAAACCAGCGTGGTGCACCTGACCGTGAATCAGGGGCGGTTATTACGCCTCGACGCGCTGCCGGATAGTGTGCTGGTGGCCGATCCAAATATTGCCAGTTTCGAACTGCCTTCTCCGGGCAACCTGTTTGTCTATGCCAAAAGCGTCGGTACCACCACGCTCTATGCGATGGATGAAAATGGCAATGTCATCAACGCTATTCGGCTGGTGTCTGAGCACGATTTGAAAGCGCTGGGTGAACGTATGAAGCGTGAATTCCCCGGTGCGGATATCCAACTGGAAACCTCGATTCCCAGCGGCGTAATTGTGCGTGGCAGTGTTGATACCCCGCAGGATGCCAAGCGTGTCATCGACAGCATTCAGGCTTATATCAAGTCGTCTGTAGGCGGTGGTCAGGGCGGCGGTGGAGGCGGTGGCGAAAAACTGCCTGGTTCCAGCGAAACGTCCGGCAACGTAGTCAACCAGCTCAAAATCAAAACGCCTTCGCAAATCAACATTCAGGTGCGCGTGGTGGAAGTGTCCCGCAAGTTGACCAGCGAACTGGGGTTCAACTGGGCGGCATCGTTAAGCACCGGTAGTGGCAACATGACGGCGGGGAGCGGCTCGCGTCTTAACCTGTTTAATGCCACGACGGGGAGATTTGCTAACCCAACGGATGCGGGCTTCCTGAACTTCGGCCGCTCCAGACTGAGCGGCTTGTTAACCGCCATGAACCAGCAGGGCATGGCAACGGTATTGGCCGAACCGAATCTGACGGCGATGTCTGGGGAAACCGCCGCATTTGCTGCGGGTGGTGAAGTGCCCATCGTCTTGATTACCAATAACAGTGTCAGCATCGATTACAAATCTTACGGTGTGATTCTGCGCATGACGCCGACGCTGCTGTCTGCCAACCGCATCAGCCTGCACATTGCGCCGGAAGTCAGTGAACTCACGGAAGTAGGTTCCGTACAGTTGGAAGGGGGATCGCGTATTCCGGCCTTAACGGTACGTCGTGCGGATACCACGGTGGAACTGGCCAGCGGACAGAGTTTTGCCTTAGCGGGGATGCTGCGCAGTGCGGGTAGCCAGACGATCAACGGCGTTCCGGGGCTGAGTAGTGTTCCGATGTTTGGTCGCCTGTTTGAAAGTGAAGCCACCAGTCAGGAAGAAACGGAGCTGGTCATTATCGCGACCGCTTATGTGGTTGAACCTGTGAATGCGGGTGAGCTTCAGACGCCGGGGCAAGGGGCGAAAATGCTGGATGCATCCATGCCACGTTCTGCATCTATCGGCTATCTCTACTGAGTCCGCGAGGGGCAATAAATATGAAAACGATCAACAGCAATCACCCTCAGAACCGCCCACTACGCATGCGCGTGGCTGTGCTTACCGGCGTTTTCCTGCTGGTGGGATGCGGATGGAATAAGCCGATCAATGATGTGCGCATGGCTCGCTTTAACCAGCCTTCTCTGGAGCCGATCGCCGTCCAGCCTTCATCGGTGTCGGTGCCACTATTGGTTGCGCCGAACGGACGGGGTTTCCTCCCTGAATCTCTGAAACAGCTCAATATCATGTTGAAGGATCAGGGGCGTTTATCCGCACAGACGATAACGCTTATCCCGCACAGTACGAGCGGCGAACAGATGGCTGGGCGACTGGCGACCGTGCTGAGAAACGCCGGTGCCAATCCACAGAATGTGAAACAGCTGCGCCGTTCTACGGCGAGCGGTCAGAACGGCGATGTGGAAGTGATCTCTGAGGCGCTGGTCGTCAAAACCACCCGCTGTACGATCAACGATCCCAATCAACTGATGGTGAAACCGTTTGACGGGGTGGGCTATCTGGGCTGCGCGACGCAAAACAATCTGGCGATGATGGTCGCTGAGCCACGCGATCTGATTCAGGCGAAAGCGCTGGATGATGCGGATGGCGTGGCGGCGGTCAATAGCATTGAACGCTATCAGAAAGGTGAAGTGAAAGAGCTCATCGATATTAACTTTGAAGAAGATTAAGGGCGTGACATTCCATGAGTGAAATTACCCCTAACGATGGTGAAGAACTGGCGCTGCCGCTGGTGGCGTTTGCCCATGACGTACGCGATGTGGCCGATATCGGCGATCTCTTTACTCGCCTGAAGCAGCCGGATGTTCCGGTGATGTCGGGTGGCATCGCCGCCGCCCGTCAATGGTGCGAACTGAATGTACCGCCACGTATTTTGCTGGTGGATCTGGAAGGGGCGCACTGGCCGCTTCCGGCACTGGAAGAATTGCTGAGCGTTTGCGGCCCGACGAGTCAGGTGATTGCCACGGGCAAAGAGCAGGATGTCGGCTTGTACCGTGCACTGCTTCAGGCTGGCGTGGTGGACTATCTGGTGAAGCCGTTCACGCTGGATCTGCTGGCGACAACGCTGGCCAAGTGTGAAGGCCAACAGGCGGGGCCGGAATATGCCCGTATGGGTAGAACGATTGCCGTCGTCAGTGCCAGCGGTGGAAGTGGCGCAAGTACCGTGGCGATGGGACTGAGTCGCCTGCTGTCTGGTGAACGCCATTTACCTGTGGCACTGGTGGATTTTGATCGTCGTAACGGCGACCAGTTGCTGCTGCAAGGACAAACCGATGATGCAGGGCTGGCGGCGGTGTTGGAAACGCAGGAGCTGGATACCCGGTTACTGCAACGCGCCATGCTGCGCGTGGATACCCGTTTACACCTGCTGGCGCAGAAGCCGGAACTGGGCGAATTGGCTCCGGTTGACGTGGATAACGTATTGAATCTCGGCGGTGCGCTGTGTCGCATGTTCAATCAGGTGATTTGGGATCTGCCCAGCAGCTACCCGACTGGTGCGCTGGACGTGCTGACCTACGCGGATCTGCGCATCATCGTAACGGAATTAACGCTTCAGGATGCGCGCAATGTGCGGCGTGTGCTGAATGAGATTGGCGACGAAAGCGAAGGGCAGCGCCTGTTGCTGGTGCATAACCAGAGCCGTTTTGCCACGGCGGCGCCGTTAAGTCGCGATCAGTTCGAACAATTCACTGGCCGGAAGATTGATGTCGTGCTGCCGAACGCAGGGCACGCGCTGGCACAGAGCCTGACGCTCGGTGCATTGAATCTGGCTGCGGCTCCCGCTTTCCAGCAGGGATTACGTCAACTGGTCGATCTGGCCTGCGGTGTACGTGCCCGACCAGCAGAAAAACGCTGGTTCTCGCGTTGGTTAAAACGAGCCTGATGATGTTCAGCGTTCGCCGTTTTTCAAAGGGTTACGGACATGTTGATTCGCAAAAATAACCTGCAAAAAAGTGAAGCAGGTAAAAGCACACCTCAGCCTGCGCCAGCTGCCAATGTTGCAGAACTGAAAACGCGTCCGGCTGCGGAAAACCGCACACAGCCTGCGGCGAACGCCTCTTCGGGAGCTGCCTCGGCTGCCCGCCAGACGGATAACCGGACCAGTCAGCGCCGCATTATCCGCGCACAGCTCTACGATCAGATTGACGCGGGTAAAGCGGCGATGATGGGGCGTGACAAGCTGCTGGTGCAGATCGAAACGGTGATCCGCCGCATCTGTGATGAGCAGCGTTTGCAGCTTTCCCGGCAGGAAGAGGAAACCATCGCCACCGAAATGCTGGATGAGATGACCGGGATCGGGCCGATTCAGCCACTGCTGTCGGATGATACGGTCAACGATATTCTGGTCAACGGTGCCGGTCAGGTGTTCGTCGAGCGCTTTGGCAAGCTGGAGCTGTCACCGATTACCTTCATTGATGAAGAGCATGTGTTTAATACCGCGCAGCGTATTGCGGCGGCGGTAGGGCGTCGTATCGACGAAGCCAGCCCGATGGTGGATGCGCGTTTGCCGGATGGCAGCCGCGTCAACGTCATCACTTATCCGCTGGCGATCGACGGCACGACGATCTCGATCCGTAAATTTATGCGCCGCAACCTGTCGTTGGAAATGCTGGCAGAGCGCCGCTGCATGTCCTACGCGATGGCGGATGTCCTGAATAAAGCGATGCAGGCGCGCGTTAACGTGATCGTCTCCGGCGGAACAGGGGCGGGTAAAACCACCTTACTGAATGCGCTATCACAGAAGATTGGTACTACCGATCGCATCATCACCATTGAAGATGCCGCGGAATTGCAATTGCAGCAGGAGCATGTGGTAAGGCTGGAAACCCGTCCTGTTAGCGCAGAAGGCACGGGGCGTGTGGATCAGCGCGATCTGATGCGTAACGCCCTGCGTATGCGTCCTGACCGCATCATTCTGGGTGAGGTGCGCGGCGGCGAGAGTTTTGACATGTTGCAGGCGATGAACACGGGTCACGATGGTTCACTGTGTACGGTGCACGCCAATACCTCGCGTGACGCGATACAGCGTCTGGAAAACATGGTGATGATGGCAAACATGCAGCTACCGCTGATGGCGATCCGCCGTCAGATCGCCAGCGCGGTGCACCTGATCGTACAGATCGAACGTATGCGTGATGGTATGCGCCGTGTGGTATCCATCACCGAAGTGTGCGGCATGGAGAACGAGGTGATCCAGCTTCAGGATCTGTTCAGCTTCAACATTCAGGGCTTGGACGGGCAAGGGCTGTTAACGGGGGAATATGTGCAGCATATCCAGCGTCCGCAGTTCTACAGCGACAAATCGCACCTGTTTGATGCGCAGTAATGGACGAAGGAGACGCCGATGAGTGACGCACGCCTGAACCTGATTACGCTGCTGGTGTTTGGCAGCGTGCTGATGCTGCTTCTGGCAGTCAATGCCTGGAGAAAATCACGGCAGCAGCGCATGCAGCGTGAACAACGCTGGCAGCAGATTTTGAATGAAGTCAGTCCATCGGCTGACGCCGTCGCGTCTGATTCCATTCTGCGTGACGAGATTAAAACGCCACTGATGGGGATTCCCGTTGTCGGGCGCTGGCTGGCTATCCTCTGGGCGCAGATGGCGTTCATTGGCTGGAAAAAGAACCTGCTTCAACGTTCTCTTGCGCTGGCGGCGGTCTGCCTGATTCTCGGCATGATTCTGGGACAACGTACCCTGCTGCCGCTCACGATGGGTCTGATATTCACGCTATTGCTGTTTATCAGCATTGGCATGCTGTTGTTCCGTTCGACGCTGCAAAAACATTTGAAAGCGCTGCGCGAGAGCCTGCCGGAAGCCATTGATGCCATTACCCGCAGCTGCCGTGCCGGTGTACCAGTAGCGAATACCTTCTCAATTGTCGCTGAGCACCTAACGGGGCCGCTGGCGAATGAATTCAAGACGATCGATCACTGGTTGCGTCTGGGGATTCCGCTGCGTCAGGTGATTCAGGCCTCGGCCACGCGCGTGCCGATGTCCGAATACCGCTTTTTCGTGGTGATCCTGATTATCAATCAGGAAGCAGGTGGGCGACTGGGGGAAACGCTGGAACGCCTGTCCGCTACGCTGCGTGAACGTCGGGAGCTGCAACTGAAGGTGCAATCCAAAACGTCCGAGGCGCGGGCGTCCGCCAAGATTGTCGCCGCGCTGTTTCCGGGCTGTCTGGCCTATTTGTATATGAAATCGCCGGAGGATTTTAGCTTCTTGTTCTCCGATCCGGTAGGAACGACGGTACTGATTTACGCCTTGTGTAGCGTGTCGGTCGGTATGTTAATCACGCACGTTATGGTCAAACGGATAGGGTAAGGGGAGAGCCATTCATGACGGTATTTGACGATCCCTTATTGCTGCTGGCATTGGTGCTGATGGTGGCGGGAATCTATCTGGCTCGTACGCAGCATAAAATCCAGCAGTATAAACAGCTCGAAATTCGCATGCGCGGGCATTTGCCCACGGCCTCTATAGAGGCGGCCTCTCAGGAAAACATCCTTAGAGGCCAGGGAACCACATTATCTCCCCTGTTAGAAAAGCTGTTGCAGCCGCTTGCCACGCAGGGCGAGCGCTTGTCTGGGTCGGATCGCGATCGTCGCAATCTGCGCCGCTTGCTGGATCTGGCGGGGATCCGCCGCAGCGAAGCGGTGGGCTGGCTGGTCATGGGGAAATTTGCGGCCGGTGCGCTGCTCGCTATCGCGCTGGTATGGGGATGGCTACCGCCCGCTGACCGTGCAGGGCTGACGGGCGTTGCGGCGGGGTTGATTGGTTTTTTTGTTGGCACCATGGTGCCGGAGTGGTGGCTGAAATGGCGTGCGGCAAGTCGGGGTGAAAAGCTGGCGCGTGCGGTGCCGGATGCGTTGGATCTGATGGTGGTCTGTGCTGAAGCTGGTCTGCCTATCGGGCGTGTGTTGCAGGTGGTATCAAAAGAGCTGGGGCTGTCTTCACCGGAAATGGCGGATGAACTGCACTACACCGCCGCCGAACTGCAAATCCTATCGGATCGTACGCTGGCAATGAAACATCTGGCAGAGCGTACCCGGGTCAGCGAGATCGAAAGCATGGTGGCGACGCTAATTCAGGCGGAACGCTACGGCACGCCGCTGTCTCAGGCGCTGCGTACGATAGCAGATGAAAGCCGTAAGACACTGATTCTGGGATTGGAAGAGAAGGCGGGCAAATTGCCAGCGCAACTGAGCGTGCCGTTGATGGCGCTGATCCTGCCACCGATTATCGCCATTATGGCCTCGCCTGCGCTGGTGCGCGTCGTTCGCCTGCTGGCGCAGTAGTTTTACATTCAACGTATTGATTTAAAACGTTTGTTTAAGATAACAAAGGTTACAACCGATGGAGTTAGCGAAGATGGTCGATCTGGTAGCAAAACTTAAGCGCGGCGCGCCGATGCTGGCACTGCTGATTGTCAGTACCGTGCTGGTGGGATGCGGCAGCTCGATGGCGATTAAAGGCAGTAAGGATGAGGGCTTGCGTCTGGCGCGTTTGCTGCGCGATCAGGGGCGTGTTGAAGCGGCGACGGAAGTGTATGCGCGTCTTGATAGCCGTGAAGTGCTGAAAGGCGCGGAGATGCTGGAGTATGCCAGCGTTGCTGCGCTGGTACGTTCGCCACAGCAAACGCTGGAGTTGTATGGGCGTGTGCGTCAGGCGTTGGGCGGTGATACCAGCAAAATGACGCAGGAAGAAGCACTGGCGGTGTGTCTGGGCATGGGGCGTGCACAGTTGGCGTTAGGCCGTAATGCCATGGCGCAAACCGACTTTGCCTGTGCGCTGAAAGCACAGCCGAACGATGCTGGCGCACTCAATGGCATGGGCGTGGTAATGGATGCGTCGGGCAAACACGCAGAGGCACGTCAACTGTTCGAAAAAACGTTGCAGGTGAATCCCGCAGATATTGCTGCGCTCAACAACCTGGCACTCTCATGGCTGGCAAGTGGCAACGCAGACAAAGCGATTTCTCTGCTGCGCTCGGTGGACGACAGTAATCCAACTGGCAGGTTGAATTTGGCGCTGGCCTACCTCTCTGCTGGCAGAGACGATGAGGCGCGTTCGGTGCTGGCGAATATTGCACAACCGCAGCGTATCTATGGCCTGATCGATGAACTGAATCAGCGTTTACAGCAGATGCAGCAGGATCAGTCCCGTGGTGAAACACTGCTGCTGTCCAGCCGTCAGCGCCTGCAATTGAGCGCACCTGAGTAATGGCGTGGCTTCGTAATCTCGGCTCGTGGCGTGATAGAGGCATCGGGCAAAGCATCGTGCCGCGCCATGAACGCCACTGGCGCAGCACGCGTGGCGTGATTGCCACAGAAGTCGCGTTTCTGGTGCCGGTGGTGCTGGTCGGGGTGATGATGCTGTTTGAACTGGCACGTATCGGGCTAGTGATTGCTGCGGGTAGCGCGGCGCTAGATAAAGCTGTGCAGGCTTTTCGCCTCGATAACCTCGCCTCGGAGAGTGCGGAACAGATGAGTACTCATCTGAAAGAGCGCATGGTTGAAGCAGGATATGGCTACCTCAAGGAAGATGATTTAACGGTCAGCGTGTTGCATTTTGACAATCTGAGCCAGCTTGGTGGGCTGACGAGCGAAAATAGCGGTCAGGGCGATTCTGAGAGCGGAGAAATAAGCACGACGCTTCCCGTGTGGTCCGTGACCGTGCAGATCAAAAAAGCCTTTATTACGCCGCTGCCAGAAGTGTTAACGCTGGGGGATACCTTCCGCTATCAGTACAAACATGTCTTTGGGACGGAACTGCGCAATGACTGATCGTTTATTGAAAATCGGTCGTTTATTGAAAACCAGTCGTTTCCTGGGCGGGTTGCGTCGCTTCTGGTTTTCTCGCCGAGCCTCTACTGCGGTAGAAACGGCGTTAGCGTTTCCTATCGTGTTAGCGATTGGGTCGCTGTGTGCGGATATCTACACCGTCGGCCTTGAGCGTACACGCATGGAACAGCGAACGGGTGCCATCGCGTCAATATTAGCGATGCAGCAGGAACTGGATGAAAAAGGTTTGCAGGGGCTGCTCGATGCGGTGCTGCCAATGGAAGGTGCAGGGAATTATCAGTTGTTAATTAGCAATGTGCGCCAGACTGGTGAACTGTATTGGCAGTTGAGCAGAGGGACGGCAGAAGCGCTGTGTACGGAAAGCGAAACGTTGCCGGGTGAAGAATATCTTCCTGAACTGCCAGAGAGAGACCGCGAGAAGGGCAACAAAAATACCTCCATGATCGTGGTTGAGATCTGCCGTCAGGGTAAGGATGTGGGTCTGCTGGGCGGTCTGTCGCTGGGAGGGCTGCTACATGCATCGTCAGTCAACCGGGTCGCTATCGACGTGGTGACGCTGGATGAGGTACTCAGAAAAGAAGCCGGTCTCGAAGAGGAAGAAGAACAAAAGCAGTAGCGTAGTCATGACCGGTTTTACAGTAAAGACAGGGTATATAACCGAAACATAAGCGGCAAATAGACCGCAAGCGGCAGCGAAATCCTCGTTGCCGAAATAAATAAACCATTAAGACAAATAGGCATATGAGCAATGTCGTTTTTATTTTCCCGTTTATGGGCGGGTTAAGTACGCACTGAATCCAGGTATACAGGATAGGAAAGGATGAAAAAGACCTTACAGAACAGAAGAATAAAAAAAGACGCTACCGGAATCACTCTGTTCTGGCGTGAACGCCTTTCTGCCTTTATGCATCAGGAAAAAGGTGCGGGCACAGGGTTTTATGTGCTGGGTGCAATGGCGTTGCTGGTGACGGCGGCTTTTATCGTGGATACCTCTACGGCCACTGGCGATGCAACGCAGATTAAACGGGCGACGGACGCGGCCGCGTTGGCTGTCGGGCATCAGGCGACCATCAATAGTGAAGAATACACTCAGGAAGAGATCAATGCGCTGGCATATGAATATGTCAAAAACAATCTCGGCATGAATAAGATCCTGAGCGACAAGCTGGTGCCGGGGGACGTGTCGGTCACGGAAGGGCAAAGCAGCGCCACACGAAAAACCTATACCGTTAATGTCGCTTTTGAAACGAAGCCCAGCCTGTTGAGCCTCGGGGCAAGGAGGCAGGAAGTGTACTCAACGTCAGAGGTCGTCAATCGTCCGACGGAAGTGGCTTTTGTCATGCCGGTGACGGGGGATATGAGCGAGGGAGACATCCGTTCGCTGAAAAGCGTTAGCCGCGCGTTTGTCGAACGGATGCTGGGCAGCGCGGACGGTAAGCGCGATAACCTGTGGCTGTCGCTCGTGCCGTATAGCCAGTCTGTGAGTGTGTACGATGCGGAAGATGCCAACCGCATTCGCCGCTGGGCGGCACCGGGGGCCTTGAATCCGCCGGAACTGCGTTCACTGTTTGCCAGCGGTGTGGTGAGCAGCCTGGCCGATCGCCGTTTCCCGGATCGCCGAGCCAATTTGCTGTGTATGTACCGTGGCCTAGGCCGGGAAGAAAACTTCTTCTGGGACGAGCCGCCCGTTGGTCAATTCAAAATTTATTATCGCCATGATTTGCCACAAAACGGCAGCCCAGGCGCGCCGCCGATCTCCTGGCGTGGCCCGAACCCTGATTTTGACGATACCGATGCGGTAGATACCCGCTGGATTGTTGCAGACAAAGGGTGCCCGAATGCCGCGCTGATGCCGCTGACGAATGATGAAAACCGACTTAACCAGCGTATCGATCAGTTTTCTGCCCGTTTTAACGTGAACTACGCCATTGGTATGTCATGGGCTGGCGCGGCGCTATCACCCAATATGCGCGGTTCAGATGGCTGGGGCGATGCGACCTTGCCGCTGGATTTCAATCTGGACGGTAACGGTGACGGGCAAAAGGTGATCGTGATGATGGCTAACACCATCGGTAACTGGTTCGATACCGATAGCTATAACTTCAATCGCAACGAATTCCGTGGTGAAACTGGCAACGATACTGCCCGTACCTTTGCCGCGCAGCGCTTCCGCGATCTGTGTTCCAGCTTTCGCGCGCGCAACATCAAATTTTATTTTGTCGGCATTCGTCCCGGCGACCCAGAGGATTTTGGCCGCAACCTATTCGACGCCGAAGCGACGCCGGGCCTGCTGATCTGCACCGAGGGTGAGAAACGTATGAGCTTTATCGATGGTGCGGGCTTCGGCGCTGAGGGTGTTGAAGATCAATTGATCCGACGTCTGGATCGTATCGCCGGCCAGATCGAAACCGAGGGCGGCTATGTTCGGCTGGTTGAATGACCGCGAAATGTAGCCAGGAATGACGCGATTTGCCCCTTTCATTACAGGACACAACACGATGACTTTTTCCCGCTCAAAATCTGGTTCAGGCTTCACGCGCACACCACGTCAGGCGTGGGTATTGGAACCACGCATGATGTTTGACGCCGCTGCCGTGGTAACGGCGGTTGATGTGGCGGCGCATGTTGCGGCAACGGATACCGCGCCCGGCGTGGATGCGACGCCCGTCAAAGCGACCGTCACCATCACCGACAGCAGCGACAGCTTCGAACCGGTTGATCTGTTCAGCGACGTGAGCGTGTCCGCGGATAACGGTGGGCAAGAGCTGAAAGATTTGGTGATTACCGTCAACCGTACGGGTGCGAATCAGGCAGTCGTCATCGATGGCACTGAAATTACGTTAGAATCCTTTGTTGGTGCGAGAACAACAGCCGGTGAAGGTCAATACGGTTATACCGTTGTGGTCAGCGGCACAACGACAACCATCACCGTGAGTATCGATTCCTCTGAGGCGTTTGCACCTAATGACGTCGCTAAGCTGATTGACGGCATTGCCTACAAGCCGCTGGATAAAAGCGTGGCAGGCGGCGATGTGACGGTAACACTGAAAAGCCTGAGTGATGAGGGCGACAATACTGCCGAGCTGAATATCCACTCTACCGTCACCATCGACAGCAGGATCAACGTGGCACCGGTGGTGTCCGCATCGGATGCGCCTGAACTGTCTGAACTCATTGTTGTACCGGGTATGTCATCACCGCAGGACGTGCGCTATTCCAGTAATGGCGAGTATGCCTATGCCATCGGCAGTGATGGCACGCTAGGAGTCTTTACCGTCGGTGAGCACGGCAAGCTGACGTTGAGCCAAACGCTGGGCGATGTCGGTGTGCTTCAGAATGTCAAAGAGGTGGTGCTGAGTGCCGATAATCGTTCGCTATACGCCATCACTGGCAGTAGCGATATTGTCGCGCTTAGTCTTGACGAAAACGGACACGTGGTGCGGATCGGCGGCAGCGATGAACAGCCGGTGTATACCCAGACGGTCGCGTCGCAAAACGGCAATATTACCGGGCTTACTGTCTCCAGTGATGGTACCCAAGTTTATATCACCACGCAGTGGAATGGCATGGTCGTCTTTACGCGTGATGTGGCGACGGGCGGCTTGACGCTCCTTCAGCGCGTTGAAAGCAGCGGGATCGATCGTAGCGGTATTGTCGCGAGCAGTGGTAACTATGTTGTGACTGTCGGGATGGGGGCAAAGCATACGCTATCGGTTTTTCAACGGGGCGAGAACGGAACATTAACGTCTGTCGCCACCTTGGAAACGTCTGGAGCAGGCTATGGCGCGGTGGATTATCAGTTGGCGATCTCGAAGGATCAACAGTTCATCTATGTTGCCGATCCTGATAGCGGTGAAATCAGCGTTTATCAACTGCGTGACGGTACTGAAGGAAAAACGCTGGCTCACACGGACACCAAAACGCTGGAAGGTGTCAACGCGCTCTATTTTAACGCCGACGGTAGTCAGCTTTATGCGTTGAGCAACGAAGGTACGTTGCAGATCTATCACGTAGATGCTGCGACGGGCGCGTTGAGTGACAGCGGCCAGATTCAGAATATGGGTGATACGCGCGGTATGGTGTTGTCACCCGATGGGCAATCCGTTCTGATCGCGGGCGAGGCTATTCAGCGCTTTAGCGTATTACGCACTTATCTTTATGGCAGTGATTTACCGTTTGCCGATCATATCGCACTTTCCGATAGCAACCTGGACGCGTTAAACGGTGGCGCGGGTAATTATAACGGCGTAACGGTGACCATCGGGCGTGAAACCCCTTCCGCAGACGATCAATTCGCTCTGAGCGCGGGTAATGACCTGACGCTGCAAGACGGTAAGATTTTGCAATCCGGTGTAGAAATTGGAACGTTCACACAGAATCAAGGTGTGCTCAGCGTCGCGTTTACGGCCGAGGTGACGAAAGAAACCGCGAATAACGTCCTGAAGCAAATCACTTATCGTAATGTCGCTAGCCAGAGTGCGACCGAAACGGTCGTATTAACCGTGACGGCGAACGATGGCGAGTTGACGAGTACCGTGGCTACCGTCGCGCTACTGCTGACCGCCAACAGTGCACCGACGCTGGTCAGTCAGGGAGGAAGCAACCTGACGCTGGATACGCGTGGCGCAGCCGTTTCATTGTTTAAAGACACGGCGGTGAATACCGGGGAAGCCGGACAGACGCTGACTACGCTGTCGATCGGGATCGACGGGTTAAACAACCCGCATCAGGAATACCTGACCGTGGATGGTACGGTTATCGACCTCAGCAAAGACAGCACAGGCACGACGGTTAGCGGTTACCAATATAGCTACACCTATAATCCGAACGGTGAATCGTCACTGGTGCTGAGCAGCGCTCAGGGCATCAGCAGCATGGCGATGATGAAACTGGTTGATGACCTGAGTTACTCGACCGGTAGTGAGAGCACCAGTGGTAGCGGCCTGCGTACCATCACGTTAACGGAATTGCAGGATAACGGCGGTACTGCTAATGGCGGAAGCGACACGGCGACGCTGACGGTTTCCAGCAGTATCAATCTGGCGTTCAATGAACGGCCGACGATCGACGCCACCTATTCTCCCGACGCTACGCTGTTTTACAACGAAGGGACGCTGAGCGGGTACAACGATCGCGTGTCGGCGATCAGCGTTTCTCAGGATGGTAAAACCCTGTTGGTTACCGGTAGTGAAGGTAACAATAACAGCGGCAAAACTTATCTACGCGTTTACGCGCGTGATGCCGAATCTGGCGCCTTGACGTTGTTGCAAAGCTTTACGCAGGGCGAGCAGGACGATCCGTCCACCTCTGAGATTGAAGTTAACGGCCTGAACACGATTACTACACTGGTGCAGTCGAAAGATGGCACCAGTGTGTATGTCGCGGGAGGAAGCGAAAGCGTTTATTCACTGGTGCAGTTTAACCGTGACACGACAACGGGAGAGCTGAGTTATGTTGGGGTTGTTGCGACACAGGATGTGAATAGTGTTAGCGGGCTGGATGCGACGGTGTCTGACATTGTGCTGTCCGATGACGGTACCTCGCTCTATACCATTAACGGTGTCACGCCAATGGATGGCTCAACCGGTAAACACGCCGTGACTTTCTTCTCGCGTGATACCACCTCTGGTGCGCTGACGTTTGTCGGCTCGCTTGTCGGGAGCGACACCATCCCGTTGAGTAGCCCAAGTGGTATCGTGTTGTCCAGTGATGGTACGTCAGCTTATATCTCCAATTTGGGAAATCACAGTATTACCGTGCTGTCGCGCGATGCAGAAACGGGCAGCCTGAGCTACGTCACGACGATCAATAAAAGCACGATAGCGGCTGATGAGAACAGCGCAGACATTCCGCAGGACGATCGTTACCTCAGCGGGTTGCAGGATATCGTTATCTCCCCTGACAACCGTTTTGTTTATGTGTCGTCAAATTCGCAGGGCACTGTCTCGATTTTCAGCCGTGATGCGGATACGGGCGCATTGACCTACGCCGGAACGATGGATTTATACCAGAGTGACAGCCAGGTTCCTGTTGAACTGCGCGTGACATCACTACGCGAAATGGCTATCTCTCAGGACGGCACCGCGCTGTACGTGGCGGCTTTCGGCGGTAAATCGCTGCTGGTCTTCGCGCGTGATGCCGATTCTGGTGCTTTGACGTATCGCAATAACGTTGAGGTTTCGGTAAACACCGTCAACCATATCGCCGTCAGCGCGGATGGTAAGAATATTTATGCTGGGGTGAGCACGTTCTTTGCTGGGCTAAGTGTGTCCACCGCAGCGGCTAATGCACCTTATAGCCAGACCGATGGTGTACCGTTTGCAACGAGCGTCACGCTGTCAGATCTGGAACTGGACGCGGCGGATGACTATAAGGGCGCAACGATAGCGATTAGCCGTCATGGTGACGCATCAGCAAACGATCGCTTCGCTTTTCAAAGTGGAAATGGCCTAACACTCTCCGGTGGCGACATTCAGTATCAGGGCGCGACAATCGGCACATTCAGCGTGAGCGACGGTGTGGCGAAGATTGCCTTTACCGACAGTGTCACTAAAACGGTCGCCAATCAGGTTCTGCATCAGGTGACGTACCGTAATGAAGGCGATACGGCTGGTGCATCGATCCCGTTGAATATCACCTTTAGCGACGGTGGCAAGGAAACCAGTCTGCTATTGACGCTGGTGCCGAATAAGCCACCTGTGGTGGATAATAACGAGTACGTCCCGCCGTCGGGTACTGTAGGGCAACAGTATATCGCAGAACTGCCCGAGAATCTGTTCCGCGATCCTGAAAATGGGGCGCTAACGCTACAGGTCAACGGCCTTCCTGCGGGGCTAACCTTTGATGCCGATACGCGCACGATTTCTGGTACGCCGGCGCTCGATGGGGCGGGAAACTTCACGATTACCGTCGTCGCGACGGATGCATCGGGCGAACAGGCGGAGCAGACGCTGACGCTGGCGATTGCTTCCGACGCATCGCAAATGCCGACGATTGGCGGCGAATCCAGTTCTCTTGAGAACGACTATGCCCTCGATGGCTATGATCCCAATAGCTATACCGATGTATTGACAGGCGTAAAAGACAGCCAATTGTCCGCAGATGGTAAAACGCTTTATGTTGTGAGTTCACCCGATAGTGGGTCGGCGGTACTGAGCGTATTTGTGCGCAATGAGGAAGGGAAATTCGCTCTGTCACAGACCTTCTTCAACTACCGTTCTGTTTATAACAATGAGACAGATCAAACCGATAACGTGGTGGATAACGCCGGATTGGCGGGCGCATCAGACGTCATTCTCTCTGACGATGGACAGTACCTGTACGTGGTCGGTAGTGAAGGTAATGCCGTCACGATCTTCAGCGTAGGCAGCGACGGTGAACTGGCGCAAGCAGCCACGTTGGATCAAGCCGCACTGGGCGGTCATTCGCTCGATGTTCGCTCCCATCTTGTTTCGCAGGGCGATTATCTCTACGTGACTGCGGCTCAAACGGACAGTGATAACGACAGTCGCAGCGTACTGGTGTTTAAACGCGGAGCGGACGGCAGCCTGACGTCGGTGTCTCAGACCGATAATCTGATCGGCGCAAGCCGTCTTGTGCTTGATCCGAGCGGGCGTTATCTGTTCGTGTCAGGTTCCGGCGCTACTGTTGGCGTCACAGGGTTCAGTATTGATGCTGAGGGCAAGCTTACGCAGGTTTCTCAGATTCGTGCTGAAGGCGAAGATCTGTATTACATCAATTCACTTGCCCTCTCACCGGATGGCAAAACCCTGTATGCGATTCATGCCGATGTCGGGAATGTCACGCTGAACACTATCACCGTGGGGGCGGATGTCGCGCTCACGCTGACGGATACCACGCCGATCGTCGATGATGGTGGTGATTCCGGCGAGGCGTTGGCGACCGATCTGGTCGTTTCTTCCGATGGCACGGCACTGTTTGTTATCGGTAAGAACATTTCTATCTTCTCCCGCGCGGAAGATGGCGGACTGACGCTAAAAGAGACCATTAGCGGTGGGTGGGATAGCCCGATCGGCATCTCTTTCTCCGACCTGCAAAAGGTGGAACTGAGTACTGATGGTGAGCAGCTCTATCTGATTGGCGGCGATAGAATTCATGTATTGAATGTCGGGATCGCCGGTGCAAGTTATACCGAAGGTAACGAGGCCACGGTGCTGCTGCCGTCTGGTCGTCTGTCCGATCCGCAGCTCGATGCGCTAAATGATGGCGTGGGCAATTATAACGGTGCCAGCATTACCGTAGGTCGCGATAACGGTGGCCTACCGGAAGACACCTTTGGCTTTAAGGCTGATAACGGCTTGACGCTGGACGGTAACACTCTCCTTAAAGACGGTATTGCGATCGCCACCTTTACGCAGGTGGAAGGTACGCTGACGGTGACCTTCACGGCCGCGGTGACCAAAGCTGATGCGCAGAATGTGTTGCGCCAGATTACGTACCACAATACCAGTCAGGATCCAGAACAAGCAGGGTCGTCGCCGACATTCACCTTCAGTATTAATGATGGTGACAATAACGTCGCTAAGACGGATATCACCGTCACTCTCATTGGTGTGAATGATCCTGCCATCCTGACGACAACGGTACTGAACCCACAGATTCCGGGCAACGGTGAGTTTGTTAAGCTGTTTAAAGATACGCATGTTGATACTGTCGAAAGCGGACAAACCCTCTGGCAGGTGGTACTGACGTTTGATGCCGCCGGCCCTAACGAAGCCATTAGCGTCGACGGCAGCACGATCGTGTTGGAACCGTCCACGGGATCGCCGCAAACCGCCAGCGGCTTGCAATACTCGGTTACGGTGAAGGATGGTAAAGCGACGGTTCTTCTGTATGTCGGGAAAGACGGTAGCGACACTGCCGCGATAATTGACAGCATTGGTTATAACTATTTGGGCAGTGATTCCAGTGGGGAACGCCATGTCACCTTGATGATCAAGGAAAATAGTTATAATGACTCGGCACCGGAAACCACGTTGGATCAGACCGTTACACTGACGTTGGTGCCTGCGGCAGAAGCCAACACCGCGCCGGTGATCACGGTGCCGGGTACGACGCCGACCTATACCGAGCGTGCCGATCCTATTGTGCTGGCTCCGGACGCGACGGTGTCCGATGCGCAGATGGACAAACTTAACGATGGCCAGGGTAATTACGACGGCGCGACGCTGAAAATTACACTGGGCGATGGCAAAACGGCGCTCGATAAGTTGGGCTTCAGTACAGGCAATGGCCTGACGCTGTCGGGCGATACGCTTCAGAAAGACGGCGTTAGCATTGGTCAGGTCAGTAATAGCGATGGCGTGCTGACAATTCGCTTTAATGCTAATGCAGGCACAATTCCGACGACGGAAGATGTGCAGAATACGCTGCGCCAGATTACCTACGTCAGTGACAGCCATACGCCAGCCGCACAGGTCGCGGTGACAGTGACGCTGGCCGATCGCTATCTGGAGTCTCAGGCTAGCACGTTGTCGGTGGCGATTACCGCGATTAACGATATGCCTGTCGTGGCGAACGATCCCGTGCTTTCCGCCGATGAACTGCGGCTGGTGAACACCTACACCGAGATTACCGGGCTGAGCACGATAACCGCGGCTGCCCGTACAACTGATGGGTTGGCGGTGTATGTCAGCGATGACAAAGGGGCGATTGCGTTATTCCAGCGTGATGCGAACAGTGGCGAATTGACCTATGTGCGCACCTTTGCTGCGACAGAGGGCGTCGAAGGGATAAGTCAGCTACAGGTTTCTGCAGATGGTAACAGCGTGTATGCGCTGCGCACCGACGGCAACGCGATTGTTTGGTTTAGCCGGGATGCGGAAGGCAATCTGGAACATAAAGAAACCATCGTTGATGTCTACGAGATACACGGTAGCAACCTTTACGACATCGAAGGCATTACCCTGTCGGATGATGGTAAGACGCTGTATGTCATCAACAACTATAACCTTCTCTGGTTTACCCGTGATACGACGACAGGCAAGCTCGATTATGTTGGGCGGGTTGAAGGGGGAATGTGGAGTGAACCTTACCTATGGCAACCCAGCGACATCGTCAGCCATGGCAACTTGGTATTTGTTACGACGAATGCCAGCGATGGCTCATCGCTGATTGTTTATAGCCGCAGCGATAGTGGTGAACCCACACTGTTGGGGTATGTGCGCCAGTTTACCGATGCACAAGGCAATGCGCTGGCGTTATCCGGTCTGGAGCAGGTAACGGTCAGCGCTGATGGGCATAGCGTCTTTGTCGCCAGCGCAGAGCAGATTGATGCGTTCTCGCTAGATACCACAACGGGAACCTTTACCCACCTTGCCCGTATTGCATCAGAAGGCACGGTGAGTGATATCGCGCTCTCTGCGGATGCGCGCGTGCTTTATGTAACGAAAGACGATGGTTCGCTCACGCGCTACGTGTTGAACGATAAGGCACTGGTCTCCCTCGATACGCAGAGCAATAATGGCACCCGTTTCACTCATCTGCTGCCGGTGGATGGCGGGATGATTACGCTCGGCAATAGTGTGGCGGTGCTGGGAGAGGTTTCTCGTCAGCCCGTTTACCGCGTTGATGGCGCTGCCGTCATCGTCGCACCGGCTATCGTTCTTAGTGATGCTGAACTGGATGCACTGAACGGCGGGACGGGGAATTATCAGGGAGCCTCCATCACGCTACAACGCGGCGAAATGGCAGAAGCCAGCGATCGCTTTGATTTTACCGCGGGCAATGGTTTCACATTGGCAAATGGCGTGATTAGCAAAGAGGGACAGGCGGTTGCGACCTTCGCGCAGGTGGAGGGCAAACTTACCGTTACCTTCACCGCCGCCATCTCTCGTGCGGATGCGACGGCGCTGGCGCGCCAGATTAGCTGGGCGACAAGCGCATCCCTGACGGGGAATTCGACATCGCTGATGCTGGTGCTTAACGACGGTGAAATCGATTCTGCGGCGCAAACGCTCGGCGTTGCGTTGTCGAGAGAGGTAAACCTTCCGCCTGTCGGTCACGCTGAGTTGTTCACTCCGCCAGCGGCACAGGTTGGATCTAACTGGTCTTATACCTTGCCCACGGGCTTGTTTAGCGATGCAGAGAATGACGCCCTTACGCTGTCGATCGACGGTTTGCCGAATGGGCTGACGTTTGATGCTGCAACGCGTACCCTCAGCGGCGATCCCGCCGTTTCAGGCACCTTTGATCTGACGATTACTGCTACGGACAGCGCGGGCAACACGACGGCGCTGAATGTCGCGCTGACGGTCACCGCGGCGTCAACACCAGTGGATCCTGGCACCCCGACAGAACCCGTCAATCCTGATGATCTCGCAACCGCGGCACCGGTGATTCTGGTGCAGCAGGGCATGAGCTTGCCTGCTGATTCGAGTGAAAGAGAACGCGAACAGCCGCTTGGCGTGATTGTCGCCGATCTGTCTCGCCCAGACGCACTATCCCTACCGACCAACATCGTCACCGAACCAGCACGCCAGCGTGATGCCGATATGGCACGCCAGTCGGATGCCCCGTGGGTGCTCGATCCCGTGATGTCACAGCTGATGCCTACGTTGGAGCAGGTCAATTTCTCTTCTCGCGCCAACACCGCCCTGCGCGAAGGGGCAGCAACGTCTACGGCGGATTCCAATCTGTTCCTGAGCGTGCGCGGTCAGACAACGGCGCTGGAATCGGCTTTCAGCAGCGTGCAGGGCGCGTTACAGCCAGATGCCTCCGGCGCACTCGCCTTTAGCCTGCCGCAGCGCATGTTCAGCGTGCGTGAAGGCAATGCCACGCTGACGCTGCAACTGGCAAATGGGCGTCCGCTGCCTGCGTGGGTGCAGTTCGATGCCCGCAGCGGTGTCGTGCGGATTACCGATGCCAGCGCGGTGCAGGTTAATCAGATCCAACTGGCGCTGAAAGCGCTGGCCGCAGACGGCACCAGCCGGATCGTACCGATTACGCTGCAAACCGGGCAGGGCGATAGCGCAGAGCTGGCGACTGACCGTGGCGCGATGCAACGGCCTTCATTCCCGATGGACATTCGGGAGGCGGAACGATTAGCGCCAGCGGGGAAAGCCGCCTTTACCGAACAACTGCGCCAGCATCAGCCTGAACAGGATGCGCTACTGGCGGCGCTCAGTGAGCTGAGCAGCCTGCGTACGTAACGCGGCGCAGAATCGAATACCGAGACGCGATTTTATTACTTAACCACTAACCCGGGCGCTTGCAGGCGGTAACCACTCCACTGCCTGCAAGATGAAGGGAACAGACAAATAAAAGATGGGGAGAACCCGGGTGAATCAGCACATAGCGCATTTCTGGGATAGCCAGCAACACGACAGCCAGCAGCAGCACGTTCAACACGAGGCTGCACCACGCACCGCGGGTTCCCGGGCGTTACGGATCGCAGTGACCCTTGCCTGTCTGGGGCTAGCTGGCTGTGCCGTTAAACCCGAGCCGGTTACGGTTGAGCAGCAGGTCGCACAGGCGCTAAGCGACAGAACGCAGATGTTCGCTAATCAGGAACCGGTGCGCGGTACGATCACGCTGGATGAGGCGATTGCTCGTGCGCTGAAATATAACCTGCAACAGCGGGTCGCGCTCGTGGAACAGGCGATGGAAGATGACCTGTTGGGCGTACAAAATCTGGACATGCTGTTACCGAAACTGACCGCGCGCGCCGGATTGCAAACCCGCGATAACGTGGCCGGTTCTAGCAGCCAGTCGGTCACTACCGGACGGCAGTCGCTGGAAGCGTCTACCAGTCAGGATCAAACCCAGCGTACTGCCGATCTGACAATGAGCTGGAACGTGCTGGACTTCGGTATCAGCTATTTCAACGCCAAAGTGCAGGCGAACAAATCGCTGGCGGCGGAAGAGCGTCGTCGTCGCGTGGTGGCGGATATTACCCGTCAGGTGCGTACCGCTTATTGGGAAGCGGCCACGGCACAACGTTTGCAGCCGGAAGTGACCACCGCACTGACGCAGGCGCGTCAGGCGCTGGAATATGCGCGTCAGACCGAACAGCAACGCCTGTTGGCACCGGTTGACGCGTTGCGTTTCCAGAAGAACATGCTGGAGATGGTGCGCCAGTTGGAAATCGTCGACAGCGATCTGGTGGTCGCGAAATCCCGTCTGGCGGCGCTGATGAACCTGCCGCCGTCGAGCAAATACGATGTTGTCGTACCGAGCGAAAGCAGTCTGGTTGCACCGAAGATGGCCTACTCACTCGACGATCTGGAAAACTTCTCGATGGTGAAACGCCCAGAAGTGCGTGAAGAAAGCTATCTGGCGCGCAATAGCGTACTGGAAACCCGTAAATCACTGCTGCGCCTGCTGCCGGGCGTGTCGCTGTTTGCCGGTATCAACGGTGACAGCAACAGCTATCTGGTTAATCACCAGTGGGCGAACGCGGGCGTTCAGGTCAGCGGTAACCTGCTGAACGTGCTGTCGTGGTCATCGGTGAAACGTGCCGGACAGGCGAATGAAGATCTGGCGGAAGTGCGTCGTCAGGCGCTGCGCATGGCGGTGCTGACACAGGTGAACGTCGCCTGGCAGGAATATCAACAGAGCACGCGGATGTTTGGCCGCTATCAGGAACTGGCGCGAATTCAGCGCGGCATTCTCAACCAGACCACGCTCAGCGTACAGCATCGTGCCGAAACGCAGATGGAACAGGTGCGCGTCAGCACGGAAACGATTCTGACCACCCGCGCGCGTGACCGCAGCTTTGCCGATGTGCAGAACGCGCTGGGCGCGGTGTATCAGGCTGCCGGGCTGGATGTGCTGCCGGATAACGTGGACGATGTCAGCCTGGCAGCGCTGAGCAGCTCAATTGCCCGCACCACGGGTAACCTTGAGAAAGGCGGCGTTGCGGTACCGCGCCTGTCTCTGTCAACACCGGCTACGCCAGCGACGACAACGGCCTCTACCGTAACGGCTCCCGCGACAGGCTCATCGATAGCGAAGCCCATCGCGCCTGTTGCGGTGACGCCATCAGCCAACGCCGGAAAACCTTACCGCGTGGTCAACACGGATATGTGGGATAACCTGCAATCCCTACAGGCGGGAGGTTCGCGTTAATGGCTTTCGGCATAATGCGTCCGCTGTTGCTGGTGAGTGCGTTAAGTCTGCCCCTGTGGGGGCAGGCTGCGACGTCGGGCGACATTCGCGTACAGCTTAGCGCACAGCGCTATACCGTGTTATCCAGCGAAATTGCTGGGAAAGTGACGGATATTGCGGTGAAAGAGGGCGAACACTTCAAGCAGGGCGATACGCTGGTGACGTTTGACTGCACCGTGCTACGCGAAAAGCTGAACTACTCAAACGCCGCAGAGAATGCCGCGCGTAAGAAGCTGGCAATTGCCGATCGGCTGGATAAGCTCAATTCGATCAGCCTGTCGGATGTCGATCAGGCGCGATCGTCGGTGTCGATGGCGCAGGCCGAAAGCGGTGTCAATCGCGCCATGTTGCAACGCTGTGCGATTAAAGCCCCGTTCTCCGGCCGCGTAACGGAAACTAAGGTGAAGCGTTGGGAATCCGTGCCGGAAGGCAAAGAGCTGTTAGCGATTTATGATGACAGCGCGTTCGAGCTGGAAATGATCGTGCC
The DNA here is from genome assembly GCF_000803315.1 of Pectobacterium actinidiae. NCBI lineage: Bacteria > Pseudomonadati > Pseudomonadota > Gammaproteobacteria > Enterobacterales > Pectobacteriaceae > Pectobacterium > Pectobacterium actinidiae. Next base: position 598,226 of record NZ_JRMH01000001.1, read on the forward strand.
GTCGCGCTGGCTGGTGTGGTTGAAGCAGGGCAGCGCTTTTCAGGTCACGCTGGATGAAACCGGTCTGAGCTATCCGGCGGAAATCAGCCGCCTTTCTTCGGCAATCGATCCGGTTAGTCAGTCGGTGAAGGTCTTTGGGCGGATTACCCAGTCTACCGCTGGATTGCTGCCGGGCATGAGCGGCGTGGCGCAAATCGTACCGCCTGATGCCGGTAGCGTATCGCCATGACCGAACGGAACACGACAGCAGCGCAAACCGAACAGGATAGCCGACTAGCGCTGCTGGCCGAGCTGTTGCAGCTGCAAAGCCGTGCCAGAGCGCGTGAAACGCTGGATGAGCTGGCGTTTTTCATCGTCAATGAAACCCACAATGTCGTGAAGTATCGGCAGGCGCTGCTGTGGGACTGCGATAAACAGCGCTTGCAGGCGGCTTCCGGGCTGGCCTCGCTCGATCACAACGCCCCGTTTTGTACCGAATTTAGCCGCCTGTGCCGCCAGTGGCAGGAAGAGGGGCGTCAAACGCAGGCGCTGCAATGTCGCGAGTTGCCTGCCGATGATCAGATTTTGTGGCGGGAACATCTGCCGGAATTTTTACTCTGGCTACCGCTGCGTTTACCGCAGGGCGAGATGCCGCTAGTGCTGGTGTTAGCACGGGACAGCGCGTGGCTGCCTGCCGAGATCGTGCTGCTGGAAAAACTGGCGGAAGCGTATGCGCACGCGTGGGCGAGTTTGCAGAAACAACGTCGGCGGCAGACGAATACCAGCCCGAAGAAACGTCGCTTGATTCTGGTCGGAATCGTGGCGCTGGCGCTGATCTTATTGATCCCGGTTCGTCAGTCGGTGTTGGCGCCGGCGGAGATCGTCGCGCATCGTCCTGTGATGGTGCGCGCGCCTGTGGCGGGCGTGGTGGATGACATACTGGTTCGCCCTAATCAGGCCGTTAGCGCCAATCAGCCGCTGGTGCGACTGGACGTGCGCGAACTGGAGAATCGGCTGGAGTCGGCTCGACAGGCTTTTGCCACCGCTGATGCCCAGTATCGGCAGGCACAGCAGCAGGCGCTGTTCGATGCCAATAGCAAGGCCAGTCTGGCCGTGCTGCAAAGCCGCCGCGAACAGGCGCAGAGCGACATGGACTTTCTGCAACGTCAGCAGGAACGCATGCAGCTCGTTTCCCCGCGCGACGGCGTGGCGATTTTTGATGATAGCAACGACTGGATTGGGCGCTCGGTGGCGGTGGGGGAACGTATCATGATGATCGCCGATCCGCACGATGTTGAGCTGGAGATCCAGTTGCCCGCGGCGGACGCCATTGCACTGGAAAATGGCGCGGATGTGCGCCTGTTCCTCAATGTGGCACCGAATTCGGCACAGGACGCGCGGCTTGAACAGATTGGCTATCGCGCTGCGCCGACGCCGGACAATGTGATGGCTTATCGGCTACGGGCGCGCTTTACGCAGGATGATCCGCAGCTGCGCGTGGGTTTGAAAGGCACCGCGAAGCTATACGGGAAACGCACGGTGCTGTTCGTTTACCTGCTGCGTAAACCGCTGGCGTCACTGCGCGTCTGGCTGGGTGTCTGACGATGGCCGGAGGTGTGCCCCCTGCCGCTGGGCTTAGCCCGCTGCGCGATGAACTTATCCTGCATGCCGGGCCGGCTAACCGCGACGGATCGCCCAGTTGGACGTTGGAAGATCCGCTGCGCGGTCTCTATTTTCGTATCGGCTGGGCGGAAATGGCGATGCTCTCGCGCTGGTCGATGGGGAACGCGGCGCAAATTGTTGCCGAGGTTAACCAGACTTCTGCACTGACGCTGGATGACAGCGATGTGCAGTATTTCAACCGCTTCTTACAGGCCAACAACCTGACGCGGGTTTCCGGCGATGACGCGCTGGCGCAGTTTTCTCGTCAGGTGGAGCAGTCGCGCGTTTCCATCTGGCGCAAGCTGTTGAAGAACTACCTATTTTTTCGCATTCCCTTATGGCACCCCGATCGTTTTCTGGGCGCGACCCTGCCGTGGGTCGCCCCGTTTTTCAGCCGGACTTTCCTCAAACTGACGCTGCTGGTGGCGGTGCTGGGGTTATTCCTCGCCGGACGTCAGTGGGAAACGTTCAAGCATACGTTTCTGCATTTCTTCACGTTGGAAGGTGCCGCGCTGGCGGGGCTGACGCTGTGCTTTACCAAGATTCTGCATGAGTTCGGCCACGCCTACACCTGCAAGCGCTTTGGTGCGCGGGTCGCCACGATGGGCATCGCATTTTTGGTGATGATGCCGGTGCTGTACACCGATACGTCCGGTTCATGGAAGCTCACCCGCCGTCGGCAGCGGATGGCGATTGGTGCGGCAGGCATGATGACTGAGCTGGTGCTGGCGGCGTGGGCGACGCTGGCATGGAGCTTCTTGCCGGATGGTATGCTGCGCAGCGCCGCGTTTATGCTGGCGACGACGACCTGGATTATGACACTTGCGATTAACCTCAGCCCGCTGATGCGCTTCGACGGCTATTTCCTGCTTTCCGATGGATTACAGATGCCGAACCTGCAAAACCGGGGCTTTGCTATCGGCCGCTGGCAGATGCGGGAATGGCTGTTCGGCTTAGGCGATGCGCCACCGGAGCACTTTCCACGCTGGCTGCAACGTACGCTGGTGGGCTATGCCTTTGCGGTGTGGATATACCGTTTCTTCCTGTTTACCGGTATCGCGATTCTGGTTTACCACATGACGTTCAAACTGCTGGGAATGCTGCTTTTCGCGATTGAAATTGGCTACTTCGTGGTGATGCCGGTGGTGAATGAAGTACGCGAGTGGAGTAAACGCCGTAAGGATTATCGTATGAACCGTAATATGACGACAACGCTGGCCGTGAGCGCCGTGGTTCTGCTTTTGCTGCTGCTTCCCTGGCAGCGCGGCGTGTATGCGCCGGCGCTGCTGCGGGCGGAACAGCAAAGCAGCCTGTATATGCCCGTACCTGCGATGATTCAGCGCATTGAGGTTCAGGTCGGCCAGCCTGTGCAAGCGGGACAAACGCTGTTTATGCTGTCGTCTGACGCGCTGGCGCACGAACAGAAACAGCTAGAGCGACAAATCGCCACGCTGAACTGGCAAAGCACCTTTCAGATATTCAACAAGGAAGCGGCTGGCGATCACCAGCGGGTGAAGCAGGAGTACGACGCCGCGCTGCAAAAATTGCAGGTATTGCAGCGTCAGTCTGAACAGTTGACGGTGCGTGCGCCGATAGACGGCGTGGTGGCAGATATGACAACGCCGCTGGAAACCGGCGAGTGGCTGGGGCAGGGGGAATGGCTGGCGGTTGTCACCAAACCAACCGGCGGGCTGGTGGAAGCGTTTGTGTCGGAAAAAGACTGGCAGCGGCTCCGCACCGGTGGAAAAGGCACGTTTTATTTACAGGATGTCAGCCGTTCATCGCTGCCGCTCACGATTGTGGAGATAGCCAGCACGGCAACCCGCGATCTGAATGCCGCGCCAGAACTGGCATCCATTTATGGCGGCGACATTGCCACGTTGAGCGATTCGCAGCGCAAGCTGCATCCTGAGCAGGCGGTTTATCGTGTATTGCTCAGTCTACCTGCCGACTATCGTGCTCAGCCGCAGGTGTTGCGTGGCACGGTGGTGCTGGATGGCGAGGCGCAAAGCCTGCTGATTCGCGGCTGGAAAGTGGTGTCCGCCGTACTGATTCGCGAGCTGTCATTCTGATCAGTTTTAATTTCTGCGATGTCGATCCTGACTTTCTTCCCGCTATTGCCAGATTTTTGTTTTTGCTGGCAGTGGCGTGAAGGAGGGCGCTTATCTCCCCGATTATGTTGTTCCCATCACTGCTATACCCGTCATACTTCAAGCTGCTTGTGCGTTGGCCGCCCTTACTCACCCCAGTCACTTACCTGAGTAAGCTCCTGGGGATTCGTGCGGTTGCCTCCTTCACGCAACTCGAATTATTTAGGGTATATATTTCAAATAGCGGGAATTTTTTGATATCTCAGGCTACATCCATGTTGGATATTAGGGGAAACACGGTGATGAGGTTCCCGCAGGGATACCTCGCACCGTGGTAGCCCCGTGTATCTCGATATTGAAGCGGCAGTAGCCTGAACGGATGCGATAAAAATTTCTGTCTAACCAATGGAACACAAGAGGGCTGACTGTGAAGCGATCTGTCTTGTTGTTGGTGGGAGTCATGCTGGCACCCTATGGCTACAGCGCGCAGGATAATGCCGTGTCATTATCCGTTTCTGGTTTGAATACCGTTCTGGATAACGGCTTGCTGAAAGTCGCTTTCGGAGAAGATGGCAGCGCGGTGAGCATGGTGACGGGAGGCAAAAATATCGTCACCAACCTGTCCGGTGCGGCGCGCGATCCGAGTAAAACGCGTAGCGCTTATCTCGATTACTATGTTAACGATGCTCATGCTAAAGGCGTCAAAGATTTTGTCCCCGATCGGATAGAGGTGCTGCGCAACGATCGAGATATAGCGCATGTGGCCTATATCGACGATCGGGACGGGCTGTTACGGCTAGAATATCACCTGATTATGCGTCGTGGTGTTAGCGGGCTTTATAGCTATGTGGTGGCCGAGAATAGCGGAAATCAGGACGTTAAAGTCAGTGAATTGCGTAACGTCTATCGCTTCGATCCTGCCCGGTTAGATCATCTCTACAACGGGGATCGTCAAGGTAAGCCGCTGCTTTACAGCCAGCTTGAAGCGTCGCCGAAGGTGCAGGATGAAACCTGGCGATTGCCGGATGGCAGCATTTATTCCAAATATGATTTTGCTGGCTCTATGCGTGCCGCGCCTTTCTGGGGTGTTTTCGGTAATGGCATGGGGGCGTGGCTGATTCACGGCAATCGGGAGTATTTCTCCGGCGATGCGCTCAAGCAGGATCTGCTGGTGCATCAGGATGCGATTATTCTGAACTATATGACGGGGGCGCATCTCGGCACACCGGATATGATAGTTCCACCGGGCTGGAAAAAATTCTACGGTCCGTGGCTGCTGTATATCAATCAGGGCGATACCGAACACATGCTGGCGGATGCTCAGCGTCAGGCGCTGACGGAAACCGTCAACTGGCCATACAAATGGGTGAATGATGCCCGTTATCCGATTGAGCGCACACTGGTGAGCGGACGCGTTGCCAGCCAGCAGTCGGTAACCGTGGTGCTTTCGTCATCGCTGGATGAGCCGTTTGACGTGCAAACCCGTGGCTATTCGTATCAGGCAATCACCGATACACAGGGAAATTTTTCAATTCCTCATGTCCGTCCGGGAAATTACCATCTTGCTGTGTATGCCAACAGCGGTACGCAGCCGGGGATATTGGCGGAGCAAACGCTATCCGTTTCTGGTGATAATCAAACGCTGCCTATGATAACGCTACCAAAAGCCGAATCGGTTTTTTGGGCTATTGGACAGGCAAATCGGCAGGCGAGTGAATTCCGCTTTGGCAATGAGGCACGTAACACCCGCTGGCAGCATGAGGTTCCGGCAAACCTGACGTTCGATATTGGCCGTAGCGATTATCAACGTGACTGGTATTACGCGCAGACCAAACCGGGAAAATGGGATATCCGTTTTGCTCTGCAACCAGAGAAGAAAACCTATTTCCTGAATATCGCCCTGGCGGCCGCGAGTAACAGCGGAATGAGCGAACCAACAGTGCCGCAACTGGCGGTCGTGGTAAACGGCAGCACGCTGGAAACACTGACTTACGGAAACGACAAAACCATTTATCGTGGCGCGTTACAAAGCGGTCGCTATCACATCGCCCGTATCCCTGTGTCATCCCGCTTTCTGAAAAACGGCAACAATACGATCACGCTGCAATTAAAAGGCGGCAGCGTGATGTATGACGTGGTGACGTTAAGCGAGGAGTAAATCCAGTTTTTACAATGTGAAACGCTGGGTTTCGCAGAACCGTGGGCAGGGATAGCCCACGATAAAAAATTACTTTTGTTCGCTGTGGAGCAGTTGCGCCATCTCTTCATCGGATAACTGGGTAACGCGCTGAACTAATTCCTGCTCCATCTCGCTTTGCAACAACTGGCGGGCGATGTTGAGTGCGCTGGCCTTTATCCCTTCTTGCATTCCTTCCTGCATCCCCTGTTCAAATCCCCTTTGGTGTAACTGCTGTGCAATGGTCATTGTGTCCTCCTTATGCGTTAACAGGGGCTCAGCCACTGAATTAATGAACCTGTCTATGTCAGATGTATTGCCCACTTTCGCAACGTACAGTAATAACGCGTGCCGCAGTGGCAGAGACAGGTTCCAGTGTTCAAATAATAGCCCGATGTCGTGTGCCAATTCCAGCATATCCCGTGTTCGAATATGAAAGAGGTCAACGCTTATTTAGTGGGTTGCAGACCTCTTACAAGCCTCGATATTTGGGATATGACTAGATTTTTCCTTCGCCACGGGAGCCTATTTATTGGTTGTATTTTATGTAGCCTAAGAGACAGTTTCGTGCGCCACACTGTCGCCATTCATATGCCAAATCTTGTATGCGCCCGACGCAGGGCGCTCAATCGCCGCCGCCCTGCGAACCCAGGCTTCCGGCTAAATTATGCCGCTGTGCGGTTCCATCGGTGTTCATGACCGCTAATCGAGCCGTCAGTGACGCGTTCCCGACGCGACACTGACTTTCGCGACGTCCTGTCGCTCACTCGGCGTTCATGAATACCGCTGCATAATTTTTTATGCCGGATAGAGACAAAATCCATCATCAGTCGTGGAGTTTATATATAAAAATTTTGGTAGGCGGATAATCGGCAATATCAGGGAGTTTACCTCCCCCTGTGAGGGGGAGGATGAGAAGGAAGGATTAGTGAGAACTGCCTTTTGATGCGCCGACGCCAGTTTGTGAGCGGACAAACTGTGCATGGAAGCGTGCGCGTTCCTGCTGTCCGGCTTCGGAGCGATCGGTGATGGAGAAGAACCAGATACCGATAAACGCGACCAGCATGGAGAACAGCGCTGGATAATCGTAAGGGTAAATCGGCGTAGCGTGACCGAGGATTTTTACCCAGATCGTCGGCCCCAATATCATCAAAATAACAGCGGTCAACAGACCCGCCCAACCGCCAATCATCGCTCCGCGCGTGGTTAGCTTCGACCAGTACATGGAGATGATAATAATCGGGAAGTTACAGCTGGCGGCGATAGAGAACGCTAACCCAACCATGAAGGCGATGTTCTGGTTCTCAAACAGGATGCCGAGCGAAATCGCTACGACGCCCAGCACCAGTACCGTGATTTTCGAAACTTTCAGCTCATCACGCTCCGTCGCTTTCCCTTTCTTGATCACGTTAGAGTAGAGATCGTGGGATACGGCAGAGGCACCCGCTAGCGTCAAACCGGCGACGACGGCCAGAATGGTGGCAAAGGCCACAGCGGAGATAAAGCCGAGGAAGAAGTCACCGCCGACCGCATCGGCAAGATGCACCGCTGCCATGTTATTCCCACCGATAAGCGCACCCGTTGCGTCCTTAAATTCAGGATTCGCGCTGACCAGCAGGATAGCACCGAAGCCGATGATGAAGGTCAGGAAGTAGAAATAGCCCATGAACCCGGTAGCATAGAACACGCTTTTACGCGCTTCTTTAGCATCGCTGACGGTGAAGAAACGCATCAGAATGTGTGGAAGACCGGCCGTACCGAACATCAGGCCCAACCCGAGAGATAGCGCGGATATCGGGTCAGAAACCAGCCCGCCGGGGCTCATGATAGACGCGCCTTTCGGGTGAACCACCATCGCCTGTTTGAACAGTTCGTTAAAGCTGAATCCGACGGATTTCATCACCATGACGGCCATGAAGGTGGCACCGAATAGCAACAGGACGGCTTTGATAATCTGTACCCATGTGGTGGCGAGCATGCCGCCAAACATTACATACATCACCATCAGAATACCGACCAGTATCACGGCCACATGGTAATTGAGGCCGAACAGCAGTTCGATGAGCTTCCCCGCGCCCACCATCTGCGCAATGAGGTACAGAGCGACAACCACCAGAGAACCACAGGCGGAAAGGCTACGGATCGGGCGCTGCTGCAAACGGTAGGATGCGACATCCGCAAAGGTATAACGCCCGAGGTTGCGCAGCCGCTCTGCGATCAGAAACAGAATAATGGGCCAGCCGACCAAAAAGCCGAGTGAGTAAATCAAGCCGTCGTAACCGGAGGTATAGACCAGCGCAGAAATACCGAGGAAGGATGCAGCTGACATGTAGTCACCCGCAATCGCCAGCCCATTCTGGAAACCGGTAATGTTGCCGCCAGCTGTATAATAATCGCTACGTGAACGGGTTTTCTTCGACGCCCAGTAGGTGATATACAGTGTACCGCCGACGAACAACAGGAACATCACGATGGCCTGAATATTCAACGGCTGGCGCTGGACATCCCCCGTGAGGGCATCGGCTGCCCACGCAAGCACTGGCAGCGTTAACAGCCCGAACAGCATCATAAAGCGTATTTTCATTGCTTTACCTCATCCAGTAACTGCTTGGTCAGACGATCAAATTCGCCGTTAGCGCGATACACATAGACGCCGGTCAGAATGAAAGAAATCGCAATCAATCCCACACCAATCGGAATACCGCGAGTAATGCTGGAACCTAGAGCGATCGGCGTTCCCAGCCAGCCAGGCGCAAAGGCGATTAGCAGAATAAAACCGACATAAAGCACCAGCATGATTAATGAAAGAAAAACGGCAAAACGCTGTCGCTTGTTGACCAGTTCTCTGAATAAGGGGTTACTTTCAATCCGTTGATAAATGGCATCATTCATCATAAGTCTCCGGTAATCTGTAGGGTTGAGCGCTACCGCGATGTCACCGCCTGATTTATCACCACCCACATTCCCGCAAGCCACATCATGGCTTACGGAAATGAAGAGAGCGGTGGGGCAGAGGGTTATTGAGAGGCGGTACTCATAGCCTGCTTTTCTTCGAGCAGTTTTTCGACGACGCCAGGATCGGCCAGCGTTGAGGTATCCCCCAGATTACTGGTGTCACCGGCGGCGATCTTACGCAAAATACGACGCATGATTTTGCCGGACCGCGTTTTTGGTAAAGAGTCAGTCCAGTGCAGGATATCCGGTGTGGCAATCGGACCGATTTCCTTACGCACCCAGTTGCGGACTTCCGTATACAGTTCGCTGGACGGTTCTTCACCGTGATTCAGCGTGATGTAGGCATAAATGGCCTGCCCTTTCATATGGTGAGGAATACCGACCACGGCGGCTTCGGCAATCTTGGGGTGTGCAACGAGCGCTGATTCGATTTCCGCCGTCCCCAGACGATGCCCAGAAACGTTCAGCACGTCGTCAACGCGGCCCGTGATCCAGTAATAGCCATCTTCGTCACGGCGTGCGCCGTCACCGCTGAAGTACATGCCTTTAAAGGTAGAAAAGTAGGTTTGCTCAAAGCGGTCGTGATCGCCAAACAGGGTTCTTGCCTGACCCGGCCAGGAATCCACGATGACCAGATTGCCTTCCGCCGTACCTTCCTGCGGGTTGCCAAGGTTGTCGACCAGCGCAGGCTGTACACCGAAGAACGGACGCGTCGCAGAGCCGGCTTTCGGCTCAATTGCGCCGGGCAGAGGGGTGATCATGAAGCCACCCGTCTCGGTTTGCCACCAGGTATCGACGATAGGGCATTTACCATTGCCGATTTTGTTGAAATACCACTCCCAGGCTTCCGGGTTGATCGGCTCACCGACGGAACCCATGATCCTGAGGGATTCACGCGATGTGCCCTCAATCGCTTTATCACCTTCAGCCATCAGCGCGCGGATCGCCGTGGGCGCGGTGTAGAGAATATTGACTTGATGCTTATCGACCACTTGTGCCATGCGGCTGGCGTCCGGCCAGGTTGGTACACCTTCGAACATCAGCGTAATTGCACCGCATGCCAGTGGACCATAAAGCAGGTAGCTATGCCCCGTGACCCAGCCAACATCTGCCGTACACCAGTAAATGTCGCCGGGATGATAGTCGAAGACATATTTGAAGGTCAGTGCAGCATAAACCAGATAGCCGCCAGTGGTGTGCAATACGCCTTTGGGTTTCCCCGTTGAACCGGAGGTATAAAGGATAAAGAGTGGATCTTCCGCGTTCATCTCTTCCGGCGGACAATGATCGTCTGCTTTTTCAACCAGATCGTGCCACCACAGATCGCGCCCGTCTTGCCATTCATTGATCTTACCCGTACGGCGGAAAACGATAACGCTGGAAATGGTGGTGACGTTCGGGTTCTTTAACGCCTCATCAATATTCTTCTTCAGCGGAATCACACGTCCGGCGCGTATACCTTCATCGGCGGTAATGACCAGTTTGGCGCTGGAATCGATGATACGACCGGAAATTGCTTCGGGAGAGAAGCCCCCGAAGATCACCGAATGTATGGCCCCGATTCTTGTACAGGCCAGCATTGCCACGGCCGCTTCCGGCACCATCGGCATATAAATAGCAACGACATCGCCTTTTTTGACGCCCTGCGACTTCAGTACATTGGCGAAGCGGCACACGGACTGATGGAGTTCACGGTAGGTGACTTTTTTACTTTCTGCCGCGTCATCGCCTTCCCAGATGATCGCGGTTTGATCGCCACGCTCGGCCAGATGGCGATCCAGGCAGTTTGCTGCCACATTGAGTGTACCGTCTTCAAACCAGCGGATACTGATGTGGCCGGGGTCAAATGAGGTGTTCTTGATCGTTTTATAGGGTTTGATCCAATCGACGATCTTTCCCTGCTCACCCCAAAAGGCGGCGGGATCGTCAACGGACAATTGATACATATTTTTGTATTGCTGGGCATTTATCAGTGCATTTTCCGCAATTGAAGCGGGAATAGCGTGTTTATTATGTTGTGTCATAGCGCTTCTCCTTAAACATGTTAATGCTATGTCAAATAATGGTTAATTCTAGTTAACCACTTATCTTTGTTTCTTTTTTGCGCGATTGATCACGCAATGCAGGAAAAGCAGTGAGGGATGACTTAAAAGATAGTCTTTTGGTTCAGAAATCAGGCAGTTTTTTCGTCGTGGTCAAAAGGTGATAAGTGATGTGTGTCACAATATGACAGTCAGAAGAATAATCAGTGCTGTTATAATGTCATAAACGATCAATTCATTGTTTTCAATAGGTTATATCTATCATTATCAGGTTTTTGATCGCCCTTTACGATCAAAAGGCGTAAAGATCCTGCTTATTCAACCGATAGTAAAAATCATGTTCAGAGTATATTCCTACGTAGGCCAGCTATTTAACGCGTCCAACAGTGGTCTGGGTGTTGAAATTTTGTTCTGGTTGTTAATTATGTGTAGGCTATTAATGAAATAGATTTATCTGATTACTAACGAGCAGATAAGTGTGAATAATCTACACTTTGAGTAGGTTCCACCGTACAGATGTGAGCCTTCTTAAAAAGAGTAAAGATGCCGTGCGCTAGCCGCTGACAAAAAGAAAAGTGGAATGTTATTTTTTGTGTCTTATTCAGAAATATCCGGTTTCCAAAATAAATAACGTAGATATACCCAACATCACTGACGCTAAGTAAGGCGGCAGATGTTTGAGCCCCGCTAGCCTGAGAACCCATAAAAGGTTTCGGTTAGTGAAATTCACCCTTTTCGTTAGGTGATTTTCTGGGGGGAGGGAAGAACACTATTAGCCCGGAAACCTTTTTAATTCCGGTAGGTTGATTGCTTATCAATGGTGTGCCGTAGCGTCATGGTGCGCTGTGAGATATCTTTTTACATAGCATGATGCAGAGGAAACAATGAGTCTGATATTTGGCCGGAATGAGATTTTAGGCATGCTTTCTCAACCAGTTCAGAATGATAGACGTGCTGTGGCGGTGATTGACGAGAAATGTAAGGTCGTCTGTGCGAATTCTGCCTTCAATGCCCATTTTGGATTGCGTGCAGAAGAAATGAATACGCCCGTTTCAATTGATGATGTACTACCTATCAACGTGAAGTTTGCCTATCACGATTTTATGACGAATTCCAACATGTTGAGTACGCGCGTGGTGTCGGATTTGTTGTCTGATGGCTTTACCAAAAAGCAGTTAAGTACGCTGTCTTTTTCGAAGCTGAACGTTGAAAACCGAGTGCTTTCTCTGCTGATCCTAAACCAGGATGCGGTTGAGCCTTCGACGAATTTAGCGTCATAAACTTGAATAATCGGGGATTATCTGGGCCGGAAGAATGGAAATGTGGTTTTTCCAGTGAAAAATAACGACAAAAGAAAAGTTGTTGTTACTAATAACATGACTATCTCTGATTTAGTCTCATTTTACCAACAGCAATCGATTGCGTGGATTGTTCTCTGATATCTGCCTACGGCCAGTAGAACAGCTAAAGCAGCGCCAATTCTTTATAAATGAAGAATTAACAACGTTCTTTATTAATCACGATGATATAAAAAATTAATAAAATTAGAGGTTTGTATATTTTATTGCATGCAATATGCTTGTTTGAAATAAATAGCGAAACGTTTCGATAGTGGTTTACCTTCCTCCTTACCTATTATCTTTTCCTTCGGCCTTCATTGTTGATGATTCCTTTAGACATCTCGGTTTATTAAATGGTGATAATAGTTTCTGGAAGTTTTCTTTATTTTTAGCGTATTGAATACTGAAAGATGGCGAATGAATAAGTAGACTGCCGTCTAATTGTCGATGAGGTTGAGCCATGACTGCATTATTGCCATAAAGCACTTTTTGATAAAAACCGATGTCAGTTTTTTACTGATGAGAACATTTGTGCACATCGGTTTATCAATGTCGACAACGCTTTTTTCGTAATAACTTCTCATTGATCATAATTATTTCAATTATTTTTCGATTTCTGGTTCCCCTTTTTACGCTCTCACTTGGCATAGCTTCTGAAAACAAGCGTTTCTTATGCGATAGGGGATAAATAATGGTTAAATTCCGTACCCACCTGTTGGCTCGTACTTTACGTGCCGGGGTACTTGGGGCATCGTTTGCCTCAGTGCTGCCAATGGCGGCGGTCTATGCTGCGTCTGCGGCGTCCGTCCAGCAATACACGGTGTCGTCTGGCCCGCTCAATCAGGTGCTCAATCAATTTGCCCAACAGGCTGGCGTATTACTTTCTTACGATCCGGCAGTTGTGGCGGGTAAACATGGTGCGGGGTTGCGGGGGAACTACAGCGTTGAGCAGGGTTTCCAGCAGATCCTCAGCAACAGTGGCTTAAGTGCACAGTACAGTGCCGATGGCAGCGTGACGCTTGTGCAGCGCACGGCGAGTGAGCCAGTCTCTGTTTCTGCGCCTGTTGTTGCTAAAAACGATCGGATCGTCGTCACCGCTCCACCGAATACCGCGATGAAGCTGGATGTGCCGATTTCAGAGACGCCACGCGCGGTTTCGGTTGTGACAGAGACGCAGATCGAAGAGCGCGGCGCGCAAAAGATCGATCAGGCGCTGCGCTATAGCAGCGGTATTTTGGCAACGCCATACGGGCCGGATAATAAAGCCGAATGGGTGACTATTCGTGGATTTAGCGATCAGTCCCGCTTCCAGAATGGCCTGGCTACGCTGAATGAAGATGGATTCTACGGCCAGCAGATTGAGCCGTTCGGCGTTGAGCGTATCGAAGTCCTGAAAGGCCCAGCCTCCGTTCTGTATGGGCAAAACCCGCCAGGCGGTCTGGTCAACGTCATCACCAAACGACCAACGCGTTTGCCGCAGGGGAAAGTGGAGCTGGAATACGGCTCTAACGATTATCGCCATCTGGCTGTCGATAGTGCGGGGCCGTTAAACGATGACGGATCGGTGTTGTATCGGGTCGTTGCGCTGGCGCGTGATACCTCGGGTGAGATGGACTTTTCGAAGAGCAAGCGCCTTTATCTGGCACCGAGCGTCACGCTTCTCGGAGAAGATACGGAACTGACCGTGTTAGCCAGCTACATGGAGACGAAATCCGACACGACCAACGGCTTCAAGCTGCCGTATGGCACATTGCATGACACGCCGTTTGGCAAAGTCGGCTATAAAACGTCGCTGGGTGAACCGGGTATGAACCGCCACGATACCCGACAATTCAGTCTGGGCTATGAGTTCACACATCACCTTAATGATACCTGGACGTTCCACCAGAATGTGAACTACACCTATCTGAATTTGGATCTGCGCAATGCTTATGCGCTGAGTATGGCTAATGATCGTCAGGCTAATCGTGGGCTGACCTACCGTGACGGTTTTGCGCAAAACTGGGCTACGGATAACCGGTTAGTAGGTGAATGGCAGTGGGAAGATATTGAAAACACGCTGTTGCTCGGGTTCGATTACCGCCGTGCCAATACACAAAGCCGCGATGGAAACCTGTACGCCTTTGGCGACCCTATCGATATTTTTAACCCAGTTTACGGCAACTATACATCACCAGACAGCCAACTGTTCGCTCACCGCTCTGGCCGTCATCAGACGGGTTACTATGTTCAGAACCAGATTAAGTATGACGAGCGTCTGATCGTCTTGCTGGGTGGACGTTACGACGTGGCGAAGTCTCGCGACCGTAATTTCTCCTCAGGCGCGGATACTCGTACCGACGATACCAAATTTACCAAGACTGCTGGGGTAATGTACCTGTTTGATAACGGTATTTCCCCTTACGTCAGCTATTCGGAATCGTTCCTTCCCGTGTCGGGTCGTGATGGCTATGAACGTCCTTATGTGCCAGAAGAAGGCCAGCAGACGGAAGTTGGCGTGAAATATACGCCAGAAGGCTTTAACGGTTATGCCTCTGCTGCCTTGTTTAATCTGGAACAGAAGAATGTGAAAACGACGGATCCTAAAAACCCGAGTCTCACTATTCAGGCGGGTGAGGCCCGTTCACGCGGCCTTGAGCTGGAATTGAGCGGTGAGGTTTATACCGGTCTGACGCTGACGGCAAACTACACATATAACGAAGTGGAGACCACTAAATCAGGTACCATCGGTGAAGTGGGTAAACGCCTACCGGGCCTGCCTGAACATATCGTGTCTGGCTGGGCGACTTATGCCTTTAACGGCAAGCTGGAAGGATTAAGTATCGGCAGCGGTGTGCGCTATGTGGGTAGTTCTTACGGTGATATCGCCAATTCAGCGGACATGAAGGTTCCTGCTTATACACTGTGGGATGCGATGATCGCCTATGATTTCAGCAAAGATTGGCGGTTGCAGGTTAATGCAACGAACCTGACCAACCGTGAGTATGTCAGCGCCTGTAACTACTGGTGCTACTACGGTGAAGGCCGTAACGTTAGCGCGAATGTCAGCTATCGTTGGTAATCTTCGTTCTCTGCTCTCTCTGAAAGAAGCCCTCGGGCTTCTTTCTTTTTGCATGCACGCCATGCAGCGCCCTCCTTTTTAGCGTAATCAGCACGATAAACGTGAATAGTCGTTGACTTTATTTTTAATGATAATGAAAATCATTTCATTGCTGTCACATTGAGCGAATACCGTGAAGAGTCCCGCCGCTGTCTGCCTCCATCAGCCTGAAACCTTAAACGTTCAGCAGATTTATCATGACCATCATGCCTGGTTACAGGCGTGGCTGCGTCGGCGTTTGGGGTGTTCACAGCAGGCTGCGGATCTGGCACAGGATACGTTTCTACGTTTGATCTGCCTGCATCAGGCCGATCGTATCCGTGAACCACGTGCCTGGTTGACGACTGTCGCCCACGGGCTGGTGGTGAATCACTGGCGACGTAGAGATATCGAGAATGCCTATCTTCAGGTGCTGGCAGAGCAGGCGTTTACTTTTTCTCCCTCGCTGGAACAGCAGGTTATGGTGGTTGATGCGTTGATGGCCATCGACCAGATGCTGGCGACGCTACCGGGCAAAGTGCGTCAGGCATTCTTGCTTGTGCATCTCGATGGCCTGACCTATCGGCAGGTTGCTGAACAATTAGCCGTTTCCGAGCGGATGGTGAAAAAATATATGGCACAGGCAATGCTGAATTGTCTATTGTGTCAGGACTTATGATTTCCTCTATTACTTCTTCTATTCCGAAAGATGTTCTTTATGCCGCCTCTGAGTGGTATGCCACGCTGTATGACGAAGACTGCCCTGAGCACGAACGTCAGGCATGGCAGCGATGGTTACATCAGGATGAAACCCATCGGCTTGCCTGGCAGCAGGTTGAACAGATTCATGCCCGCTTTCATGCGGTAGACAGCCAATTAGCTTCTTCGGTGCTGAGCAAGCGAGGTGAGGAACGTCGGCGTATGCTCAAATTATTGGCGATTGCCAGTCTTACCGGAGGCGTAGGATTCAGTCTGCCGTGGGAAAGCTATGCGGCCGATTACCACACGGGGACGGGAGAAACGCGTGAGCTCAACATCGAAACGGGGATGACCGTCTGGCTCAACACGGATTCGGCCTTGAATCAGCAGGGCAACCCCGCGTTGTCTCAGCCGCTGACCTTTCAATTGATCAAAGGTGAATTGATGCTGGACAACCAAACGGCTCACGCTGCCCGGTTGACCACGCCCCATGGCGATCTCGCTGCTTCCGCGCATTCTTGCCAATTAACGCTGCGCTATACGTCCGCTCACAGCGTCCTCTCCGTTTTTAGCGGTGAGGTTTTGCTACAAACGGCCGTGCCCGCCGCGCAGCACGTGACGGCAGGGCAACAGGTTATCTTTACCCGCGACAGGTGCAGTGAACCCACCCCCGTTGAGAATTTCCGCCAGAGCTGGCGCAAAGGACAGCTGGTAGCGGATAACATGCCGTTAGGACAGTTTGTTAATGAAATTGCCCGCTATCACAATGGCTATTTTCATGTCGATTCCGCTGTCGTGAATCTACGGATCTCAGGTGTTTTTCCGCTACATGAAACCGATCGCCTGCTTGACGCGGTGACGCGGACGCTACCGGTGAAAGTGACCCGACGTTTTTCCTGGTGGGTGGATATCCGGCCGAGCTAAAACACTGCTGGTATTTCGCTGATAAAACACCAAAAATATCCCTCTTTTGTACTACTCGCCGAATAGACGTAAATCTGGCGCATAGATATCAATCTGTTGGTGCCGAAAAAGGCGTAGCATACTCCACAAAGAGTATCCTCGGCGTTGCCTCTTCATACGGGATGTCATCATGCAGTTACTAAATCTGAAACAAGCTCGCCTGTTGAGCTTTTTCTTTATTATGGGTGGCCTGCTTATATTGCTGCCTTTACGCCTGCTAGCCTGTTTTATCGCGGGTTTTTTGGTGTATGAAATTGTGAATTTACTGACGCCCTATTTCCAACGGGTCATCAGCGGTAAACGCGCCCGTTGGATTGTGGTCGCGGTGATCAGCACGCTGGTCGTCAGCTTGTTAAGCCTATTGTTTGGTAGTCTGGTCGGGCTGTTGATGCAGGAAATGAAGGATACGGCGGCCTTCAATGCGCGCATTGGCTACATCCTCAATGACATCCAACAGCAGATTGTCCATTACTTACCGGGGTATCTGCCTGTCAGTATTGAAGAGCTCCAGCATGAGCTGCTGCAATGGGTTCAGGCGCATATTGTGATGTTGCAGAACATGGGAAAAAGCTTTCTGCATGGCTTTGTGACGATGCTGATTGGGATGGTGCTTGGCGCGATCGTCTCGCTTTATAACGTCGATAAAGACACGGAAAAACCGTTACTCAAAGCGGAACTGCTACGCCGGGTGTCGCTGTTGTCGGCCTCGTTCCGCAATATTGTTTTCGCTCAGGTGAAAATCTCTGCGGTTAACACGGTGCTGTCTGCCATTTTCATTCTTGGTGCTTTGCCGCTGTGTGGTATTCATCTGCCGTTTGCCAAAACGCTGGTGGTGCTTACCTTTGTTTTTGGCCTGCTGCCAGTGATTGGCAACCTGATCTCCAATTCGATCGTTTTCCTGTCTGGCTTATCGCTTTCGTTGCCGATTGCGCTAGTTGCACTGGTGTATTTGATGCTGATTCACAAGTTTGAGTACTTCCTGAATGCACAAATTGTTGGGACGAGGATCAAAGCGCACGCGTGGGAAATTCTGCTGGCGATGTTGGTGTTTGAAGCGGCATTTGGCTTGTCCGGCGTGATTGCAGCGCCGATATACTACGCTTACCTGAAAAGCGAATTGAAAGAAGCCTCGTTGATTTAATCCTGTATTTTGGCAGGCGATTGACGCGAGCGCCTGCCATATCCTGTCTGTCCGTTAATCAAAACACGACGCGCTAAATGAATCAGCCCAATACGAGATTGGGCTGATTGAGGTTGCTGACAAAGGCCGCCGAGCGGTAGTAACGGATAGATCGTAAAGACGCTGTGAACACTTCCCTGTACGCTCGGATTGCGCCATCCTTGGCGCAAACGCTTTACTCTTCTATTCCGTTACTCCCGTTTTCGTTCGGCAAAAAGGTTCGTCAACATTCTGAGCCAGTCCAATACGAGATTGGGCTGATTGTTTTTACCTGATACCTGTCTTCAATAAACGTTTGTATAAACGAACGTCTTCAATTAATGCTGTGCCGTCGCAACCTGCGGTTTAGCGTCTTCTGACTGAACGCCTAACGGGTTGTTACCCCAGCACTTCTCATATTCCCAGCCTGTCAGTTCTTCTGCGACAGCACGAGCATGAGGCGGTATATCGGCAATCGCGCCGCCCGCTTTGATACGTGCAATCTCTTCCAGCAGAATGGCGTGGTTCTTACGATCCAATTTCATTTGCGTCGTGTAGTAAATCGCAACCAGCGCAAGGCCGATAACACCCAGTGAGAACACGCCAACAATCGCCTGTACGGCAGATTCTGGCTGTACTGAGTGCCCGGAAACAAAGCCGAATTGGCTCAGTGTCCAGCCCATCGCGAAGACAATCACAGAGCGAACCATTTTACCGGCAAACGTCATGGCACCGGCGTAAATACCCTCACGGCGACGCCCGGTCAGCACTTCATCCACATCGGCCAGGAAGGTATAAACCGTCCAGGGAATGTAGTAGATACCGCCCGTGCTCAGGCCAAATACGGCCGTAATGGCGAACAGCACAAAGATGGTCATCTCTTCTGACCAGTTAGCAAAATAGAGTGCGGCGTAGGCTATGACGCTGACAATCACCACCATCAAGGCCAGACGGAACGGCCGCGCAAAGCCCATTTTGACGCAGATACCGATAAAGGCTGCGGTAGAAATAAGCTGCATAATTGAACTGAAACTATTGAGGTGTGATACCAGCGCCGTGTTCTGCTTCAAGCCAAAAACGATGAAGTAGGTGAATGCGGAAGCGAAAAGCCACTCAGCGCCAAAGCCAAACAGATACATCCCCAGATGCTTGCGGAAAATACGCAAACGGAAAGTGGAAGCCATATCCACGCTCAGTTTTTTCATCGCTTGCCACAGGCTGGACGTGCTTTCACGGACGATTTCGTTTACCGGGCGCTCCCAGGATGTCATATACAGCGCGATCATTGCTGCACACATAATGGCACCGTAAACCAGACCGGTGTAGAAGAATGGCGTTGCGGAATCTTTACCGTAGATGGCAATAAATTGCCCAGGAATGAACGCGGCCAGGAAGTTGGCGATTTTACCGAAAATGGCTTTAGAACCCGTCAGCTTAGAACGCAGTTTAAAGTCAGAGGTCATTTCGGTAGCCAGCGTCTCATACGGCACCATGATCGAGGTGTAAATCAGCTCGAACAGTACGTACGTCGCCAGATAGTACCAGAAGCCAAAGCCTTCAACCCATAGCATGGGGTAGACCAGAACCAGCGGGACACCCAGCAAAATAAAGAAGCGGCGGCGGCCAAATCGGCGGCCAACACGGGTGTTGTAGAAGTTATCGCTGATGTATCCCATGATGGGGTTACTGATAGCATCGATGATGCTGGCAACGGAGAAGATAGCAGCAGCCTGAACCAATGTTAACCCACAGAATGTGGTGTAGAAATACATCAGCCATGCGCCGCTGATAGCCAGCGCGCCACTGCCAA
This sequence comes from Pectobacterium actinidiae, assembly GCF_000803315.1. NCBI lineage: Bacteria > Pseudomonadati > Pseudomonadota > Gammaproteobacteria > Enterobacterales > Pectobacteriaceae > Pectobacterium > Pectobacterium actinidiae. The sequence goes on from NZ_JRMH01000001.1 coordinate 618,180, forward strand.
GCAGGTTAGCGCTGCCATAGCAGAACGTATGTTTAAAAGAGATTGGTTTATTCATGATCAGCCTAATTACAAATATGAAACAATATTTCAGTTCGATTGAACTATCATTTCTTTATAATTTGCTCTATTGAAAAGAAAGTAAACTGACGATCACGCTTTAGAACGCTTTTAATAACGATCTGTCAGGTAGATCATGAAATAAGATATTTTAATTTGCTTTTTATAATTATTTGGTGGTGTATTTATGTTCTTAATTTACAAAGTGTGTAAATTTATTACGGGAAAGCATTATGCGTGAAGATTGGCGACGAGGCGATAGTGAGTGCTCCCCCACAAATCGATAGCATGATGTGAAATAACGCATTGACCGCAGAGAGGAAATGTCGTCATCATCCCGCCCAGTTTACTTCATCACATTCCCTCATCAGGAGCCGTAACGTGAGTCATTTGCTGGTCTATGCCATTATTTATGTGATTTTTATTGCTGTGGTTGGGTTGTTTGCTTTTCAGGCCTGGTTACCGTCCTCCGCTCCGCGTGGGCTGAGAGATCGTGCGGGTATTTTGGTCGGGGTATTGCGTTGCGTTACGCTGTTTCTCGTCGTTTCCGCAATGCAAATTTTGTTTCCCAATTCGCTGCTGGATAAGCTTGTCTGGCTGGTTGCCGCAGCGATGTTGTTGATCGCGGTTATTGGTGGGGGAATGAGTTGGTCATCGCTACCGTGGCTGGATGAAACTAAGGGTAAAGGTCGCACTCTGTCGCTGGGTGTCCAGAGTGCGGTATATCTTGCGCTACTTGGGTTTATCGTTATTTAAAGTCTTGTACCAGTGCGGCCACGGTGTTCTTTGCGCCGTGATCGCGCAGCTTCAGATACGCCTGTGCGATAGCGTTAAATACATCGTGGTTTGCTGACAGATCATCGCCGAAAATAGAACGAATATTAAGAAACGCGCTGACCCGTTCGGCATTATCTGACGTTTCCGCAACGACCTGTCTGAGCTTGTCAGCCAGCGGATCGCGGATTTCGATAGGGTTGCCTGCATCATCTTTCCCGCTGACATAACGCATCCACCCTGCGATCCCTAATGCCAGACAGCGATAGTCTCCGCCATTACGCACATGCCAACGTAGCGATTCCAGCATGCGTTGGGGCAGTTTTTGTGAACCATCCATCGCGATTTGCCAGGTTCGATGCTTGAGCGCTGGGTTGGCGAAACGGGTAAGCAACTGAACGGCATAGTCTTTCAGGTCGATATCCACGACGCTGAGTGTCGGTGCCTGCTCCAGCAGCATGAGATGAGACACCGCACGGCGATAGTTCTCGTCATTCATGCAGTCGCTGACGTGATCATAACCGGCGAGATAGCCCAGATAGGCTAAAAACGAGTGGCTGCCGTTCAGCATACGCAGTTTCATTTCTTCAAACGGCAGTACGTCATGCACCAGCTGCACGCCTGCTTTTTCCCACTCAGGGCGTCCGGCAGTGAAATGATCCTCTATCACCCATTGAATAAAGGGCTCACAGGCTATCGCACAGGGATCGGCGACGCCAAGGTGCTCGGCAATTTCCTGCAACGCTTCTGGCGTCGCGGCAGGGACAATGCGATCCACCATCGTATTCGGAAAAGACACGTTGGCTTCGATCCAATCGATCAGGCTCTGATCGTTGAGCCCCGCAGATTCCAGCACGGCGGCTTTGGATGTTTTGCCATTTTCCGGTACGTTATCGCAGGACAGGACGGTGAACGGCGCTATCCCGCGTTCGTGACGCAAACGCAGCGCTTCCGCCAGCAACCCTGGCACTGAGGCGGGATGACGAGGATCGATGAGATCCTGTTGAATAAGCTTATTGCTCCGATCCAGCTTGCCGCTCGTTCCGTCCATGCAATAGCCTTTTTCGGTAATCGTCAGGGAAACGATGGCGGTTTCTGGCGCGGCGAGTTTCTCAATAATGGCAGCAATGCCTTCTATTTTTGCATGTAACGATTCACACACGGCACCAACGACAATCGGCTGATTGCCCGTCGCCGCTTTTTCCAACACGGTAAACAGGTGATCCTGCTGGCGTAGCGAATTGATCATGGTGTCGTCGCTGAACAGCACGACTTCACAAATTCCCCAGTCTCCTCCCACCATATTCAGCACGCGATCGGTGAGCAGTGCCTGATGAGCGCGATGAAAAGCACCGAAACCGATATGGACGATGCGCGGCTTCAGGGCCTTACGATCGTAGTAGGGAAATTGGACGCTGGCAGGCAATTCGCAGGTAGCGATATTTTTTATTTTATCAGTCATTTATTGCGCTTCGGGTGGGGGGTCATAATGTTAAAAGTAGCTGTGATTTGCAGGCGGTGCAATACGTTACATGCAGATAGGTTACGGGGCGCACGTTTTTTCTCTGAGCAAATTTTATCGTTTTTTCAGATTCTGTTCAGCGATGGATCTCGGTTGTGTGAGGGCGCTTCAGCGTAATAATGTAACGCTGAAATTTAGTCTTGTTTTTACTAACTTATCTCCATTTCTTCTACACCATCAAGTGCTTTTCCCGATCGCTGTCTGCTATTTTGTCTGGATATTCTCTTCACTCCAACGATCAACAAAAAGGTCCGTAAGATGAAACTTGAATCCCTCGCGCTACATCATGGTTATGAATCTGAAGCGACAACGAAATCCGCTGCCGTGCCGATTTACCAGACGACCTCTTACACATTTGACGATACGCAACACGGTGCCGATTTGTTTGATCTTAAGGTGGCGGGCAATATCTATAGCCGTATCATGAACCCGACGAACGCGGGGCTGGAGCAGCGGCTTGCGGCTATTGAGGGCGGCATTGGCGCGCTGGTGCTTTCATCTGGTATGGCGGCGATTACCTATTCCCTTCAGGCGCTCACGCAGGTTGGGGACAATATCGTCAGCACCAGCCAGCTGTATGGCGGCACCTATAACCTGTTTGCCCACACTCTGCCGCGTCAGGGGGTTGAGGTGCGGATGTCCTCTTTCGATGACTTTACGACGCTGGAATCGCTGATTGATGACCGCACTCGCGCCGTCTTTTGTGAATCGATAGGGAATCCGGCGGGAAATATCGTCGATATTGCTAAAATCGCGGAGATTGCGCATCGCCACGGCGTTCCGGTGATTGTTGATAATACGGTAGCGACGCCCGTGCTGTGCCGACCTTTTGAGCACGGCGCAGATATCGTCGTCCATTCACTGACCAAATATATCGGCGGTCATGGCACTACCATCGGCGGCGCGATTATCGATTCTGGCAAGTTTGACTGGGTTGCGAATAAAGCGCGTTTCCCGTTACTGAATGAGCCCGATCCTTCTTACCACGGCGTGGTGTATACCGAGGCTTTCGGCCCGGCGGCTTATATTGGACGCTGCCGCGTGGTGCCGCTGCGCAATACCGGCGCGGCGCTTTCTCCGCACAGTACGTTCTTGCTGTTGCAGGGGCTGGAAACGCTCAGTCTACGCATCGAACGCCATTGCAGTAATGCCGAAGCGCTGGCTGGCTATCTGAATCAGCATCCGCTGGTGACCTGGGTGAACTATGGCGCGTTGCCGGATAGCCCCTATAAAGCCAACTGCGACAAAATTACCTCGGGTAAAGCGTCTGGGATTATCAGTTTTGGCATTAAAGGCGGGAAAGCATCGGGAGGACATTTTATTGATGCGCTGAAGATGATCTTACGACTGGTGAATATTGGCGATGCTAAATCGCTTGCGTGCCATCCGGCAAGTACCACGCATCGGCAGTTAAATGCGGAAGAGCTGGCGAAAGCAGGAGTGAGTGAAGATTTGGTCAGAATTTCGGTCGGCATTGAGCATATTGACGACATCATCGCTGATGTGGCGCAGGCGCTGGAAGCCTCACAGAACAAGTAAACGATAGGGACAGTAGATAAACGCGTTGGAAACCGGTTCGGGTTTCCAACGCGCCATAGGCGATTACGAACGGTTAGCGTCGGCTGCGGTCGTCGTCTGTGCTTCAACTGGTGCAGCATTTTGCACGGCATTGAGGCTATCTTGCGGCTGTGCTTCTGGTGCGGCAGGCGCAGCAACAGATTCAACCGGAATGGCCGGCGTGGCTTGTTCGATCAGACCATTGATTTTGGTCGGCATACCAGAACGTCTCTGGATTGCCTGATCGACTTCGCTGGTGTTCACGCTGGCATCGGCCAAGACTTTGCTCACTTTTGGCGTCATGCTGATCGGTGCCGGAGAATCAGAATGGAATTCTTCTACCGTGCGAGACAGCGGATTGTGAACTTCAACATAGCGTGAACCATCTGGCTCAATGGTGGCTTTCACTGGCTCATTGATGAACTGAACGCGAGTACCGACCGGAACGTTGTTGAACAGATACTTGATATCATCGGCGCGCAGACGGACACAGCCGTGGCTGACGCGCAGGCCAATACCGAAGTTGGCATTGGTGCCGTGGATCGCGTACAGGTTACCGATGTACAGCGCGTACAGCCCCATTGGGTTATCTGGGCCTGCTGGGAAAACTTTTTGCAGGGTTTCACCGCGTGCCGCATATTCTGCGTGCATTTTCGCGGTTGGCGTCCAGGTTGGGCCCGCTTTCTTGCGCTGAACGGATGTTGTCCAGTTAATCGGCGTATCTTTACCTAACTCACCAATTCCGATTGGCAGCACGACCACGGTCTTGGAGCCTTTCGGGTAGTAGTACAGACGCATTTCTGCGCTGTTGATGACAATGCCTTCACGCGGTGCATCTGGCAGAATCAACTGATGAGGAATGACCATTTTGCTGCCGGGAATAGGCAGGTAAACGTCCGCATCTGGATTGGCTTCCATCATGTTGCTCAGACCCATTTGGAACTGTGCTGCAAAATGTTCCAACGGCTGTGTGCTATCTTCCGGTACGGTGATTTCGATGTTCTCGCCTACCAGTCGGCTGTTAGCCGCAGGCAGAGGATAAACAACGGCAAAAGCGGCCTGGCTGAACGCGGCGGCTGCAAGAACTAAAGTAAAGATCGCGCGAATACTCATTTTCGTTTCTTTATTTGAGTGGTAAATGCACCCCCCCGAATCAGGAGGCTGGTCTGCTAGGGTCGCAATGACGACCGGATGCGCATTATATGTGCAGAAGGGCCTCCGAGGGAAACAACATGTGTAACTAATCACACTTTTTGGCGTCCGAATGAGATGAGGAAGCTGCGTAGAGTGAACTGCAACTCAATTTTCCCCGTCTAACGTGGGTTTGTTAAAACGGCGATTAGCCAGTACTGGAAGAATCTGACGGGCATACGCCAGTCGTTCTGGGTCGATATCGGCATAGAGAAGAGCCGGTGTTTCCGGTGCCTGAACCACGACAACGCCTAAAGGATCGACCACCATGCTGTTGCCGATATTTTTGACGCCGCATTCGCCAACGGCAACGAGATAAGTGGTGTTTTCCAGCGCTCTGGCGCGCACCAGCAACTCCCAATGTGCTTCTTTCAGCGGCCCCTTAATCCAGGCTGACGGGAGAACGAGGACATCCGCGCCGTCCAGTACCAACCTGCGTGCAAGCTCAGGGAAGCGGATGTCATAGCAGGTCATCAGCCCGACGTTAAGCCCAGCGATGGTCAACAGCGGTGGAACGTCTTCGCCTGCCAGCACATTCTCCGATTCCTGTACGGAAAACGCATCGTACAGATGCAGCTTCCGGTATTGCGCGACGATCTCGCCGTTGCGCAGTGCCAGCAGCGTATTCCAGACTTTCCCTTCGCCGTTTGGGATATGCACACACAGCAGCGTCGTCAGATCGCTGCCTTTACTGGCTTCCAGCAGGTGTGAAATAAACGGGCCATCAAGCGGCTGAGCAGCGGTAAGCACCATGTTGGGATTGGTGATATCGCGAGCCAGCACACCTTCAGGCAGCACCAGCAGGTCGGCACCGTTTTGCTGGGCTGCCGACATAAATTCAGTGATGGTTGTGGCGTTTTGCTGCCACTCACGGTCAACGGCGAATTGTCCCAGTGCGACTTTCATACTTGTTCCTTCGTGGCTCAATTATCGCGCTTGGCTGGCATCATGCGCAGCAGCGTGTTGTCTTTCATGACATAGTGGTGGAACAGGGCAGCGGCGGTGTGCAGAGCAATGAGCCAGTACCCTAGCGGTGCCAGCGTTTCATGCCAGCCAATCAGCGTTTCAGCCAGGTCAAAATTCGGCGTAGCGGATGTTGGCATACCGATCCCAAAAAGCATCCAGTCCCGACCGCTGTAATAGCGTGAGGCAACGCCCAGAATCGGCAGCGTGATAAACAGGAGATAAATAACGGCGTGGGTAAGTGAGCCCAGCGCACTTTGCCAACGTGACGGCGCTGGCGTAATGGCGGGTGAGGTATGGCGATGGCGTAGGAATAAGCGAGCCAGCATAAGAACCAGTATGGCTACGCCGCAGCTAAAGTGTGTCACGATCATCACGGTGCGCAGCAGCGAGCCGCGTTCAGCAAATCCGCGTAGCTCTATGGTGGCATAGGTCACAACGAGCAACAGAAAAACCAGCCAGTGCAATGCAATCTGCGATGGTGCGAACTTTCCTTTCATGTTTCGTCCTCTGCGACGTTAAGAGCGGTTTTACACCGTAACGAGCGAATAATCTTATAAAGTATAGGGTAACTCGTTTCTTGTCAGCCCATCTTTACCGTGCCTGACAAACTGGGTTATCGACGCTGGATGCTTCGGTATTCAACCTTGTTCGGATAGAGAAAGACGCCAATGAAAAACCGGCCGAAGCCGGTTTGGAGGGAGGTGGTTATTCCTGCGGGTTTTTCTCTGCCTTGCCTGCCATCATGGTCAGGAAATCAAAGCGGCGGCGCAGATCCAGTTCTGCTTCTTCATAGAGCTGCGCAGTTTCCTCCGGCATCATGCTATTCAGGCGGCGGAAGCGTTGCTCTTTCATCAGCGTTTCGCTCAGGCTGTTGGATGGCGGACGAGAATCCGTCACCAGCGCGGCTTTCCCTTCCTCGGCGCGGCGTGGGTCGAAGCGGTAGAGCGGCCAGAAGCCGGTTGCCGTTAATTGACGCATCTGATCGTGGCTGAATGCCAGATCGTAGCCATGCTCTTCACACGGGCTGTACGCGATAATCAGCGACGGACCCGGCCAGGCTTCGGCTTCCTGAATCGCTTTCACCGTTTGGTTTAACTGTGCGCCCAGTGAGATCTGCGCGACATACACATGGCCGTACATCATGACGTTGATGCCGAGATCTTTACGCGCTTTGCGTTTGCCTTTCTCGCCAAACTTGGTGACGGCGCCCAGCGGTGTTGCTTTGGACTGCTGTCCACCGGTGTTGGAATAACACTGGGTATCCAGCACCAGCACGTTGACGTTTTCGCTCAGGCTCATGACGTGATCCAGCCCGCCGTAGCCGATGTCGTACGCCCAGCCGTCACCGCCGATAAGCCAGATGGATTTATCGACAAAGTGGTCGGCTTCGCTCGCCAGCAGCTTGGCGTCAGTGTCATTGATGGCGGCCAGCAATCCACGTAGCTGTTCAATCTGCTGACGGCGCAGATCGGGCGCAATAGACTCTTCCTGCAACGCGTTAACCAGATCCGGCGGCAGTTGCGGTGCCAGCTTGTTGAGCAGGCGCACGGCACGCTGACGGTGCTGATCGACACTCAGGCGGAAGCCCAGACCGAATTCGGCATTATCCTCGAACAGTGAGTTAGCCCAGGCCGGGCCGCGACCGTTGGCATCTGTCGTCCACGGCGTCGTAGGCAGGTTACCGCCATAAATAGACGAACAACCTGTCGCATTCGCGACCAGCAGGCGATCGCCATAGAGCTGCGTCAACAGCTTGATGTACGGGGTTTCGCCACAGCCGGAGCAGGCACCGGAGTATTCGAACAGCGGCGAAATCAGCTGAGAAGTACGGATATCGATACGTTCCAGCGTGGATTTGTCGATTTCCGGCAGTTGCAGGAAGAAATCGAAATTCTCTTTTTCCGCTGTCAGATTATCCAGACGGGATTCCATATTGATGGCTTTGATTTCTGGGTTCTGACGGTCTTTGGCTGGACAGACTTCCACACACAAATTGCAGCCGGTGCAGTCTTCAGGGGCGACCTGCAACACGTATTTCTGACCGCGCATATCGCGCGCTTTCACATCCAGAGATTGCAGCGAGGCTGGTGCATTTTCCATTGCGTCTGGCTGAACGACTTTGGCGCGGATAGCCGAGTGCGGGCAGGCGGCAACACAGTGGTTACACTGCGTACAGAGCTGCGGCTGCCATAGCGGAATTTCTTCCGCAATATTGCGTTTTTCCCACTTGGTGGTACCAGTCGGCCAGGTGCCATCGGGCGGCAGGGCAGAAACGGGCAGCGTATCGCCCAAACCTGCCAGCATCGCGGCCGTGACGGTCTTGACGAAATCGGGTGCCGCGTCGGAAACCACCGGCGGCCACCGTGGGCTGTCTGGGTTGACGGCTTCCAGTTGCACCTCGGCCAGCGCTTCCAGTGTGGCGCTCAGCGCCTGCCAGTTGCGCTCAACCAGCTCCTGACCTTTACTGCCGTAGCTCTTCGCGATAGCAGTACGCAGTTTTTCTACCGCTACATCGGCTGGCAGAATCTGTGACAGGTGGAAGAACGCCATCTGCATGACGGTATTAATACGCGCGCCCAGATGACACTCGCGGGCAATCTTGGCGGCATTGATGCAATAAACGCGGGCGTTGCGCTGATTCAGCCCTGCCTGTACTTCCTGTGGTAAACGGTGCCACAGATCGTCGCTGGTATACGGCGAGTTGATCAGGAAAACGCCGCCGGGCTTCAGCCGTTCGACCATGCTGTACTTGTCGATAAACTGCCACTGATGGCAGGCGACGAAATCGGCCTGATCGATCAGGTAGGCTGCGTTGATCGGGTGTGGACCCACGCGCATGTGGGAAACGGTCAGGCTACCGGCTTTTTTCGAATCATAGACAAAGTAGCCTTGCACAAACATCGGGGTGGTTTCACCGACGATTTTGATCGCGTTCTTGGTCGCAGAAACGGTGCCGTCACTGCCCAGACCGTAGAACAGCGCTTCGAGCGACGCGCTGCTGGGAAAATGCTGTTCCGGCAGTGGCAGAGACAGGTTGGTGACATCGTCATAAATCCCGACAGTGAAGCGCGGTCGTGGGTTAGCAAGTGCTAACTCATTAAAGATCGCCTGTATGCACTGCGGGGTAAACTCTTTGGAAGACAGCCCGTAACGACCACCAATCACCCGTGGCATAAGTGAACGCTCACCTGCGGAGAACGCCTCGGCCAGCGCGGTCATTACATCGAGATACAGCGGTTCTGCCAGCGCACCCGGTTCTTTCGTGCGGTCCAGCACCGCGATGCTCTTCGCCGTTTGTGGAATGACGGCCAGCAGATGCTTGGCAGAGAACGGACGGTACAGGCGAATTTTCACCACGCCGACTTTCTCGCCGCGCGTCAGCAGCGTATCGATCACTTCTTCGCAGGTGCCGACGCCAGAACCCATCAGGACGACGATTTTGGTCGCTTCTGGGTGGCCGTAGTATTCAAACGGCTGATACTGACGCCCTGTGGCCGCGGCGAAATCTTTCATCGTCTGCTCAACGTGCTCATACGCCGCGTCATACCAACGGTTGGTGGCTTCACGCGCCTGGAAGAAGGTATCTGGGTTCGAGGCGGTACCACGAATCACCGGGCGTTCCGGTGTGAGCGCTCGCTCACGGTGTGCATCAATGGATTTCTGTGGCAGAAGCTGACGGATGACGTCATCGCTCAGCGGCTCAATCTTATTGATTTCGTGTGAGGTACGGAAACCGTCGAAGAAATGGATAAACGGCAGGCGGCTGTTCAGACTGGCGATTTGCGAGATCAGCGCAAAGTCCTGTGCTTCCTGCACATTGCTGGCGCACAGCATGGCACACCCCGTCTGGCGCACCGCCATGACGTCCGAATGATCGCAGAAGATGGAAAGCGCATGCGTCGCAACCGTACGGGCAGCGACATGCAGGACGAACGGGGTTAGCTCACCGGCCAGCTTATACAGCGTGGGGATCATCAGCAGCAGACCCTGCGATGAGGTAAACGTGGTGGCGAGTGTACCCGTCTGCAATGCGCCGTGGACGGTAGCGATCGCGCCGCCTTCCGATTGCATTTCAACAACGCGGGGCGTATCTCCCCATATATTCAGCCCACCGTCGCTAGACCAGGCGGCCGCGTGTTCAGCCATGCTGGAACTGGGAGTAATCGGGTAGATGGCGATGACTTCATTGCTTCGCCAAGCCACAGAAGCGACTGCGTTATTACCGTCGGTGGTGATCATGACTTATAGCCTTATTGCTCACTAAGCCTTTCATTTTTCATGGCCCTTTGGGGCGATGAAAATGATTAGGCATAAACGAAAATACGATTTTTATCGGAGGATTATCGCATTTCAGGAAAAAATAGGGTGGAACGATGTGTGCGGAGTTGTATCAAACTGTGTTTTATCCCCGTCACACTTCAAGCTGCATGTGCGTTGGCTTTCGTCTGAGGGAGAGCCTGAGTTTCCTAAAGTTGGACATATTATACACCGCTGAGCGGATTGATGTCTTTTTGTACCTATTGAAGGGTACCGATGCATGATTTTGTTTGCTCATTAGTGCCATGACAGGTAGCGTGCTTATACTAAAATAACATTTTTAATGAATGTATGAAGGAACCGAACGATGGCAAATGATGAAATAAAAAATAAACTGGTTTCCGTACTGGCTTCACAACAGGCGCAGGGAAAAACGCCAGAACAGGCCGTCGAACACATCCTTCAGGCATTGGGTGGGCGAGCGGGCGATGTGTCCCGTATTTCAGTTTTGACATCGACATTAATTGCCGACGTGCTTTATACCGTGTATCAGGATGCGATAACACACCAGCAGATCGCGGTGATTTTACGCAAATTGGGTTACGCTGCTCGCGATATTGCCGTTGCATCACACGCCATCTACCCTCAGTTGACGGTTCAGGAAATAGCCCAACTTTTACAGAGCCCGGAGATTTATCCAACGATCGATCGCACTGCGCTACTCGATGCGCTGACCTACGCAAAGTTTTCCACTGCGGAAAGCGAGCAGGCGGCTGACGATCTCGGCGTTTAATACCAGAACAATTTGCTACCGGAACAGAACCGAAAATCAGACAGTCAGGCTTGTGATTTTCCTATCGCCGCTATCAGTTCGTTATGGGATGTGTCACCAGCCTGTGTAACAGACTTTTAATCCACTGACTGGCTTCCGAACGGCTATTGCGGCGGTGACTGTATATCTTCACGCGATAGGGTGGCACCGTGAAAGGCAAGGCGTGAATCCGTAAGGGCAGGAATTGTGCAAAGATTGTCGCGACATTGCGGGGTAATGCCATGATCAGCGTTGAATCGGCGATGATAAACGGCGCACTCATCATGGAAGGCGTCTTTAGTGCGATATGACGTTTCTTGTTGAGCTTATCCAGCGCGTAGTCAATCACCCCGCGGGACTCATTCCAGGGCGTTACGACAAGATGCCGGGCGGCTAGGTAATCATCCAGCGTAAGCGCCCTGCCTGACAGATAATCCGCGGCGGTGATGATGACATAGCTGTCTTCAATCCAGTCTATCTCCTCAATTTCCCTGTTCTCCGATTGCGTCATGTCGGTGAACCCTAAAGCAAAATCGATTTTCCCTGCCAGTAAATCCGTAATCGCGACCTTTTGCGGCGAATAAACCAGATTGAATTTGATATGGGGTGCCAGCTTTTCCATGTGCGCCATCAGGGTTGGAAACACCGAAAACGCGGTGTAATCGGTGATGGAAAAGGTGAAACTTTCCGTGCTGCGGGCGGGATTAAAGCGTGGACGCGGCGTCAGACCTTGCGTCAGTAGCGCCAGACTTTCCGCGATCGGCTCCGCAATATCGTCCGCCAATACGGTCGGATGCATGGTGTTGCCTACGCGAAAAAACAGCTCATCGGAAAACGTATTGCGCAAGCGCGTCAGCGCGTGGCTCACCGCCGATGCGCTCATCGCCAGCTCTTTTGCCGCTGCGGCGACGGATCGATGCTGATACACGCTGTTAAATACCACCAGTAAATTTAAATCGATACGTCGCAAATCGAGATGCATGATGTTCATCAGTCGCTGTAGGAAATGCAGTTCATACAGTATTTTTAATCCGGTAGCATGGCAAGCCTTGGTTATTGTTGGCATTGGAAAAATTAGCACCGGAGAAGAAAGCCTTTATGAACATTACCTCTACAAATATTGCCTCTATAAACATTGTCATCCGCCCCGCGCAGAAATCAGATGCGAGCGTGATTCTGGATTTAATCATCGAACTTGCCGTGTATGAGAAAGCGCGCCACGAAGTCCTGGCTTCGCTTGAGGATATTGAGCGCTCGCTATTTGGCGAGGGGGCGACGGCTGAAACGCTGATTTGCGAGATTGATGGCAAGCCCGTCGGCTATGCGATTTTCTTCATGAGCTACTCAACCTGGCTGGGGAAATATGGCATCTATCTGGAAGATCTCTACATCGCGCAGGCGTATCGTCAGGCGGGAGCGGGCAAAGCGCTGCTGAAACAGGTTGCGCGTCTTGCACAGGAAAGACAGTGCGGACGGTTGGAATGGAGCGTGCTGGACTGGAACCAACCCGCGATCGATTTCTATAAAAGCATTGGCGCAAAGCCGCAGGATGAGTGGGTTCGCTACCGGATGGACGAGAAGGGGATTGCTGATTTTGTCACGGCATCGTAACCGTATGGCTCCTGTCGACCAGAAGGTAGCAGGAGCCGCGTTTAATTAACGCGTTGACGCGGCTAACGTCGTGCCTGCCAGAATAAATATCCCACCCGTCGAGCGATTAAACAGCTTAATGCGGCGTGGGCTGGAGAAAAGGCCCGACAAACGACGGCCCGTGCAGGCATAAATAAACATGATGCTGAAATCGAAGAAGGCCCAGGTTACCGCCAGAATAATGAGCTGCAAGGCGTGTGGGGCGCTGGTATCGATAAAATTTGGGAAGAGCGCGGCGAAAAACAACAGATCTTTCGGATTGCTGATCCCGACCAAAAAGCCTTTACGGAATAGCGGAAACCAGCCCGGAGCAGAGGCTTCCTGCACGTCCTGCTCCGTGGTGCTCATATCCTTAGAACGCCATGACGCGATGCCTAACCAGATGAGATAAACCGCACCAATAATTTTTAATGCGATAAATGCGGTGGTGGACGCAGCGAGGATGGCACCTAACCCCAATGCTGAACAGGACATCAATATCATTGCCGCGCTGACACCGCCGAGTACGGTTGCTGTTGCGCGTGAAGCACCGTAACGTAAACCGTGCGACATGCTGATTAAGGCGGATGGGCCTGGAATGGCAATCAGAGCGATGATGATGCCTGTATAAGCCAGCCAGAGGTGAAGGCTCATGGTTTCTCCTGCGAATAGTTCACGGTAAAAGCGACATTGAGAATGGTGATGTGAAGCGATATATATTCACATATATATCGCTATTTTCCAACGCGTGATAGTAACAGAAAAGGGGGATGGCTGCGCGCGCCCTCTTTATTAACATGCTGTTGCCGACCTGGAAATTGAAGCGTGTTATCGCTTGGCTCGGGGACGCGAACCGTGGGGAATTCACGGTTATGCCATCTGAAACATTAGTTCTTAAACATAACCTTTTGCTCATAGCCGTTTTCTTCTATCACATGGTACGTATGGCCTGACGGAGTGCTTAGCATTGCGCTCACGCGTGTCAGCGCACAGCTTTCCTGATAGCTGACCTGGTATTGCAACTGGTCAAAGAAATCTCGCAGCAATGGCCTGATTTTATCAATGACAAATTGATGGGGACATTGCAGATAGAAGGATGAAATATCCAACTGTTCCGTCATCCCAACATGAAAGTCGATAATAAAATAAGTGTCAGAGAGAGAGGTTGAACGGAATATCCAAATATCTCCCTGACCGCAGGCGACATCATCAATATAGTGATCGCACAGTTTGCATAGATCCACATCGATATCTAATAAACGTAAAACGTCCTGCAAGATGGCATTAGGAACCGCAACATCGTCATCGTTTGGGTACGTGACGAGATCACAAATGCAGGTACTAATTGAAAAAACGGTGACGGGTATTGTTGGCATTTTCCGACTTGGGTTAAGGTGTTTGGTTGTTGTTATCAGCAAGCGATTTCCATCTACGATCCGTTATATTTCAGGAGAGGTCGCTTATCCCAATTGACTTTAGTTACTTGTTTTTATCCCCTTGGCAACATTTCCTCGGCCGACTAGGGTGATGGTATACCGGAAACTGAATTAAACTGATTTCCGACATCTTAAGCGTTTCACCGTTACTGAATGGGTCAGCGAATCTGTGGAATGGATGAGAGTCACGGCGAACTTTACTTGTAGGTAAAACGGTAATCAACGATATACGTGCCGAGTTTATTGATTCGCGCAGTGATCCATAGCTCATCCATTCCTTGCCGTCTTTTTTTAAACAACGTTTCTCTGTTGGTGCATAGTTGTTTAAACTGATTAGTATGGGCATCTCTAATCCATAAACCTGCTTCACAACGACTCGTTTTCCCTTTTGGTGGGCCAGGAAAGACAATCTTATAGTCGGACGTGTAACGAATCTCGTCATCAGGAAACAGATAAACGTACACGTCAAAAATATTCACGATGGAAAGAAATCCCAACACAAAGCCGCCAAGGAACATTTCGATCATGTGTTTTAGTTTCTTCTTTGCCGATCGAGAGTAGAGCGCCCGACCGGCAAAGATAAGCCCCAGAACGACCCCAAAGGTAAGGTAGATAGTGAAATCAGGAAGTGTCTCGATCAGTATCGTGCGACGCGACAAATTCGAGGCCCAAAGCATGTACCAGAAAATAGGTAACATGATGGATAAGACGAGGAGGATAACGAGAAAATCCTTAGACAATAAATAGGTTATCGTTTTTTTATAAAGACGGAACATCTATCCATGACCTTGTATTAACAGCTTGTTTTGTTGATATTTTACATGACTTCACGGAGCCACAGGAAGTGACTCTGAAACTTGAAAGTTGGATGGCGACCTATCGCTTTAACATGAAAGAGGAAGCGCTTGGCTTTCATTCGTTCAGCCGGAATGCTCCACGTTCCTTTCTCGATATCGATCTCTGCCAATACCGTGGCGGAGGTTTCTGCAAAGCTGTTCAGGAATAGCAACTGTGATTTCCGCAGCAGCGGGGTGCCCTGTAATGAAGAACGTTGTGGACAAATTGCAGACATAAAAAAACCGCTGAACCTTGCGGTTAGCGGCTTTTTCACGTTTCCGGCCTTATCTGGTAATAACCGGAGTCTAAATTGGCTGGGGGGAATCTGAATATCTATCGTAACATTATGATTTTTATGTTTTAAGTGTGAATTAAGACTTTGTTGGTATACCTAAGCGTATACCAATGCTGAAAAGTGATAGGGCTTTTTGCTCACGTTCTAACCCTGTGAAACCCACCTTTTTGTCACCTTAATCTATGACAATCTTTTGATAAGTACACGCGAATATCACTTATTAGTGTCATTCACGTGTACTTAATTCCTCTGGATGCTATTCAGGCCAGTTCAAATGAAGCTAATTCTTTTAACAAGGTATTTGTGATAGGAAGATAGAGCGAATTAGGCTTACGTTGAAAGGCAACAAATCCATACTTCAGATAAAAGTTCTTTGCAGCCTGATCTTTGGCATCGACATGCAAAGCCCATATTCCTGTCGTCGAGCGTGATACATTGAGGATCGCATCAACGAGTAATGAACCGCCTATGCCTTTTCCTGCAAATTGAGAATCAACGGCAAGGCGACCAAGTAACGCCGCAGGTACAGAAGGATAACGCGGGAGTTTCTTGGTAATCGTATCGGGAAGGCCGCTGATGTCGATTGCACTGGAAGATAACGTATAAAAGCCTGCTACGTTATTGTTTTCATCAACGGCAGCATAACATTTAGTAAAGCGTTCCCGGCTGTCCTGCCCAGCATACTTTTGCAGGTAGGTATTTAGTTCAGGAACGCCGCAATTAAAGTCTTTCTTGTTATGGTTTTTGGCAAGTAGCGTGTAGGTCAATAAGCTCATTTTATCTTCCCAGCGCTTTACGCCTTTTCATTGCGCCTAGTAATGCAGGGGAAACCGGTGATTCAGACAGTAGCGAGTCAGCAAATTGCTTTTGGTCTTCCATTGCCAGTCTCAGGATTGCGGTTTCCTCTACGGCTCTCTTAGCGGCTTCCTGCGTTGCTGTGATAATAAAATCCGTCATTGTACGACCCTGTAACTCGGCGGCATGTTTGATCAAGGCGTGGAGTTCCGAAGGGATGCGCGCTTCCAGTCTTGCGGTGGTAGGCATAGTCACCTCATATATATTGTTCCGGCAAATTGCCGTACAAGTAGTATATAAAAGACACATATCAAAAGATAGTCTGAGTATTTGCATTGAGGATGAGCGTGCTTACCGCAAAATAAAAAGATTTTGCACAAAACTGTTCACCCTCTTCACTAGAGGTTTTTATTTTTACTAATCAATAAATTAATGGGTGATGAGTTGGTGAACAGGTGACGAGTTACTCATCACCTTACAACTTTTGGTGAACTGCTCCCGCATCGGAGCGCTCAGCTTCTTAAATTCTTTCAGCGCGTGCTCTTCAAACTCCAGCTTATAACTCATCCAGATCGACCTTCACACGTTTACCCTTCATCCGGGAATGGGCAATTTTGGCAAGTTCGATATCTTCCTGATAGTCGGCCAGCGCTTCCCATGTTTCCGGGGAAAAATAATAGCCAGAGATACGCCCGTTGGTTAACACGGCTACAGGTTCGCCGTTAGCTTCTTTCAGCGCGGCATTGGGCGATTTTTTAAAGTCGCTGATGCTCACGACAGCATTGGCAAGGATAGGTTGTACGGACATAATCAACCCCTTTTAAGTATGATATTTGATACTAAATTTAGCACTTAATCAAAGAAGCAGCAACATCACGGTATAAATGTGACACCAAATAAAATAATATTGAAAATACATTAAAAACAGGGAAGTTTAATGGATACTACTGAGGAACTCAATAATACATATTATTATCATGGGCATGGAAATTTAACTGCTGGTGAGTTATTTAACCTGATCTTTCTTGAAAATTTTTCTTCTCGCACCGGTTTAGAGATTACAGCGGCGGCGCTGATCCTCTCAGGGCAACCTTATCTAAAGGTATCAGGAAAACTATCCGCCGCCACTGCGACGCCCGGAACCAGTGTGGCTTCCAGAGTATCACGAGCATTGCTCAGAGATTTACGTTTTCCTTATGGGTTAAGACCGCTCACGCCTATGGGAAAGAATCTTGCGACATTGAAGATGGTTCCTACGAATAAGATTGCCTCTTTTGTTGGGCGTTATATTCCATGGATAGGTTATGTCCAATTAATAGCTATAATGCAATTGGTAGCAAGAGATACCCGTCGACAATATAACCTGATCGCTAGGCCAGAAGACCGCATTGAATGGACGTATTTCTGATGAACCAACGAGATATCGAAAATGAGGTTATTCAATACCTAATGCAACGTTACCCGATTAGGAAGCATTGGTTTAAATCCGGTATTAGACAAGTCACTAAAGATTGGACATTACAGGATGATTACCAGTTTCTGCCGGAGGATGCTCATGATTTCCTTCTTGATATATTCGGACATTTTAATATTGAGCACTCAAACTTTGATGGAAGAAATTATTTTGAATATGAGTATCCCATCTGGCAAAAGAAACCACTATCAAAAGCGTTAAAACCGCTCACGGTCGGGATGATTATTGAGTCAGCTAAAGCAGGGAAATGGTTATACGATTAGAGGCACCTAATATTGAAGTATCTGGGCGTAAAAAAAACCGGCCGGAGCCGGTTTCGTCGCTTCTGGTGCCTACCTAGCCGATTCACATTTGGGCAGCCAGTCTGCGTCTGATTCGTCTTTCAGCTCAAGATTGGTCTGTATGCCCTGCTTGGTTCTGCCCTTAAGGTAACTTTGCCCGTATTCCGACATCATGTTCGGCAGCACCTTACCAAAGGCCGTCAGGCTGATCGGCTTCTGGTGGCCGTGCGATTCCATAAAGGATAGATAGGCGTGGTACAGGTACTTACGCGGGTTACGCGGTGTGATGTTGGCGTTGCCCATATACAGCCCGGTGGTGTCGCTGTGCGCCAGCAGGTAGCCGCAAAAATCAACCAGCGGGTCAGCCTGCCGCTTGATTTCCAGTGCCTCAGCGGAGTGTTGCTGTGCCTGTAACAGCGTCCGGGCGTCGTTTGGGTCAGCAAAGCGTTTCATCAGGTGACGCACTATTACCGCCAGCTCTGCGCGGATTTTCTCTTTCAGCTTGGGGTCGCGTTCGCTGGCCGGGATAGTTTCACCGAAGTGGATAATTACCCGGCGACGGGATACGCCTCCGCTGCGGTCACTAAAGCGCATTGGCGAGTTATTGACGGCCAGAATCACCGCCGGAATACGGGTGGAATAGGCGTCACGGTATTTCGGGTCAACCATCACCGCATCGCCGCCGGTAATCGCCTTGATACCTGCACCGTCACCGCTCCATTTCTCTTGGTCAGGCAGTACGATGAGTGAGAAGCCAATAATCGACGAGCGCTCACGGGATGATTCAATGGTGTTGATGGTCGCCGCCGTGGCGTTATCGTCCCCGGCCAGCATGGTGGCAATTTCCGCTAGAATACTTTTGCCGCTGCCACCGGGGCCGGTGACTTCAAGGAACAGCTGCCAGTCGTAGCAGTTCGCCAGCACCATAAACAACGCGGCCAGAATACGCTCCTGTTTATCAGGGTGGTTCCCGGCGGCACGGGTCAGCCAGCGCCAGAAGTGCGGCGCGTTGTCTGCAAGGTTTTCCCCGGCCTTAAACGGGGTGTAATCCACGTCATTCACGGTATGCAACCAGTGCTCCCGGCGATGGGGTTTAAATTCCCCGTTTGCGGTATCAAACACGCCGTTACTAAAGCCGATTAACCGGCGCTGGGGTTCAGCCTGCATAGGAACAATCAGTTTCAGCGTATTAATGACACTGTCTATACCGGACGCGGTAAAGGGTGCCTGTATCTTCTGAAACAGTGCGGCGATATCCCGGCTTAACAGACGATGGGGAAGGACTTTCCACGCGCCGTTCTGGTACTGGAAGAACGTTTCCCCGAACGCGTCAATCGCCAGCGTATCGCGGTAGTGTTCGCGTATCTTCTCCGCTTTCTCACTGGCGCTCATGGCCTTGAATTCGGCTTCGCCCAGCGACTTAAACGGGCTGGCTTTTTCCGGCAAGGTGAAGGCATGCAGATGCTGTCGGGTGGCGTCGGCACCCTCGGCACGATACACATCATTCCAGTCACCAAACACCGGCGGCAACGCGACACGGCCATTGACGGCAACGGCGGCCTGTTCGGCTTTGGTCTGGCCGGTGCCGTTCTCGTCCCGGTCAGCGGCTATCAGCAGCGTGACCGACGGGTGGCGGGTTTTCAGCTCGCGGGCAAGGGACGGCAGGTTGTTCGCGCTGAGCGCTACATACACGCTATCACCGGTTAACTGATGCAGCGTTAAGCCGGTAGCGTAGCCCTCGGCCAGCCAGATAACGCTGGCCTGTTTGCCGCTGAAACAGTGAAAGGCACCTTTGACCTGTCCGCCTTTTAACGTGCGCTTGTCACCCTGTGCGTTGATAGGCTGGAGATTCACCACTTCACCCTCTGGTGTGGTCAGCGGCACCAGTACATCGCCGGGCTGTCCGGCAGGTCGCCCAGCCACGCGCTCACTTTCACAGCGGCTTCTGTCGGCGTCAGGTTCAGGGCTTTTTCCACCAGATTGAGGCCGTCACCCGCGCCGCACTGGTTACAAATCCATGTGCCGCGCCCCTCTTTGTTATCGAAGCGAAAACGGTCTTTGCCCTCGCACATCGGGCAGGCGGTATGCTGCCCGGTGGCATCAATGCGAATACCCACTGCCGGGAGCAGTTGCGGCCAGTGGCCGCTGGCGCGTTTCACGGCCTGTGTCACGGTAAGGTGTGCCATGCATTGCCCCTTAATGCAGTGTGGTGTCGGTGTAGTCAACGTCGCTCAGGTCGCCGAGCGCGTCGGGTGTATCCAGCGTGGCCGAGAGCACTTCCAGCCGTTCGGCCAGTACAAACAACAGCACCTCTTTTGCCATCGGGTTATCCAGCTCAATCACGGCATGGGTTAAGGCGCGGCACTGGTCGGTCAGCTCTTCCGGGGTCAGGGGCGTATCATCAAACATGGCGTGTACTCCGCAGCGGCAGACGGCCAGCGAACGACAGCACATAGTCACGCGCCAGCAGACGGCGGGCGCTGATTTCATCCGGGGCGATAACGGCTTCACGGTGCGGCAAGGCGCGTAATTCAGCGCGGCGCACGGCCAGAAACAGAAAGGTAAATTGCGGGTGTGACTGGGTGGGGGTCGTAGCCATGTGGCAGTCTCCGTTGAGTAGCTAAGATAGCTACCACCAGAAACGCCAATTTCAAGGGTGGTAGCCCAGACGGGGTTGGCGTAACCGGCCTCAACGAACACCGGCCAGCCCGAAGGCTGCCCCGCCTGAGCCACCATTGTTTGGATGCAATAACGGCTAAAAAGCTGCCGCACATTATGCAGGTGTGCTAAGGCTGCGACGTAAAAAAAGACGCATGGCGCGTCTGGTGTCGCCGTTGAGTTGTTCAGGACGCCAATCCCGGCTACCGATTTTGCGGCAGCGACGAAACTATAACGCCAAAAAGCCCCGGCAGGCAAGCCGGGGAAACGGATAAATTGCGCAGTCATGGACAGCCTCAGCAGTTGGTCAGCGCATCACCGGCACGGGATGCGCAGTAACGCCGGGGAGAATCAGAAGCGGCGGGCGTTGGGGCAATGCTCAGCAGCAACGCGCCGAAACGCTGTTCACGGGCGGCAATGGTGGCCGGGTTACGAATGGCGGGCAGCAATTGGTCGCACAGGCTGAGGGCTTCCCGTTCATCGAGTGTGACCGACTGCCCGGCGATAGTTAAGGTGATCATGCGTGGTTCTCCTGTTTACGGGCGGCGATACGTTCGGCCACCCAGTGATGAATTTCGGACTCAACCCACGCGACGTTCTTCCCACCCAGTGGGACTCGGGCGGGAAAGGCCTTGCGGCCGCTCAGTTCATACAGCGTTGAGCGAGAAATGCCGGTGACGTGCAGCACTTCCGGTAAACGCATTAAGCGCTCTCTGACCGGATGCTGTGACATCGGGGGCATAGCAGGAATAGGCGTTGGGGGTGTGGCTGACAACATGTGGCGCTACCTCGTTAATGTCCGCCCGGCTCTGGCCGGATGGCGCTGGATTTCTCTGGTAGCTCGCTATTATGTGAATATTTTTGGAGGCCGCAACAAGGGGCTGTTGTGTGATGAATGAACAAAGTAAAGGCGGAAAGTTATGTTAATTCTGATAGTTATCGGTAGTTACTGAATATTGCTGAGTTGAAGAAAAGTACATTGCCCATCCCTATTAATCCTTACGATATTGATAGCAAAAAACATGGAAAAAACGGCTCGCCAGAAAAAAGGCTCAAAAAACCGAGTGAACGGTATGAACACTCGGTGAAGAGTTCCTTATCAACTCTTCACCCCTTTATTTATTGATTTATCTATTCTTTTTTCTCAGGTGAAGAGTAGTGAATAGTTTTATAAAAGAGTTAGTCATCAATTGGGGGAAACGGCCTGCGGTAGAGATTGTTTTGTGTGGGAAGTGGCACAACCGGCTCAGATAGCGGGAGTTGTGTGGTGAATTGCACAATAGCCACCAGACACTCACCCCATACAGAAAAATGACCATGAGCCAGAAAATAGAACAAACTGATAAGCCAGCAGTAGTGGATTATGTGAAAAAAACGGCGGATGAATACCAGAAGAAACGAGCGGAACACTTTGCCAACGCTAGTGAACTGGACAACATCAATACCGCGATTGAGCGTGCCAAAGAGCAGAAAGCCAATACGGAAGCGGAAAATCAGCTTTCTGACACCGACTGGCGAGCGCGTTTTCTTGCCGCTCGTGGCGAAATGACGGAAGAACTGAAAAATCAGCAGTTACAACGGCTAGCACAACGTGAACTGGCACAAGAATATGATGGGCTACTGGCACAATTGGAAATAGAGCAGCTTAGACAGAAAGCGAAGTGCTACGCCTCAGCAAAAGATTGTTGCGATGCTCACGCCAGCGCCCTTCGAGACTATGCTGAATGGGAATTTAATCAGGCGTTAAATAACATCAGTACAAATCTGATCCGGGCGATTAAGTTAAAACGGCATATGCTGGATATCACCACCTCTGAATATAAACAAGGGATCGCCTATCAGAAACCCGAAAAAGTCGTAATGGATTTGGTTACTGAAAATCTCAGAGTGAAAACGGATAACTACCGCTTTGATATGAGTAACGAGCTGGTGTTGTCATCGTTGGGACTGAATTCTCCTTCATTGCCGCATTCCTATTTTGAGCCTGTGGCAAGCCCGGCACAAAGAATGAAATTTTTCCGTGAATTAAAAGAAAAAGAGGAAGCGTTAAAAGTTCGGAGCCAGAAAGTATGATGCACTGCCCGTTCTGTGGCCACGCAGCCCATGCACGCACGAGCCGATCGTTATCGGAGAACGTCAAGCAGCGTTATCACCAGTGCCGCAATATTGAATGCTCAGCAACTTTCCGAACATTGGAATCGATAGAGGAAATTATTCAACCGTCGAATAGACGAGATTTGTCAGTGCCGGATATTCCGTTATCCCCGGCCATGCAGAAAAAATATAAGGATTATCCGGCCTCAGCACTGCGGAATTAATTAGCCAGATTATAATTTCATTACCGTCAGTCTCAGGAAGTCGCCCGCCATTACGCGGGCTTTTTTGCGTACTTTTTTCTCTGGCTAGCTATTTTTTGACCGTGCATGCATACGGTGCATGGAATTGCATGCAATACTTACCCCCGAATCTGCCCTATAGCGCCAGTACTGGCGCGGCCTGAACGCTTCCATGCAACTGCATGAAAAGCGCTACATAAAGCGGGCAGGCGTGGCGGGGATAGCATTGCACGCTTATGAGATTAATTCATTCTTTTTCATTTTCTTTGGCTTTTTTAGTTTTGCTGCATTTTGAGGGAATTTATCTGGATTAGATAAAATTATGGACTGGACGGTTTCCTTGTCATCAGATTTCCAACGAGTAAAGTTGAAATTCTGTTTATCAAGCCAACCAGAAAGGCTAATAGACTCTATCGCATATGGAAATAGCCGGATGATTGTTCTGTTGACTAATTTTTTATCTGTATCCTGTAAAGAAATAATATCGCCAAACTTTTCAATCAACAAAATTTGTTTTTTGATATCAAAATCTCTTTGGTAAATTAGATCGGTTAAGTTATCCAATGTCGATTTTTTTTCTCTTTCTGAAAGTATATCAAATATCAGGCGAGAATTAATGTCTTTAAGCATTTCATTGTATGGGGTCTCAGTAAACCACCATGTAAATACCTCACTGCCATTTTTCAATAGATTTATCGAGTTCTTAGAACAATATTCTATGACGATTTTAAGGTTGCTTTCAATTTTAATAAATAATGATTGAATATCCTTGGTTCCGGAAAGCTTATCTTTCGCTGCATCTATCAATTCCTTATGCGATAGTGGAAGTGCTTTAGATTCTAATAAATCATCAATGAATAATATATCCATGCTATCGATGCTGTTTTTTTGTTTGTCTTTTATTGCTTTAGCGAACGAATGATCCCATCCGCTGAAGAAAGATAATGTGGTATCAAATTTGTAACAAGAAACTAAGATTGAGTAGTCTTTGTTTATAAAACTATTGATGCTTAGCCTTGCTACTTTACGATTTATTATAATTGATTTAATGGACTCTGCAACGTAATTGGTTATTTCTGTGTCATTGAGAGATTGAATGATGTTCTCGAAAGAAGTACTAAATAATAAGTAATCACTAAGAGTTTTTTGGAACTTAGGTGACTCGAATATACTTTCATCAATTGAGTTATTAGTAATGATATTACTAATGTCGTAGGTTTTTGATTCGATAGAGTTCAAAATGAGTAAGCATAAAAAGTTTACGATATGCTCCTCTCTAAGTGTGTCTAAAGAAATAATTAGATTGGAAAGGTTTTTTTTATGGTATGCGTTTGATAGCACTAATAGGTTTGCATCTCTTAAACTCATATCTTTTTCATCTTTTTCCAAAGATGTTGCAATTGCTTCTGCCTCTAGAAATGCCTTTGTGTTTATTTGTGTCGCTAATGGTGCCATATCAACTCTTAACCTCGAAATAAAGAATTCATCGAATATGTCGAAGTTAGGATTTTTAGAGGTTAAGCAATTAAGTGAATTTATCAATTCATTGTCATTTAGTTCTAATGTATTAATTTTTAAATTAGTATAATCTTCTATGTGTTCATAAAGAATGTTAGCGAAAAAATCACCTGATAAATTTTCAAGGTCGTTAAGGTAATTAGATACTAATTTATCTTCATCTAGGATGCAAAAACTGTTTGCAATTTTTATAATAGCTTCACATTTATCTAATTCAATTTCGCTTGTCTTGTTATTTAAATAAGATTCATTATAAAATGCTATAGCATCTATTATATATTGCCGAATGTTTGTGAAATATACCCCTCTAAAATTGATATTCCTTTTATTCAATTTTTCTAATGACTGGATTAAGTCTAAATCAAGAGTATTTTTCTCAATAGTAAGTTCTTTTGTGTTTAACGCTTTAACAACATCGTTGATAATATTTTGACTGATCCCAAGATGATTGTCATCGGCTTCTGAGAGAATCTTGATCCACTTAGTTGGTTCTGTTTTGTCTAATGTCGCTTTCCAAAGCGAATCAAACCCAAAGGTATCAGTCAAACGGAAAAAATCAATAGTATTTCCTTGATTTATAGCGACTAATAATGGCTCAGAAATTAATTCACTTTTAGCTAAGTTTTCATTTGTTTGAAAATGTAAGCATAAAATATCCTCGAGCCAGCTATTTTTATTGTTCTCATACAACCTTTGTAATTGAGGGAAGCTTAAAGAGTATTTTTTGTAGTATTCCTCAGAGATGTTGTGCAATTTTAGAAAATCGTTAATATTATCACTTTCATAATTTAAAGTTGCCCAAGAGAATGGATTAGTATTGTATCTGCAAGCGAGTATGTAGAAAGATGCTGCTATTGGAGAAACTATTTTAGGTGTTGTGAAAACACTAATATTTATATCATTGATAAGTCTTTTTAAAAGTCGAGGCGTAACTTGCTTGTAATTAGCGGGTAGCCAAGTTTCGATTAGTTGAGATATTTCTTTAGACTGATCGGTGTAATGATCGGAAAAGGTTTCTTTCCAAAAATAATCGAAAGCGCTTCTCCAGCCAGTTGATATTATCGGGGGTACTCTAAAAGTCACCGGTAATCTTTTGGAGAGAAACTCCATCCCTTCATTGCCGTCATTGTCTTTGTCTGAAAGGGATTTGGATAGATGCTCTGCTGAATATGGGATTATTATTTTTAATTTAGAGTTAGAGTTGTGTGTTATTAGTTCAATGTCGCTCCATATTTCCTTGACTTTCTCTTTCGAAACGCGATCAAGATTATCAATTATTAATATAAAAGTATGATCATCAACACACTTTAGAAAGCCATTCAAAGCGCTCTTAAGTTCTAAAGCACCAACTTCTTTAGATATAAGTACAGTCTCTGTTATCGTATCTAGGCTATTCTTTTTTATAATGTCTGAGAAATTTATAGAATTATTTCTGTCTCTAAAGAGAAAGAAAAGTAAGAGTACGGCTAATGGAGATACAAGCAGCAATGATTCAACAAATAATGTGATTTTACTATAAGATTCGTTATTGAAAAGCTTAGAAAGATCTAGGAGGAAAAATCTGAAGCTTTGAAGAGAAAGTAGGCTAGTAAAAATAAACGAAAAAGTCCAGGCGCTCATGGAACTTTTCTGATGTTTTTCATATGAGAATTTATTACCTAACGCAAAGTTTTTATAGTCAACAAATGCCTTAAGAATATAATCTTTAACTTTTGGTTTCATTCCGTCATAGAGAACATTTATTAAGGCTTTTTTAGTAGAGCCATGATGATAGAGCTCTACGTCGAAATCGATGAATGTAATTTTAGTGTTTTCTTTTAATTTTTTCTTTATAAGAGTTAATACGGTGGATTTACCTGAACCTAGACAACCATCAAGACCAATTGTATTGATATCTTTCATTAACAAAATAGATGATATTTTGTCAGCTAAATTTGAATGGTTCTGTCCATCAAAAAGATCTTGTTGAGAAGGTGTTTCATCATAAAGTTTGAATTCCATCATCATCCCTTATTTCTTATATATACAAAGTTTCCCCACCAATCCATCAACTCTTTCCGCTGTTCAAGATAGGTAGAACGGTTATAAGCTCGTCGAACTTCATTCTTATCGCAATGTGCTAACGCCGCTTCAATAACATCAGGATTAAAACCCGCCTCATTCATGGCGGTACTGGCTATCGAGCGTAAACCATGCGCGACCAGTTTGCCACCGTAGCCGATGCGTTTTAATGCGGCGTTTGCGGTCTGACTGTTCATGGGTTTTTTAGGATCGTTACGGCTGGGAAATACGTGTTCGCGGTTGCCGCTGATAGGGCGCATGATGTCGAGCAGTTCCAGTGCCTGATCGGAGAGCGGCACGATATGATCGCGCTTGGCTTTCATTCGTTCAGCCGGAATGCTCCACGTTCTTTTCTCTATATCGATCTCTGCCCATGCGGTGGCGGAGGCTTCTGCCGGGCGAATCAGCGTCAATAACTGCCATTCTAATAAGCAACGGGTCGGAATTGACAGGTTAGACATAGCAATGGTGCGCATCAGCTTGGGGAGTTCTTCTGGCCGGATAGTTGGCATATGCTGCTTTTTAGGGCGCTCAAAGGCCATACCAATGCCAGAAGCGGGGTTAGCGTCAATCAGCCCCGTATTGACCGCGTAAACCATGATTTCGTTAATGCGCTGTACCAAGCGTCTGACGGTTTCTAGTGCGCCACGGGCTTTAATCGGTTCTAGCGCCTGTATCAACGTGCGGGCTTTGATTTCCTGTACCGGGATATTCTCAATTGCTGGGAGCACGTCTTTTTCCAATGAACGCCAAATGTCTTTAGCGTGATCGGCGCTGACATTCGTCTGTTTCAAGGTGAACCAGCTACGCGCCACGTTAATAAAGATGCTTTCCACCGCGATTTGCGCTTCTTCCTCTTCTTTAGCCACTTTTTCCTGTGGATCGATACCGTTGGCTAACAAAGAGAGTTTCTCGTCTCTCATTGCGCGAGCGTCAGCTAACGACAACGCCGGGTAAGCGCCAAACCCAATCATGGTGCGTTGGCCGGTTGTTGGTTTCTGGTAACGGAACCGCCATAGCTTTTTCCCGGTAGTTTTGACTAAGAGAAATAACCCGTTGCCGTCATGCAAAGTCAGATCTTTGTCTGTCGCTTTGGCCTTTTGTACTTCAGTGTGGGTGAGGGGGCGGGTTGTCCGTGCCATGAGGGAATCCTTTGTCATTGGTATACACATGCAATTGGTATACGCCTTTTGGTATATATCCTACCGTATACCAATTCGTATACCAATAATCTCTGGATTCAGGCGAATATCGTCGGACAATAACGGACACAAAAAAGCCCGCAGGGCTTGTGCCGTGCGGGCTTTCTGGATTTCACCGGACGTATCCGGATCATAATGTGGTGGAGCTGGGGGGATTTGAACCCCCGTCCGGAACCACTCTACCGTCGGTACTACATGCTTAGTCTATCTTTACATTCGCTTGCCAGCTGCGAATAGACACGCCACTAACAAACTAGCCTGATTAGATTTAGTGCTTCAACCCCAGGCAAGGCATCCACACGATCTCTTTTGGGTTTGACCTCTCTTGATCCCCGTCCTAAGAGCGGAGGCTAGGGAGAGAGGGCTCAGAGCAGGTTATTAAGCTGCTAAAGCGTAGTTTTCGTCGTTTGCGACTATTTTTTTGCGGCTTTTTACGAGGCAAACCGCCCCTCGGCATGCACCTTGGGCTTTGCAAATCCCGTCGAATCCAGAATCAGCCCCCAAGAAACTGTCACCAGTATACCAGAACTTACCGTTGTTAAGCCAGTGGCTTAGCGATTGGCGTTCTTCATGATACGGGCTTTGTCTAACTTCCATTCACGTTCTTTGATGTCATCACGCTTGTCGTGATCTTTTTTACCTTTCGCCACGCCGATTTTGACTTTGCTCCAGGCATTTTTCCAATACATGGACAGCGCAACGACCGTATAGCCATCGCGACTGACGCGGCCAAACAGCGAATCCAGCTCGCGTTTGTTGAGCAGGAGTTTGCGCGTGCGTGTGGGATCGCACACAACGTGTGATGAAGCCACGTTCAGCGGCGTGATCGTGGCGCCAAACAGGTAAGCTTCACCGTTCATGAAGGTGACATAGCTGTCGCTGAGGTTTGCTTTGCCTGCGCGCAGTGATTTGACTTCCCATCCTTGCAGCGCAAGGCCTGCCTCAAATTCTTCCTCAATGAAGTATTCGTGACGGGCGCGCTTGTTCTGCGCAATGGTGGCGGAACCGGGTTTGTATGCTTTTTTCTTTGTCATAGTGCCGTCATTATACTGGATGTCATGGGGAATGAAATCCCCGCCGTGCGTCCGTGTCGTGGTTAATGATATCGTGCGATAAGCTTCGCAGAATTTTTGTCTGTCGGGCTATCAATGCTATTATTTTGCGCGTTTTATGAATCACGGAAAAGAGTATGCCAAAGATAAGTCGTTCCGCACTGGTGCCGTTCAGTGCTGAACAGATGTACAAGCTGGTGAATGATGTCGCTTCATACCCCGCGTTTTTACCGGGCTGTACGGGGAGCCGCGTGCTTTCCTCCTCAGAAGGGGAGATGACCGCCGCAGTCGATGTTTCCAAAGCTGGTATCAGCAAGACCTTTACCACCCGCAATACGCTGACGCATAACCAGAATATCAATATGCAGTTGGTTGATGGCCCGTTCCGTCAGTTGGGTGGCGACTGGCGTTTTACACCGCTGAGCGCTGATGCTTGTAAAGTCGAGCTGCATCTGGAATTTGAATTCACCAATGCCTTGATTGAACTCGCTTTTGGCAAAGTATTCAAGGAGCTGGCCGGAAATATGGTGCAGGCTTTCACGCAGCGAGCCAAAGAGGTCTACAGTGTCCGCAATGCAGGTTGATGTGGTCTACGCGCTGCCGGAACGCCAGTATCTGCGCACGGTGAAGCTGGAAGAGGGCAGCACGGTTGAGCAGGCGATTATGGCATCGGGTCTGCTGGAGCTGCGTCATGACATCGATTTACAGGTGAATAAAGTCGGTATCTACAGCCGTGCGGCGAAGCTGGCCGATGTGGTACAGGATGGTGACCGCGTGGAAATTTATCGCCCGCTGATTGCCGATCCGAAAGAGTTACGCCGTCAGCGTGCAGAGCGTTCTAAGAGCAAATCCTGAATCATATCGCTAAACGGCATATGACGTTTTCCTTAACGTTCTTACCTTAATGCCTTTACAAAAAACACAGGCAAACCTGAAGTGTTCAGATTTGCCTGCTGTTATACCCGCCATACATCAAGCCGCGTGTGTGTTAGCTTTCTTCAAGGACTCTGCCCATTTTTGGGGTCGTCTTAACGTGCTGCTTCTGGTTGCCGGGATCGTTAATCCTGATTCAGCCGAGCGGCATTAAAAGCATTAATTCAGCGCAGGCTTGTTGTTGATATTGGTTAACACGCCACTGCCGCTGAAGGTCAGCGTCAGCGTCTGCTGTTTTACCGACTCATGGCCAGGCTGTTGGCGGAAGACATAAAACCAGGTATCGCTGCCAAACGGATCCTGCATCATAGGCGTACCCAGCGTATAAGCGACCTGTTGTTTGGTCATGCCGGTGTGAATTTTCGCAACGTCAGCCGGTGCCAGATAGTTTCCCTGATTGATGTCCGGCCGATAGACCACCTTTTCCAGTGTGGAACAACCGGCAGTCAGCATAACAACCACCGCGGCGACGACAGTCAGCGTTTTACAGCGCATAGTGATTACATTCCTTAAGGGCATAGGTTGCCGATGATAATAGACCTTGCAGGACTTGGAAACCTGCAAGGCGATTGTATGACCTCAGGAAGGTAAAAAAGTTGAGCTTTTTTACCAGTAATGCACCTTTCTGGCCTTTGCCAGCGGTGGATTTTAGGCTGCCAGCAATTCTTTGGCATTTGCCAGCGTGTTTTTGGTTACGGCGCTGCCGCCCAAGAGACGAGCCAGTTCCTGTAGCCGAGCGCGCTTGTCTAATGGCTGCATCAGGGTTTCTGTTTCAGCACCGTCCGTTTGTTTGCTCACGAAAAAGTGCTGGTGTCCACAGCCTGCAACCTGCGGCAGGTGCGTCACACACATCACCTGCGTAGATTCGCCGAGTTGGCGCAACATTCTGCCGACGATGGCGGCGGTTGGTCCGCTAATACCCACATCGACCTCATCGAAGATCATCGCTGGCGTGTCCATTTTCTGTGCGGTGATCACCTGAATAATCAGTGCAATACGCGACAGTTCACCGCCCGAAGCTACTTTCGCCAGCGTCTGATGCGGCTGGCCGGGGTTGGTAGTCACGCGAAATTCGATACTGTCGGCGCCGGTGGCGGTCAGGCTGTCTGGCGTAAACTTCACATCAATCGTGAAGTGGCCATGTGGCATCGCCAGCTCACGCATATTGGTGGTGATAAGCTGCGCCAGCTCGCTGGCGTGGTACTGACGACGTACGTGCAGTTGTTCTGCAAGGTGTAACGCCTGCTGATGATATTCACCGACCGAAGCGCTAAGCGCATCATGATCGCTTTCCTGCTGTTCCAACTGTTGCTGTTCTTCCAGTAGTTGCTGATGGAACGCCGGGAGCGCTTCTGGAGCAACATGGTGTTTGCGTGCCAGCGCGAGCTGACGCGACAGGCGTTGTTCCAGTTCATACAGCCGAATTGGGTCGAGATCCATTTGTTCGCTGTAGTGGCGCAGTTCATCGCTAGCTTCGCTAAGTTGAATGCCTGCTTCTTCGAGCATGGACAGCACGCCAGACAGCTTGTCATCCATGCTGATGAGCTCGCCAAGCTGATGTTTTACGCTGTGCAGCATACTGATGATGTTCTGCTCTTCATCTTCGCTCAGCAGTTGCATAGCCTGTTGGCTCATCGTCAGTAGCTGGCCGCTATTCGCCAGGCGTTTATATTCAACGTCAATTTGTTCGTATTCGCCGGGCTGTGGGGCGAATTCATTCAGCTCTTTTAATTGGTATTGCAGCAGTTCCCGGCGGGCTTCGCGCTCAATCGCCGCCTGTTGCAACTGTGCCAGCGCGCGGCAACTTTGATGCCACTGATGCCAAACCTGCTGCATCGCAACCAGCAGTTTCGGTTCATCGGCATAGGCATCCAGCAGGTGTTTTTGATGATCGGGGCGCAGCAGTAGCTGATGCGCATGCTGGCCATGTACCTGAATCAGATGCTGGCCGAGTTCACGCAGTTGAGAGAGCGGCACGGCGGTGCCGTTAATAAAGCCGCGTGAACGACCATCGGCGCTAATCACGCGGCGTAGCAGGCACTCGTTGCTGTCATCCAACTGGTTTTCTTCCAGCCACTGACGTGCCGTCGGCGTATCCGCCAGCGCAAAGCGGGCGCAAATGTCGGCGCGGGCAGCACCCGGCCTGACCATGCTGGCGTCAGAACGAATTCCCAGACATAAACCGAGGGCATCAATCGCAATCGATTTCCCCGCACCGGTTTCCCCGGTGATCACGCTCATCCCTGACTGAAAATCGATTTCTAATTCGCGCACGATAGCGAAGTTACTGATAGTGAGTTGCGCCAGCATGATAAACCCCTGTATGTAATCACATGTGATTACATACAGTATAAACTGGTTTTATATACAGTAAAGTAGCTGGATAGAATTTTAGAATAATTTTTTTGACCAGCCGAGTTTTGAACTTAGTGTGTTGAAATAGCTGTAATTTTTAGGATGAATCAGATTCAGATAATGCTCGCTGCGGCGAATCAGTACTTCTTCGCCCTCTTGCACTGGCAGCGCAATCTGGCTGTCACAGCTGATCTCCAGATCGTTGGTAATGCAGGAAAATTTCAGCCGAATTGTACTGCTGCTGTTAATGACCAGCGGGCGGGCGGACAGCGTATGCGGGAACATGGGCACCAGCGCAATGGCATCCAGCGACGGCGTCAGGATTGGGCCACCAGCGGAAAGTGAATAGGCGGTGGAGCCGGTAGGCGTGGCGATAATCAGGCCGTCTGAACGCTGGGAGAAGGCGAATTTGTCGTCAATATAGACTTCAAATTCAATCATATGGGCAACCTTGCCGGGGTGAAGCACCACTTCGTTAATGGCGGTACTGATGCTGTCTGGCTGGTTTGCACGGCAAACGTGCGCTTCCAGCATGAAGCGCTGCTCGCTCAGGTAATGGCCGTCGAGCACGTCAGAAAGTTGTTGCTGCGCCTGATCAGGGTCGAGATCGGTTAGAAAACCGAGGTTGCCACGGTTCACGCCGATCACCTTGATGTCATAGCGTGACAGCACGCGCGCTGCGCCGAGCATGTTACCGTCACCGCCAACAACAACAGCCAAATCCGCCTGTTGACCGATGTCAGCAAGGCTACCCGTCGGCGCGTCTTTCAGGTTCAATTCGCGGGCGATCTGTTGCTCGATCAGAACCGCGTAACCTTTGTCGGTGAGCCAGTGGTAAAGCATCTCATGCGTTGCCAATGCCGTTGGGTGACGCGGATGGCCGACAATGCCAATACAATTAAACGGCCTGTTCATTGTAAGCGGTGTGTTCATTGCTGTTTTTGTCCTCAGCGTGGTGTATCGGCAGCGGCTGGAACCAATATGTGACTGGTTCCCTTGAATCCCCGATTTTGATCCCCATAATAAGCAACTAGCGAGATTAATGCTAAACCGCGGAGAATTTCATGAGTAGTAAAGAACAGAAAACGCCTGACGAGCAAGTCCTGGATCAAAAGGAAGCAGCAAAAGGGCAGCAAACGGATGCCACGCCAGAGACGGCAGACGTAGCTGACCCGCGTGATGCGCGCATCGCCGAACTGGAAGCCCAGTTGAGCGAACTGCAACAGCGTGAACGTGACAATATGCTTCGCGTCCGTGCTGAAGCCGATAACATTCGCCGCCGTGCGGAAATGGATGTTGAGAAAGCGCATAAATTTGCGGTAGAAAAATTTGCCAGCGAAATGCTGCCAGTTATCGACAATCTGGAACGTGCGCTGGATACGGCGGACAAGGCCAATGAATCACTGGCTGCAATGATTGAAGGTGTCGAACTGACGCTGAAATCGTTGCTGGATGCCGTGCGTAAGTTCGGTATCGAGATTGTGGGTGATGTGGGTGTACCGTTTAACCCAGAAGTGCATCAGGCGATGACGATGCTGCCTTCGGCCGATCACCAGCCGAACCACGTCATGATGGTAATGCAAAAAGGCTATACGCTGAACGGCCGTTTGCTGCGCCCGGCGATGGTTGCGGTATCAAAAGCACAAGACTGATAGTTTTTGCTTTTAAGACTGTATTTACAACGCATCTTCATTCCGAACCCCGTGCCATCGCATGGGGTTTTTTGTTTATATCTTGTTAAGATTTGTTTGATAAAAAAGATATTTTTTAGGTTTTGAATGGCTCATCATCATTAACTATTAAAAGAATTGGTATTACCACTCTAAATGCACTTGATAATCATTATCGTTTCTGTGAGAGTAATAAAACACCAGTGTTAGAAGGGTCATACTATGCCGGGTAACCGTGTTATTGAGTCAACAAGCCGCACATCAAGGAAGATCAAACTTTCTCTGATGGGCCCGGCGTTTATTGCGGCGATTGGTTATATCGATCCGGGTAACTTTGCCACAAATATCCAATCTGGCGCGGCTTATGGCTATACGCTGCTGTGGGTGGTGGTGTGGGCTAACCTGATGGCGATGCTGATCCAACTGTTGTCCGCCAAATTGGGGATCGCAACGGGTAAGAATCTGGCGGAGCACATCCGCGATCGCTTTCCGCGCCCGGCGGTTTGGGCATATTGGGTGCAGGCCGAAATTATTGCGATGGCGACCGATCTGGCCGAATTTATCGGTGCGGCGATTGGTTTTAAATTACTCTTGGGCGTGTCGCTGCTGGAAGGCGCGATCCTCACTGCCATTGCGACTTTCCTAATCCTTATGCTGCAACAGCGTGGGCAGAAGCCGCTGGAGATGGTCATCGGCGGCCTGCTGTTGTTTGTGGCGGCGGCATATATTGTCGAACTGGTCTTTTCTCAGCCGGAACTGTCCGCGTTAGCCAAAGGCATGGCAATCCCCAGTCTACCGACTTCCGATGCCGTGTTGCTGGCTGCGGGTGTGCTGGGGGCGACCATTATGCCGCATGTGATTTACCTGCATTCTTCTCTGACGCAGCATGAAGGTTCTCATACTCGTGCCGAGCGCTATTCTGCAACGAAAGTCGATGTTGCGATTGCGATGACTATCGCCGGATTCGTCAATCTGGCGATGATGGCAACGGCGGCAGCGGCATTCCATTTCAGCGGCAATCAGGATATTGCCGATCTGGATAAAGCCTACCTCACGCTGGAGCCGCTGTTGGGTAAAGCCGCCGCAGTGATTTTTGGCCTGAGTCTGGTGGCGGCGGGTCTGTCTTCTACCGTCGTCGGTACGCTGGCGGGTCAGGTGGTAATGCAAGGATTCGTGCGTTTCCATATCCCGCTTTGGGTGCGCCGCACTGTAACGATGCTGCCGTCATTTATCGTGATCCTGTCCGGTATGGATCCGACGCGGGTGCTGGTATTGAGCCAGGTCGTGCTGAGCTTCGGGATTGCGCTGGCGCTGGTTCCTTTGCTGTCCTTCACCGGCAACCGTGAATTAATGGGGACGATGGTGAACGGAAAGTGGGTACAGCGTATCGGGCAACTCATTGTAGTGCTTGTGGTTTCTCTCAATATGTATCTGCTGATTGATACGATGTTGGGGATATAATACGGGTGCCACACAGGTGGCACCGTTTCACTATTGACTGGCCTTTCTCAGCTCCGTCACGGGCACGCCGCCGATCCCCCAGTTGTCCGTTTCGACTTCATCAATCACGACCACGGTGGTTTTCGGGTTCTTATTTAGCACATCGACCAGCAACTGTGTGACGCCTTCAATCAACTGACGCTTTTGTTCAGCAGTGACGCCTTCATTGGTGATCTTGATGTTTACGTACGGCATAGATTCTCCGGGGTTAGGGTAGTGGTCGGCAGTAGGGGGAGCAGAGCCCTGCCGCGATGAAAAGTGCTGCTGCGCTACATAGAATCGTTAGTGCGACAGCATTCGCATTCGTCAGAGCGCTGGCGAGCAGTGGGCCAAGAATCTGACCTATTCCGTAAGTGAGTGTCACCAACCCAAGCAGGTTGATGCCGTGCGGTGCACGTAGCCGTTTGGCTAAGGGCATCACCAGCGAGGTG
Organism: Pectobacterium actinidiae; assembly: GCF_000803315.1. NCBI lineage: Bacteria > Pseudomonadati > Pseudomonadota > Gammaproteobacteria > Enterobacterales > Pectobacteriaceae > Pectobacterium > Pectobacterium actinidiae. Next base: position 653,778 of record NZ_JRMH01000001.1, read on the forward strand.
GTTCCCATAAAAGTAGCACCAAAGCCAAGACAGCTGAATATCAATGCCACAGGGGAGTGGCTGAATAGCGTCAGTAGGACGCAGCTTCCCTGAATCAACAGATTTGCCGTCAGGCAGGGCAAGGTTCCCCAACGGCTGGCGGCCCATAGCCAGAAAAAACAGCCGGGAATAACTGCCAGTCCAAGCAGCGACCATAAATGTAGGGATAAACGCGGTATGCCAAGTGATGTCACCATCAACGGCAGATAAGTGGCGATGATGATATACCCGAAGCCTGCAAGGCCATACAACAACGCAAGCCGCCGCCAGCCAAGCTGAGGGGGTTCATCGACATTGACCATGTGTTGTTGCACTACGGTGGATTTATGCGGTGAAAGAGTGAGTAGAGCGAGTAGAAGTAGCGCGGCGATCAGCGCCGACCCCCACCACAATAGCTCGGCGGTGAGAGCGTAATGTCGTCCGATGATGATGTATTCATTGCCTAACACAATTCCCACGCCAACCCCGGCATAGAGCGAAGCGATAACGCGAGGATGCTTTGTGTGATGCAAAATAGTCAACGAACCGAAGATCATCATCGCCGCACTGGCGATCCCGGCAATGAAGCGAACGATCATGACCAGCGTTGTATGGGTGGTCAACGCCATCGCGATGAGCAAAATGCTCGTTGCAGCTGCGGCGATAAACAGCAGAAACGTCGGTTGAGCGGTTGAGGCGCGTCGGCTGAAAGAGAAAAACAGGCTACCGAACAGATAGCCTGCGTAGTTTGCGCTGGCGATATAGGAAAGCTGGCCAAAGGTGAAGCTGCCTTCTTCTAACATCACCGGTAGCATCGGTGTATACAAAAAGCGCCCCAGCCCCATGCCTAATGCCAGCACGATAGTCCCGAAAAGGGCAAGCGTCAGCGTATCCGATAGCGCGATTGGGAGAGGGCGTTTCGTCATTCGATGGCTCAGGGTCGAGAGAGTATGTCGTTATCCTGCCCGTTTTCTCATCGAATGAAAGTGAATAGTAATGAGTAGATTGATGACGCAGAGAGAACAGATTGTGGTAAGGCATTGGCGCACAGAAGACAGAGCCTGTAACCCGTTTATGCTGCGGTTAAAAGGGGATATGATAAATTCGCGAGTTATATAAACGAGCCTTCCCTCCACATCGATCACCGAGGTGTTTGCATGTCGTCTCCCATTGATATCGTCGAAAAAAAACTGCTATCCGATAACTGGTATATTCTGAATAGGTATACTTTTGATTTAAAAAGAAATAATGGCGGCATCGTTCGCCAGGTTCGTGAAGTTTACGATCGTGGTGATGGCGCGACGATTCTGCTGTACAACCGGGCAAAAGGCACGGTGATTCTGACACGACAATTCCGCATTCCCACCTACGTAAACGGCAACGAAAGCGGCATGCTGTTGGAAACCTGCGCCGGTTTGCTGGACGATCATTCGCCCGAAGAGTGCATCCGTAATGAAGCAATCGAAGAAACCGGCTATGCGATCGGCAACGTGGAAAAGCTGTTCTATGCCTACATGTCGCCGGGTAGCGTGACGGAGCGAGTGTACTTTTTCGCTGCGGAATACGATGAGTCGCTGCGGGACAATCCGGGCGGCGGCGTGGAAGATGAAGACATCGAGGTACTGGAGCTGCCATTTAGCGAAGCCGTTGCGATGATGAACGATGGCCGGATTAAAGATGGCAAGACCATCATGCTATTACAGCACGCGATCATTCACGGCTGGTTTGCCTAAGCGTCAGTGTATTTTATGGCACACGGGCATCTCCGTGTGTCGCTTGATTTGCCGTGGTAACGTTTTCATTTTTGGGTAATTCCGTGATGGCTGTGTGATTATGGCTAATACTATCGGAGTAAATTTTTTATTTATTTTCCTATGATGGTTTTTTTACTTAAGTTTCAATGTAATAAATTTATTTTAGGTTGTTTTTTAATCTATTTTATCGATCGGATAGGGGTTTTTTCTAAGGAAATTTTTCCTAAATTTTTTGTATTGAGATCGAATATTTAATTATTTCTCTCCTTGTTGTGTGAGCCGTATCACTGGATTAAAGAATGTAAGCGGTGTAACTCGTTGCTTCATTATGCAGTAACTCATATTCTCTCTTTACAAAAAGTAAAGAAGGACTGCTCTGATGAAGATCAAGAATAAAGTATCTACCCTATTTGCAGTTTCATTCCTCACGTTGGGCTTATCGAGTCAAAGCCTGGCTGCTGAAGTCACCGTATGGGCCTGGGATCCTAACTTCAATGTTGCGGCAATGCATGAAGCCTCTTCGATATATACAAAAGCCGATCCAAGTTTTAGTCTGAAAGTGATCGACTCAGGTAAAGAAGATATTGAACAGAAACTCAATACGATGCTGGCTTCTGGTGTTAAGAATGCGCTGCCTGATATTGTGCTCATTGAGGATTATAATGCGCAGAAATATCTTCAGGCCTATCCTGACTCGTTTATCCCATTGCAGGATGCCATCGATTATAGTCAGTTTGCGCCTTATAAAACGAAAGTGATGACGGTGGGGGATAAGGTTTATGGTATTCCCTTTGATTCCGGCGTGGCGGGAATGTTCTATCGACTCGATTATCTGGAAGCTGCCGGATATAAAGAGAGCGATATGGTGAACATTACCTGGGATAAATATATTGAAATCGGCAAGCAGGTAAAAGCGAAAACCGGTGTCGATATGCTGACCTATGATATGAATGATGTGGTGCTTCCCCATATTATGATGCAGTCCGGCGGAGAATGGTTCTTCGATAATCAAGGTCAGCTCAATCTCACCAAAAACAATGCACTGAAAGAAACATTAAAAACGATTAAGGCGATTAACGACGCTAAGATTGCACGTCCTATCTCTGGCTGGTCGAGTTTTGTTGGTAGCTTTAATGCCGGGAAATCGGCGAGTGTGGTTTCCGGCGTGTGGGTAATTGGCTCAATTAAAAGCGCCGACGATCAGAAAGGAAAATGGCGTGTTGCGCCGATCCCACGGCTGAATCTCGACAAAGCAGTACACGCTTCCAACCAGGGTGGATCAAGCTGGTATGTCTTAAAAGGTGGCAAAAATACCCAACAGGCGATTGAGTTTTTGAAAAAAACCTTTGCGGCGGATAGCAATATGTATCAAACCCTTTTGGTTGATCGCGGTGCGCTTGCAACTTTCCTTCCTGCTACTTCCGGCCCGGCTTACGCAGTAAAAGATCCGTTTTTCGGTGGGCAGCCTGTGTTTGCTGACTTCTCTAAATGGGTGACAGAAATCCCGCAGGTCTCCTATGGTATGTATACCCAGGAAGTTGATAACGCGATTGCTGCTGAAATACCTGCACTACTGAAAGGCGATTCTGTTGATGACGTTTTAAAACGCGCCGAAACTGCATTAAAAAACCAGATTATGCAGTAATGAGTGTGAGCCTGGGGGCGGTAAGCCCTCAGGCACTTCTCTCCAGAAATCTATGGTGTGATAATGATGTATAAACCTAAAATGAATAGGCTTTATAACATCAACGGCTGGGCTTTTGTCGCTACCGCTGTTGGGTTAATTGCCCTAATGACGATATATCCTATTTTCAAATCACTTTGGCTTTCCTTTCAGTCTGGCCGTGGTGTGGTTACGCAATTTGTTGGCTTGGGAAATATCATTCGTTTATTTAATGACCCAATGTTTAAAACGGCGCTTTGGAATACCTTGACGTTTCTGGTTATCCAGGTGCCTATTATGATTTTGCTATCATTAGCGATATCTTCTTGCTTAAATTCGTCTCAGCTTAAATATCGTCAATGGTTTAGAATAGCTATATTCTTACCCTGTGTAACCTCGCTGGTTGCCTACTCTATTCTGTTTAAAAGTATGTTTGAGTTGGACGGCGTGATTAACTCATTCTTGATGTTTATTCATGTTATTGACGACCCGATTCCGTGGCTGTCTGATCCTTTCTGGGCAAAGGTGACGATTATTATTGCGATCACATGGCGTTGGACGGGGTATAATATGATCTTTTACCTTTCCGCTATGCAGAATATTGATAAGTCAATTTATGAGGCCGCCAGAGTTGATGGTGTTAGCCCCATTAAGCAGTTTTTCTTTATCACTATACCCTTACTGAAACCGGTTATTCTTTTTACCAGTGTGACATCAACCATTGGCACATTGCAGTTGTTTGATGAAGCGATGAATATCACGAATGGTGGTCCGGCAAATGCGACGCTGACGTTATCGCTTTATATTTACAACTTGTCGTTCAAATTTGTACCTAACTTTGGTTATGCGGCAACGGTTTCGTACGTGATTGTTGTTTTCTCAGCAATACTGGCGCTGATTCAATTTAAAGCGGCACGGAAGGGATAATATGAGAAAAAGTAAAATTAACAGCATACTGATGCATGTTTTTCTCGTGTTGATGAGCATTTTTTCGCTTTTCCCTTTCTACTGGATGGTGGTATCGAGTACGAATAGCACCAGTCAAATCAACATGGGGAAATTCACGTTTGGCGATCAGCTATTGGTGAACTTTACCAATCTGACGAGCCAGGTGGATCTATCATTAATATTTTGGAATACATCAAAAATTGCGTTGATCAGCACGGTGTCAACGCTTGTGGTGTGCTCTATCGCAGGCTATGCGTTTGAGATTTATTCCAGTAAAAACCGCGAGCGTGTCTATGTCGCACTATTAACGACGATGATGATTCCGTTTGCAGCCTTAATGATCCCACTCTTCACCATGTTTGGTAAGGCTGGCTTACTGGATACACACTTTGCCGTTATTATGCCAACGGTGGCTGGGGCATTTATTATTTTCTACTTTAGACAGTGTACTAAAACGTTTCCGAGGGAGCTGATAGACGCTGCGCGCGTGGAAAGCGTCGCTGAGTGGAAAATTTTCCTTTATGTCTACGTGCCGATTATGCGTGCCAGTTATTCTGCCGCTTTTATCATTGTTTTTATGACGTCATGGAATGCCTTTCTCTGGCCGCTTATTGTCCTTCAGTCTAATGAATTAAAGACGATTAATCTGGTGCTATCCAGTTTTGCTTCTGCCTACTCGCCAGACTTTGGGCTTATTATGGTTGGAACGGTTATCTCCACACTTCCTAGTTTAATTATCTTCTTCGCCATGCAAAAGCAATTTATCGCGAGTATGACGGGCGCGGTAAAATAATTCGCGCTCAATGGCAAGTTAAAGTTTGAGGTTCACATGGCTGATATTTTACTAAAAAATATAGTGAAGCGTTACGATAAGACGGAAACGATCCATCGTATCAATCTTGAAATTAATTCTGGCGAGTTTGTGGTCTTCGTCGGCCCGTCGGGATGTGGTAAATCGACATTGCTGAGAATGATCGCTGGGTTGGAGGAGATAACGGATGGCGAAATTCATATTGATAACCGTTTAGTTAACCATTTCGATCCCGCAGAGCGAGGGATTGCGATGGTATTCCAGTCTTACGCGCTGTACCCGCATATGACAGTGGCTGAAAATATGGGGTTTGGCCTAAGGATGAATGGGCGCCCTAAAGCTGAAGTAGAACAAATGGTGCGAAAGGCGGCCATGACGCTTCAGCTCGAAGCATTGCTGGATCGCACACCGAAACAGCTCTCTGGCGGTCAGCGGCAGCGCGTTGCGATTGGGCGAGCTATTGTGCGCGATCCTAAAGTGTTCTTATTCGATGAACCTTTATCAAACCTCGACGCTGAATTACGCGTGGAAATGCGTTTACAGATCGCCCGGCTGCACCAGGAAATGCGTAATACCATGATTTATGTAACGCACGATCAAGTGGAAGCCATGACGCTGGCGGATAAAATCGTGGTACTAAACAAAGGTTATATTGAGCAGGTAGGCACGCCAATGGAGTTATACCATAAGCCAGAAAATCTTTTTGTCGCTGGCTTTATCGGTTCGCCGAATATGAATTTTCTACCCGGTGAAGTGATGCAGGTTGAAGGAAATAACGTGAGTATATTGATCAATACGCTCAATACACTTTCCGTTAATGTTGCCGATCACGGGCTGCAAATCGGACAAAAGATTACCGTGGGTATTCGGCCTGAACACCTGAGTATTGATCCAAATGGTGGCGATGTCAGCCTGTCAATCAATAGTGAGGTAACTGAAAGACTGGGTAATGCCACCTATATTTTTGGTGCTTTTTCTGGCGTTAATCATTTCAAGGTACATTTGTCGGGTGACAACAGTATTGTACCCTACTCAACGATTCCACTTACGTGCCGTAGTGAACATCTGCACTTTTTTGATGAAAATGGAAAACGAATTAATTAAAAATAACGTTCTGTAATTCTGGAAATAGCGTCACAAAAGACGCTATTGCGTAAAGTGAAAAGCATAAATTTAACCAAGCAGCGATTAAAATTGGTTGCTTGGTTTCTTGTATGAAATTTATTTTTATAAATATCGCCCTCTATTTTTTAATCTGTACCTGGGTATTTATGTAATAAATACCTTTTAAGCGTGTTACCTCAAGGAGAAATGAATGAAAAAGAATAATTATTCAGGAATCATCTCTATATTGTTAATGCTGTTTATCGGGTTTATGTCAGCCAATCTGGCGAAAGCCGCACAGCCGTTTGCTTATGGCGCGGATATTGGCTGGGTAAAGCAATTGGAAGATCGCGGTGTCACCTGGCGTGACGATGCAGGTACTCAGCGTGATGTATTGCAGATATTGCGCGATCACGGCATAAACGCGGTGCGGCTACGCATTTTCGTTAATCCCGATCCCAGTGCGTTATGGCATAAAGATAATACGACTTGGACGATGCTTGGCTATACGGATAAAACCCGCGTGGTGGATGCCGCGCAGCGTGCCAAAGCGATGGGAATGCGCGTCATGGTGGATTTCCACTACAGCGATGTTTTCGCAGATCCAGGTCATCAAATAAAACCCGCCGCGTGGGCGAATTATAATCTTAGTCAATTAACGACGGCCGTTTATAACCATACACATGAGGTGATGACGGCGCTCATTGCCGCTGGCGTAACGCCGGAATGGGTTCAGGTCGGCAACGAAATGAACCCCGGCATTTTACTACCGGAAGGTAGTACAAGTCGTTTTGCCAATTTAACGCAGCTACTGAACGCTGGCTATGATGCGGTTAAAGCAGTCAGCCCTTCGTCCAAAGTGATCAGCCATTTGGCGCATGGGGATAATAATTCGAACGCTCGCTGGTTTTTTGATAATTTCCTCACCACGTATGGTGGGAAAACCGATGTGATTGGTTTTTCATTCTATCCCTATTGGGAGGGGAAAAACTATTGGGAGCTCACTGGGGCTCTAGCCAGCAATCTTAATGATATGGCGAGCCGGTATGGTAAGGAAGTCATGGTTGTTGAAGTCGGCGGTTTGGAGACCAACCCGACAGACAGCTACTGGACTATCAAAGATACCATTAATCTTGTTAAAGCCGTGCCGGGAAATAAGGGGATTGGGGTTTTTTATTGGGAGCCTGCGGGTAATGCCAGTGTGTTGCCGGATGGCTACGCATTAGGGGCGACAACGCGTGTTTCAGCGAATGTATTACAATTTACCCGCGCATTGGACGCGTTTGCTGAATCGCAAATCAATTTCGTCAATGGAACGCGCTATAAAATCGTTAATCGACATAGTAGTAAATCGCTGAATATCGTGAGTGGTTCGCACGAAGACGGCGCATTTGTTGAGCAATACAGTGATGGCAACTGGGACAGCCAGCGTTTTTATTTTAACGCGATTGGCAATGGTTATTTTAATCTGGTGAATGTTAATAGTGGAAAATACGTCGATGTTGCTTCCAGTGCCGATGAAGATGGCGCACAAATTCTCCAAATGTATAACACCGGTCATTTTAGTCAGCAATGGCTGATTTTGGATGCTGGAGATGGCTATTATAAAATTCTGAATAGAAATAGCGGAAAGCTACTGGATATCAGTAGTCGTTCGACAGAGAACGGCGCGTCAGGTATTCAATGGCATGATAATGGGGGATGGAATCAACTATGGCAAATTACGGCTAATTGACTCTTGCCGGCCGCGTCATTTCTTTGCGTGGCCGTTTTATTTGTAAAAATAATAAATAGTAGGGCGGTATTATGAACGGCATTGCTACGGATTGCTGAGCGTAAAACTTTCACGCCAGACCATCTCATAGCCCAGTTCTACATGTTTCTTGTAATAGCGCCCCGCAACCAATTCTAAAAACAGATCGACAGCCGCTTCGCCCATTTCAGTGGGGTAGAGTCGCATGGTGGTCAGGCTTGGGTTGAGGTGTTGGGCGGTAGGAATATCATTCATTCCAATCACTTTTATTTGTCTGGGAATGGAAATGCCTTTTTCTTGCAGCGCGCGGTAGACACCTATCGCGATAATATCTGTTGCCGCGAACACAACATCGGGCCACTCTTTTTGTTGCAGCAATTCATTCATCGCCTGATAGCCGGACTCAATACAGAATAGCTGACTCACCTTACATCGTGATTCGTGATAGATACCGTGTTCTTTTGTTATTTCTTGAAATACATGCAACCGACTCTCATTATTGCCGATAAATGCAGGGCGTTGAGCACCGCTATTAACGATGTAATGCAATACCTCGCGTGCAGCCGCTTCCCGGTCGAAAAGCACGGCGTCACATTTCTTATCGAGGGGAGCCGAATCGATAAAAATCAGGTTCTTATTTAATGAGTAAATTAAGGCAGTATCGTTATCGCTAAAGTGGCCAACACAAATGATGGCCTGTGCCTGAGCTAAGGTGTTGCTATTGGATGATAAATTTGTGGTGAATATATTTCGCAATGAAACATTAAAGTGGTGACAGCGGTTTTCAATCCCAATGCGTATTGCGGTGAAATAAGGGTCGTTGAGTTCTTCTGAAGGCGTAAGAAAGTGGACGACGGCGAGATGTAATAAATTATCGTTATCTATTTTAAAATGGGATCGTACAACAATCGCGTTCTCTGATCTCTTTTTCTGCTGTTTACGCTGTGTGGGCGATAAATATTCCAGTTCGTGAGCAATTTTCTTGATGAGTTGACGTTTTTCTTTCGTTACCGACAGACTGGGATCGTTATTAAGCACACGAGAAACGGTTGATGCTGCCACCCCGGCTTTTTGGGCGATATCTCTAATCGTTGTCACAAAAAATTTTCCATAATTTTTCTATGAGGCTGATAGTAGCGAATGCTTAATTAATTTAAAACGCTAATTATTCAAAAGTACGCTTAAATCTTCAGAAGTGCGACGAGTTCACTGACCCGTAGCCGTAATATCCTAAATTATTCGAGTGGCGTGAAAAAACGAGTTCGTTTTGAACGCCGCTTGCGGCAGCCTTTTAGGGGGAAGCTCAGACATGAGCCGAGCACAAGCAGCTTGAAGTATGACGGGCATAAATAGCAGAACATGCACTAATCACAGCACGGTTGAGAAAAAGGCCTGCGTGCGGCGGTTCTGTGGGGCGTCCAGCACCTGTCTGGCTGGGCCGGTTTCGACAATTCGACCGTTTTCCATAAACACGATGTTATCGGCGATCTCACGGGCGAAGCCGATCTCGTGCGTGACGATGACCATCGTGATACCGGAATGTGCCAGCTTCTTAATGACCTGAAGCACTTCGCCGACCAGTTCTGGGTCTAATGCCGAAGTGGGTTCATCAAAGAGCATCACCTGCGGATTCATGGCGAGGGCGCGGGCAATCGCGACCCGCTGCTGTTGGCCGCCAGAAAGCTGGTGCGGCCAATCGTCGGCTTTCTCCGCGAGTCCAACCTGTCGCAGCAGCGAATACGCCTGATCGAGTACCTCCTGCCGTTCGCATTTTTTGACGCGCAGCGGGGCATCGCTCACGTTTTGCAGCACGGTACGGTGAGGGAACAGGTTAAAGTGCTGAAACACCATACCCATCTTGCTGCGCTGGGCTGCGACCTGTTTGTCACTCAATTCATAGAGCCGATAGCCTTTCTGCCGATAGCCAACCAGCGTGTCACCAACGCAAATGGTGCCGCCATCGAGTTTTTCCAGGTGGTTAATACAGCGCAGCAGCGTGGATTTACCTGCACCGGATGGACCCAGAATAGCAGTGACCGATCCAGCCTCCATCTGCAAATCGATGTCATCTAAAATCAGGTTTCCCGACAGAAATTTACGTACGTTTCGCAGTGTGATGGGCTCACCCATAGTTTCCTTTCCTTCATCATTGATTGAGATCACGACTTTGGTCGCCCGCCGATTCAGGTGCCAGGGGACTCGCTGGGCTGTTGCCGGTTTGCTGGCTGGGTGAGTTGGGTAAGCCTTGCAGCGCGTGGTTTACGGCTTCTGCCTGGCTTGCTGCGTTTGAGCGTGGAACGGCCGAAATAGCGTTCAACATAGTATTGGCCGACAGACAGCACAGAGGTCAGCAGCAGATACCAGATAGTGGCAACCAGCAGTAGCGGGATGACTTCATAGGTCCGCTGATAAATGATCTGTGCCGAATACAGCACATCCTGAAGCGAAATCACGGAAACTACCGCCGTGGTTTTCAGTTGGCCGATGACCTCGTTGCCCGCAGGAGGCAGGATGGCGCGCATCGCCTGCGGCAGAACGGTGTAGAAGAATATTTGCGGTTTACGGTATCCCAGCGCGCGGGCTGCTTCTAACTGACCGGGGTTGACGCTTTGAATGCCCGCGCGAACGATTTCTGCCGCATAGGCAGACTGGTGCATGACCAGCGCCAGCACGGCGGCATTAAACGGGCTGATGAGTGTATTGCCGGGAACGCTGAAAAGTTCGCCAACAAACGGCAGCGAGAGCGAAATCGTTGGGTAGAGTGCCGCGATGTTATACCAGAGAAACAGTTGCACCAGCGTCGGGACGCCACGGAAGAACCAGGTGTAGCCCCAACTGACCGCCACCAATACGGGGTTGCTGGATAGTCGCATCAGCGCCAGTATCGTGCCACCGCCAAAGCCCAACACCACCGAAATGGCGGTCAGTTTCAGCGTCATGATGACGCCCTGAAGAATGGAGTCCTCTGTAAAACTGTCCACAACGACCCGCCATTCGAAACGGGGATTGTTCAGCACGGAATGGGCGATAGCGCCTAACAGCAGCAGAACCAGCAGGGCGCTGATCCAGCGCCCGTAGTGTCGGTTGGCAACGATGTGCAGTTCCTGCTGCGGCGAGGAAGTACTCATCCGAAGATCTCTGCGTTACGTTTCGCTTCGGGGACTGCGCCGTAGCCGATGTCCCATTTATCCAAAATCTTCTGGTAGGTGCCATCTTTAATCAGCGAATTCAGCGCCGCCTGAACCGCGTCTTCCAGAGCCGAGTCTTTAGGGAACGCAATGGAAACTGGCGCATCGTTAACGGCGATATCACCGCTGATGGTCAGCCGTTTTACCTGACTCACCTGGTAGCGTAGTCCTTCATAAGGGCCGAAGAACAACGGTACGCGCCCGCTGATCACCGCCTGTACGCCAGACGGACGATCTGGGAAGATCGCGATTTTGATCGCGTCTTTCTGCTCTGCGACACACTGCTTGTCGGCTTCCTGTAAACGCAATAGCTGAGTGGTACCGGCTCCCGCCCCAACTTCTTTCCCGCACAGCACGCTGAGGGAGGTAAAAGGCGCGACGTTAGCGTCTTTCAGGGAAATGATGGCCAGTTTTGACGCGTTGAAATAGCCGATGAAATCGATTTGCTCAAGGCGCTTTGGCGTCGCATTGATATTCGACAGCGCCACATCGTAACGGCCTGATTTCAGACCGGGGATTATGTTGTCGAACCCGCCGGTATCGTTCCAGTTCACCGACACGCCCAACCGGTCGCCAATCGCATTCATGATATCGATCTCGCGGCCTGCCAGCGTTTTATTATCTTCCTGATAAAAGGTGGTTGGTGGCGTATTGGGGTTGGTGCCCGCAACGATAAAGCCTTTTTGCAGGACGGCCTCTGGCACTTTGGCTTTTAAGGCCGCATCGGACTGAACCTGAAAGGTGCGAGTGGTGGGGACATTTTGATCGGCAGAAAAGGCCGGCGGCAATACGCCAAGCATAAGTAACGGAAAGGCAAGCAGAGTTTTTTTCATTGTTTTTACCTGGGTTAACTAACATGCCTTTCTTCATAAGACATGAAAAAATAAATGGGTTTTTCTTATCAAAAGAAAAGGGCTTATGCGGTATGTGATTTGCCAAACGGCATTTTTTGACACCTTTTCTCTTTTAATCGTCAGGGTAAAACAGGACAAATAAAAAAAGGTTATAAGTTATAAGCGAGCGATTTTGTTACTTTTGTTATTGGATTACGGGAGTGTGAAATGGGTTTTTTACTATGATAAACATAACGATAGCGTTTATTTCGTTATTAGCTTGACTGGGTTGAATGCTAAAGAATAAATATCGAAAAGCAAAGGCAATCAGAACATATACCCGAAAAGGGACCGGTGATAATGGCAGAAATCTTGCCCAATAGCGGCGTTTCGCCTGGCTATTGGGAAGGGGTTATTTTTCCGGTGTGATGCGGACGATATGAATAATCAGGTACAGCATTTCATCGTTAGAAATGTCGATGTTGAGCAGGTTGTGAATATAGTCTTTGATCAGTCGACTGCATTTATAGGCATCAGGGTATTCTTTGGTGACCTGCTCAAAAATAAAGTCATCATTTGAATGGATCAGGCTATTTTCCAACAGACGTTGAATAAAGAATTGCATATGCGTCAGGAAGCGGGAGTAGTTAATCGACTCTTTATCAATCACGATATGGAAGTTGTACTGGATGATATTAAAGATATCTTTCAGCATCTTGACCGACTGGAGCGTGTTTTCCATATTCTGGACGTCGGTTTGGGCATTGACTAAATGAAACGCGATATTGCCTGCTTCCTCTTCGGGTAATTCCAGCTTCATCTGTTGGTTAATGTCGTTGAGCGCCCGCGAGGCAATCGCGAATTCCTGCGGATAAAACCGCTTTACCTCATAAAGCAGACGATTTTGTATGCTGATGCCTTTGCGATAGCGCGCAATCGCAAAGCTGATATGGTCGATCAGCGTAAAAAAGACCTGTTCGCTCAAGCGACCATGAAGCTGCCGGTTCGCATCATCAATAATCTTATTCACGATGTGAACATATTCTTCCCCAACGTGCTCAATCAGACGAGCAAATTCGCGTGGCGATGTACCATCCTTGAGAATAAAGGTCTTCTCAATTTTGGCCGGATCGAGAATATCCCCGGTCTTGCTGTTAAAGCCGATTCCTTTCCCCATAACAATGATTTCGTTGTTATCTGCATCGGAAGATAACACCAGGCTATTGTTCAGTATTTTTATTGCTTTTATCGGTTCAGCCATCATGCGTTTCTTGAGTGATTCAGTGGGAAAGCCAGTGAGATAAGCCTGCTTCATGATGTGTCACGTTGCGGGAAAATAGGCTTCCTGCAACGTGACACATCCGGCGTCGTACTTATCCCCGTTTTAACAACGTGTACTGGATATCTGTATCACGGGACGCTGGGAAATAAGCGCGCTCCATTTGATTCTATGACACCTTGATACCAGTAAAAACTTTTCTTTTTGATGCGGCGCAGATCTTTCAGATCGAATTCGTCACGGTTCACGTAAATAAACCCGTAGCGTTTACCGTAGCCCTGATGGGTGCTGACCACATCGATCGCCGACCACGGACAATAGCCAATAAGATCAACGCCATCGCTGATGGCGAGCTGCATCTGTTCAATATGGCGAGCAATAAAATCGATGCGATATTGATCGTCGATTGTACCGTCGGCCTCAAGCTTATCCGGCGCGCCCATGCCGTTTTCCGTAATCAGGAGCGGCAGATGATAGCGCTCGTAGGTTTTCCGCAGTGTTAAGCGTAAGCCAATAGGATCGATCACCCAGCCATAAGGCGTTTTATCAACGTGCGGGTTTTCCGCTGCGCGATAGACGCCGGGTTCGCCCAGCATGATTTGCTGATCGCCCGCGCGGGCGCTGACATCCGACGCATCGCCTTTGCTGGCGGCAATGGTGGCGGTGGAGTAGTAGTTGATCGCCACGTAGTCGGGCTTTCCTGACTGTAGGATATCGTCATCGCCGGGTAATTTTTCCGGTGCCAGACCGCGATCTTCCAGATAACGCCAGGCCAGCGCGTTGTAGCGGCCATGCACGGCAACATCCAGAAAACTCCAACAGCGCAGCGTTTCCCAGTTGTGTGCGGCGATAGCATCTTCCGGTTTGCTGGTGGCCTGATACATAGACGTGGTGTTGATCGCCGGACCAATCAGGCCATTGGGCGCGAGTTCGTGACACAAGGCCATGACCTGAGCCTGCGCCAACATCATGTGGTGGTTTTGCTGATATAGCACTTTTTTAGACGGTAAAACTCCACCTTCCGGCAGGCCAATCGCGCCGGGATGCAGAATCATGGTGTTCTGCTCATTGATTGTCAGCCAATATTTTACCTTATCGCCGAAATGCGTAAACAGCGTGCGGGCGTAGTGAACAAAGGCATCAATCGTGGCGCGATTCTGCCAGCCGCCTTGTTCTTCAAGGCAATAAGGCAAGTCGAAATGGTAGAGCGTGACGACTGGTTCGATATTGTGCGCGTTCAACTCATCAATCAGATTGTTGTAAAACGCGATACCCAGCGGATTGATGGCACCAGTGCCATCGGGAAGAATACGTGTCCAGGCGATAGAGAAGCGATAGGCCTTTAAGCCCAGCTCCGCGAAAAGCTGCACATCTTCTTTAAACCGATGGTAGTGATCGCTGGCGACGGTGAAGTCGGCAGTGTTTTCCGGGTGCTGGCATTGATCAATGATCGACGGGCTTTTCCCATCGGCCTGCCAGCCACCTTCTACCTGATAAGCCGACGTCGACGCTCCCCACAGAAAACCTGCCGGGAAGTGTTTTTGCTGTTGATAGTGCATATTTTTCTCACATACAGGGAGACTGAAAAGCATTGGGCAGGGTGCCCAATGCTTTTATGGATCGTCAGGCATTCACTTTAATGATGGTATCCATCGGGGCGATCGGCTGTGGTGCGGTGCAGACGACGCTGGCGTACTCATCGCTATTGATAATCACGACTGGCGTAACCGGGTCATAACCCAGACGCGTGATTTCATGCAGATCGAAGCTAATTAGCCTGTCGCCAGCGATGACACGGTCGCCCGGTTTGATATAGCCGGTAAAGTGCTTGCCGTTGAGGTTCACCGTGTCCAGACCGACGTGAATCAGCAATTCCAAACCGTTGTCAGCCCGGATGCCGATGGCGTGTTTAGACTCAAGGAACGTGATGATTTCGCCACTGACTGGCGCGACCACTTCACCGTTGTCAGGAATAATCGCCACGCCTTGCCCCAGTAATCCCTGTGAGAATACGTCATCGTTGATGTCGCTCAGCGCGACCAATTTGCCGGACAGGGGACTCATAATCGCTTGCTGTTCCGCGTGGCCTTCTGCGGCCTGCGTTTTTTGCGCGGTATCGGCTACCGGTGCGGCTTGACGTTGGTTTGCCTGAGCCGAGTCGGTTTGGGCACTGTCCGTTTCATCCACTGGATCGTCGAATCCCATGATCCAGGTGAGAGCAAACGTGACGACAATCGCAATGGCGCAGGTGATCAGCGCATGGACGATGTTCATCGGGTTTTCACCAATGAAAGCAGGCAGCGCTGCCAGCCCCGGCGAGACGAAGGCGTAGCGAACCAGCCCAGCCAGCCCGGCATAAATCCCCGCACAGCCCCCACCAATCATGGCGGCAATCAGCGGTTTCTTCAGTTTCAGCGTCACCCCGTACAGAGAAGGTTCGGTGATACCCAGCAGCGCGGTGAAGCCCGCCGAAGAAGCCAGCTGTTTCAGATTCTTGTTCTTGGTTTTAAACGCGACGCACAGTGTGGCGGCACCCTGAGCAATGTTGGAAGCCAGCATACCGGGCCCGTTGATCATTTCGAAGCCGTTATGGGTAAGCTGTGAGGTGGCAATCGGCGTCATCGCCCAGGCCGTACCGGTGATCACCAGGAACGGTTGCAGGCCACCCATCAGCATCGGGATTAACCAGCTTGCCTTGCCGTCAATGATGGCCGCGCCGCTGGCGACCAGATCGTTGAGGAAAATACCGAAAGGCCCAATCACCACTAACGCCAATGGCGCGGTAAACAGCAGTACGATCATCGGTTTGGTGAAGAAGGTGATCATCGATGGCGAGACTTTTTCAGCGAATCTCTCGATGTAAGACATGATCCACACGGTGAGAATGATCGGTAACACCGATCCGGCATAGTCCGCTAGCCGTACCGGAATACCGATAAAGCTGATTGGCCCGCCTGATGCTAACAGCTGAGCCAGATTCGGGTGCAGCAGTGCGCCAGCAATTGTCATCGCCAGAATCGGGTTACAGGCGAACTTGATGGAGGCACCGTAAGCCAGCAGCACGGGCAGGAAGAAAAAGGCCGCATCGGAGATGGTATCCAGCAAGCGATAGGTCGTGCTGTCGGCAGAAATTAAACCAGTCAGCTTGAGGATTGCCAGCAGTGCTTTGATCATCCCTGCGCCGGTAATTGCTGGAATGACGGGGGTAAAGGTGGTGGAAATCACGCTGATGATTTGCGTGAAAATGCCGCCTTTTTTCTGCTGCTTGTTGCCAGCATTGCGCTGGCTGTTCATCTCGCCAATCTCATTCAAAATCGCCCGGTAGGTGACTTGAACGTCGTTGCCGATCACCACCTGAAACTGGCCGCCGCGATCGACCACGCTGATGACGCCGGGAAGTTTAGCAATCGCCTCTACCTGTACGGCATGGCTGTCGTTGAACTCGAAACGTAAACGGGTGGCGCAGTGGGTCAGTTTGCTGATGTTCTGCTTGCCGCCGCTCAACGCGAGGATGTCGACTCCAAGTTTTTGATAATTCATAGTTTTACCCTGTGTTGACGCCAATTAGGCCAAAAAAAAAGACCAAAATAAAAATGCACCTCTTAAAAAGAGGAAATGCATTTTTACTTTGGTCTTGCCTGCCGAAGCAGTAGCACGCCGCGATAAAAATAGGCTGGTGCAACTTGTGGTGTTGCGCCGCAATATCAGCATGCGGCGCTGGAGTCATGCAATGTACTCAGGTGAATTAATTGATCTTGATCACAAACAATAGCGCGGTTTGCGATCCTTTTGCGCACGGTATCGCAGTCTGCTATCGGTGTTTTACTGCATCGTCAATTTACCGAACCGCCGCTTTACTTCAGCAGCGCCTGCGCTTTTTCGACCACATTATCGACGGTGAAGCCGAATTCTTCGAACAGCAGTTCAGCCGGAGCCGATTCGCCGAAGCTCGTCATGCCGACAATCGCACCGTTCAGGCCGACGTACTTGAACCAGTAGTCTGCAATACCCGCTTCAATCGCCACGCGTGCCGATACCGCTTTCGGCAGCACCGCTTCACGGTAGGCCGCATCCTGCTTGTCAAACGTATCCGTTGACGGCATGGATACCACGCGTACCTTGCGGCCTGCGGTAGTCAGCTTGTCATACGCACCGACAGCCAGCTCGACTTCAGAGCCGGTGGCGATCAGGATCAGCTCAGGCTGGCCGTCGCTGTCTTTCAGCACGTAACCGCCTTTCGCCACGTTCGCCAGCTGTTCAGCCGTACGTGACTGCTGTGCCAGATTCTGACGAGACAGGATCAGCGACGTAGGGCCGTCCTGACGCTCAATGGCGTATTTCCACGCCACCGCGGTTTCTACCTGATCCGCCGGACGCCAGTTGCTCATGTTCGGCGTCACGCGCAGGCTGGCCAGCTGTTCAACTGGCTGGTGTGTCGGGCCGTCTTCGCCCAGACCGATAGAGTCGTGGGTGTAAACGTAGATGCTGCGGATTTTCATCAGTGCAGCCATACGCACCGCATTACGCGCATATTCCACAAACATCAGGAAGGTCGCGGTGTACGGCACAAAACCACCGTGCAGCGCAATCCCGTTGGCAATCGCCGTCATGCCGAATTCGCGCACGCCGTAGTGGATATAGTTGCCCGCGTGGTCTTTATCCAGCGAGACCGAGCCGGACCAGATGGTCAGGTTGCTCGG
This sequence comes from Pectobacterium actinidiae, assembly GCF_000803315.1. Lineage (NCBI taxonomy): Bacteria > Pseudomonadati > Pseudomonadota > Gammaproteobacteria > Enterobacterales > Pectobacteriaceae > Pectobacterium > Pectobacterium actinidiae. The sequence goes on from NZ_JRMH01000001.1 coordinate 671,829, forward strand.
TGCCAGGTCGGCAGAGCCGCCCAGGAATTCCGGCAGCAGTTTGCCGTAGGCTTCCAGCGCGTTCTGTGAGGCTTTGCGGCTGGCGATTTTCGCCGGATTGGCCTGCAAATCGTCGATAAATTTCTGTGCGTCGGCCTGCCAGTTGGCTGGCAGTTCACCGCTGGTGCGGCGAGTGAATTCGGCAGCCAGTTCAGGATACGCGCTGGCATAGGCGGCAAACGCCTCATCCCAGGCTGCTTCCTTACGCTGACCGGCCGGTTTCGCATCCCAGGCAGCATAAATGTCAGCCGGGATATCAAACGGCGCGTGCGTCCAGCCCAGCTGTTCGCGGGAAGCCGCGACTTCCGCCTCACCCAGCGGGGCACCGTGGGAGTCGTGCGTACCGGCCTTGTTCGGTGAACCGAAGCCAATCACGGTTTTGCACATCAGCAGCGACGGCTTGTCAGTGACAAGCTGAGCTTCGCCGATGGCGCGTTTGATGGCGTCCGCATCGTGACCGTCCACGCCGCGCACCACGTGCCAGCCGTAGGCTTCAAAGCGGGCCGCAGTATCATCGGTAAACCAGCCTTCAACGTGACCGTCGATGGAGATGCCGTTGTCATCATAAAACGCGGTCAGTTTGCCGAGCTTCATGGTGCCGGCCAGCGAACAGACTTCGTGGGAAATCCCTTCCATCATGCAGCCGTCACCGAGGAAGGTGTAGGTGTGATGATTAACAATCTCGTGGCCCGGACGGTTGAACTGCGCGGCCAGCGTGCGCTCGGCAATCGCCATGCCGACCGCGTTGGCAATCCCCTGACCCAGCGGGCCGGTGGTGGTTTCGACGCCGGCGGTGTAGCCGTATTCAGGGTGACCCGGAGTTTTGGAGTGCAACTGACGGAAATTTTTCAGTTCTTCAATCGGCAGGTCGTAGCCGGAGAGATGCAGCAGGCTGTAAATCAGCATGGACGCGTGGCCGTTGGACAGCACAAAGCGGTCGCGGTTGGCCCAGTTAGGGTTGGCCGGATTATGGTTGAGATAATCGCGCCACAGCACTTCGGCGATATCGGCCATGCCCATCGGTGCGCCCGGGTGACCGGATTTGGCTTTCTGCACCCCATCCATGCTCAGCGCGCGGATAGCATTGGCAAGTTCTTTACGAGAGGACATGCTTGACTCCAGACGTTACAGCTTGGCCGCCAACAGCGCTTCCAGCTTTTGTTGATCGGCAGCGAACAGGCGAATGCCTTCCGCCAGTTTATCGACGGCCATCGGATCCTGATGGTGCTCCCAGCGGAATTCGGCTTCAGACAGCGGCGAAGGATGATGGAACGCTTCGGTTGACGGCGTCAGTTGACGTTCGACCGGAGCATTACTGTTTTTCAACTGTTCCAGCAGCGCGGGGGAAATCGTCAGGCGATCGCATCCCGCCAGCGCCAGAATCTGTTCCACTTTGCGGAAGCTGGCGCCCATGATGACGGTTTGGTAGCGGTGGCGTTTGTAGTAGTCGTAAATATTACGTACAGAAATGACGCCGGGATCGTTTTCTGCCTGATAGTCGCGGGTGGGCTGTTTTTCCTGATACCAGTCATAAATCCGGCCGACAAACGGGGAGATCAGAAAGACGCCCGCTTCAGCGCAGGCGCGCGCCTGTGCAAACGAGAACAGCAGCGTCAGGTTACAGTTGATCCCTTCTTTTTCCAGCTCTTCAGCCGCGCGAATGCCTTCCCAGGTGGCGGCGAGTTTGATCAGAATGCGCGAGCGCGGAATGTCTTTTTCCTGATACATCCCAATGAGTTTGCGCGCTTTCGCTACGCACATACCGCGATCGAACGAGAGGCGGGCATCCACTTCAGTGGAGATGCGCCCCGGAATACTTTTCAGCACTTCTGCACCGATATTCACGGCCAGTCGGTCACTGGCGTTGATGAGCCGCGTTTCCGGGCTACCACCTTGCTGGTTTGCATAGGCAATCGCGTCATCAAACAGCGGTTGATACTGGGGCAGGGTGGCGGCTTTCAGAATCAGAGACGGATTTGTGGTGGCATCTTGCGGTGAAAATTGACGAATAGAGTCGATATCGCCGCTGTCGGCGACCACCACGGTAAACTGCTTAAGGGCTTCTAATTGATTCATGCTTGAGCTCCTTGGCATAGCAAAGAAAGTAATCAGCGGAATCGTATCCGCCGCGGCATGCCACACTGCCCCATTGCTGGGTAGAATGACATGCGCTTTTTCTGATTACTGCGATTGGAAAAGAATCTGAAGAGAGGGATTCGCCACTGGAGAATCCCTGAGCGTTATAATTAACGAGCGTTTTCCTGATGCTCGTAATAGCCGATCTTTTCGACTTTTGATGCGGAGCCACCGCCTTCAAATTCAGACTCCAGCCAGGCGCTTATAATCTCTTTTGCCAGCTCTGGACCAATGACCCGCGCACCCAGCGCGATAATCTGCGCGTTGTTACTTTTTCTGGCTCGCTGAGCGGAATAAGTGTCATGGCACTGAGCGGCACGAATGCCATTGACCTTGTTAGCCACGATACTCATGCCAATCCCAGTGCCACATAGCAGAATCCCGCGTTCGTACGTTCCCGCCTTAATCGACACCGCTACCGTATGGGCAACGTCGGGATAGATGGCGTTATCCTGATTTTTGTCGCTGCTAAAATCGACCCAGGGAATAGCGATCGAGTCCAGATGGCGGGTGATAATATCGCGTAAACTCCAGGCTGCATCGTCTGCGCCAATAGCGATTGGTTTCATGGTGATTGTCCTTACATTTTATTAAAACAGTGATATTTAAAAGTTTGTTATTAAAAAGCGTGTGATATTAATAACCGAATTATTTATTACTCTTCGAAGAACGTAATCTTTCCTTGCGCTGATAGGGCCTTGGGTATCTGTCCTGTCAGATGAAGGGTGCCGGGGAGTTCTGCCTTTTCTGCTCCATCAAATAACAGCGTAATGTGTCCCAGTTCTTTCAGGTTTTTGTTTGCAACATCACCAATTGCGCTAATCGAATACGTGATGCCAAATAATTCCATTTTATGATGAACAGAAAGCGGTTTAATTAACTCGCCATCATGGTGGGTAATGCAATAATCTCTGATGTCTTTAGGCGCATTATCACTGAAAAGAATGAGGCGTTTCTCAGCCAGAAATAATGCAGCATTTTCACCCACCGAGCTTATGACCGCCTGCCAGATAATATGCCTCATGTTTCTTTCCCTTATTTTTGCTTATCTGTTTGTGTATTGAGCGCATGGGAAGTGGCGGTTGGTAACGTGTTCTTTTCTTCCCCTGATGGAATAATGCCTTTTTTCTTCAGTCGATTATCAAACCAGGCAACGAGCACGGGCGCGGTAAGCATGGTAATAATGCTGGCCGTTGCCAGCTGTGCGGTGGCGGAATCAACAAAAACCTGAAGGCTGGGGTCAGCTTGTGCCACCATGGCAGGCGTGAGGGCTGAGCTAGCAGCGGTGGTACCCAACGCGGCACCCAGCGCCGTTTTTCGTTTCAGGAATAGGTTGTACAGGAAGTAGAAAACCAGCCCGGTTATGGCGGAAATGATACCCAGAACAATGCCGGATAAGCCCGCAGTAAAAACGGTGTGCATACTGGAATTGGCACCGATGGCGAAGGACATGATAATAATCACCAGCGGTTGAGCCGCAGCACAGAGCTGCTTGAACTTCTCATCAAGGTTACCCCACATCATGCCGATGAGTAGTGGGATGAGCATAGAGAGCAGGGCTGCGAACGGGATATTGGCTAAACCGCTGACGCCGAGAACCACCATCGTGACGAAGGGGCCATCCTTAATACAGAAAACGGAGATGGCGCCGGCATCGCTGGCATCACCGTAGTTACTGCACAGGGCGATATATAATGAGCTGTTTGAGCTGGTGATACAGGCAATAAATGCCAACGTTGAAATCCCAAAAAAGCCAGCGGGGCCAAAAAAGGTACCCATTCCCCATACGGCCAGTGCACCCGCACTGAATTTCAGCATCAGTAGAATAGTGCCTTTATAGAGCGGAAGCCCTGCCTGGCGAATATTAATTGACGAACCACAGATGAGAAGAAATATCCCCATCATCGCGCTAGAACCCGCCTTAAATAATGCCGTTGTAGGGCCGCCTATTTGTAATAATGATGGTGCGAAGGTATTCATCATTATCGCCGCCAGCAGGGGGATAATGATCAGTCCGCCAGGGACTTTATTCATTTTCTCAAGAATGTTTATATTTTTCATGGTGTTTCTCTCGTGTAGGGTAGAGCAACATCCAGGTCTGTTAATCAGACCTATGCAATACGTCAGATTTATTATTTATATCGACTTTCTTTTTTGCTCTTTTTTACCGTTTTTTATTTATTACATCGTTTCCCGGTGAATATGATGAATAATGGTATGGATGATATCTTCCGGTCCGGTTAGGCCACCTTTCCCGACACAAATTAGCCCTTCATAATCACCACCAATAATTTTGACCAGATCGGTTTGGGGAATAACGTAATCCACCATTTCAATGCCGTTAGCACCGAGCTGCTTGAGCACGTTGACCATCGTGTCCCCGCCCGTCATATACAGCCCTTTAATCTCAGAGGCGGCGGCATCAAGCACCGTTTTGACGATATTTCCCAGACCCTGATTGATATTTTCTGCTGCCTGACCGTGCGCCAGCCCAAAGCGCTGCTCTTCCTCATTAAGATCGAGCAGACGGCCTGTTAATGCGGATTCAAATACGAAGATGGCATTGGCGTGAGTTTTCACGCACTCCAGCGCCTGCTTGACGACTCTTTCTACTTCGATATCCGCCGAATGTTCTTTATCAATCAGCAATTCGGCATCGATAGGAATATGGCAAACGCGTGGGTCGGTTTCAATCAGTGCGGTAAGCTGCTTTTTGGTGACCGGAGTTGCGCTGCCTGCTACGACAATAATGGAACCCTGTTGTTGTTCCTGAGGAATGAGCGCTTTCTCTTTGCGTTCCTCGTCGCGGATCATTTCTCGGGTGAAGGCCAGACGCTCGGTGAAGGGGCCAGGGTCGACGGCCAGCACATTCCAGTTCAGCTTGGTGACTGCGCGAGCAATATTCTCTACATCGGCGAGTGAAATCGCATCGACGACAATCACGCGAGCGCCTTCCCGCTGCTGCTGAACCAGCGCATCGCTGATGGCGTGATAGCCTTTTAGCACGCAAGAAAGGGGAATATGTTTCACCTGATGATGGGTTTGCTCACTAAGCAGCCCAGGAACAAAGGTTTCCGTCACCGGCGTACGAACATCTTTAGCGACATCGGTGCAGGATAGGGCAACGGAATCAATCACCGAGTAGCCGCCGACGACAATACGGCGTGACTGTGGCATGGCAGGCACCACCACAGCGACAGTTTCCTGCGGCAGTACTTCCAGCATGGCATCAATTTCATAGCCAATACCGCCGCGCAGCGTAGTATCAACCCGTTTGGTGAAATACACCGCACCGCGTTCCAACAGGGCTTGCGTCGCGTTTCTTACGCGATTTTTTGCTTCTGCTTTGGGTAGCGGTCGGCTATCGCTGCTGATCACCATGGCCTGCCAGTCTGATTCACAGTCCGTAAACGACGTGGTATTAAAAAAGGCCGCGGTTTTCATGCCGCTGCGTGCCAAGAGAACGCCAATCGTTGTCGCGCCAGTGAGATCGTCAGCGACGATGCCGAGTTTATCTCCTTGTTTCCCCTCTGCCCGTAATCGAATTCCGGCTGGCGTGACATCCGAGACGTAGATCTCTTCCCGAATGTATTCCGCCAGCGGCCCCGTTTTTGCCGTTGGATGGAGATTGATTGTCGGGATCCCACGTTTGGGATAAAGACCGCAGCGCAGCGTACCGCCGCAGTCGATGACCACTAAGCCGATCTCCTGTTCATCCGGTTCGCCGTGTTTGAAGACATCCACAGATTCCCAGCCAGTGAGTTCCATTAACCGATCGACTACGGTGGGGCGAATGCCCCCGGTGATGTAGGCAATCTTTTTCCCTGGTGTGACATTAATAAGCAGTGGTCCGCCCCAGCCTTTACCGCCTCTAATAATTTCCAAATATCGCGTCATGGCATGTTCTCCGTCAGTGATCTGAAACCTGCATTAGTGCTTCATTTTCCAGTAACGTGCGGCAACCAGCGTCGATTCCAACATGCTGACCGTGCCCGCTTTACCCGTTCCCGCAATATCAAAAGCCGTGCCGTGGTCGACAGAACTACGCATAAACGGTAAACCGAAAGTGATGGTGATAGAGCGCTCGAAATCGAGTGTTTTGCAGGCGATATGCCCCTGATCGTGGTAGAGCGACAGAATGGCGTCGTAATGCCCTTGTTTTCCGAGGTGGAAAACCGAATCCGCCGGAATCGGGCCTATCGCGTTGATGCCCATCTCCTGAGCGGCTTTGACGGCAGGAATCAGGTTGTCTTTCTCTTCATGACCAAATAGGCCGTTATCTGAGGCGTGCGGGTTGAGGGCGGCAACGGCGATACGCGGATTGTTGATATTGAGTGCGGTGAATTCATGATGGATTTGCTGAACGCAAGCGAGGACACGTTCTTTGTTGGCGTAGTCGCAGGCTTCTTTCAGGGCGATATGGCGGCTGACAAAAAACACCCGCAGTTTTTGCACATGAAACATTGTCAGGCCGTAATCTGAACCGGTTTCGACCTGATAAATTTCGGTGTGGCCTGGTAATTTACAGCCCGCGAGTTTTATCGCTTCTTTATGAATCGGAGCGGTAGAGACGACATCGATGTCACCGGCCATACCTAATTCAATGGATTTCATCACGTAATCAAGAGACATCTTCCCAGCCAACTGCTGGACCTTACCCCATTCGATGCTATCGCAATCATATTCACCGGTTTCCAATACATCCAACGTGCCCCAGGTGAATTTGGCCTCGGCGGGAGAGGTGATGACATTGATCGAAAAATCACAGTGTTTGATGGTCATCGCGCGGCGGATGATGGGGACCGAACCGATGAGGAAAGGGCGGCACTCTTCATACACGTCTTTATCCATCATGGTCGCTACTGAGATTTCAGGGCCAATCCCTGCTGGATCGCCGATAGTCAGAGCAACAACAGGTTTTTTTGCGGTCGACATAATTTCCCCTTTTTATCGTAAACCGATGTGGTTTTTGTTCATTTGTTCATGTATTGAACTTTTGTTTTATGGGATTTTACGGTTTAATTAAGAAATAGCTTTGAATTCGATCACATTAAAGACAATTTATTTCTTTTTTATACGTTTTAGTGATCGAGCATTTGTTTGTTGTGTGAATATAAGTTTGGTGTCAGGACTTTTGTTACGCTACGGCGAAAGGCACAGTGTGAAAGGAGGAGATGACATGAAAAAAGTGATGATAGGCACGAGCTGGAAAATGAATAAAACCCGACAGGAAGCAATAGACTACTGCGCGGTGTTATCCCGACAGCTTAATTCTGTGGCGGGTGAATGCATTCAACCCTTTGTGATTCCCCCCTTTATGTTGATAAGGGAAGTAACCGAGTACCTGTCTGCGCACAAGGTGAATTGCCTGACAGGGGCGCAAAATATGCACTATGCTGACAGCGGCGCGTGGACGGGAGAGGTTTCTCCGGTGATGGTATGTGATTGCGGTGCGACGCTTGTCGAGCTGGGGCATTCCGAACGGCGGCAACACTTTGCGGAAAATGATGCGGATATCCAGAAAAAAGTGCAGGCGGCACTGCGCTATTCGTTACGTCCGCTGGTTTGCGTGGGGGACAGCGCACAGGAGAAGGCGTGGGGTGTTTCCAGAGAAACTGTTATTCGGCAAATGAAAATTGCGCTTGCAGGTTTACATGCAGAGCAGGCGGAAAACGTCATCATCGCGTATGAGCCTATCTGGGCTATTGGCGAAGGGGGAACGCCTGCCACCGCACAGGAAGCGCAAGCTATTCACGCTGCTCTGCGTCAGGCGTTGGTTGCCCTGTATGACGAAGACATTGCTTCTCGAATGACGCTTCTGTACGGCGGCAGTGTGAATCCGCATAATACGAGCGAACTTATTCAATGCGTCGATATTGACGGATTATTTATTGGCAGGTCTGCATGGGATGCGGAGCATTTCTGCCAGCTGGTACGCAGTGTTTCAGCATTGTTGAATGAACAGGGTGAGTGAGTGACCCTAAGCGAAACCAAAATGGGTTAAGCCATGAGTGAATTTGATTCAGACAGTGAATTACTAACGGAAATAGCCGTCGCGTATTATGAAAATCAACAAACTCAGGAAGAGATAGCCAGCCGTTTTGGTATCTCTCGTATTAAAGTTGGACGTTTGTTGAAGCGTGCGCGGGCGGAAGGGATCGTGGAAATCAATGTCCGTTATCATCCGGTATTTAGTTCTCAGCTCGAACAACAATTTATTAAGAGCTTCGGCATCAAACGTGCGCTTATTGCTATTGACCACCACGATGAAGACGAACAACGCCAGCAGGTGGCCTCGCTGGTGTCCACTTACTTGTCCAGCATTTTGAAAAATGGCATGTCCGTGGCAGTTGGGCAGGGGCGTAACGTGGCGGCTGTCGCCAGTCACGTGGGCGTTTTTCCAGAACGACACTGCAAATTTATCTGTGGTATTGGCGGTACGCAGCGCGATGGCGAGCTGATTGATGCCGATCATATCAGCCGTCATCTGGCGCGAAAATTCAATGCCACAAGCGAAACGCTGTACGCCCCTGCTTATGTTGAAAATCCGGCGCTGAAATCTTCCTTTATGCAAAACCGTTTGATTAATGACACGCTTGAACGTGCAAGCAAAGCGGATATTGCGCTGGTGGGATTAGGCGATATGAACGAAAACAGCTTCATGGTTCAACTCGGCTGGTTCACCTCACAGGAAATCATCACGGCGCGTCAGGATGAGGGGGTTGTCGGTGATATCGCTGGCTATGCTTTCTTGGATATTCAGGGGCGACCTGTCGATACGGTGATGAATGACAGAGTGATTGGCCTGAGTCTTGATCAGCTTCGCAAAATCCCTTACGTGATCGCTATCGCCTCTGAGAACACTAAAGCAACGGCGATTCTGGCTGCGTTACGCTCCGGTATTGTGGATGTTATTGCCACCAGTGCTAGCAACGCGCGTACGGTGTTGAGTTTGATCTCCGCCAAACACTAGTTTTGCCCTATCTTTTCTCGTCGCCCATCTGTTTTATCGACTCTCTGCTTTATCGCGTGGTGCATCAGCACCGCGCGATTTTTTCTTGTTGCGCAACTGGCCGATGAACAAAAAACCGTCAAATAAAATAACTATATTAACCAGCATTCCCCCGCAGTTTTTGCCATCCTCGGTAGTTTCGTCATTCGCAAACACTATACTGGGTACTCTTGACCCTACAGACACAACACAACAAAACCGAAAAGGTACATAAAATGGATGAACAGCTAAAGCAAAGCGCCCTTGATTTCCACCAGTATCCGATTCCCGGAAAAATTCAGGTTTCCCCGACGAAACCGCTGGCGACACAGCGCGATCTGGCGCTGGCCTATTCTCCTGGTGTTGCCGCTCCCTGTCTGGAAATTGCGGCAGATCCGCTGGCTGCCTACAAATACACCGCGCGCGGCAATCTGGTTGCCGTTATCTCTAACGGGACGGCTGTTCTGGGTCTCGGCAATATCGGCGCACTGGCCGGTAAACCGGTGATGGAAGGCAAAGGCGTCCTGTTTAAAAAATTCTCCGGCATTGATGTTTTCGATATCGAAGTCGACGAGCTGGATCCAGACAAACTGATCGATGTGATCGCCGCGCTGGAACCGACGTTCGGCGGTATCAATCTGGAAGACATCAAGGCACCTGAGTGCTTCTACATTGAGAAGAAACTGCGTGAGCGCATGAAGATTCCGGTCTTCCACGACGATCAACATGGCACCGCGATCATCTGTACCGCCGCCGTTCTGAACGGCCTGCGCGTAGTCGAAAAAAATATCTCCGATGTGCGTCTGGTGGTGTCCGGTGCGGGCGCGGCGTCTATCGCCTGTCTGAACCTGCTGGTGGCGCTGGGTCTTCAGAAGCACAACATCGTGGTATGTGATTCACGCGGCGTGATTTTCCACGGCCGTGACGAAAATATGGAAGAAACCAAAGCCGCTTACGCGATTGACGATAACGGTGCCCGTAAGCTGGCAGACGTGATCCCTAATGCGGATATCTTCCTCGGCTGTTCCGGTCCCGGCGTACTGACGCCAGAGATGGTGAAAACCATGGCTCCGCGTCCGCTGATCATGGCGCTGGCGAACCCAGAGCCGGAAATTCTGCCGCCGCTGGCGAAAGAAGTGCGCCCGGATGCGATTATCTGTACCGGCCGTTCGGACTACCCAAACCAGGTGAACAACGTGCTGTGCTTCCCGTTCATCTTCCGTGGTGCATTGGATGTCGGTGCGACGACGATTAACGAAGAGATGAAGCTGGCTTGCGTGCATGCGATTGCCGATCTGGCGCTGGCGGAGCAGAGCGAAGTGGTTGCCTCTGCTTACGGCGACCAGGAGCTGTCGTTTGGCCCGGATTATCTGATTCCAAAACCATTCGATCCGCGTTTGATCATCAAGATCGCACCGGCGGTGGCGAAGGCGGCGATGGATTCCGGCGTAGCGACGCGTCCGATCGAGGATTTCGATGCCTATATCGAAAAACTGACCCAGTTCGTCTACAAAACCAACCTGTTCATGAAACCGATCTTCGCACAGGCGCGCCAGCAGCCGAAGCGTGTCGTCTTCGCCGAAGGTGAAGATGCGCGCGTGCTGCATGCTACGCAGGAGCTAGTGACGCTGGGGCTGGCGTTCCCGATTCTGATTGGTCGTCCGAGCGTTATCGAAATGCGTCTGCAAAAGCTGGGGCTGCAATTGACCATCGGTAAAGATTTCGAAGTGGTCAACAATGAATCCGATCCGCGCTTTAAAGAATACTGGAGCGAGTATTTTGAGCTGATGAAGCGTCGCGGCGTGTCACAGGAGAAAGCGCAGCGTGCGGTGATCGGCAACCCAACGCTGATTGGTTCTATCATGGTTCATCGTGGCGAAGCAGACGCGCTGATTTGTGGCACGATTGGCACGTATGAAGAACACTTCGATGTGGTTGAGAAAGTCTTCGGCTACCGCGAGGGCGTACATGCGGCGGGGGCGATGAACGCCTTGATGCTGCCGAGCGGCAACACCTTTATCGCTGATACCTACGTCAACGCGGATCCGACGCCGGAACAGCTGGCGGAAATCACGCTGATGGCGGCAGAAAGCGTACGTCGTTTTGGTATCGAACCGAAAGTCGCATTGCTGTCGCACTCCAGCTTCGGCACCTCGGACTCGCCAACAGCACAGAAGATGCGGGAAACGCTGGCGCTGGTCAACAAGCTGGCTCCTGAACTGGAGATCGACGGCGAGATGCACGGCGACGCCGCGCTGGTGGAAGCGATCCGTCGCGAGCAAATGCCGGACAGCCCGCTGAAAGGCTCGGCGAACATCCTGATCATGCCGAACATGGAGTCTGCGCGTATCAGCTATAACCTGCTACGCGTGTCTTCTTCAGAAGGCGTGACGGTTGGGCCGGTGCTGATGGGGATCTCGAAACCCGTACACATCCTGACGCCAATTGCCTCTGTGCGCCGGATCGTGAACATGGTGGCGCTGGCGGTGGTAGAAGCACAAACTCAGCCGCTGTAAGGGATTTTCAGCTCTCGCAATAAAGACAAACCCAGCCGATTTCTGGCTGGGTTTTTTACTTTCTCAGCTTATCGACCAAATAGTCGCTTAAGAACATAGAACCGATAAAGCACAGCGCAAAGGCGGGGAACATGAGGTTCTCTGGGAATAAATACCAGACCATGAGAAACGAGATCACCCAGAAAATAAATCTCAGTATCCTAGAGAGAATATCGAATAAAACAGACTTCACTGCTTTTAGCATTACCGCATCATCCTTAAACAACTTTTCCCTTTAGTCGCTTACAACATAACACACCATTTTGGGCAGAACCTGAGGTTTTCCATACCGTATAATACGCTAAATCAATGGAATAATTTTCGTTTTATGCCATGATCCAGCTTCATCTATAGAACTTGGTTCCCCGGACTTGATAAAAATCCAATGAGCGACTATCGGTTATGGCAACTCGCGCAGTGAACGAAAATACAGTAGAAAAAAGCGGTACAGAAAAACGTCGTCCTTCGCTGTTTGGCGGGTCGATGATTATTGCGGGAACCATTATCGGTGCCGGGATGTTTTCCCTGCCGGTGGTGATGTCGGGCGCCTGGTTTTTCTGGTCATTTGCCGTGTTGGTGTTTACCTGGTTTTGTATGTATCACTCGGGGTTGATGATACTGGAAGCTAACCTGAATTATCAGACGGGAGCCAGCTTCGATACGTTGACCAAAGATCTGTTGGGTAAACACTGGAATGTCATTAACGGCATATCGATTGCCTTTGTCCTTTATATCCTGACCTACGCCTATATCTCGGCGAGTGGCTCAATTATCCATCACACGCTCGCTGAAATGTCGATCGATTTCTCTGCTCGAACCGGCGGCTTCCTGTTTGCGCTGTTTGTCGCATTGACCGTGTGGTGGAGCACCGCTGCGGTGAGCCGTATGACCGCGTTTTTTCTGGCGGCAAAAGTACTGACCTTTTTCATGACGTTTGGCAGTCTGCTGTGGAACGTTAAGCCGGTTGTTTTACTCAATGTTGCGGAAGAAGCGCCCCGCTATCTGCCGTATGTGTTGATGACGCTGCCATTCTGCCTGGCCTCTTTCGGTTTTCATGGCAACGTCCCCAGTTTGGTGAAGCATTACGGCCACAAACCACAGATCATCAAGCGTTGCCTGTTTATTGGCAGCGTACTGGCGCTGGCGATGTATGCCATCTGGCTGATTGGCACAATGGGGAACATTGCTCGTCCTGATTTTATCGGGATTGCGGAACGGGGCGGTAATATTGACGTGCTGGTGCAGACGCTGGGGAGCGTGTTGAACAGTCCCTATTTGGACGTGTTGCTCACCGTCTTTTCCAACTTCGCCGTCGCTTGTTCATTTCTTGGGGTGACGCTGGGGCTGTTTGATTATCTGGCGGATTTGTTGAAGTTTGACGATAGCCGAATGGGAAGAGCCAAGACGGCGCTGGTGACTTTTCTGCCACCAATCATCGGCGGTCTGCTGTATCCGAACGGCTTTATTTATGCGATTGGGTTTGCCGGATTGGCCGCTACCGTATGGGCCGTGATTACGCCTGCGTTGTTGGCGCTTGCATCGCGTCGCCGCTTCGGTAGCCCGCTGTTCCGCGTGCGAGGTGGCAATGCGATGGTTGCACTGGTGCTGCTATTTGGCATTGGCACCGCGCTGATACACATTCTTTCTAGCCTCGATCTGCTACCGGTTTATCGCTAAGTCATATCGCCATCCTGCTTTGCCTGTTAAAAGTAGCAAACGCGGGATGGCGAGAGCTAGGCCGTTACGGTTTTTTCGCCTGCTGTAACCACTTGTCCAGCTCATTAGCGAACTGTTGGCGGTCTCGCTGATTCAATGCGCTAGGGCCACCCGTTTGTATCCCGCTAGCGCGCATGGTATCCATAAAATCCCGCATGTTAAGCCGTTCTCGGATGGTATCCGGTGTATAGCGCTCTCCACGCGGATTCAACGCGACGCCGCCTTTTTCTATCACTTCTGATGCCAGCGGAATATCGGCGGTGATCACCAGATCGCCAGCTTCAACGCGGTGCACTATCTCATTGTCGGCGACGTCAAAACCCGCCGAGACGCGGAGCGTGCGGATAAAACGCGACGGCGGCACTTTTATGGTCTGGTTGGCAACCAGCGTGACCTGTGTTTGTGTGCGATCCGCCGCGCGAAATAGCACTTCTTTAATGACGTTCGGGCAGGCGTCGGCATCGACCCAAATCTGCATGTTTTATGCTTCCTTGTTGTGCGTGTGACTTTCTGCCAGCCAATCTTTAGCCGGTAAAAAATCTTGATACAAAAGGGCTTCCGGGCTACCGGGTTCAGGCTGGTGCTGATACTCCCAGCGTGCCAGCGGCGGCATGGACATCAAAATTGACTCGGTGCGTCCACCGCTTTGCAGGCCAAATAGCGTCCCACGATCCCAAATCAGGTTGAATTCCACATAGCGGCCACGACGATAGAGCTGGAATTCACGCTCGCGTTCTCCCCACGGCAGATCTTTACGCCGTTCAACGATGGGCAGATAGCCATTGAGGAAGCCGTTACCGACGGCACGAATGAAGGCGAAACTGGTCGCAAAATCTGGTTCGTTGAGATCGTCGAAAAAGAGCCCGCCTATGCCGCGTGCTTCGTTACGGTGCTTGAGGAAGAAGTAATCGTCGCACCATTTTTTATAGCGCGGATAGACATCGTCACCGAAGGGCTGGCACAGGTCGTGGGCTGTCTGATGCCAGTGCACTGCGTCCTCTTTGAAACCATAATAAGGCGTGAGATCGAACCCGCCGCCAAACCACCAAACCGGCTCTTCTCCGGGTTTTTCGGCGATGAACAGGCGCACGTTGGCGTGACTGGTGGGAATGTAAGGACTTAGCGGGTGAATCACCAGCGACACGCCCATTGCCTGAAAGCTACGGCCTGCCAGCTCGGGGCGATGGGTGCTGGCGGAAGGCGGAAGCGATTTACCGATGATATGAGAAAAATTTACGCCAGCGCGTTCAAAGATGCGTCCGCCGGACAGCACGCGGCTGCACCCGCCGCCACCTTCGGCACGCAGCCATTCATCTTTGGCGAAATCGGCTCCGCCATCGATCGCTGCAAGCTGCTGGCAGATATCTTCCTGTAAGCTAAGCAAAAAATGTTTTACCGCATTGACGTCAGACATAGTGGGCGTCTCGTTTCTCTGGCGATGAGGGCACAATAATAAAGGCGGCAGTATACCATCAATGAAATCGATCCCCGGTCACCTGTTGTGTGATTCCTGATGGCGGCGCGCAATTTGAGATTGCGTCTGATAAAAATCACGCGATAATCACGATTTACCTTATTGCAAAATGGCGACTGTGATGGAAATCCGCATATTCAGGCAGGATGACTTTGAAGCCGTGATCACCCTCTGGGAGCGCTGTGACTTGCTGCGCCCGTGGAACGATCCTGAAATGGACATCGAACGTAAGCTCAATCACGATCCCGATCTGTTTCTGGTGGCAGAGGTGAACGGCGAAATCGTGGGATCGGTGATGGGCGGTTACGACGGCCACCGTGGCTCGGCGTATTATCTGGGCGTACACCCGGATTTTCGCGGTCGTGGTATTGCGAATGCGTTGATAAGTCGGCTGGAGAAAAAACTCATTGCCCGCGGCTGTCCGAAAATTCACCTGATGGTGCGTGAAGACAACGATGCCGTGATCGGCATGTATGAAAAACTCGATTATGAGATCGTCGACTGCATCACGCTGGGAAAGCGCCTGATTGAAGATCGGGAATATTGATTGTTATCTCACAGATGCTAAACCGCTATACCCGCGCAGTATCTCCTCTCCATTTCCCTTTCAAGTAAAAAACGCGCCTCGTTAGCGCGTTTTTTATTAATTATCAAATCTTTACTAGTTTTTGTAATGATATTGCAGGCAATTTGTGAGCCTTTATGGGTAATAGTTTTCATTTGTAAAACGATTCTCATTTGTATTATTATTTATTAATGTTGTCCGATCGGTCTTGACATGTTTTTTCGTGTACCGATCTTGCTTACATTTTATTGCCTGGAAGATTGTGATTGCACTGCTGACACCAGGAAGTTGACGTTCAAGAGATGGAGTTGGATAGTGAGTGGTGAAAATCTTCAGGGGGGGTTACTGGGTGCGAATCGCACTGGCGGCGGCGCATTGCTGACTCCCTCATTTGCTCATCCTTCTGCGACCACGTTGACCTCTGATGCCCCTAACTGGCGTTCTCTGGCATTTTTTGTGTTGTCCTGCGTGGCGCATGCGGCGCTGGCAGTTTTCTTTCTATTGCACTATTCCCCGAAAGAAAGCATTGACGATATGGCGGGAAATGCAGGTGGAAGTATGCAGGTGACGATGATGGCTGCGGCGATGTCACAGGTAGCCGAAGCGGCACCACCACCGATTGACCCTCCCGTTGTGCAACCTACTCCCGTGGTGATGCCAATCTTAACGCCGTTACCAGAACACCCCAATCCGGTTATTAAACAGCCTGTCATTGAGCGCAAACCTGTCACGCCCACAGCGGAAAAGAAGCCGCCCGTACGTGAGAAAAAGCAGTCTGAAAAGAAACCAGAAGATAGGCCGAAAGAACAACTGAGAGAACAACAGCAGGCCAAGGCACAGCAGGCAGAAAGGAAAAGTGAGTATCCTGTCGCGACAAGCCAGGCAGGCGATGCGCCTTCGCCGCTGCAAGCTTCTGCTGGCATGCCGGGCAGTGCGGCAACAGCCAAAGCTGGAGAGAGCGAGAACGGTCAGGCAGCGCGAGGTGCCGGGAAAAGCAACAGCCAAAATTTTAGAGCATTGCATCGTCGCGTGAACTATCCCGCGAGGGCAAAAGCGCTGGGTGTGGAAGGAAAAGTGCGCGTCAAATTCGATATCACTGGTAGCGGTACAGTCACTAACGTACAGATTCTATCTGAAACGCCAGACGGTGTATTTGGCGATGACGTAGTGAAAGATATGGCGCGCTGGCGCTATCGGACGGAGGCACCGGTTGAGAATCAGGTGGTTTCCATCGTTTTCAAACTGAATGGTCATATTCAGGTTGATGATTAGCAATAAATGTTACATGCGGTAATTACAAAAATAATTTTATTTTCAAATATTAAGGTTCACTGGGGATTTTGAATAAATGAATAAAAACGTCTATTTAATAATGATTTTGTCATTATTATCAGGGTCGGCGCTCGCACAGCAAAATGATACCTCTGCTGATGAAAATCAGCAGAAAAACAATGCAGAAGCTGAAGAAGAACAGCAGGGTGATTCCTCTTCGGAGAATAGTGAAGATACGATTTTAGTCCGCTCAACCCCGACTAGCCAGTCGATGGGAACGCAGATCATTAATGCCGAGCAGATTAAAAAGATGCCGACGCGTAATGGCAGCGTGACGGAGTTGTTGAAACACAATCCTAATGTCAACTTTGCTAATGAAACGGATAGTAGCTTGACTGCGGGGGAAATTGCTCCTGAGAATGTTTCATTTCATGGAGAGAAATTTTATAACAATAACTTTATGATTGATGGATTATCCAACAACAATACCATTAGCCCAGGCGCTAATGGCGGGACATTGGGGACAAATCCAGATGGTTATAATGCTACTGACTTACCCGCTGGTGGTGCTCAGTCATTTTGGATAAATTCTGAACTAATAGATAAACTAGAAGTTTTTGATAGTAATATTTCGGCTAAATATGGTGATTTTACTGGTGGTGTTGTTGATGCCAGATTGAAAGATCCTGACTTAACAAAATCATCAGGTAAAGTTTCTTATCGTACAACGAGTGATAAATGGACTCGTTATCACGTTGATGCAAAGGATGTTGAAAATTTTGAGTCAGCAACTCAACTTTATCATCAGCCTAAGTTTAAAAAAGAGTTTTATTCTTTAACGTTTAACCAACCGTTAAGCGATAAAGCGGGATTTATTTTTTCCTATAATCGCCAGCAGTCAACGATACCTAATTACCATGTTTATCTTAATGAGTGGCACGATCAAGAGCGTCTCTCAGAGACTTATCTCTTAAAAGGAACTTACTTAGCGGATAATGGGGACATTATTCGTCTGACCGGAATGTATTCACCGCATGAATCTACTTATTATAAAAAAGATGTTAAGAATGGTGGGTTTACGAATACAGGAGGAGGATATCGGGGGAATATCGAATGGGAACATAATGCTAACTGGGGTAAAATGACCAGTCTAGCGGGATATCAATTTGAACAAAATAAAATAGATCACGAATCGGATAACTATCAATCCTGGCGACGTTTCCTGAATAGCCAGAATTTTGTTTCCAATGTTATTGATTGGAGTAGTACCGGTGGCTCGAGTGGACAAAACGCCTATATCGGCGGATATGGCTCTTTTGCGACGGAAAAAAGAACCGTTACGCTGAAACAGGATTATGAACTTAATCCATTAGCGTTATACGGTATTAACCATCAGGTTGATTTTGGCTGGCAGATTGACTCCTACCACGCGCAATACCGCAGATTTCGTGACGTATATTCCAGTCGTGGAACGCCAACGCTTAATGCCAGTACCGTTTGTAATACTGGCGACGTATTTTGTATTGATGGCGAACAATATTACAAAACAGTTGGTTTTTATCCTGCTCGTACAGTCGAAGGTAACTACATCAATTATGCTGTATACCTACAAGATAGTTTGAGTTATGGCAATTTGGAAGTTACACCGGGGGTGCGTTTTCAATATGACGATTTCCTGAAGAATTTGACGACTGCCCCTCGGTTCTCTGCTTCTTATGATGTATTTGGCGATCGTTCTACTCGTTTATTTGGTGGTGCCAATCGTTATTACGGACAAAATATTCTGGCTTACAAGTTACGTTCGGGTATAAGCTCATTTGAGGTACTATCACGCACAAATGCAAATAGTGATTGGACTAGTGGTGGGATTCAAACTGCCTCTTTCGATTATGATGTTTCTGACTTAAAAACGCCTTATAGCGATGAATTATCATTAGGCATTTCACAGCGCGTGATGAATACCATTTGGACATTAAAATGGGTCAATCGACAAGGGAAAGATCAATTTGGACGAGAATCTTATACGGATAGTAATGGTGATCGTTTTTATCGTTTAAGCAACAGTGCAAAAACGGAAGGCAATGATTTTTCTCTGACAGTAGAACCTATCAGTCCGTACCGTTTTTCTCTGGCTGAAGTTAGTTGGTCTTTGAATGCAAAATATGGGAAGAATAAATCCAGCTCTCAAGCGTATTATGATCAGAGTAGCACCGATGATAAAAAGGTCATTTTTGACGGCAAGTTGATGGATAAACGTGATATGGATGCGTTGGACTTCAATAAACCTTGGAGAGCCAATGTAAGCGTAAATACATATTTCCCTGATTTGCGTTTAAATTGGAATCAAAATATTGGCTATACCGCTGGTTTTACGGGATATGTTGTCGGTTCACTCAACTGTCCAACAGATAATGCTGCTTGTGGATCTTATGATGGCAGTGCGGATCTATACGAAAAAGTTAAATTTAAAGACTATTTTACCTACGACTGGCGGTTTAATTACACGCAACCGGTGTTTAAAGATCAAGCCGTTGATATTTCTCTTGATGTGTTGAACGTGCTTGATCAGAAGATCGAAATCGGACGCGGTACTCAATCTACCGGTACCGTTACTTATCAGACCGGCCGTCAGTTCTGGCTTGGTGTCGCTTACACCTGGTAAACCCTATGCCCCGCCATACGTCACATGCTGACGTATGGCGGGGCATTTTGCATCTATGCGCGAAGAGATTGCCTTGCAGGCAAAAATAAAAACGAAAAGGTTGTTATGAACTGGAAGAAATATTGCTGGTTATCGCTAACGGCTGTTGGCCTATTAGCGGGAAGCGTTGTGAGCCAGGCCGAAGAAGTGAAAAGCCCGTTGCCGATCATTAAAGAAGGAACGTTGGCAAATGGGCTGCGCTACACCCTCGTACCGCTGGAAGGGCAGAAGTCGCGGGTAGATATCCGTCTGATTGTGGATGTCGGTTCGATTGATGAGCAAGACAACGAATCCGGCGTGGCACACATGGTTGAACACATGGTGTTCCGCGCCAGCGACGCATTTCCTCAAGGCGTGAGTACGGAACTGCACAAGCAGGGATGGGCGCGCGGGCAGAGCTATAACGCGGTGACCAACTACGAGCGCACCATGTACATGATGAGCCCGCCGAAAGGGAATCGCGATCTAGGGACGACCTTGCAGGCGCTGAGCCAGATGACAGGTCACGCCAAGCTGCTGCAAAGCGATCTTGATGATGAGCGCAAAATCATTCTGGAAGAATGGCGCGGTAAGCTGGGTGTAGCAGAACGTATGAACCAGCAGCGTGTACAGGCGATTCGCCATGACTCTCGCTATCCTTCTCGCCCGACGATTGGCACGGAAAAATCGATTAACGACACGCCAGCTAGCGTTCTACAGGATTTCTATCAGCGCTGGTATCACCCATCGAATATGCGTTTGATGATTATTGGTGATATCACGCCTGCGGATGCGGAACGCGAAATTCAACGCTATTTTGCACCGCTACCGAATGTTGCTGTCCCAGCCCGTGATTATTATGAGCCGTTACTGAAACCGCAGCTCAAAGTGGCGCGTTTGCAGGATAGCCAAAGTGGTAGCAGCCAGGTGTCATTTGTCTACCGTTTCAATGACAAAGATACATTCGGCCTGCCCGATTACCGTCACCGTTTGCTTACACAAATTACGATGTCTGCGGTAACGCGTCAGGTTCGTCGACAGCAGGCGGAATTGCCGCAGGATGCCAGCAGCTTGGTGGTGCGTAAATCAGATATCGGTAAAACGACGGCTGCATTGGGCTTTTTCGCCAATGTGATGCCGGGTGGTCATGACGCTGCTATTTCCGCCGTACTGAAAGAAATTGAGCGGTTTAAACGCTATCCGCTAAACGAGCAGGACATCACGGAGATCACCTCCGACATTCGTGAAGTTGCGCAGCGTATGAGTACTACCCCTGAAACACGGGAATTTTCAGACTGGGTTCAGCAGTTGACCATTGTCTGGCAGCAGGATCGTCCTTATGTCGGCAGCCAACAGCGTGGTAAAGATGCACTGGACGCGCTGGACACCATCACAGCGAAAGATGTGAACCGCCACTGGCAACGCTGGTTAGCTTCTCCTGATACGTTGGTTCAGTTTAGTGTGCCGGGGGCGACACCTTTCACGTTGCCTAACCCAGATGCGATTCGTCAGTTACAAGCTCAGTGGGCGGCAGCGACGCTGGCACCGTTACAGGTAGAGAAAGAAAAAATCATCCCTGAGCTTCCTGCTGTGACGCAAAGCGGAAAGCGTACGGCAGTGAAGACCTTTGCTGCACAGAAGGTCGAGCAGTGGCAGTTGAGTAATGGCGATCGCGTCGTATGGCTGCGTGCGCCAGAAGCGGGTAAGAAAGTGTATCTCACCGCGACGAGTCAGGCTGGATTCATGGCTACCTCGCTGAATCCGTGGCAGGCACAGCTGGCGAGCCAGTTGGTTAATCAGAGCGGACCTGCAACGTGGAGTGGGGAAGCGCTAACTAACTGGAAAAAAGATAAATCCCTGTCTCTGAGCATCGATCAGGAAGCGGATCAACTAACGCTGAGCGGGAACGCGCCGATTGAGCAACTGGCAAACCTGTTAGGGCTATACCGTGAGCTGAATGTGGCACCGGGTATCGATCCTGATGTGATGAAAGAGAGCATGATGAGTCTGGCGCGTCAGAAGGCCAATGACGATCAATCGGTTTCAGGAAAGCGTGCCAGCGAAATTGCCAAACTGCGTTTTGGTGGGCCAAGCTGGCAGCAGCCTGAAATTGCAGAGCTGAAACAAATCTCAGCGCCAGCGTTGCTTTCACAGTGGCATAAAGCCGCTGCTGCACCGGTCACCTACTATCTGATCGCCGATATGCCTGCTGCACAGATTTTGCCGCAGGTTGAACGCTATTTAGCGACGATCCCGCGTCAGTCTGCCAGCGAGGTGAAATCACACTTGGCGCTGCCGGGTAAACGTGAGGCGACGTCGGCGATCAATATCGAACCGCGTGCCGATATCCTGACCTGGAGCTTCACACCGTATACGTGGACGCCACAGGCTGCGGTTCAAGTGAGCATCGCCCGTAATATTGCGAATAAATACCTCAAGACGAGCCTGCGCGATGACGCGCTGGGTATTTATCGTATGCGTGTCGAGAGCGAGCTGGAAGATAAGAAACAGCGTATTGAGACGGAAGTGAGTTTCAGCAGCGCGCCAGAGCGTGCGCAGGAGCTGTGGAAACTGGCCGAGCACGTCTTTGCTGAGCTGCCGACGAAGATTACTCAAGAAGAGGTGGACGATCAGAAGGCACAGTTTATCCGTGCGGAAAAAGGGCGTCAGGGCGATCTCATGACAATACAGCGCCGCCTGCTTCTGAGCTACCGCCACTATGACGATCCGCGCTATCTGAGCAGCGTAGCCAAACTGGCTGACAGCGTCACGCTGGAAGGTGTGCGTGCGATGTCGGCAAAGCTGTATAACCCGGATAACCGCGTGCTTTACATCACCTTGCCGCAAGAGGTGAAAGAGTGAAAAAGGTCATCGCTCAATTTGTCGATCTCTGCCGCCCCTTTTGGGGCGGTAAGCGAAGCTGGCTGGCATGGGGGCTTCTGCTGGCGGCGTTGTCGATGGGGTGGATGATCGTCTATCTTAATGTGCTGTTAAACGAGTGGAGTAAAACGTTTTATGACGCGTTAGGGGCATTCGACAGTGGCCTGCTATTTTCCCTGATGAAAACCTATGCCATTTATATCCTGATCTATATCGGGGTATTCGCGCATCAGGACTGGTTTACCAGTTGGCTGGTGCTTCGCTGGCGTACCGCGTTAACGGAACAGCTGGTTGATAGTTGGATGGCCAAGCGGGCATTTTACCGCATGTCGGTTGCTGGCAAGATCGATAATCCCGATCAGCGTATCGCTGAGGATATCAGCTTGTTTGTTGATAAAACGGTCAGCCTGGTGGTGTCATTTATCGTTGTGACAGTACAGCTTTTTTCTTTCACGGTTATTTTGTGGGACCTGTCGGGTGTCCAGCGGTTTACTCTGTTTGGTGAAGAGTGGGTAATTAAAGGTTATCTGGTCTGGGTTGCCATTCTCTATACGCTCTTTGGCAGCCTGATTACGCATGTGGTCGGTAAGCGTCTGCATGGTATCAATTATGACAAACAGCGTGCGGAAGCGGATTTCCGTGCGTCTTTGTTACGCAAGCACGATAACGCGGAGCAAATTGCGTTGTACGGTGGTGAACAGCAGGAAAAAAGCCACCTCAAGCGTAATTTTACTTCCGTCGTCACCCATTATTGGCGGTTGATGAATGCCGAACGTAATCTGGTTTTTTTCACTTCAGGTTATATGCGCGTCAGCCAGATTGTGCCCATTTTTGCTGCACTTCCCGCTTTCCTCAGTAAAACAGTAACACTGGGTGGGTTGATGCAGATTCGCGGGGCATTTGGTCAGATACACATTGCGTTGAGCTGGTTTATTCGGATGTATAAGGAACTGATGATTCTTTCCGCC
Source organism: Pectobacterium actinidiae (assembly GCF_000803315.1). Taxonomy (NCBI): domain Bacteria; kingdom Pseudomonadati; phylum Pseudomonadota; class Gammaproteobacteria; order Enterobacterales; family Pectobacteriaceae; genus Pectobacterium; species Pectobacterium actinidiae. The sequence continues at coordinate 695,105 of NZ_JRMH01000001.1, forward strand.
AGTATGGCGCGCCTGAGCCAGTTCAAAGAAGAAATCAAACGTCATCAGTCTGAACAGGCCGATGCACCAGTCGGTCAGGATTTACGTATTGAGCAACTCTCTTTCACCACACCACAGGGTTCTCCGCTGTTGCAAAGTGTGGATCTACGCTGCGAAGCGGGGAGCTGGAGTAAGCTGTCTGGCCGCAGCGGGCTGGGCAAATCAACGTTGCTACGTACGCTAAATGGTCTGTGGCCGTATTACGATGGCCGCTGGCAGTCGCTTGAAGGGCGTAGCCTATTGCTACCGCAGCAAAGCTATTTGGGTCAGGGTACGCTGGCGGAGATCCTCTGCTATCCACATCCGCCGCTGGCCGACACCGAGATGCTGCGTCAGACGCTCGATAGCGTCGGGTTGGGCGCGTGGCGCGATCGTTTGAGTGAGCAACTGAACTGGGATCGGGTGTTCTCCGGCGGCGAGCGGCAGCGTATTGCCTTTGCCCGTGCGCTGATTGCCAAACCTGATACGCTCTATCTGGACGAAGCAACGAGCAATCTGGATCATGACGCTGCCAGACAGCTTTTGGCGCTGGTCAAGATGGCGTTGCCGATGTGTACCGTGGTGGCGATTACGCACCAGACGGAGCTGGACGATCTGTTTACGCACCGTTATGACTTAACGGATTTTGCCTCACAGCGCAGTTGATGTTGCTCGCAGGCCTTCCGGCTTTCGGGAGGTCTGCGGTTCTGGTAGGTTTCTTGTCCCATGCCCCCTATAATCTTCCGCAGAATTATCTCATGTCGATCGTTTCAGAATCGAGATTCCGGGGCGACCACGGTGCGAGGCATCCCTACGGATGCCTCATCCCCGTGTTTCCCCTCAATCCACGGTTAGGTGAATATCAGACATCAGCGTCATTTTGTCTTTTACGGCACTTTTCGTCGCTCGCAGACTCCAACCCCCATCCTGCTAGGGTAGTTGATGACGGAAGCCGTTCAATCTTGAGGAGTACATGCCATGAATTTTCGCCCGCTGGGTTTATCGCTAGTGTTGGGCTTACCGCTGCTGCTGACCGGATGCAGCACGCTTTCCAATTTCTCCTGGTCCAGCCTGTCGCCGTTTAACTGGTTCGGTAGTTCGCTGGAGGTTACCGAGGCGGGGATTGGTGGCATCAATGCTGGTACGCCGCTGTCCGAAGGCGCGCTACAGAGCGCACTGGATGGCAGTTATCAACTGCGTAGCGGAATGGGGACGTCCAATGGTCAACTGGTTGCCTTTTATCAGGCGCTGGATGGCAAAGACGTGAAGATGATCATCAGCGGCCAGCCGAAGGGCAGCGTGTGCAAAGTTGAGGTCATGGATCCGGCCATTGGCAGCGCAGGTGGGGTGAAAATAGGGGATGTTTTTAGCAATACCTACAGTAAAGCGTTTGAATCCTGCCAGTTAGGGCAAGGTGATGATGCGCAGAGCGTGGAATGTGCTGCGCCGCAGAGTGCGCATATCAGCTACGTCTATTCCGGCGAGTGGAGCGGCCCGGAAGGTTTGATGCCGCCCGACGATATCCTGAAAACCTGGAAAGTGAGCAAGATCGTGTGGCACGCGCAGGCGCGCAACACATCCGTTTTATAAAAGAGCATCTTTACATCCAAGACGAATTTGTCTTCACGCAAGGTAAAAGTCAGGCGGCTTCCGGTATGATAGTGGCACCGCCTGATATTTTTTCGGCGGCCGTATGTGCCATCAGTATCGTAGTAAACCATAACAACAAAGAAAAAATTGACGCTTGAGGAAGCAGAAATGACACCAATTCAAAGCGGTATTTTATTGGAACACCGCCGTTTTGCCATTTTTATGGAAGCGATGATTCAGGGAGAGTTTGATGCTATCCGGCAGGGATGCAAAAAATTCTGTCAGACGTTACAAGAGTTACAGCAGCAGTATCCCGATGCGGGATTAGGCGCAGTGCTGGCATTTGGCAGCGATGTCTGGCGCGATCTGGATTGCAACCACGGTGCGGCGGAGCTGAAACCGTTCACAGCGCTGGGTAAAGGCCTTGCGCCTGCCACGCAGCGCGATGTGTTAATCCACATTCAATCACTTCGCCATGATGTGAATTTCACGCTGGCACAGGCCGCGCTGGCCGCGTTTGGTAGCGCGATTCGTATCGAAGAAGAGACGCACGGTTTCCGTTGGGTGGAAGATCGCGATCTAAGCGGCTTCATTGACGGTACGGAAAATCCGCAGGGCGATGCGCGCCACGCCGTGGCAATTATCCCGGAAGGTCAGCCGGATGCGGGGGGCAGCTACGTGTTTACCCAACGCTGGGAGCACAATCTGAAGCAGTTGCAGCGTTTTAGCGTGGAACAGCAAGAGCAAATGATTGGCCGCACCAAGCAGGATAATGAAGAACTGTCTTCCGATGAGCGCCCTGTGACCTCTCATCTTAGCCGTGTGGATTTAAAGGAAGACGGCAAAGGGCTGAAAATTCTGCGTCAGAGCCTGCCTTACGGCACCGCGAGCGGGAAAAACGGGCTTTACTTTATCGCCTACTGCGCGCGTCTGCATAACATTGAGCAGCAGTTGCTGAGCATGTTCGGCGATCGTGACGGCAAACGTGATGACATGCTGCGCTTTACGCGTGCCGTCAGCGGCAGTTACTTCTTCGCGCCTTCTCTGGATCAGCTTTTATCGCTGTAAGATCTGACCTATTTCCCCGATGCCTGCGTTCATGCAGGCATCGATTTTTTCCACTTCTTTGCAGGATTTTCCTCTTCCAGCCACTTCTTTTCCCTTGTTGTTTCTCGTCGCGGCGTTATGCCCTTCAGCGCTTAAAAATCCCGAAATATTATATATAAAGGTTATATGTTAACCGTCACTTCCCCCTACACTGATTCTCGCTATACCCGTCATACTTCAAGCTGCTTGTGCGTTGGCAATACTCGGCTCATCTCTGAGCCTCGCCCTGAAGGGCCGCCGTAAACGGCGTTCAAATTGGCTTAGCCAATTTGTCCTTACTCACCCCAGTCACTTACCTGAGTAAGCTCCTGGGGATTCGCTCGGTTGCCGCGTTACAAGGCCATGTGGCCTTGTCCTAAAGGACCAACGCAGAGCGTTGTTCAAAACGCTCACGTTTTGTCACGCAACTCGAATTATTTAGGGTATATACAAAAGCGGTTATGTAAAAACGGCTCCCACAACAAGGCCTAGCGAATAGGCGCTAACTCTGGCAGGACATAAGATGAATCATATACAGGTGAAAGGCTGGCTAGTGAAAGGTTCTCTGGCGCTGTCATTGCTGCTGGGCGGGCAGAGCATGGTCTCTGCTACCGAGCTGCTGAATAGCTCTTATGATGTGTCGCGTGAGCTATTTGTGGCGCTCAACCCCGGTTTTGAAAAACAGTGGCTGTCGCAGCATCCTAGCGATCCGCTGACGATCAAACAATCGCATGCAGGTTCGTCTAAACAGGCGTTGGCTATCCTGCAAGGCTTGAAGGCCGATGTTGTGACCTATAACCAAGTGACGGATGTCCAGATCCTGCACGATCGCGGGCAACTGATTCCGGCTGATTGGCAGGCGCGTTTACCGAATAACAGCTCTCCGTTCTACTCCACCATGGCCTTTCTGGTTCGCAAAGGTAACCCCAAAGGGATTCACGACTGGAACGATCTGGTGCGTGATGACGTTAAGCTGATTTTCCCGAATCCGAAAACCTCCGGCAATGCTCGCTATACCTATCTGGCGGCGTGGGGAGCGACCAGTAAAGCCAACGGTGGCGATGAGGCCAAAACCCGCGCGTGGGTCACGCGTTTTCTGGCGAACGTCGAGGTCTTTGATACCGGCGGCCGTGGCGCAACCACTACGTTTGTGGAACGTAAGCTGGGGGATGTGTTGATCAGCTTTGAATCCGAGGTGAATAACATTCGTAATCAATACGGTGCTGAGAACTACGAGGTGATCGTCCCGAAGGTCAACGTGCTGGCGGAATTCCCCGTGGCGTGGATCGATAAGAATGTGGAGAAGAATGGCACCGAACAGGCGGCAAAGGCCTATCTGAATTATCTGTATAGCCCAGAGGCGCAGAAGGTCATCACCGATTTTTACTACCGTGTGAATAACCCTGAATTGACGCAAACGCTGAAATCCCGCTTCCCAGAGACCAGCTTATTCCGAGTGGAAGATCAGTTTGGGGCGTGGCCACAGGTGATGAAAACCCACTTTGAAACCGGTGGTGAACTGGATAAATTGCTGGCGGCTGGTCGTCAGTAATGTCTTTGAGGTCGAGCAACGTCTTTTCTGGTTCAGGTAAACGGGTGCTGCCGGGATTCGCGCTGAGTCTGGGCAGCAGCCTGCTGTTCGTCTGTCTGATTCTGCTGCTGCCTCTAAGCGCGTTGGTCATGCAACTCTCAGAAATGAGTCTGGCACAGTACTGGACGGTGATCTCCAATCCGCAGGTGGTGGCGGCTTACAAAGTCACGCTCTTGGCGGCGGGGCTCGCGACGGTATTTAATGCCGGATTCGGTCTGTTAATGGCGTGGATTCTGACGCGTTATCGCTTTCCCGGCCGAGCCTTGTTGGATGGATTGATGGACTTACCCTTTGCGCTTCCTACCGCCGTGGCGGGGCTGACACTGGCTGCACTGTTTTCAACGACCGGCTGGTACGGTGCATGGTTGGCTGAGTATGGCATCAAGGTGTCGTATACCTGGCTGGGGATTACGGTCGCGATGGCGTTCACCAGCATTCCTTTTGTGGTGCGTACCGTCCAACCCGTGTTGGAAGATCTGGGGCCGGAATACGAAGAGGCGGCGCAAACGCTGGGAGCAAACCGCTGGCAGTGTTTTCGCTACGTCATTTTACCGGAGTTAACCCCGGCGCTCTTAACGGGCACCGCGCTGTCATTTGCCCGCAGTCTGGGCGAATTTGGCGCGGTTATCTTTATTGCGGGGAACATTGCCTGGCAAACGGAAGTCGTTTCGCTGATGATTTTTATCCGTTTGCAGGAGTTTGATTTCCCTGCCGCCAGCGCGATTGCTTCCGTCGTGTTAGCCGCGTCCTTATTGATCCTGTTTGCCGTCAATGTGCTGCAAAGCCGTTTTGGTCAACGGACCCGGAGCGTGTAATGGCAGAGATACCGACTGTGACGCCGCCGCGTCAATCCCATCCGGTGCGACAGGAGCGCAACGGGGCGAGAGCGGCGTTGATTGCGCTGGGCGTGATATTATCGCTCATCATGCTGGTCATCCCCTTAGTGTCAATTTTTGCCGCGGCGCTGTCGCATGGGTTGGGGGGCGTCTGGCGTAACCTGAGCGATCCTGACATGGTGCATGCCATTGGCCTCACGCTGCTGGTGGTCGCGATTGTCGTACCCGTGAATCTGGTGTTTGGTACGCTGCTGGCGTGGCTGGTCACGCGCTTTCAGTTTCCGGGACGGCAACTACTGCTCACGCTGATCGACATTCCTTTTGCTGTTTCGCCTGTGGTGGCGGGTTTGCTGTATCTGCTCTTTTACAGCACCAACGGCCCGGTTGGCGGCTGGCTGGATGAGCAGGGGATACAGCTGATGTTTGCCTGGCCGGGCATCGCGCTGGTGACGATATTCGTGACCTGTCCGTTTATGGTTAGGGAGCTGGTTCCGGTGATGATGAGTCAGGGCAGTCAGGAAGAAGAAGCGGCGGTGTTGCTCGGCGCGTCGGGCTGGCAAGTGTTCTATCGGGTGACGCTACCGAATATTCGCTGGGCGCTGCTGTATGGCGTGGTGCTGACCAATGCCCGTGCGATTGGTGAGTTTGGTGCCGTGTCCGTGGTGTCGGGCTCGATTCGCGGTGAAACCTACACGCTGCCGCTACAGGTCGAATTGTTGCATCAGGATTATAACAGCGTGGGGGCGTTTACTGCGGCGGCGTTATTAACCGTGATGGCAATACTGACGCTGTTCATCAAAAGCGCGTTGCAGTGGCGGGTAAAGCGGCAAATGGCGCAAGGGCGGGAACAGAATCCGCCTGAAAAGCAGTAAATTGAGATTGCTGGCAAAGTCAGATTTTAGAGAAAACACAGGGATACCTCGCCCTGTGGTCGCCCCGGGTATCTCGAATTAACCATCATGGGGTTGTCAGCAACGTTAATTTTATCGTTCACTCCGTAAGTGGGTGAGACTTTTTAGGACTCAACTTGTGACAACGCTTGAGCAGTATATTGGCAATACCCCGCTGGTGAAATTGCAGCGCATAACACAGGGATTGAACAGTGAAATCTGGCTGAAGCTGGAAGGGAATAACCCAGCCGGATCGGTAAAAGATCGCGCCGCGTTCTCCATGATCCAACAGGCGGAAAATCGTGGTGACATCGCACCTGGTGATCGGCTCATTGAAGCGACCAGCGGGAACACCGGCATTGCGCTGGCGATGATTGCAGCGGTAAAAGGCTACCGGCTGCGCCTGCTAATGCCGGACAACATGAGCTATGAACGCCAGACTGCGATGCGCGCGTATGGCGCAGAGCTGGTGTTGGTTAATCGCAAGTTGGGGATGGAAGGGGCGAGGGATCGGGCGAAACAGATGGTGCTGGCGGGGGAAGGGAAAACGCTCGATCAGTTTAATAACCCTGACAATTCGCTGGCGCATTTTCTGACTACTGGTCCGGAAATCTGGCAGCAGACGGCGGGCAAGCTGACCCATTTTATTTCTAGTATGGGAACGACCGGCACAATTTCCGGCGTCAGTCGTTATCTGAAGCAGCAGAATCCGGCAATCTGTACGGTCGGGCTACAGCCTGCGGAGGGGAGCCATATTCCCGGTATTCGCCGCTGGACACCAGACTATATGCCAGGGATTTTTCGTGCCGATCTGGTTGATCGCATTCTGGATATGACGCAGGTGGACGCCGAGAATACGCTGCGACAACTGGCGCGTCAGGAAGGCATCTTCTGTGGCGTCAGTTCCGGTGGTGCGGTGGCCGGTGCGTTGCGGGTTGCGGCGGAAAACCCCGGCAGCGTGATTGTGGCAATCGCCTGCGATCGCGGCGATCGGTATCTGTCCACCGGGGTATTTGATTAACGTTACTCGTCATACTTCGAGTTGCATGTGCGTTGGCTATTCCCGCTCCAGCGCGTGAATCGGTTCCATCCGTGCGGCACGACGGGCGGGGAAGAAGCCGAAGATAATACCGATCAGGCTGGAGCACAGGAACGCGGCAATAATCGAGGAACTGGAATAGATCATCGCGAAATTGCTGCTGAACTGTGCGAACAGCACGCCGATTGCCAGCGACAGCGCCACGCCGATGACGCCGCCGAACAGGCAAACCAGCACAGCTTCGATCAGAAACTGCTGCATAATATCGCTGGTGCGTGCGCCAACCGCCATACGAACGCCGATCTCTCGGGTTCGCTCGGTGACGGATACCAGCATGATGTTCATCACGCCGATACCGCCGACCAGCAGCGAAATCAGTGCGATCATCGACACCAGCAGCGTGAGCGTGGTGGTGGTTTTTTCGATCATCTGACGGATACTGTCGGTGTTCATGATAAAGAAATCTTTCGTGCCGTGCCGCTGCGTTAGCAGTGTAGTGATGCTTTTCTCGGCGACGTTCATATCAACATTGTCTTTCACCCGCACCGTGATGCTTTTCAGGTAGGACTGCCCAACCATGCGTTTCATCACCGTCGTGTACGGCACCCACACATTCAGGTTTTCATCGCTGCCGAAGCCGCCCTGATTCTTGCTGACGACGCCGATAATCCGTACGGGCAGCGAGCCCAGTAGAATCACTTGCCCAATGGGATCTTCGCCGTGAGGAAAGAGCTTGTTAAGCGTGTTTTTGTCAATCACGGCGTCCTGCGTCAGTTCATCAACGCTGCTGCGAGGGAAAAGCACGCCGCGTTGCAGCGTATAACCACGTACGGTGAAGAACTGTTCACCCACCCCGGAGACGCTGGCGGAAACGGCAATGTTACCGTAGCGCATCGTGACGCTGGTGGAGATAGACGGCGTGACGCTATGTACGTAGGGCTGCTGTGTCAGCGGCTGGATATCACTGGCCCGCAGCGTTTGGATGGCGCTGGCGTCCATGTCGCCGAAGTCTTTGCCGGGGAAAATTTCCAGCGTGCTGGTGCCCATCGAATTGATGTCTGCCAGCACTTGCTCCTGTGAGCCTTTTCCCAGTGCGACGACCGAGACGACAGACGCAATGCCGATGATGATGCCGAGCATGGTCAGAAAGGTGCGCATCCGCTGGGCGTTCATTGCCAACAGCGCCATTTTAAACGCGTCAATAAAGCGATCTTTGAACTGATTCAGGGCGGAAGTCGCTGGAGAGCTTGCGGCTTTCGAGGGCGGTTCTGTGGCCGCTTCGGGACGCGTTTGTCGATCGGCAATCACTTCACCATCGCGCAGTTCGATGATGCGCTGAGCGTGTTCGGCGATCGTCATATCGTGGGTCACGATCACGACGGTATTACCTTGTCTGTGCAGATCGCGAAGTATGCTCAGCACCTCGTTGCCGCTGTGAGTGTCCAGCGCACCGGTGGGTTCATCCGCCAGAATGATGCCGCCGCCGTTCATCAGCGCCCGCGCGATACTCACGCGCTGCTGCTGGCCGCCGGAAAGCTGGCTGGGACGATAGTGGAGACGATTTTCCAGCCCTAGCCGAGTTAGCAGCTCTGCCGCTCGTTGACGGCGTGCCAGCCGGCTCTTTCCAGCATAAATGGCTGGAACTTCAACATTCCCCAGCGCGCTGAGGTCGCCGAGCAGATGATAGCGCTGGAAAATAAAGCCGAAATGCTCGCGGCGCAGTTCCGCGAGCTGGTCGTTGTCCAGTTTGCCAACGGCGCGTCCTGCCACTTGATAATCACCGGAGGACGGTTTATCCAGACAGCCGAGAATATTCATCAGCGTGGATTTTCCCGACCCGGACGCACCGACAATCGCCACCATCTCTCCCTGATTGATGGTCAGATTGATGTCCTTGAGGACGGTGACATCCTGTTCGCCGCTGGAAAAGCGGCGGGTAATACCGGTTAGCTTAAGTAAGGAGGTGGACATGTGTTACATCCCCATCGGCGGGCCGGGATGCGTAGACGCGACATCACCGGATGATGGACTGATGACCACCTGTTCCCCAACGCTGAGCCCCGAACGGATCTGAGTGCGCACGTTATCATTCAGACCGAGTGTGACTAGACGTGATTCGATCTTTTTATTCGCATTCACGACCTGCACGTACCACATGCCATCGCGTGAGGTTAACGCTGTCGCTGGAACGACAATGGCATTTTTCACCGAAGACAGCAGAATATACACCTGTGCTGTCATGGAAATGCGCAATACGCCGCCAGGGTTCTTCACATCGAACAGGCCGTTGTAATAGATTGCGGTGCTGGATGATGAACTGGTACTGCTGCTCGAACTGGATGACGTCGTGGTCGAGTCTGTGTCGATGGAGTCTGGCGCGGGTTCAATCGAGCTCAGTGTGGCTTCGTAACGGTTAGTCGGCTCACCCAGAATACTGAACCACACGGGCATGCCGGTTTTTACCTTGACGACGTCAGCCTCTGAGATTTTCACCTTGATGGTCATGGTGTCCAGATTGGCGACTTTAGCGATGGTCGGCGTCGTCTGAATCGCGTTGACCGTTTGCCCTGCTTCAACAGGAATAGACACCACGGTGCCGTCCATCGGTGAACGGATTTGGGTGTATCCCAGATTAACCTTGGCGGTGTTGACGGTAATCTGTGCCTGAATGATTTGGGCGTCCAGCGCGTCGATGTTGGCTCGGGTGGCATCCAGCGTCGCTTTCGCGCTATCGTAGTCAGCCTGTGCGCCGACGCCACGTTTCATCAACATTTGCTGACGTTGCCAGCTTAATTCGTTATTACGCAATTCTGCCAGTTTGGCAGTGCGCTGCGCCTGAATGTTTTTTAACGCCGCCTCACTGTTTTTTAGCGTGTCTTGCTGGGTGAGGTCATCAATCTCGGCGATCAATTGGCCTTTTTTCACCTTATCGCCGAGTTCGACGTGCAGCGCTTTGATTTGCCCTGAGGCCTGTGCACCGACGCTGACCAGCTTCTGCGCCTCAATTTTGCCGTCAGCGAGTACCGTTTGTTCAAGATCCGCGATCTCTGCGGTGGCGGTAAGCGCATTGGGCGCGGGCGATGGCTTGTTGAAAAACAAATGAAGCAGCACGGCAGCGGCGATAAGACCAAGCGCGATCGTCGTACGGCGTCGTGTAAAAAATCGTGATTGCATCAGGGGAAGTCGTCCTTAATGAATGCATCTGAACGGGAGTAAATAACTCAGGTGAGTAATTTACCCCGAGTCCGTAAAGGTAGCGGTAATCTTTGCTGCAATAAATGGTAAGGATTAAGTAAATCTGGCTGCGAATATTCACGCCAGGCCTGAGAATACGTCATCTATATCCATCATACTTCAAGTTGCATGTGCGTTTCCTTCCCGCAACTCGAATAGGTAGGGTATACCCGATTAATAAGGACAGGATATGAATATTTTACTGGTCGATGACGACGTAGAACTGGGCGATATGCTTTGTGAGTATCTGAATGCGGAAGGGTTTTCGACCTCACGGGTACTGACGGGCAAAGAGGGCGTCGAGGGCGCGATGTCGGGGGATTACACCGCGATGATTTTGGATGTCATGCTGCCGGATATGAGCGGGATTGACGTGCTGCGTCAGATCAGAAAAACCCAGCAGTTGCCCGTTATTATGCTGACGGCGAGAGGCGATAATATCGACAGGGTCATCGGTCTGGAAATGGGTGCGGATGACTATATGCCTAAACCTTGCTATCCGCGTGAGCTGGTGGCGAGACTGCGAGCGGTGTTACGTCGCTATGACGATCAGCCGAACACAAAACGGGACGAGAGTCTGGCGGCCAGTGGCGATCTGGTATTGAACCCAGCAACGCGCATTAGCGAATGGCGCGGGAAGCCGTTTGATCTGACGGCCTCTGAATTTAATTTGCTGGAGCTGCTACTGCGTTACCCCGAGCGGGTGGTGTCAAAAGATGAGCTGTCCGAAAAATGCCTGGGCCGTCGCCGTGAGGCTTATGACCGCAGCGTGGACGTGCACATCAGTAATATTCGTCAGAAACTCGGAGCCTTGCCGGGCAGTACCATGACGATTGAAACCGTGCGCAGTGTGGGATACCGGATTCGCTGATGATAATTCGTGGACGACTTTTCTGGAAGATATTGCTCGGGTTTTGGCTAACGTTTCTCGTCATGTCCCAACTGCTGTGGCTGGCTTTTTCTTTTTACGGCGAGCGCCATAAGCCGCTGGAAGAAATCGTGGTGTCGCGCATTGCGACGATACAAACGGAGATGGTGGCTGCGGCGCTGCAACATGGCGGCTTGGGCGAACTGAACGATGTGATATCGCTGCTGCCGCAGCAAGAGCAGCACTACATTTCCATCACGGAATCGCCGTTGCCGCTGTCCGATCGGGAGTTGGTGTCCACTCCGCAGAATGCTATGCCTGACGATGCTTTCATGCCGGATAAACGTGGCGTGCAGCGTGCCACGCACATTATCAAGCAGGTCAGCGGCCCTGCCGGAAAGTGGTATCAGATACGCTATGACACCGAATTGTTACGCCGCGAATTCCGTCCTCCACGTCCTGTCGAGTTTCTTAACGTGCCCATGCCGCTTGTGATCATCGCGGGGATAGGCGGCCTGCTGTTCAGCTCGGTGCTGGCATGGAGTCTTGCACGTCCATTGAACCAGATCCGCGCCAGTTTTGATCAGGTTGCGCAGGGGGATCTGAACGTGCGTCTGCTGCCGGTGATGCATAAACGTCATGATGAAATCAGTGATGTGGCGCGGGATTTCGATTCAATGGTCGAACGGCTGGACAGTCTGGCCAGCGCGCGTGAACAACTGCTTCATGATGTCTCGCACGAACTGCGCTCTCCGCTGGCGCGCTTGCAGCTCGCTATCGGGTTGATAAGACAGAACCCAAATAATATAGATAATTCGTTGCAGCGCATCGAACGTGAAGCTTTGCTGATGGATAAGATGATTGGCGAACTGCTGACGTTGTCGCGTACGGAGCATTCCGGTATTGAGGAAGCCTATTTCGATTTACTGGGGCTGGTGACGGCGGTGGTCAACGATGCGCGCTATGAAGCGCAGGTTACTAACGTTGAAATTCTGCTCGCGGCGGATGAAGACGAAGACTACACGATTAAAGGCAACGCGGAGCTGATGCGCAGGGCGGTTGATAATGTGATGCGCAATGCGCTACGTTTTTCAGCACCTGAGCAGCAGGTTGCCGTGTCGCTCATTGGCAATGAACATGAGTGGATGATTCAGGTCGCCGATCAGGGGCCTGGCGTGGAGAAAAGTAAGCTTTCCAGTATCTTCGATCCTTTCATTCGCATTGATTCGCCGCTGTCTGGCAAAGGCTATGGGCTGGGGCTGGCGATTACCCGTAAAGTCGTGCTGGCGCACGGTGGGCATATTGAGGCAGATAACGGTGAACAGTGCGGATTAGTGATTCGCTTGTGTGTACCGCGCTGGAAAGCCTGAAACGAAAACGGCACCATCCGGGTGCCGTTTCGTGCAAACGTAGTAAACCGTCCGTAGAACGTGGCTTACTTTTTGATACGGATAACCGGCGTTTCACCGACAACAACCGTACCACTCAGTTTGGTCAATTCCTTGATTTCATCCATGTTGGAAATAACCACTGGTGTCAGAGTAGACTTCGCTTTTTCTTCCAGCACAGCTAGGTCAAACTCAATAATGAGATCGCCTTTCTTCACGCGCTGGCCTTCTTCGGCGATGCGCTTGAAGCCTTCGCCTTTCAATTCAACGGTATCAATACCAAAGTGCACAAACAGCTCAATGCCGCTGTCAGACTCGATGGAAAACGCATGGTTGGTTTCAAAAATCTTACCGATGGTGCCGTCTACCGGTGCGACAATCTTGTTGCCAGTTGGCTTGATGGCAATACCGTCACCGACGATTTTCTCTGCGAATACGACATCAGGAACGTCTTCAATATTGACGATTTCACCGGACAGCGGGGCAATGATTTCGATGCTGCCAGTGTCTTTTTTGTCGTCAGAAACCAGAGACTTCAATTTATCGAACAAACCCATGATTCTCTCCTAAGCATTAATATTGGGCCAGCGTATACCCTAATCTTTCAAGTTGGTATGGCATTGGTTTTCTTCGCTACCCCGACTGCGAATCTATCGCCTGTCGGGGTGCTGATTGCCACCTTGAAACCTATTAGGTAAAGCAGAATCAGCAGAGCGTTTTTTCTTTAATAAAGCGGCTCACCAGATTGCTTAACTCTTGTGCTGTCGGTTGAGCGAGTGCTTGCTCCGCCAGCGCCTTCGCATCTTCGTAATTCGCATTACGGATGATTTTCTTGATGCTCGGGATAGAGATCGCACTCATGCTGAATTCGTCCAGACCCATTCCCAATAACAGTAGTGTAGCACGTTCGTCACCGGCGAGCTCACCACACATCCCTGTCCACTTGCCTTCGGCATGAGACGCGTCGATAACCTGTTTGATCAGGGTAAGGACGGCAGGGGACATCGGGTTATAGAGATGAGAAATCAGCTCATTACCGCGATCTACTGCCAGAGTATACTGGGTTAAGTCATTTGTCCCAATACTAAAGAAGTCGACTTCTTTGGCTAAATGTGGCGCGATAGCGGCGGCGGCAGGTGTTTCAACCATCACGCCGACTTCAATGCTTTCATCGAAGGCTTTACCTTCTTCTCTCAGCTGCGCTTTCAACATTTCCAATTCGGCTTTCAGCTCACGTACTTCTTCCACGGAGATAATCATCGGGAACATGATACGCAGTTTGCCAAAGCTGGACGCGCGCAGAATAGCACGCAACTGGGCATGCAAAATTTCTTTACGATCCAGACAAATACGGATAGCACGCCAGCCAAGGAACGGGTTCTCTTCCTTCGGCAGGTTCATGTAAGGCAGGTCTTTGTCACCGCCGATATCCATGGTACGGACGATAACGGCCTGAGCGCCAACGGCTTCGGCAACTGCCTTATATGCCTGGAACTGCTCTTCTTCGGTAGGCAGCGAGTCACGATCCATGAACAGGAATTCGGTACGATACAGGCCGACACCTTCTGCGCCGTTGCGCTCAGCACCCGCGACATCACGCACGGTACCGATGTTGGCACAGACTTCAACCTGATGACCATCCAGCGTGATGGCAGGCAGATCTTTCAATTTGGCCAGCTCATGCTTTTCAGCGCTGTACTGCTGCTGAATGGCTTTTAATTCTTCAATTTTTTCTGCGGTCGGATTCTGATAAATCTGGTTATTTACGGCATCCAGAATCAGATAGTCGCCGTTTTTGACCTGCCGGGTCACATCTGTCGTGCCGACGATGGCGGGCAGCTCCAGAGAACGGGCCATAATAGACGTGTGAGACGTGCGGCCACCGAGGTCGGTGATAAAGCCCAGCACTTTGTCCAGATTCAGCTGTGCGGTTTCTGACGGCGTCAGATCCGTTGCAACCAGAATGACTTCATCCTGAATATCGCCCAGATCGATGATAGGCATATTGAGAATGTTTCTGAGCAAACGCTTTCCGATATCACGCATGTCTGCGGCGCGTTCTTTCAGATATTCGTCATCAAGCTCTTCCAGCGCTTTAGCCTGGTTTTCGATGACGGAAAACGCGGCGGCATCGGCGGAAGCATGTTCATCTTTAATCAGGGCTATGATTTCCTGCTCGAACTCTTCATCTTCCAGCAACATGATGTGGCCTTCGAAGATGGCTTCTTTCTCTGCGCCCAGCGTCTCGCCCGCTTTCTTCTTGATAGCTTCCAACTGTGCGGATGCTTTGGAACGGCCAGTCAGAAAACGTTCAATTTCCTGCTCCACCTGATCCGCAGAGATTTTTTTCCGGTTGATGAGGATTTCATCTTCTTTCAGTAACAGTGCCTTACCAAAAGCAATACCCGGTGATACTAATATGCCTGAAATCATAACCCTACCTTACTCGATTCTGGTGTTCACTAAAAAAACTCGTCGGTTACTCGAGCTCAGCCATCAGTTTGACCAGATGTTCAACCGCTTTTTGCTCGTCTTCGCCTTCCGCAGCGATAGTCACTACAGTCCCTTGTGTTAAGCCGAGTGTTTGTAATTTGAACAGGCTTTTGGCGCTAGCGCTCTTGCCGTTGGACGTCACGGTGATTTCAGAGGTGAAGCCTTTGGCTTCTTTGACGAACTGAGCAGCAGGACGAGTGTGCAGGCCATTTGGTGCGGTGATAGTCACTTCTTGCTGGAACATGCTTTTTTCCCCAACTTATGGATTAGATTAATGTTGTGGAACTAAAGTCTAGCTGATTCACTGAACTTTAGCCTGTTTGGTTAGCTCCTGGTTTATGTTACAGGGGCAGGCCACGATGCGACAAGAAAACCGTCAAACGTATTTCCTGAATAAAATACCATCAAACACCGCAGCTTCCGCTACCCATTATCTTAACCTCAGTCGCAAAACGGCGATGTGGGCTATCGTGCGAGGGGGAAAAGCATGTGGCGGGGCGTAGTATTTGTCGAATATTAATTTCACGCATCAAAATAATTGTTCGGTTAAATACTAAACCTGATGCAGAAAAGCAATCCACATGTGGTGGAAAGTTTGAACTGTGCCACAAAAAAGCACCTAAATAGGTGCTTTTTTAACACATTGGTCACTTATTGTTCGAGTGCGACCGGAAGGCTATTGTTGCAGTTCCTGCTCGGTGAACAGGTCGGCAAAGAGTGCTGTGCTGAGGTAGCGTTCGCCGGAAGAAGGCAGAATAACGACGATAGTTTTATCTTCAAATTCTTTTTCTTTGAGCAAGTTCAGCGCTGCGGCAACGGCTGCACCGGAAGAAATACCGGCCAGAATGCCTTCTTCTTCCATCAGACGGCGTGCGGTGCTGATCGCTTCTTCGTTCGTTACTTTTTCTACACGGTCAATCAGTTTCAGATCCAGGTTACCTGGAATGAAACCCGCGCCGATGCCCTGAATCTTGTGTGGGCCTGGCTTCAGCTCTTGGCCTGCCAGCGCCTGAGTGATTACCGGTGAATCGGTAGGTTCAACCGCCACGCTGATGATGGCCTTGCCTTTGGTGTTCTTGATGTAGCGGCTCACGCCCGTCAGCGTACCGCCTGTACCGACGCCAGAGATAAAGACATCAACCTGACCGTCAGTATCTTCCCAGATTTCAGGGCCGGTGGTCTTTTCGTGAATCTCCGGGTTCGCTGGGTTGCTGAACTGCTGCAACAGCAGATAACGGCTCGGATCGCTGGCGACAATCTCTTCTGCCTTGGCGATGGCACCTTTCATGCCTTTTGCGCCTTCGGTCAGCACCAGGTTGGCACCCAGCGCTTTCAGCAACTTACGACGCTCGATACTCATGGTTTCTGGCATGGTGAGTGTGAGCTTGTAACCGCGAGCCGCCGCGACGTAGGCTAGGGCAATCCCTGTATTTCCGCTGGTCGGTTCAACCAGTTCGATGCCCGGTTTGAGAACGCCACGCTTTTCTGCATCCCAAATCAGGTTAGAGCCGATACGGCATTTTACGCTGAAGCTAGGGTTACGGGATTCCACTTTAGCCAGAATGCGTCCGTTGCCGATACGGTTCAGGCGAACCAGCGGCGTATGGCCGATTGTGAAAGAATTGTCTTCGTAGATCTTGCTCATAGCCTGTCCTTATAACTGTATGAAATTTTTGCGAACATAGAGAGAATACCCGTTCACACTTTTCAGTGAAGTAAAGAATTGCTATATCGTTATGTTCTTAAGAAATATCTTTTCATTACAATAGAAAACACTGGCCGTTATCAGCCAGTGCTTGCTGTCTTTTTATGGCGATTTTTTCGGCAGGGTTGCTGACAGATCGCGATAGCGATCCACCCACAGTTGCGTTGCACCACATACCGCGACGGGCATGATGACCAGATTCAAAAAAGGCACCAGCGTAAACAGGCTGACCAAGGCGCCAAACTGCATATTGGCGACTTTATGGCGACGTAATGCCTGACGCATCGTGGCAAAGCTCACTTTGTGGTTATCAAAAGGATAATCGCAGTACTGAATCGACAGCATCCACGCACTGAACAGGAACCACAGTAACGGCGCGACAGTTTGTCCAATGCCGGGGATGAAATAGAGAAGCAGTAGCACAATCGCGCGTGGCAGGTAATACGCCAGTTTTTGGACTTCGCGCTTCATGATGCGTGGGACGTCTTTAGCGATACCGAGTATGCCGCTGTCTGGCAACGTTTGGCCGGTCAGTTTTGCTTCCAACTGCTCTGCCAACAAGCCGTTAAACGGTGCGGCAATAAAATTGGCAATCGTACTGAACAGGTAGCTGAATACCAGCAAAATGGAGAGGACGGCAAGTGGCCAAATGAGGTAGCT
This sequence comes from Pectobacterium actinidiae, assembly GCF_000803315.1. NCBI lineage: Bacteria > Pseudomonadati > Pseudomonadota > Gammaproteobacteria > Enterobacterales > Pectobacteriaceae > Pectobacterium > Pectobacterium actinidiae. The sequence continues at coordinate 712,503 of NZ_JRMH01000001.1, forward strand.
GAGCCATTGCAGCCAGCTCGGAATGTGGCTCATGATCTGCGGAATCCAGTCATTCAACTGGGTGAAAAGCCACCAGAAAGCCCCGCCCATCAGGACGATGTTCATCAGTAAGGGCAGAATAACGAAACGTCGGATGCCCGGCAGTGAGATCAGACGCCATCCGGTAAGAAAATAGTGTATGCCGCTGCGAACCTGGCCTGTGTTATTGCCGTAAGACGCTTTTTCGGAAGATGATGGTTTTTCTGAAGACATAGTGCCGATAGACTCAGTCATTTGTTTGTTGAGGCATCATATCGGGATGATCTTATGCTGACTAGCCTGCATTTGGATGAAAAAGCAGCAAAAAAGTGCGTTGTATCTATCTTTATTGTCATAAAGTACCGTGCAGGCTTGCACTTGTGTACTCAGGCAAATAGAGTTAGTAGTATGGGTATTTGCCGTGGTGGCAATGTTTTGTTGGAACAATTGGGATAGCAATGATGCAGGACTTGCGTCTGATATTAATCGTTGTTGGCGCGATCGCTATAATAGCGCTGTTACTGCACGGCTTGTGGACTAGCCGTAAAGAGCGTTCGTCCCTTTTTCGTGACCGCCCGGTTAAACGTGCAAAAAAAGCGCGTGATGAAACGCCGCTTGACGATCTGGATGAAGGCGTTGGCGAAGTTCGCGTGAAGGGTGGCCGCCCGCAGCAGAGTGAGCCTTCATTTGGCAGCGCTTCACTCGATCACTCATCATTTGATAATGCGTCATTTGATAGCCCTCCACTGAATAACAATGTACGTGAAGACGCTCGTTCAGAGGCGAAATCGCCGTTCGAGCATATGTCTCCCGTTTCTTCTTACGATCCTCTACTGGATGAGGCTACGCCAGTGGATTCTCCGCGTGCGCAAGTACGTGGTGATACTCATCCGCAGGTCGTCGTCCCGAGAGAAACCACGATTCCTGAACCGAGCATTGGCGCGCCGCGTGAGCCGTTTGCGTATGACGCGCCAGCCTCTGCTCCACAGCAGCCTGTCTCACATTCGCTGCATGAGAAAGTTCAGCCCGCGCCTGCACAGCCTCAGCGACCTGCTGAGCCGGTTGAACCCGCAGCGGCAAAAGAAGCGGTTTTGGTGCTGCATGTCGTGGCGCATCAGGGCGGTGTCATTGGTGGCGAACTGCTGTTACAAAGTCTGCTTCAGGCCGGTTTCCAGTTTGGTGAAATGAACATTTTCCATCGCCATGTGAACCCCGCTGGCGCAGGCCCGGTGTTATTCAGTCTGGCGAATATGGTTAAACCCGGATCCTTTAATGTCGATGCGATGTCCGAATTCTCGACGCCCGGCGTGTCCATTTTCATGATGGTGCCGTCTTATGGCGATGCCGGCCAAAACTTTAAACTGATGTTACAGTCTGCACAGCGTATTGCTGACGATGTTGGCGGTGTGGTGCAGGATGATGAACGTCGTATGATGACGCCGCAGAAGGTTGAATCCTACAAAGCCCGCATTCGCGATGTGCTGAAAGCCAACGCCTGATAGCACACTTGTGTGAACATATAAAAAGTGTGTGAAAGCATAAAAGCGCATACGAAAGCATAAAGTTTGTGAATGCTGTGGGTGAGAGAAGCCTCCGTTAGTGGAGGCTTTTTTTATTCTTCGAACCGGCCGTGGTGTGGTGTAAAAAGCAAGAAAAGGTGAAACGTTGTGAATGAAGCAAAAGGGTTAAAACAGGAGCTTGGCCTGATTCAAGGAGTGGGGCTGCTGTCTACTTCTCTGCTGGGAACTGGGGTGTTTGCTGTTCCCGCGTTGGTCGCACAGTTGGCACAGCAAGACAGCCTATGGGCGTGGCCGATCTTGATCCTGCTTGTTTTTCCCATCGCCATTGGTTTTGCCGCGCTGGGACAACATTTTCCTAATGCGGGCGGGGCTGCGCACTTTGTTAACCTCGCTTTTGGACCGCGCATGGCGCGTGTGACTGGTTGGCTATTTCTGTCCGTTATCCCGCTGGGTCTACCTGCTGCCTTGCAGATTGCTGCCGGGTTCTGGCAGGCGGCGTTTGGCTGGAGCGATCTGGGGTTACTCTGCGTACAGTTGCTGACGCTGGGCGGTATCTGGCTGCTTGGCCTGCGCAGTGCGGGATCCAGTGCCAACATTCAGATCGTCATTGCGATGCTGGTAGTGGGGTTGGTTATTGCGATCTGGTGGCAGGGTGATATCACGCCCGCACACATTCCCTGGCCGTCGGTAGAAGAACTGTCATGGTCTAACACGTTCGGTGCGCTGGCCGTGATGTTCTGGTGCTTTGTCGGTCTTGAGGCCTTTGCTCACATGGCGACGGAATTTCGGGTGCCGGAGCGGGATTTCCCACGGGCTTTACTCATCGGCATGCTGGTTGCCGGTGCGGTATATTGGGGATGTACGGTAGCCGTATTGCATTTTAAGGCGTACGGAGAAGGTATTGTCGCAACGGCCTCGCTACCGGGTATCGTTGTGCAATTGTTTGGTCAGCATGCGCTGTGGATTGCCTGCTTTGTCGGGTATCTGGCCTGCTTTGCGAGCGTGAATATCTACACGCAGGGCTTTGCCCGTTTAGTCTGGTCTCAGGCGCCGAAAGGAAGCGCGCTGGCGACGCTGTCCGCAGGGCAAACGCCGGTGAATGCCCTGTCGGTTGTGGTGGTCTGCTGTCTGGTGTGCTGCCTGTTAATTTACTGGCTGCGACTACCGCTGGATATGCTGATTGTGTACGCGAACGGCATCTTTGTACTGATTTACCTGCTGTGTATGTTGGCGGGGTGGCGTTTGCTGAAAGGGCGCGCCAAAGTGATGGCGGCAATCGGCGGTCTGCTCTGCTGTGCACTGTTGCTGATGATCGGCTGGAAATCGCTGTATGCGTTAATCATGCTGGCTGTGCTGTGGTTGTTCCTACCGCGTAAACAGGTCGAACTGGTTTCCCACTGAGCCGTTTATTCTGAACTCCGTGACATGAAATTTGTGTTTCGGCGTGCTGCCGCTGGCGCGGGGTAGAGCATCGAGCAACGCCCTGATTAGGGCGCTGCATCGCGATGATGACGAGCGGTTGTGATGATTAGTCGTTTTCCGGCGCTGCGGCGGGCTTTGCTTCCGTAGAGAGTTTCGCTTCCAGCTCGGTCATACGCTGTTCCAGGTGAGCAATCTTCTCGCGTGTGCGGAGCAGAACCTGCGTCTGAATATCGAACTCTTCACGGTTCACCAAATCCAATCGGGTCAGCTGTGCTTGCAAGACCTGACGAATTTTTTTCTCCACATCATCACCCAATTCCCGGATACCTTTTGGCATAGATTCATGCACTTGACGGGCGATTTGCTCAATCTTCTTTGGGTCAATCATGTCGCTTTCCTGATTAGGTTATGTAAGTTATTACTATAGCAAGTGTAATGGGTATAAATGAAATCTGACATCTGCTTTGTACATATTCAGCATAATTTTACTGTAATTCAGCATATGTTTTGCCCTATTTCCTGCGGCGGATCAATTGCCCTATCGAGGTATTAGCGTTATAGTAAACCCGCTTATTCTCAGGGCGGGGTGTAATTCCCCACCGGCGGTAAACCAGTACACATACTGGAAGCCCGCGAGCGCTCTCGCTGTTTTCTCCGATATTAATTATCGATTTCGCAGCGTGGGGTCAGCAGATCCGGTGTAATTCCGGAGCCGACGGTTAAAGTCCGGATGGGAGAGAGTAACGGTATCTGTCGGGCTATATGTCCGCTCGCGTTATTTTTGTTAGCTATTACTATGCAACCAGTAGTAATGGTTACTCCTCAAGCTCGCCCTGATTCTGGTAATCCATAATAACATTGAGGTTTTTTACCATGAATCAGACATTACTTTCTGAATTTGGCAATCCTACTGAACGCGTAGAGCGCGCACTTGATGCATTGCGTCATGGCCGCGGCGTGCTGGTACTGGATGATGAAGATCGTGAAAACGAAGGTGACATGATCTTTTCCGCTGAAACGATGACCGTTGAACAAATGGCGCTGACGATTCGTCACGGTAGTGGCATCGTGTGCCTGTGCCTGACGGAAGAACGTCGCCAGCAGTTGGAATTGCCGATGATGGTGGAGAAGAACTCCAGCCATTATCAGACAGCGTTCACCGTGACGATAGAAGCCGCCGAAGGCGTGACGACGGGCGTTTCCGCTGCTGACCGCCTGACCACCATTCGCGCTGCGATTGCGGATAACGCCAAGCCGAGCGATCTGAATCGCCCTGGTCACGTATTCCCGCTGCGCGCCCAGCCGGGTGGCGTATTAACACGCGGAGGTCACACTGAAGCGACGGTTGACCTGATGACGTTGGCAGGTCTGAAGCCGTCTGGTGTTCTGTGTGAACTGACGAACGATGATGGTTCCATGGCGCACGCGCCGGAAGTGATCGCGTTTGCCAAACAGCACGACATGCCGGTGCTGACGATTGAAGATCTGGTCGCTTACCGCATCGCGACAGAGCGCAAAGCCAGCTAATTTACGTGAATACCACGCAGACAAAAGGGCCGATTGATCGGCCCTTTTGTATTTTATAGGTTTAGACTTTTTAACGGCTAACCGGTGATTACGACTTTTTTGCCAGTAGCGTAGCGAAGCGCATTCTGATGCGGTTGCCATGCGCATCGAGCTTATGTAACTGACCCATATCCTCGTTATATTTGAGGATCTCCCAATCGGCGTAATAGTCCTTCAGCTCGTTTTCTTTAAAGGTGAACGAGAAGGGCATTGGGCACGGGCAATCTTCCGTCGACATTGCGGCGATAATCAGGTTATAGCCGCCGTTAACGGTGCTGTCCTGAATGTTGCTGATGATGTGCGGAATACGATCGCGTTCCAGAAACATCAGCACGACACTCGACAAAATGAAATCATACTGCTCTTTGATTTCCGCCAGATTGATGTTGTAAACGCCAGTCCGGATGTTTTCCAGTGCTTCGTTCTTGATAATATTATTCAGTGAATCAATACTTTGTTCGTGCTTATCACAGGCCGTGACGTCAAACCCACGCAGGTTCAGATACAGCGCGTTACGCCCGCCGCCACAGCCTAAATCCAGCGTTTTTCCCGGTTTGATGTGCTGCACCGCGTTGACCACTTCGGAATGGGTGCGCGTCAGACCGTATTTTTTATGATAGAAATCTTCCGCTGAACAGAAAAAGCTGAGCTGACATTCCAGATCGTCAGAGAACGAGACGATGCGGTGCCACGCCTGTGGCTCCACAAACGGCGGCTGGTTCTGCTCGGAGAACTGGAATGTCTCCAGCGTATCGCCGTCTTCGGTCAGCATGGAAAACGTCATTTCCCCTTTCAACACGATCAGTTTCGCCCAGGTACCTTCCTGCGTGTTGTGCTTTTCCTGAAACGCGGCAGGCAGCGTCTGGCTGTTCCACTGCGGCATCTTCTTATAACAAATGAGATCTTGCATCGTTACCTCGGTCTGTAAATTCTAAAATCTATGGACGTATTCTATTAATCCGCACGCAGGCTGACCAGAAATATGTATTTTAAATGCATTATTTATTTTGCTGTGTCAGGCCGTGGCTGAACTCATCGTGGAAAGCTGTCGCAGTAGCGGAAATGCCTCTTTCATTCGCTCGCCACCGACCACAAAGGCACGCAGCACCTGCTGGCTATCCAGCGCTTTCGCCACCATCCCTTGTTCGTTCCATTCCTGCTGCCAGTGTAAATCACTGCCAGTGGTATCGCCTGCCATCTGTAACGGAAACAGCGGCGTCTTGATTTTAACCAGCATCGACGGCAGCGTTAGCGTCTCGCTAGCACCCAGCAGGTTTTTCGCCAGCGTAATCGCGCTGAGCTGAATCGGTTGCAGGAAGGGCAGGAGCTTACCGCCAATCTCCGCGCAGTCGCCCAGCGCATAAATCTGCGAATCGGTGGTCTGTAACTGCGCATTGGTCTGAATGCCTTTCTGTACCGCTAACCCCGCCGCTTTCGCCAACTGCGTGTTGGCCTGCAAACCAATCGCTGAGATAACGTCGTCCACGTCGACAGTTCGGCCATCGGTAAATGTGGCCTGCGCGCCGGTTTCGGTTTTCTCCAACTGTTGCAAGGTGGTGTTCAGCAACAGTGAAACGCCCTGCTGCGTTAGTGTGAATTGCAGGCGTGCGCTGACTTCGGGCGGCATCAACGCGGGCAGAATGTTGCTGGCGCAGTCCACCAGCGTGACCTGTTTTCCGGCGCGGTTCAGATCCATTGCCAGCTCAGTGCCGATAAGTCCGGCACCAAGCACCAATATCCGCTCGGCCTGCCAGAGTCGGCCTTCATGGGCGCGGTATTCCTGCTGACTATTGAGCGTCAGCATATGTTCGCGTCCAGGGATTGGCGGCACCATCGCGCTGGCACCCGTTGCCAACACCAGCTTGTGGTAGTCGTAACGATCCGCACCGCAGACGACCTGTTGTGTATCGCGGTCAATCGCGGTGACATGGGTGTTTGCCAGCAGCGTGATACGATTTTCTTCGGCAAACGCGGCGGCCGACATCTTGGTCAGATCGTCGGCGTGCTGTTGCAGGCTCATCACATGGCTTAAATCCGGCTTGTTGTACTCATCGCCGCTGTCGGCGGTAATCAGGCGGATAGGGCAGTGCGCATCCAGCTTACGCAGCTGTCGGATGAGCTGGCGGGCGGCAAAGCCCGCGCCAATAATCACGATATCTTGCATCATCCTCTCCCTAGCGAATCGGATTGAAAACGTCTTTACCCAGCCCACATTCTGGGCAGAGGAAGCTGTCGGGGACGTCCGACCACATGGTGCCAGGGGTGACATCCTGCATCGGTTCGCCGAGCGCCGGATCGTAGATCCACTGGCAGACGCTGCACTGCATACAACCGTTTCCTGACTGTACCGCTGGCTGTGCTGTCGGCTGTGGTGCAGCGACTTCATTGCATCCGCAGGCGCTTTCGGCTGAGGCATTGACATTTTGCGGAGCCGTAGCGGTCTGTTTTACGGGCGAGATGACGCGACGAGCAGGCGTATCATCCAGCGGGTGCAATGCCCACTGACGGGCGATTTCACGGCCGTGATTGCGGCAAATTTCCAGCGCTGAACCATCAGGACGCCATTTGGTTTTCAGCGCCAGCGTGGTTTCAAAACCGGCGTCCATCAGGCGGGTTTGAACGCGGTCTACCGCACCGCCGTTCCAGCCGTAGCTACCGAACGCCGAAGCTTTCTTGTTTTGGAAGCGCAGGCCGGTGATCTCTTCCAGCATGGCGGCGACCTTCGGCATCATCACGTTATTCATGGTGGATGAACCGACTAACACGCCTTTGGAGCGGAAGACCTGCGTCAGAATTTCGTTCTTGTCGTGGCGGGCGACGTTATAGATTTTCACCGCGACGCCGGGATCGACATCATTAATGCCTTGCGCAATGGCGTCAGCCATCATGCGGGTATTATTCGACATGGTGTCGTAAAACAGCGTGATGCGATCTTCCTGATAGCTGTCCGCCCACTTCAGATACAGATGAATGATCTGAGCAGGATCGTCACGCCATACCACGCCGTGTGAGGTCGCAACCATCGACAGCGGCAGGTTAAAGCCCAGCACTTCGTGGATCTTGGCGGTGACTAAGCGGCTGAACGGCGTCAGAATATTGGCGAAATAGCGCTGGCACTGTTCGAACAGTTCGGTTTGATCCACCTCGTCATTGAACAGGTGCTCATCGCAGTAGTGCTGACCGAACGCATCGTTACTGAACAGTACGGCATCCTCGGTCATGTAGGTCATCATACTGTCCGGCCAGTGCAACATCGGTGTTTCGATAAAGATCAGCTGTTTGCCGTTGCCGATATCCAGCGTATCGCCAGTTTTGACCGTGTGGAAATTCCACTCGGGGTGATGGTGATGACCGGTAATGGAATCGATCGCGTTGTGGGTACAGTAAATCGGCGTGTTAGGAATACGTGCCATCAGCTCGCTCAGCGCGCCAGCGTGATCTTCTTCGGCGTGGTTGATCACGATGTAGTCAATCGTGTTCAGATCCACTTCCGCCATCAGGTTTTGCACAAACTCACGGCTGAATTTGTGATCGACGGTATCGATCAGCACGGTTTTCTCTTCGCGGATCAGGTAGCTGTTGTAGCTACTGCCTTGCAGCGTTTTGTATTCCGTGCCGTGAAAATCACGCACTTCCCAGTCGCGTTGTCCAACCCAGTGGATATTGTTCTTAACGTGAATTGTCATGTTCTGAAACCTCAGTCGTCATAGTCGGGGATATGCTGTAGAGATTGCAGGAAGTGTGCCAGTTTTTAATATATTGATTTATATGGTTTTAATAAAAAATAATTGTCAAAATGACATCATTGCTCTATTGTCCTAATGACATAGTCTCTGTCATTAGGACACACCATGACGCTCTCTATTAACGCCCTTGCCCGTATTGCTATCGAGCTGCAAATGGGGCTATCGAATCAGGATCGTTTCCAACGCTTAATCAACAGCCTGCGCCAGCTATTGCGCTGCGATGCCTCGGCGCTGCTGCGTTACGAGAATCAGCTGTTCCGTCCGTTGGCGATCGATGGTCTGGCACCGGACGTGCTGGGGCGACGCTTTCGTCTGTCCGATCATCCCCGTCTGGAGGCGATTGCCCGCGCGGGCGACGTGGTGCGCTTTCCGGCGGACAGCCAGCTTCCCGATCCGTATGACGGCCTGATCCCCAGTCAGGAAGATCTTAAGGTACATGCCTGCGTTGGCCTGCCGCTGTTCGCCAATCAGAATTTGATCGGCGCGTTGACCGTGGACGGCATGGATCCGTGTCAGTTCGACCATTTTAGCGATGAAGAACTCCGGCTGGTGGGGGCGATGGCGGCGGCGGCGCTGAGTAACGCGCTGCTGATGGAGCGTCTTGAGCGGCAGTTGCCCGCGCCAGTGCGGGCTGAAAGTCCGGCGGCGGAAAGCGTGGAGGAAATGGTTGGGCTGTCGGAACCGATGCAGCGGCTGAAGAAAGAGGTTGATATCGTCGCGGGTTCCGACCTGAACGTACTGATCATGGGGGAAACCGGCGTCGGTAAAGAGCTGGTGGCGCGGGCGATCCATCGTGGATCCAGTCGTGCGGATCACCCTTTGGTTTATCTGAACTGCGCCGCGTTGCCGGAATCGGTAGCGGAAAGTGAGCTGTTTGGCCATGTTAAGGGCGCGTTTACTGGCGCAATCCATCATCGCACCGGCAAGTTTGAGATGGCGGATAACGGCACGCTGTTTCTGGATGAGATTGGCGAACTGTCGCTGACGTTACAGGCGAAGCTGCTGCGCGTATTGCAGTATGGCGATCTCCAGCGCGTGGGCGATGACAGTAGCCTGAAAGTGAACGTGCGCGTGCTGGCGGCGACTAACCGCGATCTGCGGCAGGCGGTGCTGGATGGCGCTTTCCGTGCCGATTTGTTCCACCGTCTGAGCGTATTCCCGCTTTCCGTACCGCCGCTACGTGAGCGCAGTCAGGATGTGGCACTGTTGGCGGGTTTCTTTTGTGAACGTAGTCGTGTACAGCTGGGGCTAGCGCGTCTGGCGTTGACAGCAGACGCAGGCGCGTTGTTGGAACAGTACGACTGGCCGGGAAATGTGCGCGAGCTGGAACATGCCATTTATCGTGCCACCGTGCTGGCGAGAGCAGGGCAGGAATCGGGCGAGGTGCTGTTGGGGCGTGAGCATTTTAATCTTGAGCTTTCTTCTCAACCTGCTCATACCACTTCCGGTTCATCGCTCGCTCTCGACACCGCACCTGCGTTTTTCATCACCGGTGGGCTGCGAGAGGCAACGGACGAGTATCAGCGCCGGATCATCCAACAAACGCTGGCACGTCATGAGGGCAACTGGTCATCCTGCGCCAGAGAACTGGAAATTGACAGTGGCAACCTGCATCGTCTGGCGAAGCGACTAAAAATTAAAAAAGATGTTTTTTAATTCGGCTGCTATCACTCTTAGATAAAAAAGATCGCTGATTTTTAGCGGCGTAAAAGGGGCTGAACCGAAAGAGGCTTTCCGGATGAGTCGCATGGATGCGGCGAAAACCAGTGCCGCGTCGGGAACGCGTCACTGGTGGTCCGGTAAGAAGCCTCTGGCGGTGAAGGCATCGCGTAGCGACCCCGTTCCGCCAAAAAGCCCGAGGTCAAGGAGCCGCGGCGATTGGCGGCTCCTTGTCGGGTGCGTGCGGAGAATCTGCATGAAAATACCGATTGTTATCGCACACGAAATTTCTCCGACCCTCTAATGACTACAGAACTGGGTTAACCGCATTTCACGCACTTGGCGCTCTGAATCACCTGAAAGAAATCGTTGCCTTTATCATCAACCAGAATAAAGGCCGGGAAATCTTCGACTTCGATTTTCCAGATGGCTTCCATCCCCAGTTCAGGGTATTCCACGCAGGTCAGACTCTTAATGCTGTTCTGCGCCAGAATCGCTGCCGGGCCGCCGATACTGCCGAGGTAGAAGCCGCCGTGTTTATGGCACGCGTCGGTCACCTGCTGACTGCGGTTGCCTTTCGCCAGCATGATCATGCTACCGCCGTTGGCTTGCAGTAAATCAACATAGGAATCCATGCGGCCAGCGGTGGTTGGGCCTAATGATCCTGACGGGTAGCCTTCTGGCGTTTTTGCCGGACCCGCGTAATAGATCGGGTGATCTTTAATGTACTGCGGCAGGCCTTCACCGTTATCCAGACGTTCCTTCAGCTTGGCGTGCGCAATGTCACGACCCACGATGATGGTGCCAGTCAGGGAAAGACGGGTGGATACCGGATACTGCGACAGCGTTTTTAGAATCTCGGCCATCGGACGGTTCAGATCGATTTTAACCGCATCGCCTTCGCCCGTTTCACGCAGGTGTTCAGGGATATATTTGCCCGGATTCTGCTCTAACTGTTCCAGCCAGACGCCCTTGCGGTTGATCTTGCCTTTGATGTTACGGTCAGCGGAACAGGATACGCCCATACCGACGGGGCAAGATGCGCCGTGGCGCGGCAGGCGGATAATTCGCACGTCGTGTGCAAAGTATTTCCCGCCGAACTGTGCGCCCAGACCCAGATCGCGCGCCGCTTCCAGAATTTCCTGCTCCAGCGCGACATCGCGGAACGCCTGACCGTGCTCGTTGCCTTCGGTCGGCAGTTCGTCGTAGTACTTGGTCGACGCCAGCTTAACGGTTTTCAGCGTGGTTTCTGCCGAGGTGCCGCCAATCACAAACGCGATGTGGTACGGCGGGCAGGCCGCGGTGCCCAGCGAACGCATTTTCTCGATCAGGAAGCTTTTCAGTTTACCCGGCGTCAGCAGCGCTTTGGTTTCCTGATACAGATAGGTCTTGTTGGCAGAACCGCCGCCTTTGGTGACAAACAGGAATTTATAGTCTTCGCCTTCGGTACTGTAGAGATCAATCTGCGCGGGCAGGTTGGTGCCGGTGTTGACCTCTTTGTACATATCCAGCGCGGCGTTTTGTGAATAGCGCAGGTTGTCTTCAACGAACGTGTTGTATACACCTTTGGACAGCGCTTCGGCATCATTACCGCCAGTCCAGACGTTCTGGCCTTTTTTACCGACAATGATCGCGGTGCCGGTATCCTGGCAGGTTGGCAGAATGCCCTTGGCGGAAATTTCTGAGTTACGCAGGAATTGCAGGGCAACGTATTTATCGTTTTCGCTGGCTTCTGGGTCGTGGAGAATATCGGCAACTTGCTGCTGGTGAGCGGGGCGGAGCATGAAAGAGGCATCGTGGAAGGCTTGCTGAGCCAGAAGGGTTAACGCGTCTGGCTCGATCTTCAGGATGTCCTGACCTTCAAATTGTGCGACAGAGACAAAGTCGCTGCTCAACAGGCGATATTCGGTGTCGTCTTTACTGAGTGGAAACGGATCTTGGTAATAGAAGGGTTTATTCGACATTTTTTTCTCACTTGCAATTGCATCAATTAGTAAATTTTCACCTTATAGGATTCAGCATCTTATTATTAAGGCGTATTACCGCAGCACTACAGGGATGTCTCGAATACAAAAGTAGTAATCACTATAATAGTATGGTTTTTTGTCGGGAAGTACTACTTTGGTACATCACAATAATAATGATGTCGTGCATTATTTTTTCTGTGACAGGTGTGCGAAACCGCTGCGCGGCCAGGGTTTCCCGCGTATGGGGGAAGAGAGAAATATGCACGATAGAGAACGAAGATATTTCTCTTTTAATTGGCTTAATTAAGTAAAATAAATGGTTAAATTAAAAACAATAACCATTTTATCTTTAATGTTATTGGCGGGGGAGATAAATAAGTCGTTATCGGCTTTTTTATCTCTGTAAGAAAATCGGTTCATCATAAAAGCCGCGGAGCGGTGGCCGATGGGATTTTTGCCAATGCAGTGACTGAGTTATGGCAGTGTACTCTCTTGTCGGGCAAGGAGATTATCTATCATCCACAGCCCTGCCGGACCAGGTGGATGGGGTTTGGACCAGACAACGTCCACGTCAATCCACTGTGGCCAGCCTGACACGGGCAACTCCACCAACTTCTGCCGATCGTATTGTGCCACCAGCCAGCGTGGCAGGATGCTCCAGCCGTGTCCCTGCTGCGCCATTTCCAGCAGCATCAGGTAGGACGGCGCAGACCAGACGATCCCGTCCGGTTGCAGCCGGTCGCTGCGTTTATAGGTATTGAGATAGAGCTGGCGGATGGTCGCCAACTGGCTGCGCGTCACGGTTTTTTCCGTTGCGAGCGGGTGCGCTGCTGACACGAAGACGGCCATTTCGGTCTTAACCTGCAAACGTGCGGCGGCAATATCGGGCGGGTAATCCGTTTGGGCGCGCAGTAGCCCGACATGCGCACGGTTCATTTGCAGCAGGTCGATGACGTCATCACCTTCCGCAATCAGGCATTCAAATTCAATATCGGGAAAGTGATGGGCGAAACGCTGGAGCACGGGTTCGTAGTGGGTGGCTTGCCAGATATCGGACAATACAAACGTCAGGCGAGGTTCGATATGGTCGGCCAGACGGATCGCCAGCTCATCCAGTTCTTCGCTGGCGGATAAGATCGCCTGTACATGGGAAAGCACTTTTTTGCCCGCCAGCGTGAGCACTGGCTGGTGACCGGATCGATCAAACAGCGTCAGCCCCAGATCGGCTTCCAGATTAGCGATGGCTGCGCTGATGGTGGACTGGCTTTTATGCAATCGTCGGGCGGCGGCGGAAAACGAGCCCGCATCGACGGTGGTGATAAAAGCCAGCAAGGATTCTGGTGAGTATCGCATTGTTATCTATACCCTAACTAATTCGAGTTTCAGGACAATATGACTATATCGATTTTATCGATGGATTCTAACTGTACTCTTCCATCTTATACGATGAAAATAGCCACAGTCAGAACCAAACAATGAAAAGTGAATGTGCTATGCAAAATAAAACCAACAAAACATTACGTGAGCGTCTGTACCATGCGGTGGGCTTTGAGCTCATCGCGCTGGCGATCTGTGCGCCAGCCGGTGCCTGGCTGTTGAATAAGCCGCTCTTCGATATGGGCGCACTGGCAATTATGCTCTCCAGCGTCGCGATGATCTGGAATATGATCTACAACTCAATATTCGATCGCCTGTGGCCAGCGAACCGCGTTAAGCGCCGACTGCCGATTCGTATCGCCCATGCGTTGGGGTTTGAGGGCGGTTTTATCCTGATTGGTCTGCCGCTGGCGGCGTGGATGCTGAATGTCACGCTGTGGCAGGCGCTGATGGTAGAGATCGGCTTCTTCCTGTTCTTCCTGCCGTACACCGTGGTGTATAACTGGGCTTACGATACGCTGCGGGAACGCATTGTGAACCGCCGTCGCCACGTTGAGCAGGTATCGGCCAGTTCTCGTCTACGCTAATTCTGCGCGTTACCGGTGTGTCAGCTTAAAGCTCTGATACGCCGGTAGTTCAAGTGCTCGCCACAAATACCAGGATGCCACCGTGCGATAAGGCTGACATTGTAGGCTCAGTGCCTGCAATTCGCGCGGTTTTGGCATGTCCGGCAAATCGTAAACGTAGCGCAACCCCTGACGAATACCGAGATCGTCGAGCGGCATGATGTCGGTGCGTTCCAGCGAATAAATCAAAAACATTTCTACCGTCCAGCGGCCGATCCCTTTTAACGACGTCAGTTGCTGAATGAGCGTGTCGTCATCCCGCTCGGCGGCCTGTTCGAGGCTCGGTACCAGGCCGGTCAGCGCACCCTGTGCAATGCCATGCAGCGTATCCGCTTTACGGGCGGAAAAACCGCACTGCCGCAGTGTGTCGGTGGAGCAGGTCAATATCTGCTCCGGGGTAGGAAAGACGTCGCCATGTACCCGCAGGAGCTTCGCGACCATGGCATCTCCAGCACGCGTCGTTAGCTGCTGATAGGCAACGGCACGCATCAGCGCCTCATAGGGTTCCCGGTGTGGTGCCGTTTGATGGCGACAATCACCAATCTGTTCGATCAGGCTGGCCCAGCGCGTATTGATGGCGCTGAGATGAGTTTTGGCGCGCTGCGTGAAATCTGCTGGCGGATGGGATGGCATAAACGGCTTCCGTGATGAGAACGAAAAGAACAGAAAACGAGCATAGGAGAGTGCCGCATGGCGCGCCATGTGGAAAGCGTTATTCGTTTGAAACAGAAAATCCGAATGAAAAAGCAAGAAGCACCGAGGGTGATGCGTAGTGAAAGCGCGGCTTAAGGAGAGGAGATTTCAGCGGCAGGTGTGCCGCTGTTACGCGTTAATAATACTCGCCGTGCCGATAGTCCCAGGTGGTGAAGGTGTCAGACATCAGCGACATCACCTTGTCCACATCCAGCCCCTTGCGTATCAGCGTCGGGCACGGATACACGCTTCGCCTCCCTTTCTGTTCCGGTACCAACTGGCCTTCTGTATCCACCATCGACACCATCACGCCTTGCTCGTAGCGTGTCTCATGAGACTTATTTGGCTGGATAGATTTTACATAATCGTCGGCTTCGATAATCAGATCGGCAAAGGCGCTAATACGTTCACCGATACCTTCCACCTCGCCTCGGTTACCTTTACCTGACGGATTGGCCGAACTGGCAAAGGTTAATTTTCCGTACCTTTCCCACAGCTCCTGCGTGAGGATTTCGCTTGGTTTACCGAATTTAATAACGAAACAGCTGGTTTTGCGATCGTCCATCATTAGCGCTTTCGAGCCGTCTTTGGGGATACGCGCTAATGCGCTGTCGTGCCAGGGAAGGATGCAGCCCAGCAGTATATCGGTGTCCCAATGGCGTTGATATAGCTGTTCGATTTCTGGATTTAACTGTGCCAGCACTTTCAATTGTGCAATAGAGCCACACAGCACGACACCCGGCTTGTTTCGGTTACGCTGTTTGGCGTCAAATTTGCGCTCCAGCCCGGCTTTATCTGAAGCCATGATGATGTAACCCACTTTCGTTGGGGAAACGATGATTCCCCCGCCGCGTGACATAATCTGCACCGCATCATCATGCAAACCGCCATTCCAGTGAACTTTACTTTTGCTCATGTTGACCCCCTGATTGCAGAGAAAAAACCGAGTCCCACCGTGTACCATTTATTCGCATCACAGGTTTGTTCAAAAAGTAACCGTTAATGTCGGCGGAAATATCAACATCGGGACGATCTGAATGAAAAAGCAAGTGTTGTACGTGTGTGTAAGATGGCGCTGGTTTAGCGTTAGCGCATGGCGTGACTTTTAGTGAGTAGTATCAAGTAATATTAAGACTGACAGTCATACTGAGATTGGAATGAGGTTGAGGTGCATACGATGCTTAACGATACGCCGTTTCAGGATGTTGACTCGCGCTGGCAGGCGGTGGTGACGCGCAATAAAGCGGCAGATGGCTGCTTTATCTATGCGGTGAAGACAACGGGGATTTACTGTGCGCCCTCTTGCGCATCACGCCAGCCTCGGCGCGAAAATGTGGTGTTCTTTACGACGGTCGATGAGGCGCAGGCGGCGGGGTTCCGTCCGTGTAAACGCTGCCGTCAGGGAACGCTTTCGCGGCAGGAACAACAGGCGCAGCAGATTGCCCGCGCGTGCCGGATAATTGAGCAATCAGAGCACCAGCCGACGCTCGCAGTGCTGGCTCAGGCCGTGGGGATCAGCGCGTTTCATTTTCACCGCGTGTTTAAAACCATAACCGGTCTGACGCCAAAACAGTATGCCAGCGCCCACCGTCATCGGCAGCTACGTGAACAGTTGGCCGATAGCGGCACGGTGACCGCCGCGATTGCAGCGGCGGGCTATGACGCCAGCGGGCGCTTTTATGCCGAAGCGGGCGCGCATTTGGGGATGACGCCGACGGCGTTTCAGAACCGGGGAAAAGGGATGACGATCCGCTTTGCCGTTGGCCGCTGCTCACTCGGTGAGGTGCTGGTGGCGGAAAGCGAGAAGGGGATTTGCGCGATTCTACTGGGAGACGATCCTGAACCTCTGCTCCATGCGCTTCAGGAGAGGTTTGCCAACGCACATCTGGTCGGCGGCGATGCGACGTTTGAACAACGCATGGCGCAGGTCGTCGGGTTTGTCGACGATCCGGCTATCGGGCTGACGCTGCCGCTTGATATTCGCGGCACCGCATTCCAGCAGCGAGTCTGGCAGGCGCTACGGGCGATCCCCGCAGGGGAAACGCTGAGCTATCGTGAAGTCGCTGAGCGAATCGGATCGCCTGCCGCCGTGCGCGCTGTAGCAGGTGCCTGTGCGGCAAACTGTCTGGCCGTCGCGATTCCTTGTCATCGCGTTGTTCGGCATGATGGCGCGCTGTCGGGCTATCGCTGGGGCGTTGTGCGTAAACGCGCACTGTTAGAGAAAGAGCGGTCGGAAAAAGAGCAAGTCACGCCTCTGCGAGGAGAACCGTTATCGTGAATTTTGATTTATTTGCCGATGAAGCGCCGCGTCGATGGACGGAAGTGCTGGCTCCGGGGGCGGTCATCCTGCGTGGTCACGCCTATAATAACGCCCCGGCGTTGCTTGCAGCGCTGAACGCCGTCACTGCGCGTGCGCCGCTGCGGAATATGGTCACGCCGGGCGGCTTTGTGATGTCGGTGGCGATGAGCAACTGCGGGTCGCTCGGTTGGGTGACGGATGAACGCGGCTATCGTTACACCGCACAGGATCCGTTGAGCGGAGAGGCGTGGCCTGCCATGCCGGATGTCTTTTCTCGACTGGCAAAGCAGGCGGCGAGTGACGCAGGTTTTGCTGATTTTGAACCGGATGCTTGCCTGATCAACCGCTATGATGTTGGCACGCGTATGTCTTTGCATCAGGATAAAAACGAACGGGATTTTCACCAGCCGATTGTGTCTGTCTCGCTGGGGCTTAGCGCGACGTTTCTGTTTGGCGGCATGGCACGTAGCGATAAAGCGCAGCGTGTTCCGCTGACGCATGGCGACGTGGTGGTCTGGGGCGGTGAATCGCGCCTCTATTTCCACGGCATTCTGCCATTGAAAAGCGGTAGCGTGCCGGAAGGGATGTCCGATGAATGCCGTTTTAACCTGACGTTTCGTAAAGCGGGGTAAGAGGAATGACCAGCCCGCATGGAGCAATACAGGCTGGTTTTGGGGCGGATGCTTATTTCTTGCTGAACTTCATATAATCCAGCGCGCTTTCTGCCGCGATGCGCCCCGAATTGAGCGCAAAGCCAAATGTGCCGCCGCCTAATAGCAGGTCGTAGGTGTCGCCATACATGCCAGCAGCATCATTACCCGTGACGTACAGACCCGGAATGACCTCGCCGGATTTATCTATCGCCTGCATTTTTTCGTCAATCTTCACGCCGCCGAGTGTGCCCAGTGCGGCGGGCTGCATTCTCACCGCATAGAACGGGCCGGTTTTTACCGGACGCAGGTAATCCATGTTTTTATTAAACACCTCATCCCGCTTTTGCGTGGCAAATTTGTTATTTTCTTCCAGTGTCTTCTTCAGCACATTGGCATCAACGCCCATCTCTTTCGCCAGCCCGTCAATGGTGGCGGATTTGAAGACGAAGCCGCGATTTTTCTGACTTTCCTTGGTAAATTCGCTGTCAAATTTAGTCAGCTTGGTATTGGCGATCACCCATTCGCCAATCGGTACATCAATGCCGTCTTCGACGTAATGCTTACGGGATGTTTCGTCGAAAATGGAATACATGATTCCGCCCGCTTTGGACAGCGCATTACCGGAGTGTGGCCAGATGATGACGTTGGATTCATCAGTAAAGCGGCGGCCGTGTTGGTCAACCCACAGATAGGGCTGACGCGCGGCGGCCAGCAGGTGGGAGTTCGGGGCGTAGTCTGGCAGGCCGGGGCGATAGGCTTGCAGGAGACCCAGGCCGTCCGGTTTGGCACCGGCTTTCCAGGCCATATTAATCCCATCGCCGTCTTTACCGACGTTACCTACCATAATGGTATCGGGGAAGGCGGCGTATTTTTGCAGCATCTCTTTGTTGTTGGCATAGCCGCCGGTCGCGATGATGACGGCCTTGGCGTCTATCTGGACGGTGTTGCCTTCGCTATCTTGTGCGATGACGCCGGTGACTTTGCCGTCCTTCACGACCAGATCTTTACCCGCCGTTTTTACCAGCGTGGTGACATCCATCGTTTTAAACTGCTCGTGGAATGTCTTGATCAGATGGCGTCCGTGGCCGGGGCCGTCGATCACATGCCAGGTCAGCATGCCGCCAGGGCCGCCGGGGCCGATGTATTCAAACTTGATGCCTTTCGATTTCACCCATTCAATCGTATCCGCCGAACGGTTGACGAAGGCGCGCACCACGAAGGGATTAGCCATCCAGTGGCTGTATTCCATGATGGTCTTAAAGGCCATGTCAGGCGTGACCACAATCCCCTGACGTTTCTGCATGCTGCTGTTGGCGGCGAAAATGCCTTCGGCAAAGTTACCCGTGCCGCCGACCATCGGTTGTTTTTCCAATAAGACGATTTTCGCCCCTTTCTCTGCGGCAGCCATCGTTGCCGATGTGCCTGCTGCCCCTGCGCCGATAATAACGATATCCGCACTTTTCGGGATTTCCGGTTTCGCCGTGTCAGCCGCCTGTGCGGTAGACCAACTCATCATCGAGAGACAGAGCGTCGCGAGTACACGTTTTCTGAAGCATTTCATGATGTTTTCCTTAATGTTATTCGTATTCTTATCACACGGTATTAATTCGCCTTGGCCTGTGAGTACGCGTCTTCCGACGCTTCTTTCACCGCCTCGCTGGTCATCGTGGCGCCGGACACGCCATCAACCTGTATGCTTTGCTTTTCGGTCATGGCTTTCGAGAGTTCGATAGCGGCTTCTCCCCCGACTTCCGGCGTCTCGTCTGGGGCATCAATTGTCGATTTGAGGACTTTCCCCTGCGCATCGATATCCAACGTGACGGTGACATCGCCGCCGATACCCTGTCTGGCGGCGGAGTAGGTGCCAGCTTTAAAATTTCCTTCTTGTGCGACCGCGGTTCCCATTACGAATAAAAAGCAAAGTGGAAAAATGCCGGCGAATGTTTTCATATCAGTTTTCATATAAAGCGTTCCGTTGGTTTTGAATGAATAAGGAGAATCACAAGGCTATCTCCCGTGAATAAAGTGATAACCGTCGTCGTTATTGAGAGGCCTGAATATCAGGCAGCAAAGGGGGAGTCCGATGCCGAGTAATAAGAACAACAGGCTGAAAGGGTTAAGATTGAAGAGGATTTCAAACTGAGAAAGAAAACGTAATATCGGAAACGTTAGCGTCATACTGAGCATGACGGAAAGTAATTGGCTAATGGTTAAAAGATTATTACCGCTGTGGTACGTGCTGTTATTCAGATTGCTAAAGGCCAGCGTACTTTCTGCTGAATATAAGGTTGAAATCAGTACGCCTAACATCGTGGCGATGATGCTGATGAGCAGCATCGATTTCTCTTGCACAGCAATACTCAAGCCAAGGATGCAAAGCGATGTCACACCGGTTGTCAGCATCAATAGCCGTCGATAGCCAATATGCTTGACTAGCGGCTCGAACAGCAGTTTTGACAGCAGCGCACCGCTGGAAAAAAGCAGCAGAATCAGGCTGGTTTCCGCAGGTTTACAGGCCAACGTCGTTTGCAGCATTAATGAAAGTACGACGGGCGTTGACGCCAGTAGCGTTCGCGTTGCGATGCCGCCAATAACGCCGACAGAAAAGGTTCTGATGCCAAACAGGGCGCGAGGAAATAATGCGTTCTCTGCGATGAGATGTTGTCGGTAGTAAATAAATACCAAGCCCAGCGTGCTGCAAGACAGGAATAACATGACGAACGTTGGAAAGATATTTTTCGTGGCGGTGGTTAACATGAAGGCCACGAGAAATAACATCAAAATGGGAAAGGCGACTTCATAGGCACCCGTACGCGACGTCTCTTTTATTGTTGCCGCAGGAATGTATTGGGTTGCCAGAAAAAAACAGAGTAAGGCCAGTGGAATATTAACGAGAAAAATAGCGTGCCAGGAGAAAAAATTAACCAGAATATTACCGAACACGGGGCCAATCAGGGTACCGAGTAATCCCAGCAAGGTCACCCGATTAAGAAAACGCAACTTCATACTCTGTGGCGTGGTGCGGAGTATTACGGTTCTGATGATGGGCAACATGAGCGCACCGCCGATGCCTTGAATAAAGCGGAAAACGCTTAAACTGCCGAGTGTGGTTGCCGTCATGCACAGCAACGAGCCGAGCGTGAAAATGGCGATCGCGATCTGGTAGGTTTTCCGTTCTCCTAGCCGTTCCGCCAGCCAGCTATTGGCCGGCGTAAACGCGACGACCGTGACCACGTAGGAAATCACGATCGTTTCCATATGCAATACGGGCTGATGTAGCGACTGCGCGATGGCAGGAATGGCGACATACACCATGGTGGTATCCAGGGATTGCATGAAAAAAGTGGCGGAAGCAATCCAGAATAAGACCCATGACGTATTCATTTAAGCCACCGTCATTTGTCCGGCATAAAGCACGAACAGTCGTAGCAGAAACACGCCGAACAGGCTCATGACGGCTAACGTAATCAGTTGGCCTTTGCCAGAATGGGCGGAGGGCTTGCGTATCCGGTTGGCAATGGCGGGAATCACAATGCCGATGCCGATAATGCCAATCCAGAATACGGCTCCCCAGAACCCTGTGAGTGCGGTTTGGGCTGCGACCACTTTTTTTCCCCCGCCAAGCAGCAGCCCGACAAAAAACGCCAGCAGCAGGAACAGTTCGGCATACACCACAGGGGTTTCCACGCGGTGGATGAAATGCAGGGAGAGTGAATTCCCCGACGTATTATGGCCCCATGCGCTGGCCAGCAGCATGACGGCAATACCGGATGTGGTGCCGGATACCAGAAACAGGACGGGCAGAACGGGGTTATTCAGCAGTGGGAACGATTTCAGTGCGGACAACAGAAAGCCGGTATAGCAGCCGAGCAGGATCGCCAGCACCAACAGCAGGTTTTCAATCACGGCTGCCTTTTTGACGATCATCACCGTTAACTTACGCACTCGCGCAGCCAGCGCGGGTCGGTGCCAGATGGCCTCAAGCTGCGTCAGCCATGCATCATGATAGAGCGTGATGAGCCATAACAGCATCACGACGAAATATACCTGAAAGAGCATCACACCAAGCGACATGATGGAAGTGGGGTTGTAAAAGACCATCAAATACCAAAAGGTAAAGGGTTTGGTCAGGTGAAAAATCAGAATCACCAGCCCGAGAATGACGGCGAGTGGCGCGACGAACGCCGTGGCTTTGATGACGCGGTTACTGCCGTGATATTCGGTAGGAACGTAATGCCTGAGGAGCAGAGACAGCGACACCATTCCTGCCGAAATGCCGACCAGAAGAAGATAAACGGCGATAGGCCAATCCCACACCAGCGTGTCGAACGTGAAGGCATTATGCATTGTCGATGGCTCCTCGTTTCCCAGGAATACGATAGAATTGGGGGTCGGTGCCCAGATAAACCTTGGAGCGGTAGGTCGCGTTGCTCTCGATCATCTTGGCAATGTTGCTTTCAGGGTCGTTGAGATCGCCAAATACCAACGCTTTAGTGGGACAGATTTCGACACAGGCCGGCTGTTTCCCGGCGGCCAGATTGGTTTCCCGGCAAAAATTGCATTTGTCCGCTGTTTTCGTGACGGGATTGATGAAACGCACATGGTAAGGGCACGCGGCAATACAGTAGCGGCATCCCACGCAGCGTTTATCGTTCACGTCAACAATGCCGGTGAGCGCATCTTTAAAGGAGGCTCCCGTCGGGCAGACGGCAACACAGGGCGGATTCTCACAGTGCTGGCAGGACTTACGGAAAAATTGCTTGATGGCGCGTGTTTTCTCGGCGGCAGGAATGTTGACGGTTTGCAGTATGTCCAACCGGGTTACGCCATCAGGAACGCTATTCGTCTCTTTACAGGCCTTGATACAGGCTTTGCATCCAATACAACGCATTTCGTTATGTAATAAGCCATATTTAACGGCTACTTTACGCGGCGTTTTTTCTGGCTCATTTTGCGCGTGTACAAGACCGATATTTCCACTAACGGCAATCGCACTTCCCATATAGGCAATAAAACGACGGCGGGATAATTCTTCCATATCATAAATCTTCACATTGAGGTGATAGCCATGCGAATACCATAAGATGTCATAGACATTATTAATGTCGTCATCGTGTTAATATTTCGCAGTGTGGCGCTAATAGAAAATAGCGTTCCATTATTACGATGGAAATAATAAATAGACCACATTGTTATTATGGTTTTATTGGAGCATGAGAATAAAAAGCCAAGTGTGCGCTTGGTCACGTTTATTTTTTTGTAGATCCGTATATAACACATATCAATTTGTTATAAATTGATATGTCATTATGTTGTCCACTCCGTTTTTTAAGAAATCATGTTTCCACTATAAGTATGCGCGTTATTTTTTAATTATGGTTATACTCGTCATACTTCAAGTTGCATGTGCGTTGGCCGCGTTCACTCACCCGAATCACTTACTTGAGTAAGCTCATCGGGATTCCTTCCCTTGCCGCCTTCCTGAAACTTGAATTATTTAGAGTATATAAGGGGTAATAATTGATGTGCATCATATTGCCTGTTTTTTCTGTGATGACAGAAAGGGAGGGGAATGGATGGTGACCTTTTTCGGCAACAAATAAAAAACGTTAGTGTTTATTAAGCACTAACGTTTATGCAACATGAT
Source organism: Pectobacterium actinidiae (assembly GCF_000803315.1). Classification (NCBI taxonomy): domain Bacteria; kingdom Pseudomonadati; phylum Pseudomonadota; class Gammaproteobacteria; order Enterobacterales; family Pectobacteriaceae; genus Pectobacterium; species Pectobacterium actinidiae. The sequence continues at coordinate 735,696 of NZ_JRMH01000001.1, forward strand.
TTGTTTAGTGTATCGAATATTATTTATATTTTGGCATCAGGGTTTTAGATTCTTATCAAGAAAGCGCACGGTGATTTGCATGATTTCCGATTGCAGCCAATGCGGCCCGCCGTGCTCTGCGCCTTTAACGCTGTAGTAGGTCGATTCGATATTTTTCGCCGTCAGCGCCTGATGCAGCCTCTCGGTTTGGCGTGGAGACACCACGGTGTCGTTCGTACCGTGCATAATCAGGAACGGCGGTGTGGTGCCGTTGATAAAGTTAATCGGGTTGGCTGCTGCTGTTTTGTCGGGATCGCGAGTAATCGCGCCCCCTTCATTAAACACGGCGGTGCCGTTGACCCAGATAGCTTCTGTCGCGGAAGGTGAAGCGTGTTTCTGGACGACATCATCAGGGAAGCCTTCACCGACGAGCGTCAGATCGGATAAGCCATAGAAATCAATAACGGCCTGAACATCGCTGCTTTGATCGAGATTATCCCCCTTATCATAGGCTTTTGAACCATTTGTCGCGCCGGCAAATGCTGCCAGATAGCCGCCCGCAGAAGCGCCGAAAACTGCGGCATGTTGGCCGTCAATGCCGAACTTTTTCGCATTAGCGCGCAGATAGCGAATGGCGGATTTTACATCTTCCAGCGGTGAGGGAAAAAGGACAGTAGGGGCGACACGGTATTCCATACTGGCAACAACATAACCCGCTTCGGCAATGCTAAGGCGCTGTTGCAGATAATTATCTTTATTGGCGTTAATGAAGCCACCGCCAGTAATGAATAATACGACAGGAAGTGCCGTTTTCGCTTCAGGCTGAAGGATATCCATTTTTAATGCGACGTTAGGGTAGCCGCGCATCGATACCTGAGAATAAACGACGTCAGAAATTAACCTCACTGAGGTGGTTTCCTGCTTTACGGTGATTTCATGTTGGTTTGGTGCCGCATTTATTGCTGCGGAACTCATCATCGTCAATGATGCTAATGCTATTTTTGTGGTTTTCGTATAATGCATATTTACGTCCTTTTGTTGGTGAGTTGTAAATGAGTTTGGATTATCATTAACAATGTTGCGTTTGTAAGATTAATGCTAAGAATGATTGTTCAAATTAACAAAGGTTCTTGCGGGATTATTTTCTTATTGATAATAAGTTGACTATATCTGCTATTAACGCTATTTCTCGTTAATTAAATGTGCATCTAATCACAATTGATTATTTACAAATCATTATAATTGTTATTATGGGTGATTATAGAAGATACCGTTAATGTGTAATATAAAACAATGCTCAGTATAAAACGTGTGATTTATTATCAGGAGCTCATCCGGGTCGGGAGTTTCACTAAAGCGGCAAAGGCGCTGAATATCTCTCAGGCTTTTTTGTCGCAGGAGATCGCGCGGCTGGAACTTGAAACGGAAAGAAAACTGATTAATCGAACCACTCGGCAGTTTTCTCTGACGCCGTTCGGCAAGATCTTTGCTGAAAAAATTCAGGGGATGATTAAAGAACATTATGAGCTGGAACAGTTCGTCAGCAGCTATGAGGAAAGCACGGATGGCGCGCTACTGGTGGGTGTGATCCCGATTTTTAATCGTCTGGCTCATTACAATATGTTTAACCTGTTTCAGAAGGCCTATCCTAATATCGATATCTCTTTCATTGACGGCGTAAGCACCGATTTATTGGAAAGGGTGCGCAATGGCGAGATCCACCTGTCTTTCTCGACGCCTTTTGATGAATACCTGAACGATCCGCTGTTTCATCACACCATCTGCCAGATTGATGACATTGTTGCCGTGATGGCGACGTCACACCCGCTTGCTGATAATAAGACGCTAAGTTTGCCGCAGTTGGTAAAAGAAAAGCTGATCGTGCCACAGAAAGGGACGGGGGAGCATGCCGCTGTTTCGGAATCCTTCACCCGGCAGGGCATCAACCCCAGCTACTTTCGCGAATGCAGCAATATGGACATTATTATGGATCTGGTCGTCAACCTGTCCGGCGTCGTCTTCCTTTGCTCATCTGTCGCTAAAAGCCTGGCCGCTTACGACGTCGCGGTGATTCCGCTGGAAGAGCAACTGAAAAGGACATTTGCCCTTAGCTATCTGAAGCGCAGCACGAACATTCCCATGGTGCGCCTGTTTCTGGATTTCCTGCAAGACTACAACAGCAAGTCCGCCCGTTAGGGCATTTTCCTCGTTTAAGAGGTGCTGATGTCCAAGGCATGTACCGCAACGGGAACATGATTGGCGTTCAAACCAGCCCTAATGCACTGGCTGTCCGGCTGCGGCATTCTCTTATCTTCCCAGGTTCTGTCCCCGAAGTGCTCCGGCTTTTCTTCCCGCTCTTCATCGGTTTTAGATAAATGTTACAGATGTGAATAAATGTGAGGCGATTCAAATTATCTCAATTAATATACTTGTATGGTAGTCGGCATAAACGAATGGCTACATGCACAGAAGGATAAGTAACGTGAAGATTGTCAGCGCTGAAGTGTTTGTTACCTGCCCGGGGCGGAACTTTGTCACCCTGAAAATTACGACAGATAGCGGATTAACCGGCCTCGGCGATGCGACGCTCAACGGGCGTGAGCTGCCGGTCGCCTCTTACCTCAACGATCATGTGTGTCCGCAGCTTATCGGCCGCGATGCGCACCAGATCGAAGATATTTGGCAGTATTTCTACAAAGGCGCGTACTGGCGCCGTGGCCCGGTGACGATGTCCGCGATTTCGGCGGTCGATACCGCGCTGTGGGACATCAAGGCCAAAGCCGCCAACATGCCGCTCTACCAACTGCTGGGTGGCGCATCGCGCACGGGCGTCATGGTGTATTGCCACACCACGGGCCACTCGATTGATGAAGTGCTGGATGATTACGCCAAGCATCGCGATCAGGGTTTTAAGGCGATTCGCGTGCAGTGCGGCGTGCCGGGTATGAAAACCACCTACGGCATGGCGAAAGGCAAGGGGCTGGCGTATGAGCCGGCGACGAAAGGTAACTGGCCGGAAGAGCAACTGTGGTCGACGGAAAAATACCTCGATTTCACGCCGAAACTGTTTGAAGCGGTACGCGACAAATTTGGCTTCAACGAGCACATGCTGCACGACATGCACCACCGCCTGACACCGATAGAAGCGGCACGCTTTGGTAAAAGCATTGAGGACTATCGCCTGTTCTGGATGGAAGATCCGACGCCTGCGGAAAATCAGGAGTGCTTCCGTTTAATCCGTCAGCACACCGTCACCCCGATTGCGGTTGGTGAAGTCTTTAACAGCATTTGGGATTGCAAACAGCTGATCGAAGAACAGCTCATCGACTACATCCGCACCACGATTACCCACGCGGGCGGGATTACCGGCATGCGTCGTATCGCCGACTTTGCCTCACTCTATCAGGTGCGTACCGGTTCGCACGGGCCGTCGGATCTATCGCCTATCTGCATGGCGGCGGCGCTGCATTTTGACCTCTGGGTGCCAAACTTTGGCGTGCAGGAATACATGGGGTATTCGGAGCAGATGCTGGAAGTATTCCCACATAGCTGGACATTCGATAACGGCTACATGCATCCAGGCGAAAAGCCGGGGTTAGGCATTGAGTTCGATGAAAAGCTGGCGGCCAAATACCCCTATGACCCCGCTTATCTGCCGGTTGCCCGTCTGGAAGACGGCACGTTGTGGAATTGGTAACAGTGGAATAGGTAATTGAGGCCAAAACATGAAAAGCATAGTGATACAGCAGCCGAATACGCTGGTGATTGAAGAACGTCCTGTTCCGCAGCCCGCGTCAGGTGACGTTCGGGTGAAGGTAAAGCTGGCGGGTATCTGCGGCTCGGATAGCCACATCTATCGCGGGCATAACCCCTTTGCCAAATACCCGCGCGTAATTGGACATGAATTTTTCGGCGTGATTGAGGCGGTCGGTGATGGCGTAGACGCCTCGCGTCTGGGCGAGCGTGTCTCAGTCGACCCGGTAGTGAGCTGCGGCCACTGCTACCCTTGCTCAATCGGCAAACCGAACGTCTGTACCTCGCTGGTGGTGCTGGGGGTACATCGCGATGGCGGGTTCAGCGAGTACGCTGCCGTACCAGCGAAGAACGCACACACCATCCCGGATGAGATTTCTGATGAGTTCGCGGTAATGGTGGAGCCCTTCACGATTTCAGCCAACGTGACTGCACAGGTGAAACCGACAGAGCAGGATATCGCCCTGATTTATGGCGCGGGACCGATGGGGTTGACCTCGGTTCAGGTGCTGAAAGGCGTGTTTAATGTGAAGGAAGTGATCGTCGTCGATCGTATTCCTGAACGTCTGGATATGGCATTACGCAGCGGAGCGGACAGGGTCATCAACAACGCGTCGCTGTCATTAAAAGACGAGTTGGAGGCGCTGAATATCAAGCCTACGCTGATTGTTGACGCCGCCTGCCATCCGTCTATTTTGCAGGAAGCGATTACGATTGCTTCTCCGGCTGCACGTATCGCCATCATGGGCTTTTCCAGCGAGCCTAGCCAGGTCAGCCAACAGGGAATAACCAGCAAAGAGATCTCCATTTTCTCATCGCGCTTGAATGCCAATAAATTCCCACTCGTGATTGCGTGGCTGAAAGAGAAACGTATCGATCCGGCAAAACTGATTACCCATCGGTTTGATTATCAGCAGGTGGTACAGGCGATTGAGGTCTTTGAAAAAGATCAAAAACGCTGCTGTAAAGTCCTGCTGACGTTTAATGATGCATGATTAATTATTGGCAACGGGGATATATAAAAGGAAAAACGATATCGACTACAGAATAATATAATGACTCCTTTTTAGTAATTATTTCTCTCTTAATCACTCCAGATCGTCAATAACGAACTGGAGTGGATTGCGACACCATGATGAACGGTAATTTTACTTACTGTGCTCTACCATAATTACAAATCGTCGAGAGTATATATGAATACGCAAATAGCATCTGGACAAGATAAGCCTGTAAGAAGTACCAAGGATTTAGTCAAAGCGGCGGTGTCCGGTTGGCTGGGCACCGCATTAGAATTTATGGATTTCCAACTATATTCTCTCGGTGCGGCATTGGTTTTCCATGAAATATTCTTCCCTGAACAATCGGCAGCGATGGCGCTGATTTTGGCAATGGGAACCTACGGCGCAGGCTATGTCGCACGTATTGTCGGTGCCTTTATTTTCGGTCGTATGGGGGACTCCATCGGCAGAAAGAAAGTGCTTTTTATCACTATTACCATGATGGGGATCTGTACCACGTTAATTGGCGTGCTACCGACCTACGCACAGATTGGTATTTTCGCGCCGATCTTGCTGGTGACCTTGCGTATCGTGCAGGGATTAGGGGCGGGAGCCGAGATTTCCGGTGCCGGTACTATGCTGGCTGAATACGCGCCGAAAGGAAAACGCGGGATTATTTCGTCACTGGTGGCAATGGGTACCAACTGTGGCACGCTCAGCGCTACGGCTATCTGGGCCGTCATGTTTTTTGCCCTCTCGAGAGAAGAGCTACTGGCGTGGGGTTGGCGTGTACCGTTCCTGGCCAGCGTAGTTGTGATGGTCTTCGCGATCTGGCTGCGTATGAACCTGAAAGAAAGCCCGGTTTTTGAAAAAGTCAGTAATGATGTCTCTGGTACTGAAGCGCCGTCACCGACTCTGGTGGTTGAGCAAAGCGAGCAAAAATCAGTACTGTCCATGTTCAAAAGCAAGGCGTTTTGGCTGGCAACGGGATTACGCTTCGGACAGGCAGGAAATTCAGGGTTAATTCAGACTTTCCTCGCGGGATATTTAGTCCAAACGCTCTTATTCAATAAAGCTATTCCTACCGATGCATTGATGATCAGCTCCATTATTGGTTTTATCACCATTCCATTATTAGGTTGGCTCTCAGATAAAATTGGTCGCCGCGTACCTTATATTATTCTGAATATCTCGGCGATATTGTTAGCCTACCCGATGCTTTCTCTTATTGTCGATAAAGAGAATAGCGTTAACGTGATTGTCGTCAGTATTATCATTATTCATAACTTCGCGGTGCTGGGATTATTTGCGCTGGAGAATATCACCATGGCGGAAATATTCGGTGGACGCAGTCGCTTTACGCAAATGGCGATTGCCAAAGAAACGGGCGGCCTGGTTGCCGTTGGTTTTGGTCCGGTCTTAGCGGGTATTTTCTGCAACATGACCGGTTCCTGGTGGCCGATTGTCGTGATGCTGATCGTGTATTCTGCGATCGGTTTATTTGCGGCTATCTGTATGCCGGAAGTGAAAGACCGTGACTTAGATGCATTAGACGACGCAGCATAACAGAACACCAAAGCGCGCCTGTTTGCGGAGCGAAAACGGGGATAATGGGATAGAAGAGTAAAGCGTTTGCGCCATGGACAAAAACGTCAGGAACGTTTTTGAACGTTGCTTGCGACGGCCCTGAAAGGGTGAATCTCATGGATGAGATTCATATTCGCGCAATCCGAGCGTACAGGGATGTATTCACAGCGTCTTTACGATCTACCCATTATCCCCGTTCCTCTCAGGTTTCCAGCAGTTGACGTATTTTTTGAATCAGCTATCAGGGATAACGATGAGTATCAGTGAATTTTCCACTCTTAAACCGCAGGTTGTGGTGCCGGGTTACGACCGACGCCTGCTAAAAACACGTATTGCGCATATTGGCTTTGGCGCATTCCACCGGGCGCATCAGGCGGTTTGTGCCGATAAGCTGGCGACGGAGCACGGGAGCGACTGGGGCTATTGCGAAATCAACCTGATTGGCGGCGAGCAGCAGATTGAAGCCATTCGCCAGCAGGATTTGCTGTGGTCGGTTTCCGAAATGGCGGACAGCGGCTGGAATAGCCGGGTCATTGGCGTCGCAACCTGCGCGCTGCATGCGGAAGTCGAAGGCATCGACGCCGTGCTGGACGCGCTAAGCGCGCCGGAGATCGCCATTGTGTCGATTACTGTCACGGAGAAAGGCTATTGCCACCATCCGGCGACGGGGCAGTTGAATACCGAACATCCGCTGATTTGCCACGATCTGGGGTTACCCGCAGAACCACGCTCCCTGCCCGGTGTGATTCTGGCTGCCATCAAACGCAGACGGGAACGCCAGCTACCGGCATTCAGCGTGATGTCCTGCGACAATATGCCAGAAAATGGTCACGTCACGCGCAATGTGATCGTACAACTGGCCGCATTGCAGGATGTTGAACTGGCGCGCTGGATTGAACAGCACGTCAGCTTTCCGTCCACGATGGTGGATAGAATTGTTCCGGCTATCACCGGGGAAACGCTGGAGACGATTCAGGGACAGCTGGGTGTCGCCGATCCCGCGGGGATCGCCTGTGAACCGTTCTTCCAGTGGGTGGTTGAAGATAACTTCGTCAACGGTCGTCCTGCGTGGGAAAAAGCCGGTGCGGAGCTGGTACAAGATGTACTGCCGTTTGAGGAAATGAAGCTGCGTATGCTGAATGGAAGCCACTCGTTTCTGGCGTATCTGGGCTACCTTGCTGGCTATCAACATATCAGCGAGTGCATGCAGGACGGCGAACTGGTCGCGGCGGCACATCATCTGATGCTCCATGAGCAGGCACCGACGCTGCGTACGCAGGGCGTTGATCTCGCCGCCTACGCGGATGCGCTGTTGGATCGCTATCGCAACCGTGCGTTAAAACACCGTACCTGGCAGATTGCGATGGACGGTTCACAAAAACTGCCACAGCGGATGCTGGATTCGATCCGCTGGCATCTGGCACGCGGCAGCCGTTTTGATATGTTGGCGCTCGGCGTAGCGGGATGGATGCGCTATGTCGGCGGCGTGGATGAGCAAGGAAAACCGATTGAAATTAGCGATCCGCTGAAAGAGGCGATCGCTGAAACGGTGCAACGCAGCTCGGAAGGCGAAAGCCGCGTCGCGGCATTGCTGACGCTGACGGCGATTTTTGGTGAGGACTTACCGAAGAATCCTGTTTTTGTCGAGACGGTAACGCAACATTATCTGATGCTTTTAGAAAAAGGCGTGAAGGGAACTTTGCAGGCGATACACGGGTAGCGGCAAAACGGCGGTAGCCGCTGAGCACGTTGACCTATCGCTATATGTAGGGCAAGGGAATGTTCACTTCCTTGCTCTGCTTATCTTTATTTCTCCTCGCCATGATTGCGGTAACCATGATACTTGCCCTGTTAAGCCTGTAGCGCTGGCGGTAAATGTCTTGGGTACGCGCAGTATCGTAAATCTAGCGGCTGTCGGACAGTTAATCCGGCGTGGTTTCCGCTGTTCGTTGTAGCCTCATCTTTTCTCCCCCCGAATGCCGCCCTTATTGATGTATTCCAGTTCCGCCTTAGGTTTTAGATAAATGTTGCAAATGTTAATAATTGTGAGGCGACTCAAGTTATCAATCTTGGTGTACTTGTATGGTAGTAATCATCAATGGTTATCAGTTAGGAAGGGGAAGTCACAGGAAATGCTTTCTCAGGAAGAAAAGGTGATGAGCAAATGCGAACAAAACCCGAGAGCGTGTTGCCATGTGGTTTTAGCTATCCAGTCATGGTGATGTTTATCGTGGCATGTTGATCTGAAGAGCGAGATGAAAAATATGCAAAGAATTAGTTTTGATGTCATGAAAGAGACCGTAAAGCATGCATTCCTGAACGCGGGATTAAGCGAGAAAAAAGCGGATGTTTGCGCGCACATTCACACGGAGTCTAGCTGTGACGGCGTTTACTCGCATGGCTTAAATCGCGTATCTCGGTTTATTGATTATGTCAAAAAAGGGTGGATCGATATTCAAGCCGAGCCTACACAGGTTAAGTCATTGGGCGTGATGCAGATCTACGATGGTAACCAGGGTATTGGTATCACTAATGCCTTGTTTGCGATTGAAAAAGCGTCAGAGATAGCACATGAATATGGCATAGGGATTGTTGCTTTACGTAACACCACGCACTGGATGCGCGGCGGAGCGTATGGCTGGAAAGCGGCGGAAAAAGGTCTGGCCGCAATATGTTGGACGAATACGGAATCGTGTATGCCGGCGTGGGGAGCAAAAAACACGCGCTTAGGTAATAACCCTTTTGTCATGGCCGTGCCGCGAGAAAAAGGACCGATCGTATTAGATATGGCCATGTCGCAATACTCATACGGTAAATTGCAGGTTACACGGCTTAAAAATGAACGTCTGCCGTTCCCTGGAGGTTTCGATCAGCAAGGAACGTTAACCGATGAACCCGGCCCCATTGAACAATCTATGCGCATCCTCCCTACCGGATACTGGAAAGGCTCTGGGATGGCAGTTTTGTTAGATGCGATGGCGGCGTTACTGTCTGCGGGTCACCCGACAAATGAGATTGATAACATTGGTAAAGGCAGCTGTACCGGATCTAGCCAGATTTTTATTGTCTTCGATCCCGCCCAACTTGGCGGCAGTGAATTTAGCGATCGTATGGCTGACAGCGTGGCAGATTACGTTAAGTCATCAATGCCCGCGGAAGGCAAAAACGAGGTGTATTACCCCGGAGAAAATTCAGCCAAAAACCGCAAAGAAAATCTTATCAAAGGCATTCCCGTTGATGATGGGGTATGGGCTGAAGTCGTTAAGTTGGCGCAAGAGGTGAATGAATGATCGTTGGTCATATTTTGCAACTGGATAGAAGCCGTGCTGAATTACCTGAGGCAATTTATAAGGTTTTAGTTCGATTACGCAGCCTGAACATCAATCTACATCCAGACGGTGAAATGCGCGAACAGGGTATCGTTTACAAAACCTTCCATGCTAACGCGGCTCTATCGACAACCCGTAAAGCGGAAACACACCGGGAAAATATTGATGTGCAGTTTGTGATTTCGGGAACTGAGATTTTGGAGTATCAGCCTGTCTTATCACGCCAGCCCGACGATGCGCATCCCGATCAGGATAATGATTTTTATCACGGTAAGACGGGTAATGAAAAATCACTCATTCTTCATAGCGGTGATTTCGTTGTGCTATTTCCATGGGATATTCATACGCCGTTGTGTCAGATAGAAGAAACGCAGCCCGTCCGCAAGGTTGTGGCAAAAGTACCGCTTGAACTTATAAATTAAAAATCGAGGTTTAATAACATGACATGTTGTTATTACGACATGAAATATTAATTGTCGATTTTATGAGGAATTTCGTTTTTTACTTCTATTATCCTCTAAGGGAAAGCGACAGCGTTATTATTGAATATTGATTTTAATATCAATTAAGTCTTTGTGATAACTATCTCAAAATAACCAATTGGCGATTAAAAATAATGTTAATAACTTGTATGGTAGTGATGTGCATCGTATTGTTATTATCAGGGGGTTATGACGATATTATAAATATTATTGCTAGATAAGGTTTAACCAGCGGGTGTTTAAGGATAAATATTCCTTAAGTAATGATGTGGAAAGTTATTTTTATGCTGACTTGGCAGGAAGGTACTTTACCCATCGATATGTTAAAAATAGCAGGGTAGGTATTTTTACATTCGTAATTTTTCCTTTGGAGAATAGAGAGATATGTCTAAATATACCTTGGGTTTCGAAAGAAAATATTTTCATATTCTAACGTCTGGGATCGGTAGGATAATCGCGTTTGCCTCATTGGTTTCTCTTTTTTCCTTATCTCCCGTTGCTGCTAAAACCTATGATTTCAATTTGAGCACTGCGTTAGCGCCAGACGATCCGATTTATGCTGGATTTAAAGAGTTCAAGAAAAATGTTGAAAAACGCACGGATAAAAAAGTACGAGTGCGGTTATTCCCAAGTGGTCAATTGGGGGCTGATGGGGAATTGATTCAGCAAGCTCAGGTAGGAAGTAATGTTGGTGTGCTTACCGATGGCGGCAGGCTGGCGCAATTTGTGCCAGAGTTGGCAATACTCAATGCCCCCTTCTTATTGTCAAATTATGAGCAAGCCTCAAAATTTGTTGCAACTCCCTTATTTAAAGGATGGGAGTCACAGTTGCAGGATAAATCAGGTTTGGTCAGCCTCTCATTCAACTGGTATCAAGGTTCTCGTATGATGATTACGAAAAAACCTTTCACACAACCGGCTGATTTAAAAGGTGTCAGAGTCAGAGTACCTGATGCCCCTATTGTTATAGAAACAATCAACTGTATGGGAGCCTCGCCAACACCGATGGCGTGGTCCGAAGTCTATTCTGCCATTCAGACTGGTGTAGTGGATGCTGCCGAGGCGCACCCAACTGCGTTATATGGTTCTAAGCTCAATGAGGTGGCTAAATATATTACTAAAACTAACCATTACCACTTAATGACGTCAATTGTTGTTGGTCGTAAATGGTTTGAACAACTTCCCGCCGAATATCAGAAAGTGCTTCATGAGGAGTCTGTTAATGCAGGTACATTCGCATCCCAAAAAATTATAGAGCAAAGTAATAACGTTTTAGAAAAAATGACAAAAAGTGGTGCCAAAGTGGAAGAGATTGATCTCAGTCCTTTTATTACGGCCTGTGCTAATGTGCCCGCTAAACTTGGATTAGAATCCGCACGTGATAGTCTCAAATCCGCGCTAGGTATCAAATAAATTAGCGTCATTACCTCTGTGCTGCTCCCGTCTTTATGGCGGGAGATTGTGTGAGATACTGTAGATGAAAACATTGATTAAAATAGAAATAGCCATTGCAAAATTTATGTTTGTAATCATGGTGGTGCTTATTTTGGTAGCGGCGATTGGGCGAGCGCTGGGGTATCCACTTATTTGGTCTATAGAAATATCTATGGTTTTATTTGCCTGGGTAAGTATGTTCGCTATTCATTATTCTCAGGCCAATCAACGTAATATGGGGATTGATTTTATATTGAAGCGATTGCCTGAAAATGTGCAAAATGTAATAGATTATGTTAACAGGATTTTGATTATATTCTTTCTTGGTTTTGGAACTTACTCTGGATACCTTTTTACCTGGGATACACGAGCACATGTATTACCTATTTCAGAGATAAATCATGTTTTTTTAAGTGCGGCAGTTCCGACTGGGTGTTTATTAATAATGTTTACCTGTGTTGAGCAACTGATTGATAAAATTAAATCCAGTCGAGCATTATCGATTAGAGGTGATTCACTATGATATGGCTGACCGGTGTATTATTTATTGTTTTTATGTTAATGGGCATGCCAGTGGGATTTGTTATTGCCCTGTCAAGTTTAGCCTATTTCTTTACATCCGACTTTCTACCGCTTGGTATCGCTTTTCAAAAATTTGCCGCGCCGACACAGTCATTTCCAATGATTGCTGTTCCTCTGTTTATTCTTGTGGGCAATTTACTTACACGGACAGGTATTACCGAGCGTTTGTTGGATTTTGCTCGTCTATTGACTGGTTGGATGATCGGCGGGTTGGCGCAAATTAACGTCTTGCTCGCCATGCTTATGGGCGGCGTTGCGGGGTCGGCGGTTGCTGATGCGTCCATGCAGTCGCGTATGCTCGGGTTCTCTATGATTGATCGGGGGTATCCACGGGCTTATACCGCTGTGGTTATCGCTTTTGCGTCATTGATCACCGCTACGTTACCTCCAAGTATCTTGCTAATCTTATTTGGGTTTGTAGGTAACGTTTCTATTGGGAAATTATTCCTTGCAGGTATTATTCCGGGCTTTTTGCTGACGATAACCCTGATGATAACGAATTATATCATGGCGCGTCGTATGAAAATCCAACCAGAAACGTTGTCAAAGCCGACGTTCAAAGAGGTTATGGTGAGCTTTCGCCGCGGCTTTTGGGCGCTGATGTTCCCCGTAATTCTCATTGTAGTGATTCGTTTAGGACTGTTTACTACTTCAGAAGCTGGGGCATTTATTGTTCTCTACGCCATTATTATTGGTGGTCTGGTTTATAAGGAACTTACCTGGCAAGGGATGCTTGATACGCTGACTGAAACGCTAAGCGATCTTGGTATCGTAATGCTCTTGGTTATGGCTGCCTTTATTCTGGGACATATCAGCGTGTTGGATCAATTGCCTCAGGCAATGACTGAGTTCATTACTGAGTTTACGGAAAGCCCGACAGGAATCATGCTGCTTATTTTTGCTTTGGTACTCGTCGTTGGTATGGTTTTAGATGCCAGCCCGCTGGTCCTGCTGCTGACGCCAATATTATTGCCTATTGTGACCGAAATAGGTTACGACCCTATTCATTTCGGAATTATGTTCATTACGTTAACGTTATTAGGAGCGAATACACCGCCAGTGGGGATTTGTATGTATACGGTCTGTGGGATTTTAAAATGTGATACCGTACATTTTATGAAAGCTTCAGTGCCCTACTTATTGGCGTTTATCATTTTCGTTGCGGTATTATTTTTCTTCCCGCAAACGGTCATGTTCTTGCCCAATTTGCTCATGCCGTAGTTGACTCATGTCAGCGTGTGATTGGCGTCTAATGGTGTCTTTTTAAATGGAGGGGATGCGCTTAAGCCCGTCGAGTGCAGGTCGCCGTTGAACGAGACACGCTTAGTGAAAGACTGACTCCTGGCGAGAGATATCCTGTTTCGCATTATCCTCCCACTGACTGGTGTGGGTGGGGGGATAAGAGACGTTGGCGAATGTGCAGTTTGGCGTATATACCCTAAATAATTCGAGTTGCGTAAGGGAGGCCAACGCGCAGGCAGCTTGAAGTATGACGGGTATAGCAGGCAGTAAGTATGGCGAGTATAGTCCCAAATTAACATGTATCATAAACGGTAAATTTCTTGGGTAAACACAGCGGCATGGATACGTCTTTTCAAATTAACAACAACGAACCAGTCAATCAGCAAATTTATCGCGTACTGCGTAAAGACATTGTGGAATGCAATATTCCACCGGGTAAACTGCTGTCTGAAAAAGAAATTTCTGTGCGTTTTGATGTATCACGCCAGCCGGTCAGAGAGGCTTTTATCAAGCTGGCAGAGGCAGGACTGGTCCAGATCCTGCCGCAGCGCGGCACGTTTGTGATGAAGATCTCCGAGCAGCGTGTGGCAGATGCCCGCTTTATTCGTCAGGCGCTGGAGTGCGCGATTGTGCGCCGGGCGGCAGAAATGGTGACGGAAGAACAACTGTTGACGCTGGAGCACAACTTACGCCGTCAGGAACTGGCCGCGCAGAATGAGCAGGTGCGTGAATTTCTCAGCCTTGACGACAGCTTCCATCAGCTTCTGACGCAGATTGCCAACTGTCCGCTGGCGTGGGAAACCATCGAATCGATTAAAGCGACGATGGACCGCGTACGTTTTCTCAGCTTAAGTCAGGTTTCACCACCGCTCAGCCTGATTCAGCAGCACTACGTGATTTTCAGCGCCCTGAAAGCGCGCGATCCCGATGCCGCAGAAAAAGCGATTCGTGAGCATTTGCAGGAAATGATCTATTCGATCACGCCGATTGCGCAACAGAATAGCGACTGGTTCGAGCACGCCTGATCCTGGTTTATTGGCCGCTATCACCACATGAGGTTCGATGTACTCATGCGGTGAAGGTTTACCTGTTCTTTAACGGGATAGTGCCGCAATTTCAGTGCTGCTCAAAGCACCATCGTAAATTTTGAAATAGTCATAGCGTCCCTTCATATAAGGGTCGGTCGGATACTGCGAACGGCCAAGGTAGGCGGCACTCAATTCACCGAGTTGGTAAGGTGCCAGTGTTAGCGCTTCACTCCGCACGACTGCTTTTCCGTCAAGATACATAATCCCGATATTACCAGACAGGGTCAGCGCGACAGTGACCCAACGACCAACAGGGAATGTCTCGGTAGTGGGTTCAAACGCTTCCATCATGTAGCCGTGCAAACTGGATATTCTGAACGAGGGTTTACCCTGATTGCTGTACGGTAATAGGGCGATCCAGCGGCGGGTGCCCGATCCCATGTCGAAAATGCGTGCCCAGGTTCGTTTGTCATCCGCGCAGAAGCGGGTAACGACGGTGAAGTCACCTACATTCTCCATCACTTTTCCGGGTAGGCTGACATGGCCATCGACGCCATCTAAAACCAGTGCAATCCCCGAGCCATCTGGCCCCGTTCCCCAACTGGCGCCACCGTGCAAGGTGCTGGCTTCCCATTTTCCCGCGCTGTCAGCCAGCGTGGTGCCTGAACCTTCATTGAACGCCAGATGGAAAATTTCTTCCGCCTTAATCGCAACGCTCACTACATCAGAAGCCTGTGTTTCCCCACCATTAACCACGGCCTTAACACGATAGTAGTAGCGGGTTGCGCGGGTAGCGATGTCTCGATCGGTATAGGTCAGTAGATCGGCAATATCGTAAGCGAGGGTGCTGAATGCGCCATTCGTCGAGGTTGAGCGCTCAAGCGTATAGCGGGTGGCGCCGACAACGCCCCACCAGGAAAGCTCAATGCTTTCGCCACGGCGATAAGCGGTTAAACCAGTTGGTTTCAGTGTTGAACTCTCGACGGCCAGATCGCGAGTGTACAATAACGTGCCGTAACCCGTACCATCACCCCCGCCGCCATTCTCCGGTGTGATCTTCTGTACATACTTATAAACGTAGGGCGTCGAAATTCCCTTACGTTTAGCGTAATGATTGTAGATGGTTTCCCAGCACGGACGGTTATTTCCCTGACTGACGGTGCCAAGCCCTTCCATCAGGCCATGGCGATTACGATAATTTTTCCACGGTACTGAATAATAGGCACCACTTTCGTCTGTCAGGTTGGATTTAGCCACATATTCGGCACCGGCGAGGAAGCGGTTATTGGCATAGCCGTAGATATCATCACCCTGATTCCAGGCCATTTCGCAGAATGCGACCCCCAGACTCATGCCTAACGTCGTGTGTCCCTGATCGCGACCACTTTCCTGCCATTGCCCCAGATAGCCAGGATGTACATGTGCGACTGCCAACATCCCCGCACCATTTCCCTGACCATATTTATAATAACCAATGGCTTCCTGATAGATTTCAGGACGGTCGCATAGTACGCCGATCGCCAAAATATTGGCAATCGCACATTGATCCCAATTCGCCCAATAGTTCGTAATCTCTGCACCGTTGTGGACGTCCAAAAAGTGCCGCGACATTGGGTAGAAGATCGTCAGCATCATGTTTTGGAAACGCTCAAAATCGGTGCGCGCCCAACCGGGGTAAGTACGCATAATCTCTGCGACGTTAGCGAATTGGTAGCCATAGATACCGGCCGCCAACCATCGGTCTGCGTTACCCGTGATAGTTTTCAGAGTAGAAGACCAGGCGTTGAGATACCGCAGGGCTTCATCCGCATAGGCTTTATCCTGCGTAATCTTCCAGCGTACCGCCAGACGGTAGGAACGCTGTACATCGATATATAAAACCGGGAAGTTTTGTCCCTCACCGCCGCGCACGAGGTTTTCTGTCGCGCGAGGATTTGCCCCTAACTGTGAGTAACCATCCTGTATGAAAGGGGTCCAGGCATTTGTCCAGGGTTGTTCTTTTCTGGCAATTTTATCTCGGATGCGAGAAAAATCCTCTTCGGTATGTAATAGGCCGGGATGTGTGAAGGTACGATCTTCGGCATAAATTGAGGGAGCAATAGTGCCTGTTACGACTGCGGCGATGGCTCGGGTGAGGACATTCCCTTTGAATTGGCCTAACAATCCACTGAAAGCCACACCAACCCCAGCTTGTAGAAAGCGGCGGCGAGGTAACGACGCGGGTCTTGCTGCTTCCGTGTGCGAGCCCGTGGATGTGTTTGCATGATCGTTGTTGGTCTGTGGTGATATTTTTTTCATGGTGTTTTTACTTCCCTGTCTGTGCGTATTCAATCATTTCACCGATGATCAACACCGCGCCGGTTTTTCCATAACCTGTCGATGATCAGGCCACGAAAAAAAGCTGTGCGATTTCATCGTTGCTCTGTGCCCGTGTTTTTGGGCTGTATTGCCAACTTCATGCCGAAAGTAAGGCTTTCTTTATTGATGTGTCGAGGTAAATCGTGCTGGATGAGTTTTGCACTGATTGGTGGGTGGTATGGAAGTAGCTCATTGATTTTTTTTTATTAAAAATCAATGAGCATAAAACGTTATTTCTGCCTGTTTTTTGGGATTGGTGAGTTTTTAGCGCTGAGCTTTGGTGGGGAGCAGGTACTAAAAACTGTCTTTTTGAAAGTAAGGTCTTATTGAAAGAACTACTTCAATGGCTGTGCCAGATGAATCACCCACAGTTCATTATCGACTTCTGGTTTCTCCAACGGTTTGATGGCTAACGTTGTCTCGACCGCTTTGCCATCTCGCGTCAGTTTTCCATCGGCAGTAACCTGATAGTCGTCCGCCTTATCTTTTGCTTTCACGGGAGAGTGCAGTACGGATTGCAGACCAAAGTCGTTGTCGTTAATGACGGCCAGCGTTTGCTTATCGACCAGTGCCAGACCTTCCACTTTCTCCTGCTGCCAGCCAAGTTTACGCAGATCCACCAACTCCTGCTTGTGTGCCAGCGTAATGCCGCGTTTTTCCAACTGGGCGGGATCGTCAAATTCCGGTGATTTGCCGTCGGTATCGAATGGCGTCAGATCGCTCGCCTTGCTGAGATCGACCAGATAGATGCGGTTCTGCATCTGCTTGTCTTTATCCGCACCTTGCTCGACCAGCAGAATACGCTGATTATCCAACGCGACGATATCGCCGATTTTGGCATCCTTCGCTTTCTTATAGCTGTCGATATTGATGGGGTAGCCCACCATGCGGCTGGTTTTGGTTTCCGGATTAAACATCACCAGACGCGTAAACTGCGCTTTGTTTTTACTTTTGCCGTCGATATCCAGCGTGCTTTGCACGGCCATAACGATCGTGCCATTCGGTAAGCGGGTCAACCCTTCAAAACCCCGATTCGGCTGACGCCATTTGATGATATTCGGTAAGCCACTGGCAACCGAATGCTCATTGCCCGCAGGCGTCGGCCCGAATTTTTGCAGGATCTTCCCGCTAGCATCAACGTGGATCAGGAATGGGCCGTATTCGTCACACAGCCAGAAGCCACCTTTGCCATCCGGCGTAACGCCTTCGGTGTCCAGCCCACGCTGGCTGGTACTGAGCGGTTGTAGGGCGTCGTTCAGCGCGACTTCATTGGTGGTGCCAATAACGTCTGCTGGCAGCGGCAGGCCGGTGATATTGCCCTCGGCATCGTGTAGCGGGCGGGCGTTGATCGCCTCGGCGGCTTTCGCGCTGACCCGAATATCCATCATCAGCGGCGCGTAGTCAGGGCTGGCAAAGATCTTGGCCTCTTTCTCGCCGACCAGCGGCGCATCGGCATTCGGGCCGCGATCGGTGACGGTGGTGAACATCAGGTCGTCACCCTGTTTGCCAGTAAAATAGAGGCCGGAGCCAATGCCGACAGGCAAGCCGTTGGGGAAGTTCTTGGCGAATTTTCCCTGATACGCAACATGATCGCTGGCTGGGAAGGTAACGACGTAGCGTGTTACTTTTTCTCCTTCGGCCTGCGCGCTGAACGGCAGAAATCCGGCAACCAGCAGTGCTAACAACGTGTGTTTCATGCTATTCCCCATCAAATGTCATTCGGGTAGTGGCTACGGTGCGGTGACCGTGCCGCCTGTCGTGGATGAAGCGGTGTTTTCCTGTGCTTTCTCTTTCATGCCGCCCGGATTGGGCCGAGGGTAATCATAATCAATGCGCAAAGGATGCGCGTACTCGCTGTTCCAAAGCTGTGTAAAGAGCATGTCTACCCGCTGCGCCATCGCGGGGTTCTGAATCACCATTTCCAGATTACGCGAGTTATCCAGATAGCCGCCGCTCCAGTTGCTGGTACCGATCCAGGCTTTCTTTCCGTCGATGGTCATGATTTTACTGTGGATCACGCGAGCAAAAGGGATGAAGCCGCTGCTGGCTTGCGGTATCGATACCGTTTTTATCTGGATGTTGGGTAGCAATGCCAGGCTTTTCAGATAGGCGATATTCGGCATTTTGGTGCTCCATTCGGACACCATCAGCTCGATCTGTACGCCGCGTGCGGCGGCAGCGCGAATGGCGTTATCGATAACCGCATAGTACGGGCGCGTTTTATCCGAGCCGTAGGAGAGCGGGACGTAATCCATCACCTGAATGCGAACCAACTGCTGGGCTTCGGCCAGCAAGCGAGGCAGTTCTTCTTCGGAATCTATCACGCCAGCGGGATTAAACGCTTTGGGGCTGGCAACCAGATAGTTGCCTGAACGGTCAGCGGGTTGCGTGGCGGTGGGCAGCGGCGGAACGGTTTCGCCGTTGAGCAGCCGCGCCTGAGCCTGCCAGTCTTGTTCAAAAATAGCGCTAAGCTGAGTAACCACATGCGGATCGTCGATCAATAATCCTGTTTCGTGAATGTGTTCCAGCGCTCGCCAGTCAAGATTTTGGCTACCCATGTAAGCCTGTTTGCCATCAACCAGCAGATATTTAGCATGCACAATACCGCCGCTCAGGCGTTCAAAGGGAATCACGCGTAGCTCCAGATTCGGAATTGTTTTGAGCCGTTCCAGCGTGTCCTGGGTGGAAATTTTTAGTCCTTTTTCTTCGAGCAGCAGGCGGATTCTCACACCACGCTCTCCGGCGGCGCGCAGATGCTGCAAGACGCGATCGAAGCGTGTTCCCGCCTGATTGGCGACATAGAATTGGCCCAGTTCAATGGTGTGTTGTGCGTTATCAAACAGCGATATCCACACCGCGTCGCTGGGGCGTAAATCGGAGGCGGTCAGCGTGGTTTCCATCGGGGCGTCATACACTAATTCATAGCCGGGAATGCGATACCCACTTGCGCTGGCGTCGGCTTGGGCTGACGCACTTACAATAAACAATACACCTCCTGTCAGCAGTGTGTTGATGCAATGCTTCCAGCGCTGCCCCAGATTAGTGAAACCACAACGATTACGCATAGCGCTTCTCCGCTATCGCTTTGTCTGTCACGGCACGGTCTGTAATCGAATTGTGCGTCACAGCAGGGCCCGCTTTCTGTTGGCGAGTATGCGGCATTCCTGCGCGGATCAGCAGAACTTTCAGCATTTCGTTGATGTGTTCCATTCGGTTTTGCAGGAAATTATTCCCCAGCAGGCAAACCAGCGCGATAGCAATCCCCAGTCCGGTGGCGTACAGCGCGGTTCCCATTCCAGCAGAAACCTGACTTGGATCGGAAATTCCTGCTGCGGAGAGGGCTTTGAAGGTTTCGATAATCCCCATGATGGTGCCGAGTAAACCCAGTAACGGTGCCGCGGTGACGACGGTTTCCAGAACCCACAGTCCGCGCGACAGCTGTGGTTTACTTTGCAGATATTGTGCGTCGATCAGATCGTTAAGCGCATCGCGGTCTTCTGCCTGATGTGACTGCGCGAGCACGGGCGTGACAACGGCGATGGGCAGGCTGGGGCGCTGGGTCAGCGCATCTGGCAAATCGTGAACGTGGCGGATATCCGCTGTCAGCGCACGTTCCAGCCGTTTGGCCTGCCGACGCGTATAGGAAAAATAGAGACTGCGCTCGATGATGATCATCAGGGCGATCACCAGTGAGGCGTACATGATGTAGAAAATAATCTCGTGCAGCATATCGGCGTTCATGGCCTGATCCTTCTGTTGCCTTGTTGGGCGTTGTTTGTGATTGATGACGACATGCGTCGGGCGGGTGTAATGGGTAGATCGTAAAGACGCTGCAAGTACATCCTTGTAAGCTCGAGCCGCGCCATCCCTGGCGCGGACGCTTTACTCTTCTATCCCATTACCCCCGTTTTGCTCTGTATTTAGACTATTAACAGATTAGAACGTGGCTTCCAGTGAGGCGCTGAAGGTGCGTTCTTCCCCGACGTTGTAAAACGGTGTGCCTGCCGATACGCCGTTATACGATTTTGAGTTGAAGCTCACTGAGCGCGCGGAGTCGAGGTACTCTTTGTCGAACAAGTTGTTGACGCCAACGCGTAAGGTGGCGCTTTTCACGATCTTCTTATCCACTGGCAGATAGACTCCGGCGCTGAGATCGAAAACGGTGCGTCCGCCGATCTTCTCGTCATTAGTCATATCGCCGTAGAACGAACCGACATAGCGGCTATTTACGCCGGCGTAATAGAGTCCGTCGTCATAGCCCAGCCCGAGGTTGAGCATATTTTTCGGCGCGTTGGCGACCTGTTTGCCCGTGGTGGGGAGCTGGCTACCGCCGGTGGCGAGATTGTTTTTCTGCTCGGTGTCGGTGTAGGTGTAAGCCGCGAAGTAGTTGAAGTTGTGAGGCAGTTTGCCGCTCCATTCCAGCTCTAGCCCTTTGTTTTCCACTTTCCCGGCGTTGATCATTTCGTAATCGCCATCAGCATTACGGCTGGAGATCTGGCGATCGGTGAAGCGGATAAAGAACAGCGAGGCGCTCAGCAGCATGTCTTCATCCTGGAAGCGCCAGCCGAGTTCCTGGTTCCAGCTCAGCTCAGGTTTGGTATTGATGGAATCGCCAACGTTGTACAAGACGTAGTTGGGCGGGGTACGCATGTTGCGCGTGATGTTATAGAACACCTGATTTTCGGTATTGATGCGGTAAGCCGCGTTAAAGCTGGGCAGGAATTCATGGTATTTCTTGTTCTTTTTCTCTGCGACGTTATACAGGCTGCCGAGGTTAGTCCCGTCACGCTCTACGTGCTGATAGGCCAGACCACCGGTGAACGTCCATTCCGGTGAAAAGAACCAGGTGTCCTGCACCCAGATTTTATGGGCTGGCGTGACGGTAAACTGGTTACGGCCTTGAACCACTTTCCCGTTTGCGTCAGTAACCTGATTTGCATCGCCGGGTTTGCCGGAAATGCTAACTGGATTACCGTCGCTCTGGATCGGAATAAACGGCTGCGTTTGGCGCTGGCGGGCACGTTCGAACCAGTAGCCGATATCCAGGCTATGCTCGTCGCTAATGTCCCACTTCAGCTTGGTGGTGATACCCGGCCGCCAGGTTTCCGTCCACGACGGGCGATAGTAGGTGTTGGAGGTCAGGTTGCTGAGATCGTAGTTACCCGCGCGGTCCGACGTCGCGGATAACACGCTGGCGTTTCCGCTGCCGAAGCTGCCGCCGTTTGTTGAAAAATAGTAAGGCTGTAGCGTCAGCGCCAGATTATCGCGCAGCTGCAATTTCTGGGTGAACGTGACATTCAGCGTTTCAAAATTATTTCGGTTAAGTTTGTAGTATTGGGAAATCTGTCCACGGCTGTTGTAAACCGGCGTCGTGGCGTAATCCATCTTGCGCCCATTCTGCTCGAACTGCCGTTTGCTCAGCGTCGAGTAGTTGATGGTATCTTGCTGATTGTATTTCACAATCAGGCTGCTACTGTGGCCGTTTTCATGTTCATACAGGCCGTTCCACTCGACTTTATCGGCACGGGAATACCCTGCACCGCGCCATTTGTCGGAATCGGTATACGAGTAGGATAGCCAGCTGCTGAAGCCGTTGTGTTGACCGGTTTCCAGACGTGCGAAGGTCTTGCTGAGGTTGTTGCTGCCGAAGGTTTGCTTAACGAAACCGCCAAAATCTTTCGCCGGACGGTGGGAAACCAGCCCGATATTACCGCCGCTGGCACCGATGTGTGGGCCGTCCATTTCTGATGATCCCTGGGTGACAAAGATCTGTTCCAGGTTTTCAGGGTCGCCCATGCCGTTCGGGTACACGGCGTAGTCGCCGGAGTCATTGACGGGGATGCCGTCTGATGACAGGCCGACCTGATCCGCGCTCATGCCACGCATGGTATAGCTGACACCGCTTAGGCCGCTGGCGTCGTTACTACTGACGTTCAGACCCGCGGTGTATTTCAGTTTATCAATGGCGTTGCCTGCTGCGGGCATCTTATCTAGCGCGTCTTTTGTCACGGTCGAGCGCGATTTAGCGCTGTCTTCCTGAACCATTAATCCTGCGCCGAGCGGCTGCCCTTGTACGTTGATGGTGCCGACATCTGTCGCTTCCTCCGCCAGCGCGGAACCTGCCAGTAATGCGCCGACGACGGACAAACATACCCCAGAAAGTTTGAACGGTTTCATTTAATAATCCTAGTATTATCAGTAATATATTGTTGACGTTATTTTGCTGATTCACTCTCTTACTCAGGCACGAAACGCTACTGCGCCTGATAATCGAACGTGGCTAAAAAGCGTTTTGTGCTTTGTCCTGCAAAGGCGTCGGCAGGGAAAGCCCGAACCTGTTTGATGTTCTGCAAGCTGGCTTGCGCTGCCCGGTTCAGCAGCATGCTGCGTGCTTTGCTGCTGATTCCGGAATCGATGACTCGCCCAGTACGATCAACTTCCAGCCAGACTTCAACACGACCTTCAGGACGTTCGAGCGAGGCCTGCCGCCCGGTCGGGTAGCGTTTGGTTTGTTCAAGCTGCGCACGCAGCGCCTGCGCATAGCCATTTTCCAGCGCAGCGACATTCACCGCCGGCGCGGAGGGCGCTGCTGGTGCAGGGCGTTTGGCCGGGACTTCCGGGCGTGTCGTAGTCGGTTTGGCTGGCGTGGACATCGGTTTAGGTTTGGTTTCCGCTCTGGGCTTAACCTCTGGTTTAGGTTTCGGCTTCACTTCGGGTTTCGGCGGCGTAACCGGTGGCGCTTCTATGATCGGATCCGGCTCATTCACCGGCATCGGCTCAGGCTCGGGTTCCGGTTGGGGCACCGGTTCTGGCTCCGGGATCGGTTCTGGCTGGGGAGTCGCTTCCGGTTCAGCCAGTGTGAGCGCCATCACCGTTTCGTCATAGTGCTGCTGAACTTTTAGCGGCGGCTGTTGGCTGGCGAAGAACAGACAGGTGGCAAAGACCGGCAACGGTAACCAACTGATGGCGTGGCGTGAGCGATAGAGCTGATACATGTCACGATTTCCGGGTAGCGATAGAAATGGACGAGAACCCGCCTTGACGCAGGGTATCCATGACGGCGACCAGACGCTCAACCTCGACGCTTCTATCACTGTTGATAATGATGGTGGTTTGCTGGTCTTGCTGCTGCTGTTGCAGCGTCGTAACAAGATCGCTTAGCGCCATCGGCTGTCCGTCCAGCTCAAGGTGATCCTGTGCGCCAAGCGTGATGATGGCATTTTTCTGCGGCTTGAGTTGTTGCGCGCTGCCAGCGGCGGGGAGCTGTGTTTTCAGGCCTAGCGCTGGAATTACGTTCATGCTGATCAGCACAAAAAAGACCAGCAGGAACATCATCACATCGATCATGGGAACCAAATCGATGTGGGCTTTTTGCTTCTTTGGTTCGTTCCAGTTTCTCATTACTCACTTCCTACAGGCGCGAATGTCTGAACAGGGCAATTCGCGTGGTGCCGAAACAAAGCAGCCAATATAGGTAGGGTTTGTTTAAGTTTTTTTACATTTATGTGATTAATTTTTCATGTTGATGCAATTTGATGGTGATTTTTTGTCAAAAAATAAGTTTTTTGATGCTTTTGCATCATATTAAGCCGCGGTGAGTGGCTCCCCAGAAAAAGGGAAAGCGCAATTGGTGGGGGCAAACAGCAAGAAATGAATGGCCAGCAGAGCTGCTGGCCGGAGAATTGTCTTTTAGCTGGATCGTTATCCTTTTCCGCGCGGTTTCCTGAAGGCGAAAAAGAGTTGTATGGTGTTGCACAGCACCAGAAAAGCGGTGATGACGAACACCCAGCGGAAGCCCATCAGAGCGGAAACGCCGGAACCCACCAACGGCCCGAGGACGTTGCCCAGATACATGAATGACTGGTTATAGCCGAAGATGCGGCCTGTGACCTGCTGACTACTGTATTTGACCAACAGCGCTTGCACGGTTGGCATCAGGGCGCCATCGGCAAAGCCCAGCAGAAAGCGCAGTATGCCGAGCTGTGTCGGGCTTTGTACCATCGCCATGACCAGGAACAGCAGCACGCTGATCGCCAGTGCGGCGATCAGAACGCGATGTGCGCCGATTCGGTCGCCTAAACGGCCAAGGCGTGGTGCGGATAGCAGGGCAGACACGCCGGGAATGGCCGCAATCACGCCGCTGATAAAGGCAATGTTGTCCGTACCGGGAGCCAGATCGCGGATGAACAGCGTCAGGATAGGGCTGATGGAGCCGTTCGCCATCTGGATCATCATCGTCGTAATGAACAGACAGATGATGAGCGCCGGATACGGCAGCGAGGCGAAGACGGCTTTCCCGCTGAGTCGGTTCTCTTTGGTAACTTTCACCACGCTCTCTTTGATCGCGAAAAGCGTAATCAGGAAGCTGGTAAACAGCATACCGCCAGTGATGAAAAAGACGATGCGTAGCCCGATGTAGTCGGCCATAAAGCCGCCGAATAGGGGGCCGAGAATGACGCCAGCGATCTGCCCCGTCGATAACATCCCCAGCGCCCAGCCGCTTTTTTCACGCGGAACCTGTGAGGCAATCAGCGCCATCGCGTTGGGAATGTACCCGGAGGTCAGCCCCATGAGCGTGCGTAGGATGAACAGGTGCCATACGTTGGTTGCCAATCCTTGTAATGACATCACGATTGCCATGCCGAGTGCGGCGCGCAGCAGCATAAGCTTACGGCCTTTACGGTCGGCGAGGCTTCCCCACAGTGGTGCAACGGCGGCTGAGACAAGGAAAGATGAACTGAAGATCAAACCAGACCACAGACTCAGCGACTCGTGCGAGTGAACGCCAAGCTGCTCAATGTACAGCGGCAGGAAGGGTAATATCTGGCTCATGGCCAGCCCGGTGAAAAAGCATCCCAGCCAGGCAGAGAAGAGGTTAAGTTTCCAGGTTTCCATGGGGGTCGGAACGAGCCTTCATCAGCGAATAACCAATGGCGAAACCGTGGTGACTGTGCGTGAAAAAGTGTGCTAACCGACAGTGAATGGCGCTCAGTTAATAACGGACAGTGACTAAAATTTCGTCTTTCATCATGAGCATAGCATAGCCAGCGACGTATTGGTCACTGAGGGTAATGATTCGCAACAAAAGAAAATCAGCGTAGGGAAATGGTGGGCTGAGTGAAAATTGCAGTGAATTTAATTGTGTGATGTGCGTCACAAAAAATTAGCTTTTGAACAACAGAGGTTGTACAATTCACCACCATAAGGCAGTCCACTGCCACGTAAGGCAAGAGCAACTCCATCGCGTTATCAGAATAACGAGCTAAGTAAAACAAGGTGAAAAAAGTGCGTAACTTCTTTAAAAAAATGCTGGCGGCTTACCTGAATACTTATAAAGACGTACCGCCCGGCGCACTGTTCTAAGAATCTGTGCTATGCATGAAGCAGGCCGCCATCATGGCGGCCTGTGTATTTATGGGGATCCGAGAACCGCTATAACGTGGTTCTCGGATCTTTTTTGTGGTGAGATTACTTCGTGCTGTAGACCGGAACGGCCGTCACTTCTGGCACGGCATCGGTCAGGTAAGCACCGGCTTCGCTGCTTCTGACTTCATTTTCATCAATAAAGCCATAGAACACGCCCTGCGACGCGGAAGCACCGCGGATTTCTGCATCTCCACGCATTTGCGCATTGCCGGACAGCACAATACCGCGCTCAAACGCCCCCGGTCCCATGAAGACCGTATGCAGTCGCGCATTATCGCGTACCACGGTATTACCCTGTAGCACCGTCAGGCCGCCGACAACGGCGCGACCTTCCACTGTTCCGCTCAGAATCGTCGCACGATCTTCAATTCTGGCGTTATCTCTTACCGTCCCGCCGATGACGCGAGCATAAGGCCCGACATACGCGGTAGGGGCAACATTTGCTGAGTTGGATACCCAGCCGCCGCCATTTGCGTGACGAGAACCGTTAGCGGTTGGATTCGGGGCACCAGGCTGGCTGCCTTCCGGCCAAACACCGGTGAAATCAGCCATCCACGGGTAGCGGTAAAGGGAGTAGTAAGCCTGATCCCACTTGATCTTTTGCATTTGCGACGGCGTGCCCATCACCACCATGTAAATGCCGAGATCGTCCTGACGGATAGTGAAATTCTTCACCGTGGCTGATGCGCCGCGCTGCAATTCACTGTAGCGAGAAACGCCGTCCGAACCGATGGCAACAATACCCCAGCGCCAGTCGGAATTCGGTTGCGGCATGGTTGCCGGATCGTTTTTCAGCCCAGGTAAGCGGGTAATGGCCGATTTACTTTGCACCATGCCACGGAATTTAACGGTGATTTTCGTCGCACCGCTTTCTGGGATAAGTTTGACAATGTTGTAGCCTAACTGCTGCGGAGCCTGATCGAACGGTACGGAGAAGCGGCGAAGGCTGGCGCTGGCACCGACAACGGGTTCAAGCGCGGTGGTTCTCAGCAAACGGTCGGCGTTATTCTGGTTGGGTTGAACCGCACCATAGCTGCCGTAGGTTGAGCGGTAAAAACGGCCACGGTCGAAACCGTCTGGATCGACGTAATCCCAGTTGACGTTGTGCATCGCCCAGTCGCCGAAGACATCGTTGAATTCAGATTGGCTCCAGCCCATGTTGGTGCGCAGAATAGATAGCGGATCGGCGGTAGACTGACCACTTTCGCCCCATTTCGGCGCTTTTGCCCACATATCGTTGATGGCACTGTAGCCAAAGCGGTTTTTCAGGTATTCCATAAACTGCCAGTTGCAGTAACGGTTACGTGTTGAACCCAGATAAATATGCGAATAGTTGACCTGCATTTCCGAACAGTGTGCCGACGTACCGCGGAATTCATCCATCTGGTGCGTCATCCAGTTCGCGTGGGATTCCCAAATCCAGCCAACGTAGTTATCGCCCGTACTCTGGAAGCCGCCGGTTTGCCCTTGCAGCGCATGGGTAAATTCGTGTGCCAGTCCCCAGTTATCTTTGAGTGACGCAGGGCCGATCCACATACCCATGCTGCCACCACCCGCAATCCCCCCGCTAAGCCCAAAGGTCGGGTCGATGTGAATATTGGCTTTATATTTCACGCTCTGTTTGCAATAAGGCTCGGGGAACTGAATTTGGTTAATAAATTTATCCCAAATTTGTTCCAGTTTCTGCCCTGCGGCAACCGCATCATTACGGTTAACGTCGTTATTATTCCAGCGGAAAGCAAAGTGCTCAGTCTGGTATTTCACGGAAGGCATATCGGTGATGGAATTATCCACCTGCCAGTTGCCCGCGGTACAAGCCTCAGCAGCGTTTGCCGTATTGACCATCAATGCGCCACTTAAAACGAGTAGACAGTTTAGCGGCGTGAGAAGTGTTTTTATTTTTGGCATAAATCCTTTTCCTAGCATGAATATTGCTAATCAGCCTTATTATTTCACGAGAGGAAATTCCTCATGGATATATAAGACCCATCCCAAGGCCATCATGGCCTATATCCGTCATCATTCAATCTGCGTGTGTTGCTGCCTACATGCAAAATGAATTGCTCAGGAGCTATTTTGCTTAAGTGAAAAATATATCGGCCTCTGTAAGAAGAGGCCGATTGGATTATAGATTAATTTTTACTTGTTACCTATTTCATTTTAAATTTTGGTTATGTTCGAGTTTCCTAAAATACCCGTGGTATTGGTGTAATGTTTTATTATCCAATAAAGCAG
Source organism: Pectobacterium actinidiae (assembly GCF_000803315.1). NCBI lineage: Bacteria > Pseudomonadati > Pseudomonadota > Gammaproteobacteria > Enterobacterales > Pectobacteriaceae > Pectobacterium > Pectobacterium actinidiae. The sequence goes on from NZ_JRMH01000001.1 coordinate 764,129, forward strand.
GCTGGCTGCCAGTAACGAATTAAATGCTGGCACGCCCCACTCAAAGGCTAATCCGATGATGGCACCGACAATGCTGGCAATAATAGCCGACCAGCCAATCAGCGGTGTTTGGGCGCTATCGGGTAATTGGCCTTCGGCACGGCTGCTCTCGAGCAATGTCTTGTGGGTACGTAAAATATAATAATCAACCAGCATCACGCCTATAATCGGTGGGAACAGCACGCCTAATAGCGTCAGGAAATCAATAAAGCGATCCAGAATACCCGCTACCGAAAGCGCTGTGCCGATGAGGCCAATGACCAGCGTGATCGAGACATAGCGTAATTTCTTCCCTGTGACGCCCTCTATCGCATTGGCGATTCCCAAAGAGGAGGAATAAAGATTGATGTCGTTCACTCTCAGTGTCGAAAATATCACGGCAATCAGCCCGATGCCGCCAGCAGCCTGAGACATGATCGTCACCACGTCTGCGGTATTGAGCGCGCGGGCAATGATGATGGCGAGACCATTCACCATAAACTCTCCGACGATAATCGACAGCATGGTCATCCAGAAAACGTGTTTGCCTTTTTGGGAATAGCGCGTCATATCGGGAGTGATCAAACTCGCGACGATACAGCCGCCTACGACCATCGTCGCACCAGCACTAATGGAAATGGCTTCACCGTTAGGTGCAGAAGCGATCAGTTCAGCAATATTGTGGCCGGAGAGCGTCATGATCGAGATATAGCCGACGACGATGACAAACATTGGCACGGCAATTTTGGCTGTGAAGCGTAACGCTCTGAAACCAAAGGCAACCAGTAGCGTTAGCGCAATGCCGGACAGGGCAGCAGACCAGCCAAAACCGAGCTTATCCTCCATCGCAAAGTTAAGCGCTTTGGCGAATACGGCATTCTGAACCCCGAACCAGCCGATGAGGCTAACGGCGATCACCAGCCCAATCAGGACGGAGCCAATACGGCCAAAACCGCACCAGCGTGCGAGCAGGCTACCCGACATGCCTTCTTTCATTCCCGCATAGCCCAGCCCCAGGGTCACCACGCCAAAAATGACGCTGCCAATAAAGATGGCGAGAAATGCCTGGCTCAGCGTCATCGAATGGCCGAGCACCGCGCCTAACATAAACTGGTCTAGCGCAGTTAGCATGCCGATGTGCACTAATGCCACATTTAAAAAAGGCAGCCGGACACTCAGTGGAACGCGGCTAACCGGGTAGTCATCTATTTTTTCCATGTAGATAGGTTCTCTTATATAAATTGAATGCCTTTCTCGATGAGAGAGTTAGGAATATAGCCATCGATCCCAAGATGGCGACAAAATTCTTCAAATTGAGGTAAAGAATGCGCTTCTGCCTTTTGATACATATTATATATTCTGTTCTCTATTGTTTTAGGTGCTACGTTCATTTTTCTGGCTATTTCTTTATTTGATAAGCGCTGTAGTATCAAGAAGATAATATCCAGTTCTGATTGGGTGAAAATACTGGTTGTTAACTCGGTTTGTAATGTGGTCGGCTTCTTTTGGTCTATATAGATGAGTGGAGACCGCGTATCCAGAGGTCTGGCATTCCACATCGTACCAATGCAAAGCTTATTTTCATCAAAGATGGGGATCTTCTCACTGACGAAGGGCGTCAGTGTTTTCTTTCCATACCAATAATGTGTTTCGATAACCGTGACTCTTTGCTCACTATTTTCTGTTAGTCTGTCGTGTTCTTTTAAATCGTCAGAAAGCTCCGCCCAACTGGCAGGGAATTCATCATCTAGTCGTCCTTCAATATCAAAACGCATTGGCGTATTGGTATAAAGGTAAGCGGCTTTATTCATATAAACATGGCGTGATGATAAATCTTTAATACCCCATGGTTCATTTAAACATTCCATCATAATAATCAAATTACGAATATAATCAGTTATGTTTGCTTGTGATGATGGCATCCTGCCCTCCTTAATAGGCCGGAATTAATTCAGCGGATCAATTTAGCTAAGTAATGTCGAGTATGCTTGTGCGCATATCCCGGTAGGTTTCCATATTCTTTGTAGCCCAATTTTTCGTAAAACCCCTTGGCCTGAAATCCGAATGTATCCACGTAAGCCAGATGGCAACCACGCTTTAATGCTTCTTTTTCAGCAACTTGCATAAGTTGACGCCCAAGCCCACTTTTACGATATTTCTCACTCACCCAAAGATATTGAACTTCTAATGCGCCCCACCAGGTTCTGGAGATTAACCCTGCGATAATATTGTTTTCATCGTCTTTGAAATTTAAAAAGAGAGGAGAAATATCAACAGCTTCGTACTGTTCATTGTGTTTCCAAAGGCTTGCTATTACAAACTCTTCCTCATCTGAATCTGGTGTGTTAGTAATATTTAGATTCATTACAATAAAACCTCATTATTAGCACGCTAAATTATACTTCCAATGTGAATGTTTCTTTATCATATAAAACATATTTAGGCAAGAGTGAATTTCACTCGTTCTTGGGTTGCTATATTGTTCTATGATAAGAAACATAATCTGATATGTATTGATTGTGTATCTTTATGATAATCAACAAGTAAGCACGTATTTGCCTCACCAGGGAAAATACCGGATTATTTATAATAAAAATGGATGTTATATCAAAGATTTTTTTATGAGTGAGTTAATTTTTTTATAATTTTCTTGAAACCTAATGCCGACTAAACACCGGGAAAGGTTATGATCAATCTGGCTTGAGCCTGAGTTGGCTGTTTCAGACATTCACCTCACCACTTAATACCTCGCCTTTTTCTATTACGCTAACGGATTTATCCTGCGCTGATTGTCCATAACTCTAAAGATTATGATAACTTCCGCTGTCGTGAGTGCCGGTGCCTTGTGGGCTAATAGCAATTTCGTATTAAATTTCAGGAAGATTTTAAGATCTAATGTATCGATCAGTCTATAACCCTTTTACCATGGGTATGACAAAATAAAAAGATCACTCAGAGTCTTTAAATAATGGAAGACCTTGAGATTTTCGCCAACATTTTATTTCGTTAAGAATACCTTTTAGTGAATTATCTCTTCCATCAGATAGATAAAAAAACCATTACCTTCAGGATGAAGTACGATCCTGTCAAAATGCTCAACCAAATTATCTAAATATATTTCTGGTCCCGTTGCTTTAATCCCCATTGGATTATCAAAAAAACCTGACAAGTAAGAAATAAATGCTTCTTCAGTATAATCCTCAAGCTTTTCTTTTAAATTCATATGTTCACCATTATTGGTCTATCTGGTCCAGCGGCGATTGCGGCGTTGCTGTTTCAGGCGCTGCCGACGGCATCATCTTCTTACATCATGGCTCGTCAGCTTGGCGGTGATGCGCCATTGATGGCGGGCATCATTGCGGTTCAAACTTTAGTGGCGGGAGTTGCGTTGCCGTTTGCCGTTCTTGGACTCACTGGGCTGCTATAAATTTATCGTATGTTCTTTTTGTAACAATGCCTTGTTGATTGCATGGTGATTTATTCTTTTTTATCTATTTGTATTTTAAGTCAATTAATCCATTAATTGAAATGGTAATAATAACGCGTATAGTTATCATTTACTTTTCTGTGCAAATGTTGACAAAAGTTGCCTCAGCATCTCGCCAAAATCACCATCAGTTAACCGAGGATATACCATGTCTTTTAGAGTTACTCGCGCCGAAAAAACGCGCGTTTGTGATTCTTCGCTGGCCGGAGTAAAACCATTCGGCGTCTCTCTTCTCGCCCTGTTGATCTCAGCCTCTTTTTTGCCTGCTCAGGCCGCTGCCGAAGAAAGCCCTGCTTCAGGTGATACGCTTGTCGTTAGCGCTAATACCAACGCAGAAGCCAGCGATCCACAGGATTACAGCGTGAAAGTGACTAACGCCGGAACGAAGATGACGCTGACGCCGCGTGATATCCCGCAGTCGGTGAGTGTCATCAGCCAGCAGCGTATCGAAGATCAGAATCTGCAAACGATTGGCGAGGTGATGGCGAACACGACGGGTGTGTCTTCTAAAATTATCGACTCCGAACGTGTGACGTATTTTGCTCGTGGCTTCCGCATCAATAATTATCTGTTCGACGGGATTCCGACGGTTGTTAACGAAATCTGGGATTTTGGTGATTCAGGCTCAGACACGGCGATTTACGATCGTATCGAGGTGGTGCGCGGGGCGACTGGGCTCATGACCGGAACGGGCAACCCTGCTGCTGCTGTGAATATGGTGCGCAAGCATGCGGACAGTCGTGAATTCAAAGGCTCGGTATCCGGGAGTTACGGCTCGTGGGATAAACAACGGATGGTGGCCGATCTGTCTGCGCCACTGACGGAGTCTGGTAATGTGCGTGGGCGTGTGATTGCAGGCTATCAGGATAATGATACCTGGCTTGACCGTTACCACAGCCGCAAAAAATTCCTCTACGGCGTGATTGATGCCGATGTCACAGATTCTACGACGTTGTCGCTTGGCTATGATTACCAGGAACACAACACAGATAGCCCAACCTGGGGCGGCTTGCCAACATGGTTTACCGATGGCAGCCCGACTAATTTTGGGCATAAATTTAACCCCGCACCGAACTGGAGCTACTCCGATAAAACGTCGAGAAAAGTCTTTGCCGATCTGACTCAGCGTTTTGATAACGGCTGGCAGGTGCGTATGAACGGGACGCATGGCGAAACCAACTTCGATTCCAAACTGATGTATGCCAATGGTTTCCCGGATAAAGATACCGGAATACTGGTTGATCCGTATGGCTACAATATCGGTGCTTACGGTGGATGGAATAAAGGAACCCGTAAGGTTGATGCGGTGGATACCTATGCTTCCGGCCCGTTTGAGCTACTGGGACGCCAACATGAGTTGGTGATAGGTGGCAGCTACAATCGACAACGTAGCCAGTTCTATAACTCGCAATCGACGATCAGCTCGGCAGACATGGGGAATTACTATAACTGGAATGGCAATATTGCCGAACCAGTCTGGGGTGCTTGGGCTGATTATGAACACTCAACCACGCGCCAAAAATCGCTCTATACCTCGGCGCGTTTCTCTCTGGCCGATCCGCTACATCTGATAGCAGGCGCACGTTACACCGACTGGAGCATCATTGGTTCGACGGGTGACACCAGCAATAATCGCGTCACGCCTTATGTGGGTCTGGTGTATGACATCAACGATACCTGGTCAACGTATGCCAGCTATACCGATATCTTCCAGCCGCAAACGTATAAAGATATGAATAAAAAATATCTGTCACCGACTACGGGCAAAAACTACGAAACCGGTGTTAAAGGGGACTGGTATAACAGTCGTCTGACTGCCTCAGTGTCCATTTTCCGTATCGAACAGGATAATGTAGGGCAATCAACGGGAATCGCGATCCCCGGCGGCGGTGGCGAGTTTGCCTATCGTTCAGTTGATGGTGTCGTCAGCAAAGGGATCGAATTTGAAGTCAACGGTGCGGTGACGGACAACCTGCAAATGACGTTTGGTGGTTCGCGCTATGTTGTTGACGATCAGGATGGTCAGTCGGTTAACCCAGAACAGCCGCGCACGTCGTTCAAGCTGTTTACCCGCTACCAGTTGCCAATGGTGCCGGATTTAACCGTTGGCGGTGGTGTGAACTGGCAAAATGGTATCTGGCAGGAAGGCTCTGGCCCGCAAAACACCACGCTGCGTGCCGAGCAGGGCAGCTACGCGCTGGTTAATCTATTTGGCCGCTATCAGGTAACCAAACAGCTGGCGGTACAGGCCAATATCAACAATCTGTTCGATAAAGAGTACTACGACTACCTTGCACCTTATGCCGTGTATGGTACGCCGCGCAGCGTCTCGATGACCGTCAACTATGCTTTCTGACGAGCAACGCTTTCGGACGCTCGATAATGTCGTCTAAGACTTAAGTAAAACACTATCCCCGCCGACAGCATCGGCGGGGAATTCTCTCAACGAACCAGCGATGGCCGTTTGGCGTTAAACGACCAGTTGGGGATTAAAAACTGCATACCGAGCGCGTCGTTACGGTTTTTATCTGGGAGTGACTGATAAAGCCGATGCGCCTCCTCGACTCGTTTCCTGTTCAGCGTAATTCCTAATCCCGGCCCTTCCGGCAAATGCAAATGACCTTTTTCAATCCGCGGGGCTTCATGGGTAAGTTGCTGCCCATCCTGCCATATCCAGTGGGTATCAAATGGCGTGATGCGTTCGCCCGGCGCGGCGGCACCCAGATGAGCAACCATGGCGAGCGAGATATCGAAATGGTTATTGGAATGGCAGCCCGTGGTTAACCCCCATTCGTAGCAGAGCTGCGCTACGGTATTGGCATAGCGCATGGTCCAAAAGTGCGGATCGGCCAGCGGAATATCGATGGCGTTCAACTGGAGTGCGTGATTAAGCTGGCGCCAGTCGTTAGCAATCATATTGGTTGCTACGGGAATGTTGGTGGCGCGTCGGAATTCGGCGAGGGTTTCCCGACCGGAATAGCCGTTCTCTGCGCCGCACGGATCTTCCAGATACGGTATTTTCCCCTGTAGCTCCCGCCCTAAGCGTATTGATTCATCCAGAGACCAGTTGGCGTTGGGATCCACAGTAACCCGCGAACCAGGGAAGTGACGCAGCAACGCTTTTACCGTCTCAACCTCTTTTTCGCCGTGATGTACGCCGCCCTTGAGTTTGAAATCGTTAAAACCGTAAAGATCGCTGGCGGCTTCCGCCAGACGGATCACGCCGTCGTCGTCCATGGCTGCCTGATGGCGCAGATAAAACCAGTCGTGTTTTCCGGTTTCGCCGGGCAGGTAATTCATGTCGGTTTTCGTGCGATCGGCAATGTAAAAGAGGTATCCCAGAATCGGAATCGAATCGCGCTGCTTGCCGCTGGCCAGCAGTTCTGCAACCTGAAGATTTAAGAACTGCCCGGTCAGATCCAGCAGCGCGGCTTCCGTCGCGGCTACCGCATTATAAAATTTCTCCGGGTTCATCTGCGGAATGTGGATCGCGGTGTTGTCGCTTTGTCCGCTACTCAGATTGCGCTTATCGCTTTTAAACAGCGTGCTCAGCGTGGTGTTCAGCTTGAGTAGCGATGTTCCCTCCACCTGCGGGATGAAATCGTTGAGTATCGCGAGCGTGCTGGAATGGCAGGGACATTCCCCTACGCCGGTATTGCCCGCACTGTCCGTCAGCGTCACCAGAATCCGAGTGAAGTAGCAGTTGTGTGCACCGCCAATATTCAAAAGCATGCTGTCATATCCGGCGACCGGAATGACCTCCATTTTTTTAATGATAGGGCTGTCAGACATTTCGATGCTCCATAGGTTTGAATGAACTGGGCGGCGTGGCGTGTGTGCTACGCAGCAATAAGAACAGACCGGTCACGACGGAAACTGCGGTCAGCGAATAGAGCCCGCCCGTTGTGCTGCCGGTTTTTGATTCCAGATAGCCAAAGACGGTAGGTGCGACGAAGCCCCCGAGATTGCCAATGGAATTGATCAGGGCGATCCCCGGTGCGACGATGGATGCAGGCAGGTTGCCCTGCGGCATGGGCCAGAAGAAGGTGGCGCTGACCTTTGAGCCAATGCAGGCAACGATCATGGCGAGGAAGCCGAACCACGGCGATCCGATCGTCGCCATAAACGTGCCGCAGGCGGCGATAAGCATAGCGACGCCCAGCGCTTTAGGTAAATGCTGGCGATGTTTGTCGCTAAATTTGCCGACAAGGTTGATGGCGATAATGGCGCACAGCCAAGGGATGGCGGTAAGCAGTCCGATACCGAAACTGCTGAACCCCTGAATACGTTGGATAATCTGTGGGAGCCAGAACACCAGCGTGTAACCCGTCATGGTCATGGTAAAGAAGATGGCGCAGTAGAACAGCGTTCTGCGATCCGTCAGTAAGCGAAGTTTTCCGGTATTTTCCTGCTGTGCGTCGCGCTCTATTTCTTCCTGCTTTAGCTGTTGCTCTAAAGCCTGCTTTTCTTCTGCACTGAGCCAGCGGGCTTTATCGGGGCTGGAGACCAGTACGAAAGCCGCCAGTATCCCGACGAGAATCGACCCTGCGCCTTCTAAAAACATCACCCATTTCCAGCCTGCGATGCCGAGGAAATCATGCATCATCAGGATGCCTCCCGTAATCGGGCCGGAGAAGAGAAATGCCCCTGCGCTGGCACTGAGGATCAGCGCCGTTGCCCGACCACGCCAGGCATTAGGCACCCAGAGCCGGAAGTAATACAGTACGCCGGGAAAGAAACCCGCTTCGGCTACGCCGAGTAAAAAGCGCAGGACATAAAACTGGATAGGATTGGTGACAAAGCCCGTCGCGACCACGACGGCTCCCCAGGTGATCATGATGCGAGTCAACCACACTCGCGCCCCGTATTTCTTCATCATCAGGTTACTGGGGACTTCAAACAGCGCATAGCCGATAAAGAAAAGCCCTGCGCCAAGACCAAATGCCGCCGCGCTGATGCCGGCATCGGTCTGAAGCTCTGCTTTTATAAATCCGATGTTTGACCTATCTATTTGATTAATAATCAACATAATGGCCAGCATTGGGATAATACGTTTGAAGAATTTGGCAATGGCTGAGGCGAGATGTGCCTCTCTGGTGTGGGCAGATGATACGGTTGTTGTCGTTGTCATTTTTTACACCTTGCGTAGGTAGGTTACGAAAGTGTTATAGGAAATGAGTGAAAGGAATAACCATGTGCAGATGCCCAGCATGCGTTGTGCTACTCCACAGTGGCGGCGAAAATGAAGGCGGCCAGCGCAATTAGGAAAAAGTGAGGAAATATCACGTCTGCGACGGCGATCACAGCCTGACGGGGGATGAATATCAGGCATTGACGCTTTTTATTCGTTTGCTAAGGTAATGGAAAAAACACACAACTCACTCATCATCATTACCCGTCAGGAAGACAGAAAATGATCTCAACGCAATACATCAGCCGAATCGCGCTGACACAGGAAAAGGTTGATTCATTCGAGGTGTATCCGTTTTCTATTCCGTCGATTCGCTCACTGGATAAGCTGGAACTGCACCCGAAAGTCACTTTTTTTATCGGCGAAAATGGTGCGGGAAAATCCACGCTGTTAGAAGCTATTGCCGTTTCGATGGGGTTCAACCCGGAAGGGGGAACCCGTAATTTCAACTTCGGCACCCGTACGTCGCATTCCAGACTGTCGAGTTTCTTGCGGGTGGCGAAAGGTATCAAGAAACCTAAAAACGGTTTTTTCTTACGTGCTGAAAGCTTTTTCAATGTCGCGACGGAAATTGAGCGGCTGGATAGCGAACCGGGTTTTGATCCACCCGTGATCGATTCCTATGGTGGGCATTCGCTGCATGAACAATCCCACGGTGAATCCTTCATGGCGCTGTTGCTCAATCGGTTTGGTAAAGAGGGCATTTATCTGCTCGACGAACCAGAAGCCGCGCTGTCGCCCAGCAGGCAATTGGCTGCGATCGCCCGTATGCACGATCTCATCCGTGAAGGATCGCAGTTTATTATCGCGACCCACTCTCCGATTCTGATGGCGTATCCGGATGCCACGATCTTTCAGTTCGGTGAAGACGGAATACAGCAGGTCGCGTATGAGGACACGGAACATTATCAGATCACGCGTGCTTTCCTGAACAACCCTGAGCGCATGCTGCGCGAGTTGATGGCGGAGTAGGGGTTAACATTGTTTCGGGAATAGGCGACAATTCGTGTGATATCAGACGGGAAACCGTCTTTTTCGTTGGAACAGAGTTACAGGGAGTTAAGAAATGAAGTGCCTACACTGCGATAACAATGCGCGTAAAGAGTCTGGCTTGTGTTCTGAGTGTGAAGCGCAAGAACAGCAGAAGATTAACGGTATTCTCTACCTTCCGGCGTTGGGAATTATCCTCTCTTTGATTATCGCACCGTTCTCACTGTATGAAATTATCAATGCGATGGTGATTCACTTTAAGAATACCGGATTTCTCGGCTATTACGCTTTAGCGCTGGTGTTTTTCCTGATTGCCATGTTCGCACTGGAAATATTCGCCGCAATCAGCTTCTTCCAACGCAAAAAACGCACGCGAAACGTCATGGTTGCCTACTACCTTTTTAGCGCACTGCTGGTGGGGTATATGACATTGCTACCTGCTTACTTGTTTAACGTTAAGCTCGACATTGGTGATATTCGTGCCATTGCTTCTTCGGTTTTCGGCATTGTCGTCTGGATCCCTTATTTCCTGTTATCGAAAAGGGTTCCGCTGGTATTTAGCCGCTAAAAGGAAACCACTATCCACGTTATGCTGATAACATACTAAACAATCGGTAGAGGATAGCGAACCATGAATATCAAACAATTGCGTTATTTCTGTAAAGTGGTTGAAGCGGGAGGGATAAGCCAGGCTGCGAAGGCTTTTTCTCTTGCTCCCGCGGCAATCAGCCTGCAAATCACGTCGCTGGAAAAGGAATTGAACGGTGAGTTATTTTACCGCACTTCTCGGCCGATTACGCTGACAAAGCTGGGGGAGTTTCTTTTTAATAAAGCGCATGAAGTGATATTCAGCTTTGACAAACTCGAAAGGGATGCATTGCAGTATGTTAGTACGGCATCCGTTAACCTCAATTTAGGGTTTGTCCGGTCGGTGATGTTCAATCTTATTCCTGAAACGATCAAACTTTTTTCAGAAAAGCATGGCCATATTAGTATCACCCTAAAGGAGGTGCTTTCTGAATATCAGTCCGATCTGCTATCAACGCAATCTATTGATATTGGCTTCACCCGTGAAATGGGTATCAGCGAGCCGACTGACGGACAGGAACTGTCGCGCGAACTGATCTTGATTGATCCACTCGTGGCGGCGATCCCGATTAACCATTATCTGAGCCGGAAGAATTTCATTACGCTGCGAGACTTTTGTAATTCACCCTTTATTATTTTTCCGAGCGATCCCAAAAGCAGTTATGCCATGCGAATTCAGGATAAATTTATCGAGTATGGCGTTCAGCCAGCGGTTGCTCATCGCACGGTTGAAATACATACGGCATTAGCATTGGTCGGGGCTGGATTAGGCGTCACGCTTGTTGGACGATCCACGATTCCTAATAACCGCCAGGATGTTCTTTTTCTGCCAATCGAAGATTTTAACTGCCTGAGTTATATCTACGCTGTTTATAACGCGAAGAATCCGAACCCCAATATTATGAATTTCATTGAAACGATGAAGACTATCTCGGGGTAAGTGCGGTTGGCTTTGGTTGAAAGACACATCCTTGTGCCTTAAAAGTAGGATGACTAGGCTGCTTTCTGACCTATTTGATCGTCAGAGAGCGGTTCAGAAATGGTGAAGAGAACAAGCAGGCATAAGAAAGAGCCTAACGCCATGAATCCGAAGACATGTCCCCAAGTGTAATGATCGAGCAAATATCCTGCGATTAAAGGACATACTGCACCACCTAGCTGACCCCCGGTATTAATTAACGCACCCGCAACCGGAAAGACATCCTTGGTCGTCAGTGACATGGGATAGACCATGTAGGCTGAGAAACCGAGATTAAAAAGAATCCCAGTCAGTAACAGCAATGGACCAAGGATCATCGCGTTGTCTGGTGCATTGATGAGAATCACCATCATGATCACCGTTGCAATCGCTGATAGCATCATCAACGGTTTACGGCGTTTATTGAGAATACGATCCGAGCACCAGCCGCCAATAATATTGCCAATGACTGCGCCGATCCATGGTGCGGAGGCCAGCATCCCCATTTTGATAATGGAAAAGCCTTTTTCATTCATTAAATAGGTGGGGATCCAGGCAAGAAGCACATTCACTATCCCCATCATGAAGAAATAGCCTAACGTGCTACCAAGAATATTCCAGGATCTGAAAATACCTTTGGAATTATCAATCAGTGTCACCTTTTTGGCACGAATCAACTTGTCCAGTAATGTAAAACGTCGAGCAGGGACGGCTTTCTTCTGTGCGGCTGTATTCACTGATGAAGTGGCTGTGTTATCTCGTTCTTCAATCAGCGCGATCTCATTTTCGGAGCAAAAGCGGCTTTCCTGTGGCGTATTGGGAACGAGTAAGTACCATATAACGCTAAGAAAAATGCCGGGAATCGCGAAGAAGTAGAAAACGTAATGCCAACTATAGTGATAAAGAATAAAGGCACAAACTGGCGGAACAAGCACCGGACCGAACTTTGCTGCGGACAGAAATATTGCGGTGACGATGCCTTTTTCACGAGAAGGAAACCACCGATTGATCGTTGATGTTATACCAATCGGCAATGGGCCTTCCGCAAGCCCCAAAATAAAACGGGAAACTTTGAGCCCGAGAATGGAAGTAGAGAACCCCACCAGGCCAGTAGCGAACGACGTCAGGATCATTGAAAGGGAAAATATTTTCCTCACGCCAAATTTTGAATACAAAAAGCCGCTGGGGATTTGTGCTATTGCGTAAGCGAGCAGAAATAAACTTGCTAGAGCGCCAGCTTCTGTATTCGACATATGAAAATCATTACGGATGAACGGTAAAACAACCCCGATGTTGGCTCTATCCGCTGCGGCAATGGTGTATACAAAGAAAATCAGTGTTGTAACAACCCAGCGAAACTTACTGTTGTTTTTTATAGTATTCATTTTTTACCTGCTGATTAAATAAGTAAGTGTTTATCTTTCATTTGGTTTTAATTTTTTATTTTTATAACGTACTTCTGTTTTTATGTTTTGTTTGAACTAAACATGATGCCATGTCGGGATATTTATTTCAGATTCAGATTCTTAAAAATGCTACTTAGCTCCATTAATTCAGCCGTTGATGAACCATGTGATATTTTTTCTTTGTAGACGTTCTCCTTTTCTTCACGTACTTCAGAGAGATGGATAACCTCTTCCAGACGCGCACTTTCTATGACGACGAGGCCGTCTGAATCGCCTACGATAATATCGCCGGGATGAATCATGCAGTCGCCAATCAGAAGGGGTTCATTCATTTTCCCCGGCTGTTTTTTTTCTGTACCGCGAATAGAGAGTCCTTTTGCAAAAACGGGAAAGTTTGATTCGATAATGGCATCGCTATCTCTCACTGCACCATTCACGACGAGCCCTGCCAGCCCAATACGTTGCGCCTGTGCCGTTAATACATCACCCCAAATACCTGCGCCAGTGAATCCATCACAGTTGATGACCAGCACGTCGCCTTTTTTAGCGTGAAGTAGTGCATAATGAATCATCAAATTATCCCCTGGCCTCATCTGTAATGTCATAGCAGGACCAACGAGTTTCATACCTCGCGCCAGTGGCGTGATAGAAGAATCAAGTGAACCTGTTGCGCCTTGTGCTTCATAAAGCGTTGCGGTGCCCAGACGTTTTAATTTCTCAGCCCACTCGATATTCAGTTTGTTTTTTTCATTTAACATTATTGTGCCTATTCTATTTTATTCGTGCGAGATTTGAAGTATGTAAATAATATTTTTACATATTTAGGTTAATTTGGTTGTTTTTAAATATATGAGTTGTTTTTTTAGCGTTATTTTTCTCGGTTGTGATCATACGATATATAGAAAATAGCGTTTTTATTCGCTATCCCGTTATTGATAGCGATGATAGTACTCGTGTGGAATTACTCAATATCGGGTTATTTAAAACAGTTTAAGAAAAACTTAACATGATGAGATGACTGGCTGGAAATAGAAGGATTTTTTTGAATAAAATCATTTAATACAATTGGTTAAACTATTTTTTAAACGATAAAATATAGTTTTGTGAGCAAACTAGCTGCTGATTCTGTGATTTCTGAATGATTTTTTATGTCCTGAGGCCTCAAGGCTGCATATTTCAAAAAACGCGAGGCATCACGCGTTCAGGCACGGCAGTTAGGATCTTGTATCTCCGGTTCTCGACAGGGGAGTATCGTGTTTAGTTGCGCGCAAATTCCTATGCCGCCGGTTTTTTTGATAACAGAGCGGCGCTGGTTTTTCCCTCAACCCGCTATAAATAGCTCAACGTAAAATTCGCCGTTGCCATGAAATCGCCGGATTGAATCAGATCGTCGCGTATCTTTTCGATGCGGGCGGAAAAGGGAATGGCGTTGTCTCCGCTTTGCAGCACAATGCTGTCCGTGCTGCTGTTGATGCCGACCAGTTTGTTCGCATGATAAATGCCAACCGCGATGCCTTTGGCACCGGAGGGGGTATCCAGCGCCAGCCGCTTAGGCAAGAGCGGTTCTTCTTTACCTGAAAAACGGATAGTGACGTTTTGGTAGGTGTCCAGATTGCAGTCCGTGAGGTTAATCGTGAAGTCATGCCAGTCACCGTAGCGATTGGCTTTTAAATAACGGTCAGAGACTTCACTCATGTCCACCACAATCGCTTTGCTCTCCGTACTCACATTACAGGCGGCGTTGACGACTAAAACGTGAAACGTCACTTCATGGTCATCCATAGATGATACCTGCTGGGCGATGGACACCCCTGACGGCAGCGCCAGGATGCCCAGCGTGAAGGCTAGTAAGGTGCCGCGCGACCTGACTTTTGCTACCGTATTGCTGTGTTTTATCATTGTTGCGATCTCGCGTAGGAAGACGGATTAATGATAATTAAACCGTAGGATAATATTTTTTTCGGTATCGCCTATCACGGCGGGGCCAGCGGCATAAAGCCGTGCCATATAGCGCCGTTCAACCATGCCGCTTGATGCCGTCAGGCCATCAACCAGACCGATGAACTGGTTAAACACCACGTTATTGCCGCTGCGCGTATCTTCTATTTTCAGCGTGGCACCGTTCCCCATGTTCATTCCGTCTATCCCGACGAGTGAATTTCCCCGTGAAGAGGCATCAAAGTTGATGTCCAGATCGAATCCCTTGCCGCAGTCTTCTCCGCCGTCGGTCGATACGTTGATGTGGAATTCTGTTTGCGCCAGTGCGTTGGCCTCTGTACCTGACCACGCTCTGACCGTACCAAAATCGACATAGCTGTCGGGCGAAACGTTGATTTTCGCAGCGCACTGCATAATGTCGATGCCGTGTAGCCCTGACAGGCTCAGGCCGTAATTACTGTCCGGCTTATTGTTGATGCCGAGCTCGCCGTCAATTTGGAAGACGCGCAGCGAGTCTACGCCTGCCGTGGTATCGCTGATATTTCCCGTTTTTTCGAGATAGAGCTGCACCGTGACATTCAGCATGGTTGGGTTGGCGGGCGGCGTTGAACCGCTGGGGCCCGGTGCGATCCACTGTCCTGTGGATACGCGAGATGCGGTGCTGCCGCCATTGGTAATCACACCGAGGTCCTGTCCGTTATAGATGATGCCAATGCCAACCCCCTGGCTGATGACCTTGCCTTCTGGGTTGGGATAGAAGTAGGACATCTCACCCTGTGGACGCACGGATTTATACGCCCAGCAGGCCAGGCTGCGAGTATAGGGTTTTGACGTCCAGAGGCGGCTGCCGATAGGCAAGGTCGCAGGGATCTTTAGCGTACCGATATCCTCATAATCATTTACCGGGCCAGTCACTGTACCCAGTCGGCATTCCAGTGCACTGGCGTTAAACGCCGTTAAGCCGAAAAAGAGCGAAGCGCAGAGAGCAACATGGCGATGTTGACGAGCAGCTAACCAAGACATGGCGGATTCCCTGTAGCTTATTTACGGATGACGGGCTGGCACTGGTTTTGTGCGCAGGTAAAAGGCAGCTCCAGATGGCCGCCGTAGTCGTTGACGTAGTACAGATAGAAGCGATTAACCGTGCCGTCATTCACCTCAATCGACAGGGTTGAACGTGGTGCGACCATAAAGGCGTTGCCCTTCAGCAGGCTGCTGGGGTTGGCGTGCGTCGCTTTAGACTGTTTCAGGATGCCGCTGACCGTGATGTAGTACGGCGTGGGGTTTTCGACCTGAAAGGTGTTTCCTGTTTTTCTGACGATCAATTTTTCCTGCCAGATTTCGTCTTTGGCGGGTTTTACGCCACGGGGGCGGAAGAACACCTTAATTTCAGACTGAATGGCTATCTGTAATACGTTGGGCTTGTCCGTCTTGGGCGGAATTTCGCGGACGTTAAGGTAAAACAACGATTCGCGGTCGGTTGGCAATTGGCTGATTTGCTCGGTTTTGACCAGACGAATCAGGCTATATCCTTTTGCTTCGATGCGCTGTAGCGGCGGCAGCACCATCAGCGGCGTGGTGATTTTATTGTGCCGCTCGTCTGTCAGCCATGACTGCGCCAGAAACGGATTCTCTGCATTTTGGTTCATCAGCATGACGGTCGCGGATTGCTCCTCATCGTTGAAAATAACGCGAGTGCGATCGAGGCTGAGGGCGCTATAGGCCGAGGGTATCAATAACAGGCAGCCAATGAGGAACCCTGCTGCTCGTTGATAAACGGTGTGTTTCATAACCTACTCTCCAGATTTTGCTATTTCTTTGCGCCGCTTATTTACAGGGAAGCAGCAGTGCATCAAGGTGATTTAAGGTCGAGGGCAGGGTGATGACACACTGAGTTCTCCCCTCCCAGATCACGGACAGCGTTTCGTCAGGCGACACGCCCGTGATGTAGGCCTGCCCGCCGTTGGTGATCATGGCGATATCGCGGCCTTTCTTGTTTTTGATCTGAGCGGCGAACGGGGGATTTTTGCCATCGGCTAGCGCAACGTGCGCCATGACTTTTGCCCCGCTCACCACGTCGAATTTGCGGTAGCCAATTGCGCCTTCGGTCAGCGTGCCCTGAACGACCGTCGTCATGGCTTCAATGCCTGACGGTAATTTCTGTAGATCAATGCGGGTCGACACATCGTAATAGCTGCTGGTGCCGGCAATCACAGCCAGACCATAGCGGTTGGTCTCGACCTGGCTACCTGTGAACGGCACGCCCGCTTGCTCCGTGTCGACCATGATACGGGTGCCGCCCTGATTGCCTTTCGGGTGTGCCGCGACGCCGTGGCGAGTTGCGGTAATCCCGCCGCGCAGTGAGCCGTTCAGGTAGGTGTAGCGATCCTGCTGCCAGGCGACGCCCACGGTGGCATCTGTCATCGGAGCCAGATGGGTATAGTTACCGCTCAGGTAAGTATTCTCTTTGCTGTCGTGTCGGGTGCTCAGGTTCCAGGTACGGCGTGGATCGGCGTTATTGGAATAGGTCAGTGCCTGATTACTGCCGTCGTTGTAGCGCCCCACGCTGTAGCTCAGACGATCCTTCTCTCCGAGTGGAATAGAAAAGCTCAGGTACAGGCTGTCATCAGTTCGGCGGTTGAATTCGGTACGATAGACCGATAAATTCGCGGCAATGCCTTTAAATGTACCGATATCGAGGTACTTGTTGAGTGAAATCCCGTAGCGATCCTGCTGCGCTTCATTCCAGTAGGTTTGGCGCGTATAGGTGACGTAGGTCGATAGCCCACTCAGTACGGAGGATGATTCCTGCGTCGCGAAATTTTTTGAGAGCGTAATGGTGTAGCGCTCTTTTTCGTTGCGGTAGCGGTTATCGAGATTCAGCGCATAGAGATACTGCGCCATGCTCATGTAGGTCTTTTCTGAAAAGCGATAGCCTGCAAAGCTGATCTGGCTATCAATCGAGTTGAAGTATTTAGACCAGTTGAGCGAAAAAGCATGCCCCATTTGCGACGAGTACGGTGCCGGGAGCGTGGCGCGTGACTGCGTGACGTCAGCGGACAGCGCGCCCAGCAGGTAGAGATTTTTCCCAATGCCTGCCGACCAGGATTGATAGCCGTCGGACAAAATAGTCCCGCCGTATATCGACCACGCGTTGGATAATCCCCATGAGGCTTCGGCAGCAGAAAAGGCCGGGCCTTGCAGACGATGGTTGGTATTCGAAGGCTTACCGGCGGCGAGTTTGTACTGTACGTGTCCTGGCCGTGTCAGGTAAGGCAGGTTGGCCGACTCGGTTTGGAACGTGGTTACCGTGCCGTCTTCTTCCGTCACGCGGACATCCAGCGTCCCGCTGACGCCGTTTTTCATATCCTGAATCGCAAAAGGGCCGGCAGGCACGGTGGTTTCATAGATCAGTCTGCCATTTTGTGTGACGGTTACCGTCGCGTTTGATTTGGCGACGCCGCGAATTTCAGGCGCGTAGCCACGTAGCGAAGGGGGAAGCATGTTCTCGTTATTGGCTAATGACACGCCGGTAAAGCGATAGCTATCGAACAGATTGCTGCTGAAATACATTTCCCCCAGCTTGAGGTCGGCAGAAAGCGTTGGCAGTGGACGATAGGCGTAAAACTGATCCCACGAGAAACGATCGCGATTCGAGTTGCGCGATTTTTGCAGGAAATAGCGGTAATCGGCACGGTAGCGCCAGGCTCCCTGATTAAATCCTGCTGTGCCGTAACTGCTGAGATAGTGTGATGAGCCTTTGCCGTTGGTATCACGACGTACGTTCCCGACGAGGTTGTAGTCCAGCAGCGCACCGTTGATGCCATGATCCCATTGCTCGGGCGGAATCCAGTTTTGATCGCTATAGGCTAACCACGCCTGAGGGATCGTGATATTCAGCGTTCCCATACCGATCTGGTTAGAGACTTTCACCCCGGCAATCGGGCTCAGATCAACACAGCTTTCGTTATGCCAGAGTTCGATTTTGTCGCGTGCTTCTTTTTTCAGCGCCAGCTTATCGACGAGCGCTGGGGGGAGGCAGGCCGTTGGTCGGGAATGAGTATCGTCTTCCGGCAAATACTGAATAATCTGCTGCTGTATTTCACGCGAATTTACCTTTATGGATAAAAGATAAGCGCCGGGCGTGACGTATTCGGGATCGGAAAAATGGCTAAGATCAATTGCACTACGATCGTCGACATCCAGTACGTTAACGTTAAATTCCGTTGCACTGAGCGATGGTGTATTCAAAGAAAAAATAAAAATACCGCAGAAAAATAACGCAGATTTTATTTTTTCTTTGAACGTCATGTTCTTCATTGCCATAGGAATAGATGCTTTAACAGATGCAGCGTTGTGGTATCCATTCACGTCTGTCGACGTATGGAATAAATAAGGCCGTAGGGGAGGAGACCTCCCCATTTGATTGCCTATCCCCTGTTGTTTGCGCAACAGATTGTTAACTCAACAGAATGTTATTGATAGGACACAACAAAATTAGCCGTACTGGAGAAGGAACCCGTCGTGATTACAGGAGATTCGCCTTCCTGTGGCGTTGGCAGTTTTTCAACATAGGAGGTGAAGGAGAAAATATTATCCCCGTTTGCTAACGGCGTAGCGGGAACGGCTGGCGTGGTTCCGTCGAATTTAATTTTTTCGCCGACACGTTCGACGGCAATACCGGCACCGGCTGCACTACCGTTTAATGCCAGCAGTTCATTATTGGTACCAGATGCCACTCCGCCGGAGAAAACAACTTTGGCGCTGGTTGCGGTATCCAGGCTGCAATCTTTTAAGGTGATATCAAACGGCTTAATTTCTGAAGTGCCGCCATTTTCCAACACCGTTTTACTGATTTCGCCAAACTCGATTGTTTGATGCAAATCGTCCTGAGAGACGGAGCAGGGCGTATCGATGATTTTTCCTTTAAATGTCACCGATCCATTGTGTGAATCTGCGGCGTGTGCGCCGACAGAAAATATTACTGAGATAAGGGATGCCAGGGTGATCGTTGATAACTTCATATTATGCTCTCTCTATTGATTACTTGATTTAAAAGATGAACGCCATACACGAGCGATTTTCACATTCACGTATAACGGATTGTTCCTTCTCTTTCTTAATGACGCTATTGGGTGACTGATGGGGGCTTTCACATAGCAATATATTTATCAGTCGCCAGACCAGATTGCTCTGGAACGTGGTAAATAGTAGGGAGAGGGTATTACTCAGTCAAATATATTGATTTAAATACTTTTATTTAGTTTAAGTGTTTTAAATTTACATTTATTTAGGTTTTTGTTCTGTTGTTTGTTTTTTTGTTTCTGAGGTGAATTGAGGGGTAAAAATATAAATTTAGATATAAATCATTTTAATTCAATATGTTATTCCCCATTTTATTGATTTTTGTGGCGGAGGCGTAAAGCATTCGCTATTTTATAAAAATAATGAAATGTCCTTTTATTTGGATAGGACTTAAACGAATGTTAAATAACCTTTGACAATAAATAGGTAAGTTTTTATCCTTGCCTGATATAGTGAATTTTGAGCTATATAATTGATTTCGCTTTTATAGATAACGTATCGATTTTTTTGGTAGAGTGCTATTTTCAGACTATTCCGTAGATGTTTTCATAAAAAATAACGTATCTATCAGGCTATTTATAAAAAACGATAACGCCTCTTAATCTTGATGGAAAAAGGACGTATGGTTTATTTGATTAATGATTTAATCATTTTTAATGAGGGAGATGGAACGCTAGCATGGATAGAACGTGAAAACGAAGCAACCTCTTTGAGTTTCCCTGTTTCTCGATTGTTCTGCCTGCTAATCGAGAATCAGGGAGTCACGTTAAGCCGCGATTTTTTGTTAAAGGAGGCATTGGAAAAGCACGCACTTTGCCCTTCTCTTAATAATCTCAACAACTACCTTTCTCTCTTAAGGAAAGTATTGCGCGAATTTGATCTCTCAGATTCTATTGTGACTATTCCTAAATTGGGTATTATTTGTAACGTTAAAAGCGTAACTAACTATCCGGCAATAGGTGAGGAGGAAAAAGAGAAAGAAAGGTTAAATCAGGAGGTTGAAGATAAAACTGAAGAAGAGGTCGACGAAGGGGGAAAGTCATTTTCTATAGAGCATCACGCCATTCCTGAACCCGTAAAAAAGCAGCAATACCTCATGTTCCTTCTCATCTGGGCCACGATAGTCGGGGTTTTTCTACTCGCGTTAGAGAACATCAATCGTTTTCCGTATCGGCCTCTTATCGATGTGAAGATGAGCGGGAAATGCGATTTGTTTTATTTATATGACAGTGTTGGTTATCCTCTCCCTCTCGACTATGAGAATCTCTGTTCAGATAACACATTGTTCTTCCTGTCTAAAAAAATCGTTATATCTGAAATGCTGGATAAGAAAAGTGAAATCGTTATTTCCTGCAGGAAAGATGGGAAGGGATGTATAACTTATGTTAATAATTAAGGTCAGAAAGAAAATTTTTTGCACCACGGTGGTGCTTTTTATTTCCTTTTCCCTGGGGATTATTTTTTATTTAAAAAGCAATTTATACCGAAAACCATTGATATGTCAGGGGGAGGTCACTTTTCATTCAGAAGAGCAACGTATCAGAACGGAATATGACGTCTATTTTTATCTAAATCATAAAAATAGAGCGCTGGTTTTAGTCAACGGTTTTTACCTCGGAGAGGACGGCGTGCCGCTGACAATTCGGCGTACATTCAGTTTTGACTCCGTTTGGGAGGGGAATCGTCTTATGGTGCACAATATCCTAATAAACAAGAATATCAATGACAAAGCCCCCAATGATGCGATTCCCATATTAGCTGAAAATGATGTCATCCAGTTCGAAATGCTGACGAAACATGCCTATTTGATTAGCACCGTCCAGTCGAAGATGGCGTGTAATATCCGCGATTAAAGCAATGATGGAAGGGGCGTAGCCACATATTAAAAGACTATCGAAAACAGTGTCAGATACGGCTCTCGATAGCTTTTATTACAAGCACATGACTTCCCCAGCATCCGGCGATATCGTTATTCCTGCTTTTCTTGATTACGTCCGTTCTTTCAATGGCAATGTCGTCATGCAGGTCTGGCTGTCGTCATAGGTCGCAAACGGTGAGCTTGCAACGCGTCCCTGATAGCTGACATTAATGGTTCCTTCAATATTGCGCGGTAACCATACGCCGACAAAACCGTTTTGGTGGCTGTTTAGGGTTTTCTGCACAATAACATTACCGGCTTTATCCGTAATTTTTACGTCAAACGCGGTATTGGCGAGCTCACCCTGACAGCCAGATAAACTGTGGTTAAAGCAGGGATGGGTTTGCTGAAGATAAGGGGCGAATGAGAGGTAAAATTTATTCCCCAGCGGATAGCTATATTGCTGCTGCCCATCGGATAATTTCAGTTCTTTGCTGGTAATCGACGCGCTGTAGGGCAACGGTCTTGCCTGCGGCGATTGATCGATGGTATCGACGATCTGCTCGACGCTTTTTCCCGCCAGACCTTGCTTAGCCAGAAACGCGTTGGCGTCAGTCGCCGCGGCGAAACCTGAGCCGCTCACCGTCAGTGCGAGCAGTGCTACTATCATCTTTATCTTCATCATCATTTCCCCTCAAGAGAGCCATTATTTGGAATCACAGGGTATGACGTTACACCTTCCCCCTACGGGAAGGTCAAAAGGTGGGGTGTATAGAAAGGTAAATTAATGTATTTACTTGTTTTTTATTGATTTTGATCAATTTTAAACCACGCTAAATGGCACTGCCATATCAAGGTACGACAGTTTCGCAGGGAGACGCGCTTACACCATTTCTGTTCTATCTGCCTTTTGTCATTCTCATCTACACCCGTCATTCTTCAAGTTGCATGTGCGTTGGCTAATAGCCCTGAACGGTTAGTAAAGCGATCGTAAACCACCGGTTTTGTTACACCGGCCTGTTCCGCCAAATGCCCGAGCGTCAGCGCTTCCGTACCTTCCCCTCTAATAATCTGCCAGGCGGCTTTTCAGCGCTCTGGTGCAACACCGCCTGACATCGTTGCTGGGCAATCCCGTATTGATAACGCAGATGCACTGGTGCTGGGAACGCCAGAGGCGTATATCGATGCCGCACGCTATATTGGTGACCGCGTTTTCCAGTAATCATTATTTTAAGCCACAGATAAAAATTATATTTTTAAAATAATAGCGTCTTTAAATCATTCCGCTTTAATACCTTGTTTCTTCTGGCCGTATGGTAGATGTCTGATTACCGTTCGGCCAAACGGATGATATGTTTTTAGCCTCATTTCAGCATACTTTACTTATTGTCATAAATGACGAACTAGAGCGTAAATTCCATCCTCACTATGAAATCAGAGAATAAAGGGAGAAATATGAATTCCGCGGAGCATATTAAAAGTATTTCAGAAATCATGATGATGCCTTTGGCCGCAAAAGCATTATGCGTCGCCGCGGAAATAGGAGTGGCAGATAAAATAGGGAGGCAGGGGGCAACCATCGCTGAATTGGCAAAGGAATGCCAGGCGAATGAAAAAAACCTTTTTGATATTATCAAAGTGCTTGAGGTATTTGGTTTTTTTGAAGTTAAAAATGAAAATATTATTAAAAATAATGCACGATCAGCGCTGCTGATGTCGGATAACATCAGCTCAATGAAGCATTTCTGTATGTTGTTTGGCAATGAATACTATCAGGGATTTGATGGGCTATTGCATACCAGTCGTACAGGGGAATCGGGATTTAAGCAGGTCTTTGGGCTGACATTATATGAGCATCTGGCGCACTCTGCATCTCGAGCGGAAATTTACGATCTTGCCATGCGGGATTTATCTCGTCCGGTGGGATATGTACTGGCAAAAGAATATGCGTCTCTTTTTAAAACGATCGGTAGCGTTGTTGATATCGGTGGGGGGAGCGGCGTTATTCTGACCGAGCTTATCAAGCAGTATCATCATCTAACCGGCTGTCTTTTCGACATGACCGGTGTCTGTAACCGAAGCGAAAAGGATATCGTACAGTACTATCCTGAATTGAAAGAAAGAATGGTTTTCACTCCCGGCAGTTTCTTTGAAGCGATTCCTTATGGTTATGATGTCTATCTGCTTAAAAACATATTACATAACTGGAACGACGATTTCTGCCTGAAAATATTAAAAGCAATCGCGCAATCAATGGGGAATTCGACGCTATTAATCATCGAACCTCTGCTAGAGCATGAAGAAACCTCACCAAGACTATTAATGAATGCGCTTTTTCAATCCGTTATCTGCCAGGATGGTACGCGATACCGAACGTTGAAAGATTTGGAAGAGATTCTGACGTTAAGTGGATTAAACATCGTTGGCTCACAGAAAATAGCCACTGGTCATACGGTCGTTGAAATTAAATTAAACGTGGTGCCACAGCGTTGAATATTGAACATGCTCTATTTTTCTGCGTTTTCCTCATGGCCTTCTGATAACTACTGTTATTAAATCCATGTTATTAAAAACAGTATTGACACTGTTTTTAAAATCCGTAGATTGGTTGCTAACGGCAGTGAAATTTAAGTCTGCTGTGATGTTAAAGACATCAAATATGTTTTTAATATCTATTTTGCGATACAGGTCACGAAGTATTTTTGTATGGGACATCGATGTTGAGAGAAATTCATATTCTCACCCGATGATGCTTTAAGGCCACGTAGTCAGTATCGACAATCGCAAAAATGGGGCGAAAGCGCGATGATGTAAGGCCATGATTTTGTTTTATTGTTTGCGATTAGGTATTGATTGAGTTATTCGTAAGATATCGCAACGTGAGTAAGGCCACGCATCAAAGAGTCTATATCGCGATGGGGGATGTACTTGTTAACCAGCCATGATTCTGAATGGCGATAAGGTTGGCAGAGTGTTTAAATCAGTAAGTATAGGGGAGGTTTAGCTAATTTTAGTACCCAATATTATCTGTTATAAACGTGTACATTTGAAGCTGTACCAATGGTAGTAAATGTTATTAAGTCAATGAATGTTAAATCTTAAATCTGTAGTACCTTAAAAGCCCTGGCTAACATAGTCAGGGCTTTTATCATTTTGAAACGTTGTTGCATCAGGCCGTTATTTCAGGTGTTTCTGCAACTCCGTGCCTGCCTGCTTCGATGCATTGGCTCGTCAATACAGGCCGCTGCTGAAGGCGTTTGGCTTCATTTATCCGTAGTTTATCGTGCTATTGTGTGCGAACGCGTACGCCGGCAAAAACAATCACCATTGCCGATACCAGCAATAATCCGCTGCCTGCAAACACACCGCTGGCTCCGTTGAGGTCAAATATTACTCCGCCACCCGCAGCGCCTGCCCCGATGGCAAACTGGATCGATGCCACCAGTAAACCCCCTGCGCTTTCGGCTTCATCCGGTACGGTGGTCGCAAGCCAGGTTGACCAGCCGACAGGAACCAGACCAAACGCAAATCCCCACATCGCGACCAGCAGGCCGTCCAGTATTGCCAGATGTCCAAAGGCCACCATAGTGAGCGCCAGAACGCCCATCACAAAAGGCACCAGTGCTAGCGTCAGGCGTAAGTTTCGCGCCAGTAGGTAACCAGCAATCGAAGTACCGACAAAATTAGCGAGGCCAAAGCCGAGTAAAATCAGGGAAATGGTTTCGACGCTTGCCTGTCCGACGGTTTCCAGAAACGGGCGCAGATAGGTAAAGAAGGCGAAATGTCCGCTAAAGATCAGTACGGTTGCCAACAATCCGCCGATCATGCCCGGACGACGCAGTACGCGAAGCAATGTTCCCAGGCTACCGTTACTTTCTGGCTTCATTGATGGCAACACCCAGAGCTGCCACAACAGCGCCAAAATGCTCGGCAGAATGCAGAGGATAAAGACGTTGCGCCAGCCAATCAAACTCCCCAGATAGCTGCCAAGCGGCGCGGCAACGACAGTGGCAATAGAGACGCTGGAGAAGATCACTGCCAGCGCTTTAGGCACTTTATCTTTAGGCACAAGGCGCATTGCTGTAGCGGTGGACATGGCCCAGAACCCACCAATGGCAACCCCCAGCAGTAAACGCCCGAATAGCAGCACATGCAGATTGGGAGCAAACGCCACCAGCAGGCTGGAGATGATTTGCAGCACCGAGAAAAACATCAACACCCAACGGCGATCGATGCTTTTGGTTGCCGGTGTGATGAGCAATCCGGTCACCAGCGCGATCAGCGCCGTCGCGGTCACCGCCTGGCCTGCCATTCCCTCCGTGACACCCAAACTGGCTGCCATCGGCGTTAATAAACTGGCTGGTAAAAACTCAGCCGTAATCAGGCCAAAAACCCCCAGTCCCAGTGAATAGACGGCTCGCCAGGCGGGTTTTGTGGGCGCGATGGCCTCACTCGCCGCGATACATGAATTCATCTGTTGCTCTCCCGTTAGAAAAATGTGACGACTGTCACGAAGCATAGAGTGTTCCTCATGGACGATCTATGACATATAATCTTCAAATATTGATTATTCGTCCGGAGTTGCCGTCATGACCGTTCAGTCACCCGATTTGATCAGCGAGCTTCTGCGTGGGATGCGTCTTTCCGGGGTGAAATATCGCCGAATTGAAACCCATGCTCCCTTTGGTGTGGCATTCGGTTACGTGCCCGGCAAGGCGCAGTTTCATTTTGTCAGCCAGGGCTCGGCGCTGCTGCGCATGGAGAGTGGCGCAACGTTTGAGCTAAAAAGCGGGGACGCGCTGTTTATCCCCAACGGGAATTCGCATGCTTTGCTCTCTGATGAAAAGGCTGACGTCACACCGGTGTCGGCATTTCCCAGCGAAGCGATTTGCAATTCGGTGTGTGCGATCGGCTGCAAGCCTTGCCCTGATACCGAAAACACCGTGATCTTTAGTGGATGCATGGATTTTGAACTGGGCGGAATGCAGCCGCTGATCAAAGCGATGCCTGAGGTCATGATGGTGAGCCGCCTGATGTCGACTTGGCCGGAAATCCATCCGCTGCTTGCGGCGATGGAGCGTGAGTCGATGACACGTCAGGTGGGCTTTGCCGGTATCCTGGCGCGGCTGGCCGATGTCGTCGCGGCGCTCATCGTGCGTGGATGGGTTGAAGCAGGCTGCGGTAAAGCAACGGGCTGGGTGCAGGTACTGCGCGACCCACGACTGAGCCGGGCGATTTACGCGATGCATCAGCAGCCGGGCATCAACTGGAGCGTCGCGGAGCTGGCAAAAGAAGCAGGCACCTCCCGTTCCGTTTTTGCCGAACGCTTTCTCTCCGCAACCGGTACGACACCCGCGAAATATCTCAGTGAGTTGCGCATGCGTCTGGCTGTCCAGTACATCCGTCATGAGCATCAGGCGATTGAAACGGTGGCGCTGCGTCTGGGTTACGGATCGCTGGCAGCATTCAGCCGGGCATTTAAACGTATTGTGGGTCACGCACCAGGAGCGCTGCGGGAAACCAGCCAGGTTTCTGAGGAGGTTTGATGGGGCGAAGAGTTAGATGTCAGATTTGAAGCAAACGAGACAACTGTATCGGTGAAAATATTTTCCGGTAGAGCCTTTCTTTGAGAAAGGCTTCTTCAGGTTAGCGTGTCTACCTGATTAAAAATATATTGCACAACTGGAATGATGGACGCTTTCTGGGTCAGAAACTTGTTGCAGACCCAGAATAGAGATGACGTAAAAGGTTTCACGTCTTACACCGCCATTTCATCTGTCGAAGGTTAATGTGACACTTAGCCTGATTTATAAATTTAAAATCATAGGGTTAAGTTTTAACGTACACTTCCATCCCGTTGAGTATCAAACCCTGAATACAAAAAGGCGAAGCCAATTTCCTCGTCACGTTGGCACAAGACTGGGCCTGAGGGGTTACGGCTGTCTTAGTTTCGCCAGCAGCGTCTCCACTTCACGGTTCACACTTTGCTGATCCTCATCGAGGCTAGCGGAGAATTGTGAGTTTTGGCTGTAAAGAGCATCTAGCTCGTCCTCAAGTGCCGTCGCTAGCTTCAGATCGGGTGTATTCACTAGTAGGCTGAGCACCCAGTATTTCCAAATGACATCGTCAGTTTTCAGCACTGCCGCCACTGGCTCTTTAAGGTGGGCTCCGATGCTAACCAGAAATGGCACCAGCTCTTGTGCTACAGGCCAGTTGTAGTCCTGCAGCCAACTCAGAAGTACAGGCAAGATGGGCTTTACCGCAGGATAACCTGCACGCACAGCATACTGAACCGCCTGTGTATCTGCTTTATTTTTCGGGATCATCGACAGCAAATTTGGCGATAATGTCTCAACATCAAACTCCATTCATGTCTTCTCCAACAGTTCCATAAAAACCTCTGTTTTGCGTTAATTCGCCTCGTCATATCACACTAAAATGGGGCATTCGATTTTAGAAGTTTTTTGCATGCTATTGTTATCTTCTTACGTAACAGGAGCGCCAGGCGTAACACTAAGAACTACTGTATTGAATCCCCTTGAAATTACCCCAAATATAAGACGAATAGCATTCTGAATCGCAACGAACTGGCTAGCCAACGAGGTTGATGATGGCTATATGCATCTTCCCCGGGTTCACCCGCAAATCAGTGGTCGTACTGACCAACTGCTGCGAGCAGACATCATGCCACTCTACGAACTGGATGAGGCGATGTTTCGTGAAGCCTCCGGACAAGGTGACAGTTTGCCGGATGAATACGTCACGCTGGCGCAATTTCGGCAGAGTGAACGTTATTGGTTCCGCTTCATGGATCATCTGGAACGGTCATTACGGGATGTCTCTCATCAGTGTGCAGAAACGCTGACGCAGTTTGTCGGCGCCTGCGCATTCGAGGAAAAACAGATAAGACGTTGGTCTGGCGATACAGGAGAGATACGTCTGTATATGTCTCCGCAACCGATTGACGAAATTGACATCATGGAGTTTGAGGATGATTTTCTGACGTCATATGTTGATGCGATTGCGGCGGGCGTTCATGTACCGGTGATCTTCCGTGCCGACGTTCATTATCGCAATGGTGCAGTGATGGCCAGCTTTATGGGTGATACGGAAGTGAATGAACCTGACCGTCCTAATGCGTCTGATTATTGCGCTGTTGTTGACGATGCAATTGGGTGGATTAGGGAAGAGTCAGAATTCGTTGTATCGTTGGTGAACATTGCCAGTCTTCCGATATCATCGGTAAATAAACTGGCTGCTTAACAACAGAAGGCTCTCCTCTCTGGGGAGCCTTCTGTTTATATTTTTTAACTGATGCAACTATTTTTTTTGGTTTTTATTTAAGCTTCCCAGAATATACTTTCACTATTCATCGCCCATACTATTTCAAATGGAAATTTGCCTCATTATCTTAAGTGAAAACTCCAGTGTAAGTGCATATTCTGCGCGATTTTTTGCTTAATTTATTTATGTTTCCCCGTGGTTTGTGGGACATCGCTTGGTTTCTTGAGTTTGCCGATAGTTATTTTGTCATACCCCAGTCATCGATAAGCACAACTTGTCGATAACATTTAGCTGCTCAAAGGCCTGCAATCTGTTCTGTTGGGATTGCCAAAAGTGCTACATTACACTGCTATCCTGCTATTTACCAAAAGGAAATGTCGCTCATTGCGGTTCGATTATTAACACGACTACGCTGAGAGTACTCAGCGAACGATGATTTTTTTCCAGAATAAGAACAGTGGTTTTTCCCTGATTTTATGACTGAGCCACTAATTATTGTCTGCAATATTCCTCCATCCTCAGAAATAATCATTATTTATTAATGATTATTTCTTTCGGAATAGGTTATTAGTCATTCAATGACTGTTTGCAGTTGCGAGTGTCTCATCATGAGAAACGCTTGAACCGAGTTTCGGAGCAGTTGCATTGACCAATACAGCTGCATTACCAAATATTCCTCCATTTAATAGCTCTTGGTGTGCATAAGGTATTTCATCAAAATGAAAGACTTTGTTCATTGTTGGAATGATCTTTCTTTGATTAACAAGATTAAGAAACTCATTACATTCACGGATATTGGCATAGTGAGAACCTTGTATTCTTTTCTGATGCATCCATAAATGGCGTACATCAAAGTCGCAATTATAGCCAGAGGTCCCCCCCACTGTGACGACCATGCCTGAGTGATCACAAATTTGTAGTGAGGTAGGGAAAGTATCTTGTCCTGAGTGCTCAATGACCAGTTTGGGCAGCTCTTTTTTTCCTAAGGCCTTAAAGAAGTCGCGCCTGAAATTGGCGAATGCTCTGGACCATGACGTATGTTCAGCGGATGTCACATCGGGAAGTCGGCCAAAGTGTGAGTAATTTTTCCTGACGATATATCCTACGGCTCCTAGTTTGCGAACATATTCTCCTTTTTCTTCACTTGACACAACCGCAACGGGTAGCCCGCCGAGGGCTTTCACAATTTGTACTGATAATGAACCTAAGCCTCCAGCGGCCCCCCATATGAGAACGGCATCGCCTGGTTTGACGTTATTTGGTGCCCAATGAGTAAGTTGCTTGTAGGCTGTAGGGCCATTGAGCATTAGGGTCGCGCTCTCTTCCCAGGTCAGAAAGTCAGGTTTGGGAAAGCACTGATAGTCTTCAACGATTGTAAATTCTGCAAATGATCCGTAATTTCTTTCATAACCATAAATTTCTTGACTGCGGGTAAACATCGGATCGTTTGAAAGGCGTGATTCAAGCGAGGTAGCATCATATACCGAGCAGGAAACCACCACGGCATCACCGATGCTGACGTGACTAACATTACGACCAACAGAATAAACAATACCTGCCGCTTCTGAACCACCAATATGAAACGGCTCAGCATCTTTATTTCTTTTACGGCGTGCCGAGATAACATCGACGGGTTTTCCTAATGCAGCCCAGACATTATTATAATTTAGTCCTGCCGCCATCACTTTAATAAGAACCTGATTAGGTAATAATTTCGGAATGCTAACGATTTCCTGTTGAATAGCAGTAATAGGATCGCCATAACGCTCTGGACGAATCAGATAAGCTTTCATCTCTTGAGGGACGGAATAATTTGTAGTCATGTTGAACTCCTTGTCGAAACGAATATAACCATCAATCTTTTTTATATCAGATCGCGTTGGTGGCATTACTCATCCGTGAAACACCATGATTGGCATTCCACTAACACGTATAAATAAAATCGTGCTGCTACACTTTAATGATTTATTTTCATGGTGTTACCTCAGTCGATTTACTCTTTAGTACAATGCCGCTTCCTGTCGCGCAAATACCACCTCTTGCGCTGGTTAGTGTGGCTGAAATAAAAGCGACATTATTATTTCTATTATCGATACGTGCCTCGATTCGACATGGTTTTTTACGTATTACACGTAAAATTTTGACAGAAAGCTCAATCACGCCGGCGGGTTCACGACCTAAGGCGTTAAATCCACATAGGCCTATTGCTGACTCCAACGCTGCGCTGATCACGGCACCGTTAATACCGAGAGAGGTGAGTACACCAAATCCTCCCTGATGGCAGGGGTTGTCGTCATTTATCTCCATAACAATGGACTCGTCCCTTATTTCAATAATATTAAATCCCAGGGATTTAAATAAAGCGGAGTTATTGAAAAGAGAAACCAGGTCATTTTCAGGCATAACCATTCTCCTGCATAAAAATTACAGCGATAATTGATGTTTTTCCATCACACCAATATATTGACTATTCATTTTTAATATATTCATTTTTTCGATTTTTTCTCGCAGAATCGCTCCTCTTTCGGATCGGTTTATTTTCTGCTTCACCAAGTAAATCAGATAAGTTTTTTGCCGTATGAGCGACATATTTCGTTAGCAGTTCAAAATGGCTCCCCGGTGTGATTATGCTTTTCATCAAATTCGGCCATTCATTCGCCCAACGTTCCGGTTGTGCGGAGGCAGGATAATCTCTGGCCTGAAGCAGCAGCGTTGGTGTTTTCACGTGAGAGGGCGTCCACTGTCGGCCGAATAATTCGAGATACCAGGCCATCGCCATGACTGAGATATCCTCATCCGACCAGAATTCGCCTTTGGCTGCAAACCATGTGCGCAGTACATCGCCCATTGTGGCTTCATTCATGGCTGATGGCGGAAAGCTGTCGATTAATACCACCGCTTTAGGCTGTCGGCCGCGAGCTTCCAACTGGTGAGCAGCGGCATGCGCGACGAGCCCGCCAGTTGAGAAGCCTACCAGTGTAAAATCGCGCCCCGATGTGCCTCTCTCTATTGCTGTTGCCAACGCCGCCGCCGCTGCGTAATCGGTAGAAGGCAGGGGCTCGCCATGATATCCGGGCAAAGGCACGGTCAGTACACTGTACTTATCGCTCAAGGCTGAACTTAATCGCTGATAGGTTAAATTTGCTGCTGCGGGAATGAATGAGTTAAGGCAAACTAGCAGCGGTTTTTCCCGATCGTTACGTAGCCATACTGTCTCTGGCGCGTGTTGTTCGTGCTGTCGGTGTGAGAAATGCTCACGTAGGCGCGCCGCGCCGGACAGCACGTTAAGTCCTTCCTGCGTCATGTTTTGTTGCACGGCTTGCCGTAGCAGGTGGTAGAACCTGTCGGCGTCTTTTTTTATATCGATGCGTGCCTCTGCTGAGGTAGTGTGCTTTTTCCCGACCAGAATATTCAGTAAGAAGTGCGCCAGAGCTTGCGGCGTCGAATGGTCAAAAATTGCAGTGGCGGGAATGCGAACCTCAAATGTTTGTGATAATCGGCTTCCCATTTCCACTGAAGTAAGAGAGTCGAATCCCAGCGTGATGAATTCCACGTCACTTCTTATGGACTTCGGATCGGGATGACTCAGTACCTCACCCGCGTATTGAATGATTACGTTAATCAGGTAAGGCAGTTGCTCTTTTTCCGGCATGTTTGCGATCTGTGGCGATGCCCCGATGCTACCTCTGGATGCTGTGCGAGCAGGGAGTATCTCCGCCAATAGCGGGATATCGCCTTGCTCACGTAGCGCTTCCAGATTTAAACGTGCAGGTATCAGCAGCGGCGGATGGTTCACTGCATGTTTACCGACAACGGTATCCAGGAAGGCCAGGCCTTGCGGGCGAGAAAGAGGGATTTGGCCTGTTGCGATAATATGTTGTATATCGTTGTCACCAAGCTGTTCCCCCATTTCCGAGCGTTCGGCCCACATCCCCCAGGCCATTGCGGTCGCAGGAAGACCCTGATAGCGCCGATGGTGCGCCAGCGCATCTAAAAAGGCGTTGGCGGCGGCGTAGTTTCCCTGTCCTTTTTGCGGAAGCATGCTGACCGCGGAAGAATAGAGAATGAATGCCGCAAGATCGTAATGTTGGGTAAGCTGATGCAAATTCCATGCAGAAACGGTTTTAGATTGTAAAACGTTATCTAGCTGCTCTGAACTCATTGTTTGCAGCGTCGCTGTATCTACGCTTCCTGCTGTGTGAATGACGGCTGTGAGCGGATGTGCCGTCGGTATGGCGTCAAGCAGTGAGGCCACCGCCGCCGACTCGGCGATATTACAGGCGACAATCGTCGCCTGTGCGCCAAGCTCGGTGATGTCTTGTAATAATGCATTGGCACCAGGCGCGTCGTTACCCCGTCGGCTGATAAGAAGCACGTGACGAACGCCGTGATGTTCCACCAGATGTTTCGCGATAACTTTACCCAGTGCGCCCGTACCGCCTGTGATGAGTACGGTGCCGTCAGGGTTAAGATTTCGCCACGGATTTTCCGGTTGGTCGGCGTGTTTATAAGCGATAAGGTCGTTATCGTCGGCTGCTTTCACCAGTCGCGGGACGAGTATTTTACCCTCGCGCAGCGCCAATTGGGGCTCATGAGACAGCGCGTTAAGCGCGGTGTTTATCAAGGGCAATGCTGTGTTTTCTACCTCATTGATATCAAGCAGGCAGAGTCGTTCCGGATATTCAAGCTGTGCGGTGCGCACTAATCCCCATAGTGTGGACTGGGCGAGATTCGGAACATTCTCTCCATCGTTTGTCGCTATTGCGCCTTGCGTCACGATAAGGAGGGGAACGTCACCGGTTCGGGGATCGTTGAGCCACGTTTGCAGCGCATTGAGTACGTAGTGTGCCGGGTTATGATCGATAAACTCAGGGGTATCGTCGCCATCCGGCGCGATGAAGACGGCGATCTCATCCGGCTGCGGTGAGAACGTCGCCAGCGCTTGATGAATATCGTCATATGCGCAGGAAGCATCGTGCTCCTTGATGAGGCCGGAGAAGCGCTCGCGTAATCTGTTTTGCGGAACAATCCAGCGAACTTTCGGCTTCGTGGAGGACAAATTCGGTGTAGCCTCACGCCATGCCAGACGGTAAAACGGCGGACGCGACGGGGCAAGACGCGGTGAGTGTGATGATTTCAACACAATGGCATCGACGATCGCGACCGCCCGGCCGACATCATCCGCGAGTCGTAACGAATATTCGCTGTAGCCTGATGAGGATGGCTCGGTCGTTTTTCGCAGCAGATGACCTCGTAGACGCTGTGCGCCCCTGATGTATTGCCGTATCCCGCTAAGGGAGAAAAGTAAACGGGGCTGACGATTCTCTTCGCCTGGTTTCAATTGCTCCAGTAATGCTGCTTGCATTCCTGCGTCTAGCAGGGTCGGGTGCAGGATGAAATTCTCTCCCAGTTCCACATGACTCTCTGACGACGTTGCTTCAATATACAGGCCATCTTCGTGCTCCCACACGTTAATGAGCCTTTGAAAAGCGCTACCTAGAATCATACCCTGAGCAGCGAGGTGTTCATAAATCGGGGTAAAATCAACTGGTTTGGCGTTTTTGGGCGGCCAGTTGTCATTATGGAAATCCTGCCACTCTGGTGATGACGTTTCGTCTGGTACAAGACGGCAAGTGGCGTAGCGTTTCCAGGGCGCCATCTGATACCCGTACTGTTCTGGAGCGCTAGACTGATGAAAATAGGCTTCCACCGTTCTACCGCCACCCGCTTCAGGTGGGCTGACATGAAGTTGGATGGTCGTGGGAATAAACTCATCCAGAGGCAAAATCGCGTGCAGGAAGAGATCGTCAAGACGCTGGCAGCCAATCCGCTCCCCGATAGACAGTATCATCTCTGCGGTCATTGTCCCCGCCCCTGCGGGGATGTCGGCGACCCGATGCTCCAGTATCCAAGGCTGTCTGGCTGCGTCTAATTGCCCGGTAAAAATCCAGCTCTGCTGAGCAGCGCTATCGATCCCTGTATGTAAGAAAGGATGATTAACCGCAAAAAATCCACCATTTAAGGTTGGTTGTGTCGGTGGCGCTTGCAACCAATAGCGACGGTGCTGGAAGGGATAGGTAGGTAGCGGTACGATCGGTCTCTGAACGAACAGTTTCCTCCAGTCCAGCGGTTGCCCTTGTGCGTACAGTCTGGCCAGAGCGGCAAAGAAGGGACGTAACTCATCCCGCCCTTTACGTAAGGGGGCAATCCACGCTGCGCTGGGAACGCCGTTGGATTCGCCGACTATACTTGCTCGACCCAAAGCCGTCAGTACGCCGTCAGGACCGACTTCCAACGCGACAACGATATTGTGTGCCTCAAGCCATTGAATGGCAGCGTCGAATCGCACCGCACAGCGGGCTTGATTTGCCCAATACTCAACGGAACAGGCCTGTTCATTGGTCAGCCGTTGACCGGTCACTGTTGAAACAATTGGGATGGCGGGAGCCTGAAATGACAGCGTTGACAGGGTACGGCGTAAGGTATCAACGATGCCATCAATATGGGGCGAGTGAAAGGCGTGGCTGGTTCTTAAGCGATGTGTACGGTAGCCGCGCGCGTGCCACTGTTCAGCAAGACTCAGCACCTTGTCGGTATCACCGGATATCACTACAGAAGACGGCGAATTAATCGCGGCGATCGCAATGCATTCTTTATATTTTTGCAACGACGGCAAAATCTCCGCCTCACTGGCTTCAATAGCAACCATCGTACCATCGGCAGTGATGGACTCCATTAGCCGTCCACGTGTTGCAACAAATATCGCAGCATCGGCCAGACTGAATATGCCAGCGATATGCGCGGCGGCGATCTCGCCAATGGAGTGACCGATCAGTACATCTGGCTGTACGCCGAGATGCATGACAGTCCGGCACAGCGCGACTTCGAACGCGAATAACGCCGCCTGAGTAAAATCGGTACGATCTAGCAGCAGGGCGTCGGCACTGTCCTGTTCGGCGAACATGACGGTTTTAAGTGGTTGCGATAGTAGCGGATCGAGATGCTGGCAGACGTCGTCGAACGTGTGAGCGAAAACCGGAGATTGATGGTATAGCCCTTGTCCCATCGTCGGCCACTGTGCACCTTGCCCCGTAAAAAGGAAGGCGACGTTGCCTGACGGAGAGCGTACGCCTTGAATGATGCCGGGAGCGTAGCGATTGGCGGCCAGTGCCTCCAGAGCGATGAGCGCATTGTTACTGTCTTCTGCGGTAATCACGGCACGATAGTCAAAATGGGTGCGGGTGGTGGCTAGCGAATAGGCGATGTCGGACATTGAGTCCGTATTCTGAGTCAACCATGCGTGCAACTGTTTGGCTTGAGCACACAGCCCGGTTGGTGAGGCCGCAGACAACGGCAGTGCGATCCCAGGCACGAGGAAAGCTCTTGCAGGTGCGGCTTCTTGCACTGGAGGCGCAATTGACGGAGCCTCTTCGAGAATAAGGTGAGCGTTGGTGCCAGAAAAGCCAAATGATGACACCGCTGCACGTTTGGGACGCCCGGTATCAGGCCAGTCGCGTGCAATGTTGAGTAATTTAATGTTGCCTCGTGACCAGTCTATTTTTCCGGACGGTGTCTCGGCATGCAGCGTTTTGGGCAAGCGCCTGTGCCTGAGAGCCATTACCATCTTGATGACGCTGGCGACGCCAGCAGCAAGCTGGGTATGGCCGATATTGGATTTTAGTGAGCCAAGCCATAGCGGTTGATCGTCAGACCGATGTTTGCCATAGGTGTTGAGTAGTGCATGTGCTTCAATGGGGTCGCCAAGCGTGGTGCCGGTGCCGTGCGCTTCTACGACATCAATATCGGAAAAGGTCAGCTCCGCATTATTCAGCGCCTGACGGATGACCTGTTCCTGAGCAGGGCCATTTGGCGCAGTCAGCCCGTTGCTGGCCCCATCCTGATTAATTGCGCTCCCTCTAATCACGGCGAGTACGCTATGACCCGCTCGTAATGCGTCGGAGAGTTTCTCCAGCAAAATAAGCCCAACGCCTTCAGAGAACCCCGTTCCGTCGGCATGGTCAGAAAAGGCTTTACATCTTCCGTCTGCGGCAAGACCGCCTTGACGGGTGAACTCGGCAAAGACCTCTGGAGAAGCCATAATCGTTGCTCCGCCTGCGATAGCAAGCGAACACTCGCCGCTCTTGAGTGAGCGAATGGCTTGATGGATCGCGGTGAGAGACGCAGAGCAGGCTGTATCTACCGTGATAGCCGGACCGTTCAACCCCAATGCGTAAGCGATGCGCCCAGAACTGATGCTGCTCAGGCTGCCTTGCAATCGATAACCGTCGGCAGCGGGGTTGCGCCGCTCGATATCGCTGAGATAGCCGTTGTGAGTGGCACCAATAAAGACGCCAGTCTGACTGTTTTTTAGCGTGGCCGGAACGAAACCGGCACGCTCCAGAACTTCCCAACTCACCTCAAGCAGTAAGCGTTGCTGAGGATCCATCGCCAATGCCTCACGATCGGATATCTTAAAGAAGCCTGCGTCGAAGCCAGCGGCATCTTCCAGAAACCCGCCTTTCCAAGCGTTGGCGACGGCGCTGAATTCTGGGTTTTGTTCAAAAAGTGTTTTCACGTTCCATCCCCGATCGGCAGGGAAGGGGCCGATGGCCTCTTCGCCATCGGACAACTGTTGCCAAAGCTGTTCGGGAGAATGAATGCCGCCGGGTAAACGACAGCCCATTGAGATAATGGCGATAGGTTCATGCGCTGCCTGCGCCAAATCCTGATTACGCTGTTTCAACTGTTCGTTCAGCAACAGGCTGTGGCGTAACGCTTCGACCAGGCGCGGATCTGTGGTGCTTCCGCCCGCGGTGGTATTTTTCGCGGCGTGACTATCTTTTGGGTGCGTCATAGCATTTTCTCCTTGTCAGACAGAGCCATAGACACCAGTTCATCCAGACTTGCGGACTCAATATCGGTAACCTGAGTCTTTTTCGACGTGTCTTCCACTGGGTCAATGCCGTTTGCTATCTGAAGTAATTTATCCAGCAAGCCTGCATCGCGTAGGCTGGCAAGCGGAATGCTGGCAATACGATCACGCAAGTGCGGTTCATCCTCTTCCGTCATCACTGTGTTGGCCGTCGCATCCTGCCCAGCGAACAGTTCCGCATCGAGATATTCCGCTAGCGCGGCAGGATTCGGGTAGTCATACGTCAAGGTTGCCGGGAGACGCAGGCCGGAAATTGCCGCCAGACGGTTGCGTAACTCCAGCGCCATGAGGGAATCGATACCGCTTTCTTTAAATGGCTGTTCTGGCGAAAGAAGCGAACCGTTATCAAGGCCAAGTATGCTCGCGATGTTATCGGCGATGGCCGCCTGTAGCTGTTTTAAGCGGGCGCTGTGTTCCAATGCGGACAGTGTCTGACGCAGATCGGGCATTTTTTCTCCGACCGAAGACGCCCGACGTGTACTGACTGACCCTACCAAGCGATCAAATAACGGATGGAGGCGACCGGACTGTGCATTTTTACGCAACATCTGCGGGTTCAGCGGCGCTGCGGTATAAACGGCGTAAGGCAATGCCAGCGATGCGTCAATCATCGCATTCCCGTGTTCTGGCGTGATAGGCGCCAGACCCGTTCGCGCGATCCGCGCGTTGTCGGTATCGCTGAGCCGACTCGATAGCCCAGTGACTGGCTGCCACCAGCCCCATGCAAGGGAGGTAGCGCTCAACCCCTGCTGTCGGCGATTGTGTGCCAGCGTGTCCAGCGCGTGGTTTGCGGCAGAGTAGTTGCCTTGTCCTGGACTGCCCAGCGTTCCCGCGCTGGATGAGTAGAGAACGAAAGCCGCGAGATCGTGAGTACGGGTTTTATGGTGTAAATGCCAGGCCGCGTCGATTTTGGGTGAAAATACTGTATTGAGGCTTTCAGTTGTCAGGTTCGCGATGGTGGCGTCGGCCAGAACGCCAGCGGTATGGAACACGCCAGTTAGCGGATGTGTATCTGGAATCGCTGCGAGTAGTGTATCCAACGCCTGAGGGTCGGTGGTATCGCATGCGACGATTTTGACCGTTGCCCCTGCGCTTTCCAGTTCTGCTTGTAATTGCTCCGCGCCATCGGCGTGTAAGCCGCGACGGCTGGCCAATATCAGGTTTTTGCTCTGATGTGATGCCACCAGGTGCTGTGCGAGCAGCCCTGCAAGCGTTCCCGTCCCCCCGGTAATCAACACTGTACCGTCGGGATTGAGTTTCTGTGGAAACGTCAACACGACTTTGCCTGTATGGCGGCCTTGTTGCATCAACCGGAATGCAGACACCGCTTCTCTGATATCAAAGGCGGTAATCGGCAAGGGGGTGAGTGACCCCGCGCGCATTAACGATAACAGCGTGGTAATCATCTCCGTAGTCAGTTCAGGATCCTTGTCCGGTCGATCAAGGTAGTGATAAATCAGATCAGTAGGGAAATCCTCGCGAATATCGGTTTTACCCAGTTCGACAAAGCGTCCACCTGAAGCCATTAGCGACATAGAGGCATCGATAAATTCTCCGGTAAGTGAGTTGAGCACCACATCAATCCCTTTATCACTCAGTAACGGACGAAATTGCCCGGTGAACTTAAGGTTGCGTGAACTGGCGATGTGATCGTCGGCGATACCGAGCTGGCGCAGGACTGGCCATTTATCTGGATGTGCGGTGGCAAACACTTCCGCCCCCAGGTGGTGCGCCAATTGAACGGCTGCTTGGCCGACGCCGCCTGCCGCCGCGTGAATCAACACCCTTTCGCCCTGGCGCAGCGAGGCGAGCTGCGTCAACGCGTAGTAGGCGGTAAGAAAGGCGATGGGGATGCCGGCGGCTTGCGCGAAAGTCCAGTCGTCAGGAAGACGGAAAGTTGTCGCCCTATCGGCGATTACCGTTGGTCCAAAAGCACCTTCAGTCAGGACTATCACCCGATCGCCAATGTTGAAGTCTTTAACATCTGTCCCAACTTCGGTGATGACGCCGGCTGCTTCTGTCCCGAATTCATGCTGTGGCGCGATTAATCCTAGCGCACACACGACATCATAAAAATTAATGCCTGCAGCTCGCACGCTGAGCCGAATCTGTTTCTTACCGAGCGGTGCGCCAGCTTCAGGAGCGGGTTTCAGTACCAGATTGTCGAGATTTCCGGCGTCCGAAATATCCAGACGCCATAGTGCGCTGTTAGGCGGTGGGGTTAGCAGCCCGCTTTTCACTGTTCTGGTTAGATGCGGAATGAGCAGTTGCCCCTGACGCAGTGCCAATTGTGGACGATCGCTAACCAGTGCCGCGCTGAGCAAAGCGGTATCGATGAGAGGACGATCGGTATCAAGCAGAACGATGCGGCCAGGGTTCTCGTTCTGTGCCGAGTGGAGTAACGCCCATGCGCTGCTCTGTGCGACATCTAACCGTTCATGTGAACCGTGTTCTGTCGCATGGCGCGTGATCACCAGCAGTGTGGCGTTGGCCATACTTTCATCGGCCAGCCAGAGTTGTAGTTGGTTGATCACCTGTTCGCACAGCGCACGAGTGGCAAGCGGCACATCGTCCATCTGTGCAGGATTGTTGCTTGGCAACGGCCAAACGAGTACCGCTGGTGCAGTGGATGACGCCAATGCTGCGTTTAAGGCCAATAGCGAATCATAGCGGGCGGCGATGTCTAGCGGGCTGGCTTCAGTATCAAGTAACGCCCAACTGGCGGTAGAAGGAACGTCTTTTGATTTAGACGCGCTGGGCAGAGAGCTCCAGGTCGTGCGAAGCAGGTCATACTCCGGCTGGATACGTAACTGATTGCGCAGATTATCCCGCGTGGTTTCCCGTAAGCTGAGCGTTTCAATAGCAACGACCGTTTCGCCCGTCTCATCAGTAGCAATCAGGCTGATATTCTCTGGCGTTTTCAAATGCAAACGTGCGCGTAGCTGGCGTGGTTGTTTGTCAGCTATTGTCACACCGCTCAAAGCGAACGGGAGCCGCAGCGTTGTCGCATCATCGTTTTCGCCATCGGGCAGCGCGATGGTATGCAGTACGGTATCAAGCAGCGCAGGGTGCAGAAGATGCCCGTTCGTCGAAAGCTCTTCAGGTAAGCTGGCTTCAGCATACAGGATATCGCCATTGCTCCAGGCTGCGCTAAGCCCTTTGAAGGCTGCTCCATATTCATATCCAGCGGCGGAGAGCCGTTGATGAAGATGGGCGAGATCCAGCGGTTCACTGCCGACCGGCGGCCAGTCCGCGTTGTCGAATGGGCGCTGTTCCTGTCTTGATGTGTCGTGCTGTAATAACGCGTTGGCGTGGAGTGTCCACTCGGGGGGGACGCTCTCCTCGTCGCTATGGCGCCGGGCATGGATCGTAACGGTACGCTGCCCTTGATCGTCAGGCCGTCCGACCCTGAGTTGCAGATCTAACTCCTCTTGTTCAGGCAGCACCAGCGGCGTTTGTATCACTAATTCCTCGATTTTTGGGGAGTCCGTTAGTAACGCGGCGTAGCGCACCATATCCAGATAAGCGGTACCAGGAACTAGAGCAACACCAGTGGCGGCGTGATCGGCGAGCCAGGGCTGGCTGGTGAGCCCGATACGTCCTGTTAGTAGCACGCCTTCGTCGTCTGGAAGGTCGACGATTGCGTTCAGTAATGCATGCTCCGTCGGGCGTTGTCCGACGGTGGCGACATTGCTGGCAGCGGGGGGCGTCAGCCAGTAGTGACGATGCTCGAAAGGATAAGTAGGGATGTCTACTAGACTTGCAGTAGGGTGAAGTGCGCGCCAGTTAAGATTATGCCCATTGACGTACAACTGTGCCATTGCCTGCGTCAGGCACTCAACCGCGGGTTTGTTGCGCTGCATCGAGCCGACGATCGTTGCCGTGTTGTCTGTCGTTTCTTCGAGCGCGGGCAGCAACACGGCATGCGGGCTACACTCCAGAAAGGTTACTTTACCAATTTTGCTCAATGCTGATACTGTGTCGAAAAAACGTACCGGGCAGCATAGGTTGTCACACCAGTATTTAGCGTTGAGAGTTGTACCATCAAGAGGGGTGTCGGGCGCATAGCCATCCACGGTACTGTAAAAAGGAATGCGCGTGGCGTTGGGTTTTAAAGCGGAAAATAGCTCCATCAGAATAGGGCGTAAAGTATCAAGCTGCGGAGAATGTCCTGCGACATCCACCGCAATTCGTTTGGCGCGGATTCGCTCTTTTTTACAGCGACGGAGTAGCGCTTCGATTGATGTGACATCGCCGGAAACCACGGTTGATGACGGGCTGTTGAAAACAGCGAGGGTAATTTTCGCATCATCTGCAGTGAGGAAGGCGCGAGTCTTTTCTTCGGAAAGACCGAGTGTGGCCATGGCGCCGTGTCCTGACTGGCTTAGCATAAGCCTTGAGCGTAACGCCACGATCCTGATCGTATCTTGTAGCGACAAAGCGCCTGCGATGTAGGCGGCAGCGATTTCACCCTGAGAGTGCCCCACGACGGCGTACGGCGTAAATCCGAAAGATTGCCAGAGGCGAGCCAGCGCGGTCATCACCGCGAAAAGTGCTGGCTGTACTACGTCAACTCGGTCTAAAGGTGGAGTGTCTGGGCTACCACGCAGCACGTCAATCAGCGACCAGTCGACATACGTACGCAGCGCGTCATTAACCTCGTCGATAGCCTGCCGATAAACGGCAAAGGCGTTATACAGCTCCATTCCCATTTCAGGCCATTGCGATCCTTGGCCGGGGAAGATGAATAACAGTTTTCCTGATTCGCCAACGGGTGAGGCACCGACGGTGAGCGTCGGGTGATCCTGCCCATTTTCAAGCGATTGTAGCCCTTTTAACAGCGCTTCTTTTGATTGGCCTCTGACGGCGGCGCGGAAGGGAAATTGACTACGTGAGATACCGAGTGAGTAACCTACGTTAATGGGATCAATGGCTTGTTGGGTAGTCAGATACTCCCGCAGTTTCGCAGCTTTTTTACGCAGCGCTGTATCGGTTTTTGCGGCAATTGGCCAGAGCATTTCCTGTGGCGCAGTGGCAGCCTCGGTCTGCATGTGGCTATTCGACATCGATACCGGAGGTTGTTCCACGATAAGGTGACTATTAGTGCCTGAGACGCCAAATGAAGAGATTGCCGCACGATAGGGCCGATCGCCGACCTGCGGCCAAGGTCGCGAAGCTGAGAGTAGCTGTATCGCGCCGCTTGACCAGTCGACTTCGTGAGAAGGTTCCGTAATGTGCAGACTGCGCGGCAACATATTGTGACGGAAAGCCATCAGCATCTTGATCAGCCCGGCAACACCAGCGGCAGCTTGCGTGTGTCCGATGTTGGATTTGATTGATCCCAGAAGCAACGGTTGTTCGGCCGAACGGTGCCGGCCATAGGTTGCCATCAGTGCATTCGCTTCGATAGGATCGCCAAGACGAGTACCGGTGCCGTGCGCTTCTACTACATCGACATCCTGAGGCGTCAGGCCGGCGTTAACCAGCGCGTGTCGAATCACCTGTTGTTGCGCGGAGCCGTTGGGCGCGGTCAGTCCGTTAGACGCGCCATCCTGATTGACTGCGCTACCGCGGATGACGCCCAGAACCGTATGCCCGTTGGCCTGTGCCTGAGACAGCGGCTCTAGTAATAGCATGCCGATGCCTTCCGAGAGCCCCACGCCGTCCGCTGATGCAGAAAAGGCTTTGCATCGCCCA
This sequence comes from Pectobacterium actinidiae, assembly GCF_000803315.1. NCBI lineage: Bacteria > Pseudomonadati > Pseudomonadota > Gammaproteobacteria > Enterobacterales > Pectobacteriaceae > Pectobacterium > Pectobacterium actinidiae. Next base: position 807,561 of record NZ_JRMH01000001.1, read on the forward strand.
TCCGGTGCAAGCACGCGCTGTTGAGAGAAATCGATAAGTACGCCTGGTGTAGGCATAATCGTGATACCGCCCGCTAATGCAAGTTTACAGTCATTGCTGCGTAGCGCTTCACAGGCTGTATGGATAGCAACTAACGAGGAGGAACAGGCGGTGTCAATTGTGACCGCAGGTCCATGCATGCCAAGGCTATAGGCTACCCTGCCAGAGGCGACGCAAGTGGCGGTTCCCATATAGCCGTAGCCTGAAACGTCTTCTGAGGCATGCTGAATCTGGGAACCATACTCTGTAGCCATGATGCCAGCATATACGCCGGTATTGGAGCCATATAAGCTCGACGGCTCGATCCCCGCCCGTTCAATGGCTTCCCACGAGACTTCAAGCAGCAGCCGTTGTTGAGGTTCCAGCGTCAGGGCTTCACGTGGTGAGATGCCGAAAAATCCGGCGTCAAACAGCGGAGCGTCATATAAAAATCCACTGGTGCGTGTGGATATCTTACCTAGTCGGCCCGGTTCAGGATCATACAACCTGGTGATATTCCATCCACGATCCGACGGGTAATCACCGATTGCATCTCGCTCATTAACGAGTAAATCCCATAGTGCTTCTGGGCTGTCTACGTTGCCGGGATAACGACATGCCATACCGATGATGGCAATAGGTTCATCGTGGTTACGTGTCTCTAGGATTTCCTGCTCGTCATCGGATGATGAGAGGCCAAGCGCTTGTCTCAGGTATTCGCTTAATGCACGCGGTGTCGGGTGGTCGTAAACTAGCGTGGAGGGGAGTTCTATCCCTGTGGCGACGGAGAGTCCACGTGAGAACTCCACAACAGTCAATGAGGTAAATCCAATATCACGAAACGCCTGCATGTCTGAGGAAAAGGTTTCGCCCAGTAGCGCGCTGATTTCTCGTGATACGAGCCCCAGCAGGATGTCGTATTGTTCCGATGGGCTACGATCTTGCAGCGTTAACCGATCGATATCGTCGTCTGGCGCCGTATTAAATGAATTAGCAGAAACCAAAGATGGCTCATCGGCCATTGATGCTGTTTCATTTGCGTATGCTAGCGCAGTGCGATAGTACTCCGCATGTTCAGGAAGAAGTTGATTGAATACGCTTGACCAATCAACCGATGCACCGTTGATAAACGCGTGAGTCAACGATTGAAGGAAACTCTCCCGATCGTTTTTCCGGCGATCGAGTGTGGAGATGGCTGCGCCTTTAACGCCGGCGTCGCGCAGATGTTCTTCTATGATGGAGGTCAGAACGGGGTGCGGGCTGACTTCAATAAAAAGACGATGCCCGTCGTTGATCAATGCCCGGATGCTGTTTTCGAACAAAACAGGCTCCCGCAGGATACGATACCAGTAGTCTGGCTGAAAATCTTCCTTGCTGTAGCGCACGCCGGAAACGGAAGAATAGTATGCCGCATGTGCTGAAGAGAGAATATCGCGCGGCGCGTGCGCTATTACCTCTGCTTTCAGTATATCCACCTGAGGGGAATGCCCAGCAACCTCTCCTCCAGGCACTTTCCAGGCCCAAAATCCCGCTTTAGTTAATTTGTTGAGTAGGGCGTCGGTGTCTGCTGTGCCGCCACTTAATGTAACGCTTTTATTGCTGTTGATAGCGGCAATAGTCAGCCTGCCATCCCACTCTTTGAGTAATGGCGTAACATCTTCAACGGATGCTGCGACCGATACCATCGCACCTTGTCCTTCAATGTTTGAGAGCGCTTTTCCCCACAGTGTCACCAGTTTGGTGGCCTCCTCTTGGCTTAAATAGCCAGAGGAATAGGCTGCCGATGCTTCGCCGACAGAATGTCCGACCACGGCTGCTTCACGGATGCCAAAAGCTCTCCATGCATCCGCGAGCGCGGAGGATATTGTGAACTGTATTGGTTGGATTTGTTTCAGACGTGAGAAAGGCTCACCCGCTGCCAGTGCATCTGCTGGGTTCCAGTTCAGATTGTCCTGAAATAGCGCGCCGTTTTTATCCGCGCTTTGACGATAAGCGGGCAGTGCGTTGAGTAATTCTGAAGTCATTCCTGGCCACAGCGGCCCTTGCCCAGAGAAAACCAGCACCGGGTTTTGCCCCGCAGCAGCATTCCCTGTTAAAACGTTGCGCGCTGCGCGGCCCTGCGCAAGTGACGTCAACCCTTTGATCAACCCGGCTTTATCCGTCGCGAAGATGGCGCTACGAATTTCCTCATGCGGAACGGCGAATTGATTCAGACAAAACATCGCTAATTCAGCGTCTGATAGGGATTCAATCTTGGTTCGCCAATGTTCGGCTACGCTGGCGAGCGCCGACGCTGATTCGCCAGAAAGTATAAGTGGCAGGTTTAAGGTATCCATACGTGAACTCCTATTATTGGGTAGCGACGTTTTGACGAGCGGTTTTTCTCCACCCTATGTCTGAAGAGGAATACAGCGTGATAATTTTCGGCTGTTCACTACGGAGCAGAATTTTTCCGAGCTGGCGCCGAATCTCTCCTTCGCTCAGAGCGTTGTCTTGACAATAGACATCCAGCGTGAATTCCACTCCGTTGGTCTCGGCGGCGTCGTTATGTACCCAGGCTTCCGCATGAGAAACTCCCGCAATGGTTTCGGCTATTTCACTGATCGATTTCAAACACACTTTTTCGCCGCGGCTCATGACATAGGTTGGATTACGCTGTTTAAAGAAAAGATAACCGTCCTCATCAATGGTGAAACGATCGCCGGTATGGATGATGCGACGCTCTCCATTGCGTGGTGTATCCATCCCTTCATCCAGACTGCGGATTCGTCGAATCATGCCGGTATAGGTTTCAACGATAAGTTCGCCATCCTTGTCTTCAGGGTTGTCCTTGCCTAGGTAAACGTTAACTTCAGGGAAAGGCTTACCGACGGACGCATATTTATCAGGCGATGCGCGATGCGCAGCCAGTGTTGCAACTCGGGGGCCAGCCTGAGTCAAACCATAGGTGAGATACAGTTCGAGCCCAGGATTACGAGATAGAATCGCTTCAACTGAGCTGGCTGAAAGAGCGTCTCCACCGATGGTCAGACGTCGTAGCGGAGCTGGAAGCTGTTCGGAACCGGATTGTAGCCAGGCATTAACCATTGTCGGCGTAATGGATGACTGGGTAATTTGATAGGTTTCAATCGTTCGCTCGTAGTTGCCCGGCGTGAACGGGGGGCCGGCAATAATAGCCGTATTTCCTAGCGCAAAAGAGGAGAGTAGTTGTGCGACGAAAGCATAGGAGTAGTACATCGGTAGGTTGATCAATATCCGATCTTCCGTACGCTGTTCAACGGCTTGCGCATGATTTCTCGCATTACGAAATAAATCATTGATATGAAATAAGCAGCCGCTGAAGATTCCGGACGTTCCTGATGTGAGAAGAATGATCTCCCCCGGCTGATAACTGTGTTCACGGGATATATCCACGCGAATCAACTGACCCGATTGCGGCAGAGGCTGCACAGGTTGTGCTTGCGCCAGCCCTGGGGGAAGGTGTAATGCGATCAGGTTTCTGGCGCCAACTACCTGCGCGATACGATAAATACGAGACGCTGGTGCAGAAGACGGTAGTAGAACGGGAACCGCGCCAATGGTCAGCAGAGCAAAAATGATTACAGCGAATTGCACGCTATTCGGAATTGCTACCATTACGGGATTGCCGGGTTCAATCCCTTGTTCACGAAGATGTTTTACCAAATCGACGAAAATAAACGATGGTGCATCATGCGGATTGGCATCGACCTGAATAAGCCCATCCAGAAAGTGCTGAGCAGAACTGGGCGTGATTGTGGGTTGGGACGTCATTGGTGTTCCCCTCCGCTCTGAGTGACGACAATACTGCGAATGTGGTGGCCTGATTCGTCGACACGATGATCGGTAATAATGACGTGAGTTGCCGACCCCTCATCCAGCCAGAGTTGCGCTAATGCTGTGGCATAGGGCTGCATGTTGTCCGGTGGCATACTCCATACGATACTCGGACCACTAAATCGTAGAAATTGCGATGGAAGTCCGATGATCATCCCAGGACACGCACCGGAAAAACGCAGTGGTGAAAGGTGTCCTGAGGAAAGTGTTTCTGAGATATCGTGTATGGTCTTGAGCGTACATTGGTCGCTAATCGCGATATGCCCCACAGAAGAACAAGCCGATGTGATGACATCTCGATACTCGTTGATAGCCTGCTCAACGGCTTCAAGAACAAGCCATGACAAAGGGTCCGCATAAAGCGATGCTTTTTGTGCAGGTTTGTACGTACATAAATCAGGCGTACTTGCTATCCCATGACCCAGTATGTTGAGTGATTTCATGGTTAAGGTTTCGACATTGGTCATCGTGCTGCGCTCCCTGCACTTTGGAAAACCAGACAGGTGTTAAATCCGCCAAATCCAAGCGTTATGCTCAGCCCGGCTGTTGCCGTGCAGGGCATGCTTTTTTGATTGGCGATAGGTAAATTGGAGGGTGTTATGGGATCGTACAATCCATGAATGGGGGGAAGCCGTTGTGTTTTTAATGCCTGTAGCACTGCAATGGCTTCAATGGCTCCCGTTGCGCCAAGTGTATGCCCAAATGCACCTTTTGTTGCGAATAATGTCGGCAGGTGTGGTAAGGGTGAAAAAAAAGCTGAATAAGCTTTTGCCTCTACACTGTCGTTAACCTGTGTTCCTGTACCATGAGCGTTTATAATGGAAATATCTTCCGGTTTTAAGCCTGCGCTATTCAGCGCTCGTTCTACGGTAAGCATCACATTTTGCCCTGATAAATCGGGCGAAACTGCACTGGCGGCGTCGTTTGCGGAGCCCGCTCCTGCAAGGATTCCATAAGGCTTAGCACCACGACGTTTAGCATGTTCTTCGGATTCAAGTATCAGAAATGCAGCGCCTTCGCCGAGTACAGTGCCGTTGTGGCTGACATCGAACGCACGTAAACCATCGGTAGACATTGTGCCTAGCCGTGAATGGCTGAGTCGTTTCCCCAGAGTCAGTACATCGGCCCCCCCGCATACACATATTTCGGTAAGACCCGCCTTGATAAAGCTCAGTCCCGTTAAAATTGCATCGGAGCCAGCTGAACAGGCTGTACTTACTGTGATAGGAGGCTTAACACAACCGACTGCTTTGACCGCTTGTGTTGACCATTCCGATAACGACAAAGTATCGGCTGAGTCTAAATGATGACCGTAGCTGGTTCCTAAAACTGGGAGAATATCTGGGTCATCCTCAGGAATAGAAGCATCCTCAAGTGCCTTGCGTAAGGTTTTTACCGTTAATGTATGTTGACGTCTTGCCCCCTCCCATTCTAAGGGGATATCTGGTATGGGGGCAGCAAGGTTACTGCGTAGCGATAATGCCGAGTCCAGTTCGGTTATACCAGAGATACCCTCTAGCAGGTATTGCCAGACCGTGGGTATTTCATCACCTAACGCTGTAGACCAAGCCATACCTGTAACCCAAACAGGGGAGTGATGATTTACCATAACTGCTCTCCTAGCGTGGATATATTCTCGCGCACTAGTGAGCCTTTTAGCATTCCGACCGTTTGACCGGAGACTTCTGCTTTACAGGAAAAGGTCAGGAATTTATCTCGCAAACTTTCGCAATTGAGATTAAAAATAATTTGATCTCCGGGCACAACTACTCGTGTAAATCGAGATTTGATTGAGCCCACTAGCGTGATTTCATCATCAGCTAGTGGTGATGTTGAAAGCTGAAATAAAATAATTGCCGATTGTGATATGGCCTGCACCATATGGCTTGCAGGAAAAATAGCGCGTTCGGGAAAATGGCCAGCGATAGCATCTGTCTGACCCGAAACAGCCATAAGTGTTTTAATATATTTCCCTGGCTCGTAATCAAGAACTCGATCGAGGTAAACCATAGGATGCCTGTGTCTTAGCCATCCTTTAAGCTCCGTAAATCCCATTAAACGTGGCTGACGGTCATCTTTATCTTGGGATTGAACATTCATTGGTTTTCTCCCTGGTTATTTGATTTTAGGATTAGCTCTGAAATCAATTTCGTGAGCGTTTGAATTGAGTCGAAATATTGAGGAGTAAAGTATTCATCTTCAATTTTGATATTAAAGGCATATTCACACTGGGCTCGTAGTTCACTAAACCCTAAGGAATCTAGACCAAGACCATCGCGCATATTGATGTCTGTTTCAATTTCTGAACGAGGGATGCCAATAAATAGATCATCGATTAGGATTCCGATAATGATATTTTCTATGTTTTTCAAGGTTATGATTCCTTTAGGTTGATAAGAGTTTTTAATGCACTAGATGCCATTAGTGTTATCTATTCATGGTTTGTGAATAGATTTCATAAATTCTTTGATGTTTACTGTTTTCTTTTAACATCAAAAACCATTTCTGCCTGATTCTTTAATGAATGGTATTCATTTGATAGTTTCCTACGGCTGATTTTTCCCGTTGTGTTGACTGGTATTTCTTTAATGAAAATGTATTCGGATGGATGTTTGTAATGAGCAAGGTTATCGGATAAGTAGGATGCTATTTTTTCTGCATTAAGTGAGTGGTCTTTTTTGGGGGTAATTAATGCGATAATACGTTCGCCAGCGAAGTTATCTGGGACGCTAAACACTACTGAGGCGGCGATGTCTTCGTGTTGAACAAGGGCATGCTCAATTTCTATTGGGTATACTGGATAGCCCTCTATTTTTATTTGATCTTTTTCTCTCCCAAGAAAAATCAAGTTGCTATTATTTTCCTGTCGAACAAGGTCACCGGTAGCGATCCATCGATCAGAGGGAAATAGCTCAATATCATGTCCATTCCAAATTCCTATGGTTTTCGCCGGAGAGCGAATGAAAAGTTCTCCATTACTTGATTGAGTATTCTTTATTTGAATTTCTACGCCGGGTAGGGGCCAACCAATAGAGGGTTCGTTTGTAGCATAGATATCGTGATGGTATATTACTGGTCCCCCTAGTTCTGTTTGACCATAAGAGCTTTGAAGATGAGAACCAAAACACTCAAAAAATTTCTGGCTTAATTCTGTTGCGCAGGAATCTCCTCCCGCGACACAAACTGTTTCACTAAGATCGAGTGAATTTTTTTTATTCTCTTCTTTTTTAATGATTTTATTAAAGTTTGAAGGTGTTCCTGCAATCCATGCTGGCTTTGTTTCTTTTAATGTTTCTGTAATGTTTTCTATGTCGACTTCTGAAAGTAATAGTACTGGATACCCTTTGTGAAGAGCTGAAAAAGTAATAAGTATACTCCATGGGCTAATGAGATCGACTAAGCTAAGAATAGCTAGTTTATCGACATCTGATTTGGTGGGTTTGGGGTTTATAGTTGCTTTTGTTAAATTTATTGCATCAATTAGCGTTTTTTGTGAATAAACAATCCCTTTGGGATGCCCTGTCGTCCCAGATGTATAAAATATAGATGCAATTTCGTTCGTGTAAGTATTATCTTCTGCATCATCAAAAGGTTGTGATATGATGTCTTCCCAATCAGATGTATTATTTTTTTTGTCTTCACTTTTGAGGCCTACAACCCATTTTTTTTCCAGGATTGTGCATGATTCAATTTCTTTTTTTGCCTCATAGAATCTTTTTTTGTCACCGATGTATGCACAGGATGAGCTATGTTGAATTAGATTTTTTACTTCTTTAGTTGACAGTTTTAGGCTGAGAGGGACAAAGATAGCTCCAATTTTTAGGCAGGCATAATATGTGGCTACAAGTTCAAAGCAGTTTCCCATGTGGATTGAAACTCGGTCTCCTTTTTTTATATTAGCATTCTTCAATCCTGCAGCTATTCCTTGGATTAGAAGAAGTAAATCATAAAAAGATATATTGTTATCAATTGACTTTAATGCTGTTTCCTTTGAATGCAAAAGAGCGTGCTTTCTAAAAGATGAAAAGATATCCATAGTTGCTCCCATTGTTCCATATAAAACTTAATAAAAGTAAGCTAAGTAATTGGGGGGCGATATTTGTGAACTAACATTCAATTTTTATAGATGATACTCATCGGATTAAAAAATGGAAAATAGTCATTGTTATTATTATTTTTTCTCATGATTTATTTTATGGTTTTTTGAGATTATTCTCATAGTTAATGGATCTGAAGTGAGAGATAGCTAATGCGCGTTTATTGGGATGTTTTATATAATGGAGATGAATAAATGGACTGGACTAAGATTCCCCCTCTTTACGCATTAAAAGCTTTTGAATCAGCAGCCAAGCATCAATCCTTCACTTTGGCCGCAAGTGAGTTATTTATTTCACAAAGTGCCATTAGTAAGCATATAAATACTATAGAGATTTTTTTTGAAAGAAAGCTTTTCTATCGTAATGGACCAAAGGTTTTTTTAACTAAAGAAGGTGAGTCTTTTGCTACCGAGCTTAGTCATGCATTCGAAATACTAAGCAAGGCATGCGAAAACATTCACCGTGCTGGAACAGTATTAACTATAAGCAGTCCATATACTTTCTCTATACGCCAGTTCATTCCTGTTTTAAGGAAATACAAAAATCAAGATGGCTTCCCAATAGTCACTGTCGAAACTATAAATGATGAATGTTCTTACCCCCCAGCCAATTCAAAGCATCATGACGCAACAGTAAAATATGGAAATGGTAAGTTTTCTAATGAATGGGATTGTACTTTGCTTTCACCAGAATGTTTAATTGTAGTGGTTTCTCCAAAATTGTTACATCTTTTTGAAAAAGATAATAGAATCCTAATTGATCTTGTCTATGTTAAATCAAGAGAATTAGACTGGTCTTTTTGGTGTGAAGAAGCAAGGTTGAAAGAGCGGTTTCAAGTTATCAATAAGTATGAGTTTGAGTCGATGGATTCAGCTATCAATGCTGTTATAAAAGGATTGGGGATAGCAGTTGTTGATATTGGTATGGTTTATGATGAGTTAATGGATGGTGTTTTGTTAACACCATTTAAATGTGCTTTTTATTCAGGTAAAGGATATTATTTCTTAAGGCAGGTTGATTGTGTTAATAATTATTCTTCCTTGCTAGATTCCGTGAAGTTAGATTTATCTAGTAGAAGGCTTTCTGAGTTGTGTTTTAATGATGGATGTACTGTGAGTAACCATAATTGTCGATTGATGGCGACAGAGGATATTAATAAATAGCCTTGCGTAATCGCGATAAACTTACCACAAGTGGCACTCCGTCAAAACTGAGTTCGCTTGATGGTGGCGTGGTTTAGGTTAATGATATTTTCTATCGAAAAATTATTTATCTGATAAAAATAATCTTTTTTTATTTTTTTAAATTTGGTTAGCAGTTGAATATTTTATCTCTAAAAATTTCCAAAATGAGGAATTAGTTTTTCATGGCGAAAATACGCACTTTCCCGCACTGTGCCAGCAGTATTTTTCACCATGGAGTACAGGCATGGCTTACTCAGATACGCCAGAACAATCGGCTGTCATCAACTGGAAAGGGCGGCATCTGGTCGTTAATGCTTTTACTGGAACGGGTAAAACGACAACACTGGTTCGCTACGCACAGGCCAACCCGGATCAAAGGATGCTCTACCTTGCGTATAATCGAGCCGTTCGTGACGAAGCTGAACGTAAATTTCCCTTCAACGGCGAATGTAAGACCTCTCATCAGCTGGCATGGATGAAATTTGGCAAGCATCTAAAACCGAGATTAACACCCAATCTGCGTGTAAGTAGACCGCTAAACCGAACCATTCACTTTTAGAGATCTTCCGACATACTGAGCATGTTCCCTGAGGAGATCGTCATGCGTAAAGCCCGATTCACTGAACACCAGATCATTGCCGTTTTGAAGTCTGTCGAAGCTGGACGTACCGTCAAGGATGTCTGCCGCGAAGCCGGCATTTCCGAAGCCAGCTATTACAACTGGAAAGCGAGGTTTGGCGGTATGGAAGCCTCTGATATCAAAAAGATGAAAGATCTGGAGGACGAAAATCGTCGTCTCAAACAGATGTTTGCCGATCTGAGTCTTGAGTGTCGTGCTCTGAAAGATGTCATCGAAAAAAAGCTTTAAAACCAGCGATAAAGCGTGAGCTCGTCAGTTACCTGACCGCGCAGTTTACGATGAGCATACGCCAGGCATGCAGGACGTTATCGCTGAGCAGGACGGTGTATTTTTATCAGCCGGACACCTGTCGTGATGAACCGGTGATCCAGGCTCTGTCGGAGGTGGCTGAACGCTACCCCCGTTACGGCTTCAAGAAGCTGTTTCAGGTGCTGCGCAGGCAAGGCAATGCCTGGAATCATAAACGCGTTCACAGGATTTACTGCCTGCTTAAACTGAATTTTCGTCGTAAGGGAAAGCAACGTCTGCCGGTGCGCAATCCTACTCCGTTGGCGACGCCGGAAGCACTTAACCAGAGCCGGTCGATAGATTTTATGCATGATGCGCTGGTCTGCGGCAGACGCTTTCGGACCTTCAATGTAGTAGATGATTTTAACCGCGAGGCTCTCGCAATAGAAATCGATCTGAATATCCCAGCGCAGCGGATGGTCAGAGTACTGGACAGGATCGTGGCAAACCGTGGTTATCCGCTGAAACTGCGGATGGACAATGGCCCGGAGCTAATCTCGCTGACGTTGGCGCAGTGGGCTGAAGAGCATGGCGTGGTGCTGGAATTTATTAAACCGGGAAAACCCACGCAGAATGCCTTTATCGAACGTTTTAACCGAACGTACCGGACAGAAATACTGGATTTTTACCTGTTCAGAACACTGAATGAAGCGAGGGAAATCACAGAGCGCTGGCTGACGGAATACAACAGCGAACGGCCTCATGAATCCCTGAATAACCTGACGCCGGAAGAATACCGGCTGATGACCGAGGAACCGGAAATCTCAAAAAGTGTGTGGAACTAAAAGCGGTCTACTTACACGACCACCATTGCATCATTTCGATTCTGGCCTCCAGATGCTCCGCCTTATGCACATACGCCGCCCGCACGCCGTTGCGCTCTTTGTGGCTCATCTGCCGCTCAATGGCATCCTTTGACCAGCGTCCGGACTCGTTCAGGGCGCTACAGGCCATGGTTCTGAAACCATGCCCACAGACTTCGGTTTTGGTGTCATAGCCAATCACGCGCAACTCCTTGTTGATGGTGTTCTCACTCATCGGCTTGTTCAGGGTATGTGCGCCGGGAAAAACGAAGACCGATTCGCCAGAAATCGCCTGAATCTGTTTCAGCAGGGTGACCGCCTGCCGTGACAGCGGCACCAGATGTTCATCCTTCATCTTGGCGCCACGCTCTGAGAACCGCACGCCGTCTACCGCTTCGCGCTGGGCGGGCACGCTCCAGATATGCGCTTTCAGATTGAATTCATCCCAGCGGGCAAACCGCAGTTCACTGGAGCGCAGGAAAACATGCAGATTCAGCTCCAGCGCCAGACGGGTGAGCATCCGGCCTTTGTAGTTCTCCATCTTCGCCAGCAGTTCAGGCAGGCGTTTCAGCGGCAGAGCGGGGTGATGTTGGGTCACAACCGGGGTCACGACGCCGTCCAAATCGTAAGCCGGATTGTATTTGATGATGCCCTGCTGGACGGCGTGGCGCATGATTTTAGTCAGATGCTGGCGCACCCGTCCGGCGACGTCATGCACGCCTTTATCGTCAATCGCCTTAACCAACTGCGCCAGATGGCGGGTTTCAACCTGTGCGATATCCATCGCGCCAATCGCGGGGAAAACGTAGCGTTTCAGGCAGGTGAGAATTTTATCGGCGTGCGCGTCCGACCAGAGTTTCAGGCTGCTGGTGTGCCACGCCTGAGCGACATACTGAAAGGTGCGGGATTCATCAACGGCGGGCTTGTTCGATTTACGAAGTTGAGAAGGGCTGATATCGGACGCCAATAGCTTACGCGCTGCATCGCGCTTTTCGCGGGCTTCTGCCAGTGTAGTTTGAGGGTAGGGTCCAAAGGCCTGACGGTTTTCTTTACCGCCGAAGCGATAGCGGAAATACCATAGCTTAGCGCCGCTGGGGGATACCGTGAGGTACAGGCCTTGCGAGTCTGTGAGCTTATAAGATTTTGCGAGAGGTTTCGCGGATCGGACTTTGCTGTCAGTTAACATATGAGGGTCACTCCCGTTCATCGAACTGAATGACCCGCAATCTGACCCACAAATTCCCCGATACGAAGGGATAAATCAAAACGCATCGGAAAAGATTTTCACGCCAACTTATTGAATCGCAACAATATAGGGATTGATAAGGAAGCATAAAAAAGGAAAGGTGGTGCCCGGACTCGGAATCGAACCAAGGACACGAGGATTTTCAATCCTCTGCTCTACCGACTGAGCTATCCGGGCAACGGGGCGCATTAAACCGTATTGGCCGCGTGGCGTCAACGGGTTTCTGTCACAAAGCGGAGCGCCTGCGCTATTTTCAGGCAATTGTATTATTTGCTAGCCAGTTTCTGGCGATCCTTTCAGCACGCTTAGCGTGTTAACGTTTCTTCCTAATGCGTGCAGCATGTTTCGTTGCACTTTTTACCGCGTTGAGTCGGGCTGGATTGTTGAATTTGATGGAGAATAATGCCACTATTGCGCTGTTTTTTAACGTCTCGTTCACCTGAACGCCCCTTTAAGCGTAGTTAGCGTTAGTTAAAGAGGATCGCCGATATGTCAGATTCATTGCTCATGGTGCAGCACGCTCGCGCCAGTTCGTTGATGACGTCACTGCGTGTATCTTCTTATCACCCCTGCGCGGTTTACTTTTCTCCCCGTCGATTATCCCCCTTCACCATGCGGTGAGGCGTTCGTTCGCTCACTGTTAGGCATGAGTAAAAATAGAGTACGCCTCTGCTTTTACTGATGTCTATCGGATGGTGCTGGCTCCAGTTTTTCCATTCTTAGCCTACAGTTTACCTGTAGGGATCATGCGCTTGTCGTTATTGATTGGCATTGTGATTGGTCGGGATTGTTATCCCTGAACGGTGTCTTCCAGGCACGTACACTTACCTTTAACCGTTTGGGTTTGGTTACATGAAACAGTTAAAAATTGCGGCGAATGCAGCGGTTGCCACCCGTTTAATCACAACGCGCGAGATTGTCGCGTTGAGCCAGACTGACTTCACGGATGTGGCGGCGGTCGTGGTTTCTATTGAGGAAGCCCGTAGCGGCATTCTGTCGATATTGCAGCACTCCGGTTTTAGCATTCCGGCGTTTGTCGAAGAGCCTGATGAAGATAAAGAGTTAGATGCTCTGCCTGCTGGCAGCGAATGGCTGATTCTCGATGACGAAGGTGAGCACGCGAACGTGCTGGAACGTGCAGCGAAAGCCTATCAGGATGCGCTACTGCCGCCGTTTTTCGATACGCTGACCAAGTACGTTAACATGAAAAACACGACGTTTGCCTGCCCGGGGCATCAGGGCGGTCAGTTCTTCCGCAAGCACCCGGCGGGGCGTCAGTTTTTTGAATTTTACGGTGAGAACGTTTTTCGTTCGGACATCTGTAACGCTGACGTCAAGCTGGGCGATTTGCTGATCCATGAAGGCGCGGCGAAGAAGGCGCAAAAGCACGCTGCGCGCGTGTTTAACGCCGATAAAACCTATTTCGTGTTGAATGGTACCTCTTCTGCGAACAAAGTGGTGACGAACGCGCTGCTGGCGCGCGGCGATCTGGTGCTGTTTGATCGTAACAACCATAAATCTAACCATCACGGTGCGCTGATTCAGGCGGGCGCGACGCCGGTCTATCTGGAAACTGTACGTAATCCGTTCGGCTTTATCGGTGGCATGGATGCGCACTGTTTTGATGAGGCCTACCTGCGCAAGCTGATTGCGGAAGTCGCGCCAGAACGCGCCAACGAGGCACGCCCGTTCCGTCTGGCCGTTATCCAGCTTGGCACTTATGACGGCACCATTTATAACGCGCGTCAGGTAGTCGATAGCATCGGGCACCTGTGTGACTACATTCTGTTTGACTCCGCCTGGGTCGGCTACGAGCAGTTTATCCCGATGATGGAGCAGTGTTCGCCATTGTTGCTGGATCTGAATGAAAACGATCCGGGGATTTTCGTCACTCAGTCGGTGCATAAGCAGCAGGCGGGCTTCTCCCAGACTTCGCAGATCCACAAAAAAGATACGCATATCAAAGGTCAGCGTCGTTTCTGCAACCATAAGCAACTGAATAACGCCTTTATGCTGCATGCTTCAACCAGCCCGTTCTATCCGCTGTTCGCCGCGCTAGACGTCAATGCCAAAATGCACGAAGGGGCAAGTGGGCGTCGGATGTGGATGGACTGCGTTAAGCTGGGCATTGAGGCACGTAAGCAGCTGTTGACGCGCTGTTCGCTCATCAAACCGTTCGTGCCTGCGACGGTGGGCGGTGTGCTCTGGCAGGATCACGATACGGAGACGATCGCGCGGGACGTGCGCTTCTTCAACTTTGAGCCGGGCGAGAAATGGCACGCGTTTGAAGGGTACGCGGAGGATCAGTATTTTATCGATCCTTGCAAGTTACTGCTGACGACGCCGGGTATTGATGCAATTAGCGGCGACTATACCGAATTTGGTATTCCGGCGACGATCCTCGCCAACTATCTGCGCGAGCACGGCATCATCCCTGAAAAATGTGACATGAACTCGATTCTGTTCCTGTTAACGCCAGCGGAAGATGCTGCCAAAATGCAGGAACTGGTGAATGCGCTGGTGCATTTTGAAACGCTGATCGCCCGTGATGCGCCGCTGAGTGAAGTGTTGCCCAGTTTGTATCAGAAATACAAAGAGCGTTATCGCGGCTACCGACTGCGTCGGCTGTGTCAGGAAATGCATGATTTTTACGCGCAGCACAACGTGAAAGATCTGCAAAAAGCGATGTTCCGCAAAACCGAGTTTCCGTCCGTGGTGATGTTGCCACAAGATGCTAATAGAGAATTCGTGCGCGGAAATATTGAACTGATTCCTATCGACGAAGCGGAAGGGCGTATCGCGGCAGAAGGCGCATTGCCGTATCCGCCGGGCGTGCTGTGTGTCGTGCCGGGTGAAACCTGGGGCGGGGCGGTACAGCGCTATTTTCTGGCGCTGGAAGCGGGAATTAACCTGCTGCCCGGCTTCTCCCCGGAATTGCAGGGTGTCTATAGCGTCGCGGAAGACGATGGCCGCAAGCGTCTGTACGGTTACGTAGTAGAACAGTAATTACGGAGCTAGGTAGACTAAGAAACGCAGGCTCGGAGCGAGCCTGCGTTTTTTCTGCCCTAAGATGTTAGTCTCTTAACGCAAATTAGATTCCTGCTGATTGGCGAGTTTCACCGCTTCACGCTGCTTTTTCAGCCCGCGCCAGCCGATCATCAACATGATTGCCAGCACTGGAACTGTCGCAATCGTCCAGGTGCCGTTCGGGTAATCAAACGCCATTAGTCCCAATACGCTCACCAGAAAAGCCAGCGTTAGCCATGATGTCACGGGCGCACCGGGCATTCTGAACGCTACCGGTTTGGTTTTCCCCTGGCGAATCGCTTTACGCAGCTGCATCTGACAGAGAATGATGAACGCCCAGGAGCAGATAATGCCGAGCGAGGCGATATTCAGGACGATCTCGAACACCTGCGATGGCACCACGTAGTTCAGCACCACGCCGATAATGTGGATGCCGACCGTGACCAAAATGCCGGTATAGGGTACGGACTGGCCGCTCATTTTTGACAGGAAAGCGGGCGCTGAGCCACCCAGCGACAGTGAGCGCAGAATGCGTCCCGTCGAGTACAGACCGGAGTTCAGGCTGGACAGCGCGGCGGACAGCACCACGATATTCATGATCGTCCCGATATAGGGAACGCCCAGCTTGCTGAAGAAGGTCACGAACGGGCTTTGTCCGGCCTGATAGGCGTTCCACGGCAGCAGGCAGACTAACAGCGCGACAGAACCGACGTAGAACAGGCCGATACGCCAGATGACGCTGTTGACCGCTTTCGGCAGCACCTGCTCTGGGTTTTTACATTCACCTGCCGTCGTCCCGATGATCTCGATACCAGCAAAGGCAAATATCACCCCTTGAACCAGCACCAGCGCAGGCAGAATACCGTGTGGGAACAGGCCGCCGTTGTCGGTAATCAGGTGCAGACCGGGCGTGTTGCCGTCCAGCGGGCTGCCCGTGCCGAGGTAGACCGTGCCGACCACCAGAAAAATGGTGATAGCCGCGACCTTAATCAGCGCAAACCAGAACTCCATTTCAGCAAACCACTTCACGCCGATCAGGTTCATCAGCGTGACGATGGACAGTGCACCCAGCGCGAACAGCCACTGTGGGACATCGGCAAAGGTGCCCCAGTAGTGCATGTAGAGTGCGACGGCGGTGATGTCGACAATCCCGGTCATTGCCCAGTTGAGGAAGTACATCCAGCCCGCCACGTAGGAGGCCTTTTCACCCAGAAACTCACGCGAGTACGACACGAAGCTACCGCTGGTGGGGCGATGGACAATCAATTCGCCCAGCGCGCGCAGGATGAAAAAAGAGAAGATCCCGCAAACCAGATAGACCAGTGCCAGGGCTGGGCCTGCCATTTGCAGACGAGCCCCCGCACCAAGAAACAGCCCAGTGCCGATGGAACCGCCAATTGCGATCATCTGCACATGGCGATTGCCGAGACTTTGGTGATAACCCTTTTCGTGTAGACGTTGCGCGGCGGCATGATGCTCGTCATGAGGAGAGGAATGTTGTGTCATTGATGTCGGTGTTTTCCTGTCTGTCACGCATCTCTTGGCGACGCGCTCGCTATTATTATTTCGAATTCAGTTGGTTATGTTTTCGCCTGTGACATTTTTATGTCGTACATCCCTGTACGCCACCCTTCGGGCCGTTGCTACGCAACGTTGAAAAACGCTCCCGGCGTTTTTTTATAGTGCGCTGAGTGCGGTTGGCCGCATGGCAGAAAACAACGGCAGCGATGCTACCTTTTCCTGTGTGCTGTGGCAAAAAATGGATAGAAGGAAAGTGTGTCAGAGCATGATGCGTGGGGGAACGCGGTGTGTCAGGTGGGGAACACCCTTCACCGCTCCGGTTAATCGATCAAGACCGGGACGGGATGAAAAGCAAGATGTGATGGGTTACACGCCGATATCTGCGCGCGTCGGACCTTGAAAATGGATGGCGTTGATATGGCAACTGCGCGGCTGGGTGAGCACGAAACGCATGGTTTCCCATATCGAGCGGGCGTTTAGCAGATGCTCGCCCATTTTTTCTCCGCTAGCGGGGCTGCCATCCAAGCCAGTGACCTCAAAATCTGGCGGATAAAATCCCGTCACGCGGATATTTTCCTGTGCGACATGATGCGCCAGACTCAGGCTAAAACCGCTCATGCCGTGCTTGGCGGCGAAGAACGCGGGGTGGGCGATAGAGTCGTGGAACTGTGGTACGCCGCAGACGGAAACCATCGCCAGAATATCGGCACCCTGTGAACGGCGTAAACTCGGCAATAGCGCTTTGGTGAGCAGGATAGAACCGGTCAGGCCAGAGTTGATGGTGCTGACGATATCCGCATCGGTGTCTTCTTCCCCCAATGCGCCTTCCAGCCATTGGGCGGCGCTGAGTACCAGAATATCGACGGGTGTGCTGTCTTCAAGCAGTTGTGCGGAAAAATTGCTGACCGAATCGGGATTGGCAATATCGCACTGATACGCACGCGCCGTGCCGCCTTCCTGATGAATGATGTCGATGCTGGCCTGTGCATCGGCCAGTTTACGGGCGCAAAGATCGACTTTCACGCCTTCGCGAGCCAGCCAGACGGAGACTGCTTGTCCAAAGTCGCGGCCACCGCCGGTGACAACCGCGCGTTTACCTTTCAGCATCATGTGTTCCCTTGGTAAAGAATGTGCTTCCGTTGCTGCGTATCCGGTGACAGGGCGGGAGGCAGCATGAATGCATTCGTTAGGTTTTCTGTGAATCGGCCTGCGCGGCGTCCTCTTCCGCCTGCCGTAAAATGGCTTTGGCAACCCACTGCGTAACATCCTGAATGCTGTCTTCTTCCAAATGCCAGATATCTTTCAGCACCAGAAAAACCTCGGAACCGTAAATGAGCGATAAGGCATAAATCACCCGCTGTTGTGCTTCCGGCGTGATTTTCCCTTCCAGCGGTTCGGTGGCAATCTTGAGCAGGCGTTTACGATTGCCGCGCGTCAGCGTATCTGTATGGAGGCGGTTGGAGCGGCGATCGGCCCATTGTTGAAGCGAAAGATGTAACGCTGCACGCAGCGCACCTTCATGCTCCAGCATTCTTGGGTAGGCAAAGTTCAGCAGTTCAGACACGCGTTCACTGGCATCCGGCTGTGTCGGATGCCACGCTAGAATCGGGCCAAGGCTTTCGCCAACAACTGCGGAGACTAATGCACTTTGCGTCGGAAAATAACGGTAGGCCGTCGCACGCGAAAGTTGAGCCGCAGCTGCAACATCCGTAATGGAAGGGAATATGCCTTGATCGAACATATTCATGGCGGTATCAATTAATAAACGACGGGTTTTCGCCCGTGTTGATGTCAGTTTTTCATCCCGTTCAATCACATAGACCTCATTGAATTTTCGGGCCGGACGCTCTCGGGCAGCACGGCGTTGTCGCCTGAACTATAGCAAATTGCGTGATTCTTGTGCCACGTCAAGCTTTCTTACTGTTAATGTAATGCCATACATAACATTTTGAGACTTTTGTCTCATTTGGGTATTTAATGATTTGTCTTTCTGATACTCAAGTCTCAATATGGCGATAAATTAATCTTATCTGTTTTTGTTTTCTTGTAATTACTATCTATATCAATCTGTTAATTGTTTCACTAACGGTGGGAGGGATACCAGATGGGAAGTGAGGTGGGCAGCGTTTATATTGCAAGTACCGCTGATACTAAAGGAAAAGAGCAGGTTTACGTCCGCGATCTGATTGCCGCGACAGGCTTGAAAACCGTCACGATCGATCTGTCAACGACACCGCCATCAACGGATTCACAGGTGTCACATGCGGCAGATATCAGTGCAGCAACGGTGGCATCTTACCATCCGCAGGGCGCATCGGCGGTGTTTTGCCATGACAGAGGGCAGGCGATTAGCGCCATGGCCGTTGCGTTTGAATACTTCATGCTATCCCGCGAGGATATTGCCGGGGTGCTCGGCCTTGGCGGCTCCGGCGGAACGGCACTGATTACGCCCGCGATGCAGGCGTTACCGATTGGTATGCCGAAACTGATGGTGTCGACGATGGCCTCCGGCGATATCTCCGGTTACATCGGTGCCAGCGATATCAGCATGATGTATTCCGTTACCGACGTGGCGGGCCTGAACCGCATTTCTCGTCAGGTTCTCGGCAACGCCGCGCACCAGATCGCCGGTGCCGTGAAGTTTCATATCCAGGAACATCATGACGATAAGCCCGCGATTGGCCTGACCATGTTTGGGGTTACGACGCCGTGCATTCAGGAAGCCAGTAAATTGCTGGAAGCGGAGTTTGATTGTCTGGTCTTTCACGCGACGGGCAGCGGTGGGAAAGCGATGGAAAAGCTGGTGGATAGCCATTTGCTCACTGGCGTGCTTGATCTCACCACGACGGAGGTGTGCGATTTACTGTTTGATGGCGTGCTGGCCTGCGGGCCGGAACGGTTTGATGCGATAGCCAAGACGCAGGTGCCTTATGTGGCGTCCTGTGGCGCGCTGGACATGGTGAATTTTGGCGCTCCCGCCAGTGTGCCGGAGAAATATGCGCATCGCCTGTTCTACAACCACAACGCACAGGTCACCCTGATGCGAACCACAATAGATGAAAATATTGCGATGGCGCACTGGATTGGGGAAAAGCTTAACCGCTGTGAAGGCGAAGTGCGTTTTCTGATCCCGGAAGGCGGCTTCTCCGCGCTGGATGCGCCTGATCAGGCATTCTGGCACCCAGAAGCACGCGAGGCGTTTATCGGCACGCTGGAGAGCGTCGTTCAGCAAACGGCAAGACGACAGATTATTCGTCTGCCTTTCCATATTAACGATCCTTTATTTGCCCAGGCCGCTGTCGATGCGTTTCGGGCGTTAGTGAAATAAGAAGGGAGAAGCATAATGTCAGGCATGAATCGCCAGGAACTGCTGGCAAAATTCCGCGAAATGATCGCGCGCCGCGAGCCGATTATCGGCGGTGGCGCGGGAACAGGGCTTTCCGCGAAATGTGAAGAAGCGGGCGGCATCGATCTGATCGTGATCTACAACTCCGGGCGCTATCGCATGGCAGGGAGAGGTTCGCTGGCTGGCCTATTGGCTTACGGCAACGCGAATGAGATCGTCGTGGATATGGCGAAAGAAGTGCTGCCGGTTGTGAAGCATACGCCTGTGCTGGCGGGCGTAAACGGGACCGATCCTTTCTGTCAGTTTGATAAATTTCTGGATGACCTGAAAGCGCTGGGGTTCTCTGGTGTGCAGAACTTCCCAACCGTTGGGCTGATTGACGGTAATTTCCGTGCCAACCTCGAAGAAACCGGGATGGGGTATGCGCTGGAAGTGGACATGATTCGTCTGGCGCACGAAAAA
The DNA here is from genome assembly GCF_000803315.1 of Pectobacterium actinidiae. Lineage (NCBI taxonomy): Bacteria > Pseudomonadati > Pseudomonadota > Gammaproteobacteria > Enterobacterales > Pectobacteriaceae > Pectobacterium > Pectobacterium actinidiae. Next base: position 828,048 of record NZ_JRMH01000001.1, read on the forward strand.
GACATGCTGACAACGCCTTATGTGTTCAGTGCGGCAGATGCGGTCGCGATGACGAAAGCGGGCGCGGACATCATTGTCCCGCACATGGGGTTAACCACTGGCGGCAATATTGGGGCGGAAACGGCGCTGAATCTTGCAGACTGTGTGCCGTTGATTAATCACTGGGCGGATGAGGCGAAGGCGATACGTAAGGATGTGATTGTACTGTGTCACGGCGGACCGATTTCAACACCGCAGGATGCCCAGTTCATTATGGATCACTGCCCGCAATGTGATGGTTTTTACGGTGCCAGCTCTATGGAGCGGCTGCCGACAGAAACCGCATTAACGGCTACTACACAGCAATTTAAAAAAATTAAGCGTTAATACACTTATTTGGTTCTATATCCGCTGATGTCCTAAAGCAGGAAGAAGGTGGGTAAATTTTGCGCCAATATCAGGGAATACGGCCAGCTTATGCTGGCCGCAGTTTTTTGGGAATCAGGGAGGTACTACATAGCGTTTTAGGTCGCGTGGGCAATAAAGTCATTGTTATAAATGCTATTTTTCACAGTGCGAAAACTTCGGAGAAATAGATATGACATGGCGTATCACGATAGGATTGATAACGAATTTACTACTCAGCTTTGCCGTTATGGCGGATATGGGGATTGGGTTTCAACAAATAACGCTGGCGGATGGAGCCAATAATAGGCCGCTAGACGTCGCCGTATTTTATCCGGTTTCGTCATCCTCACAGACCACGACCATTGGTGACAATGCCGTCTTTCCCGGCATAGTGGTAAGTAAAAATGCCGTGCCTGAATCTGGTGAGCATCCCTTGATTGTGGTTTCACACGGTTACGGTGGGAGTTGGTTTAATCAGCTCTGGCTGGCACAGGCGTTGGTGAAGCAAGGCTATATTGTTGCTGCACCTAATCACCCAGGAACGACCACTAAAGATATGCGGGTTGAGAAGGCTCAGGAATTATGGCTACGGCCCAACGATATTAGCCGCGTTATTACCGCTTTACTCGCTGCCCCAGAAAAAACGGGGCGTGTTGATGCGCAGCGTATTGCCGCAGTTGGTCATTCGCTGGGGGGATGGACGGTATTGGCGTTAGCGGGTGGGCGTTTTAGCACGCAGCAATTTGAGCGTGATTGTCTGACGCATGCTGCGCTGGCGTCCTGCAAGGCTTATGAAAAGATGCATATCGCAAAGAATGCGTCACTACTTGCGCAGCTTGATAAGCCATTGGCGGATCCGCGTGTCAGTGCGGTGGTCTCGCTGGATATGGGGCTAGCGCGAGGGTTTACTGCGGAGAGTCTCGCGGCAATCAACATTCCCGTTTTGATCGTTGCGGCTGGCTATCCCAATGAGGAACTGCCTGCCGAGCTGGAATCTCACGATTTGGCACAGAAGCTGTCACCAGCGTATTCAGCCTACAAGGAAATTGCCGATGCGACGCATTTTAGTTTCATGCAGCTTTGTAAGCCGGGTGCCATTGAGATCATTAATGCCGAGAATCCGGGAGATGGCATGATTTGTCTCGATGGCGGCGCACGTTCGCGTGAGCAGATTCAACAAGAGGTTGTGAAAGACGTTAGCGATTTTCTTCAGGCGGCGTGGCGGAAGCCGTAGCCTGTTCCCGAAGTGGGTGCTGACTACGCCAGACGCTCGGGCTCATCCCCGTGAGTCGCAAAAACTCGCGGTTGAAGTTTGATTTAGTCTGAAATCCGCTTTCCAGCATGATATCCGTGATTCGTGCATCCGTTTGGCTGAGGAGGCGTTTCGCCTCCTCGATACGGTATTCGTTCATCACCTGCGAGAAATTACGGCCGTGAACGCGATTAATGGTTTCGGACAGGCGTCTTAGCGGTATTCCCATGCGTCTGCTCAGGCGCTGAAGCGTCATGCTGGGGTCGGTGTATAACGCTTGAGTACGAATGAAGTCATCTAACGTTTTCGCCAACTGGTGTTCATCATCGGTAGCGGGTAGCGCTTCCGGCTTCTGGTCATGAGTAACGATAAGCTCAGCCTGTGGGTGTTGTGCAGAGTGCGTGACGATAAGCAGGGTCAAGATTGCCAGCATGATGATGTGGAATACGGTGATAATGGTCGCCGCGCTATTCCCGCTGTAGAACGCGATATCCAGCGCAATGACGATATCGATAGCGCCGGAGATAAGCACATACAGCCCGGCGATAAACGGCGCGCTTTTCCACAGGGGAGAGGGTGTTTGACGATGACGAGCGCTGTAAATCAGCATTGCCCCATAGCCGAAGTAAACACTCACCAGCATCAGATCGATAAGTGGCACGGTTGTTTGGCTCTGGACGGTACTTGCGCCAAGGATGAGTAAGGGCGGTAACAGATGCCGGAGAGAGCGTCGACGTCTGTGGTTTAAAGCATCAGATGTCTTTCCTCGATAGGGGAACAGGCAAAGCCATAACAGCGGCGGAATGGATGCGGCAATGGCGGGTTGGATAAATGAGGGGAAGGCAGCATGGCCGCCCCAGCGTAGCGCCACGACTGTCAGGGCAAGACAGCTGACGACGATGAGTATCGCCTCTGCTTTGGTATTACGCCTGTTAGTCGCTTGATTTTGAATATCCAGAAACTGGATGCGAAAAAACAAAATAACCAGCAGAAGTGCAGTAATAAACGGTAAGGGAATCGCGGTCATCGTGTTTATCAGAAGCGTTTTTTAGCAATCTATCCTGATGAAACCGCACTACCGGAGTAAACCCGGTAGTGCGGCGTTCTGTGGTGCGCGTGAATTAGCGGCGGTAATTTTTCTGTGCCGTATTCACTTTGTACAGGTAACGGCGTGATTCGCCAGACGGATGCTTCGTCGTCAGCGTTTGGTAGACATCACTCGGTGACATGTTGTTGATAATGCCCACGGCGCGCTCGCGATCGCTGGAGAAGACGCGCAACACGCTGCCTGCGCCACCGTTATACGCGGTGATGACGGCGTAGCGTTTAGACGTCGGGTTTTCAATGCCGGCCAGATAGCTGTTCTTCAGAATCGACAGATAGGCGGTACCGGCATCGATATTTTGTTCTGGATCGAACAGATAGCTGCGGCTTGGCTGTCCCCATTTCCCTTTCATCTTGAAGACGTCGCGCCCTGCGCTGTGCTGCACGACCTGCATTAGACCCAGCGCATCAGAACGGCTGACGGCGTAAGGGTTGAAGCTGGACTCTGTCTGCATAATCGCCAGAATCAGCGATTCTTCAATGCCGTAACGCTCGGAGGCCTTACGCACCAGCGGCAGATATTTGTGCGCACGCTTATCCAGATGGTTAGGGACGAGCTGGATCGTGACCGACCAGATAACGTGCAGGCCGGAGGTGCGTTTTTGCAGACGGTTCTGGAGCAGATAATCCGCGAAGCTGGCGGCTCGGCCTTCCCAGCGGATCGGCTGTCCGGTGTTATCCAGCACCTGCCCATACAGCAGCGGCTCGCGGCTGATCTGAATATCGTTAGCGTCGGAATACAGGTCGGTATTACTGGCGTCATCACCCATCAGCAGGGTGGTGATAATCGCCTGGCGCAGGCTGGCAACGGAGTTGGTTGCCGAAATGGTTTCGATAGTGATTGAACCGGCATCAAAGTTGATGTGGCTACGCGTCTGATATTGATCGGTGTATTTGACGTAGTCTTTTGGGCCCGCGATCAGAACTTCATTCATCCCCCAGATATTTTCGATGTTGTGGGCAAATTGCCCCATCAAAATATCGAAGGCGTTGGTATCCTTGAGAAACTCTTCGTTGTCGGCATTCCCTTTGTTTCCTGAACAGGAAACCAGCAGTGGTGCAATCACCAGCAGCGCTAACATTTTCTTCATATAACAAGCCGTGTCGGAATGGGGACGTAAGCGGGCCCGAAAGCCCGCCATCTCAGTGGCTCGGAGGCGTATAACCTTCGATGTGTACGTCCTTCCCTTCAAACAGGAATTTGATCATTTCCTGTTCCAGCAGTTTACGGTCGTCAACATTCATCATGCTGAGCTTTTTCTCGTTGATCAGCATGGTTTGCTTGGTTTGCCATTGCGCCCAGGCTTCTTTAGAGATGTCGTTATAGATGCGCTTGCCCAGATCGCCCGGATAGAGCTGGAAATCCTGCCCTTCGGCGTCACGTTGTAAAAAAGTACAAAAAATCGTTCTGCTCATGCTTCTTCCTCATCAATTGCGCAGGCATTCAAATGTGTAGACTGCGGGTGAGCCAATTCCCTCAGCAGGCGTTCTACCGGGGCGGCCAGTCCGACAGATGGCGGCTGCGCTAAGTTATACCAGAGACCTGCATCGTCATCCATGCAGGACCTGTTTTGTGAGCGATCGGTCTGTGATACGTCCAGCCAGAGCGGAACGATATCCAGATGAAAATGGCTGAATGTATGGCGGAACGCGACAAGCTGTTGCAATCCATCAGGATTCAGACCACGTTGTTGCAGCCAGAGTTCCAATTCCCGACGTTCGCTGAACTGCGGGAAGCAAAATAGCCCGCCCCACAGGCCCACGGCGGGGCGCTGTTGCAGCCAGACTTGGGAACCCTGTTGCATCAGCAGGAACCAGCCTGTTCTCTCCGGCAGCGTCTGCTTCGGTTTCTTGCCGGGGTATTGCGCCCAACTGTGGTTGGCGTAGGCAATACAGCCAGTGTTCAACGGACACAGCTCGCACTTGGGGCGGCTGCGGGTGCAGACCATCGCACCGAGATCCATCATCGCCTGATTAAACTGGCTGACGCCTTCGGCTGGTGTGACGTCTTCACTCCGCGCCCACAGTTTCTTTTCGACATCTTTCTTGCCCGGCCAGCCGTCCACGGCGTAGCAGCGGGCTAGCACGCGCTTCACGTTACCGTCGAGAATCGGGTAATGCTGGCCGAGAGCGAGCGACAGCACCGCGCCTGCGGTGGAACGCCCGACGCCCGGCAACGCTGCGACTTCATCAAAGGTGGTGGGGAATTCGCCGCCGTGACGTGACACGATGGTCTGTGCCGCTTTGTGTAAATTACGCGCACGGGCGTAGTAGCCCAAGCCGGTCCACAAGTGGAGCACTTCGTCGAGCGGGGCTGCCGCCAGTGCGCTGACGTTCGGAAAGCGTTCCATAAAGCGCTGGAAATAGGGGATAACCGTGGTGACCTGCGTTTGTTGCAACATCACTTCGGATAGCCATACTTTATAGGGATTTTTCTCAAGCTGCCACGGCAGGGTTTTGCGGCCATAGCGTTGGTACCAGTCCAGCACCTGATGGGCGAACTGTTGCGCTTGCATCATAAAATGGGGTCACTATCCGGCAGGTAAAAAGTTTGATAGCGATTCCAGCACAGAGTGAATGTGCTGTAAACCGGAACTTTCCGAGGCAGTGGGCTTGCTAAACCACGGTATCCTTGCATAATGCGCGTTTCCTTAACGAAATCGGACAGCAAGTAAGCACTCTTTATGATTAATAACGTCATTTCACCGGAATTTGATGAAAATGGGCGCCCGATGCGTCGTATCCGTAGCTTTGTCCGCCGTCAGGGGCGTTTGACCAATGGGCAACAGCTGGCGCTGGATAACTACTGGCCGGTGATGGGCGTGGAATATCAGACCGAGCAGGTAGATTTTAACGCGCTATTTGGCCGTGACGCCCCTGTGGTGCTGGAGATTGGTTTTGGGATGGGCGCATCGCTGGTGACGATGGCAGCACAGCATCCCGAGCAGAATTTCCTCGGTATAGAAGTTCACCTGCCGGGCGTAGGGGCGTGTCTCGCGTCTGCACAAGAGGCGGGAATCAGCAATTTGCGCGTGATGTGTCACGATGCGGTCGACGTGCTGATGAACATGATACCGGATGGTTCGCTGTCCATGGTTCAACTCTTCTTCCCCGACCCGTGGCACAAAGCCCGTCATAATAAACGCCGTATCGTCCAGGTGCCTTTCGTCCAACTGGTACAGAGTAAGCTGAAAGTCGGCGGCGTGTTCCACATGGCAACAGACTGGGAACCTTACGCGCAACATATGCTCGAAGTGATGACCTCTGTCACCGAGTACCGTAATCTTTCCGATAATAATGAGTACGTTGAGCGGCCGGAATCCCGTCCGCTGACGAAATTTGAAGCACGCGGCCAGCGTTTGGGGCATGGCGTGTGGGATCTGATGTTTGAGAGGATAAAATAAAATGGCACAAGCTCGTAGCCGTCGTTTACGTAAAAAACTGCACATTGATGAGTTTCAGGAATTAGGTTTTTCTGTCAGCTTTCGCTTTCCAGAAGGCACTAGCGTCGAAGATATCGATAAGCTGATGGATAAGTTCGTTGACGACGTCATTGAACCACAGGGACTGGCATTCGAAGGCAGCGGTTATTTGCTCTGGGAAGGCCTGATCTGTCTGCAAAAAATCGGTCACTGCACCGAAGAGCATCGCCAACTGGTTAGCCGCTGGTTGGAAGAGCAGAAACTGACGGACGTTAAAGTCAGCAACCTGTTCGATATCTGGTGGGATCTGCCAGAACACCTGCTGTAACATCGATTGAAATAAAAGCGTTGGTTTAAGCACACGCTTTAATCTAAGCAAACATGCCTGAGCTGATTCTGGCTCAGGCGTTATCCGCCTCATCAACGGGCGGATTGCCGTTCTCCCGCCACTGCCGTTGTTTTCTTCAGGAGAAAATATGTCGCGTAAAATAACCTTGGGTTTATTGATGTTGTTGTCCTGGCAAGCGCAGGCGGCCTACCAGTGCAACGTGAACCCGCAGGACGACATCATTATCAGTCCGCAACACGTACAGGTCGTGGGTGCCAGCGGCAATTTACAGCTTTCCCCGCAGGGCGACATTGTCCGTAACGGGACGCCACTGACCCTGAACGCCGAACAACGCCAGAAAGCCAAAGCTTATCAGGCAGATTTACGCCAGCAGCTGCCGTGGATCGACCAGGGTGCGCAACAGCATCTTGAAAAAGCGCGAGTCGCGCTGGATAACGTCATCGTGCAAGAGCTTGGCAGCGACAGCAATGTGCGCAATCGTCTGACTACGCTGGATAAACAGCTCAAGCAGCAGATGAATCGTATTATCGAACACCGTAGCGATGGCCTGACGTTCCACCATCAGGCGATTAAACAAGTTGAGCAAGATGGCAAGCAGCTCGTACAGCAAAGTATGGGCGGCGTCTTGCAGGACAGCCTGAACGAGATGGGCGTAAAACAGATGTCCAGCGGCGGTAACCCGCTACAGGCGATGATGGGTAACCTCGGTGGCTTGCAGAAAGCGATTCAGGCCGAGTGGAATAATCAGGAACTGGCGTTCCAGCGCTTCGGCAATGACGTATGTAGCCGCGTCACATCGCTGGAAAATCAGCGCAAGAGCCTGTTGCAGACGCTGAAATAAGCGTTCTGCGCTTGTTGACAGATTAAAGAAAACCGGGCGATGTCCTAACACTGGCTACTTAAGCCCGTTGTTAGGGGAAACACAGGGGGAGGTTCCCGCAGGGATGCCTCACTCCTGTGGTCGCCCCGTGTATCTCGATGTTTAAACGATCGACATTAGGCGATGCCCGGTTTTTTGCGTTTATGGTGCCGGGAATGTGAAGCGGCGGTGGATCGCTTCCAGCTCGTCAAGGATCTCTCCGTCCAGCGTCAGATTCTGGCTGTCGAGGTTGATTTGCAACTGTTCGAGTGTCGTCGCGCCCAGCAGTGTACTGGCGACGAACGGCTGCTGACGCACAAACGCCAATGCCATTTGCGCCGGATTCAGACCGTGCTTTTGCGCCAGCGCTACGTACTCGGCAACCGCTGCCTGAGCCTGTGGGCCGGTATAACGGGTGAAGCGGCTAAACAGCGTGTTACGCGCATCGGCAGGTTTCGCGCCATTCAGGTATTTCCCCGTCAGCGTACCGAACGCCAGTGACGAATAGGCGAGAAGTTCCACACCTTCATGCTGGCTGATTTCCGCTAAGCCGACTTCAAAACTGCGGTTCAGCAGGCTATAGGGATTCTGAATCGACACGATACGCGGCAGGTCGTGTTTTTCCGCCAGATGCAGGTAGCGCATCACACCCCACGGGGTTTCGTTGGAAACGCCGACGTAGCGGATTTTACCAGCACGTACCTGCTCATTCAGTGCTTCCAGCGTTTCCAGCAGCGTTACTACCGGTTTGTCGTCAGTATACTGATAGTTCAGTTTGCCAAAGCAGTTAGTCTGGCGCTGTGGCCAATGCAACTGATAGAGATCGATATAGTCGGTGTTCAGGCGTTGCAGGCTGGCATCCAGTGCGGCACGGATGTTTTTTCTGTCCAACGCCTGCTGTGGCCGAATGCTGTGATCGTTTCCGCGCACAGGGCCAGAGACTTTACTGGCCACAATCAGTTTTTCACGTCCGCCACGGGATTTCAGCCAGGAACCGATATAGCTCTCGGTTAGCCCCTGTGTTTCCGGACGCGGAGGAACGGCGTACATTTCTGCTGTGTCAATCAGGTTAACACCTGCGGCAATGGCGTGATCTAACTGGGCATGAGCGTCTGCTTCGCTGTTCTGTTCGCCAAAGGTCATCGTACCAAGACCCAGCACGCTCACTTCTAAAGAACTATGGGGAATACGGTGATATTGCATTGCCAGCTTCCTTATGTCTGAAAATAGCAGGCGCATTTCCCGTCATTTCCGCATGATTTGCTGCGATTCCAATGAGTTTGGGAAAACACACCTGAATTCGACTATAAACGAAGCCGTGGCGAGTGGGGAAGTCTCTTCTGTTGCCCTGCGGCAGGATTTTGCCGGAGAGCGTGGCTCGATGGAGGAAATATCGGGCGGAAACTGTGGCTAACGCTGCACGATCTGGGAGACTTGATCGCTGTTGATTTGTTTCTGATTACCTTGCTCATCGGTATAGCTGAGCAGTCCGGTATCTTTATCCAGTACGGGTTTTCCCTGCGTCAGGAGCATTTGCCCCTCTTTTGTCGCCATCACGTAGTCACTGGAACAGCCTGCCAGAGTGAATAATAACGCCAGTGTGATTGCCATTTTAATCCGTACTTTCATCATATTAACCCGTTCATAAATGCCAAAACCTAAAGTGAGTCTAGCAAATGGTTGCGGGGAATAACGTAGGAATAATGGAAAAAATGTGTTTGGAGGGAATTAATATTGTGTAATCAGGCGGCGGGTCGCCGCCTGATTAGGGCGCCTTTATCGTGAACGCTTGTTATACGGCGATCAGTGCGCTGTTTTTTCTTTTTTACTGCGCAGCAGGTTCAACGCCTCGACGGACATCGAGAAGAACATGGCGAAGTAGATGTAGCCTTTCGGTACGTGAACGTCGAAGCTTTCCAAAATCAGGGTGAACCCGACCAGGATCAGGAACGACAAGGCCAGCATTTTGACTGATGGATGGCGTTCGACAAACTCGCCGATAGGGCGCGCAGAGAACATCATCACGAGAACGGCGATAATGACCGCTGCCATCATAATAAACAGGTGATCAGACAGGCCGACGGCGGTGATAACCGAATCCAGACTGAAGATGATATCCAGCATCATGATCTGCACAATCGCGCCAAAGAAAGAGTACACCTTGGAAGTATGATCTTCTGAACCGCCTTCGACGGTCTCGTGAATTTCCATACTCGACTTCCAGATCAGGAAGAGCCCCCCGAAGAACAGGATCAGGTCACGTGTGGAAATTTCATTACCTGCGACGGTAAACAGTGGGTCAGTCAGACGCATAACCCAGGCAATAGAAGCGAGCAGCCCCAAACGCATTAACATCGCACCCATCAGCCCGATGCGGCGAGCTTTGTTTTGTTGGGCTTTAGGCAGTTTGGCGACAACCAGAGACAGGAAGATAATGTTATCGATACCAAGAACGATTTCCAGAATAGTCAGCGTTCCCAATGCTAACCATGCGTTCGGATCAACAATCCAATCAAACATTATATCAATACACCTTAAACGAAACGTAAACGATATTATACTCTGCCAGCTTGGGGCGTAGGCAAGCGAAAGTATGACGTCATAGAGATATAACTGTCATGCTTCACATTGCTGCCGTGTGCTGGCGTCCCTTTTGCTCTGGGTCGGCGTCAGGCTTTTCCCAGATCGCTTCCCTTGTCACACGATTGTTGCGTAATAGCGCGCGACATATAAAGCTAGTGTACGATGAAGCGGGGCGCTGATGAAGCATAGCGCTAATAGAACATCACGCTAATGAAATTCACCTGCTGAGCTGCATAAAGTGGCGAGCCAATAGCGGCGCGGTAAAGGTTTTTTTCAGGTAGAACCCGCGCGGTAAGGTCAGAATTGGTTGGCCAAATTCGCCAATCGCCTCGGTTAATGCCCGGCTATTTGCCGCTTTGGGGCGTAGTTGCAGCACTTCTCCATGTCGGGCGGTTATACTTTCTACCCGGCCAAGCACGATCAAATCCATCAACTCTTCCCAATCGCAGCGCAGCTGTTCCTCTTCCTCTTCATTGGGGCTCCAGATCAGCGGCGTGCCAATACGGCGTTCCCCCAGCGGAATGTGCCGCGATCCTTCCACCGGAATCCACAGCACCCGAGCGAGCTTGTGTCGTACGTGACTGCTTTCCCACGTTACGCCGCTGTTGCCTGTCAACGGTGCGACACAGACGAAGGTGGTTTCCAGCGGTTTGCCCTGTTCATCAATAGGAATGGTTTTTAGCTCGACGCCGATGTCGGGGAAATCTTGCTCGGGTTTGCTGCCTGCGCTTGCGCCCAGAAAACGCTCCAGCAAGATACCAATCCAGCCTTTATCACGTTTTAGGTTGGCTGGGAGGGGCAGGCGGGCGATATCCGCTAATTCCGCGAGATTATAACCCGCGAGGGATTGCGCGCGCTCCAGCAACGTGTGCTCGCTTGGCGGCGCAGTCGTGTGAACTGTGGGTGAATTCATAGCGTATAGCCCGATATTTTTCCGCTCAAAAAAAACACAATAGGTGGAGAATACCAATGTACAACCTGGAAGACTGTGGAGAAAAACAATAATAGCATGATTCGTAGCGCTTTTTTTTAGTGTGATGACGATCACCTAACGCTGTTTTGCAAACTGTGCACGTATAGCCACCGACAATAAACAGGATCTTACACTAGGTTATCCACAGATTTCTTGGATAACCCACATAAATATGAATTACTGGTTCGATTTACAGCCTTGACGCCCGGCCTTTTTGCTGTTTTCGTCTATTTATTGCCTGAGTTTGAGGCATTCCCTGTGGATAAAATCGGCATAGTGCGATCTTTCGCCAATCTTATGATGTATGCCATTTGAACAAAAAGTAGGGGTTCGCCATTTCAAGTGAAATGGTTTGTAATTTACTGAATAAAAATAACTATTTTTTAATTCATAGTAATATTTTTTCTTCATGAAAAATGAGTTTTACTCACTTCTTCATGGGTTCTGCACAAAGATGTCCACAGAAAAAGTGAATAAATTGCGGATTCTGGTCTTCACATGTTTATAACTTTGATCTTATCTGTGGGTTATCTTACTTTTATTCGTATCACATGCTTTCTAAGCAGTGGTTTACCGCCTGACGGGAGTGTGAAACAATCAGGTCATCTTTGCATTGATGTTTATCGAGGTAGTCCGGTGATCGATGATGATGGCTACCGCCCAAACGTTGGTATTGTAATTTGTAATCGGCAGGGGCAGGTGATGTGGGCCCGGCGCTATGGTCAGCACTCCTGGCAGTTTCCGCAGGGGGGGATTAACCCCGGTGAAAGTGCTGAGCAGGCGATGTACCGCGAACTGTTTGAAGAAGTCGGGTTAAGAAAAAAGGATGTGCGCGTATTGGCATCTACCCGTAACTGGTTACGCTATAAATTACCAAAGCGTTTGGTGCGTTGGGATACAAAACCGGTCTGTATCGGCCAAAAGCAGAAATGGTTTTTGCTCCAGTTGATGTGTAATGAGTCGGATATCAATATGCAGAGCAGCGGCACGCCAGAATTTGATGGCTGGCGCTGGGTGAGTTACTGGTATCCGGTACGTCAGGTCGTCTCTTTTAAGCGAGATGTGTATCGTCGCGTGATGAAGGAATTTATCAACCCGGTGATACTGCTTCAGGAGAGTGTTGCGGCTCGGGCGGTGACCCCGTCCGGTCCTCGGCGAAAAAGAGGGTAATTCAGGCACATTATGCTCACGCGCTTGCGAGAAATTGTCGAAAACGTTGCGGCAACGGCCCGACTTAGTGATGCGCTGGACATTCTGGTCAATGAGACCTGTCAGGCTATGGACACGGAAGTCTGTTCCATTTATCTGGCCGATCACGATCGTCAATGCTATTACCTGATGGCAACGCGTGGCTTGAAAAAGCCGCGTGGGCGTACGGTCACGCTGGCGTTTGGGCAAGGCATTGTCGGGTTGGTCGGTCAACGTGCTGAGCCCATCAATCTGGCCGATGCGCGTGCGCATCCCAGCTTCAAATATATCCCCGCGGTGAAAGAGCAACATTTCCGCTCTTTCCTTGGCGTTCCTATCATCCACCGTCGCCATCTGCTGGGCGTTCTGGTGGTGCAGCAGCGTGAACATCGTCAGTTTGATAAAAACGAAGAATCGTTCATGGTGACGCTGGCCACGCAGATGGCCGCGATTCTTTCCCTTTCGCAGATCAAAACGCTCTTCGGTCAATACCGCCAGACGCGCGTTAAGGCGCTGGTGGCTGCACCCGGTGTGGCGATTGCTCCCGGCTGGCAGGATTGTACTCAGCCTTCTCTGGAACAGGTTTTCCCCGCATCGAGTCTGGACAGCGAGCGTGAGCGCTCCCGTTTAACGCAGGCATTGGAAGATGCCACGGCGGAATTCCGTCGCTTCAGCAAGCGGTTTAACGCCAGCGCGCAGAAAGAGAGTGCGGCGATTTTCGATTTGTATTCACACTTGCTGAATGATGCGCGGCTTAAGCGAGAACTCTTTCAGGAAGTGGATGCGGGCAATGCCGCCGAGTGGGCTGTGAAGCTGGTAATCGAGCGTTTTGCCGCGCAGTTCACCAATTTGCAGGACACTTATTTACGTGAGCGTGCGGGCGATCTGCGTGCGTTGGGGCAACGACTGCTGTTTCACCTCGACGATAATGCGCAAATTATGGGGCAGTGGCCTGAGCGCTTTATTCTCGTGGCGGACGAATTAACGGCCACGCTGCTGGCAGAACTACCGCCGGAGCGGTTGGCGGGTGTTGTCGTGTATGACGGTGCCGCCAATTCGCATGCGGCGATTCTGGTGCGTGCGATGGGCATTCCGACGCTGGTGGGCGCGGACATTCAGCCTGATATGCTGCATCAGCGCCTGCTGATCATTGACGGCTATCGCGGTGAGCTGCTGGTCGATCCTGAACCCGTTCTGGTTCAGGAATACCAGCGCCTATTAACGGAAGAAAATGAGCTGACCCGCCTGGCCGAAGGCGAAATGGAGCAGCCTGCCGTGCTGAAAAGCGGCGAGCGCATTCAGGTTATGCTGAATGCGGGGCTAAGTGCTGAACACGAAAAACGCTTTATCAATCAGGTCGATGGCGTGGGGCTATACCGCACGGAAATACCTTTTATGCTGCAAAACGGTTTTCCGTCCGAAGATGAGCAGATGGCGCAATATCAAGGTATGTTAGCGCTTTATCCTACGCGCCCCGTGATGCTACGCACGCTGGATATTGGCGCGGATAAGCCGCTGCCTTATCTGCCTATCAGCGAAGAGAACCCGTGTCTTGGCTGGCGCGGCATTCGTATTACGCTCGATCAGCCTGAAATCTTTCTGATTCAGGTGCGCGCCATGCTGCGTGCCAACGCACACATTGGCAATCTCAACATCCTGCTGCCGATGATCAGCAGTCTGGATGAAATCAGTGAAGCGCGTCGCCTTATCGATCAGGCGGCGGGCGAAGTGGAAGAGTTACTGGGCTTCCCGCAGCCCAAGCCGCGCATTGGGATCATGATTGAAGTCCCGTCGATGCTGTTCCTGATCCCCCATCTGGCTTCTCGCATCGATTTTGTTTCGGTTGGCACCAACGATCTGACGCAGTATCTGCTGGCGGTAGATCGTAACAACGCTCACGTGGCATCGCTGTATGACAGCCTACATCCTTCCATGTTGCAGGCGTTGAATGTGATCGCCGTCGAGTGCGAACGACATAATATTCCGCTTTCCGTGTGCGGTGAAATGGCGGGAGAAGCGCTCGGCGCACTGTTGTTGACCGGACTAGGTTATCGCTCGTTCAGTATGAACGGGCGCAGCGTTGCGCGAATTAAATATCTGCTGCGCCAAATTACGCTGGCTGAATCGCAGTCGTTGGTGCAGCAATTGCTGAATGCAAAGAGCGCGACGGAAGTCCGACAGTGGGCGGCGATATTCATGGAAGAGCGCGGATTGGGCGGTTTGATTCGCGGCGGGCGTTAAGCGTTAGCGTAGCCAACGCCCAGGCAACTTGAAGTATGACGAGTATAAATGTTTTACAGAACTTTTCCCCTGCGTCAGCAACGAGTGCGGGTGCGTATGCTATGATTCGCCACCGCGGTTCGCAGGAACGGATTCGTTCTCCTGCCTTTTGCCTATCAATGACGATCCCGAAAGCAGGGATAACACAATAAAATATGTGGTGAATGATGACGACAAGCTATCTGGCGTTTCCTCAGTTTGATCCAGTGATTTTCTCAATTGGCCCGCTGGCGCTGCACTGGTATGGGCTGATGTATCTGGTGGGTTTTATATTTGCCATGTGGCTGGCGGTGCGTCGGGCGAACAAACCGGGTAGTGGCTGGACCAAAGATGAAGTCGAAAACCTGTTGTATATGGGGTTCCTTGGGGTCTTTGTTGGCGGGCGTCTGGGCTATGTTCTGTTTTATGCCTTCCCGTCATTTCTTGAAAACCCGCTCTACCTGTTCAAAGTCTGGGATGGCGGCATGTCGTTCCACGGCGGCTTAATGGGCGTGATCTGTGTCATGTTGTGGTTTGCTCATCGTACCAAACGTCATTTCTTCCAGGTCGCTGATTTTATTGCTCCTTTGATTCCTTTCGGGCTTGGTGCTGGCCGGTTGGGCAACTTCATCAACGGTGAATTGTGGGGACGCGTAACGACGGATACGCCGTGGGCGATGCTGTTTCCAGGCTCGCGTGGCGAAGATATGATGTTGGCCGTCAGCAATCCTCAGTGGCAGGCTATTTTCAATCAGTATGGCATGTTGCCGCGTCATCCTTCCCAGCTGTATCAAATGATGCTGGAAGGTGTGGCACTGTTTATCATTCTGAATCTCTTTATCCGTAAATCTCGGCCGATGGGTAGCGTCTCAGGGCTTTTCTTGATCGGTTACGGTTCGTTCCGAATTATTACCGAATTCTTCCGCCAGCCGGATGCGCAACTGGGGCTGTTCGGCGACCTTTTCAGCATGGGGCAAATCCTGTCATTGCCGATGGTGATCGCTGGTATTCTGATGATGGTTTGGGCCTATCGCCGTCAGCCTGCACAGCAATAATCCGCTGTCCTTCTTTAATTTTTGTGGTGAGGTAGTATGAAACAGTATCTGGATCTGATGAAGAAAGTGCTTGAAGAAGGCACGTCGAAAGCCGACCGCACCGGCACGGGCACGCGTTCTATTTTCGGCCATCAGATGCGTTTCAACTTGCAGGACGGGTTTCCGCTGGTTACCACCAAAAAATGCCACCTGCGTTCGATTATCCATGAACTGCTCTGGTTCCTGAACGGCGATACCAATGTTGCTTATCTGCATGAAAACAAAGTCAGTATTTGGGATGAATGGGCGGATGAGAACGGTAATTTGGGGCCGGTTTACGGTAAACAGTGGCGTTCATGGGGAGCCGCAGACGGTCGTGAGATTGACCAGTTGAAGAATGTTCTGACCCAGTTGAGACAGGATCCAGATTCTCGCCGTATTATCGTGTCTGCCTGGAATGTGGGTGAACTGGACAAAATGGCGCTGGCACCGTGCCACGCATTTTTCCAGTTCTACGTGGCAGATGGCAAACTCTCTTGCCAGCTTTATCAGCGCTCGTGCGATATCTTCCTCGGCCTGCCGTTCAACATTGCCAGCTATGCGCTGCTGGTACATATGGTGGCGCAGCAGTGCGATCTGGAAGTCGGTGATTTTGTCTGGACTGGCGGCGACACGCATCTGTACAACAACCATTTGGAACAGACGAATTTACAGTTGAGCCGTGAACCGCGCGCACTGCCGAAACTGGTGATTAAGCGTCGCCCGGATACGTTGTTCGACTACCGTTTCGAGGACTTTGAGATTGAGGGATACGATCCGCATCCCGCCATCAAAGCACCAGTTGCGATCTAAATCCTCCCCATGTTTTCCAGGGCCGCGTAACGCGGCCTTTTTTTGTTATTTCTCTTCGTGCAACGGACCTATCGCCTCCTGAGCCTATTGTGTGTGAAAATTAATCGTTTCGAATATTGCGATTTTCGTTTATTTCGATTAATGTCATTCTTGAGTGTTAGCTTCTAATGTGACGTGATTACTCTGACAAACTGACAAACTGACAAACTGACAAACTGACAAACAAATATATAAATATATTGGAATACTCGATGAAACATACTCCTCTAAATAGTTTGAGCCTTCCGGCTCCAAAAGAAATGGAGGCCGCTATCCGTGGACAAAGGCAGCTTGCAACCTACCTGTCCACGAAGCTGGAAACACAGGAAATTTTGATTCAGGATGCGCATGACATTGCCCATCGGATCGAATTGCCTACCTCGGCACTCACGCTTCTGATGAGCATTCTTGGTGAACTGGCGGCAGGTAATGCTGTCCAGATTGTCCCCGTGCAGGCTGAGTTAACGACACAAGAAGCGGCAAATATTCTGAATGTTTCACGGCCACATATGGTGAAGCTTTTGGAAGAAGGCCATCTTCCTTTCCATAAAACAGGTCGTCATCGCCGCGTGCTTTTTGCTGATTTGATGCAATACAAAGAACAGCGTGAAAATGAAAGTATGCAAGCCATGCAGGAACTGACAGACCGAAGTCAGGAACTCGGGTTTTACTAATGAATCACTCCCCCTATCCCGTGGTACTTGATGCGTGTGTCATTTATCCATCTTTGCTACGGGATTTGCTCATGCATCTTGGTTTAACAGGGCTATATCAGCCAAAGTGGACGGTACTAATTCAGGAAGAATGGCAGCGAAATTTGTTGCTAAATAATGCAGACGTAACGATGGATAAGCTCAGGAACATTGAGCATTTGATGAATAAGGCATTACCTGATGCCAATGTGACGGGGTTCGAACAACTTATCCCTGCTCTGGTTTTACCTGATGCGGATGATCGACATGTATTGGCAGCGGCAATACGCGCTAATGCAGAAGTTATCGTCACGGCAAATCTGAAAGATTTTCCAGCAACGGCACTTTCCGAGTTTGCGGTGGAAGCCATGCACCCAGACGAATTCATTGCCGATTTATTTGATCTTAATTCTGCGCTGGTGCTTAAAGCGGTTCGAACTTCTCGTACCGCTTTCAGAAAGCCTCCGTTTGATGTAGACGAATATCTGGATTGTCTCCTTCGTCAGGGGTTACCTATGACGGTAAAAGAACTGGATGCGTATCGATCGCTGATTTAACGACCTACTCCACCAGACGGCGTCTTCCATACAGGCAGGCGCCGTTTTTTCATTGTGCTTTCCCCATCTCCCCGCACGCTTTTTCTGCTGTTACATCGTTGCAGTAAAACATTGCGAGTCGCCGCGTATAACGTCGTTAACACGCTGTTTTTTCTGATAAGACTCACTATCCTGACGCTATGAAAACAGGGGGTCGACAACGGCGAGGGTTTACCTTGCTTGAATTACTCGTGGTGCTGACGATTGTGGCGCTGATGGCGGGTGGCGGTTTGCATGGCTGGATTCAGTATCAGCAGGCCATTCGTTTGGAGCAGAGTGCGCAACAACTGCTGGACTTTTTGAGCCGGGTTCAGGCGAATGCCTACTGGCATAACGAAACCCGCACGGCGAAGCTCATACAGCAGGGAGAGCGATGGTGCATGGTGGCGGGACAGAATGAGAAGCAGACAGAGGAAACGTGCCGTGAGAACCATCCGGGACAGTTCGTTCGCCGCACGCAGGATGTTGTGCTGGCAACGTTCACAAGCAACGCTTTTACGTTCTTTGGTTTGCGTAACGCGGCACAGGCTGGACATATTTCATTGTCGAATGCCGCGGGTCAGGTGCGTCTCATCATCTCGGTGAGAGGGCGCATGCGTCTGTGCAGCGAGTCTCAAGTTGTTCTGGCGATTCCCCTATGCTGAAACCGATGATGTGGGGACAAACAGAATTGAGGCAACCAAGGCTGAGGTGCAAGCAGAGTGGATTCACTCTGCCGGAAATCCTGTTAGCGCTGAGCTTAGGTAGCCTGATTATGCTGTCGGCGGCACAGTTGTACCCTCTGCTGCGTAGTCAAAGTCAGGACAGCGCACAGCTTTTCCGGCTGGAACAGCTCTTCAGTCAGGTCGCCATGGGAATTGAGAAAGACATCCGGCGGGCAGGTTTTTGTTCTGGAACCTGTCAGGGAAAGGCGATCAGCACGGGGAATTATCCAGGAGAGGCAGAAAACAGCTGTCTGAATGTTTCTTACGATCTCAACCGAAATGGTATTTGGGACGGTGGGGAACAGCAAGATGCTGAATCTTTTGGCTATCGTCTGCGTGCTCGGTCATTGGAAATTCAAAGCGGGGCGCATAACTGTCAGGGCGACAGGTGGGAGAAGCTGTTTGATCCGCAGGAGGTGGTGCTCACGGTGTTCCGGTTACAGCGCCTGTCTGCGAAAAATAATGCGGCGTTGTATGAATTACAACTAGCCGGTTATTGGGCCAAGCGTCCTGCCGTTCGGCAGCATATCACTCGACTTATTCTTGGTCGT
This sequence comes from Pectobacterium actinidiae, assembly GCF_000803315.1. NCBI lineage: Bacteria > Pseudomonadati > Pseudomonadota > Gammaproteobacteria > Enterobacterales > Pectobacteriaceae > Pectobacterium > Pectobacterium actinidiae. The sequence continues at coordinate 846,892 of NZ_JRMH01000001.1, forward strand.
AACCAATGAAAAAAGGACATCAGGAAGGAAGTGGAACACTGGCTATGGTAATGCTCATCGCGATTATCGGCCTACTGTTGATGTCCGGTTTGCAACGCCAGCTTGATACTGCCATTCAGGTGGGGAACGATGAGCGACATTACCTGCGAGCGTTCAATCAGGCATTGTCTTCACTGAACTGGGGAAGAGGGCAGCATTGGAATACGCTAACGGAAAACTGGCAATGCCAGCAGTTGTCGGCAGAACCGCTCGTGGTGTGCCTGCGTGCGGCCTCGGATGGGGAGCAAGGATTACTGCGTGGCGAAGGAATGCTTCCTGCTTCGACGCGACCGTTGAGGCTGTACCAGCGAGTGTCATTTTCGCTACTGTCCTCGGGCCAGATAGCGATTCAACCATTGGGTAACGGCTGGCTAGACTTTTGTCCGGATAAAGATGTCGCACGCTGTGATGCAACGGAGTAGCGCAATGAACAACAGGATCAGGCGTCGTCAATCTGGTTTTAGCCTACCGGAGACGCTGGTGGCGGCGCTGCTGTTCGCCGTATCGCTGATGGGGTTACTGCAATATCACCAGATTTTGCAACAATCATTCCAGCACCAGTTGCAGCAGCGTCAGGCCTGGCGGTTTGCGATGCAACAGTTGGAGGCCTATGAAGCGGGTATGCCATATCACCCGTCCGATCAGGATAATATCGCGTCTCTTGCGAGTAAAAATTGGCAGTTTAGTGTGTCAGAGCAGCTACAGAATGGAGAATGCTGTCAGGTAACGGCAAGAGTCATGACGCCACGCCGCTATCAGGCTACACTAAACCGTTGGTTTTGCCAGTCATCGCCTGTTGGGTAGGCATACTAGGATAAACCATGAGTCATCAACCGTAAGCAGTGGCAGCAGGAGCCAGAATGTTTAGAATCTATCACTCCAATCAGTTGGATATCTTGAAAAGACTGATGGTTGAGCTGATAAAACGTCAGCCGCTTGCGGATCCTTTCCAACAGGAAGTGATTTTGGTGCAAAGTCCGGGGATGGCGCAGTGGCTGCAAATTGAACTGGCTGGACACTTCGGCATTGCTGCCAATATTCAATTCCCGCTGCCCGGTGTTTTTTTGTGGAATATGTGTCGCCATGTGCTGCCGGATATTCCAAAAGAAAGCGCCTTCAGCAAGGATGCGATGACGTGGAAGCTCATGCATTTACTGCCCGATTTGTTGGCACAGCCTGATTTTTCGGCTCTGAACCACTATTTGCAGGATGATGATAACCAGCGCAAGCTGCATCAGCTTGCCGGACGCGTAGCGGATCTTTTCGATCAATACCTGATTTATCGCCCGGAGTGGATCAAGGCATGGCAAGAAGGGAAACAGGTTGACGATCTCGGTGGGAACCAGCTGTGGCAATCGGCGCTGTGGCGTGCGTTGGTGGACTATACTCGCGAACTGGCTCAGCCCGAATGGCACCACGCGATTCTGTATCAACGCTTTATTACTGCGTTGGAGCAGGCAAAAGCGTGTCCGAAAGGTCTGCCGCCACGCGTTTTTATCTGCGGTATTTCCGCGTTACCCCCTATCTATTTACAGGCGTTGAACGCGCTTGCTCAGCATATTGATGTGCATCTGCTATTTACCAATCCCTGCCGCCATTACTGGAGTGACATTCAGGATTATAAATTTCTGGCGAAGCTAAAAGCCCGCCACCGTCGCTTACATCGCTTTGACGGCGAGCAGCCTGATGAAACCCGCTCTCTCTTTCGCGATCCCTCACAGATAGAAACATTGTTCAACGACGACGGTAAGCAGTCGATTAATAATCCGCTGCTGGCATCGTGGGGAAAGCTGGGGCGCGATAACCTTTATCTGCTCGCTGAATTGGATAACGTGCAGGAAATCGACGCTTTTGTTGAGTCGGATGGTGAAAATCTGCTGCAAACCTTGCAGCGCGACATTCTTGAACTGGAAGACCACGCAGTGGTGGCCGTCAGCCACGAAACGCAGAACACCAGCATGCAAAAACGCCTGCTGGCACTCGACGATCGCTCGATTGATTTTCACGCCTGCCATAGTCCGCAGCGTGAGGTTGAAGTACTTCACGATCGGCTGCTGGGCATGATGGCCGACGATCCTGAGCTGATGCCGCGCGATGTGATTGTGATGATGGCAGACATCGACAGCTACACGCCGTTTATTCAGGCAGTGTTTGGTAATGCGCCGGATAACCGCTACCTGCCTTTTGCTATCTCCGATCAGCGTGCGCGGCACGCGCATCCCGCATTGCAGGCGGTAATCAGCCTGCTGGATTTACCGACAAGCCGTTTTACGGCTGAACAGGTTTTGGCGTTGCTTGAGGTGCCCGCGCTGGCTGCGCGTTTCGGCATTCAGGAAGAAGGGCTACGCCGTCTGCGCCTGTGGGTCGTGGAATCAGGTGTGCGTTGGGGATTGGATGACGACAACGTGCGCGATCTGATGCTGCCGCCAACGGGGCAGCATACGTGGCGTTTCGGTCTGACAAGGATGCTGCTGGGCTATGCGATGGATAGCCAGATCGGAGACTGGCAGGGGGTGTTGCCTTATGATGAATCCAGCGGCCTGATTGCCGAACTGGCTGGTCAACTGGCCGAACTCCTGATGCAGATTCACCACTGGCGTCAGCGCCTGTCTCAGCCACGTGTGCTTGTTGACTGGCTACCGCTGTGTCGAGAGCTGATCGAAACCTTCTTTGAGGCTGATAGCGAGACCGAAGCGGCGCTGGCGTTAGTTGAAAAACAGTGGCAGTACGTAATTGGTATGGGCACGATGGCGCATTATCCGCAACAGGTGCCGATCTCCCGGTTACGCGATGAACTGTCGCGGCGTCTCGATCAGGAGCGACTCAGCCAGCGTTTTCTGGCCGGTTCGATCAACTTTTGTACGCTGATGCCCATGCGTTCCATCCCGTTCAAGGTCGTGTGTTTATTGGGTATGAATGACGGCGTCTATCCCCGAACGCTGCCGCCACTCGGGTTCGATCTGATGGGGCGTAAAATCAAGCGCGGCGATCGTAGCCGACGTGATGATGACCGCTATCTGTTTCTTGAGGCGCTCCTGTCGGCGCAGCACAAACTCTATATCAGCTATATCGGGCGATCGATCCAGGATAATACGCGTCGCTATCCTTCCGTATTGGTCAGCGAACTGACGGAATACATTGCACAAAGTTACGTCCTGCCGGGTGATGAAGCGCTGGATATCGATAGCAGCGCGGAGCGCGTGGTGAAGCACCTCTGCCGCGAACATAGCCGTATGCCTTTTGATGCGCATAACTTCCTGTCTGCACCACAGCCGCTGAGCTTTGCAGCAGAGTGGCTGGCGGCGGCAAACCAAACAGGGGAAGCTCAACCTGATTTCGATCGTGAAGCCTTGTCCGAAAGAGCGAATGATAGGGATGTGAGTCTGGACGATCTGAAGCGTTTTTATCGTCATCCTGTGCGAGCCTTTTTTCAACTGCGACTCGGCGTGAGTTTTATGCTGCACAGCGATGAGCTGTTGGATGAAGAGCCCTTTGTGGTTGATAGCCTTAACCGCTATCAGTTGAATAGCGAATTGCTTAATACCTTGATTAATGAAGGCGATACGGAAAAACTGTATCGCCGTGCCAGAGCCGCGGGTGAACTGCCCTATGGCGCGTTCGGCGAAATTTACTGGCAGGAACAGCAGCAGGAGATGGCGCAGTTGGCTGCGCGTGTGCGCGATGAATTAACGCCTTCGCAGTCGGTGAGTCGGGAAGTGGATATCCTCCTTGACGGCGTGCGCGTCAGCGGTTGGTTGAATCAGGTTCAACCAGATGGTTTGCTGCGCTGGCGTCCAGGCACGCTTTCTATGAAGGATGGTATTACGCTGTGGTTGGAGCATCTGGCCTACTGCGCAACGGGCGGACAGGGCGAAAGCCGACTGTATGGGCGGGAAGACACGGCGTGGCGCTTTGCTGCTTTGTCGGAAGCGCAGGCCAGAGAACATCTGGCTGTCATGCTGGATGGATATCGTCAGGGAATGAGCAAACCGCTGTTATTGCTAAATAAAGCGGGAAGTGCCTGGCTGGCTGAATGTTATGATCGTGAAAGCGATAGCCTGCGGGCGGATGAGGAAACGCAGAACAAAGCGCGTGCCCGTTTACTGCAAGCCTGGCAGGGCAACATGGGAATGCGGGGGGAAGGTGAGGATTATTACCTGCAACGCATTATTCGTGAGTTGGATGAAAAGCGAATGAATGAGGTGATTGAAGCGGCGCAAATCTGGCTACTGCCGCCGTTCCGTTTTAATCTGGCTTGATAGGCTTGTTTTGATGATGCCCGAATAGATTTCAAGGTGCGAGAAGATAACGCACTGCAACGTGAAAAGTGATGGATATGAGGTTGGAGAATTGCATGCGTAAACAGTGGGTCTGGATTACCGGGTGGTTTCTTTTATTCACATTCTGGCTTCCGGCGAGTTGGGCTGAGACGGGCTGGCAGCCGCTGGCTCAGACGATTCGAAAAAGCGAAAAAGATCCGCGGCAATATCAGGCGATCAAACTGGATAACGGAATGACCGTTCTGCTGGTTTCCGATCCGCAGGCACCCAAATCGTTAGCATCACTGGCGCTGCCTATTGGCTCGCTGGACGATCCCAATAATCAACTGGGATTAGCGCATTACCTCGAACATATGGTGCTGATGGGATCGAAACGTTACCCAGAGCCTGAGGCGCTGTCCGAGTTTTTGAAAAAACATGGCGGTAGCCACAATGCCAGCACGGCGTCTTACCGCACGGCGTTTTATCTGGAAGTGGAAAATGATGCGCTGCGACCCGCCGTCGATCGGATGGCGGATGCGATTGCAGAGCCGCTGCTCGATCCGGTGAATGCCGATCGCGAACGTAATGCGGTCAATGCGGAATTAACCATGGCGCGTTCACGCGACGGTCATCGTATGGCGCAGGTAGGGGCAGAGACGCTGAACCCAGCGCACCCGAGCGCGCGTTTTTCGGGGGGCAATCTTGAGACCCTGAGCGATAAACCCGGCAGTAAACTGCATGATGAACTGGTTAAATTCTATCAGAAATACTACTCAGCCAACCTGATGAAAGGGGTGATTTACAGCAATCAACCCCTGCCTGAACTGGCGACGCTGGCGGTCGATACATTTGGACGCATTCCCAATCACAACGCCAGCGTTCCAGCGGTTACCGTCCCTGTGACGACGGAAAAGCAGCGTGGTGTGATGATTCACTATGTTCCTGCTCAGCCGAGAAAACAGCTGCGCATTGAGTTTCGCGTTAGTGACATTAGCCAGGCATTTCGCAGTAAGACGGATACCTACATTAGCTATCTGCTTGGGAACCGCAGTCAGAATACGCTCTCTGACTGGTTGCAAAAGGAAGGGCTGGTTGAGTCTATCGGTGCAGGTTCTTCGCCGATCATCGACCGAAACGGCGGCATGTTCGCTATTTCAGCCTCGCTGACCGATAAAGGGTTGGCACAGCGTGATGAAGTGATTGCAGCCATATTCCGTTATCTGCAACAAATCCGTACCGAAGGGATTCAGCAGCGTTATTTTGATGAGATCGCGCATGTTCTGGATCTGGATTTCCGCTATCCGTCTATCAGCCGTGATATGGACTATATCGAATGGTTGGTTGATACCATGCTGCGCGTGCCGGTCGAACATACGCTGGATGCCCAGTATGTTGCCGATCGCTATGATCCGAAGGCTATCGCTGCACGACTGGACGAGATGACGCCGCAGAACGCGCGCGTTTGGGTCATCAGCCCGAATGAGCCGCATAATAAAGTGGCCTATTTTGTCGATGCGCCGTACGAGATGAATAAAATCCCGTCAGCAACATTTGCAAAATGGAAAACGCTGGGGCAGAAAATGTCACTGTCGTTGCCGACGATCAACCCCTATATTCCAGATGATTTCTCCCTAATTAAAGCCGATAAGGCGATGACGAAACCGACGCTCCTGCTCAATCAGCCAGGGCTGCGCGTGCTGTATATGCCAAGCCACTACTTCGCTGATGAGCCGAAAGCGGAAATCACGCTGTTCCTGCGCAATCAGGAAGCGCGGAGTACTGCCCGTAATCAGGTGCTGTTTGCGTTAAACGATTATCTGGCGGGTCTGGCGCTGGATGAACTGAGCTATCAAGCGTCGATCGGCGGCATCAGTTTTTCCACCCGCAGCAATGATGGTCTGGTGATTAGCGCCGATGGTTATACCCAGCATTTGCCACGGTTGCTACTGGCGTTGGCGGATGGCTACGCCGCCTTTACCTCGACGGAAGCACAGCTGGAGCAGGCGAAATCCTGGTACATACAGCAGTTAGATGCGGTTGAGAAATCAAAAGCCTTTGAACAGGCGTTACAGCCCGTTCAGGCGATATCGCAATTGCCTTACTTTGAGCGTGCAGAACGTCGTAACCTGCTGAAGGATATCCGTTTACAGGATGTCGTTAACTACCGCAAAGACCTGCTGCAAAAAGCCACGCCGGAAATGCTGGTCGTCGGCAATCTGGCTCCAGAGCGAGTCACCGAGCTGGCGAACACGCTGAAAACGCATCTGAAGGCAGGTGGCGAAAATCTGTCGCGCAGCGATGATGTCAAAGTCAGTAAGCCGCAGCTTGCTAATTTGCAGCGTCCGGGAAGCAGCACGGATTCTGCATTAGCGGCGGTATATGTACCGACGGGGTATTCGGAAACGGAAAGTATGGCGTATAGCTCGGTGCTGGGGCAGATCGTTCAGCCTTGGTTCTATAGCCAACTGAGAACGGAAGAACAACTGGGCTACGCGGTATTTGCCTTCCCAACGACGGTCGGTCGACAGATGGGTATCGGCTTCCTGTTGCAAAGCAACAGCAAACAGCCTGCTTACCTGTATCAGCGCTATGAAGATTTTTACCTGAAAGCGCAAAAGCGACTGCGTGAAATGAGTGAAGAAGAGTTCACGCAGTATAAGCAAGGCGTGATGAATGAACTGAGCCAGCGTCCGCAAACATTGGGCGAAGAGGCCAGCCGACTGCGTCGCGATCTGGATCAGGAGAACTTTGCTTTTGACTCGCGAGAGAAACTGCTTGAACAAATCAAACCGCTGACGGTGGCGCAACTGGCAGACTTCTTCCAGCAGGCGCTGAAGCCTGAAGGTCTGGCTATTCTGTCGCAGGTTTCCGGTAGCCACCATGGTAAAGCCGACTATGCCGCACCGAAAGGATGGCATACCTACGCAGATGCGTCTTCATTGCAGAAAACGTTACCGCGCGAGAAAGCGCCCACGATGATCCCCGCGCCAGCAGCATCGAAAACTTCCGGTAAGGTTGCAGCAGAATGAAAAATGCCGCGCCGCAATCATTAGACGTCATGACGTTGCCGCTCCAGGGGGAGCGGTTGATTGAGGCGTCGGCCGGAACGGGGAAAACCTATACGCTGGCTGCGCTTTACCTGCGCCTGTTGCTAGGGCTGGGTAAGCAAGCCGCGTATCCACGTCCGCTGCTGGTCGAGGAAATTCTGGTTGTGACCTTTACGGAAGCCGCGACCGAAGAACTGCGGGAGCGTATTCGTGCCAGAATCCATGCCTTGCGCATCGCCTGCTTGCGTAAAAGTGCGCAGGGTGAAGAGGCGGAGAAGCCTAAAGATACTTCTCTAGGGCTGCTGCTAGCCGAGATTTCGGATCACCGCGATGCGGCGGATGTCTTGCTGGCGGCTGAACGACAAATGGACGAAGCGGCGATCTACACGATCCACGGCTTCTGCCAGCGTATGCTTAGTACCAATGCGTTTGAATCTGGTGTCCTTTTCGAACAGGTGCTGATAGAAGATGAACAGCCACTGCGCCGGCAAGCCTGTGCAGATTTCTGGCGTCGTTATTGCTATCCGCTGCCGGTAGAGGTGGCGCGGATTGTCGGTCTGGAGTGGAAAGGGCCGGAAAACCTGCTGGCCGATCTGGCTCCTTATCTGCATGGTGAAGCACCTGCGTTTCGTTTGTCGCCAGAAGAAGATGAAACGCTGGTGAGTCGACATGAGAATATCGTGGCGACGATCGATGCATACAAACAAAGTTGGCTGGCGTCAGCAGCGGAGCTGGAAGCGTTGATTAGCGCTTCTGGTGTCGATAAACGCAGCTACAGCAGTAAGCATCTTCCCAACTGGCTACAGAAAGTTACGCTGTGGGCAGAGCAGCCGACGCTGGATTATCAACTGCCGAAAGATCTAGTGAGATTTGCCCAGCAGACGCTAATCGAGAAGACAAAGAAAGGCGAGCCGCCTGTTCATGCCCTCTTTGAGGAGACCGAACGGCTGCTTGAAGCGCCGCTGTCGCTGCGTGATTTAGTCATTGTCCGTGCGCTGTCGGCGATCCGCGAGTCGGTAAGTGAGGAAAAACGGCAGCGTGCGGAGCTGGGGTTCGACGATTTGCTAAGCCGTCTGGATGTGGCGTTGCAACAGCCGGGTGGGGAACAGCTTGCCAGCGCCATTCGCGAACGCTATCCGGTGGCGATGATCGATGAATTTCAGGATACCGACCCCCAACAGTACCGTATTTTCCGAACACTGTATGTCGGGCAGCCGCAGTGTGGGCTGTTGTTGATCGGTGACCCTAAGCAGGCTATTTATGCGTTTCGCGGTGCGGATATTTTTACCTATATGCATGCACGCGGAGAAGTGGCCGCACACTATACACTGGGCACGAATTGGCGCTCGTCGCACCAGATGGTACGCGGCGTTAACCGCTTGTTTGAACGTCTGGAAAATCCTTTTATTTTCCAAAATATCCCTTTTCTCCCAGTCAAACCTGCTGAATCTAAGCGCGGTTTGGTATTTGACGTCGCGGGGCAGCCGCAGCCTGCGCTTCAATTCTGGCTAACGGGTTCGGAACCGATTGGCGTAGGAGATTACCAGCAGCGGATGGCACGCCAGTGTGCGGCGCAGATTCGTGACTGGCTGGCGGCCAGCCAACGCAATGACGCCTGGCTGGTCACCGACGATTCTCGCCGTTTGGTCAGAGCATCTGACATGAGCGTGCTGGTGCGTAGCCGACGTGAAGCCTCGCTGATTCGTGATGCGCTGAGCCGTTTGTCCATTCCCTCGGTGTACCTATCCAATCGAGATAGTGTTTTCAGTACGCCGGAAGCCAGCGATATGTTGTGGCTGTTGCAGGCGGTGCTGGCACCCGAGCAAGAGCGCACGTTACGCAGCGCTATGGCGACGGCTCTGATGGGGCTGGATGCCGAGCAGGTTGATGCATTAGGGCAAAGCGAAGCCGCCTGGGATGCGCTGGTGGATGAATTTGCGGGCTACCGTGCTCTGTGGCGTCAGCGTGGCGTGCTGCCGATGCTGCGGGCGTTGATGAGTCAACATCAACTGGCGGAAAACCTGCTGGCGAGTGCAGAGGGGGAACGCCGCATTACCGATATTCTGCATATCGGTGAATTATTGCAGGATGCCTCGGCAACGCTTGATAGCGAACATGCTCTGGTGCGCTGGCTATCACAACAGATTGTCCAACCTAATCCGCAAGCAGAGAATCAACAGTTACGCCTGGAAAGCGATCGTCACTTAGTGCAGATCGTGACGATCCACAAATCGAAAGGGTTGGAATACCCGCTGGTGTGGCTGCCTTTCATCAGTAACTTCCGCGTGCAGGATCAGGGCGTTTATCACGATCGCGAGAGCTATCAGGCCGTGTTGGATCTGCAAAATAATGAAGAAAGCCAGACGCTGGCGGAAGAAGAGCGGCTGGCAGAAGATCTCCGTTTGCTGTATGTCGCGCTGACCCGTTCTATCTACCACTGTAGCGTGGGCGTCGCGCCGGTTCAGCGGTCGCGTAAGAAAGACGGCAGCAGCGATATGCACCAGAGCGCGCTGGGCTATTTACTCCAGCGCGGTAAAGAAGCTGAGGCTGCCACGCTAGTCAGCGAGCTGGAAGGCATGGTTGGCGACGGTGTCGAATTAACACGGCTACAGGCAACGGAAGAACAGCGCTGGCAGCCGGATAGACCAGAATTGGTAGAGTTACGGGCTCGCCACATTGAACGTCAACTGCGCGACGGCTGGCGAGTAACCAGCTATTCGGGGCTTCAGCAACATGGTTCTGCAAACGCACAGGATCTGGTGCCGCGTCTGGATATTGAAGCGATAGGCGAGCGTCAGGAAGCGGATGAAACTCAGCTGACGCCGCATACGTTTCCACGCGGTGCGAGCCCAGGAACGTTTTTGCATAGCCTGTTTGAAACGCTGGATTTCACTCAACCTGTTGGGGATGACTGGCTGGCCGAGCAGTTGCAGCTACAGGGATTTGAAGCGCACTGGCATCCGGTATTGAAGACGTGGATGGATACGCTGTTGCATACGCCGCTTAACGAGCAAGGGATTATGCTGTCAGCGCTGGATAACGCCGATAAGCAGGCCGAATTACAGTTCTATATACCGATTGACGCGCCAATACAGGCGGCGCAGCTCGATCGGCTGGCAAAGCATCACGATCCGCTCTCTGCAAGGTGTCCGACGCTCTCTTTTCAGCAGGTTAAAGGCATGCTGAAAGGGTTTATCGATCTGGTATTCCGCTGGGAAGGACGCTATTACCTGCTGGACTATAAGTCCAACTGGCTCGGCCCTGATGCCAGTGCGTACACCCAAGCGGCCATGATGCAGTCGATGGCCGAACATCGCTACGACTTGCAATACCAGCTCTACACGCTGGCTTTGCACCGCTATCTGCGTCATCGCATTGCGGATTATGACTATGAGCGCCATTTTGGCGGGGTGTTTTATCTGTTTTTACGCGGTGTTGAGGATTCTCACCCCGGTAATGGCATCTTTGCTTGTCGTCCTTCCGCTGAATTTGTTTTCGGGCTGGATGCGCTTTTTAAGGGAAAGACGCCTGACGATGCTGATACAGGAATTCCCTCATGATTGCGTTGCTTGAAACGGCACTGGCTCGGCGGTTGCTGCGCCCTCTGGATGTACAGTTCGCCAGAATGCTGGCGGATGAGACACAGCCCGATCTGTTGTTGGCTGCCGCCTGCCTGAGTGCGCACTCGGGGGCAGGACACGTGTGTTTACCGCTGGAGAACTTGCAGGCGCAGACGCTGTTTGACGGTCGTGAGCCTGAACTGGCGCAACAGCTGCTTGCGGGGACAGGACTAAACACGGTTGCCGCGTGGCAGCAGCGCTTACGGGCGTCCGATGCCGTCAGCGACGGTAGCAAGCCGACGCCGCTGGTGCTGCAAGGAGAAAAGCTGTATTTACAGCGCAGCTGGCAGAGTGAAGGCCGCGTGGCGCGTTTTATCGCCAGCGAGCGCGATACGATCTCCGTCGATGAATCTGCAATTCGGGCGGTTTTGGAGCGGCTCTTTCCTGACTCGGGCGAAGAGATTAACTGGCAGAAGGTGGCCGCGGCTGTTGCGTTGACGCGCCGCATTGCGGTTATTTCTGGCGGGCCAGGAACGGGGAAAACCACGACGGTGGCGAAGTTGTTAGCGGCACTGATTGAGCTGAATACGGGAGATGCGTTACGTATTCAACTGGCTGCGCCGACCGGGAAAGCGGCTGCGCGGCTAACGGAGTCGCTGGGGCTGGCCCTGCACCGTCTGGCGGTAGATCCTCGGTTGCGGGAAGCGTTTCCGCAGGAAGCGACAACGCTGCATCGTCTTTTGGGGGCGGTGACGGACAGCCTGCGCCTGCGTCACCATCAGGACAACCCGCTGCATTTGGATGTGCTGATTGTGGATGAGGCATCGATGGTCGATCTGCCGATGATGGCGAATGTGATTGCTGCGCTTCCGCCACAGGCCAGAATTATTTTTCTGGGCGATCGCGATCAATTGGCGTCCGTCGAGGCGGGAGCGGTGTTGGGCGATATCTGTCGTTTTGCCGAAGCTGGCTATAGCCGTGCACGAGCACAACAGTTGCAACGATTGACGGGCTGTACGCTGGATGAAAGTGGTCCTGAAGGGCAGTCGACGGTTAGCGACAGTATTTGTCTGTTACGCCGGAGCTACCGTTTCGATCCGCATTCCGGTATTGGGCAACTGGCGCTGGCGGTCAACGGTGGCGATGATAATCGCGTGCGTGAGGTGCTAACTGGAAAATTTGCCGACATTACCTGTAGTCCGTTAACCGAAGCTGAAGAGTATCAGGCCATGTTGGCGCAGTGTGTCGAAGGGTATCGTGATTATCTACAGCATGTTGCAGCAGGCGCAACGCCGGATGCCGTGCTGCTTGCCTTCCAGCGTTATCGCCAACTGTGCGCGTTGCGTGAAGGGCCGTTTGGCGTAGCAGGACTGAATCAGCGCATCGAGCAGGCTTTGCATCAGGCAGGGCTGATTCAGCGCAGTCGTAATCCGCTTAACCGCTGGTATCCCGGCCGACCGGTCATGATTGAACGCAACGATGCCGCATTGGGGCTGTTCAATGGTGATATCGGTATCGCCATGATAGGAGAAAGCGGGGAGCTGCGCGTATTTTTCCCCTTGCCAAATGGCGAAACCAAAGACGTTACGCCAAGCCGCCTGCCGCCGCATGAAACCGCTTATGCGATGACGGTGCATAAATCGCAGGGCTCGGAGTTCGATCATACGGCGCTGGTGCTGCCGAACCACTATTTACCGGTGCTAACGCGGGAGCTGGTGTATACCGCTATCACGCGTGCGCGCCAGCGTTTGTCACTCTATACCGATGTTCGCATTCTCTGCTGGGCGGTGAAAACGCCAACGCAGCGCTATAGCGGCTTGGAAGAGAGAATTAGCGCACTAATGGTGAGTCCTTGATAGGGTAGTTATTAACGTCAGGCGGACTCACGCTCAATCAGCGAAAAACCGATATCTACGATGGGGGAAGGCACATTTTTCCCCTCAATTTTTTCTGTCAGCATGGCCGCTGCATCGGTGCCGATCTTCCAGCGATCGATCCTGACTGTTGTAATTGTTGGTGTGCTGTGTGCAGCGAAATCGAGATCGCCAAACCCCATCACGGCCAGTTTCTTCGGCACCGCTAATCCTCTGGCGGCAGCTTCGATCATCACACCTTGTGCCAGCGTATCGGAACTGCAAATGATGGCATCAAAAACGTCGCCATCGGCGAGAAGTTCGATCAGCCCTTGCCGCCCCAACGCCAGCGTCGCAGGCCATGGGGCGGGGGTTTCACGTACGTAAGTTCCCGGCTGTTTTTGTATGACGTCGTAAATGCCTTTCTTACGCAGCCCGGCACGCGTGTCTTCGGTCCAGACAAGGCCGAAGCGCGAGTGTTCTTTACCCAGCAAATAGTGTCCGATGGCGTTCCCGATGCTTTCATGGGAAAAACCGACCAGCATATCGAGCGGCGTCGGGGTGAGATCCCAGATTTCGACGACGGGGATTGTGGCGTTGAGCAGGAGACGTTTGAGTTCGGGCGTATGGTGGATACCGGTGAGGACGATACCGTCTGGGCGACGAGAAAGCAGGGTGGCGACAATCTCTGCCTCGGATTCATTGGTATAGCCAGCGACGCACAGCAGCATGTGGTAACCGCGTGCGGCCAGCTCATCGCTGATCGCCTGAACGGTATCAACGAACATATTGTTATTGATTTGCGGCACAACGACGGCAATCAGCTTGCTGCGTCGGGAGGCGAGCCCACCTGCTAACATATTGGGGATATAACCGGTCGCGCGAACCGCTTCCATCACCTTATTCACGGTTTCCGCACGAACAATCTTCGGATTGTTCAACGCGCGGCTGACGGTCATGGGCGAAATGCCTGCGGCACGCGCGACATCTTCAAGCGTGGGAGCGCGCGGCGGCATGCTGCTGGCGTTTTTATCGCGTTTCAATCACGGGTTCCCTTCTGAGGCTGCGCGCACATTTACATGTCGCTGGATTATCGTTGATGGCACTTCGGTTTACCAGTCGCCAGCGTTTCTACAGCCTGCCGAATTATCTCTTTTTTTCCGGCTGGCTCCGGGGCTGGTTATGCGGTATTCCCGCTGTATCCTCTTACTTTTTGTGGTGATTGCGCAATCATTAATTCTGTCTCTCGATGAACGATTTTATCGTGATAATGATTGTTATGTGATCTGTATTGCATGTTTTTTCTTCATTTATCGCTATCTTCCTTCTGTTTATGAATGTTAGCGCAATCATTTTACGAGGTGAGACATGACAATCAGTGCAAATTCAGCGGCAGTTAGCTATGCAAAAGTCACGAACGTCAGAACGGCTGCCGAGTCGGGCGATCGAATTGAATGGGTAAAACTCTCTCTGGTGTTTTTGCCGCTGGCAACGCCAGTTAGCGATGCGAAGGTCCTGACCGGAAGGCAAAAACCGCTGACCGAAGTCGCCATTATTTTTGCCGAAATCCGCAGTCGTGATGGGTTTGAAGGCGTGGGGTTCAGCTACTCCAAGCGGGCGGGTGGACAGGGTATTTATGCCCACGCGAAAGAGATTGCCGATAACCTGCTGGGCGAAGATCCGAACGATATCGATAAGATCTATACCAAGCTGCTGTGGGCTGGTGCATCGGTTGGCCGCAGTGGAATGGCGGTGCAGGCGATTTCTCCGCTCGATATTGCGCTGTGGGACATGAAAGCCAAGCGTGCAGGCCTGCCCCTGTCTAAGCTGTTGGGCTCACACCGTGATTCTGTGCAATGTTACAACACCTCCGGTGGCTTCCTGCATACGCCATTGGATCAGGTATTAAAAAATGTCGTGATCTCCCGTGAAAGCGGTATCGGTGGGATCAAACTAAAAGTCGGACAGCCGAATACGGCGGAAGATATCCGTCGTCTCACGGCGGTGCGCGAAGCACTGGGAGAGGATTTCCCGCTGATGGTGGATGCCAATCAGCAGTGGGATCGCGAAACGGCGATTCGGATGGGGAGAAAGATGGAAGCCTTTAACCTGATCTGGATTGAAGAGCCGCTGGATGCCTACGATGTGGAAGGCCACGCGGCGCTGACGGCCGCGCTGGATACGCCGATTGCCACTGGCGAGATGCTGACCAGTTTTCGCGAGCATGAACAGCTCATCCTCGGTAACGCCAGTGATTTCGTCCAGCCGGATGCGCCGCGCGTGGGCGGGATTTCACCTTTCCTGAAAATTATGGATTTGGCCGCGAAGCATGGCCGTAAACTGGCACCGCATTTTGCGATGGAAGTACATTTGCATCTGGCTGCGGCCTATCCGATTGAACCCTGGCTGGAACATTTCGAGTGGCTGAATCCGCTGTTCAACGAGCAGCTAGAACTGCGTGATGGGCGCATGTGGGTATCCGATCGTCTGGGGCTAGGATTTACGCTGAGCGAACAGGCAAGGAAGTGGACAATATTAAGCTGTGAATTTGGCAAGCAGCCATAAGCGGATGAAAGATTGTGGCCGACTTTAGGGTCGGCCACGAGAAGCGTTATCGAGTGGAATAACTCAGAGGTCTAGCACCAGAATCTTCGATCGACGCTGGTAGTTGTACAGCGCCTGCTTTTTCTTCGGCAGCATTTCCACTTCGGCGGGTAAAAAGCCGCGCTCCTGGAACCAGTGGATGCTGTGCGTCGTCAGTACAAACAGCTTTTGCAAACCCTGCTGACGAGCCTGAGCAGCAACGCGTAGTAACAGCATATCGCCGCGTGATGAGCTGCGGTAATCCGGGTGAACCGCGACGCAGGCCATTTCGCCAATGCTCTCTTCCGGGAACGGATAAAGCGCAGCGCAGGCGATAGTCAGGTTATCGCGTACCACAACAGTGAATTTGTCGATCTCCATTTCCAACTGCTCGCGCGAGCGTCTGACCAGAATGCCTTGTTCTTCCAGCGGGCGAATCAGCTCCAGAATACCACCAATGTCATTGATGGTCGCACGGCGAACCTGCTCGGCGCTTTCCATCACGATCTGCGTACCGATTCCGTCGCGTGAGAACAGTTCTTGCAACAGCGCGCCGTCGTCCTGATAGCTGATCAGGTGGCTACGGCGCACGCCACTACGGCAGGCCTTGACCGCACCGCGCAGGAATCGGACGGTACCCGAATGGTAATCACCAGACTGTTCCAGAGCATCAATACGCTGCTGTGCATCGTCAGGGAACAGCTCGGAAATGATGTTGCCATCTTCATTGGTCACGCCCTGTGAGGAGCAGAAACCGATCATCTTCTCTGCTTTCAGCTTAATCGCGAGCTGGGTCGCGACTTCTTCCGAGGTTAAATTGAAACTTTCACCGGTGACTGAAACTGCAACCGGACCGAGCAGCACAATCGCACCGCTATTCAGCTGGCGGTGAACGGCTTCTTCATCAATACGGCGGATACGGCCGCTGTGGCAGTAGTCCACACCGTCATCAACGCCAAGCGGCTGCGCGATAATAAAGTTACCGCTGACGACATTAATGTGGGCACCTTGCAGCGGCGTGTTGTTCAGGCTCATCGACAGCCGAGCGGTGATGTCCAGCTGTAGCATTCCCGCCGCCTGCTTGACTAGCTCCAGCGTGGCGCTGTCGGTGATACGGGTGTTTTTATGGTAGTGAGGCTCGTAGTGATGTGTTGTCAGGTTGGCATCGATCTGAGGACGAGCGCCATAAACGACCACCAGCTTGATCCCCAGACTGTGCAGCAGCCCGATATCATTTACGATGCTAGAGAAGTTGGCATGTTCAATGGCTTCGCCACCCAACATGATGACAAACGTTTTGCCACGGTGGGCATTGATATAGGGAACTGAATGGCGGAAGCCCTGAACCAGTTCTGTACTCCGTTCCTTCACTGCGAGCCCTCTTTGCATTTTTATTCGTAATTTATGTATTTTTATTCTTTATGGCGTAAAAGGCAAGAGGAAGTATTAACCAGAAAAGTCAGGATTCTGTTTCATCTTGCTACCATGCCCTAAATAATTCGAGTTGCGTGAAGGCGGCAACCGCGCGAATCCCCAGGAGTTTACATAAGTAAGTGACTGGGGTGAGCAAGGACAAATTGGCTAAGCCATTTGAACGCCGTTTACGGCGGCCCTTCAGGGCGAGGCTCAGAGAGGAGCCGAGTATTGCCAACGTACATGCGGCTTGAAGTATGACGGGTATGAATAGGATTTTTGCATGACAGCGTGGGACAGATTCGTTAAAGTTTTTGACAATTTTCATCTTTATTCACTTTTTAATTGCCTATTAGTGCATTCGCAACACACCAATGCAGGATAGTGCACAGCAATCAGATCGGAGTGTCATGTCTCATTCGAATCATCATTTGACTCGACGGCGTCTATTACAAACCGCAGCAGCAACCTGGCTGTTAAGCGTAAGTGGTGTAGGGATAGCGGCGACGACGCAGGTCGTTGCGGTGCGCGTCTGGCCGTCTTCTGCCTATACCCGCGTTACGCTGGAATCCAATCACCCGCTGAAATATAAACAGTTTAGTCTGAGTAATCCTGAACGCATCGTGGTGGATATCGAAAATGTTCATCTGAACAGCGTATTGAAGGAGATAGCCAGCCAGTTTACGTCAGATAACGATCCGCTGATTAAAGAAGCGCGTATCGGACAGTTTGATAAAACCACGGTGCGTTTGGTGTTGGAGCTCAAGCAACAGGCGACGACCAAAGTCTTTACGCTGGGGCCAGTGGCCGAATTCAAGCACCGGCTGGTACTGGATTTGTATCCTGCCGCAGGGCGCTACGACAACGAAGACGATCCGCTGCTGGCGCTGCTGGAGGATTACAACAAAGGCGATCTGGAACGTACGTTACCGGCAGAAGCACCGAAAGCTGGGAAAGCAGGGCGGGATCGTCCGCTGATTATTATGCTCGATCCCGGCCACGGCGGTGAAGATCCCGGTGCGATTGGCAAGAATAAAACGCGCGAGAAAGACATCGTGCTGCAAATCGCTCGTCGCCTGCGCAAGCTGATCGATAATGAATCCAACATGAAAGCGTATATGACGCGTAATGAAGATGTGTTCATTCCGCTGCGCGTGCGGGTAGCGAAAGCGCGCAAGCAGCGTGCCGATCTGTTCATTTCGATTCATGCGGATGCGTTTACCAATCGATCGGCAAGAGGATCCTCGGTTTTTGCACTGTCGAAGAAAGGGGCAACCAGTACCGCTGCCAGATTTCTGGCGGAGACCCAGAATGAATCGGATTTGATTGGTGGCGTGAGCATGAGCGGCGATCGCTATCTGGATCACACCATGTTCGATCTGGTGCAGACCGCGACGATTAGCGACAGCCTGAAGTTTGGTAAAGAGATCCTGACCCGGCTGGGTAGGGTGAATCGTCTGCATAAAAACAGTGTCGATCAGGCCGGATTTGCGGTACTGAAAGCGCCGGATATTCCGTCTGTTCTGGTTGAGACGGCATTTATCAGCAATCTGGAAGAAGAGCGTAAGCTGCGCACCAGCCATTTCCAGCAGCAAATTGCGGAATCCATTTTTGCTGGAATTAAGGCCTACTTTGCCAGTCAGGCTGAGCGATAGTTGATGTTGCACGATAACCGCGTCTTACTGGCGCGGTTCAGAGGGAATCAATAAGTCTGGAGTGCGCGTAGGAACTGCATAGAAAATAGGTGGCGCAGAAAAACAAAAAAGCACCCGTTAAGGTGCTTTTTCGCTATCAGATATAGTTTTAGTTGGTTGCGGGAGCCGGATTTGAACCGACGACCTTCGGGTTATGAGCCCGACGAGCTACCAGGCTGCTCCATCCCGCGTCCGTAATAACTAATCTTCACTGCTTTTGATGGACGACTCACATCAATTGGTTGCGGGGGCCGGATTCGAACCGACGACCTTCGGGTTATGAGCCCGACGAGCTACCAGGCTGCTCCACCCCGCGTCCGTGTGACTTATTTTACTACCTTTACTTCTTTTGATGGACGACACACATCAATTGGTTGCGGAGGCCGGATTTGAACCGACGACCTTCGGGTTATGAGCCCGACGAGCTACCAGGCTGCTCCACCCCGCGTCCGTGGATGCGCACTATACTCTCCATGAGCATTGATGCAACCTATTTCTATAAAAAGCGCGGTATTGGGTTGTCAGGTGATTGATTTACCACCTGATAGGTTGTTTTGTGACCGCAATGGTAGTGGTAAGCAGAACCCGTGACTTTTGTTACGCCGCCTACCGAACAGTACACGCTTGATCCGTGGATTTATATGCTGTCCCATTCCTTTCTCGATAGCCGTTTGTTATCGTTCGACGGTAAATTTTTTGATGTAAAAAGCGAGCGCAAAGATGAAGGGACGGTGGGGAAAATACGTGCTGACCGCAGTGGTCATTGCCATTCTGGCGGGGTGCCAATCCAGGCCAACCGATCGCGGGCAGCAATATAAAGATGGTCACCTCAACCAGCCTCTGGAATTGGTGAATGAACCTAATGCCAAAGGAAAACCGGTCAACGCACGGGATTTTATGACTCAGGTTTCTGAAATCCGGTCAGCGTCACCTAATCTGTATTCGCGCAATAATACGACCTTTCAGGCGATTGAAAACTGGATGATGTCAGGCGCGGATACCCGTGAGCTGAGCAAGTTTGGTTTGAGCGCCTGGCAGATGGAAGGCGTCGATAACTTTGGTAACGTGCAGTTCACTGGTTATTACACGCCGGTGTTGCAGGCGCGCCACACCCGTCAGGGTGAATTCCGCCATCCTTTATATGCTATGCCGTCAAGGGGCAAAAATAATCGTCGGCTACCGGATCGTGCCGGCATTTATTCTGGTGCGTTGGATGAGAGACTGGTTCTTGCCTGGACTAATTCGCTGGTCGATAACTTCATGATGGAAGTGCAGGGCAGCGCCTATATTGATTTTGGCGATGGACGCCCGCTGACGTTCTTCGGCTACGCTGGCAAAAACGGCCATGCCTACCGCAGTATTGGTAAGGTGCTGATCGATCGTGGTGAAGTCGCGCGTGAAGATATGTCTATGCAGGCCATCCGCAAGTGGGCGGAGCAGCACACCGAATATGAAGTGCGTGAACTGTTCGAGCAGAATCCTTCCTTTGTGTTCTTTAAACCCATGATGTCTGCGCCCGTCAAAGGGGCTAGCGCCGTGCCGCTGGTGGCGAAAGCCTCCGTTGCCTCTGACCGTTCGTTGATCCCGGCTGGTACGGCTCTGTTAATGGAAGTGCCGCTGTTGGATAACGTAGGTAAATTCACCGGCAAGTATGAAATGCGCCTGATGATTGCGCTGGATGTCGGCGGGGCGATTAAAGGCCAGCACTTCGATATGTATCAGGGCATTGGGCCCGATGCAGGGCACTCGGCAGGTTTTTATAACCACTATGGCCGGGTCTGGGTTTTAAGGGACGCGCAAGGCAGCATGGCCAACGGTTCGGGTTCTTCATTGCTGGTTAATTATCAATAAAATTGATTTTTCTCTGAGGTTGTCATGGCCATTAAACGTTATCCACATCTTGCGCACTGGGGCGCGTTTACCGCGGTGGTTGAGGACGGCAAGCTGATTCGATGCGAACCGTTTGCTGACGATCCGGCACCGTCTGCCATGCTCGATTCCATCGTACCGCTGGTGTATTCGGACCGACGTATTCGCCGACCTTCGGTGCGTCGCTCCTGGCTTAAGAAACGCGAAAACAGCGACAGAACGCTACGCGGCCGGGAGGACTTTGTTGAGGTTGATTGGGACGTCGCGCTCGATCTGGTTGCGCAAGAGAATCGCCGCATTCGCGATCGCTACGGTGCGGACGGCATGTTTGCCGGCTCCTACGGTTGGTCATCTGCCGGGCGCTATCACCATGCGCGTTCTCAGGTTCGACGCTTCTATTTCTCCGGCGGCGGCGCGGTCGATCAGCAGGGCAATTACAGCTGGGGCGCGGCGCAATTCTTCCTGCCGTACGTGATTGGCACCTTCCACCCGCTGACGGGAAAGGTAACTGAATGGCGCAGCGTCGCCGAGCACTGTGATATTTTCCTCGCGTTTGGCGGTCTGGCGCTGAAAAACGCACAGGTGGCCTCCGGCGGTGCCGGACACCATACACTTAAACCCGCGTTGGAAGCGCTGGTGGCGAAAGGGATTCCGGTCATTAACATCAGCCCGATGCGCGATGACTGCCCTGAATTTGTGAATGCCGAGTGGATTCCTATCCGCCCGAATACCGATGTCGCCCTGATGCTGGCACTGGGTTATGAAATTCAGCGCTTGGGTGCCGACGATAAAGATTTCTTGCAACGCTACTGCGTGGGCTACGAGCAACTGAGCGACTACTTGCATGGTCGCGGCGACGGTGTCGTGAAAACGCCCGAATGGGCCAGCGACATCACGGGTATTCCTGCCGAGCGCATCCGACGTCTGGCGCAGCAGTTGATCGGTGTTCGCAGCTTTATTACCTGTTCTTACTCCGTACAGCGTGCACACCGCGGCGAACAGCCCTATTGGATGATGATTGCGCTGTCTTCAATGCTGGGGCAAGTGGGGCTACCGGGTGGGGGATTCTCCTTCGGCCACGGTTCGATGAACAGCGTCGGCAACGAGCGTATTTCAACGCCTGCGCCCGCTTCTCCGTCAACCCCGAACGCGGGACAGGCGATCCCTGTGGCACGTATCGCCGATATGCTACTGCATCCGGGAGCGCCTTATACCTTTCAGGGCGAAACCCATACTTATCCCGATATTCATCTGATTCACTGGGCGGGCGGTAATCCGTTCCATCATCACCAGCAGTTGAACCGTCTGGTGGACGGCTGGCGTAAGCCGGATACGGTGATTGTGCAGGATATCGTCTGGACGCCCGCAGCGCAGATGGCGGACATCGTTCTGCCCGTCACCACCACGCTGGAGCGTAATGATATTGGCGGGTCGTCTCGCGATCGTTTTATCTTTGCTATGCATCAGGCGATTGCGCCGCAGCATCAGGCGCGTAATGACGTGGATATCTTCATCGAGCTGGCGGAACGTCTGGGCTATGGTGACATATTCACGCAAAATCGCAGCGAGCAGCAATGGCTTGAACACCTTTATGATGAGTGTCGTTCAAGGCAACGAGATGCCGCTGATAACTGGCCGTCATTTGAGGCGTTTTGGCAGCAGGGACATGTCGAAATCCCGATGGATGAAAAACCGTTTGTGTTCTTTGAGGACTTCCGCCGCGACCCGCAGCAGCATGCGCTGAGTACGCCAAGCGGTAAAATTGAACTGTTTAGCTCTGCCATCGCTAGTTATGGCTATGCCGATTTTGCGCCGCATCCTGAATGGCAGCCTCCCGTTGAATGGTTGGGAGCCAAAAGCACGGAAGAATGGCCGCTGCACTTTATTTCCATTCAGCCGTCTGACCGTTTGCACAGCCAACTGGCCGCTACGCCGCAGGTTGCCGCGAATAAGACCGCAGGAAAAGAGACGCTGTACATGCACCCGCAGGATGCCGCTGCGCGGGATATTACCGATCGCTCTCAGGTGGAAGTCAGAAACGCGCGTGGCCGTATTCTGGCGGGCGTACAGATTACCGACGGCGTCACACCGGGTGTGGTGATTATGTCTACCGGTGCCTGGTTTGAGCCCGGCTTCGGCCAGAAAACGTGGCATCCGGTTGAGCAATCAGGAAATGCGAATGTCCTGACGCTGGATATCGGCACCTCACCGCTGACGCAAGGACCAAACGCTATGAGCTGTCTGGTAGATGTGGTGCGGGTTTAGCGCTATCCTGAGCCGATTTTTCTCGCTGTTTTATTTTCCTGTGATTTTGTTTTCGTAAGGTTGGTTGAATGAGTACGCAATTATCCGAAGCCTATTTGCAACGCTTCGGCGGCACCGCGCGGTTATATGGTCAACAGGCGCTGGCGCTGTTTTCTCAGGCTCACGTTTGCGTGATTGGCATTGGTGGCGTCGGCTCCTGGGCGGCGGAGGCGTTGGCACGTACCGGCATTGGCGCGATCACGTTGATCGATATGGATGATGTGTGTGTCAGTAACACCAACCGGCAGATCCACGCGCTGCGCCAGCACACTGGGCAGTCGAAGACGGAAGTGATGGCTGAACGTATTCTGGCGATCAACCCGGAATGTAACGTCACCTGCGTAGATGATTTCATCAGCGCGGAAAACGTGGCCGAGCTGCTCGACCAGAATTTCAGCTATGTGATTGACGCCATCGACAGCGTGCGTCCGAAGGCGGCTCTGCTCTCCTACTGTCGCCGCTATAAGATCCCGGTAGTAACCACGGGCGGTGCGGGGGGGCAGATTGATCCGACCCGAATCGAGGTGGCCGATCTGGCGAAAACCATTCAGGATCCGCTAGCCGCCAAGCTGCGTGAACGGCTAAAGCACGATTTTAACGTGGTGAAGAACAGTAAAGGAAAGCTGGGTATCGACTGCGTGTTTTCCAGCGAACCGCTGGTTTATCCGCAGCCTGACGGATCCGTTTGCGCGTCGCGCAGTACGGCGGATGGGGTGATGCGCATGGATTGTGCGTCAGGCTTTGGTGCTGCGACAATGGTAACCGCAACCTTTGGGTTTGTTGCGGTATCCCATGCGCTGAAGAAGATGATAGCGAAAAGGGGAAGATCGTCTACGACGTAACAAACAGTCTGCGGCATAGAAATAGCCGAGTGCCGCTATTTTTTCGCCGCCTCTTGTTCGGCAATCTCCTTGATTCTGGCGGCCAGCGCCGCCAGCCCGCTTGAACGTGAAGCGCTGAGCTGAGCGCGTAGCCCCAGCTTATCGAACAGTGCCAGCGGATCGTGCTGCAATAGCGCTGCTGGCGTTTTTCCCTCAACGGCGGTTAACAATACAGCCAGTAATCCCCGCACAATGCGTCCGTCGCTGTCGCCGTAAAAATGCAGCCTGCCGTCTTCCTGACGTTGATAACCCAACCAGACGCGATTTTCACAGCCGGATAATGAAACTTCCTCGGTTTTCAGCTCCTCGGGCAGCATGGGTAGCGCTTTTGCCAATAAAATGAGCTGCCGATAGCGATCTTCCCATGCGCGGCAGGCATCGAATCGTGCTAGCAGGTCGGCGACGGTGGTGTAGTGGCCAAAAGGATGGGTGGTGTCAGTTGTCTGGGTCATGGTTTAGTCGATCAATAATTCAAGGGCGCTGCCCACTGCGGCGATCAGCGCAGCAACATCTTGTTGGTTGTTATAGGGGGCAAACGAGGCGCGTAGTGTGCCGCTGACGCCGAGCGCGTCCATTAATGGCTGTGCACAGTGATGCCCAGCACGCAGTGCGATGCCGCTTTCAGCTAACAGCGTAACGAGATCGCTGTGGTGTACATCGGCAATATCAAAGGACAGCACGCTGGAATGCGGGCTACGGAAGCTGCGAAAGCCGGGGAACTGCGCCAGATGCGTTTCTGCAAGCTGCGCTAACCGCTGGCTATGCTGCTCTGCGGCATGCCAGTCCAGTGTGGTCAGCCAATCTAGTGCGGCAGACAGGCCAAGTACGCCAGCAATGTGGGGGGTTCCCGCTTCAAAACGCTGTGGAATTGCCTGCGGTTTGAAGCCGTCAAAGGAAACCTGTGTCATCATCTTCCCACCGCCTTGCCACGGCATCATACTTTCCAGCAAGTCGGTTTTGCCGTACAGCACGCCGATGCCGGTTGGGGCATAAAGCTTGTGCCCGGAAAACGCGTAGAAATCGATATCCAGCGCCTGTACATCGGGTGGGCAGTGAACAATGCCCTGTGCGCCGTCAACCATCACGACGGCACCATAGCGGTGAGCCAGCGCAATCGCCTGCGCCAGATCGGGCTGGCCGCCTGTCACGTTTGACATCTGTCCCAGCGCCAGCAGGCGAGTTTTTGGCGTGATCAGTGTAGCTAACTGTTGGATATCCGGTAACAAATCTGCGCCTATCGGCAACTTCACGATATTCGCGCCAGTTTGCTGCGCCACCATCAGCCATGGAATCAGGTTAGCGTGATGTTCCGCTTCACTAACGACGATCTCGTCACCTGGTTGAAGACGAGGACGGGCATAGCTTTGGGCGACCAGATTGATCGCTTCCGTCGTGCCTCTGGTCCAGACAATGGAACGCGGGTCGTCTGCGTGGAGTAACGTGGCGACTTGCTCACGAGCGCCTTCAAAACGCTGGGTTAGCGCCTGCGCGCCGCGATGCTGGCTACGGTGCACCGTGCCACTCTCGCTGCAATAGAACGCCTGCACCGCGTCAATGACAGGCTGGGGTTTCAGCGCGGTCGCGGCGCTATCAAGATACACCGTCGAATGCTGAAGGGCAGGGAACTGTTGGCGAAAGGTGGCGGGGTTAAACGGTGTCATGAGCATCCTCTTTTGGAGGGGCGATCCTGTCCCATTTTGTCGATAGAGACAAGTTTAGGACTATGCTTAATGCGATTTTATGGAAAAAATTACAACTGTTGCTACGCTTTAAAGTGTTACTTTTCAGGATTTCCTGATGAGATAATTATCTTGGATGAAATTTAATTTTGATGAGGGCTAATTATGAAGAATAAAATCTCTATTTTTGCCGCTGTTGTAATGGCATTTACTCTGGCAGCCTGTTCTAGTAACTATGTTTTACATACCAATGATGGGCGTACCATTATCTCTGAAGGCAAGCCAAAAGTTGATAACGATACGGGGATGATCAGCTACACCGATGCATATGGTCAGAACCAGCAGATTAGTCGTGATAATGTGCGTGAAATGGTTGAAGCGAAGTAATCGAATATTACTCGTGTTGCTGTGTCTACTCAAATGCCAGCGGTAAAACGCTGGCATTTTTGTCTTCATTGAGGACAAAAAAAAGCACCGCAATTTGCGGTGCTACACAAAAAATCACTTTGGACAGACAGGGTAAATGTACAGGAAGTGAATAGGGTAGACTCGCTACCACATCTGCAAAAGGCAGACAAAAAAATAGCAAACACAACATCACAACCACAAGCCAAAAGCACCTCAGGTCACCCTTCCGCACTTTTCGTTCCGGCCCAGGAAGTTGCGCTAATATAGGTATTTGCTGGTACATCCTCAACGGACAAATTATAATGTCTCGGATTACAAAAACTAATAGTTGTACCCATCATCTTTCGTTGTAGATAAGTTGGTCGTTGTCGATGGCTTTGAACGCGCAGACAGCGGATCGGCTGGGGCGATTTCCCATTGTCGCTTTTCTGCACCTTAAGTGTTATTGGGTACGAATGTACCTGATAAATCGCTTATTTAGCGTAAACCAAAAGATTTCATTCATGTCAAAACGTCTTCCTCCGCTTAACGCATTGCGCGTTTTTGATGCGGCGGCTCGCCATTTAAGTTTTACCAAAGCAGCAGAAGAACTGTTTGTCACGCAGGCCGCCGTCAGCCACCAGATTAAGTCACTGGAAGATTTTCTGGGGCTTAAATTATTCCGCCGTCGTAATCGCTCCTTACTACTGACGGAAGAGGGGCAAAGTTACTATCTTGATATCAAAGAGATCTTCTCCTCTTTGAATGATGCAACCCGTAAGTTGCAATCCCGCAGCGCCAAAGGCGCGTTAACGGTTAGCCTGCTGCCCAGTTTTGCTATTCATTGGCTGGTGCCGCGTCTCTCAAGTTTTAACTCTGACTATCCAGGGATTGATGTGCGTATTCAGGCAGTGGATCGCGATGAAGATCGTCTGGCGGATGATGTGGATGTCGCGATTTTCTACGGTCGGGGTAACTGGCCGGGGTTGCGGGTAGAAAAGCTGTACGCCGAGTATCTTTTGCCCGTTTGTTCACCGGTATTGCTGACGGGGAATCATCCGTTAAAAACGCCGGATGATTTGGTGGCGCATACGCTGCTGCACGATGCGTCGCGTCGTGACTGGCTGTCCTATACGCGCCAGCTTGGCGTGCAGATTAACGTGCAGCAAGGGCCGATTTTCAGCCACAGTGCGATGGTGTTGCAGGCGGCGATCCACGGGCAGGGCGTCGCGCTGGCGAATAACGTAATGGCACAAACGGAAATCGAGGCTGGACGACTGGTGTGTCCGTTTAACGATGTGCTGGTCAGCCGGAATGCTTTTTATCTGGTATGTCATGACAGTCAGGCAGAACTGGGTAAAATAGCCGCCTTTCGCCATTGGATTCTGGCGCGGGCAGCCAGCGAACAGGAAAAGTTTCGCTTCCGCTATGACAACGGCACGCGCTGAAGCCGTGTCGCTGTCGAAGGTTGAGTGACCGAATAACTCACGTAGAGCACTACGTTTCAGACTGAGACAGACCTATTTGCCGAACGAAAACGGCGGTCTTTGTCAGCAACCTCGTTTATAGGTAACAACGATTATGGGTAACTACGATGAATAGTCGTTTTATGCTGGTGTTTGCTGCTATCAGCGGCTTTACTTTTGTCGCGCTAGGCGCGTTTGGCTCTCATGTTCTCAGCAAAACGCTGGGCGCAACGGAACTGGGCTGGTTACATACTGGCCTTGAATATCAGGCATTTCACACGCTGGCGATTTTGGCGCTATCGGTTGCGATGCAACAGCGAACCAATCTGTGGTTTTACTGGAGCAGCGTTTTTCTGGCGTTGGGAACGGTACTCTTCAGCGGAAGTTTGTACTGTCTCGCGCTTTCTCACCTGAAACTTTGGGTTTATGTGACGCCAATTGGCGGAGCCTGTTTTCTGGTGGGGTGGATATTAATATTGATTGGCGCACTGCGTCTGAAGAGAAAGGCTTAACGCCATGAATAAAGTCATTTTGTATTGCCGCCCTGGGTTTGAGAAAGAATGTGCGGCGGAAATAACGGAAAAAGCTACGCAGCATAATGCCTTTGGCTTCGCGCGCGTAAAAGAGAACAGTGGCTACGTCGTGTTTGAATGCTATCAGCACGAAGATGCCGATCGTTTGGTAAAAACGCTGCCGCTGCATGAGCTGATTTTTGCCCGTCAGATGTTCGTGAGCGGTGAACTGCTGCGCGACCTGCCACCAGAAGACCGCATCACGCCCATCGTGGGGATGTTGACGGGAGCCATTGAGCGCGCGGGGGAGCTGCGTGTCGAAGTTCCTGACACCAATGAAAGCAAAGAGCTGATGAAGTTCTGCCGCAAATTCACCGTGCCGCTGCGTGCGGCGCTGCGCGAACACAAAATTCTGCTGGGTTATGAGAAAGCGGATCGTCCGGTTCTGCATGTGCTGTTTATTGCGCCCGGCTGCTGCTATGCCGGTTACTCTTATAGCAATAACAACTCACCGTTTTACATGGGTATCCCACGTCTCAAGTTCCCTTCTGATGCGCCAAGCCGTTCGACGCTGAAACTTGAAGAAGCCTTCCACGTTTTCGTTCCAGCGGATGAGTGGGATGAGCGCCTGAGCAGCGGGATGTATGCGGTAGACCTGGGCGCTTGCCCCGGCGGTTGGACTTATCAACTGGTTAAACGCAGCATGATGGTTTATGCGGTAGACAATGGGCCAATGGCGCCGAGTCTGATGGACACCGGGCAGGTGATGCACCATCAGGCAGATGGCTTCCGCTTCGAGCCACCGAGTAATAACGTGTATTGGCTGGTATGCGACATGGTAGAAAAACCGGCGAAAGTGGCGAGCCTAATGAGCGACTGGCTGGTGAAAGGCTGGTGCCGTGAAGCCATTTTCAATCTGAAGTTACCGATGAAGAAGCGCTACGAAGAAGTGTCACAGAATCTGGCGCTGCTGCGTGAACGTCTGAGCGAAAATGGTATTCATGCCGAAGTCCATGCCAAGCATTTGTATCACGATCGTGAAGAAATCACCGTGCATGTGCGTCGTTTCTGGGGCGCAGTGCCTGGCCGACGCGACGAACGATAGTATCGTGCTGATGCGTATCTGGGGGCACTCAGGTACGCATCCGTATTTATCCGCTAGTGAGAATACGGCGGTGCGCTATTTTGCACCGGCAGCCTCAACTGCTGTAGATTGCCATTAAGCGTTAAATCGGTACGCAGCGTCGCAACCTGACGACTGATCAGCGCCATTTCCTTATGCTGTTCCAGCTTCTTACGCCACTTTTCCGGTACGGCATCCAACTGTTGATACAGCGTTTCCAGATTCCCTGCCTGTTGTAAAAGCTGTGCGGCACTTTTAGGGCCGATGCCTGCGACGCCCGGAATCTTGCTGCTGCTAATACCTGCCAGCCCCCAGTAGTCCGTAAGCTGTTGCGGTGACACACCAAATTCCTGTTCGATAAAGGGAAGATCCAGCCAGCGTTTCTGAAAGTAATCCCTGATCTGAATATGCGGTGCCAATAATTGGCAGTACCCTTTGTCGGTTGATACGATCGTTGCCTGATGGCCCGCTGATGACAGCTTGACGGCCAGCGTAGCCGCCAAATCGTCGGCTTCATTGCCGAGGCTATGCCAGCTTGCTACGCCAACGGCGGCAAACGCCGCTTTAATCTGCGGGAGTTCCTGCTTCAAATTATCCGGCATTGGCGTGCGTCCTGCCTTGTAGTCCGGCAAGAGTTGGTGACGCCAACTGGCATCGCGATCTTCATCATCAAAGACGGCGACCGCGTGCGTAGGCTGGCTGTTTTGTATGAGCTGATGCAGCGCATGTTGGCATGCCGTGATACAGGGCGAACCTTGTACCGCATGAATGCGACGTATCAGATTGAGCGCGTCGACAATCAGCAAATGGACGGGCATCGCGTGATTCCTGATGTGATAAGAGGGGGAAAGCCGTGCTTTCCCACATAGGTATGACCGATCGGTGAACCGTTAGGCGCAGATTTCGTAGCAGGGAATATAGGCGCTACCAGGCAGCTTCATGCGCTGCTGTGCGACAAAGCCTTGTAGCAGCGTATCCATGCTCTTCATCATCTGCGGGTCGCCGTGAATTTTGTACGGCCCACGCTGCTCAATGGCCTGAATGCCGACTTCCTTCACATTACCGGCCACAATGCCGGAGAACGCCCGGCGCAACGCGGCAGCCAGTTCTTCAGCTGGCTGATTCGGATGCAGGTTGAGGTTAGCCATATTTTCATGTGTCGGCTCAAAGGGCAGTTGCAGGTCGGGTGCGATGCGCAGTGACCAGTTAAAGCTGTAAGCATCGCCCGTGTGGCGGCGGCTTTCTTTCACCTGTGGCATCGCTTTCTTCATCTGACGGGCGACTTCTGCTGCGTCATTAATGATGATCGAGTAGTAGCGGCGCGCCTGACGGCCCAGCGTGCTAACAATGAATTCATCCAGCACGCGGAAATAGTCTGCGCTTTCTTCCGGCCCGGTCAGGATAATCGGCAGCACCTGCTCGCTGTTCTCCGGGTTCATCATAATGCCCAGCAGGTAGAGGAATTCTTCCGCCGTTCCAACTCCGCCAGGGAAAATAATGATGCCGTGTCCGATACGGACAAAGGCTTCCAGACGCTTTTCGATATCCGGCATGATAATCAGTTCATTGACCAGCGGATTTGGCGGTTCGGCGGCAATGATGGACGGCTCGGTCATACCGATGAAGCGTCCTTCTTTATAGCGCTGCTGCGCGTGACCGACGGCGGCACCCTTCATAGGGGCTTCCATCGCACCCGGACCGCAGCCCGTGCAGATATTCAGTTCACGCAGGCCAAGCTGGCTGCCTACCTTGCGAGCGTACTGGTATTCAATTTCATTAATCGAGTGACCGCCCCAGCATACCACCATATTCGGTTCTTCCCCGACGTGGAGCGCCCTGGCGTTACGCAGGATAGAGAACACCAGATTGGTGATATGGGCGGAATTTTCCAGATTCAGGTTCTGATAGCGACCTGCGCTGGCGATTTGGCCGTTGACGAAAAGAATGTCGCGCAATACGGCGAACAGATTAGCCTGCAAGGCTCGAATGATGTTGCCGTCAACGAAAGCGTCTTCCGGCGGGTTCACCAATTCCAGTTTGACACCACGCTCGCGGCGCAGCACGTTGATATCAAAATCTTCATAACGAGACAGCAGCTCTTTGCTGTTATCTGTCTGGCTACCGGAATTCAGTACGGCGAGGGAACAGTTGCGAAACAAACGGTAGAGATCGCTGCTGGCTGTGCTTTTCAGCATGTCCACTTCCAACTGCGATAACAAATCCATCGATCCCAATGGGCTGATATGTGTAATCAATTTTGCTCCTTGAAACGCAATATAATTCGCGATGCCATGCTGGCTGACGAGAGCACGTTCTGTTGTTACACGCTCGACGTTTCAGCAGCACGGCACGAATGTCATTCATTTAAGACACGACGCGAAACGCGCATGCGTTAAATACCGCGAGCTTAAATGAAACCTACTTGAGCACCGTTCAGACGTTATGGATCTTTTATTGTCTGGCACACCACCTTAACGTGCCGCCATCATTTTTTCCAATGTTGGCGGCAGTCTGTCGCCTTACTTGCGCGATGCCACGCAATTTACTCTGCAAGCCTGCGGCTTATCGACTGGTTACTGGCGCGGCAGGCGTCCATTTGGCGCGTTAAAAGGGGTATTACTGCGCCATGGGTTGATGTCCAGCCCGCCGCGTCGGGTATAGCGGGCATACACGCTGAGTTTTTCCGGCTGGTAATAGCGCATGATGTCGTTAAAAATTCGTTCCACACACTGTTCGTGAAATTCGTTATGATGACGAAATGAGACAATGTAGCGCAGCAGCGCTTCACGGTTGATGCGCTTGCCGCGATAGTGAATTTGTACCGAGCCCCAGTCGGGCTGATGGGTGATCAAACAGTTGGATTTCAGCAGGTGGCTGACCAGCGTTTCTTCAACGATTGGTGCGTCCTGTTCGTTTGTCGCCAGATAGTCGGCGTTGAAGTCGTAGCTGTCGATCTGAATGTCTTGATCGTCGATACACTCGCCTGTGAATCCTGCTATCGGCTGGCCTTCAAGCTCGCTGAGTTTGAAAAGTGTGATGCTGACATCTCCCTGTGCGCAATCCGCCAGATCCTTGGCTAACGTTGCGCGTACGCTTTCCCAGCTGTCGAATACTGTCTGATTAAAGCTGTTCAGATACAGCTTAAAGCTTTTTGATTCAATCAGATTCAGGCTTTCCGCATTAAGATGCATTTCACCGACGGCGACCTGAGGCACGCCGCGATTGTTCAGCCAGGAAAGCTCATAGAGCGTCCAGATATCCGCGCCATGAAAAGGCAGATTGTCAGGATAAATGCCGAGTGGAACGCGGTTCAGGCTACGTGGCACGGGTTGCAGAAGTGCGGCATCATAGCGGTCGTGATAGGGAGTGGGTTTGCCCAGTGTCAGCCCGCTCAGGGCCTGATGCTTGTCATAGACGGACATGCTGTTACCTTGATGTGATAAGCGTGATGGTGAATAGTGTAACCTGACTAAAAGAGTGATGAGAAAAATTATGGAGCATGAGGTTGTTTCAGCACTGGCGGCGTTTACTCAGCGCTATGTTGCCTGTTGGCAGAAGGAAAAGGGGCATTTGCCTGCCAGTGAAGCACTTTACGGTATACCTTCCCCGTGTATTGTCGAAAATTATGACGATACGGTTCACTGGTCGCCACAGCCTTTTACTTCTTCAGCCGCATTAGATGGTGTGGAACGTGCGCTGGAAATCAGCCTGCATCCCGATATTCATGCTTTTTACACCGCGCAGTATGCCGGGGATATGGCGGCGCAGTTTGATTCGCTATCTTGCCAGCTGTTGCAGGTGTGGAGCGAAGAGGATTTCACCCGGATGCAGGAAAATCTGATTGGTCATTTATTAACGCAGAAACGCCTTAAGCTTATGCCTACGCTGTTTTTAGCGACGACCGATTCGGAGCTGACAATGGTGTCGCTGTGTAATGTTTCCGGGGAAATCATCCTGGAAGAATTCGGCACGAAAAAACGTCAGATCTTAGCGCCAACGCTGGCGTTATTTCTTTCTGGGCTTAATCCGTTAGCGGTCTAATGGTTAATCGAATTTCACTTTCGGCTTTGTGAGAGATCTCTTACATTTGCTGTAAGAAATGTCTTATCTTTAATGTTGAAAATATGTTTCATTTTTATTTTTTCATTATTAATTAGAAGATTATAATAAAATCTCGCTGTGTCACCTGAGGGGCGTTGAGATACATTGTCAATTACCCCTTGCTGAAAGCTGACAATTAATACATCTTATTACTTAAGTTAGTAACCGGTTACAGTGTGTGTAACCGTTACTATAGGTAACAAAATAACGTTACTGCGCTCGGGTTGTTCTCAGGAAGAAACATTGTTTCAGGAAGAGACATTGCTTTAGGAAGAAACGTTGTTTTAGGGATAAACGCTGTTTTAGGAAGAAACAGTCGCTTCAGGAAAAAGCATTGTTTTCAGGAAGAAGCACAGTTTTCAGGAAGAAATAGGGTTTCAGGATGAAATCAGGGACACCTCCAGGAAGGAGACCGAGAGCCGATTAGGAATATCGGTGGGGCAGGAGCCTAAAGGGATTGAATCACGGAAGATACAGGATGGAAACGTCAGGAAGAAAGTGGGACGCCAGCAAGGATTGTGGGTTAGGACGACCAAAAAGGAAAAGTTTTCACGGATGAGCAGGGATGCAAATGTGTAGCGGGATAGCTATAAAACGAACCGGGGGTACTGAGCAATCAGTACCCCCAATTTTTTGCCTGTAACGATCGGAATCAGGGGTTATTTTACATAGCATATGACCAAAATGCAGCGATTGGGTCAGACTGATATCAGTGCTATGCTTTGCCGCCATTACTGTTGGCGTCTAGGGCGAGAAACCGCATGAGTAGAGAGAACCAGGTTCGTCAGTCATTATTCGATATTGAGCGCGCATTGAGAGAAAGCCCTTTCTGGCAGGTTGTCCCGCCGGAAGATGAGGCCTTTAACAGCACGGAGCCTTTCAGTCTCGATACCATGAAACCCGAAGAGTGGTTGCAGTGGGTTTTTTTGCCGCGCATGCATGCCTTATTGGACAGCGAGCTAGCGCTGCCCGCTGAGTTGGTTTTACTGCCTTATTTTGAAGAAGCACTGGAAGGTACGCCAGAAGAGACTGCGGCGATTTTGTTGCGTATCAGGCTGCTCGATGAGCTGTTCAACCCCGATGTGCAGGATGGCGCAGCGCACGATGCTTGAGATTATTTATCAGGATGAGCATCTGGTTGCCGTCAATAAACCCAGCGGCTGGTTAGTCCATCGTAGTTGGCTGGATCGCAAAGAAAAAGTCGTGGTGATGCAAACCGTGCGCGATCAGATCGGCCAGCATGTGTATACCGTTCATCGTCTCGACAGGCCGACATCCGGCGTGTTGCTGCTAGCGCTGTCCAGCGAGGTGGCGCGTGCGTTATCCCAGCAATTTGAATCGCACCAGATGCAGAAAATGTACCATGCCGTTGTACGGGGCTATGTGCTGGATGACGGCGTGATCGACTATGCGCTCACCGAAGAGCTGGACAAGATTGCTGACAAGTTTACCCATCCTGATAAGGCACCGCAGCCTGCCGTCACACATTACCGTTCGTTGGCGCAGGTTGAGATGCCGGTCGCCATCGGTCGTTATCCTACGGCACGCTACAGTCTGATGGAGTTGAAGCCACAGACCGGGCGCAAGCACCAGCTACGCCGCCATATGTCACATATCCATCATCCGATTATCGGCGATACCGCGCATGGCGACCTGCGACACAATCGCGGCATGGAGTCGCACTTTTCCTGCGGCAGGCTCATGCTGCATGCCAGCGAGTTACAGCTAAACCATCCGGTGAGCGGACAGCCATTGAGGCTACAGGCGCGTTGGGATTCCCCGTGGCAGGGGGTGATGAGGCAGTTTGGCTGGCAGGGGATTCTCCCTGATTTTGAAGGGGTTGAGTTTCCTGCCGACTCAGGTCAGGATAGCGAACATTTCGTCGAGTAATCATCGCAGTCTTATTACTGCCGTATTATTTTTATATTACTTTTATATCAAACATATTGAATTAAAAAGGGAGTCAGAAGCATGGCGCAGATTGGTATTTTTGTTGGTACGGTCTACGGGAATGCATTGCTGGTGGCCGAAGAAGCCGAAAATATACTCAAGGATCGTGGTCACGAGGTTAAGGTCTTTGAAGATGCGACGCTGGAATCCTGGCTGGATTACCGCGAGCATTCGGTTTTAGTCGTCACGTCGACGACGGGACAAGGCCAGTTGCCTGATTCTATTGTTCCGCTTTACGCCGCACTGCGTGAGAAAGGCGGTTACCAGCCCGCGCTGCGCTATGGCGTGATTGCGCTGGGTGACAGCAGTTACCCGAACTTCTGCGCGGGTGGTCATCTTTTCGATGCACTGTTGCAGGAAATCGGTGCGAAGCGTCTGGGTGATGTTTTGGAAATTGATGCTGTTGAACATCCAGAGCCGGAAGTGATTTCATGCCCGTGGGTTGAGGCATGGGCTGATTCAGTTGACGCACAGTAATGCTGTGCTGAGATAAGAAACGGGAGCTCACAAGGCTCCCGTTTTCGTTGCGGTCTGTCTTAATGTATTTAGAGATGAACGTGTTTAACGGTTCTTGGTCAACTTCTCTAAATCCGCTTCGATTTCGGTAATTTTGTTGGAAACCACGCTCTCCAGATGACGTAGGTCATCGAGGATTTTGCGTTTCAGATCGACTTCAACCTGTTCCTGCTGGCAGATTTTATCTAACTCATCAATTACATAACGCAGATTTGGGCTGATCTCGTTGATCTCTTTATAGCCCTGTCCGCTGTTGTCGGCCACGATGGTCTTGCGCTGACGTGGATATTTGAACTTCACGCTTTTAGCAAAAAACTCGCCCTTATCTTTGCGAAAATAGATCTTCAGGATGTCGTTGTTTGCTTCCTGACGCAGGCTATAGCGATCGATATCATCGGGATTGGTAATGCCCAGGCTTTTTAGATTGTCATACATAGCGTCACCTTCTCGGTTTTTAGATAGTCCTGATTATCGTTCGAGCATAAAAAAACGGCGGGGGATTAACCCGCCGTTTCTCGTTTAGTCGATAGAGCGTAATAACTCATTGATACCCACTTTACCGCGGGTTTTTGCATCCACTTTCTTCACAATGATGGCGCAGTACATGCTGTGGCTACCATCTTTGGACGGCAGGTTGCCAGAAACCACGACGGAGCCTGCGGGGACGCGGCCATAGTGAATTTCACCCGTTTCACGATCGTAAATACGGGTACTTTGGCTGATGAACACGCCCATGGAGATGACGGAACCTTCCTCAACCACAACGCCTTCTACGACTTCAGAACGCGCACCGATGAAGCAGTTATCTTCGATGATGGTTGGGTTAGCCTGTAACGGCTCCAAAACACCACCGATGCCCACGCCGCCGGACAGGTGAACATTTTTACCGATCTGAGCACAAGAGCCTACGGTTACCCACGTATCCACCATGGTGCCTTCATCAACGTAAGCGCCGATGTTGACGTAAGATGGCATCAGCACGGTATTACGTGCGATATAGGCACCGCGACGCACGCTGGCTGGTGGTGCAACGCGCACGCCTTCACGCTGGAAACGCGCTTCATCATAGTCAGCGAATTTCATTGGCACTTTGTCGAAAAAGCGTGTTTCTCCGCCTTCGATAAGTTGGTTATCGTTAATACGGAAAGAGAGCAGCACGGCTTTCTTCAGCCACTGATGCGTAACCCACTGGCCGTCGATTTTCTCTGCAACGCGCAGGGCGCCGCTATCCAGCAGGTTGATAGCCTGATTGACGGCTTCACGCGTGACGGTGTCTGCGTTTGCCGGAGTGATTTCAGCGCGGCGCTCGAAAGCCGTCTCAATGATGTTCTGTAATTGTTGGTGCATCCTGATTTCTCTTTCCTGATTGTAAAAATTAACTCAATGGTACTTTATCGTTTGGGTTAAGGGCTTCTGTCAACCGTTCTTGCAATTTAAGGCGTAAATCCGGCTTTAATGCCCGTCTGTCGCTGTCGGCCAGAATGAAAAGATCCTCTACCCGCTCGCCGATCGTGGAAATGCGTGCGCCATGCAGCGACAGGTTGAGATCGGCAAAAATTTCACCGATGCGTGCCAACAGTCCCGGTTGGTCAAGCGCGCAGAGCTCCATGTAGCTACGTCTGTCCGTATGTGTCGGCAGAAAGTTGACCTCGGTGGGGACGCTGAAATGGCGCAGCTTAGGTGATGGTCGGCGCACGCGCGGGTGTTGGTAGTGCCGATGTGTCAGCGCCTGTTCCAGCGCGTGGCGGATCATCTCATGCCGATCCTGCGCCAGCGGGCTGCCGTCCGGTTCCAGCACGATGAACGTATCCATCGCCATGCCGTCGCGGCTGGTGAAAATTTGCGCATCGTGCACGCTGAGGTTGCGTCGATCCAGTTCGCCAGCGACCGCCGCGAAAAGGTAAGGTCTGTCCGGGCTCCAGATAAAAATCTCTGTACCGCCACGGCTGGCTTGATGGCTGATCAGCACGAGCGGTTTGTTGACGTCATGTTCCAGCAGATGACGTGCGTGCCAGGCAAGCTGATTTGGCGAGTGACGCAGGAAATAATCGGCTCGACAGCGGCTCCAGATATGGTGCAACGCTTCTTCGTCAATGTTGTCCATGCGCAGTAGCGCCAGCGCCTGCAACCGATGGTGGCGGACGCGTTCGCGTAAATCCGGCGTATTTTGCATGCCACGTCGCAGCTGCTTCTCGGTAGCGAAATAGAGTTCACGCAACAGGCTCTGTTTCCAACTGTTCCACAGCGTTTCATTCGTCGCGCAAATATCCGCAACTGTCAGGCTGACCAGATAGCGCAGGCGAGTTTCGCTCTGCACTTCGGTGGCAAATTGCTGAATGACGGTGGGATCCTGAATGTCGCGACGCTGTGCGGTGACCGACATCAGCAGGTGGCAGCGCACCAGCCAGGAAACCAACTGAGCTTCACGCGAGTTCAGTCCGTGCAGTGCGGCAAACTCCAGCACATCCTGCGCGCCCAGTTCAGAGTGATCGCCTCCTCGGCCTTTGGCGATATCGTGGAACAACGCGGCCAGCAGCAATAATTCGGGCTGGGGCAGGCGAGGGTAGAGCTCTACGCACAGAGGATGCTGTGGCCGCGTATCCTCATCGGCAAAGCTTTCCAGCTTGAGCAGAACGCGGATCGTGTGTTCATCCACCGTATAGGCGTGAAACAGATCGAACTGCATCTGACCGACGATGTTTCCCCACAGCGGCATATACGCCCACAGCACGCTGTGGCGATGCATTGGCAGCAGCGCACGGCTTACCGCATGCGGATGGCGCAGAATATTCATGAACAGCTGACGTGCTTCTGGGATGGTGCAAAGCGGGCTGGCAAGGTGGCGACGAGCATGGCGCAACTGGCGCAATGTGGTGGAGTAAATACCGCTAATATCACGGTTGCGCACCATCAGGTAGAACATGCGCATGATGGCTTCTGGCTTTTTGATAAACAGATTCTCATCGCGCAGATCAAGCAGATTGCCGCGTAACTGGAATTCATCGTCAATCTGACGAGGCTTCTCACTCGCATCCAGTGCCAGAATTGCTTCGTCAAAGAGCTGCAACAGCATCTGGTTCAACTCGCTGACGCGACGCGTCATACGGTAGAAGTCCTTCATCATGCGTTCTACCGGCGTATTCCCCTCGCCCTGATATTGCAACAATTGCGCGACGTTAAGCTGTCTGTCGAACAGCAGCCGATTGTCGTAACGCGGCAGGATCAGGTGCAGGGCGAAGCGGATGCGCCACAAAAAGCTTTGGCATTCGTTCAGCTCTTTACGCTCCGCTTCTGTCAGAAAGCCGAACCCTACCATTTCGTTGAGCGAGGTCGCACCGAAGTGGCGTCTCGCGACCCACAGCAGCGTGTGAATGTCGCGTAGTCCGCCTGGGCTGCTCTTGATATCGGGCTCCAGGTTGTAGCTGGTGCTGTGATAGCGCTGATGGCGCTCTTGTTGTTCGGCGATTTTTGCTGGGAAAAATGCGGAGGATGGCCAAAATTCATCGCTGAACACGTGTTTTTGCAGCGTAAGAAACAGGGCGACGTCGCCGCATATCATGCGGGATTCGATCAGGTTGGTCGCGACAGAAATGTCTGCGCGTCCTTCCTGTAAGCACTCTTCCAGCGTCCTGACACTATGGCCGACTTCCAGCTTCAAATCCCACAGTAGGGTGATGAATTGGCCGACGCGCTGTGAGTGCTCCTCACTCAGTGCCGTCTGGCTTAATACCAGCACATCGATATCGGAAAGCGGGTGTAGCTCTCCTCGGCCATATCCACCCACTGCCACCAGTGACGTTTGGGCAATATTTTCAAAGCCGTGGAAGTACCACAGCCGTTGCAACAGGCGATCGATGAACAAAGTTCTGGCATCAATCAGCTTTTCTGCGCTGACGCCGGAACGGAATTCTGAACCGAGCCAAAGCTGAAACAGTTCCAACTGCTGTTTTAACGTCTGGCAATTCAGCATGTCATCCGCGTAGGTCAGCGGTGAAGCGGGCAACTGCGCTGGTGCACTGGGATCTACAGGGCTGTTTGATGAGGACGCGTCGGGTGGCGTACTGTCTGGCGAAAATCGGTTATCTGTCATAGCGCAGCCCATAAAAAAACGCAGAGCGCGTTTTTCAACGTCGCTTGCGACGGCTCGTAGGGTGGCGTGCTTTCTGCACGCCATAAAAAAGCCGGCATCTGCCGGCTCCGTGTTTACTGTTCATGCGTGATGATGTTGGGGATGGTGTCATCCTTTCGCAACGTCATTATTTCGCAGCCGTTATCGGTTACCACAATAGTATGCTCGTACTGTGCCGACAAGCTGCGATCTTTGGTTTTTACCGTCCAGCCGTCTTTCATGGTACGAATACGGAAATCACCGGCATTGAGCATAGGCTCGATCGTAAATGCCATACCCGCTTGCAGCACTACGCCACCGTCGTCTGCATCGTAGTGCAGAACCTGTGGCTCTTCGTGGAAGCCCTTGCCGATGCCGTGACCGCAGTACTCACGCACCACGGAGAAATTATTCCCTTCCGCAAACTGCTGGATCGCTTTGCCCAACGTACGCAGGCGAATGCCTGGCTTAACCATTTTCAGCGCCAGATAGAGACTTTCCTGCGTGATGCGGCAGAGGCGCTCACCCAGAATGGTCGGTTTGCCCGCAATGAACATTTTTGACGTATCGCCGTGGAAGCCGTCTTTGATTACGGTGACGTCGATGTTGACGATGTCGCCGTCTTTCAAAATGCGTTCTTCGCTAGGAATACCGTGGCACACCACTTCAT
This sequence comes from Pectobacterium actinidiae, assembly GCF_000803315.1. Taxonomy (NCBI): domain Bacteria; kingdom Pseudomonadati; phylum Pseudomonadota; class Gammaproteobacteria; order Enterobacterales; family Pectobacteriaceae; genus Pectobacterium; species Pectobacterium actinidiae. The sequence continues at coordinate 886,909 of NZ_JRMH01000001.1, forward strand.
TGATGGAGATGCAGACGGATTTCGGGAAGCCGTGGTAGCCCAGACAAGCAGAAATGGCCTGCTGCTTATTGGTGATGTGATCGTGACAGATTCTGTCCAGCTCGCCAGTACTAACGCCCGGCACCACGTGGGGCTCGATGATTTCCAGAACTTCGGCAGCCAGGCGACCCGCTACGCGCATTTTTTCGATGTCTTCAGGAGTTTTAATTGAAATTGCCATTGATGATTGTCCGCAGGTGCCTGTTAAGCACAAAAATTAAGAGCGATAACTAATAACTTATGTTACCAGCCATGCCGCTGGCTTGCCAAACTATCATTCTGATTTGTGGACGGTTGAATAACAAATGTTGGTGTCGCTGGGGGATTTATGGTATAAAGCGCGCCGATGATCCGGCTGGATATCGGTTATACGGTATTCAACCACATCGACTAAACTCACTTTGTGTAAATAACACACACATGTCGGCACGTTCGCCGGGGTGCTCCTGAGGTGTTTCACCGGATGGGGTCGGCGCAATGGGACATGTGGAGGCATAACCCCATACTTAATCAATAGAGGTAATCATGGCAACTGTTTCCATGCGCGATATGCTCAAGGCTGGCGTACACTTTGGTCACCAGACCCGTTACTGGAACCCGAAAATGAAGCCATTCATCTTCGGTGCACGTAACAAAGTTCACATCATCAACCTTGAAAAAACTGTACCGATGTTCAACGACGCTCTGGCTGAGCTGAGCAAAATTGCTTCTCGCAAAGGCAAAATTCTGTTCGTTGGTACTAAGCGCGCAGCAAGCGAAGCGGTAAAAGATGCAGCCAACAACTGCGATCAGTTCTTCGTGAACCATCGTTGGTTGGGCGGTATGCTGACTAACTGGAAAACCGTTCGTCAGTCCATCAAACGTTTGAAAGATCTGGAAACCCAATCTCAAGACGGCACGTTCGACAAGCTGACCAAAAAAGAGGCGCTGATGCGCACTCGTGAACTGGACAAGCTGGAAAACAGCCTGGGCGGTATCAAAGATATGGGCGGTCTGCCAGACGCGCTGTTCGTTATCGACGCCGATCACGAGCACATCGCAATCAAAGAAGCTAACAACCTGGGTATTCCGGTATTCGCAGTGGTTGATACCAACTCCGATCCAGATGGCGTTGACTACATCATCCCTGGTAACGATGACGCAATCCGTGCAGTTAGCCTGTACCTGAGCGCTGTTGCTACTGCTGTCCGCGAAGGCCGTTCTCAAGATCTGGCTGTGCAGGCAGAAGAAGGCTTAGTAGAAGCTGAATAATAAGTCTGGCTCGTTGAGCCCTTATTAACCAGGTAGTACTAGTTTGGTTAGGGGCCTTTTTATGGCCCCTTTTTCACTTTTAAAGCTGTTTGGTCGTGACGACCAGGCAGAACAAATCTTCCGAGGATTTTAGAATGGCTGAAATTACCGCATCCCTGGTAAAAGAGCTGCGTGAGCGTACCGCTGCGGGCATGATGGAATGTAAGAAGGCGCTGGTTGAAGCTAATGGCGACATCGAGCTGGCAATCGAAAACATGCGTAAATCTGGCGCAATTAAAGCGGCTAAGAAAGCTGGTAACGTTGCTGCTGATGGCGTGATCAAGACTAAGATCGACGGTAACTACGCTGTGATTCTGGAAGTTAACTGCCAGACCGACTTCGTTGCTAAAGATGCTGGTTTCCAGGCATTTGCTGACAAAGTGCTGGATGCTGCGGTTGCAGGTAAAATCACTGATGTTGACGTGCTGAAAGCACAGTTCGAAGAAGAGCGTGTTGCACTGGTTGCGAAAATTGGTGAGAACATCAACATTCGCCGCGTTTCTGCTCTGGAAGGCGAAGTTCTGGGTAACTACCAACACGGTGCGCGCATCGGTGTTCTGGTTGCCGCTAAAGGCGCTGACGAAGAGCTGGTTAAACACCTGGCTATGCATGTTGCAGCAAGCAAGCCAGAATTCGTTAAGCCAGAAGACGTGTCTGCTGAAGTGGTAGAGAAAGAGTACCAGGTTCAGTTGGAAATCGCGATGCAGTCTGGCAAGCCGAAAGAAATCGCAGAGAAAATGGTTGAAGGCCGTATGAAGAAATTCACCGGTGAAGTTTCTCTGACGGGTCAGCCTTTCGTTATGGATCCAGCCAAGTCTGTTGGTCAACTGCTGAAAGAGCACAACGCTGACGTGACTAACTTCATCCGTTTCGAAGTGGGTGAAGGCATTGAGAAAGTTGAGACTGACTTTGCTGCTGAAGTTGCAGCAATGAGTAAGCAGTCTTAATAACAAAAAAAGAGCCGCCAGTTGGCGGTTCCTTTTTATCCAGCCCAAAGAGTTTTAGTTCGCTTGGTTTCCTGTATTCAGATAGGAGCCGAGTGGAACAGTTTTGATTTTTACAACCCCTCAATACGACGACAGCCTGTAGGATAAGAACACCATGGCAACCAATGCAAAACCCGTCTATCAACGAATCCTGCTGAAGCTCAGTGGCGAAGCTTTACAGGGAACTGAAGGTTTTGGTATCGATGCGAGCATTCTGGATCGCATGGCTCAGGAAGTGAAAGAACTGGTTGAGTTAGGCATTCAGGTCGGTGTAGTTATCGGCGGTGGTAACCTGTTTCGTGGCGCGGGTCTGGCTAAAGCGGGTATGAACCGCGTTGTGGGCGACCACATGGGAATGCTGGCGACCGTCATGAATGGTCTGGCAATGCGTGATGCGTTGCACCGTGCCTATGTGAACGCTCGCCTGATGTCTGCTATTCCGCTGAATGGCGTCTGTGATAACTACAGCTGGGCAGAGGCGATTAGCCTGCTGCGTAATAACCGCGTAGTGATTTTCTCCGCCGGAACAGGCAACCCTTTCTTCACCACAGATTCTGCGGCTTGCCTACGCGGCATTGAGATTGAAGCGGATGTCGTATTGAAAGCGACAAAAGTCGATGGCGTCTATTCTGCCGATCCAGTGAAAGATCCTACAGCGACGATGTATGAAACGCTAACTTATCAAGACGTGTTAGAACGTGAGCTGAAAGTCATGGATCTTGCCGCGTTCACGCTGGCACGCGACCATAATTTACCAATCCGTGTTTTCAACATGAACAAGCCTGGCGCACTGCGTCGCGTTGTCATGGGTGAAAAAGAAGGGACGTTGATTAGTCAGTAATAACGGCTAATCCCGATTATAGGGTAATATATTCTCAGTATTGCTCTATACGCCAGCCACGCGCTGGCATTAATTATTCACCGGGTCATGCACTGCATGGCCTGCCAGGCAACCAGTTTTCAAGGGTTCACAACGTGACTAATGAAATCAGAAAAGATGCTGAAACGCGCATGGACAAATGTGTTGAAGCGTTTAAAAATCAGATCAGCAAAATCCGTACCGGCCGTGCATCGCCTAGCATTCTCGATGGCATCCAGGTTGAATATTATGGCAGCGCAACGCCACTGCGTCAGGTTGCTAACGTTGTCGTAGAAGATTCCCGCACGCTGGCGATTACGGTATTTGATCGTTCGCTTGGCCCAGCGGTTGAGAAAGCGATCATGGCCTCCGATCTCGGCCTGAACCCGTCTTCAGCTGGTACAGTAATCCGTGTTCCACTGCCACCACTGACGGAAGAACGTCGTAAAGATCTGATCAAAGTCGTTCGCGGTGAAGCGGAGCAAGGGCGCGTTTCTGTACGTAACGTGCGCCGCGATGCTAACGACAAACTGAAAGCGCTGCTTAAAGATAAAGCGATCAGTGAAGATGAAGAACGTCGTGCTCAGGACGACGTGCAGAAACTGACTGATAACTTCATTAAGAAAGTGGATGTGGCTCTGGCAGAAAAAGAAGCGGAGCTGATGGAGTTCTAATCAGCCTGTTGGATAGTGCGTCGCAGGGAGCGTGTGGGCTGGCCCCCTTTTTCCTACGGCGCTTTATTTTTATACTCGTCATTCTTCACGTTGCATGTGTGTTGGCCGCGTTCAGCCACCCGAATCACTTACTTGAGTAAGCTCATCGGGATGCCATCTCTAGCCGCCTGCCTGAAACGTGAATTATGTAGAGTATTACAATGGTTATGCAAGGAATGGGTGAAGGCTAGCCCCTCTGGGTAGTAAACAATTTTTTGCTAGGTATATGCTTGTGGCTGTCGTGACTGTGATCGAGAGCAGAGATATATCATGGTAATCGTCTCAGACTCGTGTACCTTCCTGTCATCAAATCCGGTTATTCAGAGCATTTTTAATGAAGCAACTGACAATTCTTGGTTCCACTGGCTCTATTGGCGTCAGTTCGCTGGCCGTCATTAATGCCAACCCCGATAAATTTGCTGTACGCGCGCTCTCTGCCGGACACAACGTCAAGTTGATGTTAGAGCAGTGCCTCGCTTTCCAACCCGCTTATGCCTCAATGGCGGATGAAGCCTCTGCAACCGCCCTGCGCCAGCAGTTGGCGGGCTATGGTTGCAAAACGGAAGTGCTGGCAGGCGTTCAGGCCGCGTGTGACCTTGCTGCATTAGATGGCGTTGATCAGGTCATGGCCGCGATTGTGGGGGCCGCTGGATTATTGCCGACGCTGGCAGCAATCCATGCCGGAAAACAGGTGTTGTTGGCGAACAAAGAATCACTGGTTACCTGTGGGCGTCTCTTCATGGATGCTGTGGCGCAAAGTGACGCGCAGCTTTTACCGATTGATAGTGAACATAATGCGATTTTTCAGAGTTTACCTGAGCAAATTCAGCGCCAATTAGGCTACGCTTCATTGTCGCAGCATGGGGTCGAACGTATTGTTCTGACTGGCTCCGGTGGGCCGTTTCGTGAAACGCCGGTGTCGGCGCTGGCGGATATGACGCCAGATCAGGCGTGCGCGCACCCAAACTGGTCAATGGGGCGCAAAATTTCGGTTGATTCTGCCACGATGATGAACAAGGGGCTGGAGTATATCGAAGCGCGCTGGCTGTTTAATGCTTCTGCCGAAGAGATGGAAGTCATTATCCATCCGCAGTCGGTGATTCACTCGATGGTACGTTACCGTGATGGCAGCGTTCTAGCGCAGTTGGGATCGCCCGATATGCGTACGCCGATTGCTCATGCCATGGCGTATCCTGAACGTGTGACATCGGGGGCAAAAGCGTTAGATTTTTGCCAGATTGGCGAGCTGACATTTTTAGCCCCAGACTATGCGCGCTACCCTTGTTTACAGCTCGCTATTGATGCCTGTAATCATGGTCAGTCGGCCACCACGGCGTTGAACGCCGCAAATGAAATTGCGGTAGCGGCATTTTTGCAGTCGCAAATCCGTTTTACGGATATTGCAGCGGTAAATCGTCAGGTTATTGAACAACTTACATTACCAGAACCCGCCAGCGTTGATGATGTTCTGTTTATCGACGGCTGGGCCAGACAGGCCGCAACACAGACCCTGATACATTACGCGCGGTAGCCGGATAGACCCATGGCACAATTTGTTCATGTGCGGTGGAGGTGGTATAGTCTGCGCCACTCAATGGTTGATTATGCGAAAATTGTTTAATCGACTGTGAAGCTAAGCCGTGATCGTTCACGGCTTTTTTTGCGCTAACGGGGTCTGATGTTACGGAAGGACTGTTGTATTTCTTGCTTGAGGAAATAAGTACGCGTTATGCCGTCCGATAATCAAAAAAATACTAACGATCTGCCACCCGCCGGGCCGCGGCATGTTGCCATTATCATGGATGGCAATGGTCGCTGGGCGAAAAGCCGGGGGAAAATGCGGATTTTTGGCCATCAGGCTGGTGTAAAGGCTGTGCGACGTTCGGTCAGTTTTGCAGTGAGCCAAGGGCTGGATGCACTGACACTTTACGCATTTAGCAGTGAAAACTGGAACCGTCCGGCGCAGGAAGTTTCCGCACTCATGGAACTGTTTGTTAGGGCGCTGGACAGCGAAGTGAAAAGCTTGCACAAGCACAATGTCCGCCTGCGGGTCATTGGCGATATCGGCCGCTTCAGTCCGCGTTTGCAAGAACGAATCCGCCGTTCAGAAGCACTGACAGAAAAGAATCAGGGGCTCACACTGAATATTGCCGCGAATTATGGCGGCCGTTGGGATATTATTCAGGGAGTACGGCAACTTGCAGAGCAGGTGCAGGAAGGCATTCTGCGCCCTGATAGCATTAATGAAGCGTCATTATGTCAGTACATCTGTCTGAATGATCTGGCTCCGGTTGATTTGGTGATCAGAACCGGTGGAGAACACCGCATCAGTAATTTTCTTCTGTGGCAAATTGCTTATGCTGAATTTTACTTTACTGATGTCCTCTGGCCTGATTTCGATGAACAAGTCTTTGAAGGTGCGCTGAATGCTTTTGCACAACGCGAGCGCCGCTTCGGGGGAACAACACCTATCGATGCTGATGCATCCTAGGGGGAACTTTTGCTGAAGTATCGCCTGATTACTGCTTTTATTTTGATCCCGATTGTTATTGCAGCACTTTTCTTGCTGCCTCCTCTGGGATTCACGTTGGTTACGCTAGCTGTCTGTATGCTAGCGGCGTGGGAATGGGGCCAGTTGGCGGGGTTTGCCTCTTATGGTCAACGCCTATGGCTCGCGATCCTGTGTGGTTTCTTGCTGGCGTTGATGCTGTTATCACTCCCGGCCTACCATTATTCCGTTCATATTCCGCAAATCAGTATCGCGCTGTGGTCATCACTGGTGTGGTGGGGTGTCGCGCTGCTGTTGGTGCTGTTCTATCCGGCTTCTGCTTCATTCTGGCGTCATTCGCGTACATTGCGACTGGTGTTCGGTATCATGACGATCGTGCCGTTTTTCTGGGGCATGGTCGCGCTTCGCCATTACGATTACGCGATTAATCCATTCGCTGGTGCCTGGTGGCTGCTGTACGTCATGCTGTTGGTGTGGGGGGCAGACAGCGGTGCCTACATGTTCGGTAAACTGTTTGGTAAGCGTAAACTCGCGCCAAAAGTCTCGCCGGGCAAAACCTGGGAAGGCTTTCTCGGTGGTCTGGCAACCTCTGCGTTAATCTCTGTGCTGTTTAGCCTGTATGCGCCGTTAACGGTAGCGCCAGCGACGTTGTTGATTTGTTCCATCGCCGCTGCGCTGGCCTCGGTGCTGGGTGATTTGACGGAAAGTATGTTCAAACGCGAGGCGGGCATCAAAGACAGTAGCCATTTGATTCCGGGGCACGGTGGCGTGCTCGATCGTATCGACAGCCTGACTGCTGCGGTTCCTGTGTTCTCTTGCCTGATGCTGCTGCTGTTTAAAGTGGCTTAGAATAAAGCGGTAGAGCTATTTATGCTGAGTTTTCTTTGGAATCTTGCCGCGTTTATCATTGCACTGGGTGTGCTGGTCACTGTCCATGAATTTGGGCATTTCTGGGTCGCGCGCCGCTGTGGTGTGAAGGTCGAACGCTTTTCTGTCGGTTTCGGACGCGCGCTATGGCGTCGTCGCGATCGCACGGGTACAGAATTCGTGATTGCGCTGATCCCGCTTGGCGGCTACGTCAAGATGCTGGATGAGCGCGTCGACACGGTTGCGCCAGAATTCCGTCACCAATCATTTAACAGTAAAACGGTCTGGCAGCGTGCGGCCATCGTTAGCGCCGGCCCAATTGCCAATTTCCTGTTTGCGATTGTGGCCTACTGGCTGGTGTTTATTCTCGGTGTACCCGGCGTGCGTCCGGTAGTAGGTGAAATACTGCCCAACTCCATCGCGGCGCAGGCGGAAATGTCGGCGGGAACGGAACTAAAGTCCGTTGATGGTATCGAAACGCCTGATTGGGATGCTGCGCGTCTGGCTCTGATCGGTAAAATCGGCGATAGCGATGTTGTGATCGGAACCGCACCTTTAGGCTCTGACCGTGTCGTTCAAAAAACGCTGGATTTACGTGAGTGGCAGTTTGAACCGGATAAGCAAGATCCCGCCGCCTCACTTGGGATTATTCCGCGTGGTCCGCAAATCGAGCCGGTACTGCATCAGGTGCAGGCAGGGTCGGCGGCGGAAAAAGCAGGTTTGCAAGTCGGGGATAGGATCGTTAAAGTCGACGGGCAGGCGCTAGCGCAATGGCGTGATTTTGTCATCGCCGTGCGCGATAACCCCGGACAATCTATTGCTCTGGAGGTGGAGCGTAATGGTTCAACAGTACCGTTGACGTTAACACCAGACAGCAAATCTGTGGGAAGTGGCAGAGTTGAAGGGCTGGCAGGCGTAATGCCAAGCGTGACGCCACTGCCTGAGGAATACAGAACTGTGCGCCAGTATGGGCCGTTCAGCGCTGTCTACCAGGCAACAGATAAAACCTGGCAACTGATGAAATTGACCGTCAGTATGTTAGGGAAACTGGTTATGGGTGATGTTAAGCTGAACAACCTGAGCGGTCCCATTTCGATTGCACAGGGGGCTGGAATGTCAGCAGATTATGGATTGATTTATTACCTGATGTTTTTGGCTTTAATCAGTGTCAATTTGGGGATCATCAATCTATTCCCTCTGCCGGTATTGGATGGTGGACACCTGCTCTTTCTTGCGGTTGAAAAGTTGAAGGGCAGGCCGGTTTCTGAGCGTGTGCAGGACGTTAGCTATCGCATTGGTACAGTGTTGCTGATGTTGTTAATGGGACTCGCACTTTTCAATGATTTCTCTCGTCTCTAGGCGCGGGATTAGGTTAGGAAAAACGCATAACAACGATGGCGATCAAAAAGTTGCTCATAGCGTCGCTGCTGTTTAGCAGCGCAACCGTATACGGTGCAGACGGGTTCGTAGTGAAGGACATTCATTTCGAGGGCCTGCAAAGAGTTGCCGTCGGGGCGGCATTACTCAGTATGCCAGTCCGCGTTGGTGATACCATCGGTGACGATGATATCGGTAACACCATCCGTGCCTTGTTTGCGACCGGAAATTTTGAAGATGTTCGTGTCCTGCGCGATGGCGAAACGCTGATTGTGCAGGTGAAGGAACGTCCAACCATCGCCAGCGTCACGTTTTCCGGCAATAAGTCAGTCAAAGACGACATGCTGAAAGAAAACCTGGAGGCTTCCGGCGTGCGCGTCGGTGAAGCGTTGGACCGGACTGCGCTCACCAGCATCGAAAAAGGACTGGAAGATTTCTACTACAGCGTGGGTAAGTACAGTGCGTCGGTTAAAGCCGTTGTCACACCGCTCCCGCGTAACCGCGTAGACCTGAAACTGGTCTTCACGGAAGGCGTTTCCGCCAAGATTCAGCAGATTAATATTGTTGGTAATAAAGCATTTAGCTCCGACGAATTGATCTCTCGTTTCCAACTGCGTGATGAAGTGCCGTGGTGGAACGTGGTGGGCGATCGTAAATATCAGAAACAAAAGCTGTCTGGCGATCTGGAAACCCTACGGAGTTTCTATCTGGATCGTGGCTATGCGCGTTTCAACATCGATTCCACTCAGGTGAGCCTGACGCCAGATAAAAAAGGCATCTACATCACCATCAATATGACGGAAGGCGAGCAGTACAAGCTGTCCGGCGTAGCGGTGAAAGGTAATCTGGCTGGTCACTCTGCGGAAATCGAAGGGTTGACGAAGATTGAACCGGGTGAACTCTACAACGGGACGAAAGTGACCCGAATGGAAGAGGACATCAAGAAGCTGCTGGGTCGTTATGGCTATGCTTATCCGCGCGTGGTGACACAGCCGGAAATTAATGACGCAGACAAAACGGTGAAATTAAACATCAACGTTGATGCTGGTAACCGTTTCTACGTGCGTCATATCCGCTTTGACGGTAACGACACGTCTAAAGACTCCGTTCTGCGCCGTGAAATGCGCCAGATGGAAGGGGCATGGTTAGGCAACGATCTGGTTGAGCAGGGCAAAGAGCGTTTAAACCGACTGGGATACTTTGAAAGCGTTGATGTAGAAACGCAGCGTGTTCCCGGCGTGGCCGATCAGGTTGATGTAACGTATAAAGTCAAAGAGCGTAATACGGGGACATTCAACTTTGGTGTCGGTTTCGGTACAGAAAGTGGCGTGAGCTTCCAGGCTGGGGTTCAGCAGGACAACTGGCTGGGAACGGGTAACTCCGTAGGTATCAGCGGGACTAAAAACGACTACCAGACGTATGTCGAGCTGTCACTGACCGATCCGTACTTTACCGTTGATGGCGTTAGCCTCGGTGGCCGTGTCTTCTATAACAAATTTGAGGCGTCTGACGCCGATCTGTCTGACTACACCAACGTGAGTTATGGCGTTGGCAGTACCTTGGGCTTCCCGATTAACGAGAATAACTCACTGCGTGTCGGTCTGGATTATGTCCATAACGATCTGTCGGATATGAGACCGCAGGTGGCGATGTGGCGTTATCTGGATTCCGTGGGGGTTAATCCTTCTGTGGTTGGCGAGAATGTCAAATCTAGCGCAGATTTCAAAGCGAACGATTTCTTCCTGAATACCGGATGGTCGTATAACAATCTGGATCGCGGCTACTTCCCGACGAAGGGGACTCGTGCGTCTGCGAATGCTAAAGTTGCGGTGCCGGGTTCTGACAACGAATACTACAAACTGACGTTTGACTCCGCGAGCTACTATCCGTTGACTGACAGCGGTAAATGGGTGGTGATGGGGCGTACGCGCGCAGGCTTTGCTGATGGCATCGGTAGTAAGGAAGTGCCGTTCTACGACAACTTCTATGCCGGTGGTTCCAGCACGGTGCGTGGTTTTCAGTCGAATACCATCGGTCCTAAGGCTGCATATTACAAATGTAATGGTAGCGAGTCTTCCTATGCGAATTGCCCGATCGATTCAACCAATCTGGATGACGCGGTAGGTGGTAATGCGATGGCCGTGCTGAGTGCGGAACTTATCGTGCCGACGCCGTTTATCAGTGATAAATACGCGAACTCTGTCCGTACTTCCTTCTTCGTGGATGGCGGTACGGTATGGGATACCAACTGGGAAAATACACCTGCAACGATTGCTGCGGGCGTACCGGATTACAGTAAAGCGAGCAACTTCCGTGTTTCCAGCGGTATCGCGTTGCAATGGATGTCTCCGCTTGGGCCATTGGTCTTCTCCTATGCCCAGCCGGTTAAAAAGTACGATGGAGACAAGTCGGAACAGTTCCAGTTTAACATTGGCAAAACCTGGTAGTGTGACGTCAATCGGTTGTATGCAGGGAATGTCGCATCGTTGTTCATGGATATGAATGGTTGAACATAGGCCGTTCATATCATGACGCGATGCTCATAATTACAGTGTTAAGACACAAATTAGGTTAGGTTGAGGAGTTTATAGTGAAAAAGTGGTTATGTGCCGCAGGCCTCGGTTTAGCATTGGCTGCTTCAGCCAGCGTTCAGGCTGCTGATAAAATTGCCGTTGTTAACGTCTCTAGCATTTTCCAACAGTTGCCGCAGCGTGAAACCGTTGGCAAACAGCTGGAAAACGAATTCAAAGGTCGAGCTTCTGAACTGCAAACGATGGAAAGCAATTTACAGAGCAAGATGCAGAAGCTGCAACGTGATGGTTCTACCATGAAAGCGAGCGAGCGCAGCAAAATGGAGAAGGACGTCATGGCTCAGCGCGAGCAGTTCTCCACTAAAGCGCAGGCTTTTGAGCAGGATAACCGTCGCCGTCAGACTGAAGAACGTAACAAAATCCTGAGCCGCATTCAGGATGCGGTGAAAGCCGTTGCAACCAAAGAAGGTTATGATGTTGTGATTGACGCTAACGCGGTTGCGTATGTCGCCAATGCTAAAGACATTACTGCCGATGTGCTGAAACAGGTTAAATAATACATGTATTCAATTCGACTGGACGCGTTAGCTCAACAGTTGGATGCACAATTACACGGTGATGGCGATATCGTCATCACCGGTGTTGCTTCTATGCATTCAGCAAAAACTGGGCAAATTACGTTTCTTTCCGACAGTCGTTACCGTGAGCAACTGGCCGGGACGCAAGCGTCCGTGGTCGTGCTGACGGAAGCGGATTTACCTTACTGTCAGGTTGCGGCGCTGGTAGTGAAGAATCCCTACCTTACCTATGCGCGTATGGCGCAACTGCTGGATACGACGCCGCAGCCAGCAACTGATATTGCGCCGAGCGCGGTTATTGCGCCAGACGCGACGCTGGGTCAGAACGTGTCCGTTGGCGCAAATGCCGTCATCGAATCTGGTGCACTGTTGGGAGATGGCGTTGTCATTGGCCCTGGCTGCTTTATCGGCAAAGATGCTCGCATTGGTGCCGGTACGCGCTTATGGGCAAATGTCACGATTTATCACCGCGTTGAACTGGGTGAACATTGCCTGATCCAGTCGGGAACGGTGATTGGTTCTGACGGCTTTGGCTATGCCAACGATCGCGGCAACTGGGTGAAGATCCCGCAGTTGGGGACGGTCAGAATTGGCGATCGGGTTGAGATTGGCGCGAGCACAACCATCGATCGTGGTGCGTTGGATGATACGGTCATTGGCAATGGTGTTATCATTGATAACCAATGTCAGATTGCGCACAACGTCGTGATTGGCGACAATACCGCGGTCGCGGGTGGCGTCATTATGGCGGGGAGCTTGAAAATTGGTCGTTATTGCATGATCGGTGGTGCCAGTGTGATCAATGGGCACATGGAGATCTGCGATAAAGTAACGGTAACGGGAATGGGGATGGTCATGCGACCAATCACAGAACCTGGGGTATACTCTTCGGGCATTCCTTTGCAACCCAATAAAGTGTGGCGCAAAACTGCAGCGCTGGTGATGAATATTGATGAGATAAGCAAACGGCTGAAAGCCGTTGAACGAAAAGTCGATAACGTTTAATCACTCGCGTTTTATTTGCGGCCTGCCTGAAGACACCTAATTTAGGGTCTGTGCAGGCCGTGTTGTTGATGGCATCAGTTTTTATGGACAGGAAGAGTATTTTGACTACTGACACTCATACTCTGCATATTGAAGAGATTTTAGAATTATTACCGCACCGTTTCCCGTTTTTGCTGGTTGATCGGGTACTGGATTTTGAAGAAGGGAAATTTCTGCGGGCGGTGAAAAACGTCTCTTTCAACGAACCCTTCTTCCAGGGCCATTTCCCGGGCAAACCGATTTTTCCCGGCGTGCTGATTCTGGAAGCAATGGCTCAGGCCACCGGTATTCTTGCGTTTAAAAGCGTGGGTAAACTGGAACCGGGTGAGCTGTACTATTTCGCCGCTGTTGACGAAGCGCGCTTTAAGCGCCCCGTGCAGCCAGGCGATCAAATGATCCTTGAAGTTGAATTCATCAAAGAGCGTCGCGGCGTTGCGCGCTTTAAAGGTGTTGCCAAAGTTGATGGCGAAGTGGCCTGTGAAGCGTCAATGATGTGTGCTCGCCGTCGGGAGTCCTGATAACGTGATTGATCAAACCGCCTTTATTCACCCTAGTTCGATTGTTGAAGACGGTGCCATCATTGGCGCTGGCGTTCATATTGGCCCGTTCTGCTATATCGGTTCTCAGGTTGAGATCGGTGAAGGGACGGTGCTGAAATCACATGTCGTCGTCAATGGCGTCACTAAAATTGGTCGCGACAACGAAATCTATCAGTTCACGTCAATTGGTGAAGTGAACCAGGATCTCAAATATGCCGGGGAACCGACCCGCGTTGAGATTGGCGATCGTAACCGCATCCGTGAAAGCGTCACGATTCATCGTGGCACGACACAGGGCGGTGGGTTGACTAAAGTCGGTAGCGATAACCTGTTGATGATCAACACGCATATCGCGCATGACTGCGTAGTGGGTAGCCGTTGTATTCTGGCGAATAACGCGACGTTGGGCGGCCACGTTTCCGTCGATGATTTTGCGATTATCGGTGGAATGACGGCGGTACACCAGTTCTGTATCATCGGTGCCCACGTTATGGTTGGCGGGTGTTCCGGTGTGGCGCAAGACGTGCCGCCGTATGTTATCGCTCAGGGTAACCACGCTACGCCGTTCGGCCTGAACATTGAAGGTCTGAAGCGTCGTGGATTCGAAAAAGATACCCTGCACGCGATTCGTAACGCGTACAAACTGCTCTACCGCAGCGGTAAAACGTTAGACGAAGTGAAACCGGAAATTGAAGCGCTGGCGGCTGAACACCCGGCGGTGAAGGCGTTTACCGATTTCTTTGCCCGTTCTACTCGCGGCATTATTCGTTAATCCATGTCATCACGTCCTTTGACTATTGGGCTGGTCGCCGGAGAAACTTCCGGCGACATCCTTGGCGCAGGCCTGATCCGGGCGCTAAAAGAAAAGGTGCCGGATGCGCGGTTTGTCGGCGTTGCCGGGCCGCGTATGCAGGCCGAAGGCTGTGAAGCTTGGTACGAAATGGAAGAGCTGGCCGTCATGGGTATTGTGGAAGTGCTGGAGCGACTTCCTCGCCTGCTGAAAATTCGGCGGGATTTAACCCAACGCTTCAGCGAACTCCAGCCCGATGTCTTCGTAGGCATTGATGCTCCTGATTTCAATATCACGCTAGAGGGCAACCTCAAGCAACGCGGTATCAACACCATTCACTACGTCAGCCCGTCTGTGTGGGCATGGCGGCAAAAACGCGTTTTCAAAATAGGTAAAGCGACTAATCTGGTGCTGGCCTTCTTGCCTTTTGAAAAAGCGTTTTACGATCGGTTCAATGTGCCCTGTCGCTTTATCGGTCATACTATGGCCGATGCGATGCCGCTGCATCCCGATAAGCTGGCAGCCCGTGCGACGTTGGGTATTGCGCCCGATGTCCATTGTCTGGCGCTATTGCCGGGCAGTCGCGGTGCAGAAGTTGAAATGCTTAGCGCGGATTTTCTCAATACGGCTGTGCTACTGCGTCAGCATTTTCCCGATCTGGAAATCGTGGTGCCGCTCGTCAACAGCAAACGGCGTGAACAGTTTGAGCGGATAAAAAGTAGTGTGGCTCCCGATTTGCGCGTGCATCTGCTGGATGGGCTGGCGCGTGAAGCTATGGTTGCCAGTGATGCGGCACTATTGGCATCAGGTACGGCGGCGCTGGAGTGCATGCTGGCTAAATGCCCGATGGTTGTCGGCTATCGTATGAAGCCTTTTACCTTCTGGCTAGCACAGCGCTTGGTCAAAACGCCGTGGGTGTCGCTGCCGAATTTACTGGCCGGGCGTGAGCTGGTGACGGAATTGCTACAGACTGAGTGTACGCCGGAGAAGCTGGCTGCTGCGCTACTGCCGCTGTTTGCCGATACGGAAGAAAGGGTTGAGCTACGCACGACGTTTGTGGATTTGCATCAGCAGATCCGCTGTAACGCCGATGAGCAAGCGGCTCAGGCGGTACTGGAATTAGTAAAGCCATGTTAGTAAAACCATCCAATAAAACCATGAGTGAAATATTTATCTATCCGCAGGCGACCTGTATCGCTGGCGTTGATGAAGTGGGGCGCGGCCCTCTGGTTGGCGCGGTCGTAACGGCTGCGGTGATTCTGGATCCAACTAGGCCAATTGTCGGGTTGGCGGACTCCAAACAGCTGAGTGAAAAACGTCGGCTGTCGCTCTATGATGAAATCAAAGAGAAGGCGCTGGCGTGGAGCCTTGGCCGTGCGGAACCGGAAGAGATTGATCAACTGAATATCCTGCATGCTACCATGTTGGCAATGCAGCGTGCGGTGGCTGGATTGGCTATCGTGCCTGATTTTGTTCTCATTGACGGCAACCGTTGCCCGGCATTGCCAATGCCCGCGCAGGCGGTCGTTAAAGGGGATAGCCGTGTGGCAGAAATTAGTGCGGCCTCGATTATGGCGAAAGTCACTCGCGATCGTGAGATGGTCGAGTTAGATCAACGCTTCCCCGCCTATGGTTTTGCCCAACATAAAGGTTATCCAACGGCTTTTCATCTGGAGAAACTGGCCGCACTGGGTGCCACCGAGTTTCACCGTCGGAGCTTCGCGCCAGTCAAACGTGCATTAGGTCTGGCGTAAACATCATCATTAACTCTCGGTATGGCGTGCGCACGTAAGCGTGTCGTTGCCATGCTGACTAATCGATAAATTCTGGGATCTGGAGATGGCCGAACCACGTTTTGTTCACCTGCGTGTTCATAGTGACTATTCCATGATCGATGGGCTGGCCAAAGTCGGTCCGCTGGTAAAAAAAGCGGCGGCACTCGGCATGCCAGCGCTGGCGATTACCGATTTTACCAACCTGTGTGGGCTGGTTAAATTCTATGGCGGCGCGCATGGCGCGGGAATCAAGCCCATTATCGGCGCAGATTTCTGTGTCGAAAGCGATGAATTGGGTGATGAGCTCGCGCATCTTACCGTCCTGGCAATGAATAATGCTGGCTACCAGAATCTCACGCTGCTGATTTCCCACGCTTATCAGCGAGGTTATGGTGCTGCCGGGCCGACGATTGACAGGGATTGGCTGGTTGAGCATCAGGAAGGGCTGATTTTACTGTCTGGCGGCCGTCGGGGTGACGTCGGCCGATTTTTGCTGCGTGGTAATCAGGCGCAGGCCGAACAGTGTCTGGCCTTCTATCAGGAACACTTTCCCCAGCGTTACTATCTGGAATTGATCCGCACGTCCCGTCCCGATGAAGAAAGCTATTTGCACGCGGCCGTCGAGCTGGCGACGAAGCACGGGATACCCGTGGTGGCGACCAATGAAGTGTGTTTTATCAGTACTGATGATTTTGATGCTCACGAAATCCGCGTAGCGATTCACGATGGCTACACGCTTGATGACCCCAAACGTCCACGTAATTACAGTCCGCAGCAGTACATGCGTTCCGAAGAGGAGATGTGCGAGCTGTTTGCGGATATCCCGGAAGCATTGGCGAACAGCGTTGAAATTGCTAAGCGCTGTAATGTAACGATTCGTCTGGGTGAGTATTTCCTGCCGCAGTTCCCGACGGGCGATATGAGTACGGAAGATTTTCTGGTTCAGTGCTCGAAAAAAGGGCTGGAGGAGCGTCTCGAATTCCTGTTCCCTGACCCAGAAGTGCGCGCTGAGCGTCGGCCTGAATATGATGAGCGTCTGGACATTGAACTGGGCGTAATCAACCAGATGGGATTCCCCGGCTACTTCCTAATCGTAATGGAATTTATCCAGTGGTCGAAGGATAACGATGTGCCTGTTGGGCCAGGACGTGGTTCCGGTGCGGGCTCGTTAGTGGCCTACGCGCTGAAAATCACCGATCTGGATCCGCTGGAATTCGACCTGCTGTTCGAACGTTTCCTCAACCCTGAACGTGTCTCCATGCCTGACTTCGACGTCGATTTCTGCATGGAAAAACGCGACAAGGTTATCGACCACGTCGCGGAAATGTACGGGCGTGATGCGGTGTCGCAAATTATCACTTTCGGTACGATGGCGGCGAAAGCGGTAATTCGTGATGTAGGGCGCGTGCTCGGGCATCCTTATGGGTTTGTCGATCGTATTTCAAAACTGGTGCCGCCCGATCCGGGGATGACGCTGGAAAAAGCGTTTGCCGCTGAGCCACAGCTGCCGGAAATTTATGAAGCCGATGAGGAAGTTAAGGCGCTCATCGATATGGCGCGCAAGCTCGAAGGGGTAACGCGTAACGCCGGTAAACATGCGGGTGGGGTGGTGATATCCCCCACCAAGATTACCGATTTCGCACCACTGTATTGCGATGCGGAAGGGAACCATCCGGTTACCCAGTTTGATAAAAATGACGTGGAATATGCCGGGCTGGTGAAGTTCGACTTCCTTGGCCTGCGTACGCTGACCATCATCGACTGGGCGCTTGGGATGATTAACGCCCGTCGCGCGAAACAAGGGCAGGAGCCGATTGATATTGCGGCTATTCCGCTCGACGATAAGAAAAGCTTCGACATGCTGCAACGCTCGGAAACCACCGCGGTATTCCAGCTTGAATCGCGCGGCATGAAAGATCTGATCAAACGCCTTAAGCCCGACTGTTTTGAAGATATGATCGCACTGGTGGCCCTGTTCCGCCCTGGGCCGCTGCAATCCGGCATGGTAGATAACTTCATCGACCGTAAACATGGCCGTGAAGCGATCTCGTATCCTGATATCGAATGGCAGCACGAGTCACTCAAACCTGTTCTGGAGCCGACCTACGGCATTATCCTGTATCAGGAACAGGTCATGCAGATCGCACAGGTTCTGGCAGGCTATACGCTGGGCGGCGCGGACATGCTGCGTCGTGCGATGGGGAAAAAGAACCCGGTCGAAATGGCGAAGCAGCGTGGTGGCTTCGAAGATGGCGCCAAATCTCGCGGCGTGAACGGCGAACTGGCGGTTAAGATTTTCGACCTGGTGGAAAAATTCGCTGGTTACGGCTTTAATAAATCTCACTCTGCGGCTTACGCGCTGGTGTCTTACCAAACGCTGTGGCTGAAAGCGCACTATCCGGCAGAATTCATGGCGGCGGTGATGACAGCCGATATGGACAACACGGATAAAGTGGTCGGCCTGGTTGATGAATGCTGGCGGATGGGGTTAAAAATTCTGCCCCCGGACATCAACAGCGGGCTGTATCACTTCCACGTTAACGACGATGGCGAGATTGTTTACGGCATCGGCGCGATTAAAGGTGTGGGTGAAGGTCCGATTGAGGCGATTATAGAAGCGCGTAATCAGGGCGGCTATTTTAGAGAGCTGTTTGACCTCTGCGCGCGAACCGACATTAAAAAGCTGAACCGCCGCGTGCTGGAAAAGCTGATTATGTCTGGGGCATTCGACCGTCTGGGGCCACACCGTGCCGCGCTGATGAATTCATTGCCTGATGCGCTGAAGGCCGCCGATCAGCACGCGAAAGCGGAAGCTATTGGTCAGGTGGATATGTTCGGCGTGCTGGCCGATGCGCCTGAACAGGTTGAGCAATCCTACAGTACGGTGCCACCGTGGCCGGAGCAGGTGGTGCTGGATGGTGAACGGGAAACGCTGGGGCTATATCTGACCGGCCACCCGATCACACAATATATTAAGGAAATTGAACGCTATGCCAATGGCGTGCGTTTGAAAGATATGCACCCGACGGATCGGGGTAAAATGACCACTGCCGTAGGGCTGGTGTTGGCGGCTCGCGTCATGGTTACCAAGCGGGGTAACCGTATTGGTGTCTGCACATTGGACGATCGCTCCGGTCGTCTTGAGATTATGCTGTTTACCGATGCATTGGAAAAATATCAGCATTTACTCGAGAAAGACCGTATCCTTATCGCCAGTGGACAGGTCAGCTTTGATGACTTCAGCGGCGGGCTTAAAATGACCGTCCGAGAGTTAATGGATATCAGTGAAGCGCGGGAAAAATACGCGCGCGGGCTTGCTATCTCGCTGACTGACAGGCAAATTGATGACCAGCTATTAAACCGTCTCCGCCAATCGTTGGAACCCCATCGATCGGGGACGATCCCAGTGCATCTCTATTACCAGCGTGAAGATGCGCGCGCACGACTACGTTTCGGCGCAGCATGGCGTGTAACGCCTGCCGATGCGCTACTGAACGAGCTGCGCACATTAGTGGGTAATGAGCAGGTGGAACTGGAATTTGACTAATATAGGAATACTATGAGTCTGAATTTTCTTGATTTTGAGCAGCCGATTGCAGAGTTGGAAGCGAAAATTGACTCGCTGACCTCAGTCAGCCGTCAAGACGAAAAATTAGATATTAATCTGGACGAAGAAGTTCAGCGCCTGCGCGAGAAAAGCGTTGAACTGACGCGTAAAATCTTCGCCGATTTGGGTGCCTGGCAGGTTGCGCAATTAGCGCGCCATCCGCAACGTCCTTATACGCTTGATTATATTAAGCATATCTTTACCAACTTTGATGAATTGGCTGGCGATCGTGCCTATGCCGATGACAAAGCGATTGTCGGCGGGATTGCCCGTTTGGATGGACGCCCGGTGATGATCATTGGTCATCAGAAAGGCCGTGAAACCAAAGAAAAGATTCGCCGTAATTTTGGCATGCCTGCACCGGAAGGGTATCGCAAAGCGCTACGCCTGATGGAAATGGCCGATCGCTTCAAGATGCCGATCATCACCTTTATCGACACACCGGGGGCTTATCCGGGCGTTGGTGCAGAAGAACGCGGTCAGTCTGAGGCTATCGCGCGCAACCTGCGTGAAATGTCGACGCTGCGTGTGCCCATCATCTGTACCGTTATCGGTGAAGGTGGCTCCGGTGGTGCGCTGGCTATCGGCGTGGGTGACAAGGTCAACATGCTACAGTACAGCACTTACTCGGTTATTTCACCGGAAGGCTGTGCGTCTATCCTGTGGAAGAGCGCGGATAAAGCGCCGCTGGCGGCGGAAGCCATGGGTATCATTGCGCCGCGTCTGAAAGAGCTGAAACTGATCGACACCGTGATCCCCGAGCCATTGGGTTCTGCGCACCGTAACGTTCCGGCAATGGCAGAGTCTCTGAAAGCGCAACTGCTGGCCGATCTGCTCGATCTCGACGGCCTGACTGAAGAAGAACTGTTGAACCGCCGTTATCAGCGTTTGATGAATTATGGTTACTGCTGATAAGGTGATTGTCTGATTGATGTATTATCAATCAGGCGATTCTGGCGTTACTTTGAAAATCCGTTGTCAGAAATGACAGCGGATTTTTTGCTATGAGGGTGTGAAGCATGCTGAAGCTGCTCGATGTCCATCACATTGCGGTTATTGCCTCTGACTATGAACGCAGCAAGGCGTTTTATTGTGATGTGCTGGGGTTTACGTTGAACAACGAGGTCTACCGTGAAGCGCGGCAGTCGTGGAAAGGAGATCTCTCGCTGAATGGGCGTTATACCATTGAGCTCTTTTCTTTCCCCCATCCACCCGCGCGTGTCAGCCAGCCAGAAGCCTGCGGCCTGCGCCACCTGGCTTTTGCCGTGGCTAACGTAGAACAGGCCGTTGCCTCGCTCGAACAGGCTGGCGTTATCTGTGAACCCGTCCGGATCGATCCTGAAACGCAGCAGCGCTTCACCTTTTTCTCCGATCCTGACGGCTTGCCTTTAGAACTGTATGAGATCTGATACCGTGGACTGCACCGAACCTGATGATGGATTACTCCAGACGATCGTGACGCAAACGGCCGGATGCGGTTCGATCCTGCTGGCCTACAGCGGCGGTCTGGACTCTAGCGTGTTATTACATCTGCTGGTGGCTCTGCGTCAGCGTTTAGGACTGCCTATTCGTGCGGCTTATATTCACCATGGTTTAAATCCGCTGGCAGATAGCTGGGCCGAACATTGTCGTCAGCAGTGTGAACGCTGGCAGGTGCCGTTTGCTTCGTTGCCGGTGAAGGTTGAGGCACAGAACGGTGGAATTGAAGCCGCGGCCAGAACGGCACGTTATCAGGCTTTGCAAGCGCATCTGCAAGACGGGGAAGCCTTGCTGACGGCGCAGCATCTTGATGATCAAAGCGAAACTTTTTTACTGGCGTTGAAACGCGGCAGTGGGCCTGCCGGGTTATCTGCGATGGCGGCTCAAAGCACGATTGATCACCATCGTCTTGTGCGTCCGCTGTTAGGCATTTCTCGCTTGCAGCTGGAAGCGTATGCGCAGCGACATCAGCTTGACTGGATTGAAGACGACAGCAATCAGGATGAACGTTTCGACCGTAATTTTCTACGTCGCCAGATTTTACCGCGATTGACGCAGCGCTGGCCGCATTTCCCCTCCGCTGTGGCGCGTAGCGCCCAGCTTTGTGCCGAACAGGAACAACTGCTCGATGAGCTGCTGGAGGAATCATTGCAGGCGTTATGCCAGTCGGATGGCGCGTTGAGCATTAACGGTCTGGTGCCGCTAAGCCCAGTGCGTCGTTTTGCTCTTCTGCGTCGCTGGCTGGCGCAGCAAGGCGCGACGATGCCCGCGCGTGAACAGCTACAGCGGCTCTGGGATGAAGTGGCGATGAGCCGTCAGGATGCGGATCCGGTATTGCAACTAAATCAGATGCAGGTTCGCCGTTTTCGTCAGTATCTCTATCTGCTGCCGCTGATGCCGTCACTAAAAGACCATATTGTCCCGTGGCAATTACCGTCATGCCCGCTGTCGTTACCTGAAAATTTGGGCACGTTGCTGTTGGCCGATAGCGGTGAGGCGATTCGCGCACCGGAAAACGATGAGTCGGTGAGTATTCGCTTTTCGACCCGTGGAACCGTGCATATTGTTGGTAGAGCCCACGGGCGACAAATCAAAAAGCTTTGGCAGGAGCTGAATGTTCCACCCTGGTGGCGCGACCGTACACCACTGGTGTTCTACAATGAGCAACTGATTGCGGCCGTGGGGCAATTCGTCACGCGAGAAGGGCAGGCGAAAGCAAACCAGTCGGTGTGGCACATTCTTTGGGAGAAGAAAGCTTGGGGAAAAACGAGCTTGGGAAAAGAAAGCCTCGGGAAAAAGCTAAAGTTGGCAGACTCGGAATAAAAACGGACAACCTGCGTTGCCCGTTTGGAAGCATTTATTCAGCGTTTGCCGCTAAATGAAAGGAGAAGTCTGTCAGGATTCGCTGACGACGACCTTCCCGATTTCAGGGTGACTGAAACTGACGATGTGATCGAGACGCAGTTCGCGCGTCGTACCGGAGGCTTCAATCACCAGATATTCGACCTGCTTACGTGAGATCATATCACTGGCTTTACCGGTCACAACTTCACCATTGCGCAGTTCCAGCGTCAGCGTCAGATTCTGCTGACAAGTGGCTTCCAGGCTGTCGTAATCATCACAGTTTATGGGTTGATATTCATTACTCATTGACATAATCACTCACCAATAAGTTAGCGGCAGCAAAAGCGGCCTGTTCCCTGACGGAGGATGGTAACGCCTCATTCGCGGCAATGCCATCCAGGGTTTTCAAAACACAACCCAGCGAATCGGGTATATAGCCCAGATCGCCACTGGCGATCTCTGCGTATAAGCGACGTACTAATTCACAGTATTCTTGCACTATATCCTCCCTTGAAAGCTTAGCTCGGTAGATATTCATGCATCATCACTCGCTACGGTGCGCGATGTTGTAAGCCTACGAAGATAAACTCTATTTATCAAACCGACTATAGCATAGGCACTAACAGGATATCAGTAGTCCTTAGAGGCCTAATCTATCGGTTACGTGGCAGATATCACCTTTACTGTGAGGATGGCGCTAACTCAAGTAAACTAGGAGGGAATAAATACGAGGTTACTGATGGCATTAAAAGCAACGGTTTACAAAGCAGCAATCAATATTGCCGATATGGATCGGAATTTTTTTCACGACGCGAACCTGACGATAGCGCAGCATCCGTCTGAAACCGAGCAGCGTATGATGCTGCGGCTTTTAGCGTGGATCTGCCACGCTGATGAAAACCTGCGCTTTACCAAAGGGCTCAGCGCAGACGACGAGCCGGAAATCTGGCGACGTAACGATACGATGGAGCTGAAACTGTGGATTGAGCTCGGTCTGCCGGATGAAAAACGGCTTAAGAAAGCCTGTAATCAGTCCCGTGCTGTGGTGCTGTATGCCTACAGCGATCGTGCAGCGCAGGTTTGGTGGAATACGATATCGGGTAAGGTGTCCGGGTACAAGAATCTGGCTATCCGCTTTTTAGATGATAATCAGCTCGCTCAGGTTGCCGGATTGGCTCAGCGCACCATGTCATTGCAGGCAACGATACAGGACGGCACGATCTGGTTATCTGACGATAAGAATAGTCTTGAAATAGCATTTTCTGAGTGGAAAATTCCTCAAACTCAGGGATGATAACGGGCTGGATACGTTCCAGAACATTGAGCAAGAACAATAAAAACAGGGCAGAGACGGCAGGAAAATAATGATGAAAAAACTGGCTATCGGTGTGCTGTTGATTGCAGGGATTTCTGGGTTGATCGGGTGTCATACTCGCTCACAAGTTCAGGAAGAGCCCCTTAAACCAATGGCGCAAAGCTATCGTGGCGTTTTACCCTGTGCGGACTGCGGAGGGATTGATACGTCACTGTTTTTGGAAAAAGACGGGACGTTTATTCTGCGCGAACAGTATCAAACGACGCGAGAAGGCAACAACACGTTTGCTTCTTATGGGCAGTGGCGACGTACCGCAGACAAGCTGGTGCTGACGGATAGCGCGGGTGAAAAACGCTACTTCCGCCCGGTTGATAATTCACTTGAAATGTTGGATCAGCAAGGTTTACCGATCAATTCATCTCTTCCACGTCAGCTGACGGCAACCGAGCAGCCTCTGCCAAATACGCCGATGGTAATGAAGGGAATGTACCGCTATATGGCGGACGTCGCGACCTTCTCTGACTGCGCGACAGGAAAAACCTTTGTGATCGATGATAGCGCAGAGTTGGAAAGACAATATTTTCGGGTGAGAACCACTGCGGGTGAGCCTGTATTGCTGATTCTAACCGCGCATTTTGCCGTAATTCCGTCAATGGAAGAAGGTCAGATGGTGAAAGCTGTGGTCCCCAACAGCAGTAATAAAGCACGTATGAGAGCACGAGCAAACTGCGATACACAGATAGACTGATTCGACTTTTAAAAGAAAAGGCACTGACTTTCAGTGCCTTTTTTGTATCGATGACCCGTTAGAGCATTTTCTTTAGCTGGTAGAGCCAGTCCAGCGCCTGACGGGGCGTGAGCGCGTCAGGATCGATGCCCTCCAGTGCTTCAATCGCCGGTGAGGGTTCATCATTGCTGAGCAGTGCCAGCTGTGCGCCATCAATATGGCTGGATGACGCATTATTCGATAACGTTTCCAGCTCTTTCAGCTTCTGACGAGCACGTTTAATCACTTCTTTTGGGACACCCGCCAGTGCGGCGACGGCAAGGCCGTAACTTTTGCTGGCTGCGCCATCTTGTACGCTGTGCATAAAGGCGATGGTGTCGCCGTGCTCGCGTGCATCTAAGTGAACGTTTACTACGCCTTCCATTTTTTCTGGCAGGGTGGTCAGCTCAAAATAGTGCGTGGCAAACAGCGTCATGGCTTTGATGCGGTTTGCCAGATTTTCGGCGCAGGCCCATGCCAGCGACAGGCCGTCGTATGTCGAGGTTCCGCGGCCGATTTCGTCCATCAGTACCAGGCTATTTTCCGTAGCGTTGTGCAGGATATTCGCCGTTTCCGTCATTTCTACCATAAAGGTGGAGCGGCCAGAGGCCAGATCGTCTGCAGCACCCACGCGGGTGAAAATACGATCGACGGGGCCAATGACCGCCTGATCTGCGGGCACAAAGCAGCCGATGTGCGCCATCAACACGATGAGTGCGGCCTGACGCATGTAAGTACTTTTACCGCCCATATTGGGGCCGGTGATAATCAGCATACGACGCTGTGGTGTCAGCGACAGGGGGTTAGAGATAAACGGCTCACGAAGCACCTGTTCGACGACAGGGTGACGACCGCCTGTGATTTTGATGCCGGGCTTATCACTCAGCGTCGGGCAGACGTAATTCAGCGTATCGGCGCGTTCGGCCAGATTCGTCAGGACATCCAGTTCGGCCAACGCGGCGGCGCTTTGTTGAAGCTCGGCCAGATGAGGCAGCAGCAGGTCGAAAAGCTCATCGTAGAGCGCTTTTTCCAGCGCCAGCGCCTTGCCCTTCGAGGTCAGAACCTTGTCCTCGTACTCTTTTAGCTCGGGAATGATATAGCGTTCGGCATTTTTCAGCGTCTGGCGGCGTACATAGTGAATCGGCACCAGATGGCTTTGACCACGGCTGACCTGAATGTAATAGCCGTGTATGCCATTGAAGCCGACTTTCAGCGTATCAAGTCCCAGCTTTTCGCGCTCGCGAATTTCCAGACGGTCCAGATAATCGCTGGCACCGTCAGCCAGCGCACGCCATTCATCCAGTTCGGCATGGTAGCCCGGCGCGATAACACCGCCGTCACGTACCAGCACGGGCGGCGCTTCGACAACCGCGCGTTCCAGTAAATCCCGCAGCTCATCAAATTGACCAATCAGGCTGACCAGACGACGAACCGAATCAGTTTCCAACGGCGCAAGCTGCTGGCGAATATCGGGAAACTGCTGGAAAGCATGGCGCATACGTGCAAGATCGCGCGGGCGAGCCGTGCGCAACGCGAGCCGCGCCAGAATACGCTCCAGATCGCCGACCTGTCGCAGATAGGGTTGCAGATCGAGAGTGATCTCCTGCAACGCACTGATTGCCTGTTGGCGCTGTTTGAGCGCCTCAATATCGCGGCTGGGCATGTGAATCCAGCGTTTCAGCATCCTGCTGCCCATTGCCGTCACGGTGCAGTCCAACACGGCAGCCAGCGTATTTTCCACTCCGCCAGACAGATTCTGTGTGAGTTCAAGGTTACGGCGCGTGGCGGCATCCATGATGATGCCGTCCTGCTGGCGCTCCATCGTAATGCCGCGAATATGCGGCAGCGAGGTGCGCTGGGTGTCTTTCGCGTATTGCAGCAGGCATCCGGCGGCTCGCAGTGCGAGTTTTGCCTGCTCTACGCCAAAACCAGTCAGATCGCGGGTGCCAAATTGCAGGTTGAGCTGCTGACGTGCCGTATCAGGTTCAAACTCCCATAGCGGACGGCGACGCAGTCCGTGGCGGTTTTCGATCAAATCCATGGACTCAAAGGATTCAGGGTAGAGCAATTCCGCTGGATTGGTGCGCTGTAATTCGGCCGCCATGGTTTCTCGATCGGCAGGCTCGCTCACCCGAAAGCGTCCAGAGCTGATATCCAGAGTGGCATAACCGAATCCCCGTCCGTCCTGCCAGATCGCTGCCAGCAGGTTGTCCTGCTTTTCCTGCAATAGCGCTTCGTCGCTGATGGTTCCTGGCGTGACGATACGGACAACTTTGCGTTCTACAGGCCCTTTGCTGGTGGCCGGGTCGCCAATTTGTTCGCAGATAGCGACGGATTCGCCCATTTGCACCAGTCTGGCAAGGTAGTTTTCAACGGCATGGTGAGGAACGCCAGCCATCGGTATCGGTTCCCCTGCGGAAGCGCCGCGCTTCGTCAGAGAAATATCCAGCAGTTGAGAAGCCCGCTTGGCATCGTCATAGAACAGCTCGTAAAAATCGCCCATGCGGTAAAACAGCAGGATTTCCGGATGTTCAGCCTTTAACCTAAAGTACTGCTGCATCATCGGCGTATGGGCAGTGAAATCCTTGTCGGTAGAATCTTTCATATTGATTTTACTCAGTCTTAACGCTTTTGTTCGTCAGGTGATGGCATTGGGTTTGATAGCAAACCTTGCTGATGGCGCGTCACCTGAGCATTGAAATGGAATGCCAGAAGTATACTGACTGGCGGATGAAAAACATCACCCGCGAGTGCGCTATCTTATCATTGATGGCTGCGATTTGACGTCATGGCGACGTTACCAGACTGAGGCAGGGATGCGTATCCGATTTTTCTACGATTACTCAAGTACGCGAGGCAGCTCGCAGGTTTCGCTCATAACGCAGTAGAGGAAACGATAACGTACGATGAAAAGTGCATGCTCAAGAAGACAGATGGGACTAAATAGCTTCGCATATTACCGTTCCATGTTAGCCAGGTCATGCTGATATTGGGCGAAGCTATTTAGTATTTTTAACGAAGAGAATACCATCGTCGTGTGTTTTTAATAATATTACTTCAGAAAGGATTAGCCAGAGTAAATGCCGTGTATAGCGTTTTTATTCCGAGAAATAGCATTAGTGAGCCAGCAATAATATCAAACCATTTTTTATAATTGAGATAGGTGTTTCTTGGGCGCTGATAAGACAGAACGACAGCGACAAAGATATACCACAAGGCATCAATAGAGAAGGCGATAGCGGGTAAAATAAAATACATCTCAAATGAGAGCGTATGACTCAATAGGGCGGAGAAGACGCTGGCAAAAACCAGGGCAGTATTGGGGTTACTTAATTGAATAATAAGCCCCTGGAAATAGCTTTGCATGAACGACTGTTGTTCAACACCCTCTAGAGTATGGTTTACAGTAATGTTGGTTTTTTTAATTGTGAATTTATACGCGAGATAAATGAGATAGCACCCCCCCAATATTCTGATGAAAAAATAAAAATCGGGCATGGTTTTGATAATGGCTTGAAGGCCAAATATTGCAGCAAGGGAAAAAATCAAACTTCCTGTACCCATACTGAGTGCCGTCGCAATTCCATTCAGCCGAGATGTCGCGACAGTTGTTCGTGCAACCAAAAGAAAACTTTCTCCTGGATTCATGGCTCCTAATAGTAATGTCCCGCTGATGGCGAATAAGGTGAATGCTACATTTTCCATTTTTAACCTTTTATTTTGTGCAGTATTTGTACTTTAGTGTTATCTCAGATAACGCATCCTGAGCGGTAGATAACGCTTCGCCAGCCGTAGTCCCTGTCGCAATTGCAAATAAACTCCTGTCAAAACTATTTGCTACGCGGCGCGCCGTGTCACCGGGTTTCGTTAACATAGTAATATCTTTGATACCGGTTCGGCGTCTTGCTTCTTCCAGACCTAGTACACTGTCGAGAATAAATTTTTCATTACCTTCTGGTGAGGAATACCATACCGCTGAATAACAGGTATCCTCCCTTTTACGTAAGTCAATTTCCTCTACACTATCGGTATTTATTTTTGCTACAAGATTCATCAAATCGATGCCTGTAGAAAACTCCAATAGGCGATAGATATTGTCTCCGCCTGGGCGAGTATGGCTTTCGATAACGGTGGGGCCATTATTTGAAAGAATAATTTCAGTGTGGGAGGCACTGTTGTCGAACCCCATTACACTTAGAAAATCTTGGATATATTTTCTGATGAGATCTTCCTGCTCAAGCGTAATGGGTGCGGGTAAAACATGACCAATTTCAACGAATTTATCATTTTTGTATTTTTTTGTAATGGCTAAAATATGATGTTGGCCATGGTAAGAAATAGCCTCAACGCTGTACTCATCTCCAGCAACAAATGACTCAAGAATAAACGTTTCACCGCTCTTTTCGCAAAGTATTGGCTCAAGTTGATGATAGCTTTTCTCATCGTGAAGAAGAAATATATCCCTGCTGGCCTCACCTGAAAGTGGTTTTAAAACAGCAGGAAAGCCAACACGCTTCAATGCAGGGGCAAGATCAGAATGTTGATTTATTTTTTCAAATTTTATCGTTGGGAAGTTATTCATTTTCAGATGCTTGCGCATCGAATATTTATCCACGGTCCTGCTAACCAATTGCTCATCGGTAATAATCGGTAACCCGGTATAGGCCGCTACACGAGCTGCGACCTGTTGCCATTGTTCATTAAAAGCGATTACGCGGTCGATACTGAAAATTGTTTTATTTTCACATATATTTCGTGCTAATGATTCTATGTCATCTTTATTCTCAGGGAAATTGATACCATCATAAAGATTGTCTTCATTAAGATTAATCTTTCTTGTGGGATCAGGGATGATGAACAAGTGATGCCCAAGCAACTTGAGTTTCTTATGTATCGGAGAAAAGCCACTACCTATGATCAGTATGCGCATATCACCTACTCTTATCGAATGCTTTATATGCGTAAGACTCTCTCTTCAAGACATCCTCCGCAACTGACAATTCTGCTAGTTGTAAAGAAAATACGTAAAACTTAAGGTGGCTAACGTTTCTCGGATAGGAATATTTTTTGATAAACGAAGGGTGTTTTTATGCTGAGCGTTATGTATGGGTTTTTTAAACGAAATCTATTTCATTATTTTGATTTTTTAAAGTTTGAAAATAATGGACTATTCGTATATCAAGCAAATCGTGGTATTCCTGTTCTTATTGCCAGAATAGATAGTTCAGCTAATTCAGAGAAAATTAAAATGAAATACAACAGTATTCTTAAGACAGTAGGAAATACACCCTGTGTACGTATCAATGCGTTTGACACTCAAGGCGTAAATGTCCATCTTAAAATGGAAACAACCAATCCAGGTGGGAGCATTAAAGATAGAATCGCTATTTCCATGCTGGAGAAAGCAGAAAGTAAAGGCGTACTGCGCAAAGGCATGATCGTTATCGAGCCATCATCAGGGAATACCGCGATTGGCTTGGCAATGGCATGCGCCGCAAAAGGATATAAATTTATTGCTATTTTAGATCGCATGGTACCCAGTGCTAAACGAGATAAAATAAAGGCTTATGGTGCGGATATCATTTTCTTACCAGAATTTGAAGATGGTATTGATACGGTTTTGTATCGTATAGAATTGACTAAAAAAATCATTTCGTTATACCCAAACGCCTTTAGTCCCATGCAGTTTGAGAATCAGGATAACCCTCAGGAACACTACGATTCAACAGCACGAGAAATATACAGTCAGTTCTCTGGTGATATTAGCGGTGTTTTTATTACCGCAGGAAGTTGCGGCACAATCACTGGCGTTTCAAGATACCTTAAAGAAATGAATCCTGCGATTAAAGTATTTGCGGTTGAGCCGATGGGGTCAATTATCTTTGGCGGTGAGGCAGGGAAATATTTTGTGCAGGGTGCTGGCTTGGCATTTCGTCCCAAAATTCTAGATGATCGTTACATCGACGATGCGATAAAAATATCTGATTTCACGGCGTTTAAAATAGCTCGTGAGTTGGCTCGTAAAGAAGGCATCCTGATTGGTGGCACGGGGGCTTGTGCATTATCTGCCGGGCTGGAACGTCTGAATAAGTTCAACCCGGGGGATAATGTCGTGATTATCATCCCAGATAGTGGTGAACGATACGTTGATACTATTTACAGTGATACATGGCTTGCAAAGCACGGGTTCTCAGAGTTGATTGAAAAAAGTGACTGTGACAATGAATTGACATCTCTCGTTTATGAATTAGGATGTACTCTAAATGATTTCTGATAATGTTATTGCTATATTTTATAATCGTCTTTACAACCCGCTCATTATCAAGGATCTAAAGAAAAATTTTACCAATGTGTATTCTGTTTTGATTGATGAAGGCAAGGCATGTGACATAGAAGATATTGAGCTGGAATGTATAGCCGCAGGTGCAGATCGCTTTATTTATAAGGATTATCGTGACCAATACGCACGTAATATCATCTCAAAAGCGATCAAGGCTAATGCGATATATCAAGATGGCTACCATCTCAGTGCGGCATTATCACGCCCAGCGTTAGCTGAGGCTGCGGTTGAAGTCGCAACCGAGTTGAATATTGAACATATTGCACATCAATTCCGTGGAAACGATCAAGTCAGAATGGACATGAATATCGAAATACTCGGTAAAACGCCCATAGCTTCATTGAGACGTTTTTCCCATAGCGATCAAGATGTTTATGACTATGCACGCCGTTATAATATTCCATTAGAGTTTGGCTGTAATAATCCCTACTCTACGAGTGAGAATATGTGGGGGCTGACGATAGAATGTGGTGATTTAGAAAATCCTGGCCGTACAATGCCTGAAGACGTAAAGGATTTTATATCCGCAGAATATAAAGAATGTGTGGAGCCAACGGTCATCACGTTGGGTTTTGCAAAAGGTATACCTGTCTCGTTGAATCATGAATGTATGCCACTTTACGAGATTATTGAAAGATTAAAAATAATTGGTAATACCTATTTAGTCGGCCTGTTCGATATGGTTGAGGATGGTGTCGTTGGCTTAAAAAGTCGTGCGATATATCAATCTCCAGCAGCACATCTTTTAATTATGGCACATAAGCAATTAGAGATTTATTGCTCTAATAGAAATGAAAATTGGTTTAAAGAAACTATCGATAGAAAGTGGACTGAAATGGTTTATTCAGGTCTTTGGTACGATCCTTTAATGAATCATTTAAACTCTTTTATTGACAGTATCAATTGCAATGTGAATGGCACCGTAGATTTAGAGATCGGTATGTACTACGCCCGCGTTATCTCTCGTGATTCGGATTCGTCAATCTACAATGCGGATATGGCCATTTACAACTGTGGACATCTTTATAGTCAAGATGATGCAGAAGGATTTTCACGGATATTTAATATTCATAGTAAATGTAGTGCAATCAAAAAAAGGGAAATAAAATGATTCATGAACTACTGATGTGTAAACCTGACTTCTACGATATTGAATATGTTATTAATGATTGGATGGATCCAAAAAACAAAGTAGACAAAGTTGTCGCACAAAATCAATGGAATTATGTTTACGATCAACTGGTGACGCGTGGTATAAAAGTTAAAGTTATTGAGCCAGTAAAAGGCTTACCAGATATGACTTTTGCCGGTGACTGCGGCATGATTCATAATAATAAATTTCTGGCAAGTAATTTCAGGCACCCTGAACGGCAGGGTGAGACACCGTATTATATCGATTTTTTGAAGAAAGAGGGTTTTGAAGTCCATCGTGTCGAGCCTGGTGTACATTTTGAAGGTCTGGGAGATGTGATTTACTGGGACGACAGTATTATATTCGGTTTCGGTCCTCGCTCTGATAAAGACGCGGTTAAAGCCATTCGGGAAACGTATCCAGAATTGAAAGTTCTTGGCGAATTACATATTCAGGATAATACGTTCTTTCATGTTGCACTGGCCTTCTCTTTCATTTCTGAAGATACAATTATTTATTACCCTGAGGCTTTCACTAAGGAAAGTCAGGATTATATTGAAAAAAACTTTAGCCGGCGCATTGCTGTCTCAGAGTTTGATGCCAAAGAGCTGTTTGTATGTAACAATATCCCTATTGGTAACGATGTATTAATGCATGATTGTTCTCCTGAAGTTGAACAAAAAATTAATGATTTTGGTTTCAATGTTGTTAAATGCAATATGAGTGAATATTTTAAAAGTGGCGGGAGTTTACGCTGTCTGGTGCTTAAGCTGAATTAAGAGGTTTTAAAATGTATATTTTAGGCATTAATTCAGTCTACCATGAATCCTCAGTGTGCCTGATTAAGGATGGTGAGGTTGTTTTTGCGATTGAAGAAGAGCGTTTAAATAGGCAAAAACATGGTAAATCAGCAGATCTTGATAATCCTGATGAGTTACCCCTGTCTTCGCTTAACGCTGCGCTCGCCTTTGCTGGTATTCAACTGTGTGATGTTCATAGCATTGGCTACTCTATTGATCCCATAGCCAGGCATAAGTCTGCTTATATTAATGAGACAAAGTTATCTGATGGTTGGGCAAGTGAGTCTGGAGAAGGTCTGTTCTATCGTAAAACAGCAAATGTTCCATTGATCTTGCAAAACATGGGATTCCGCGGTGATTTTCATTGGGTAGCGCACCATACTGCTCACGCTGCATCTGCATATTATCCTTCGTCTTTTAATGAATCACTGGTTCTTTCTCTTGATGGTATCGGTGAGGATAATACCGCAGGTGTTTTTATTGGAAAGGAAAATAAACTAACGAAAATATCGACCATAACGTATCCTAACTCTATAGGTTTCATGTGGGAGAGAATTTCAGAGTATCTTGGATTTTCTGAATATGATGCCTGCAAGGTTATGGGCATGGCGGCATATGGTGATGCTGAAAGATTCAAGGAGCAGTTTTCCTCGATTGTTGAGTGTTTGCCGGAAGGGCAGTTTACTATTAATAACGATATTCTCACGTTTCGTAGTAAATCATTCTCAAAATTGGAATCGTTGTTTGATTTGCAAAAGCGTCATAAACATGACGAGCTACGTCAGGAACATTATGATATTGCAGCGACACTGCAAGTTGTTACCGATGATATTGTTATGAACATTGCCAGGCATTATCTGGCAAGCAGCGGTAGCCACCACCTCTGTCTGGCTGGTGGCGTAGCATTGAATTGTATTACAAATCGATTGCTCTATGAAGCGTGTGACATTGCTGATATCTATGTACAGCCAGCCGCACATGATGCTGGTACCGCTATCGGCGCTGCACTGTATATTTGGCATCATATTATGGAGCAGACTCAGCGTCATCCAATGGTCAGTGCTTACCTCGGTCCTGAATATTCAGATACGCAGTATGAGCACGAATTGAAAAAATACAATTTAACTTGGGAGAAAGTGGATAATATCCACCAAAGAGTCGCCTCACTGATCGCTGATAATAATGTTGTGGCTTGGTTTCAGGGGCGAATGGAGTTTGGTCCTCGCGCCCTTGGTAATCGTAGTCTGTTGGCCGATCCTCGTAATAAAGATATTCGCGATCTGATGAACTTAAAGGTTAAGCATCGTGAGTTCTTTAGGCCTTTCGCACCCAGCGTGCTGCGAGAATATGCGAGTGATTGGTTTATTTCTCGTGGTTTACCCGATGCGGCAAAATATATGCTGTTAGCGATGGATGTTAAGCCTGCTAAGCAAAATGCTATTCCCGCTGTTACGCATGCAGATGGCACCGCACGGGTACAAATTGTCGATAAAGAAACAAATGAAAGCTATACCCATCTGATTAGTGAGTTTCATAAGCTTACTGGTGTACCTATTCTACTTAATACTTCTTTTAACGATAGTGAACCCATTGTGTGTTCACCGGAGGACGCTATTAAAACTTTTCTCAAAACAAGAATTGACTTTTTAGTATTGGGTGATTATATCATTAAGTCTATTCATTAATTTATACAGGTTGCACCAGTGATCACGAAAATTGTGTTGGCACGTTTTTTTTCTATATTTGCAGAAGCATTTATTATTTTCGCTGTGCCGGTACTGGTGTATACCTCAACAAATAGCGCTTCATTAACCTCCTTAGCTTTTGGTTTGGAAAGATTAGCACGCGTAGTATCATTGCCTCTTTCAGGTTGGATTGGGCATAAAATTCACCCACTTAGAATGCTATATTTTAGTGATAGTATTCGAGGCTGCGTGTGCCTATTATTGTATTTTTCTTACCCTTATATATCTCCTGAATATATAGTAAGCCTGATTATTCCTATAGCCTGTATTTTGTCGTTCTTTAGCGGCGCAGGCTATGTGAATCTTGAGGGCTTCGTTTCTCAAACGATATCTAGTAATAAACTACCTTCTATTTACTCTCAACTGCAATTTGTCGAGCAGTTTACTTATATAGCAGCACCAATACTTGTAAGTATTTTAACGTTAAAATTTTCTATTCTGCAAACATTTATATTTATATCAATACCTTTTATTATCAGCACTTTTTTGTGGATGTCTATCCACAAAGTGAAGACGACAGTGAGTGCAGAGAGTCATGATAAAAAGTCATTAAAATACATCATCGCCTATATTGCTGCTAATCGAGATTTGAAAAAAATAATAAGCCTTACCTTTTTAGTAAATATCATGCAAGGGGCATTATTATCAACGGCAGTCTATGTTATTACATCCATTTTTCACCAGCCTGAACAAGGCTACGCGCAGGCGCTTGCTATGGCAGGAATAGCCAACTGTTTGCTGTTTTTTGTTGCGCCAAAACTAATTCGTCGATTCCACATTCGTACTGTGGGGCTAAGCGCATTTATTATAGCCGCATGTGGTTTATTGGTGGTTGGTGTAGCAAATAATTTCTATGTTTATCTGCTTGGCTTTCTGCTTATTATTGGTTCGGAAGGGTGCTTCAATCTTTTTTCCCGCTTTTATCGTGCCAGGCTTTTACCTGCTGAGGGATTCTCTCGTTATTTAGGTATTGTATTGGTTCTTAATCAATTAGCCGTTCCGCTGGCTAGTTTTATTTGCGCTAAATTCTTATTGCTAATTGATTATAAATATATTTTTATTATTTTTTTTCTGGTTGTCGTTTTTTCTTTTTTTCTAATAAATCCATTTCGTTACTTTACATCCAAAGATTAATCTCATAAGGATAGAGAATGAACACGAAAAAGTATCTGCTAGTTCTTGATTATCTCCCTGCAAGAATTCATGACTTAAAACTTATCAAGGAATATGTGAAAGCGCAGTACGACCTGGATATGGTGATCGTCAGTGATATGCTCTCGGGTGAGGAGAGAAATATATGTGATCACGTCTATCACTTGCCTGTATCTACTGTGAATTATGAAGATGAAGTAATTAAACTGATTAAAAATGTAGAAATGGAGTGTGCGTGTATTCTCCCTTTTATGGATGCGGTATCGGGACACGCGGCTGTCATTGCCAAAAGATTAGGGCTATATGGTGACGATGCGACATTAAGTTTTGCTGGTATCGACAAGTTAAAATTCAGGGAACAGGAATCGATCCTGGAAACATTTCTTCATGCACAGAATATTGTTACGCCGCGCTCAACGCATGTGAGCGATTATCAGCAATTAAAAGCGTTTTTTGAATTATGTCCGTCAGGTGTAGTAATAAAACCAGTCGATGGTCGGGCAAACATTGGTGTGAAAATCGTCAAGGCCATGGATTCGCTAGAGGCTTCTTACGCTGCGTCCTGTCTGGCTGCACCTGACAGCAGCATCATTGCAGAGGAGTTGATTGCTTTTGATTCTGAGTTTTCCTATGACGGCGTAGGTGTACTTTCATTTTTGACGCAAAAAGTCAGTCAGCTTGGTGATTATCCTGTCGAACTTGGACAAATCGTGCCAGCACAGTGTTCTCCGACGCAGGCTCTGGCATTAGTCAAAGCTGGTCAAAGTATGAATCTTCTTTCGGGTCAACGTTACGGCGCTTTTCATAACGAAATTAAACTTGATTCAATCACTGGAAAAACGTTTTTAGTCGAAACAAATCGTCGCCCTGCCGGCATGCGTATCTGGGATATGGCAAATAAAGTGTTTGGTATATCGTTGCAGAAAATATGGGTTGATCATTTGGTGCAAGGTTTTTCTGATACCCGTGCGATTCCAGAACCTATTGGTAGCGCGTTTCTTATTAACCTGCTTGCCCCTGAAGACGGAACTATTAAAACAGAAATGAACCCGGAGTTAATAAAAAATGAAATGGCGTCGTTAGTGAAGGAAATACTTAATGAATATAAGTATGAAATTATTGACATTAAGGTAAATGTTAAAGGGAATTCCCCGGTTTATAAAATTCCAAAAACGAACAATGATTTTTGTGGGTATGTCTGTGTTTATATAGATAAAGAAAAAATTAATCATGCTGAACTAATGAGCCTGATAAATAAATCGTGGCAGTCGATAATTAAAGACTATATTCACTACATTTAAATCAGATTGTAACATATCGCTTTAGCAATGGCGGCGACCTTGTTCGGCACCGCCAGCTTCTCAAGGATATTTTGCATATGAAAATTTATGGTACTAGTTGATAAATGCAAGATGTTGGCGATGTCTGAGGATGTTTTTCCTTCGGAGGCCCAGCGCATGATCTCGACTTCACGTATTGTCAGCGGAGGAGAATCGTTGTTACTCTCTGTTAGGGACGAATATTTACAGGCCATTGATGCCGATATAAGGAGTAAGCTTAGGTCATCTACATTATGCCCATCCTGTTTTGTAAGGTTTTCTCCTCTAAAAAATGAGCATAATACATTCTCATCTTTGGGGGTCTTATATATTGTTGAACACCCATCCTTAATGTTTTTTTTATTAAAATAACTTAAGGTTTTAGGATGCTGTTTTTTTATGTGTGTTTGCCAGGAAAAAATTGAAGGTGGGTAAAGTAAAGTCGCATTGCTAAGTATAGTTAGAACTGAGTTATGAGTTTCTCTATCAATGGTAAAATTATCGTCAAAGCAGCTCAGTAAGGTAAATTTTCTTTTTGTTAAGGGGTAAGGGCTTTCTTTGTAGAGGGAGTAATAATTAAATCCATATGATTTTATAATGTGTAAGATGGTTTTTTTCAACTGAATAAGTGTTTCTGCACTGTCTATTTCTTTACATTTGCATCTAAAATAAGTATTTTTTGATAACATCTTGATTACTCCTTTTCTCAAGGTGATTAAATTTAAAGCACGCACCTTGCTCAAGGCAATACATAAGTTTTAATAAAGTTTAAAAATGTATAATTAGTCTATGTATTGATATTTAGTTCTTTTTATCTCTGCATGCCAAGATTTATCCTCTTTTATCAATAAATTTATTTATGTCTTTCAACAGGCTGATGTATGCCTACCTCTATAATTATTATCGATTACGCTTTTTATATTATTAATATTCATAGAATGTATGACCCAATTGGCTCTCTTTTGCTGAAGAGGCGTTCAGGCCGCAGTATCCTATTTTTCTGCTTGCGCTCACCGCACCACACACATTGGCTGGCCTGATATCGGCTCGGGGTGGATCTCCGCATCGATGCTGAATACCTGTTGTAGTAAGTCCGGTTTCATGACCTCGCGTGGTGACCCCTGTGCTATCACGCGTCCACCGGCCAGCATCACCAGATGATCGCAGTAGCGGCTGGCCTGATTCAGATCGTGCAGAACGGTCACCACCGTTTTGCACGCCTGATTCAGTTCGCGCAGCAGTTTCATCAGTTCAACTTGATGATTGATATCGAGGTAAGTCGTCGGTTCGTCGAGCAGTACAATGGGGGTATCCTGCGCGATCAGCATCGCCAGAAACGCCCGTTGGCGTTGCCCTCCGGACAAATCGGTTAACCGTTTGTCGGCGAGGTCGACGATGTGCGTTTTCTCCATCGCGAGCTGCACGCGCTGGCGATCGTCCTGTGATAAGCGTCCCCACAGCGATAACCAGGGGCTGCGCCCGTAGGCCACCATGTCACGCACGGTGATTCCCTCTGGCGTGAGGTGATGCTGTGGTAACAGCGCCAGATGGCGCGAGAGCTGGCGAGCCGAGAACGTAGAGAGCGGCTTGTCGTTGAGCCGAATAGCTCCCGATTCCGGCATAAGGAGTTTGGCGAAACACTTCAGTAACGTTGATTTACCGCAGCCGTTGGGGCCGAGTAGGGCAGTAATTTTCCCCGCAGGCAGTGAAAGTGACAAGCCATCAAGAATACGCTTGTCGCCATATCCCGCCGTCAGGTTTTGTGTTGTCAGTTCCATTTAGCGCATTCTCACAAGAAGCCAAAAAAACCAGGGCGCACCGATAATCGCGGTGAGCACCCCGGCGGGTAATTCCATCGGCGGGTTCAGTGTGCGTGCCAGCAGATCGGCAAGCAGCAGTACCAGCGCACCAGCAATGGCAGAAGCAGGAAGGAGCCAGCGGTGCCGTCCTCCCACCAGATAGCGGATCAGATGTGGCACCACGAGGCTGATAAAGCCGATAGGGCCACAGATAGCCACGCTGGTCGCGGCGAGTGCTACGGCGAGCGCTAATCCCCAGAACTGAACGTGCCCGATATTAACGCCCAGCGTGCTGGCGCGGTCGTCGCCCAGTGCTAACAAATCCAGATCGCGGCAAAAGCGCAGGCTGAGTGGAATGAGCACACTGAGGACGGGCAGTGCGACCATGACGAATGAGCAGTCGCGTCCCCATAGGCTTCCCGTCAACCACAGCAGTGCGTTGTTGATATCCTGCGGACGGGAGATAACTAGGTAGTCGGTGACGCTTGCCCAAGTGGCGGACAGCGCGATGCCGATGAGCGCCAGCCGCATTGGGGATGACACGCCTGCGATAAGTCTCAGCAGTAGCAGCCCGGCGATGCCGCCGATGAACGCGAGAAGCGGTAGCCAAATCACGGGTAGCGCAGGCACCAACATCAGTGTGCTGACGGTTGCCAGACTCGCCGCGTGGTTCACGCCGAGAATATCGGGCGAGGCCAGCGGGTTACGCACAATTCCCTGCACCAGCACGCCGGAAATCGCCAGCGCTGCGCCGACGAACAGCGCTAGCAGCACGCGGGGCAAGCGATACTGCGTCAGAACATAATGATGCTCGCTGGTGCTGTGCCAGCCGCTCATCAACGCCGACCACGGCAGCGGAATCGCGCCCATGCGCAGCGACAGAATGCTGGTGGCGAGTAGCAACAGTGTAATCGAGATAAACACAATAACGGGGCGCATTATCCTCGCCTCCTTGCCAGCCACACGAAACAGGGCGCGCCGATCAGGGCCAGCACTGCGCCGGCAGGCAGTTCGCCCGGCCAGGCGAGCGCGCGGGCAAGCAGATCGGCCAGTAACATCAATGCCGCGCCCATCAGCATGCTCATGGGGAGCACTTTTCTTTGGTCGTAACCGATCCAAAAACGCGCCAGATGCGGTATTAACAGGCCGATAAACGCGACCGGACCGGCGACGCTTACGCAGGCACCGACCAGAATCAGCACCGCTAGATTGAGGATCAGGCGCAGACGATCTAAGTTGACGCCCAGTGTGTGGGCGCTCACGTCACCGACATTGAGCAGGTTAAGCTGGTTCGCCAGAAGCAGAACTACGGGGGTGACGATGATGACAAACGGGAAGAGCTGCCAGAATTCCACCCAGCGAGCATGCGATACGCCACCTGCCAGCCAGTAAAAAATGCCATAGGCGTGATCTTCCGCCAGCAGCAACGTGATGCGGGTTAACGCCATGCACAGGGCTGAAAGCGCGACGCCCGCCAGAATCAGCCGATTGCGATCGAGCGTTTGTCGCCAGCCGCCGCCAACTGCCATCACCATCATCCAGCACAGGCCGCCGCCGATAGCCGCAACAAAGGCGATGGGGTAACCGGAGAGTGAAGAACTGAACGCGCTGGTCAGTGCCATCGCCAGCGCCGCGCCGCTATTGATGCCGAGCAAAGAGGGTGACGCCAGAGGATTATGGGTCAGGATCTGGAGCAAAGCGCCGGACAGCGCCAAACTGGCGCCGATCAGCACGGCAACCAGACTGCGTGGCAGGCGCAGGTTGAGTACCAGCGCCTCCGGTAGTGAAGAGGGCGATCCCGTTATCAGCGCCTTGAGGGCACTCAGGGCGGGAATGGGGATCGCGGAATAGCAAAATAGGCTGAGCCAGAACACGCCCAGCAATGCCGCTATCGGTAATCCCCAACGCCAGAACGGGTGGAAACCTTGCCTCATTGCTCGCTGCTGACGCTAACGGGCTGATGCTTAAAAATCTTCACGGTATCGCTGCCGACGCGCTCTGCTGCAAAGATGCCGCGCATCCGTGCCCAGGCGTTGCTGTCAACGGCGGCAATTTGCTGTTTTTGCTGGGCTTCCAGCAGGTTCCAGAGCGTATCCTGCTGCCAGCGCTTCACAATACTTTCTTCGCGATAGTGCGTCACAATCAGCCACTGTGGGTTAATCGCCAGCAGTTGTTCCAGGTTGATGGCGGTCATCGGGGCATTGTTGATGGGTTTCGGAACCTTCAGGCCGAGGGCAGCCAGCACGCTGCCGGTATAGGCATCGCTGGAGTACAGGTTAAACTGCTGTTCGCGCGAGGTGCCGAAGGCGACGCTTGTACCTTTGGGAAGTTGGTCAGCGTAGGCTTTCATTGTTTCACGATGCTGGGTGAGACGAGCCTGCATGGCCTCTTCTTTCCCCAGCACCTTGCCGATGATCTCCGCCGAGTGCAGATTTTCTGCATAGGTTTCGTTGCGCGATTTCAGCAGCAATACCGGTGCAATGGCCTTCAGCGCTGTGTAAATACCGCTATGGCGGCTGCTATCGGCGATGATCAAATCAGGTTTCAGTGCGCTGATGGCTTCCAGACTCGGCTGCGCGCGCGTGCCGACAGAGTGCCAGGGTTTGAGATGCTCACGGACTTCAGCCAGGATCCGGTCTGGATCGTTGTCATCGGCGATGCCAACCGGGCTGACGTCTATGGCAGCCAGCGCGTCAGCAAAAGAGAGTTCCAGCACCACAATGCGCTGAGGTGGCGTGTCGAGCGTAAAGGAACCCTGTTCATCCTGCACCGTGACTGCATTGGCGCGACCCAGTCCGAACAGACAAAGTGTTGCAATCAGTGCAACGCGAATGAGAGCAAACATAGCGTAACTCCACGATTATTGTGATCGAATAAGTCATGATCGTTAGTCAGGCCGGGCATTCGCCCGGCGAGTGATAACGTCACAATCAGAATTTCAGCGAACCCTGCATATAGAAGGTGCGAGGTTGGCCGGCATAAATCCCCTTGTTGTTGTCGTCGCTGTTCGAGCGCGTGTAATAATCGTGGTCGAACAGGTTTTTCACACCAAAGGCCAAATTGAGATCAGAGAACTGCGGGCCGAAGTCGTAGGCCGCACGGGCACCCCATAGCATAAAGCCGGGGATACGTCCGGCGCTGCCATCGGCGCTTTCGGCAACGGTGTTAGCGTTATTGGCAAACTGGCTGGACTGGAACTCACTGTTCAGGTTGAACGTCCAGTTGCCCGGTTGGTAATCGACACCGAATCCGCCTCGGTGTTTTGAAGAAAAGGGGACCTGATTACCGTAGGTGTTGCCCACTTCGCGAATTTCCGCATTCACATAGGCATAGCGCGCATAAACCGACACCGCTTCTAAGCGGGGCGACAGGTCGGTGAGGTTGTAGCGCGCCTGTGTTTCCAGCCCGGAATGGCGGGTTTTGCCACGGGTGGTGACCGTATCGTTAGTCTGATTGGAGTCGTACTGGTTATTAAAGTTAACCAGAAAAACGCCCATCTCTGCCGTCAGCGCACCGTCGTCGTAACGGGTGCCGACTTCCCAGGTGCGCGCTTTTTCTGGTTCCACTTTGCCGCTTTTAGCAGCCTTGCCAATTCGGCTGTACTGTACGGTGCCGAACGATCCTTCGGTGTTTGCATAAAGATTCCAGCTATCGTTGACGTGATAAAGCACGTTCAAGGCAGGCAGTGGCGCATTGTAGCTGACCGCTTCGCCTGTACCTTTCAGCGTATTGTCCTGATGGGATTTGATGTGCTCAAAGCGCATTCCCGGTG
Source organism: Pectobacterium actinidiae (assembly GCF_000803315.1). Lineage (NCBI taxonomy): Bacteria > Pseudomonadati > Pseudomonadota > Gammaproteobacteria > Enterobacterales > Pectobacteriaceae > Pectobacterium > Pectobacterium actinidiae. The sequence continues at coordinate 929,376 of NZ_JRMH01000001.1, forward strand.
TAATCGTCCAGTTGCCGATATCAACGCGATCATCGATATACCAGGCGTGTGCCTCTGTGCCCGCGCGGGTTTCGCGATCGATGGGGCTGTTGGCACTTGGCTGCGTCTTGCTGGCGGTGCTGGTGAAATAACGCACCTCGTGGGTCGATTCGCTGACATAGCGGTAACCGACTCCCACTTCATGAGCGGATGAGCCGAGGGTAAAACTTTGGCTGTAACGGGGTTCGATGCCGCGTACCCAATATTCGCGTGGCGACAGGGTGATGATCGCGTTTTGTTCCAGATAGCCGCTGCGCAACGTGCGCGTGTAGAAGCCCTGAATGTTGAATTTATGCTGCTGATCCGGCTGATATTGATAGCCCAGACTGGCAAGCTGACGACGCCCCCAGAAACGATCGTATGGGCGTGTTGACTGCCAGCGGTCAGCATTGTAATCGGCACGCGACAGGCCGCCTGGCATATCGGCACTGCCATCGTAATATTGCAGCAGGCTGTTAAAGGTGTGTACATCGTTCGGTGCGTAGCGGCTTTTCAGCATGACGTCATCAATACGGGTTGAACTGTGTTCGCGCCAGTCGCTACCGCGCGTGCCAGAATAAAGCAGCGCTGAGCCAAAACCGTTATCCGCCGTGCCGCCGACGAGCAGGTTATGGGTTTCTTTTGGGTTGTTCTGTGAAGAGCTTGGGCTGTATTGACCCTCTACACCGGCGCTAATGCCGAATTCCTTCGGGATCGCTCGGGTGACAAAGTTCACAACGCCGCCGACGCTCTGTGGCCCGTAGCGAACTGCGCCGCCGCCGCGCACAACGTCAATGGCATCCATATTGCCCAAAGAGATTGGGGCGAGGGAAAGCTGTGGCTGACCATAGGGCGCAAACGGCACGGGAATACCGTCCATCAACACGGTTGAGCGGCTAGCCAGGCGAGGGCTGAGACCGCGAATACCAAAGTTCATCGCCAGATCGTGGCTGCCCGTACCGTTATTCTCTGGCGCATACACACCCGGTATACGGTTTAAGACGTCGCGCATCGTGGTCGCACCCGTCTTGGCAAAGTCTTCGCGACGGATCACATCACGTGCACCCGCGTGTTCAAAGACGTCATTTTCACGTGCTTCACCCAGCCAATCGCCAACGACCGTCAGCGTTTCTTCCGCTGGTGCCGGAATCGGTTCGAGCGTCCAGGCGTTATCGCCTAGCGCTTTCAGTTGCAGACCGCTACCCGCAAGCAGGGCTTTCAGGCCACCGTCAACGGTGTAGTCGCCGTGCAGGCCGTTGCTGCGCTTTCCCTGTGTCAGGCTGGCATCCACCGACAGCGTAATCCCGCTGCGGGCAGCATAGTGATTGAGTGCCTTGTCTAACTCACCCGCAGCAATATCGTAGCGTGCGGTGGCGGGCGTAGTGGCAGCATAGGCCATCCCTGTCGTGATACCGACTGTCGAGAGCAGGCTGAGCTGTATCGCCATCGCTAAAGGGGTTGCTTTACGAAAGGCGCGTAAGAGCGTCATAACGTCTCCATCATCATTTTTGTTGTATACCTAAGTCGAACGAGAGGAAGAAAAAGGACAATCAAGAATGATAATTTTTTTCGTTATCGTTTAGTTTGCGGGAAGGATGTTGACCCAGTAACGGGTAATGTACTGAATTTTAACCGGAAGGGTTTTCTCGATGACCTGTAGCACCGTATCGGTATTTTGTAACGGGAAGGTGCCGCTTAACCGCAACGTAGCGACCTCAGGGCTACAGCGCAGCACGCCGTGACGATAGCGCGCGAGGGTTGCGATCACGTCGCCGAGCGGCTTATTGCTGAAACTGAGAATGCCCTGCGCCCAGTTGCTGTCTTCTTCATCTGCGGATTGGGTTTCACCCAACTCCTGTGCGCTGAAGCGCAGGCTTTCACCCTGACGCACAATGCGTTCTTGGGTTGAATCTTCTGCCAGTACGACTTTCACCGCATGGTGTTGCACGCTCAGTAGCGTGCTTCCTGCTTCCTGACGTACCGTGAATTCAGTGCCGAGTGCGGTCAACTGCCCGTGTCGCGTTTGCACGTAGAAAGGACGATTGCTGGCATCCTGTCCGGTGGTAATCGCGATTTCGCCGTACCAGAGGTGAATACGCCGCTGCTGTGGATCGAAGCGAACGTCGACGGCGCTGTCGGTGTTAAGCGAAAGCAGCGTTCCGTCTTCCAGACGCTGCTGGCGGATCGCGCCTTTCGCCGTGGTGTAATCGGCTCTAAGGCCCGTTCCGGTGTCGGAACGCCAAAGTTGCCAGCCGCCGCCCACGCCTAACAGCAGAAGCAGTCCCTTCATCACTCTGCGACGGGTAAGCTGGGTATCCTGAAGCGCACGGTGGGCGATGTTGCTGGGCACGACGTTCATCTGATTGCGCAGGTTTTCTACCTGCGACCAGGCCCACTGGTGATCCCGGTTTTGCTCATACCACCGCTGCCATTTCTCGGTTTGCTGAGGGCTCGCACGTTCGTCGCTCAGTACCGCATACCAATGCGAGGCGGAGCGCAGAGCCTGACGCTGTGAGTCAGTTAGCGGGAGGCTCATAGCCCATGCTCCAGACGGAACAGCAGGCAATGTTCCGTGGCTTTGGCCACGTATTTTTTAACTGAACTGACGGAGACATTCAGTCGCGTGGCAATCTCACCGTAGGCCATGCCGTCAAGCTGGGAAAGCAAAAATGCCTGTCGTGCTTTGTGGCTCAGGCCATCGAGCATGAGATCCACCTGCTGGAGCGTCTCAAGCTGCTGTTGCTGAATCTCCGGTGAGGGTGCAAGCGCTTCCGGCAACTGCTCTAGCCTCTCCAGATAGGCTTTCTCCAGCGCATTGCGGCGAAAGAGATCGACCATTACGCGCTTGGCAACCGTGCACAGAAAAGACTTGGGATCGCGAATTGTGGTCAGTGACTCGCCGTTCATCACGCGCAGGAAGGTGTCCTGAGCAATATCATCAGCATCAAAAGAGGATTGGAGCTTGCCCGTCAGCCAGCGCTTCAGCCAGCCGTGATGCGAACCGTAGAGCGATTCGAGCGTCAGTTCAGCAGAGGTGGTGGCGTGGTCAGAGATCATGGGCAGAAATAGCAAAGCGTATCGACGGTCAATAATAGGGCGCTATGTTAATATGATAATGGTTCTCATTACAATTGAATCACAGGGTGATATCGATACGATAGCCGTAACAGGAAGCAACCTTCTGTTTTTTAAAGAAAATAAATATAACGTTTTCGAACCGGTGGGGCGTTACTGAGCCATGTAGCGACCAGCGCCTGAAAATCAGAATTATTTCGGTTATTGAGCCATTGCAAAGAAAGGTTGTGTGCTATGTTGAGTTTCTCGTGATAATGACGCATCGTCCCTATGAAAAAAAGCCTGCTAGCCTATTTTCAAACGCTCTATTTCAAGCGTAGTTTTTTCTTGATCTTTTCTACTTTGTTTTGTGTTTTTACTGCTGTCTTCGCACTGGCTCTTCTGGTCTATGCGGTGGTGACATTCAGACAGTTTGAGAATGATGTAGAGAGTTTTTCTGACGTTGCTGTTGGGCATGCTGAAGAGATCATGGGACAGGCTACCAGAGTGCTGGATGTGTTTGAAAAAAACACGATCCGTTCGTGCTCAAGTGAGCATATGGAGCAACTCAGGCGTGCTTCTTATTCTAACGATTATGTACAAGATGTGATCTATATTGAGGACAATCGCCCTCGCTGCTCTTTGATATTGAGTGATATTAATCGTTTGCCGCTTCCTTCCCCCAATCTTATCTATAAAAATAAATATCGAGTCTGGTATGACGCCAATAATCCGCTTAACAGATATCGCCGTATGATTTATGTTGGGTTGTCAAACTATCTGATCGTCCTCAATCCGAATTCTTTCATGAACGTCCCCTCTTATAGCCATAATATAAAATATGCTTTTGTTGAGAAAGACAATGGCACGGTCATTATATCGAATGAACACACTTCAAATATTGCGTTAATGCTTTTTGGTCAATCTACGGCGACAGCGCAGTTTTACAGCAACAATAAATATTTCCGTTTGAAAACGATGGCAAACGATAACATTTTGCTGGTGGTTAACGCTGATTCACCTCAATCTTATCGCTTTGCTTTTATGTTGTTCCTCTATTTTATCCCTCTGTGTCTGACGCTTTCGTTACTGCTGGCTGCGCTAATCTCCAGAAAGTCTCTGGCAATTCAGAGCCCAGATTATGTACTCAATCAGGCGCTGAGGAAAAAAGAGTTTGAATTGCATTATCAGCCCATTATTAAGCTGAATACCGCTGAGGTTGTGGGATGCGAGGCGTTGGTTCGCTGGCGGCATTCTGATGGTCGTCTGATTACGCCAGATATCTTTCTCCCTGTAGTTCGGCAGGTAGGATTAATGAAGGCGATGACATTTTATGTCATCGATGAGGCGCTAAAAACGGCTGTTGTACTGAAAGAAAATTATCCTGAGATGTTTATCTCTATCAATCTTGAAGCGGCCGAGTTTGAGGATATGTCCGTTTTTAATTACCTCTCGGAGCAGATTGACGTATATGGTGTTGAAGGGGCGAATATTAATGTTGAATTAACCGAATCATCCATGATCGAACCACAAAAAGCGGCTCCTATGGTGGAGCGATATCAACAAAAAGGGATTGATGTCGCCATTGATGATTTTGGTACTGGCTATTCCGGGCTATCGTATCTTGAGCGGGTAAAAGCCAATAAGCTTAAAATAGATAAGTCGTTTGTCGGGAATATTAATCATAATTCACCTACTGACATTGTGCTGTCCCATATTGTCAGCATGGCACACTGCCTTAACCAACAAATAGTTGCTGAGGGTGTCGAAACCCCCATTCAGGAAGCCTACCTGAAAAGCCTTGGCGTAGCCTATGTACAGGGCTGGCTGTATTCCAAAGCGATAACGCAGGAGGCATTAATCGCATTTCTGGCGGCAAGAGACAGCATGGCGCCAGATGAGCAGTAAAGCCACGATAAACCAGGCTTCACTATCAAAAATGTGCATAAAAGGGTAAAATATCGAAAATATGGTAGTTACCTAATGATATTTATTGCTTTTTTATTGTGAATTTTTCAGGAGTTTATCATGCAACAGTTACCCCCTTGTCCGAAATGCAGTTCTGAATATACCTGGCAAGAAGGCGAGATGCTTAACTGCCCTGAATGCGGAAATGAGTGGTCCGCAACAGACGATGCGGCAGTGCAGGATGACGCTTTAGTGGTGAGAGATGCTAACGGCAACCTGCTGGCGGATGGTGATACGGTGACGGTCATTAAAGACCTGAAAGTCAAAGGCAGCTCGACGCCGCTGAAAATCGGCACCCGCGTGAAGGGTATTCGTTTGGTGGAAGGCGATCACAATATTGATTGTAAGATCGACGGTTTCGGCCCGATGAAGCTGAAATCTGAGTTTGTGAAGAAAAACTGATTCGGGTGTGATGACATACGCGTCGGTCTTCTATTGGTCGGCGCGCTGCATTTTTTCACCTCTGGCTGGTTTTTTCACATCGGACAATCCTTTACCATAGCCTGTATTGATTCCTTACCTGGCTATACGGATATCTGATGCGTCATTTGGTTCGTTTTCTTCCTCTGCTCGTTTTGCTCTCGGCCTGTAGCAGTCAGCCTGCTCCTCCTCCCGCAGATGCGCCTTCAGGTAATCCTTTCAAAGGCGGCTTCCTGCTTGAACCTGCTCACAATGTGCATCCGCTCGGCGGTGATTTTGCGACTAATCCGGCTACTGCGCGGTTTGTCGATAAAATGGTACTGGAGCACGGTTTTAATCGTCAGCAACTGCATGATGTGCTGGTTCAGGCGAAAAGTCTGGATTGGGTGATCCGGCTGATGGATAAACAAGCCCCGACATCGCGTCCGCCTTCCGGGCCGAACGGCGCCTGGAACCGCTACCGTAATCAGTTTATTACGCCAGACAACGTGCAGAATGGCGTAGCGTTCTGGAATCAATATCAGGATGCGCTACAGCGTGCCCAGAATATTTACGGCGTTCCGCCTGAGATCATCGTCGGCATTATTGGCGTAGAAACCCGTTGGGGAAGAGTGATGGGGAAAACGCGCATTATCGATGCGCTGGCAACGCTGGCATTTGATTACCCGCGACGTGCCGATTACTTTGCCGGTGAGCTGGAAACCTTCCTGCTGATGGCGCGTAACGAAGGCAACGATCCGCTCAGCCTGCGCGGCTCTTACGCGGGGGCGATGGGCTACGGGCAGTTTATGCCGTCATCCTTCAAGAACTACGCGGTGGATTTCGACGGCAACGGACATACCAATCTGTGGGATCCGGTGGACGCGATTGGTAGCGTAGCCAATTATTTCAAAGCGCACGGATGGGTGAAAGGCGCACCTGTAGCGGTGCAGGCAAACGGTCAGGCACCGCTGCTCCCAAATGGTTTTAATACCCGCTACTCGCTCACGGAGCTACAGGCTGCGGGTCTGACGCCACAGCATTCTCTGGCGGGATACAGTGAAGCCAGCCTGCTGCGGTTGGACATCGGGACGGGTTATCAATACTGGTACGGCTTGCCGAACTTCTACACCATCACGCGCTACAACCATAGCACGCACTACGCGATGGCTGTATGGCAACTGGGGGAAGCCGTAGGTCGCGCGCGCCAGAATCAGAGTTACTAAGCTCAGACCGTTGACAAGCCTATTTGCCGAATGAAAACGGGAGTAACGGAATAGAAGAGTAAAGCGTTTGCGCCAGGGATGGCGCAAGCCGAGCGTACATGGACGTATTCACAGCGTCTTTACGATCTATCCGTTATTCCCGCTCTACGGACTTTGTCAGCAATCTCAGTTACTAAGCTTTTCCCTTTACAGGCTGTCTCTTCGCCATATTTCCAATGCAGACGCAGAGACAGTTTCGTGCGCCATAACGCTGCTATTCATATGCTATACCGTATACGCGCCCGACGCAGGGCGCTCAGTCGCCGCCGCCCTGCGAACCCAGGCTTCTGGCATAAATTATGCCGCTGCGCGGTGCCATCGGCGTTCGTGACCGCTAACCGAGCCGCCAGTGACGCGTTCCCGACGCGGCACTGGCTTTCGCGACGTCCTGTCGCTCACTCGGCGGTCACGCCCACCGCTGCATAATTTTTTACGCCAGATAACGACAACCCCATGAGCAATCGCCGCATCGCATGCGATGCGATCGAAATCTCATCCCTACTAATGCTCCCCTTACCTCAAATTTTCCCTGAATCACCCTCAATACAATCCGCATCGACAGCTTTGCTGCATCATTGGACTATTCCTGCATGGGGTTCTTTCTATAGTGCTGTAAACCGAGGCGATGCATGACGACGATGATGGTGGTGTTCCTGCTGGCTGGCGTAGTGAAAGGCGTGATTGGCTTGGGGTTGCCGACAATCGCGATGGGGTTGTTAACGCTGGCGATGCCCGCAGCCAGCGCGGCGGGGCTCCTGATCGTTCCGTCGCTGGTGACCAACATCTGGCAGCTCGCCTGTGGCCCCGCTTTTCTCAGCCTGATTAAACGGTTTTGGACGCTGTTTGCCGGGATCATTATTGGGACGCTCTGGAATGGCCTGCCAGCGCTTACCTCGTCATCGTCATGGACGAGCACCGCGCTTGGCGGCATTTTAGTGGTTTACGGCCTGTGGGGAATGATAGCGACGACGTTGCCGCAGCCCGGTCGTCATGAAATCTGGCTGTCGCCGCTGGTGGGCTACATCACGGGGGCTATCACGGCGGCAACGGGCGTCTTCGTGATTCCCGCGGTACCTTATCTGCAATGTCTGCGGCTCAATAAAAACGATCTGGTGCAGGCGCTGGGGCTGGCGTTTACCGTTTCTACGTTGGGGCTGGCGCTACAGCTGATGCAGGGCGTCGGGCTACAGGGCATCGATCTCTGGCAGTCGATGTTGGCGCTGATTCCCGCTCTGTTGGGTATGATGATTGGGCAACGCCTGCGCCACGCGATTAGTGAACAGGTTTTCCGGCGCTGCTTTTTCATCGGGCTGGTGGCGCTGGGTGGGTATATGGCCGCGCACGGGCTGCTTTAAATGGCGTTCTCTGCTGTAATAAAAGTCACGAAATCCTGAACATAGCCGGGCAGGGCAGAAAACTGGCGGGCGCAGACCACCAGATTACGCGTCGCCCAGTCGTCTGACAGCGGGATCGCGTGAATCGCCAGTCGCTCCATCATGCGCTGTGCGGCATGCCGCGGAAGAATGCCAATGCCGATACCGCTGTGAATCACCTGCGTGACGGCATCGAAGCTGGCAAGACGCACGCGGTAATTCAGGCGTTTTCCCAGCTTTCTGGCATGCTCGTCGATATGTTCCTGTAAGGCTGCGCCTTCGCTAAGCCCGACAAATTCGGCGTCGGCAATGGTGGAAAAGGTAAGCTGCTGAGCGTCAGACCACATGCTGGTTCGGGGAACCACAACCACCAGCTCGTCGCGACGGAACGGGCGCGTTTCCAGCCCGTCGAGCGGCACGGAATCGGCCACGATACCGAGATCGGCGGTTTGATTACGGATAGCGCTGACGATATCGCGGCTGAGTTTTTCATTCACCGCGATGGATATCTGCGGGCAGACCTCCAGATAGCGACCCAGCAGAGCAGGCAAATATTCATTCAGCGCCGCAGAGTTGCACAGTAGAGGAATATGGCCGCGTAGCCCTTTGCTGTATTGGTGTAATTCGCTACGCATATGTTCGACCTGACGCAGAATAATGTGGGCATGGTGCGCCAGCGAAAAGCCCGCATCGGTGAGCGAGACACCTGCCTTAGAGCGCAGCAGCAGCGGTACGCCAAGTTCATCTTCCATTCCCCGGATTCGCTCGCTAGCCGCCTGCACCGTCAGGCTCGACGTTGCTGCGCCACCCGTAATACTGCCTGCTTTCTGAATATTGAGAAACAGCCGGAGATCGGTTAAATCGAATCGCATAGGGAAGCCTGTCTCGGAGGAGTCGATACCCGCCATTATGATGGTGAGTCAGGGCGACGGCAATCGCCCAGTCCGCGACTGACTGAAACTCCGCTGTATGGCTTCCTTCTGTTCTCGCTAAGGTTATTGCGTGTGCAGTACGTTGGCCATGACCTGATTTTGCCAGTCGAAATAGGGGTTAAAGGTCAGACGTACATGGGTTTTGCCATTTTCTACGTATCCCCAGTCGGAATACCATAGCGTGCTGCGATCCTGACAGCGCTTCAGGTCGTTCAGGGGGAGGCCGTTGGCGCAGATGATGATGGCACCCGTTTTGCCATATTCTTTATTTTCTGGTGAAAACAGGAGCGACATATGTGAGAACTGGCTGATGCGCCATTCAGGCAGCGAACCTGTACGCACCAAAACACGTGAGGAATGGACACCGTCAGGACGCTCGCCATACCAAATCAACCGGCTGGATGGGTGGGTAAACTGCTTATCAAAGGTGTCGACAATATAGGTCGTATCGACGACGGAATCATGCTCTGCCAGCACGATTAACACCGGCTTGTCATAAGGCTTTTTGGCGAGTTCTGAACGAACGCCGCTGCTGGAATAATAATATTGGGCGAAGCCGTTGGTCGGCACTCGCATATAGCGAGTTGCTAACTGCTGGGGATAGCCGGGGCGCGGTGGCATCAGCCAGTCGGTAAACACGGACAGCACCGGTGCCATGAAGGCGTATTTTTCGTTGGATTTAATCGCGGGGGAGAACAGCACCAGCCCTTTGATTTCAGTGTGCTGTAAGGCGTATTCCAGTACCAGATTACCGCCGGTGGAAAAACCGCCCAGATACACCTCATCGAACTCTTTGCTGAGGATGGCCGCCTGTTCGGCAACCACTCTGCGCCAGTCATCGACGGTGACGTGCAACAGATCGGAGGGGCGGGTGCCATGACCCGGTAGCAACACGGTTCTGACCAGAAAGCCTTGTTCGACCAATTGCGGTGTCACGTCGGTGAACGACCCCGGCGAGTCACCCAGCCCGTGGACCAGCAAAATTGCCTTACGTGGCTGGCCGATGGGGCGAGTTTCATTAGGTGTATTCCAACGTAATTCCAGCTGTTTATTCGTGGTCTGGAAGGCGCGATGCTGTTCTACCCAGCGCGTGGTGTCTTGCTGGTAACGCTCGAATGACGTTTGCCCTAATGGCGTGATGTCGCGCGGATTGCTATTGCATCCCGTCATGAGGATCACGCCGATGATGGCGAACAAACCAGCCCCTCTCCGTTGCCAGACTGTCCACGCAACGAACCGGAATACGTCTCTTGTCATTTGTGCTCCTTGCCTGCTGGCAACATCAATCTGATCGCTAACGGGATATGGCGTTTCGACAACACTATATCCGAAATTATTTATCATGCAGATTGCTCAATGTGCGGGCGTGATTCGGCTTCATGTTATACTTCGGACAAATTGGGCGTTTTTTCTGTCTTTTGGTCAGGCCAATATTATGATGGCCAATGTTGAAGAAAGGGATGGCAGCATGCGTTTATATCAGCAGATTGGCGACAATCTTCGCGCGGAAATTCTGAAGGGAAACTATCAGATTGGCGACCGTTTGCCTCCCGAACGTGATATTGCTGAAACCTATAACGTCAGCCGTAGCGTGGTGCGTGAAGCCCTGATCATGCTGGAGCTGGAAAAGCTGATTGAGGTGCGCAAAGGCTCTGGCGTTTATGTCATGCAGCTTCCGACCGCGCAGGAAAAAGACAGCGTGGTGGACAGCGGCTATGGCCCCTTCGAGCTGATGCAGGCGCGTCAGCTGCTGGAAGGCGAAGTTGCTGCGTTTGCCGCGATGCAGGCGACCAAAAGTGACATCGTGAAAATGCGACAGGCCATTGAACAAGAAAGGGTGTCGCTTGAGAACGGTAGCGTGGATGAAAGCGCCGATGAACAATTCCATTGCCTGCTGGCGCAGTCTACCCAAAACAGCGTCTTAGCCAACATGGTGTATGAGGTGTGGCAGGCGCGTAAACGCAGCCCCATGTGGCAGGGCATTCATTCCCATACCGATGATTTCAGCTATCAGCGCCAGTGGCTGGACGATCATGAGCAAATCCTGCGTGCCGTGTCTCGTCGTGATGTGAACATGGCGCGTCAGGCAATGTGGCAGCATCTGGAAAACGTAAAAATTAAACTGCTGGAAATCTCAAATGTGGACGATCCGGCCTTCGATGGTTACCTGTTCGAGTCTGTTCCTTCGCGCCTGGAACCCTGATTTCTTCGATGTTTCCTTCCCTGTGTCACTTTTCTCTCCGGCATCGCATCGGTGTGCGGAGGGGAAATATATCAGACCAAATTTCTCTTTTCTGACTTTCCTTTCATTTTTACAGCCTGATTACGCATGATGTTAGTCCAAAAGTCGGTTTTTTTGTGTAATTGGTCAATCAATTCGTGAGTTTCGTTTGACAGCCTGTGTCGGTGAGGTAGGCTTTTCCTTATTTATTGATGAAAGAAAGTGATGAAAACAACTCTCTCACTTGGCGAAAAAAGGTAACTCGTTATGGAACAAACCTGGCGTTGGTACGGCCCGAACGATCCTGTTTCATTGGATGACGTTCGGCAAGCCGGTGCGACCGGCGTGGTGACGGCATTGCACCACATCCCGAATGGCGAAATTTGGTCGGTTGAAGAGATTGAAAAGCGTAAAGCTGAATTGAAGGCGAAAGGACTGGTGTGGTCGGTGGTGGAAAGCGTACCGGTTCATGAAGAGATCAAAACCCAGACGGGGAATTATCAGCAGCATATTGCCAATTATCAGCAATCGCTGCGTAACCTGGCGCAGTGCGGGATCGATACGGTGTGCTATAACTTCATGCCCGTGCTGGACTGGACGCGAACCGATCTGGAATACGTGCTGCCGGATGGCGCAAAAGCGCTGCGTTTCGATCATATCGCCTTTGCGGCCTTTGAACTGCATATCCTGAAGCGTCACGGTGCTGAAAAAGATTATACGGCGGATGAACAGGCACAGGCCGCCGACTACTTCCGTGCGATGAGCGAAGAGGATATCGCGCGCCTGACGGGCAACATTATCGCCGGACTGCCGGGCTCCGAAGAGGGCTATACGCTGGAGCAATTCCGTGGCCGTCTGGCGGAATATGATGGTATTGACCATGCGAAGCTGCGTGAGCACCTTGGACATTTCCTCCGTGAGATTGTGCCCGTTGCGGAAGCGGTCGGCCTCCGCCTTGCCATTCACCCTGACGATCCTCCGCGTCCTATCCTTGGGCTGCCGCGCGTGATGTCGACGATTGACGACATGCGCTGGCTGAAACAGACGGTCGATAGCCTTCATAACGGCTTTACCTTCTGTACCGGGTCTTACGGCGTACGGGCCGATAACGATCTGGTTAACATGCTGGAAACGTTCAGCGATCGCGTGCATTTCACCCATCTGCGTGCCACCTGTCGGGAAGACAATCCCAACACTTTCCATGAAGGCGCGCATTTGCAGGGGGATGTGGACATGGTGGCGATCATCAAAGCCATTCTGGCGGAAGAGCTGCGGCGTCAGAAGGCGGGCGATCGCCGTCCGATCCCGATGCGGCCAGATCACGGGCATCAGATGCTGGACGATCTGAAAAAGAAAACCAATCCTGGCTACTCGGCAATCGGGCGCTTGAAAGGGCTGGCGGAACTGCGTGGCGTCGAGCTGGCGCTGAAGCGCACGCTGTTTACCGAATTGCAGCAAGGATGATGAAATGAAACAGACCGTGCTTGATAGCACGGTCTGTTGAAGATGGATGCGTCAGAACCCCAGAGGGGGTATTAATTCAGGTGTGAATTCTGCTGGCAGAATTACAGGGCTTTAACGTTTGAACGGCTGACTTTACAGTTCTTGGTATCCCACTGTTCGTCATGTTTTGTTGGTGTGCCTTTGCCTTTTTCTACACCAGTAAACTCTTCACATATTTTAGGTTTACCTGCTTTGTAGTTTTTAATACGCAAATCACGGATTTCAGCGACATCACCAAAGTTACGGTTTACGCCAGCGATGCTGTCGATAGTGCCGTTAACGGTTGCGCTGATGATGGTGAGGTTACGTGGGCCACCGTTGTTGGTGCAGTCACCGCAAGAGCGCCACAGTTTTCCGTGTTGGCCAGTCAGGGTGAAGTTGCCCTGTACGATAGTGTGACTGTTCTTGGAGTTCTGTTGCAGTACTTTGTCCGGCTTGCCGCCAGGGCCATTGGTGGTGTTATGGGCGACACCGCCGACGATGGTCATGGTTTTACCCAGGTTGGTTGCCGCATCTTCACAAACGTCTTCCCAGATCACGTTTTCAATACGGCAGTTGCCTGACTTACAGTGGATACCGTCAGAACCGCCTTTTTCGGAGATGCGCAGGTTCTTAATGGTGGCATTTTCCAGCGTGATAACAGGAGGCTGTTTATCACTGTCACCGCTACAGCTCAGACCCAGAGTAATACCACCACAGTCGACGGTTTTATCTTTAATTACCGCACCGGCTTTACATTCTGAACTGGCTGCCTTAAGCGGCGCAGCGCGCAGTGGTGCAGGAGCCGTCTGTGCTGCGTTAGATTTCAGGACGCTATTATTACCGCTAACGGTATCCACCCAATACCAGTAGTCCGACTGCGGATTAGCCGTTAAATCGGTAAAGGTTCTGTCGGTGGAATTGAGTTCTGCGATTTTTTCGCTGCCCGCCTGATTATTACTGGTGTTGCGATACACATCCTGGCGAACAACGTTGCCTGCATCGGTAGACCAGCTTAAATAGGTGGCATTGTCTTTTTTCAGCAGCATCAGCATGGTGTCATCAGCCTGAGCCTGAAAAGAAAAAGCAGCAGTACATAAAAATATCGGTGTTAAATACTTAAACATGTGTTTTCCTTGTAAATTAAACGGATATTTTTCTCTTTATTTATTCCAAATAAAGAGGGAGTCCTTGCGCATCCGAAAGGATTATATAGCAGAGAATGTGAAATGAATAACAATTCGTCGAGTTTATTGAGGTTAATCAGGTTATTTAATTTAGTCTGTTATTATTTTGTATTTAATTTTAATTATCGCTTATTATTTTTTATTTAATTATTTTTGGAGGGTGGCAAATACTCGGAAGGCTCTTATTAAGGAATAAGAGAACGGAATAGTGTGGCGCGGTGAAAATCTTACCACTCACCTACTGCTACGCGTGACCGGATTCGGTTTGTTTCTACGTTTCATTGATGTGTCATTTACTTTTCTGGTGATAGTTTAATCATGCGTAAAATTGAATGCTTTTCTGAATAAGCATTGAAATTTTTTATGTAAATGGAATTTTATTAATCTACATAGTCATGTACGACAATTTTTAGTTTCTATAAAGGCGTTTCATGTTTCTTAATTAAATAAAGAGAAGGCGTAATTCCTTTTTAGTCACAATAAAATTGCAGATATCTATAAGGTTTGACATGGAATACAAATCAGGCAAGCAAGTTTTATCATTATCATTGGGGCTATTGGGTCTGTTCAGCGCATCGGTATTTGCTTCTGATTCCCGAACGGTGAATGAGCCGAAAGCACCGTCTTCCTGTACGGTACTTAAAGCGGACGGTAGTACGGCCACGAGTACGATTCAAAAAGCGCTGAATAATTGCGGGCAAGGAAAAGCGGTAAAGTTGAGCGCAGGGAGTTCGTCCATTTTTCTGAGCGGTCGCTTTCGCTACCTTCTGGCGTGAGCTTATTAATCGACAAAGGGGTAACCCTACGTGCAGTGAATAACGCCAAGTCTTTTGAGAACGCACCATCATCCTGTGGCGTGGTGGATAAAAACGGTAAAGGCTGTGATGCGTTTATTACCGCGACGAGTACGACAGGTAGCGGAATCTATGGGCCGGGCACCATTGATGGGCAAGGGGGCGTGAAGCTTCAGGATAAAAAGGTGAGCTGGTGGGATCTGGCTGCTGATGCCAAAGTGAAAAAGTTAAAACAGAATACCCCCCGGCTGATTCAGATTAATAAGAGCAAGAACTTCACGCTGTATAACGTTTCTCTCATTAATTCTCCGAACTTCCATGTGGTGTTCAGCGATGGTGATGGTTTCACCGCGTGGAAAACCACGATCAAAACGCCGTCCACCGCCAGAAACACCGACGGTATCGATCCGATGTCGTCGAAAAATATCACCATCGCCCACAGTAACATTTCGACGGGCGACGATAATGTGGCGATCAAAGCCTATAAAGGCCGTTCTGAGACACGCAATATTTCCATTTTGCATAACGAATTCGGAACGGGACATGGCATGTCGATCGGTAGCGAAACGATGGGGGTTTATAACGTGACGGTCGATGATCTGGCTATGACTGGTACCACGAATGGCTTACGTATTAAAAGCGATAAATCGGCAGCCGGCGTTGTCAATGGCGTTCGGTATAGCAACGTGGTCATGAAGAACGTAGCGAAACCGATCGTGATTGATACGGTGTATGAGAAAAAAGAGGGAAATAATATCCCTGACTGGAGCGACATTACGTTTAAGGATATTACGTCCCAAACCAAAGGCGTGGTGGTGCTAAACGGCGAGAATGCGAAAAAGCCGATAGAAGTGACGATGAAGAACGTCAAACTGACGAGCGACAGTACATGGCAAATCAAGAACGTCACCGTTAAGAAGTAGTTCGATTAATAAGTTGGTTTGTCATGACAATGTCCAGATCGTTGACAAATCTTCTTGCAGAACGAGAACGGTGGTAATGGGATAGAAGAGTAAAGCGTCCGCGCCATGGACAAAAACGTCAGGAACGTTTTTGAACGTCGCTTGCGACGGCCCTGAAAGGGTGAATCTCAGGGATGAGATTCATATTTGCGCGGCTCGAGCTTACAGGGAGGTACTTGCAGCGTCTTTACGATCTACCCATTATCACCGCTCGACTCACTTTTTCAGCAATCGCAGCACCGTTATTTATAAAATGACAGCGTGCATTGAGTGTACTGACTTAACGTTCACGCAGCGCTTCATTGACCTTATTCAGCGGTTTAATCAGATAGTCCAGCACGCTTTTTTGGCCGGTTTTTATCTCTACGCTGGCAACCATGCCGGGCACGATGGGGAATTTTTCCCCGGCTTTGTTGGTCAGCTCCGCCTGCGTGGTGCGCACATAGATCCGGTAATAAAACTGATCGCGCCTGACTTCGTCCTGAAGGGTATCGGGCGACACGCTTTCGACTTCACCCGTTAAATTGCCGTAGATGGAAGAATCATAGGCGGTGATTTTTACCGTGGCGGGCAAACCCGGCCGGATGTAGGCAATATCGCGTGGGTTGATGCGCGTTTCGATCAGCAATTGGTCTTCCAGCGGTACGATTTCCATCAGCTTGCCGCCCGGTTGCAGTACACCGCCAACGGTCGTGACCTGAATGTCTTTCACAATCCCCCGTACTGGTGATGTGATGGTGGCGCGCTTGAGCTGATCGGCTTTCCCGCTGACCACTTCCATCTGAGCCTCCAGATCGGCGTTGTTCTTGACCTGTTCTTCCCGCGCCCGCACGGCGTATTGGTTGTTAGCTTCGTCGATTTTGCCGCGAATTTCGCTAATCTGGCGGCGTAATCGGATCACCTCGACGGCGCTGGCGGCACCGCGCTGCACGAGCGGCTCCGTCATCCGCAGCTCTTGCTCCACCAGCCGCATAGACTGTCGCAGGTTGGCGACCGTTTCATCGCGATTGCGTAAGCGTGATTGGTACAACTGGCGTTCGCGTGCGGCCAGCGCGGGCTCCTTCATGGTTTCCGCGCTGAATTTGAGCGGTTCGCCGCTGAGCTCGGCATGCAGACGTTCGGCGGATGCCCGTAACGTTTGCACGCGGGAGAAGGCTTCGCCGTAGACAGACTGGAAGCGGTTGATGTCCAACTGCGCCAGCACCTGACCTTTCTCAACGACGTTACCTTGTTGCACATATATCTGGCCGATAATCCCGCCGTCCAGGCTTTCAATCACCTGAGCGCGGGTTGACGGCGTCACCTTGCCGCTCCCGACGGAAACCTCATCCAGCACGGCGAAGGTGGCCCAGATAAAAAACACGATCAGCCCCAGCAGACTGAGCCAGATAATAACGGATACGCGTCGACCCTGGCGTTTCAGGTCATCATGGATCGTGATGCTACTCATTGTTTTCCCCTTACGCCACGCTCTGTGCCGGTTTGCTGATCGCCTTCAAAATCTGGTCACGCGGGCCATCTGCCACGATGCGTCCGCCATCCATGACGACCACGCGGTCAACCAGCTTGAGCAGCGCCGGACGGTGTGTCACCAGGACTAGCGTGCGGCCCGTGAGCCAACTGCTTAATTGGTGGATAACGTGGCTTTCCAACTGTTCATCCATCGAGGCGGTGGGTTCATCCAGCAGCACAATCTGGGGGTTACGTAGCAGCATCCTGCTGAGCAGGATCATCTGCCGCTGCCCGCCGGATAAACCGCGTCCCCCCTCATGAATGAGGCGATCCAGGCTGGCGGCATCCTGTTGTATCAGGCTGAGTGCGCCGCTAATGCGCAGCGCCTGCAACAATTCCTGCTCGGTGGCGTGCGGATTGCCGAGCATCAGATTTTGCCGCAGGCTGCCGAAGAACAGGCGTGATTCCTGCGACAGAAAACCCAGTTGGCGGCGGACATCAGCCGGATCGATCTGGCTGATGTCTACGCCATCAATGATGACCTTGCCGCGCGTCGCCGTCGCCTGATTGGCAAGCAGCTTGAGCAAGGTGGATTTCCCCGCGCCAACCTTACCCAGCAGCGCTACTTTTTCGCCCGGTTTGATCTCCAGTTTGCCGACCTGCAAGGCGGTATCGCCTTTTTCGGGATCGTAGCTATATTGCACGTTGTGCAGTTGGAAGTGCCCCTGAAGGATCGGGCAGTGCGCCATTTTGCCGTCTTCCGGTCGATCCAGCGGTTTTTGCAGGATATCATCCAACCCGGTCATGGCGGTTTTCGCATGCTGCCAGCGGGAAAACACCATCGTGAGCTGCATGAGCGGGGCGATGGTGCGGGAGGAAAGCAGGCTACAGGCCACAAGTGTACCGGTGGTGATGTCACCTGCCATCACCAGATAGCAGCCGAAGACTAGCATGCCAGCATAGGTGAGCTGTTGGACGGTAGACGCCCAGCCGCTGAGCCGTGCCCCCCACACGCGCTGTTTCATCCCGATGGAGGCGCTGACTTCGTGAGTTTGCTCCCACTGACGCTGAAAGTAGGGTTCGGCCTGTAGCGCTTTGATATCTTCGATCCCTTCGATGGACTCGACCAGCACCGCATTACGCAAGGCGCTTTCGCGCATGCCTTCTTTGGCGAGCTTCGCCATCGGCCATTGCAGCATCAGGCCGGGGATCACAATCAGCGGGATCGCCAGCATGGGAATAAATACCAGCGGGCCGCCAATCATTGCCATGATGCCGAGAAACAGCAAGACGAACGGCATGTCAGCGGCCGCCCCGACGGTCGTTGAGGTCAGCAGTTCACGCACTTGATCGATTTCCCGCAGCTGCGAAATAAACGAGCCGGTAGACTTAGGCCGCGCTTCATTTTTTATCGCCAGCGCGCGGGCGAATAGCATACCCGACACGTTCAGATCGATGCTCTTGCCCATTAAATCGGAGACAACGGTGCGCGACAAACGGATGGCGTACTCTAATGCAGCGGCCAGCAGAACGCCGAAAAACAGCACCCACAGCGTGGGAATGGACTGCGCCGGAATCACACGGTCATACACCTGCATGGAAAACAGGATCCCCGCCAGCGCCAGAACGTTACCTACGACAGAGGCCAGAGAGATTTCCCCGATCTGTCGTTTTGCGCCGCGAAAATGTTGCCAGAACCAGTGCTTACGGTATGGTTTGACGAAATCATCGATACGGGTATCGCGGCCGCGTTCCGCGATGCCGACCAGCACGATAATCCCCTGGCTGTGTTTGATGAGTTCGGTCAATTCGGCTTCGCGCTGAAGATCGCCACCGTCATTTAGCCAGTAGGTGGCGATGCCTTCATCATTCAATGATTCGATGACGATGACGCCGCCGTCATCGGTTTCTGCCAGTACTGGTAAGATCTGGTTGCGCCAGCGGAGTTTCTCCCTGTGTCGCAGGCTGATGCTCAACCCCATTAGATGGCTGATTTGTTCTAACTGGCGGGCAATCGGCTGCTGTTCGTACCAGCGCATCTGCTGGCGTACCGACTGGGTATCCACTACCTGTCCATAGTGGGCGGCGGCGCGAGCCATCGCGGCAATCCAGACTTCAGTTTGGGTGACTTGTGTCATTGATATTCCTGCATGTTCTTATCCGGCAGGCAAGCCGGCTTACAGCGACGGTAGCGTCTCGCCACTGGCTTGATGACGTTCAATACCCAGCATATCCAGCAGATTATCGACGGCAGCGGCATAGTTAACCGCCGCTTCCCAGCCGTCGTATAACGCGCCAATGCGTGAGGTTTCGGCCTGCAACACGTCTTGCTCAACGCTGAGCAGGTCGTTCAGACTGCGCTTGCTGAGTTTGTATTCATCCTGATAGACGTTGCGGGTGTAGGTCGCGCTGGTGATTTGCTGCTGGCTCGCTTTTTCACGCTGTTGTGCCCCGATGAGATCGGCGTAGGCCGTCGAGGCTTTCTGGTTCATATCCAGTTTTGCTGCTTCGACTTCGGCCTGCGCCGCTTCACGCGTGCCTGACGCGGCATCAACGCGTGCGCTGACGGCACCGCCCTGATAAAGCGGAGCTTCCACCACTAGCTGTAGCTGGTCATCCCAGTAATTACGCCTGTCCGTTTCATAACGGGTACGGCCTGCCTGCACGGCAATGGTCGGCCAGTGCTGTGCTTCCGCCTGACGAATCCGGTGGCGCGAAGCCTCCTGCTTGGACTGCGCGCTCAACACCGCGTTACTCTGCTGGTAGGGAAGTGCTTTGAGCGTGATCTTTTGTTGCAGTAGCGCACGGGGCAGATCGGGCAGGGTGGTGGTGAGAACGCCGGTCAACACGCTGAGCTGTGCCAGAGAGGAACGTTCCAGTGCCCGATATTGCTCCAGCGTTGCCTTCATACCGGCGATGCGGGTTTCCGCCTGCAAGATGTCGGATTGCGTACTGAGACCAGCTTCGGCACGGAGTGTCGCCGTGTCTTTTACCAGACTCAGTGACGTGATATTGCGTTCTGCCGCCTGACCGAGTTCCTGATAGCGTTTGACTTTCAGGTAGGTGATCAACGTTTGCTGACCGACCGTGGTCATGGTGCCATAGAGCTGGTAGCGGTAGGCATCTGACAGGCTGTGTTGCTCATCAATGCTGCCGCCCGTTTTACCGAAATCGTACAGGAGCTGTTTCAGCGTGATCCCCGCCGTGGAATTGTTGCTCATCGTGCCGCCGCTATCGCTTTGATCGGACCGACCGACATTGCCGCTAAGGCCGATTTGCGGGAACCAGGCGCTTTGCGCCACGCGCAGATCGGCTTCGCCAACGCGAATTTGTGCCGAGGCCTGTGCGATTTGTGGGTTGCGTGCGAACGCGCGGAGAATAGCCTGCTTGAGATCCAGGCTATCGACCTGCTGTTCTGTCGGCGCGGCGGACCAGTCAAACGCAACGGCCTGAGCACATGTCGACGAGCTATAGAAGAAAGGAACGCTGCCGCAGGCCAGCCCGAGTGCCAACATATAGCGCGGTGTGTGATGGCGTAATGTGCGAGTCAAAAAAGCGCGATTGCGCAGAAAAAACACGTCCTTGATAAAAAATCTGATAAAAAATGGTTTGTGCATCAATTACCCCTGTTTTCATCACGCTTTGTTTTCGTTCCTTTACACATATTTGTGCCGCTACCGAGGCAGTTTCGTTCTGTCTCTTGGACACGTATCTATGCTGCTGTTGAGGCGGTTTCGTGCGCGATAATGGCGCTATTTTTTGCTACCTCGTAGCACGCGCCCGACTCGGGACGGCTCAAACGCCGCTCGCCCCGAGACCCCTGGCTTTTGGCGCAAGCTTTCGCCGCGTCCATGCGGCTCATCCTAAGCTTGCTATTTCCTCAGCATAATTTTTTACGCCGGATAACGACTAAGTCCGCGTTGATATCCGCATTTGTGTATAAGCAGCAGCCCCTGGTAGAACTGCCACTTAAAACACCGTTACACCATATTGACGAGCAGGCCTTGCTGTACCAGTACATCTCCCAGGTTGTTGGCGTTGTCTAACGATGAATGGTGGTAGACGTCGAAATGTTGACCATCAATGTCGCGCTGTCCTACCGTGCTCCAGGCTCCTTCACCCGGAATCAGGTTTACCCGATTTCCTTCGCCCCCGACGATCAGCAGGTCATCCTCTGGTCGGTCGGTGACATTCAGGGCACGGTCGAGATCCAGCGTGATGCTGTTGGTGCCGTTTTGGCCTAAATCGAATATCTCCACGTTATCGACTTTCAGCCCCAGCTCGGTGAGATCCAGATTGAGCTCGGTGCCGTTCAGCACCAGCGTATCAATGCCGTCGCCACCATCGATCTGGGTAAAGTCGAGCGTTGAGAGCGTAATCAGGTCGTCGCCTTCGCTGCCTTCGATGTCTGTACCTGTTTGCACACTGCCGTCGGCCAGACTGATGACGACCCCTCCGATGGCATAAACGCTCTCTTCCACGTCGGTGCTGACGCTGTTGTCGATGGGGTGTGTCTCACTGAGTGCGGCCGCTGCGACTGTCGAGCTGACCTGAAGAGGTTGCACATCGGTGCTTTCCTCGGTGTCGCTCTGTTCGATGGACAGCGAGGACAGCTGAGCGACGCTGCTATCATCAACATCCAGTACGGCGGCGCTCATCGTTGGCAATCCAATGACGACGCCGGACGTTAATCCCGCAGAGACGCCGGTGAAGTTACCCGCCAGATCGGTGACGGAGGCTTCAACCGCCGTTCCCAACAGCGCTGTCAAAATAGCGCTTACGTTGAGGAGGTTGATACCCAGCAGTGAACTGGTGAAATGCGCGCTCCACTTGCCATCTGCACCTACGGTGCCTTGTAACGATTGCCCAAGCAGCGTGACGGTCACCTTGGCACCTTGCTGCACGTAGCGCGATGTTCCGCTGATGGTGACGCCGTTCGCCAACAGGCCAACGGTGTTGCCAATCAGCGATCCCACCGCATCTATGCCCAACTGCGGCAACTGGTGCGTTTTCACGATCACACTGCTGCTGGTGTTGTTGGTGTTGCCATAGCGGTCGGTGACGGTGACACCGACGGAGAGATTGCCATCAAGAATGCTGGTGAGATTGGCACTCGGCACCGTGACGCTCCAGGTTCCGTTGTTGGCGACGGCAACCGTCGTCGAGAACCCACCTACGGTCAGCGTGATACTACCGCCTGCGGCATTGGTCGTGGTTCCACTGATGAGTTGGTTCACGCCCGCTTCAGCCAGATTCAGGTAACCGTCTCCGCCAAACAGGGAGCCGAGACTGACTGTCGGCAGCGTGTGAACGCCTACGCCGATCGACACACCCGCGCTGGTGGTTTTGCCTGCCGAGTTGGTCAGAGAAGCACTGAGGGATAACGTACCGTCAGTCAGATTGCTGAGATCGAGTGACGGTAGGCTGACTGACCAGGTTCCGTCGCTTTGCACCACGGCGGAGTAGGCTTTAGTACCCAGGGAAATCTGGATCGTGGAGCCTATCGCGTTGGTGCTGGTACCGCTGATAACCTGACCTGCGGCTGCTTCTACGGCATTCAGCAGACCGTCACCGCCAAACAGCGGGTTAATCGCAATGGTGGGCAACGCGTTGATAATGACATTCAACGGGCTGGTGGTTTCTCCCACGTTACCCGCCGCATCAACCAGACGAACGCCAACGTTAGTGACGCCATCCACGAGGGCTTTCAGATCGAGACTTGGGACTGGCAAGCTCCAACTGCCGTTTGCACCGACCGTTGTGGTGTAGGTTTTGCTGCCCAGCGTGACGCTGATTGTCGTACCTGCCGCCACATTGCTCGTTGTCCCACTGATGCTTTGTGCGCTCAACAGACTGGAAAGATCCAAGACGCCGTTGTTGAACAATGGGGTGAGGGTGATGGTCGGTGGCAAGATGGAAACGTTGAGAGCCGCGCTAATGCTATTACTGTTGCCTGCCGGATCGGTCACCGTCGCGCTAACGGTGAGATTGCCATTGGCCAGGCTGGACAGTTGCAGCGGCGTAAGGCTAGTGCTCCACGTGCCGTCATTGCCAACGGTGGTGTTGAGCGTCAGCGTACCGATGCGTATGGCAATGGTCGACCCCGCGGCGGCGTTGGTGGTGGTGCCGCTAATCGTCTGTGTCAGTGCGGCTTCTGCGACATTGAGGAAGCCATCGCCGCCAAACAGTGAGCCAAGGCCAATCGTCGGCAGGGTTTTGGCAATGATGTTGATCGCGCTACTCACTGTGCTCGTGTTGCCGGAAGCATTCGTGATGGAAACCCCGAGCGTCGCACTGCCATCGGCTAACGCACTGAGATCGGTCGGTTGCAGTGTCAGGCTGAACGCGCCATTGGCTCCAACGGTGGACAGGAACGTTTTACTACCGAGAGTCACGGTGACCTGCGATCCTACCGCAGCATTCGTGGCGACACCGCTAATGGTCTGCGCGACCAGCGCTTCTGCCGCATTGAGGAAGCCATCACCGCCAAATATCGGATTCAGGGTAATCACTGGCTGGGCGAAATCGAACTTGATGCCAGCGCTGCCAGTGGTGCTATTGCCTACCGCATCTGTCGCCGTGGCGCTTACGGTGAAATCACCGCTGCCCATCCCTTGCAGAATACCGAGTACGCTTGGGGTGACGGCAGCGCTCCATTTACCATCCGAGCCGACGGTGGCTGTGGCGATTTGCGAACCTGAGATGCTGAGCGTAATGGTTCTGCCTGCCAGACCGGTGGCTGTGCCGCTGAGGGTTTGGTTGACGAGCAGGTCGCTCAGATTCAGCAGGCTATCACCAAAGACCGGGTTGAGTGTGATACTCGGCAGAGTCTTGATGATGGCTGGAACGTTCACAATCTGGCTGGCGGTGTTGCCTGCGTGATCGGTGACCGCCACGCCCAGCGCCAGCGTTCCATCCTGCAAGGCCTGCAAGTCAAGCGCAGGAACGGACAGGCTCCAGGCTCCGCCTGCACCGACAGTTATCCCCGCATAAACCTTGTTGCCCAATGTCACGCTGACACTCGCGCCAGCGGCGATATCTACATTACTGACTACCCCACTGATAATTTGGCTGGTAGCCGCTTCCGCCGCATTCAGCGCGCCATCTGTGAAAGCCACAACAGAATTAATCACTGGCAGTGATTTCAGTACATTAATATCAACCAGCTCATTCTTCACATTACCGTGTGAATCGACAATCGCGACGTTTAACTGTAGCAATCCATCGCTTAATCCACCGAGCAGCGTAGGCGGCAGAGAAACACTCCAGGTGCCGTTGGCTCCCACCGTAGCCTCCACCGTGGTGCCGAGCACGGTGACCTGAACTTTCGCCCCCAGATAGTCCCCCGTTGCGTTACCGCTGATGACCTGTGTGACCAGCGATTCGGCCAGATTGAGGATGCCGTCGTTACCGAAAATGTCGTTAATGCCTGCACCGAGCGTCTGATTTAGCGCGACGTCCAATGTGACATCAAGGTGTGTGCTATTGCCTGAGGTATCGGTCAGCGTCACGCCGATGACTTGTGGCCCGTCGACCAGGCTTTGCAGATCGACGGCTAGCACTGGAATCGTCCAGGTTCCGTCAGAACCAACCGTGGTCGTACCGGTTAATGGCCCGGCGGTTAACGTAACGGTGGCATTGGGTTCCCCTGTCCCTTTAATCTCTCCACCCACCAATGCTTCGGCCAGCGTCAGGATATTGTCATCAAATAGACTAATGGTGAGTAGCGGAGTATCCGTATCGACGGTAACGACCTGCGTATCCGTTGTGGTATTGCCCGCACTATCTGCAAGCGTTGCGGTAATGGTGTGGGTGCCATCGCCCAACTGTGCCAGATCGGCGGCTGGCACATTCACGCTCCAGTCGCCAGTGACGGAAACCTGAGCCGTGTAGGTTTTGCCATTCAGCACCACGCTGACGAGTTGCCCAGCCTCCGTGGTGGATGCCGTCCCTGTAATCGTCTGTGCAGTGCTGGCTTCTGCGCGATTGAGCACGTTATCACCCGCAAAAGTGACGATATCCAATGTTGGCGGAGTGGTATCGACCAGCACCGTTTTGGTTTCGGCGATTAGCGGGACGGGTAGTACGGTAGTTGCCGAGACATTAACACTACCATCGGTCGTGAAATAGTCGCGGGCGGAAATAGTGGTTGTCCAGAAGCCATCGCTGTCGGTTATGATCGTACCAATAACGGGTACGCCCCCGATTGATACGGCTATTGTGCTCATCGGCGTAATGCCAGTCACTCGCCCAGAGAGGGTGAGATTACCGTCCATCTCGGCGGCGTTGATGATATCGTCATTGGCTATTGCGTCGATCACCATTGTTAGAGCCGGTTGTGTCAGATTGACGTTGAATCCCACACTTTCTGGCGTCGCCGGATTACCCGCTTTATCCGTCGCATCAACGGTGATGGTGTACGTTGTATTTGCCAGAGCCTGCAAATCGGCAGAAGGGATGGTCACGCTCCATGCGCCGCCTGCGAGAATTTTTCCCGTGTAATCGACGCTATTCAGCCTGACGGTCACATTTTGGCCCACCTCCAATCCGGTTGAGGTGCCACTGATGATTTGCGCGACACGGCTTTCCGCATAGCTGAGACCATCCAGCCCGGCAAAGGTGGTAATGTCCAGCGTCGGTGCGGTTTGCGCGATAGTCGCCTGAGAATTCAATGTGGCGCTGTTACCCGCGTCATCCGTTGCGGTGATAACGATATTGTGCGTTCCGTCAGCTAGCTGGCCGAGCTGCGTTGGGGTCAATTCTGCCGTCCAGACGCCGCCGGTGATTTGTACAACGAGCGATTGTCCGCCAAGCGTAACCGTCATGCTTGCTGCATCCCCCGCGTTACCACTAAGCGTTCTGCCCAGCAGGGTGTCAGCTTCCGCAATGCTCAGATAGCCGTCGTCAAACGGGGTATTTAAGGTGAGCGCCGGTGGGGTGAAATCGCTGGTAAACAATATCGGTGTAGAACCGATATTGCCCGCAGCGTCGGTCGCGGTGATGGTGATGGTATGTTGACCATCACTCAGCGAATTCAACGCATTCTGCGGGAGCGTCACCGACCAGTTACCCGCATTATCTACCGTGCCAGTGTAACGAATCCCGTTGAGGTCGATCTCCAGTTTAACGCTTTGCCCGTTACCGCCAATCTGCGTGCGGCCTGAGAAGGTGAGTACGGATGCGGCTTCGGCGCTGCTCAGAATATTGTCGCTCCCAAATGGGTTTACGTCGACAATCGGGGCGGGCAGCGTTTGCGCCGAACTGACATCGAGCGAGGCGCTGGTATTGCTATTGCCCACCCAGTCGGTGACCTTGACGCTAATGCTGTAATCACCTTCGGTGAAGATCGCCAAATCGGCAGGACTCAGATCTCTGGACCAGCCGCCTAACCCGTCAGCGATGGCGGTAAAGGTGGTGTCTACCAGCGTGGTTTTATTGGTCACGGTAACGATGACTTCCTGCTCTGCGCTGGTAATACCGGTTTTACCGGTTAAGGTCTGAATGGCCTGAATTTCAGTGGTATTAAGGATACCGTCGCCAAAAGGCAGATCCAGCGTTGCTACTGGCATGGTGGTGGTCAGAACATTGGCCGTGGCTGATGCGTTACTGGTGTTGCCCGCAGAATCGGTTACGGTAACGGTGAAATTCACCGTACCATCCGGCAGGTCGATCAGCGTCTGGCGATCCAGCGATAATGACCAACTGCCGTCGGCGTTCACCGTAGCAGGGACGCTTGTGCCGTTAATGCTGACCGAGACGGTTTGCCCTACGTTGCTGGTGAGCCCAGTTTGCCCGGATAGCGTCACACCCGGCTGTGCATCCGCCAGACTCAGTTTGCCATCGCCGAACGGGGTGTCCAGCGACGCGACAGGCACGCCGACAATCACGCTGGTGAAGGTGTCGCTGCCTGTTCCCGTATTGCCTGCGTGGTCAGTTACGGTCACGTTGATGGTGTGGGTGCCATCGCCTAATGCAGACAAATCGGCGGCGGGCAGCGTGACACTCCACTGGCCGTTTGCTGTTACCGTAGCGTTATAAGTGGAGGTTATCGTGCCGTTGGTGATCGAGACAGACACGTTCTGGCCTGGATCGAGGAGCCCCGTTGTGCCGGTCAGCAGTTGATCCGTCGTACTTTCAGCCTGGTTTAGTACACCGTCAACGAACGGTGTGGCGATGCTGATGGTGAAATTGGTGTGGATGACGACATCCAGCGAACCGCCCGCGCTGCCAGTATTGCCTGCGCTATCGGTTACCGTCGCACTGACCTGCACGTTGCCATCCGCCAGAATATTAAGCGCATTAGCTGGAATGGTTGCACTCCACAGGCCACCCGCGAGCGTCACGCCCGTTACGGTATAAGCCCCTATCGTGACCTGAATCGCAGTCCCGACCGGCAGATTGGTATAACTACCGCCGATCGTCGTCTCTGTCGCCAGCTCTGCGCGACTGAGAACATTGTTGTCATAGAGCGCATTCAGCGTCAGCGTTGGAAGCGACTGCGTTTTTAACGTGATATCGATACTGGTAGTGTTGGGATTGCCTGCGCCATCTGTCACGCTAGCTTCAAGCGTTTTCACGCCGTCACCCAACGCCAGCAGGTCGTTCGCTGTAATCGAGATTTGCCAGACACCGTTGCTATCGGCAACGGCGCTATAGACTGCCGTACCGACTTTTATCGTAATCAGAAGGCCTGCTTCCCCCTTGCCACTCAGCGGTAGCCCAGCCAGCGCATCGGCTAAACCGATATCGCTGGTGTCAGCCAACATGTCGATGGACAACAGCGGTGGGAGGGTATCGACCGTAAACTGATGGGTCGTCGTCGCCGGATTCTGCGCGATGTCGCTGACCGTCGCGGTCACATCCTGGTTGCCCTGCGGCAGATTTTGAACGTCGCTGGCGGGAACGGTCGTGTTCCAGCTACCGTCAGCCCCAACGGTCGCCAGATAGGTTTTGTTGTTCAGCATCACCGTGACGCGTTGCCCCGTCTGAACATTCGTCGTTGAGCCGGAAATGAGCAGGTCGGATTGGGAATCCTGCGCGCTGACGACATCATTACCAGACAGCGTGCTAATGGTGATACCAGGCAGGTTAGCAGGGTCGGTGATGACGGTGATGTTATGCGTCGTCGAGGTGGCGTTTCCGCCGATATCGGACACACTGGCGGTGATCGATTGTAAGCCGTCAGGAAGGTCGGATACATCGTTAGCAGGGATCTGCACGCTCCAGTTACCTGAGGCATCTGTTTGGGCAACGTAGGTTTTGTTATTCAGTTCGATGGTGACTTGTTGACCTGGCTCGACAAATTGACTCGTACCTGAGAGCGTCAACGGCGCTAGCGACTCAGCCTGATTAATGTAGTCATCTGTAGATACGATCCCGATACTCAGGCGTGGTGCCTGTGACGGATCGGTATCCAGTATGATGGTGTGGCTGACGCTGCCCGTATTACCTGCGACATCTGTCAGGCTGGCGGAAATCAGCGTGGCGCCGTCAGGCATATTAACCAGATCCCCTGCGGGGATGGTAATGTTCCAACTGCCGTCTGCCTGAATGGCTCCTTGATAAATTTGCCCATTAATGGCGACATTCACCACAATGATTTGTCCGCTGTCATTGGCTGGGGCTGTCCCCGAGATAATCAGCGGCTGGTTGCTTTCGGCGATGTTGATGATGTCATCGTTACTGACAGTATTAATGGTCAGCACTGGCGGCGTGAGATCGACAAATGCGCTACTGCTCAGTGTGGCAGTGTTACCTGAGATGTCCTGCACGGTGACGTCAAACATCAGCATCCCTTCAGGCAGACCAAGCAGGGCGGAAGGCGGAAGCACAATGTCCCAGTTACCGGTATTGTCAACCATACCTGAGTAGGTCTGTCCACCGATCGTCACGCTGATTTCCTGTCCTGGCCCTTGTAATCCGGTGGTGCCACTTAGTGTTTGACCACTTTGCGCTTCGCTGAGGTTGAGGTAACCGTCATCAAAAGGTGTGTCAATTAATAACATGATCGAGTGATTGATACTGACATTCAGTTGCTGCGAATTCGTGACTAAGTTGCCTGTCAGATCATAGGTGCTGGCTCCAATGGTAATAGGGCCATCACCCAATAGAGCCAAATCGGTAGGGGGAACAGATGTACTCCAACTGCCATCTGCCTGTACCGTTGCGACATACGTTTTTCCGTTCAGCGTTACGCTAACCAGGGAGCCTGCTGCAACATTATCCGTGTTGCCATTAATCGTCAGTGCGCTGGCGGCTTCAGCGGCATTCAGTTGATTATCGCCCGTTATAGGTTCAATCGATAGACCGCTTGCCAGCGTGTTCACCGTAATCTCGCTGCTGGCCGTGGCCGGGTTACCCGATATATCCGTGACTGTGGCGATAATTGTCTGGCTGCCGTTTGTCAGAAGCTGCATATCTGCGCTCGGAACCGTTACATGCCAACTGCCGTCAGAACCGACCAGTGCGGTATAGGTTTTGCCGTTTAGTGTGAGGGTGACGACTTGCCCGGCCTCGACATTGATACTGTCTCCGCTCACTATCTGGGCTACGCGTGCTTCTGCACCATCGACAATATTGTTCGTTGCAAAGCTATAGATTGTCAGTTGCGGCGGATTCGTCACGCTGGTATCGATAGTAATAGGCTGGTTGATACGTGTCGTATTACCTGCTGCATCTGTCAGGCTGGCGGTCAGGTTATAACCGCCATCAGCTAATAGCGTCAGGTCTGAGGTAGGAATATCCAGACGCCAGTTGCCTGTATTGTCGACCGTGGTGAGGTAGTTTTTCCCATTTAGCGTGACAATAACGCTACGTCCTTCTTCACTGAGTGAGGCCGTGCCGGAAACAGTCTGTGATGTTAAGACTTCAACTGCATTCAGAATGGTATCGGTGCCCAGATTGTTCATGGTCAAGGCCGGTGGGATACGGTCGATGGTCACATCTCTGGTAAGCGTCGCGCTATTGCCTGCTTCGTCAGACACGTCGATGCGCAACGGTTGCACACCATCTGTCAACGCTTGTAGGTGGCTGGCAGATAGCGTAATGCTCCACTGTCCAGCCGCATTAACAACTCCGGTGTATACCATGCCGCCAAAGGTTGCGGTGATAACTTGATCGGGTGAAGTGATCCCCGTATTACCGCTGATAGTTTGATTTACGCCCAATTCTGCGGCGTTCAGTACACCATCCATGAATGGTGTGTTCAGGGTGAGTGCAGGCAAATTATTGGTGAATATTCCAATAGTGTGACTGGTATTCAGCGTATTGCCTGTACTGTCTACGGTACTGGCAATGAGGGTGCTTTTACCATCCGCCAACTGTTGCAGGTCTGCTGGCGATATCGTGATGTTCCAACTTCCGTTAGGCTGCGTGGTTCCTGTATATAGCTTGCCATTCAATACCAGCGACACGGTCGATCCTGGTGCCACGTTTTGCGTGCTGCCGTTGATCGTCAGTGCGGTGGCGATTTCGGCTTGATTGAGGCGATTATCACCCGCGATGGTATCAATAGCGATCCCACTCAGGGCGGTGTTGAGTGTGATGTCTTGATTGAGCGTGACCGTATTGCCACTTTTATCGCTGGCACTGACCGTCACAGTATTAATGCCCTGTGTCAGGTGGGTCAATGCGGCCGATGGGATGTCCACAGACCATTGACCATCACTGCCTATCTTGGTCGTGTAAATGTCAGAGCCGAGCTTGATGGAGACCAACTGGCCTGGTTCAAGATTCAGGCTGGCTCCGCTGACCTGCTGAGTCACGTTGACTTCTGCGCCGTCGATAATGTTATTAAGCGCAATCGCGTTCAGCGTGAGAATAGGTTGAACGGTGTTAATCAGCAGGGATTGTGTCGATGTTGTCACATTGCCTGCCGCATCGCTCAGCGTTGCACTCAATGCGTGATTGCCGTTTTCTAATGCTTGCAGATCGACGGTTGGGATTGTCGTGCTCCATTGACCGTCAATCTGAACGATAGCCGTGTATTGTTTATTATTCAGTATGACGGTAACCGTTCTTCCCACCTCGGACAGCGACGCGTTACCCGACAGTGTTTGATCGCTTAAAATCTCCGTCGAGTTGATGATGCCATCCGTTGAGATCAGCTTCATGGAAAGTAATGGCGGCTGGAGATCGGCTGTGAAGTTGGTGGAAATTTCGGTGCTATTTCCTGCGGCATCGATTGCCTGAACACTGATCGTTCTCTGGCCAGACGTTAATGCTTGTAGCTCTGCGGAAGGGATCACGACACTCCAATTCCCTTGTTCATCAACCGTTGCCGTGTGGACTTTGTTGTTTAACGTCACGGTGACCGTCTGACTTGCCCCGATAATACCCGTTGTTCCTGTCAGTGTTTGGTTAGCGGCGGCTTCTGCTACGTTAAGTACTCCGTCTGAGAACGGAGTATCGAGGGTAGGTTGTGGCACCGTATTGATATAAATGCCCAGATCCTTGCTGTCGCTGACGGCTTCTCCCCCCACCGTTTCGACAGTCGCAGTCACGGTGACGATCCCGTCTTGCAGAGCCTGAAGGTCAGCGCTGCTGATAATAATGCTCCAACTACCGTCAGCAGCGATAAGACTGGTATAAATCTTGTTATTGAGCGTAAGCGTAACGGTTTCCCCTTCCGCTACGTTTACGGTAGCGCCGCTAATTGTCAGCGGTTGTGAGGCTTCAACGCGATTAATGATATCGTCGCTGGCGACGATACTGATCGCGATGCCTTCACCCTGAACGTCAACAGTAATCAGATTTTCTGCGCTACCGACGTTGCCCGCTTTATTACTCACGCTTGCGGTGATCGTCGCGGTGCCATTTTGCAGCAGCGAAATCTCGGCGGCAGAAATGGGCACTTGCCACGTTCCCCCTACTTCTACCGTTGTAAAGAACACCTTGCCATTTAAGGTAATAGTGATGGACTGGCCAGCCTCAACGTTAGTGGTCGAGCCAGTCAATAGATGCCCGACCTTTGCCTCTGCGCCATTAATATGGTTATCGGTACCGACGAATGGATCGATGGTCACCGTTGGAGCATTACGCGGATCGATACTCAATGTGATCGGTCTATTGGCGAACACGGTGATGCCTGCCGCGCTGGACAGGCTGGCGAAGACATCGTAGCCGCCATCTGGCAGGTTGTTGTATTCGTCGCTGGTGCTTGCTGATAAAAGACGCATTTGCCGAGATTGTCTGGCATCCACCAATGCGCTAAACGCCGAAGGCGGTAGCACGATATTCCAGTTGCCGTCAGTCCCGACAACACCGCTGAAGGTTTGGCCATTAAAAGAAAGCGTGACGGATTGTCCCGCTTCCCGGATGGACGCTGTGCCGCTAATGAGTTGTTCGTTGCCGGATTCTTCGATATTGATGATATCGTCACCCGCAATGACGCCGATCGTGATGGTCGGTGCGGTGAAATCAATAGTCGTGTCGAGTGTGGCATTGCCCTGGTTTCCGGCTGCATCGAGAGCGGTCACGGAGAGGACATGGTTCCCTTCGGCGATCTGTTGCAGTTCGGCAGGGGACAGCGTGAGTGCCCAGTTACCGTCGTTATCAACAGCGGCAATATAGATGTTGCCACCAAACTGCACCATAACACTTTGACCTTCGCCGCTAATGCCTGTGCGACCTGTAATCGTCTGATTAACGGTGGCTTCTTCGCTGTTGAGAATAGCGTCCTCAAAAGGCGTATTGATGGTGGGTTGCGGCAGGGTATTGATATAGACCCCAAGGTTATGCGAGGCCGTTGTGGGGACACCATCTGCGTCATTCACACTGGCGGTGATGACATTATTGCCATCGCTCAAAGCCTGTAGGTCTGCACTGGGAATCTGGATTGCCCATCTGCCATTGTCGAGGACGGTTGTCGTGTAGGTTGTGCCATTCAGTGTCAACGTAACGGTCTGACCTGCCGGTATATTACTGGTGGTACCGTTGATCGCCAGTGGCATCGCCGCTTCCGCTACATTAAGCAGGTTATCCGTTGAGATGATACCAATAGCAATATGGTTGCCACTGCGATCGACGGTAATGTCATGACGGGTGCTGACTGAATTGCCGGAACGATCGCTGACGCTGACGTCGATGGCACTAACGCCATCTGGCAAGCTGAGCATATCTGCTTCTGGCACGTTGACACGCCATCCGCCGCCAGCCTGTATGGTCGCAAAGTAACGCATTCCGTTTAATGTGATGGTTACGATCTGGCCCGCTTCAATATTCTCTGTTTTACCACTGAGCTGCTGGCTAGCGTTAATTTCCGCAGCATCGACAATATTATCGTTAGCGAAGGGATCGAGCGTAATTGACAGTGGTAGCAAGGTGCCGGTATCAATCGTCAGAGGACGGGTGACCGTCGTGGTATTTCCTGCGGCATCGCTGACCGTCGCGATCAGATCATAGGACCCATCAGTGAGTGTAGCGAGATCGACCGCGGGCAATGTGGTGCGCCAGGTACCATCGTTTTCAATAACGCCACGGTAGGTTTTGCCATTGAATAAGACGCTAACGAATCGACCCGCTTCGCTGATGGAAGCAGTACCGCTGACGATCTGATTGGATAGTAGTTCCGTTGCATTGATGACGTCGTCACCCGCTGTGAGAGAGACGGTCAGGGTCAGGGGAATAATGTTTACGCTAATAGTTTGTGTAGTTTCAGAGACGTTTCCGGCAATGTCTTTGACAATAACCGTCAGAGGCTGATTGCCTTTTGGTAGCGCCTGTAGTACGTCTGGAGGGAGAGTGACAACCCAGTTACCGCTGTTGTCCACAGTGCCCGCATAATTTTCCCCATTCAGAGTAATGCTTACACTCTGCCCACTGCCGGTGATACCGGTGTTTCCTGTTAGCACTTGATCCAGTGCGGCTTCACTGGCATTGAGAATCCCGTCCTCGAACGGTAGGTCGAGGCTTGCCTGCGGTAAGGTATTGATCAACACCGTGAGTGTATGCTCGACCGACACGGTTCCATCCGTTCCTGGGACGCTGGCGGTAATGAGCGTTTGCCCATCGGGCAGCGCTTGAAGATCGGCTGGAGGAAGCGTGGCAGACCAGTTGCCGTTGGTGCCGACAGTGGCGGTGTAGGTTTTGCCATTCAGCGTCAGGGTGACGGTTTGTCCGGCAGCAATGTGGGCGGTGGTGCCGTTAATGGTCAACGGCTGCTGGGCTTCAAGCGCGTTCAGGTAGTTATCAGCCGAAACCGTGCTGATATTGATGGCTTCGATATTGGTATTGACGGTAAAGGTCTTGCTTTGCGTGGTGGTATTGCCCGCCTTGTCGGTCAGGGAAACACTCAGGGTATAGTCGCCGTTGGTTAACGCCAGTAGTGCATCGGCAGGGAGCGTGACTTTCCACGAGCCGTCGGCGGCAACAACTCCGGTGTAGGTGATGCCATTGAGAGTAACGGAGACGGTCTGCCCGGCTTCGGCTGGTGATGTGCTGCCCAGCAGATCCAGTGCCGATTGCAGTTCATCGGCGGTCAGTAGGTCATCACCGGTCAGTGCCTCAAGCGTGAGCGTTGGCGCGGTGGTATCGACCGTAAGCGTGCGTGTCAGCGTGGTGATATTGCCTGCTACATCGGTGAGGGTGGCCCGTATAAGGTATTCACCGTCGCCCAGCGCTTGTAAATCTGCCGCTGGCAATGTCAGGCTCCAGCGCCCGTCGCTGCCGATGGTGGCGGTGTAGGTTGTGCCGTTCAGGGTGACGGTAACAATCCGGCCAGCCTCACTGAGGGAGGCGGTTCCGCTCAGGAGCTGATCGCGTGAGCCTTCATCGGTATTCAGAATATCGTCACCGGCAATCGCATTGAGAGTGAGCACGGCGCTGCTGAAGCTGATGGTAACCTGTGTTGTGGTGCTGGCCTGGTTGCCTGCAATATCTGTCACGGTGATCGTGAATGCATTCTCGCCCTGTGGCAAAGCGAGCAAATCGCCGGAAGGCAGTGTGATTTGCCAGTTGCCATTCGCGTCGACCGTACCCGTGTAGATTTTACCACCCAGCGTGAGGGTAACCTGTTGCCCGCTGCCGGTAATGCCGGTTGAACCGCGGATAATCTGGTCTTGTCCGGCCTCTGCTGTGTCCAAAACACCGTCTTCAAACGGCAGCGTGATGATCGGCTGAGGCAAGCTATTGATCAGAACCGACAGCGTGTGTTCGGTTGATATTGTCCCGTTAATCCCCGCCACGCTGGCGGTAATGAGCGTTTGCCCATCGGGCAGCGCCTGAAGATCGGCTGGAGGAAGCGTGGCAGACCAGTTGCCGTTTGAACCAACGGTGGCGGTGTAGGTTTTGCCATTCAGCGTCAGGGTGACGGTTTGTCCGGCAGCAATATTGGCGGTGGTGCCGTTAATGGTCAACGGCTGCTGGGCTTCAAGCGCGTTCAGGTAGTTATCAGCCGAAACCGTACTGATATTGATGGCTTCGATATTGGTATTGACGGTAAAGGTCTTGCTTTGCGTGGTGGTATTGCCCGCCTTGTCGGTCAGGGAAACACTCAGGGTATAGTCGCCGTTGGTTAACGCCAGTAGTGCATCGGCAGGGAGCGTGACTTTCCACGAGCCGTCGGCGGCAACAATCCCGGTGTAGGTGATGCCATTGAGGGTAACGGAGACGGTCTGTCCGGCTTCGGCTGGCGATGTGCTGCCCAGCAGATCCAGAGCTGATTGCAGTTCATCGGCGGTCAGTAGGTCATCACCGGTCAGTGCCTCAAGTGTGAGCGTTGGCGCGGTGGTATCGACCGTAAGCGTGCGTGTCAGCGTGGTGATATTGCCTGCTACATCGGTGAGGGTGGCCCGTATAAGGTATTCACCGTCGCCCAGCGCTTGTAAATCTGCCGCTGGCAATGTCAGGCTCCAGCGCCCGTCGCTGCCGATGGTGGCGGTGTAGGTTGTGCCGTTCAGGGTGACGGTAACAATCCGGCCAGCCTCACTGAGGGAGGCGGTTCCGCTCAGGAGCTGATCGCGTGAGCCTTCATCGGTATTCAGAATATCGTCACCGGCAATCGCATTGAGAGTGAGCACGGCGCTGCTGAAGCTGACGGTAACCTGTGTTGTGGTGCTGGCCTGGTTGCCTGCAATATCCGTCACGGTAATCGTGAATGCATTCTCGCCCTGTGGCAAAGCGAGCAAATCGCCGGAAGGCAGTGTGATTTGCCAGTTGCCATTCGCGTCGACCGTACCCGTGTAGATTTTACCACCCAGCGTGAGGGTAACCTGTTGCCCGCTGCCGGTAATGCCGGTTGAACCGCGGATAATCTGGTCTTGTCCGGCCTCTGCTGTGTCCAAAACACCGTCTTCAAACGGCAGCGTGATGATCGGCTGAGGCAAGGTATTGATCAGAACCGACAGCGTGTGTTCGGTTGATATTGTCCCGTTAATCCCCGGCACGCTGGCGGTAATGAGCGTTTGTCCATCGGGCAGTGCCTGAAGATCGGCTGGAGGAAGTGTGGCAGACCAGTTGCCGTTGGTGCCGACAGTGGCGGTGTAGGTTTTACCATTCAGCGTCAGGGTGACGGTTTGTCCGGCAGCAATATTGGCGGTGGTGCCGTTAATGGTCAACGGCTGCTGGGCTTCAAGCGCGTTCAGGTAGTTATCAACCGAAACCGTACTGATATTGATGGCTTCGATATTGGTATTGACGGTAAAGGTCTTGCTTTGCGTGGTGGTATTGCCCGCCTTGTCGGTCAGGGAAACACTCAGGGTATAGTCGCCGTTGGTTAACGCCAGTAGTGCATCGGCAGGGAGCGTGACTTTCCACGAGCCGTCGGCGGCAACAATCCCGGTGTAGGTGATGCCATTGAGGGTAACGGAGACGGTCTGCCCGGCTTCGGCTGGTGATGTGCTGCCCAGCAGATCCAGTGCCGATTGCAGTTCATCGGCGGTCAGTAGGTCATCACCGGTGAGTGCCTCAAGCGTGAGCGTTGGCGCGGTGGTATCCACCAGTAGAGTGATGCTGGCTTCTGTTCCATCGGCGCTGCTAACCTTGAGTGCGTATTCGCCATTGGCCAATGCAGCCAACGCTTCGCTTGGTAGCATTAAGCTCCAACTGCCATCTGCGTTAATGCGCGTCTGGTAGACAACATCATTGAGCGTAATAGTCAGAAGCGTGCCTGCGGCCAGATTAGCGGTGGTGCCACTTAACTGTTGCGGTATTCCTACCTCGCTACCGTTAAGTATATTGTCGCCCGTTAAGGGCGATATCAGGATGCTTGGATCAGGGGAGGTCGTATTATTTTTATCGTCACTACGTGCTGAACTGATACCTACTGCTGCGGTAGTCGCCAGAGCAAGTCCACCGAGAATACCAGCTATCGACGCAGTAGACAGCGTCGCTGTACCGATACTCATCGCACCCAGACTGGATAGGGTCGCATACTCTGGTACAACGGCCAGCGTTTCTCCCGCGAGTGCCGCCCCTTCTGCTGCTGCCGCACCGGAGAACTGAGCATGAATGAGTCGAGTGCCATCGTCAAAAACCAGCTCGCTGTGATAGCCCGCGGCATCCAGCGTGAAGAAGCTTTCATAGCGGACGGTAGTACCGTCTGTCATGTGCAAGATAAGATCGTCGCCGATGCGTTCATAGCGGGACACGATGTCCGGTGTGCCATAAATTCTTACGGTGCTACTTTCCAGTAGCTGGACATTTGTGGTTCCTTCCGGGACTGCTCTGATGAATTGGCCATCCTGACGCGACAGGATATTTGCATTTCCCGCAATAACATTCATATCTGACATGAAATAGCCTCTTACTTATCTGCAACCATTGTCTGCATACTTCTCCTGGCATAATGAGTGCCTTGTTGGAGAGGTATAGGTATATGCGCGACCAAGAGGAGCGCTAAAATAGACCTGGCTCAGAAATGGAAAAACAGTAAAGCATGGCTAAATATATCGCTGTGTATCTCTCTTCCATGAGGACTAGGCTATCGGGATGATGTTTACCCGAGCCTTGATATTTATAGGTGTGGCTTAACTAAAAATCCAATTTTTTTGAAATGTTTTGAAAACAAAAAAATCATAACAATATTCTTTTTTATTAAATAACTTACCAACTCCTCTCTTTTTAAATCATTACCATACTAATGGTAATGATTTGCTCCCGTCATTTAGCCATTGTAAATCGTAATTTCATGGTTTTTTATGCTGGGTTGATAGGGTTAAGGTGAAATATTTGTCTCGAGGTATGTGTCTTTATTTTTATTGATTGTATCAATTTGTGTTTTTTGTTTTTCACAATAAAAGGTAAGTGTTAACGCGATGCCTTGTCAGGGAAATGATAACAAGATGTGATGATTTATCATTTTTGCTAATGCGTTGTACGGGCGATGCGGGATGTGGTGTCTGGGGATGGGTGTCTGGTGTAACACAGGATATGAGAATTATTCTTGATATCGCGGTCATCACCATTACACTGCGAGCGATTGTTTTCATCATAGAGACCAGGTTGTTATGGCGTTGCTCCACATTGTTTACCAACAATACCGTTGGCCTTTTCTTGCCGTTATCCTGTTAAGTTTACTGAGCGCCGCGTTGGGCATTGGGCTTATTGCCTTTATCAACCTGCAATTGATTGAAACGGTCAATCAGTCGTTGAGCGTGTTGCCGCAATTTCTGGGCTTGCTGCTGCTCCTGATGGGCGTGACGCTGGCGTCGCAACTGGCGCTGACTACGCTGGGACACCATTTCGTTTACCGCCTGCGTGGGCAATTTATCAAGCGTATTCTGGACACCAACATTGCCCGTATCGAACAGATCGGCAGTGCGCAGTTGCTTGCCAGCCTGTCGAGCGATATCCGCAATATCACGATTGCATTTGTACGTCTGCCGGAGCTGATCCAGGGCATTGTGCTCACCATAGGTTCGGCCGCTTATCTGGCCTGGCTCTCCCCTAAAATGCTGGCCGTGACGTCGATTTGGATTGCGGTCACGCTCTGGGGCGGTTTTATGCTGGTTTCCCGTGTGTATCGCCACCTGACTCAGGTGCGGGAAGCGGAAGATCGTCTCCAAAAAGATTACGAAACGGTGATTAACGGGCGCAAAGAACTGACGCTCAATCGTGAACGGGCGCAGAAGCTGTATGAAGATATTTATCAGGCCAATGCGCAGGATTACCGACAGAACGTGATTCGCGCCGACACTTTCCACCTCAGCGCGGTGAATTGGTCGAATATTATGATGCTGGGTGCCATTGGCGCGGTTTTTTTCATGGCAAATAATCTCGGTTGGGCAGATACCAACGTGGCGGCAACATACTCACTGACGCTGCTGTTTTTACGCACGCCGATGCTTCAGGCCGTTGGCGCACTGCCTACGCTGCTGAGCGCGCAAGTCGCGTTTAATAAGTTAAAACTTTTCGATTTAGCGGATTATCAGGAATCGTTTTCCGTAGCGGCGGCCCCTGTTGACTGGCACACGCTGGAACTGCGTGATGTGGTGTTTCGCTATGATGATTCCGGCTTTGAAGTCGGGCCGATCAATCTGGTGATAACACGTGGCGAGCTGGTATTCCTTATTGGCGGCAACGGGAGTGGGAAATCTACGCTGGCGATGTTGCTGACAGGGCTCTATATCCCGGTTTCCGGTTCGCTACTGCTGGATAACCGCCCGGTTACGGCAGAAACACGTGAGGACTACCAAACGCTATTTTCCGCCATCTTTACCGATTTCCATCTGTTCGGGCAGATGATGGGACGACAGGGAACGGAGCCCGATACGGCGCTGGTGGATAGCTGGCTGGATCGCCTGAACATGCGGCATAAGCTGACGCTGGAGAATCATCGGGTGATGAACTTACAGCTGTCTCAAGGACAGCGTAAACGTGTGGCGTTGCTGCTGGCTGTCGCCGAACAGCGTGACATCCTGCTGCTGGATGAGTGGGCGGCCGATCAGGATCCGCAATTCCGCCGTGTATTCTATCTTGAGCTGTTACCGCAGTTGCGTGCATTGGGGAAAACGATTGTGGCGATCAGCCATGACGATCACTACTTCGAACATGCCGATCGCCTGCTTGAAATGCATCAGGGGAGTCTGTCGGAACTGACGGGCGACGCGCGTGAACAGGCCTCGCAGGATGCCGTGGCACAGATTAGTCGGTAGCACAAATCAGCATGGCTGAACGCCTCGCTGTGAGGCATAACACACGGTTAACATGAAGTTTTACAGGCATATATTAATTCGTTGAATTCTGGGGCATTATAAGCGCCAATGTTGGCAGACTGCCAACAGAGTTGAGGTTTTTTACTTACAGATCAGGCACCTGACGTATCTGGTCTGCCACTTAACTCAATAAGTTGGTATAGGTTATGAAAAGGATATTTAACGCGTTATTCGTCGTTGTTTTTGTTTGTTTTTCGTCTCTGGCAAATGCGGCAGAAAATCTACCGAACATTGTCATTCTGGCAACGGGCGGCACGATTGCAGGTTCCGCTGCGGCCAACACCCAAACCACGGGCTATAAAGCGGGTGCGCTGGGCGTAGATACACTGATTCAAGCAGTGCCAGAGCTGAAAACACTTGCCAATATCTCAGGCGAGCAGGTTGCCAGCATCGGCAGTGAAAATATGACCAGCGATGTGCTGCTGAAGCTGAGCAAGCGCGTGAATGAGCTGCTGGCACGCAGCGATGTTGATGGCGTAGTGATTACTCACGGTACGGATACGCTCGACGAATCGCCTTACTTCCTGAACCTGACGGTGAAGAGTGACAAACCGGTGGTCTTTGCCGCCGCGATGCGCCCGGCAACAGCCATCAGCGCTGACGGCCCGATGAATCTGTACGGTGCGGTAAAAGTTGCAGCGGATAAAAACTCTCGCGGTCGTGGAGTACTGGTGGTGCTGAACGATCGTATCGGTTCTGCCCGTTTCATCAGTAAAACCAACGCCTCTACGCTGGATACCTTTAAAGCGCCAGAAGAGGGTTATCTGGGCGTGATTATTGGCGACAAAGTTTACTACCAGACTCGTCTGGATAAAGTTCACACCACGCGTTCTGTATTTGACGTGACTAATGTAGATAAACTGCCAGCCGTCGATATTATTTATGGTTATCAGGACGATCCTGAATATATGTATGACGCCTCTATCAAACACGGCGTGAAAGGCATCGTCTATGCGGGCATGGGCGCAGGTAGCGTATCCAAGCGCGGCGATGCAGGTATCCGTAAAGCGGAAAGCAAAGGCATTGTTGTCGTGCGTTCCAGCCGTACCGGCAGCGGCATCGTCCCACCGGATGCGGGCCAACCTGGTCTGGTTGCCGATTCTCTGAGCCCGGCAAAATCACGTATTCTGCTGATGCTGGCGCTG
Organism: Pectobacterium actinidiae; assembly: GCF_000803315.1. Lineage (NCBI taxonomy): Bacteria > Pseudomonadati > Pseudomonadota > Gammaproteobacteria > Enterobacterales > Pectobacteriaceae > Pectobacterium > Pectobacterium actinidiae. Next base: position 970,778 of record NZ_JRMH01000001.1, read on the forward strand.
ACGAAAACGACGAACCCAGCAGTGATTCAGGATTATTTCCATACGTATTAATCGCCTGAGCGATTTTTAGTGTGGTAGCCCCGCCTTTAAACGCGGGGCTTTTTATACCCGTCATACTTCAAGCTGCATGTGCGTTGGCGTCGTTCAGTCACCCGAATCACTTACTTGAGTAAGCTCATCGGGATGCCCTCGCTCGCCGCCTTCCTGCAACTCGAATTATTTAGGGTATATTTCCTGTCATCCCATTTTTGCTTTTAGTCATACAACTTGTCGTTTCCACTGAGAAGTCACTTCCCTCTCTGTTGATTTTATCGGTATGATTCAGCCCACGACAAAGCAGGTAATCACCCTTATTTATCTTGATACCCGAAATAATTCGAGTGGCGGGACTGCCTCCGCGCGTCCGGCTTGAAGTATGGCGGAGTGGGTGAATAAAAAAGAAGGATACGTCATTACATGACACACCCCATTTTTATGGTTGGTGCCAGAGGCTGTGGGAAGACCACCGTTGGGCATCAGCTAGCGCAGACGTTGGGATATGACTTTGTCGATACTGACCTGTTTATGCAGCAAACGACCAATATGACGGTGGCGGATGTGGTTGCGCAGGAAGGATGGCATGGGTTCCGCCTGCGTGAAAGCCTGGCGCTTCAACAGGTGACCTCTAACCGCTGCATCATCGCGACAGGCGGCGGTATGGTGCTGGCGGAAGCCAATCGACGCTTTATGCATGAGAAAGGCACCGTTATTTACCTCCATGCGGATGCGGAGCTATTAGCTCAGCGGCTGGAAGAAAACCCGCAGGATAACCAGCGGCCGACGCTGACGGGGCGTCCTATCGCTGAGGAAATGGCCGATGTACTGGCCGCGCGTGAGGCGCTTTATCGCGGTGTCGCGCACCACGTCATCGATGCATCACAAACGCCCGAAGCGATTGTGGCAAGCGTGTTGAAAGCGCTGCGCTCGTCGGCAGCGTAGGGTGGTAGACCGAATACTGGCAAAATAATCACCAGTCAGTGTTACCGAACACCAACTTTCAATGAATAGATCGTGACAGTGGCTCGACTCTCCTTTTAAGATGAATTTCCTGAATTTTTTCGATGATAGGTGCCGCGCTATGCTGAATGTAAATGAGTATTTTGCAGGGAAGGTCAAATCAATCGGTTTTGAAGGCGACAGCATCGGCCGCGCCAGTGTCGGCGTCATGGATGCGGGTGAATACACCTTTGGAACCGGGCAGCCGGAAGAAATGACGGTGATCACCGGCGCATTGAAAGTCCTGTTGCCAGGCGCACCGGATTGGCAAGTTTTCACACCGGGAGAAACGTTTTTCGTTCCGGGAAAAAGTGAGTTCAATTTGCAGGTGGTCGAACCGACCTCTTATCTGTGTAAGTACCTATAATATCTATTCTATCTCTATAGCGTAGATCATTCTCGCCGCATTGTGTGCAACATAATGCGGCGTTTTTTTATGCTTATCCTGCCTCATTCCCCTTGTTCCCTCTAATGCGGTTAGCGTCTTTCTCTACCATTCTTCCTCTGATGGGATAAATAATGCTGCAAAAATGTTAAGTAGCTCAAGTAATGAACGCAAAGGTATTTAAAAGGTATTATTAATTGGTATTTTAAAGGTGTACCTTACTCTGTCATGAAGGATGTAAATATGAAAACTACAGCAAAGCTGTCGTTCATGATGTTTGTTGAATGGTTTATCTGGGGAGCCTGGTTTGTTCCACTTTGGCTGTATCTGAGCAAAAGTGGATTTACGGCGGGTGAAATCGGCTGGTCGTATGCCTGTACCGCAATTGCCGCGATTCTGTCGCCGATTCTGGTGGGATCGCTCACCGATCGCTTCTTTGCCGCGCAAAAGGTGCTGGCAGTGTTGATGTTCGCCGGGGCGATCCTGATGTACTTCGCGGCACAGCAAACGGAATTTATGTATTTCTTCCCGCTGCTGTTGGCCTACTCGTTAACCTACATGCCGACGATTGCACTGACTAACAGCATCGCTTTCTCGCATGTTGCTGATGTCGAACGGGATTTTCCACGCATCCGGGTATTGGGAACGATTGGCTGGATCGCCTCCGGTATCGTCTGCGGTTTTCTACCGACGTGGCTTGGCTTTAGTGATATTTCTCCCACCAATGTTCCGCTGCTGATTACCGCTGCCAGCTCTGCGTTGCTGGGCTTCTTTGCGTTTTTCCTGCCCAATACGCCACCGAAAAGCACCGGCAAGATGGATGTTAAAGTCATGCTGGGGCTGGACGCGATTGTGTTGCTGAAAGACAAAAATTTTCTGGTGTTTTTTGTCTGTTCCTTCTTATTCGCGATGCCACTGGCGTTTTATTACATTTTTGCCACAGGCTTCCTCACCGAAGTCGGCATGAAGAATGCGACAGGCTGGATGACGCTCGGCCAGTTCTCGGAAATTTTCTTTATGCTGGCGCTGCCGTTTTTCACCAAACGCTTTGGTATTAAAAAGGTATTGTTGCTGGGGCTGGTGACGGCGGCTATCCGCTATGTCTTCTTCGTCTACGGTGATGCTTACCACTACTTCACGTACGCACTGCTGTTCCTCGGTATCCTGCTGCACGGCGTGAGTTACGACTTCTATTATGTGACCGCCTATATCTACGTTGATAAAAAAGCGCCGGTACATATGCGCACGGCAGCACAAGGGCTGATTACGCTCTGCTGTCAGGGTTTCGGCAGCCTGTTGGGATACCGTTTGGGTGGCGTGATGATGGAGAAACTTTTCGCCCACGGTGAGCCAGTGAACGGCCTGACCTTTAACTGGACCGGTATGTGGCTTTTTGGTGCGGTGATGATCGCGATTATTGCACTGATCTTTATCCTGTTTTTCCGTGAATCGGATAAGACGATCTCGACCATTGATGTAGACGGTGCAAATAAGCATTTCAGTACAGAGGAAAGCAAATGAAACAAGAACGTATTCTCGGTGCCTTATACGGCCAGGCTTTAGGGGATGCGATGGGCATGCCATCGGAACTGTGGCCCCGAACGCGTGTGAAAGCACATTTCGGCTGGATTGATCGCTTTTTACCCGGCCCCGCGGAAAACAATGCAGCGTGCTATTTTGGCCGTGGTGAGTTTACGGATGATACCTCGATGGCGCTGAGCCTGGCCGACGCCATCATTGAATGCGAAGGCGAAATCAATGCTGATGCGATTGGTCGCCACATCCTGAAATGGGCGGAGTCGTTCGATGCGTTTAATAAGAATGTGCTCGGGCCGACGTCTAAAATTGCGTTGAAGGCGATCCGCCAAGGCACGCCGGTCAGCGAGCTGGAAAATAATGGCGTCACGAACGGCGCTGCGATGCGGGCTTCTCCGCTAGGCTGCCTGCTGCCTGCACACGATCTTGATGAATTTATCGATCAGGTGGCGCTGGCATCCAGCCCGACGCATAAATCCGATTTGGCGATTGCGGGAGCGGTAGTCGTTGCCTGGGCGATTTCCCGGGCGGTTGACGGAGCCAGCTGGCAGGAGATCGTCGACGCACTGCCGTCCGTCGCACGCCACGCGCAGGAAAAGCGTATCACGACGTTTAGCGCCTCCCTTGCCGCGCGTCTCGAGCTGGCGCTAACTATCGTGCGCCGTGCAAACGGGACGGAAAGCGCCAGCGAGCAGCTTTATCAACTGATTGGCGCGGGAACGAGTACGATTGAATCCGTCGCGACTGCCATCGCGATGGTGGAACTGGCGCAGACTGACCCAAATCGCTGTGCGATTCTGTGCGCCAACCTCGGCGGAGACACCGATACGATCGGGGCGATGGCGACTGCAATATGCGGTGCGCTGCATGGGGTAACGGCGATTGATGTTGCGCTGAAGCAGGAGCTGGATGACATTAACCAGCTTGATTTTACCCGCTATGCCAGCCTGCTCCTGCAATACCGCTCAGCACGGGAGGCGTGATGAAAGCCAGCGAACTTGCTGCAAAACTGGATGAGCTAACGATGCGTCAGCCGCTGACCATCATCGGGGCGGCGGTGATTGACGTGATTGCCGATGCTTACGCCCTGCCGTATCGCGGGTGTGATATCGAGCTGAAGCAGCAAAGCGTGAATATTGGCGGCTGTGCCTTGAATATTGCCATTGCGCTTAAACGCCTTGGGATAGCCGCACAAAACGCCTTGCCCGTCGGGCAGGGTGTGTGGGCGGATATCATTCGTCAGAGTCTGGAAAAACAGAATATCACCACGGTGGTACAAACCGATGCGGGAGATAACGGCTGGTGTCTGGCGCTGGTTGAACCGGACGGCGAACGAACTTTTATGTCCTTCAGCGGGGTTGAGAACCAGTGGAATGACCGTTGGCTGGCGTCGTTATCTGTCGTCGCGGGGAGTGTGGTCTACCTGTCGGGCTATCAACTGGCGGCACCGTGTGGTGAACGTCTGGTGAACTGGCTGGAAAATTTGCCTGACGTCACGCCGTTTATCGATTTTGGCCCACGCATTGCCGATATCCCGGAAAACCTGATGGCGCGCATTATGGCGCTTCACCCGGTGGTTTCCCTTAATCGTCAGGAGGCGGACGTGGCAGCGGACATGCTCGGCGTGTCAACTGATGTGCAAACGTTGGGGCGAGCCTGGCGGGAGGCATACCGTGCACCGGTGATTATTCGTCAAGACAAAGCGGGGGCGTGGTATTTCGATGCAGCTTCAGAGGGCGTCATTGCCCCGTTTCCGGCGACGGTAGTGGATACCATCGGTGCAGGGGACAGTCACGCGGGCGGGACATTGGCCGGCTTGGCCGCTGGGTGGTCACTGGCCGATGCCGTTACGCTGGGGAACGCCGTTGCGGCTTATGTCGTGAGCCACCGTGGCGGAGACTGCGCGCCTACGCTGGCTGAACTGCGTGCCCAGTTACTCCTCGCAGACGAACACGTATAGATCGCTACGGCAATAGCTGATGCTGTACTCGATGGGCCGGTTCTGCGGGTCGAGCGCAATCTGCTTGATGACCAGAACCGGTACTTTATTATCAAGCTGGATGTGTGACTGAAACTCGGCATCGGGCATACGGGCGCTGACGCGGCTGCGTGTACGCTGTGGATTGATATTCTGGCTACGAAAATAGTCATATAGTGAGATGCCGATATCCTCTGCATCGGCGATCAGATCGACAGGAACATACGATTCCTCAATTGAAACCGCGTCCTCATCGACATAGCGAATACGTTTCAACAGAAAAACGGGCGTTTCTGGTGTAATAGCCAACTGTTCGGCCACTTCTTTGCTGCTTTTTACGATTTGTTTGTTCACCCATAGCGTATTGGGTTTTTTGCCTCGGAGCACGACCTGCTGTGAAAACCCGCGCGCTTCTTTCAACGAATATTCAAAAATATTATTGATTTGCGTACCGTAGCCGCGTACGCGGGTCACTACACCTTCTTCCTCCAGCGTCTGCATGGCTTTACGCACGGTAATGCGCGATACGCCAGCCAACTGGCTCAGATCGCGTTCGCCCGGCAAAATATTGCCATGTTCCAGCATGCCGTTGCGCACCGCGTTTTTTACCGTTTCAGCAAATTTTAGGTAGAGAGGGGTATTGTCTGCTGTCGCAAAGCGCTGAGTAAGCTGTTCTATTAATTGAGTATGCGCGTGTTCCATTCTTCTCTGATCCTGGCCAGCCTGCGTAGGTTCTATAATACCACTGGTATTATTGCCGCTATACCGAAAAAGTTCAGTCATGTCACCGCATAAAAACAAATTAATAATAATGATTCCCAGCATAATATTCTGGAATAAAATCTATCGCTCTCTTTTGTGAGACGGCGCATTAATTTCATATATCCGTCATACTTCAAGTTGTATGTGCGTTGGCTGCGTTATTCGGCACACTTACGTGTACCTCGCCCCGTTGGGGCCGCTGCCAGCAGCGTTCAACTCTGCCTTTGGCAGAGTTGTCACTCACCCGAATCACTTACTTGAGTAAGCTCATCGGGATTCTCTCATTCGCCGCCTACTGAAACTCGAATTATTTAGGGCATATATGAGTTATTTTATTAAATAGTCATGATTAATTAATCGTGCAAAATAATGATGTTATTATTAGGAATAATCCCTAATTTGTTAAAAGGTAATAAATTACAGGAGTTAGCGATAATTTTATATTATGGCTGGTAATAAGTTGTTTATCCTTTATTTTTTATTTTATTTGGATTTTTATATTGAGCGTTGATTTGAAGTCCATTTGATGTCTTTTATTTACATAAAAGATTAGTTGAACATATTAATTAGTGTTTCAGGTTTTAAGATAAATAGCGGTGATAGAATGTGATCGCATTCAAGTTTTATTTTTCTTTGCCGTTATGGATAGTATAACTATTCTACGCAAAGAGTATTTTATGCTGAAAACGACGCGTTCCCGCATTCTTGCGGCTTGTTCGACCATTGTTGTACTTTCGCTTGTTATTAATACCTTTCTTAACTACACCATAGCCAATAACGCTAATAAGGAATCGATCCAGAATACGCTGAATGCGGTAGCGACTAGCCACAGTATAGCCATTAGCGACTGGGTTGCTTCTAAAACGCAGATGATCTCCGCGCTGCATGATCGTGCTATACAGGATGAAGATCCGATCCCGTTGTTTAAACAGATAGTGGCATCGGGCGGGTTCCTGAACGTATACATGGGCTACGCCAATGGCACGGCTAAGTTTGCCGATCCTGGCGGTATTCCTGCCGATTACAACCCTACTATCAGGCCCTGGTATCAGCAGGCGGTGAAAGAAGGTAAGCCGTTAGCAACCGCACCATACGTTGATATGGTAACCAATACGCTAGTGGTTTCTTTCGTTGCACCTGTCGTTGAAGGGGGAACGGTTCGGGGCGTAGTCGGTAGCGACGTGACGATGAAAAGCGTGATCGAAAACGTCAAAGCCATCAACCCGAGTCCAGGGAGTTTCGGCGTATTGATTGACCGTAATGGTACGATCATTGCGCACCCGGATGAAAAACTGACGCTAAAAAATATCACCGATATTGCTCCTGCTATTAATCTGAACGAGATTCTTTCAGCCGATAGCGCTCGAGATGTGGATTTCTCCGGGTCAACAAAGCTGGTGTTGGCAAAACCGATTACTGGCACGAGCTGGTTCATGCTGGTGGCGTTAGATAAAGCCGAAGCCACCACGGGCATGCGTTCTCTGTTGTCTACCTCTGTGATCACGCTGGTTGTTATCGCTCTGTTGGGCACGCTGGTGATTGGTTTCATCATTGCGTCGGCGCTTAAACGTCTGCTGCAAATCCGTGACGCAATGGATGATATCAGCAACGGTAATAACGATCTGACGCAGCGACTGCCGGATGAAGGGCATGATGAAGTCGCGCAAATTGCCCGCTCGTTTAATATCTTTGTCGACAAAATCAGTCAGGTCATGATGCAGATTCGCGACATCAGCGCATCGCTTCAGGTTGCGGCGGATGAAATCTCGGCGGGGAACAACGATCTCTCCGCGCGTACTGAATCTGCGGCATCGAGCATTCAGCAAACGGCGGCCTCGCTGGAAGAAATTTCTGCGGCGGTGACGCAGTCGGCAGGATCGGCGCAGCAGGTTAACGCGAAAGCGCTGCTGCTGTCGAAAGATGCTGGTACGGGCGGAAAAGTGGTGTCTGATGTGATTGTCACGATGGAAGAGATTGTGGTCGCGTCTGGCAAAATCGGCGATATCATCGGTGTTATCGATGGCATCGCATTCCAGACTAACATTCTGGCGCTGAACGCCGCGGTAGAAGCCGCGCGAGCGGGTGAACAGGGCCGGGGTTTTGCCGTTGTTGCTGGTGAGGTTCGTAGTCTGGCACAGCGTAGCGCGCAGGCTGCAAAAGAAATTAAAGAGCTGATTGAATCGACGGTCTCCAGTGTGACCTCTGGTTCCGTGCAGGTTCGTCAGGCCAGCGACAAGATGAATGAAATTGTCGGCGGCGTATCTACGGTGAGCTCGGTGATGTCTGAAATCACGCATGCGGCAGATGAGCAGATGCGGGGGATCAACGAGATCAACAAAGCGGTCGCGCAATTGGATTCGATGGTGCAACAAAATGCCGCGCTGGTGCAGGAATCTGCCGCTGCGTCGGGTGCGTTGCAGTCACAGGCCGAAGAACTGAATGCCGTTGTCGGTGCATTCCGAGTCTAACGGATTTGTGACTGAGGAGGTATTGCCCGCTGCCAACACGGTAACGGGCAATAACCGACTGCATTAGTAATCGGCAGTATTAGTAATCGATAGTATTAATAATCGACAGCATTAACGTTGGGCTTCTCCGCCCAACGCTTCAATCAGATTCGCAATCAATGCCGCCAGCTCGCTGGTCATCAGAATAAAATCGGCATCAAACCGCTGAGCAAAATCTTCCCGATCGATATCGTCGTTTTGTTCCCGCAGCGTATCGGAGAACTTCAACCGTTTTACTGAACCGTCCTCGGACAAGACCAACTGAATCCGTTCCTGCCAGTCCAGCGCCAGCTTGGTGACCAGTTTGCCTGCTTCAATGTGTACGGCGATTTCGTCGCAGACCAAATCCTGTTTTTTACAGCGGATAACGCCACCGTCTTCCAGAATGGCTTTCAGCTCTGCTTCGTCCTGTAGCGCGAAACCTGCCGCCGGTTCACCGGAGCGAACCCACTCGGTTAGCGTCAACTCGATGGGATTTTCCATCGTTAGCGGCACAACAGGCAGCGAGCCCAGCGTTTTACGCAGCAACGCCAGCGTATCTTCCGCTTTTTTGGCGCTGGCGGCATCGACCATAATCAGGCCGTTAACCGTATCGATCCACAACCAAATCTGACTGAAACGGCTAAATGCACGCGGCAAGAGACTATGCAGTACTTCATCTTTCAGCGAATCTTTTTCGGTTTTTTTCAGCTTGCGGTGCTGTTCCGCTTCCAGACGTTCAATCTTGGCCTGAAGGGTTTGCTTGATGACCGGGGAGGGTAGGATTTTTTCTTCTTTACGGACGCAGATAACGATTTGCCCATTCACGACGTGCGTTAATGCATCGCTATGGGATCCCATCGGCGATACCCAACCCGTCTTCATCATATCCTGACTGCCGCACGGGGTGAATGTGAACGCGCTGAGCCGTTTTTCCAGTTCATCCGCAGATAAAACGTTATCTTTGGACAGCACGCTGTCCCGGCTGAGGCGGTAAATCATTAAGTTCTTAAACCACAACATGGTGTTATCCCTGAGTGGGCGCGCAGGTTTGCACGCGGGTTTGTAATGTTGCGCGCATGATAACGAATTCGACGCGGTTATGTGGAATAAAATACCGGGATTCAGAGGAATACCTATCACGCTTTGAATTGCTGCTGATTGGTTTCTCTGGTTATACCCGTCATACTTCAAGCTGCATGTGTGTTGGCAATAACGGGCTCACTCTGGTCACTTACTGATGTAAGTTCCAGGGGATGAATGAGAGACATACAGTCTCTCACCGGAGGTCAGCTTTGGCTAAATTCGTCTTTAACGAATTTGTCGCTGTGTCGCTGCCTGCATGCAACTCGAATTATTTAGGGTACTTATCTATAAATAAGAACGTTTTCAGGTCGGTGACAGATTTACTCGGCCTATTTACAACACGCGGGGAGACATCATGAGAATCGGTATCGATCTAGGCGGGACGAAAACGGAAGTCATTGCGCTGGATGATGAAGGGCAGGAACGTTTTCGGCAGCGTATGCCGACGCCAAGAAATGACTACCCGGCAACGCTAAGGACTATCGCTGGGTTGGTGGAGATGGCTGAAAAAGCGACTGGCAGCCGTGGCAGCGTGGGGGTAGGAATCCCCGGTACGCTGTCGCCGTTTACCGGCAAGGTAAAAAATGCCAACTCCACCTGGCTCAACGGTCAGGCGTTGGATCTCGATCTCGCCGCACTGCTGAATCGACCCGTGCGGGTTGCCAATGACGCGAACTGTTTCGCGGTTTCAGAAGCGGTTGACGGCGCTGGAGCAGGGAAGCAGACCGTTTTCGCGGTCATCATTGGAACCGGCTGTGGGTCGGGCATTGCGCTGAACGGCCAGGCTCACGTCGGCGGCAACGGTATTGCGGGCGAGTGGGGGCATAACCCGCTGCCTTGGATGGATGACGATGAGTTGCGCTATCGGCAGACGGTGCCTTGCTACTGCGGTAAGTCCGGCTGCATTGAATCCTTTATTTCCGGTTCGGGGTTTGCGCAGGATTACCAGCGCCTGAGCGGTCAGCCGCACAAGGGTGAAGCAATCATTGCCTTAGCGGAGCAGGGCGACCCCATCGCAGAACTGGCGTTACAGCGCTATGAACATCGTCTGGCAAAATCGTTGGCGCATGTGATTAACCTGCTCGATCCTGATGTTGTGGTGCTGGGGGGCGGAATGAGCAACGTTTCTCGCCTTTATCAGACCGTGCCGGAAAAGATTAAGCCGTGGATCTTCGGCGGTGAGTGCGAAACGCCCGTGCGTCAGGCTCTACACGGCGACTCCAGCGGGGTACGCGGAGCCGCCTGGCTCTGGTCGAAGACGGAATAATGGCTAAACGGCGTACTGCGGTGCCAGCCTGCTGACGCCTAATCCGTTAACCTTCTGTACTTTGATCTGTACTGGAATACGCTCTTTCATGGCTTCGACATGGCTAATAACGCCGATGGTTTTACCGGAGGCGTTCAGGTTATCGAGCGCGTCCAGCGCGATATCCAGCGTCTCGGCATCCAGCGTGCCGAAGCCTTCATCCAGAAACAGCGAATCGATGCTGGCTTTATGGCTGACCAGATCGGATAGCGCCAGCGCCAGCGACAAACTTACTAAGAAGCTCTCGCCGCCGGACAGCGTACGCGTATCACGCTCGGCATCCGCTTGCCAGGTATCCATCACCAGCAGCTCCAGATCGTCACCGGGTTTCCGTTTCAGCATATAGCGCCCGTGCAGGCGCGAAAGCTGGAGATTGGCGAGATAAACCAGATGATCCAACGTTAGCCCCTGAGCAAACTTACGGAATTTATGCCCGCTTTGTGAGCCGATGAGCGTATTAAGACAGCTCCAGTCGTCATACATTTGCTGACTTTGGGCGATCTCATTGAGCAAATCCTGCTGGTTCTGACGCTGTTGTCGATCGTCAGTCAACTGACGCTGGAACTCGCCTTGCTGCCGCAGGTTGGTTTTCAGCGTTTCATCCAGCGCTGCTAACTGCTGCCGTACCGCTTCTTGTGTGGCGTCTTCCGTCAGGGAAGCGGGGCGCTTTTCTTGATGGGAGAGCAGATCCCGCTCAGCCTGCTGGTGAAGTGCCGCTGCCTGCTGCAAGTCTTGATACAGCTTTTCCTTCCATGCCTGCAACGTCTGACGTTCTTGCTCGTCAAGCAGCGCATTAAGGAATGTGGTTTCATCAGCGAACGTGCTTTGCTGTAAAGCCTGACCAAAACGCTCAGCCGCACTCTCATGCTGGCGGGTGCTCTGTTCATGCTGCTGTTGCGTGCTGCTCAGCTCTCCCGTCAGGCGGCTCAATGTCGTTTCGGTTTGCTGGCGAGCAGATTGGGCCACGCGAAGCGCATCGTCATACTGTTGGCTGGTTCGCTGTAGCTGTTCGCGTACAGCCACGATTTGCCCATCCCCAAACAGCGCCTGCCGCTCTTGTTGACTTGTGTTGAGCAACGCGAGGTGCTGTTCCAACTGCTGTTGCTGCGTTTGGAGCTGCTGTTTTGCCTCAGTCACGCTGCGATTCAGATGCTGAAGATCGCTGTCGAGCGTGGCTAATAGAGGAACTAAGCGAGATTGCTCCTGTTCTTTGGCTTTCCAGTCTTGCCATTCGCTTTCGCGCTGAGCTAGCCAGTCATCCTGTGTGTCAGCTTCCGGCAGCAGAAGCCCCACATTTTCCAGCGCCTGCGTGATTTCCTGAATGTGTTGTGTGAGCTGCTGCTGTACGTTTTGTAGCGATTGCTCGGTCTCTTGTTGCGTAATATTTAGCGACGTTTGTTGCTGGGTGTTGAGCGCAATTTTCTGGTCGAGTTCCCGCTGTAATGCCTCTGTGGCGGTCAGTAAATCCTTACTTTCCTGCCACTGTTTTTGCAATTGTTCGCGTGCGAAAATCTGCTGTCGAATAGCCTGTTCTTCAGCTTCATTTTGCGCCAGCCACGCTGCAACCTCGTCTGGCTGTTCCAGCGAGTAATTAACTTGTAAGCGCTCACTGACATCTTGCCATTGTTGCAGCAGGGTGTGATGCTCGCTATCGAGCTGAGCGATGTCCTGCTGCAACTGTTCCCGCTGTTGCTCTCGTGCGGTCAATTGTGCCGTCGTATTTGCCAGCGCCGTCGTTAACTGATTCACTTCCTGCTGTAGCGCTGTCAGGCGCTGTTGGGTTTCAGACGGCTGTAGTGCCTGATAGCGTTCGATGGCCGGATGCTCGGTCGAACCGCACAGCGGGCAAGGCTCGCCAGCCTGTAGCCGTTGCCGTTCGGCCTCCAGCTTAACGATATGCTCTTCCTGTCGGTGTAGCGTTTCCAGATCGGCAAGATGCTGGCTGCGCTGCTCATGCTCAGACTGCTGCTGTTTCTTTAAGACTTCTGACTGGCTGATATGCTCTTGTACCTCCCCCTGTTTGGCGAGGTATTGCTGCTTACGAATATGCAGACGCTGGAACTGGTCGCTGATGGTCGCGAGCTGTTGGCGTTCAGCGCGCTGGTCAATGCGTTGATTAAACTGCTGTTGCAGGACAGAAAGCGGCTGGTGCGCTTCCTGATGTTGCCGTGCTTCATCATGTTGTATGAACTGCTGACGCGCTGCATCAGCACCTGCTTGCTGTTCACGCTGCTGTGCCGCCAGCATCACAGCCTCTTGCTGTAACGTGGCTGACTGTTCGGTATGCTGTGCCTGTTTTTGTTTCAGCTTTTGCTGCTCGTCCTGAAGCTGGCACAATTGCCGAAACTGGGTGCGCCACAGAGGAAGCTGTTCTCCCCACTGCTGATGATGCGCGTATTGCTGGCGGTAAGACTGAATCTGTTCAAGCCGTTGCTTAGCCTGCTGCTGTTCCGCCGCTGCCTGTGTTTGTTTGCTTTCATCGGCGTGCAGGCGAGCCTGTGTTTTTGCCAGCTCGTCCTGTTGCTGCGTTTTTTGCTGCACCAGCGTGGTAATGCGATGGTCAAGTGGCACAACCTGTTCGTTGATCACCTGCTCTTGTTGCTGGCGTACCCGTTTGTGCTCACTCACATCCCGCTCTGCTTTTTCTTCCTGCTGGCGTAGCGCGGTTAACGTCACCTGCTCGGCGGCCTGCTTCCCGGTCAGTTGTTCAATACGCTGTGCCAGCGTAAGAGACTCCTGTCGATAGCGCTCGCGTTCCTGATGTAGCGGCCTCAGTTTTTCTGCCGGTTCGCTGTGAGTTAAGCGGTCGAGCTGCGGTTTAGCCTGCTGAATGGCAGATTCGGCGCTCGTATGCTGCGCCTGCGTGCTGCTTAACTGCGTGTGCTGCTGCGTCAGTTGCTCAAACCAGCGCAGCGTAGTCAGCGCTTGCTCACGTTCGATGTTGCCCCGTTGCTCCTGCTGGATCAGCTCGGCAAGCTGTTCTTCCACCTGCTGACGCTGCTCATCTGTTAACAGTTGAATGCCTGATGCGCGTGCCTGTAGCGTGTTCAATGCTACGTTTGCCTGTTTGTGTTTGTCATAGACGCGTTCGGAAATCAGGCCGTAAATATCCGTGCCGGTCAGCTCTTCCAGTAGTTCCGCTCTATCGTCTGCTTTCGCGTTGAGGAAGGCGGCAAATTGTCCTTGTGACAGCATCATCGAACGCGTGAAACGGCCGAAATCAAGCCCAGTGAGCTGTGTGATCATCTCTTTTTTATCATTGAGTTTTTCACACAGAATCTTGCCGTCTTCAATGAGGGCGAGTTCGGCCTTGGGGGACTGTAAGTTGCCGTCCGGAGCGTTTCTTGCCCGACGCTGGCTCCAGAAGGCGCGATATCCGATGCCTTTAACCTCGAATTCGACTTCGGCGAGACATTCAGCGGTATTACGCGTCATTAGGTCATTCTGGCTGGCGGAAAGCAGACCTAGCCGTGGCGTTTCGTGATACAGCGCCAGACAGATTGCATCCAGCAGCGTGGTTTTCCCCGCGCCGGTCGGGCCGGTAATGGCAAATAAGCCGTTGCTGGAAAACGGCTCCTGCGTGAAATCGATTTTCCATTCGCCTTTCAGCGCGTTGAGATTCTTTAAGCGCAGACTGAGGATTTTCATTGGGCTGGCTCGCTATTTTCCAGTTCATCAATAACCTGATTAAACAGCGTACGGACGCGCTGTTGGCGACTGTCTTCCATGTCTGTCTCCGTTGCCATACGACGTTCAAAAACGTCATGCACGCTCAGTTCGTTCAGCGTTTCCTTGTCCTGCCGCGTAATCGCTTGCAGGCGCTGTTCGCGCGTACGGCGCAGCAGCAGTACCTCAACGGGCAGATGTTCGGTCATCGCCTGAATGCGTTTTTGCATGTCGCTCAGATAATCCTGCGTGTTGAGTTCGATATCCAGCCACACGGACTTATCCCCCTGATAGTTCTGAAAGGCAGCCAACTGCTGCTCAATATCACTCAGGCTGCCTTTAATCAGCTGCATCGGCTGAGTGACGGGAATCGGCAGTATTTCTACTTGTGCTGGCGCGTCTGGTGCAAAACTCACCAGACAGACGGATTTCTCGCTGTTCAGTTCATCAAAACTTAGCGGGATAGGTGAACCGCTGTAGCGAATGTGCTCGCTTTGGGTCACACGCTGTGGGCGATGAATATGCCCCAGCGCGATATAATCCGCTGGCGGAAAAGCCTGAGCAGGGAAGGCATCGAGCGTACCAATATAGATATCGCGTACGGATTCTGAGGCGGTCGCGCCAATCGTCGTCAGGTGTCCGGTTGCAATAATCGGCAACGGTAAGCCTAGTTCGTCGCGCTTTTGGCAAGCCAGTTGGTAACACTGTTGGTAGTGCGCGGTAATCGCTTCCTGTAGCGCCAGCTGTTTTTCATCTCCGGATTGTCCGGCTTTGCTGGTTAACACATCACGCGGACGTAAAAAAGGAATGGCGCAGAGTAGGGCTCCGGGCTGCTGCTGACGGTTTTCCAACAGGATCACCTGTTGGGCAGGCTCATCACTGGCGCTGGCAATCACCTGCGTGTTCAGGCAGGCCAACAGCTCGCGGGATTCATTCAGCATGGCGACGGAATCGTGGTTGCCGCCGAGAATAACGAGCTGACAGCCCGTGCGTTGTAGTTCTACCACGAAGCTATAATACATTTCCCGTGCATAGCTGGGGGGCGAACCGTTATCAAAAATATCGCCTGCAACGATAATGGCATCGACCTGATGGTGTTCCACCTGAACGATGAGCCAGTGTAGAAAAGCCTGATGCTCAGCGCTTCGGCTTTTGGTATAAAAATATTGCCCTAAATGCCAATCGGCGGTGTGGATAATGCGCATCGTGTTCTCTCGATATTCATGCCGCGTGGCGGTGGATGACGTTGTCATTATTTATTATGTGAAAGGGTGTGTCGTCGCCAGAGTGCTTTGTCATCGTCATGCCATGATTATATATAGCAGGGACGGCGGCTGTCGCGGTGGAATCAGGAGTTTGGAAAGCGGCTCGAAAAATAGGATGTACGCGCTGTAACAATCGTGCGGAGAGGTCCGGGTGTTTTTCATAAATCTGTCATAAAACTGACGCATAATGCCTTTCGCCTGCTAACAGCGACGATGATTAACGACAGGATTAACAATGGCAAAACGCATATTAGTCGTGGAAGATGAAGCACCAATTCGTGAAATGGTCTGCTTTGTACTGGAACAAAATGGTTATCAACCCGTTGAAGCTGAAGACTATGATAGCGCGGTAACGCAACTGTCGGAGCCGTTCCCAGAACTGGTGTTGTTAGACTGGATGCTGCCAGGTGGGTCGGGCCTGCAATTCATCAAGCATATGAAGCGCGAGGCGCTGACGCGTGATATTCCGGTGATGATGTTGACCGCGCGTGGCGAAGAAGAAGACCGCGTGCGCGGGCTTGAAGTGGGGGCGGATGATTACATTACTAAACCGTTCTCACCCAAAGAATTGGTAGCGCGTATCAAAGCCGTGATGCGCCGAATTTCACCGATGGCGGTGGAAGAAGTGATTGAAATGCGTGGCCTGAGCCTCGATCCTTCCTCGCATCGCGTGACGACCGAAGAGCATGCGTTGGACATGGGGCCGACGGAATTTAAACTGCTGCATTTCTTTATGACGCATCCTGAGCGTGTTTATAGCCGGGAACAGTTGCTGAATCACGTTTGGGGCACTAACGTTTACGTTGAGGATCGTACTGTCGACGTTCATATTCGTCGCTTGCGTAAAGCACTGGAAACCAGCGGACATGACAAAATGGTGCAAACCGTTCGGGGAACGGGCTACCGTTTTTCAACGCGTTACTGAGGTGATCGTAACCGGAGAAATATTAACGTGCTAGAACGTTTATCCTGGAAAAGGCTGGCATTGGAGCTGGCTTTTTTTTGTTTACCTGCGTTGCTGCTGGGGCTGGTTTTTGGTTATCTGCCCTGGTTTCTGCTGGTCGCGGTATTAGGCCTACTCTGCTGGAATTTTTATAACCAGCTAAAACTCTCTTATTGGCTGTGGGTTGACCGCAGTATGACGCCACCGCCTGGTCGCTGGAGTTGGGAGCCGCTGTTTTATGGGCTTTACCAAATGCAGTTGCGGAACCGACGCCGCCGCCGTGAGCTGGCGCTTCTGATCAAACGGTTTCGTAGCGGTGCCGAGTCCTTGCCGGATGCTGTGGTGATCACTACCGAAGAAGGAACGATCTTCTGGTGTAATCATCTGGCGCAGCACCTGCTGAATTTCCGCTGGCCGGAGGATAACGGTCAGAATATCCTCAACTTATTGCGCTATCCCGAATTCACAAACTACATGAAAGGACAGGATTTTAGCCGTCCTCTCACGCTACAGTTGAATAATTCTCACCATGTTGAATTCCGCGTGATGCCCTATTCCGAAGGGCAGCTATTGATGGTGGTGCGTGATATTACGCAAATGCACCAGCTTGAAGGTGCCAGACGTAACTTTTTTGCCAACGTGAGCCATGAGCTGCGTACGCCGCTGACGGTGTTGCAGGGCTATCTGGAAATGATGCAGGAAGAAACGCTGGATGCGGCTCTGCGAGGGAAGGCGCTGAGCACCATGCAGGAGCAGACCCGACGCATGGATGGGCTGGTCAAACAGTTGCTGACCTTGTCCCGTATTGAGGCGGCGACGGCAATTGATCTGAATGAAAAAGTCGATATCCCATTGATGCTGCGCGTATTGCAGCGTGAAGCGCAGACGCTGAGTCAGGGGCGTCATGAGATCGTCTTTCGTGTGAATGAAAATCTCTGCGTGTTTGGTAATGAAGAACAACTGCGCAGTGCGGTATCCAATCTGGTGTATAACGCCGTCAACCATACGCCTGCGGGAACGCGTATCGAAGTCTGCTGGCAGAAGATCCCACAGGGCGCGCAATTTCAGGTCAGCGATAACGGGCCGGGGATTGCGGCCGAGCATTTACCGCGCCTGACGGAACGCTTTTATCGAGTGGATAAGGCGCGTTCGCGACAGACGGGCGGGAGCGGACTGGGGCTGGCGATTGTTAAGCATGCACTCAGCCATCATGATTCCCGTCTGGAGATCATGAGTGAGGATGGGCAAGGCTCACGTTTCGTCTTTACGTTGCCGAATCGGTTGATTGTCCCTGCCTCTCTGGCTGAAAATACGGTGAAACCTTCAGCTTGACGGAAAACGCTATCCATGACATCCGCCACTCGTATTGCGGGCGCTTTTTTACTGCTGCTCAGCGCGTTGTGCTCCGCACAGCCTCGCCAGATGTTGGCGGGTAATCTCTCCAGCGCGGGGTCGGATACGCTGGCTAACCTGATGGCCTTTTGGGCGGCGGATTTTGGCCAGCATTATCCGAACGTGAATTTACAGATTCAGGCCGCGGGTTCGTCCTCTGCACCGACGTCTCTGGCATCGGGAGCCGCGCAGCTTGGGCCGATGAGCAGGGCGATGAAGGCCAGCGAAATTGAGGCATTCGTCCAGCACTATGGCTATCCGCCGCTGGCGGTGCCGGTGGCAATGGATGCGCTGGTCGTGTTGGTCAATCAGGATAACCCGCTGCCTGGGCTGAACTTGTCGCAACTGGACGCCATCTTTTCGATTACGCAGCGCTGTGGTAACCACCAGTCGATAAAACAGTGGGGCGATCTCGGCCTGCATGGCAGTTGGGAAAAACGCACGCTACTGCGCTATGGGCGAAACTCTGCGTCGGGAACCTATGGCTTCTTTAAGCAAAAGGCGCTATGCCGTGGCGATTTCCTTCCTCAAGTCAATGAGTTGCCGGGGTCGGCGTCCGTTGTGCAGGCCGTTGCTGCGTCGAGCGATGCCATCGGCTATGCCAGCGTGGGCTTTCGTACTAGCGGCGTGAAAATGCTGCCGCTAGCCGCACAAGGCACCGACTACATTTACCCCTCGACTGAGAATATTCGCAGCGGTTTGTATCCCTATACTCGTTATCTCTATATTTATGTGAACAAAGCGCCCAACCAACCGCTGGAAGCGCTGACGGCGGCATTTTTAGCGAGTGTGCTGTCTGAAACAGGGCAAGCGTTGGTGAATCAGGATGGCTATTTGCCCTTGCCGGAAGAAACGCGTCGTCAGGCGCGCCAGTTGATCGGCCTGCCGGAATAATTCCTCTTTCCATCAAGAGTTGGCGACATTTTCACGTCACATGAACTTTCTTCATGTGACGTGAAAATTCTTCCATTGCTCTGCGATTCGCCACGTGACAGGATAGTTTTAAATTTAGACGTCCAGATGGCTAAATAAGATTAAATGTAACTATCCCTCTGGGCAAATATTTCATATTGAAACTATCTGTCAGTACGCTTCTTTCCTGAAGCGCCGTGCTGGCAACATGTCAGGAGCGACATATGGCGAATACCTTATCCCCTTTCCGTGCCGATACCGTTGGCAGTTTCTTACGTCCGGCAGCGATTAAGGAAGCACGTCTTCAGCATCAGGCGGGTGAGATTGATGATGTTGCACTGCGTAACATTGAAGATCGTGAGATTCTGCGGGTGGTAGAAAAGCAACGTGAAGCGGGCTTGCAGGTTGTGACAGATGGTGAACTGCGCCGTGCCTGGTGGCACTTTGATTTCTTTGCTGATTTGCACGGCGTGGAGCGCTACGAAGCCGACCACGGTATTCAATTCAATGGTATCCAGACCAAATCCCATGCGATTCGCGTCGTGGATAAAGTCAGGTTTAATCCTCAGCATCCGATGCTCGATCATTTCCGCTACCTGAACAGCATTTCTGGTGATGCGGTCGCGAAAATGACGATTCCGAGCCCTAGCGTGATGCATTTCCGTGGCGGACGAAAAGCGATTGATGCAACGGTTTACCCCGATCTGGCTGACTACTTCGACGATCTAGCGCAAACCTGGCACGATGCGATTCACGCATTTTATGATGCAGGCTGCCGCTTCCTGCAACTGGATGACACCGTGTGGGCTTACCTGTGCTCTGACGATCAAAAACGCCAGATTCGTGAACGTGGTGAAGATCCGGCACAGCTGGCACGGACCTATGCTGACGTGCTGAATAAAGCGCTGGCTGATAAGCCTGCGGATCTGGTTATCGGTTTACACGTCTGTCGCGGTAATTTCCGCTCAACCTGGATTTCTGAAGGCGGGTACGAACCTGTGGCAGAAATTCTGTTTGGCGAAGTGAATGTTGATGCGTTCTTCCTGGAATATGATACCGAGAGAGCGGGTGGGTTTGAGCCGTTACGTTTTGTTAAGCCAGGCCATCAGCAGGTGGTGCTGGGACTGATCACTACAAAGAACGGTGAATTGGAAGAGGCCGAAGTTGTGCAGGCGCGTATTGCGGAAGCGGCAAAATATGTCGATCTCAGCCAGATTTGCCTGAGCCCGCAGTGTGGTTTTGCCTCAACGGAAGAGGGCAATAGCCTGACGGAAGAGCAGCAGTGGAATAAGCTGAAGCTTGTCGTAGATATCGCCAATCGCGTGTGGTGATACCGAGAGTATAACCTTATCTCAACGATGGATATTACAAGGCTGGATCATATGATTCAGCCTTTTTTTATGGCCGTTATCCCGCTCTTCGTCTGCAACCTTTCTGTGTAATATGTTTTTTTTATGATCGAACAACGCATTTTGCTGCGGTTTTTGTCAGTTTTATTGCAATGAAATATCGATAAATGCGCAAATCATGTGTTATGCAAATCAGGACAAACCAATTTATATTCTTATTTTTTAGCATAATTAGGCTAAATACTCTGGTTTTTGGATCTCTGCTTGTCTTTTTACGCTATAAACGTTTTACTTAGCACCCAATATGGCTGTGAAAAAAAATAACTCCTCTTTACTCGTCATGCTTCGAGCTAGCCTTTTGTGAATGACTTCTGGCGGCGATAAACAGCACCGTTTTCTTTTTATCGATTTGATACAGGCAACACGACATAACTATGAGTCATCGTTTAACTTCCAAAGATATCGTGGCATTAGGCTTTATGACCTTTGCTTTATTCGTTGGGGCAGGAAATATTATTTTTCCGCCTATGGTGGGATTGCAGGCGGGAGAGCACGTTTGGACCGCAGCGATTGGCTTTCTGCTGACGGCGGTGGGTCTACCGGTGTTGACCGTGATCGCACTTGCCCGGGTTGGCGGTGGTGTTGATGCGCTGAGCTCGCCGATTGGTAAAAAGGCTGGTGTGGTTCTGGCGACTGTGTGCTATCTGGCTGTTGGGCCACTGTTTGCAACACCGCGCACGGCAACGGTGTCGTTTGAAGTCGGTCTGGCTCCTTTGGTCGGCAACGGCGCCTCTCCGCTGCTGATTTATAGCCTGATTTATTTTGCTATTGTGATCGCGATTTCCCTGTATCCGGGCAAATTGCTGGATACGGTCGGCCACGTGCTGGCACCGTTAAAAATTATTGCTCTGGCGGTACTGGGGATTGCGGCGGTGCTGTGGCCTGCCGGTTCACCTATCCCCTCGACAGAAACGTATGAGCAACTGCCGTTCTCTAATGGTTTCGTCAACGGTTATCTGACGATGGATACGCTGGGTGCAATGGTCTTTGGTATCGTGATCGTTAATGCGGCGCGCTCGCGTGGGGTGACCAGCTCTGTACTGCTGACGCGTTATACCGTATGGGCTGGGTTAATTGCGGGCATCGGTCTTACACTGGTTTATCTGAGCCTGTTCCAGCTCGGTTCTGTCAGTGGTGAACTGGTGCCGCAGGCGCAGAATGGGGCAGAGATTCTCCATGCCTATGTGCAACACACGTTCGGCAACATGGGAAGCAGTTTCCTGGCGTTGTTAATCTTCATCGCGTGTCTGGTGACGGCGGTGGGGCTAACCTGTGCCTGTGCTGAATTCTTTGCGCAATACCTGCCGTTGTCTTACCGCACGCTGGTGTTTGTGCTGGGAACGTTCTCGATGGTGGTGTCTAATCTGGGCCTGAGCCATCTGATTCAACTTTCTATTCCCGTACTGACGGCGATTTATCCACCGTGTATCATTCTGGTTTTATTGAGCTTTACGCTGCGCTGGTGGAATAGCGCTTCACGTATTGTGGCTCCCGTCATGTTAGTCAGCCTGTTATTTGGCATGATTGATGGTATAAAATCGTCGGCCTTCAAATCACTGTTGCCAGAGTGGAGCCTCAACTTGCCGCTGAGCGAGCAAGGGTTGGCCTGGCTGCCACCGTCGTTGCTGATTTTACTGGTAGCGGTGATTTACGACAGACTTTGTGGTCGTCAGGAAGTGACGGTACATCAATAATATCGTTAACACCTGATTGCGCTGGGGCGGTAGAAATAACGTACTACCTCAGCGCAACGTTGGGTTTCTGCACCACAGGTATTTGCCTGTGGTTTTTCTTTTTGTAATGTTTTTCTTTCTATAAGACAGGGTTGCTTATCAATGGAACAACCATCCTCTAAGCTCAAGCGTGGGTTAAGCACGCGGCATATCCGCTTTATTGCCCTTGGATCGGCGATCGGTACCGGTCTGTTTTATGGTTCCGCGAGTGCGATCCAAATGGCTGGCCCCAGTGTATTACTGGCTTATCTGATCGGCGGGGTTGTCGCGTATATCATCATGCGCGCACTGGGTGAGATGTCGGTGCATAACCCGCAGTCCAGCTCGTTTTCCCGCTATGCGCAGGACTATCTCGGGCCATTGGCGGGCTATATCACCGGCTGGACTTACTGCTTTGAGATGCTGATTGTCGCCATTGCCGATGTGACTGCGTTTGGCATCTATATGGGCGTCTGGTTCCCTGCCGTGCCGCACTGGGTGTGGGTTCTGAGTGTGGTACTCATCATTGGTGCCATTAACCTGATGAATGTGAAAGCCTTTGGTGAACTGGAGTTTTGGCTCTCTTTCTTCAAAGTGGCCACTATTATCATCATGATCGCGGCTGGGATCGGCATCATCATCTGGGGGATTGGCAACGGGGGCGAACCCACCGGTATCCACAATCTTTGGAGCAATGGCGGGTTCTTCAGTAACGGCGTGATGGGGATGATTCTCTCGCTGCAACTGGTGATGTTTGCGTATGGCGGCGTGGAGATTATCGGGATTACGGCTGGTGAGGCGAAAGACCCACAGAAGTCTATCCCTCGTGCGATTAACTCTGTGCCGTGGCGTATTCTGGTGTTCTATGTCGGCACGCTGTTCGTCATTATGTCGATTTACCCGTGGAATCAGGTTGGTACCAACGGAAGCCCGTTCGTACTGACGTTCCAGCATATGGGCATTACAGCGGCGGCAGGGATCCTGAACTTTGTCGTGATTACCGCGTCGCTGTCGGCGATTAACAGTGATGTCTTCGGCGTCGGCCGTATGCTGCACGGGATGGCGGAGCAGGGGCATGCACCGAAGGTGTTTAGCCGTATTTCCAAACGCGGTATCCCGTGGGTCACGGTGGTTGTGATGATGACGGCGCTGCTGGTCGCGGTGTACCTGAATTACATTATGCCCGGCAAAGTTTTCCTGGTGATTGCTTCGCTGGCAACGTTTGCAACGGTGTGGGTGTGGATCATGATTCTGTTTTCTCAGATCGCCTTCCGCCGCCGTCTGAGCTCGGATGAAGTGAAAGCGCTGGCGTTCCCGCTGCGTGGCGGTATCGCGACCTCCGTGTTCGGCATTATCTTCCTGTTCTTTATCATTGGTTTGATTGGCTACTTCCCGGACACGCGCGTGTCGCTGTATGTCGGCATCATTTGGATAGTGCTGCTTTTAGTCGGCTATGTCTGGAAGAAGAAGCGTCAGAACGCGGTAGCGGCATAGCATTAAGTTAGTCGCTTGCTATCAGAAGAAGCACTCCTGTTGGAGTAATACCGATCGTTTAAGGATCGAGATACCGGGGGCTACCACGGTGTGAGGCATCCCTACGGGAACCTCATCACCGTGTTTCCCCCTAAATCCAAGCTTAAGTGAGCGTTATTGCCACCTGAGCGCTTTTATTGAATCGATATTACGCTTTCGGAGCTGTCATTTGCTGGGCCATGACCCGCATATCGTGACCGGTTGGCGTTTGATGAACGCGGAGATCGAACTCCGGTAAGATCGCAAAGATATGGTCGAAAATGTCAGACTGAATACTTTCGTAATTGACCCAGGCAGTGGTGTTGGTAAACGCATAAATTTCCAGCGGTAACCCTTCTGACGTTGGCGCAAGCTGTCGCACCATCAGCGTCATCCCTTTATGAATGCCCGGATGGGTACGAAGATATACTTGAAGGTAGGCGCGGAACGTCCCCAAATTTGTCAGACGACGGCCGTTTAGCGGTGATGTCAGGTCGGAATCGGACTGTGCATTGTGCTGATCCAGTTCGCTCTTCTTATTCTGAATATAAGGCGATAGCAGCTTGCTGCGCAGCAATCGCGCCTGCTCGTCTTCCGTCATGAAATGCACACTGGTGGTATCAACATTGATACTACGCTTGATGCGCCGCCCCCCTGATTCCGACATTGATCGCCAGTTCTTGAAGGAGTCGGACACCAACGCATAAGTTGGAATGGTGGTGACGGTATTGTCCCAGTTTTTCACCTTCACTGTCGTCAGCCCGATGTCGATAACCGCACCATCAGCGCCGTATTTCGGCATTTCGAGCCAGTCTCCCAGCGTTAACATGTCGTTGGCGGAGAGTTGGATGCCCGCGACCAGCCCCATAATCGGATCTTTGAACACCAACATCAGGACGGCAGCCATTGCGCCTAACCCACTAATCAGAATCAGTGGCGATTTCCCGATGAGTAGCGACACCACCATAATGCTGATAACAATGGTGGCGATCAGTTTCAGACTTTGGAAGATACCGCGTAGCGGCAATTGGGTGGCGACTTTGGTTCGGGCGGAAACGTTGAGCAGAACATCGAGGAGCGAGAACAGGGACAGCAGCGCAAAAACCATGATCCACACTTGGGAACAGATGATGAGCGCTTCGCGGGTTTCACTCTGCGAAGGAAGCCACACAAAGACCTGAATATTCAGGATCACCCCTTGTAGCAAGAACGCCAGCCGGTTAAACAAGTTGTGTTGCGTCAGCGCCTGTTTCCATCCGCGCCCCTCGGTTTTTCCTGGCTTATTGAGTGAGCGCAGCACCATTCTTTTCAGCACAACCTGATGAAAAATCAGGTGGATGACGGCAGAAATGAGCAATATCAGCCCAAGAACAATCAGTAACGCAATGATGCTAGCGTGTTCTATCCCAGCTTCTCTGAGCCACAGCGCGAGATTTTGTTGCATGCGTTCTCCTTTTATTCCAATGAATCTGTCGTGCATTAACACGATGTGGCTTTAAGGCTAAGGATTTAGCGCCCCTAGTCAACCTTTTGTATTATTTAAGATATCGCCGGGAAGGTGGGGTGAGAGGTGAAGGAGAACAGAGGGATAAATTGCGGGCAAAGAAAAAGCCAACTGCATAGCAGCTGGCTTGGTCATCATATTACCATGTCGGCAGGATGAGGAATTACAGCTTGTCTGCGTTCTCAGACAGGTATTTCGCTACACCGTCTGGTGATGCGCCCATACCGGATTTTCCTTTTTCCCACTGTGCTGGGCACACTTCGCCGTGCTCTTCGTGGAATTGCAGGGCGTCAACGGTGCGCAGCATTTCATCGATGTTACGACCCAGCGGCAGATCGTTCACCACCTGGTGACGAACCACGCCGTTTTTGTCGATCAGGAAAGAACCACGCAGTGCAACACCGGCTTCTGGGTGCTCAATGCCGTAGGCCTTCTGGATTTCACGTTTAATGTCAGCAACCATCGCGTATTGCACTTCGCCGATGCCGCCTTTGTCCACAGGGGTTTTACGCCATGCATTGTGAACAAACTCGGAGTCGAAGGAAACGCCAACCACTTCTACACCGCGTTTCTTGAACTCGGCATAGCGGTGATCGAAAGCAATCAGCTCTGACGGACAAACGAAGGTGAAGTCCATCGGCCAGAAGAAGATCACGGCAGCTTTACCGTTGATGTGCTTCTTCAGGTTGAAATTTTCGACGATTTCGCCACTGCCTAAAACGGCAGCTGCGGTGAAGTCTGGGGCTTGACGAGTTACCAGGACCATAATTACTCCTGTAGATAGCGGTTAATGATCGGATGATATAAAAAACAGCGATCAGTATAGGGATTCTACCTGAGTGAATACAGGCAAAGAGACCAATCAATGAGATAGTTTTTGTCTATTGAACTCATCGCTGTTTCCTTTCAAGAAGCTACATTAGCCCTTTTGACGGAAAGGGCAATATCTCCGTTATATTTCAAGCTGCTTGTGCGGTTGCTGCGTTACATTGTCCTAAAGGACCAACGCAGAGCGTTGTTCAAAACGCTCACGTTTTGTCACGCAACTCGAATTATTTAGGGTATATATCGCGTAGAACAACGGAAAAATCGCGATCTTACAACTGCTGCGTTTTCGCTAATTGCATCATCCGTGGATAAAACTGCCAGAAGAGTGTTTCAAATTGGTGATAGTGCTGCTCGATATCCTGAAAAGAGCCGGACAGCGCGGCCAGTTTCGGGCGGCGTACCGACATTCTGTGCAGCACATCGGCGATAAACGGCAGCTCCGCATAGCGCGTCATCCAGCGTTCAGGCCACAGATAGCGATTGAGGTTCTGAAAGCGTTCAGGCGTTTGCGCCAGATGTGGCTCGATTTGTGATTGTGCATTGTCGATAAAGGCTTGCAAGGGGGTATCCGGCACCAACTGGAGCCAGTGACGTGCAAGATAGTGATCCCACAGAACATCCAAGGTAATTGGCGACACGCGGCGGAATTCATCGCTGAAATACTGTCGTGCCTGTTTGACTTCTGGCAGGCTGTCGGTCAGTGAATCAACACGACGGTGCAGACGAATACCCGCGACGATCTCGTCAGCGTAGCTATCCTGTGGATTGCCGCGCACGAAATCCGCCATCAGATTACCTAATAGAGAGCTGTCGGCCAGCGTGGCCAGATGGAGGTGAGCAAGAAAATTCATGGCGATAGTATATCCGCTTCTTCTTTATTGTGCAGGCCATCTTAGCGAGCAAAGTGGGAAGTCTCCGAGTGTGATTGTGATGTGTTACGCCCGCCGTGTGCTTATTTCTTGCAGCCATGCGCTTGCGGCTCTAGACTAGGCCGCCCATTTTTAATGTATTACAGCTAAGTGAATTGCCATGCGTGTTGCCGATTTTTCGTTTGAACTTCCTGAATCATTGATTGCCCATTATCCACAAGCGGAACGCAGTGGTTGCCGCCTGCTATCGCTGGACGGGGCGACGGGAAATCTGACGCACGGGGTGTTTACCGATTTGCTGGATAAACTGAATCCTGGCGATCTGCTGGTGTTCAATAACACGCGCGTAATTCCCGCTCGTTTGTTTGGCCGTAAAGCCAGCGGCGGTAAGCTGGAAGTGCTGGTAGAGCGCGTGTTGGATGAACATCGGGTGCTGGCGCACGTTCGGGCGTCAAAAGCGCCAAAGCCGGGTACGGAACTGCTGCTCGGCGATGACGAAAGCGTCAAGGCCACGATGGCCGCTCGTCACGATGCGCTATTTGAGCTGCATTTCGATGACTCCCGCGATGTCTTGTCGATTCTGAATGATATCGGCCACATGCCGTTGCCGCCTTATATCGACAGGCCTGATGAAGACGCCGACCGCGAGCTTTATCAGACCGTATATAGCCAACGTCCGGGCGCCGTAGCAGCACCAACGGCGGGCTTGCATTTTGATGAGCCGATGTTGGCCGCGCTGCGCGAGAAGGGCATCGACATGGCGTTCGTGACGCTGCACGTGGGGGCGGGGACGTTCCAGCCTGTACGCGTCGATACGATTGAAGATCACATCATGCACGCCGAATATGCCGAAGTACCGCAGGACGTCGTGGATGCGGTGCTCGCGTGCAAAGCGCGGGGAAACCGCGTGATCGCTGTTGGTACCACCTCGGTACGTTCACTGGAAAGTGCCGCACAGGCTAGCCAGAATGCGGCGATCGAACCGTTCTTCGGCGATACCAAAATTTTCATCTATCCGGGCTATCACTACCGCATTATCGATGCGCTGGTGACCAATTTCCATTTACCCGAATCGACGTTAATCATGCTGGTATCGGCCTTTGCTGGTTACCAGAACACAATGTCTGCTTACCGTCAGGCGGTGGCAGAGCAATATCGTTTTTTCAGCTACGGTGATGCGATGTTTATTACGCACAACCCGATGGCCGAACAGGAAAAAGTGGGATAAACCTGCTGTCCGCATAATAGGAACGTCACAGACCACGCTCTGTCAGGCGTTAATACATCATTACCATCAGACTGTTTTTCTGATGCCGGAGGCTAAGTGAAGTACGAATTACAAACAACGGACGGCCGTGCGCGACGCGGCAGATTGATTTTTGAACGTGGCGTGGTGGAAACCCCGGCTTTTATGCCTGTGGGAACGTACGGCACGGTGAAAGGCATGACGCCGGAAGAAGTGAAAGACACTGGCGCACAGATTCTGCTCGGCAATACCTTCCATCTGTGGCTGCGCCCCGGTCAGGAAATCATGAAGCTGCATGGCGATCTGCACGACTTCATGCAGTGGCACGGCCCGATTCTGACGGACTCCGGCGGTTTTCAGGTGTTCAGCCTCGGCGATATTCGCAAGATTACCGAACAGGGCGTGCATTTCCGTAACCCGATCAACGGGGACTCGATTTTCCTGAGCCCGGAAAAATCGATGGAAATCCAGCACGATCTCGGTTCCGACATCGTGATGATCTTTGATGAGTGTACGCCGTACCCTGCCGACTGGGATTACGCCAAGCGCTCGATGGAGATGTCACTACGCTGGGCGAAACGCAGCCGTCAGCGTTTTGATGAGCTGGAGAATAAAAATGCGTTGTTCGGTATTATTCAGGGAAGTGTTTACGAAGATTTACGTGATGTATCCGTAAAAGGGCTGGTAGACATTGGCTTTGATGGGTACGCTGTGGGCGGTTTGGCTGTCGGTGAGCCAAAAGAAGATATGCACCGTATTCTGGAACACGTTTGCCCGCAGATTCCAGAAGATAAACCGCGCTATTTGATGGGCGTTGGCAAACCGGAAGACTTGGTTGAAGGTGTCCGCCGCGGTGTCGATATGTTTGACTGCGTGATGCCAACGCGCAACGCACGTAACGGGCATCTCTTCGTGACTGATGGCGTAGTGAAAATCCGTAATGCGAAGCATAAGGACGACGTCAGCTCGCTGGATGAACACTGTGATTGCTACACGTGTCGCAATTATAGCCGCGCCTACTTGCATCATCTTGACCGTTGCAACGAAATACTCGGAGCACGACTCAATACCATTCATAACTTGCGTTATTATCAGCGTTTAATGGCAGGTTTACGTCAGGCCATTGAAGAGGGTAAATTAGAGCACTTTGTGGTGGATTTTTACCAACGCATAGGCAAACCGGTTCCGCCGCTTGCTGAAAAAAACGTTGCGGCAAGCAGCTGATAGCCCGTTTGCTATGCATTGTATTCTGTTATGAATTGTATTTTGCTGTGAAGCGTTTTTACGATTATAAGGTTGATAACTTATCTTTTTGATAGCTTATCTTTTGACAAAAAAGAGGATATTTACATGAGTCTTTTCATCTCCGATGCTGTAGCTGCAACCGGCGCTCCGGCTCAGGGAAGCCCGTACTCTCTGGTTATTATGCTGGCCGTTTTTGGTCTGATTTTCTACTTTATGATCCTGCGTCCTCAGCAAAAACGCGCCAAGGAACACAAAAAGTTAATGGATTCTATCGGCAAGGGCGATGAAGTCTTAACGACCGGTGGTCTGGTTGGTCGCGTAACCAAAGTGTCCGA
Organism: Pectobacterium actinidiae; assembly: GCF_000803315.1. Lineage (NCBI taxonomy): Bacteria > Pseudomonadati > Pseudomonadota > Gammaproteobacteria > Enterobacterales > Pectobacteriaceae > Pectobacterium > Pectobacterium actinidiae. Next base: position 1,000,190 of record NZ_JRMH01000001.1, read on the forward strand.
AACTGGCTATATTGCGATTGCGTTGAACGAGACCAATGAAGTGGTTATCAAACGTGATTTCGTGGCTGCCGTGCTGCCGAAGGGCACGATTAAGGCCCTGTAATTTCCGATTTTCCCGAAGGGAACTGCCGTGTTAAATCGTTATCCTTTGTGGAAGTACCTGATGCTGGTCGTGGTGTTGTTTGTCGGCCTGCTCTACGCACTTCCTAACCTATATGGTGAGGATCCGGCGGTACAAGTTACTGGCGCGCGGGGAACCGCCGCCAGCGAAACGACGCTGATCCAAGTCCAGAATGTCTTAAAAGAACAAAATATTGCCAGCAAGTCGATTGCATTGGAAGACGGTGCAATTCTGGCTCGCTTCTCTAACCCTGATATTCAGATCCGTGCGCGTGAAGCGCTCGTTAATGAGCTGGGTGAAAAGTTCGTCGTCGCACTTAACCTGGCACCGGCTACGCCAAGCTGGTTGCGGTTGTTGGGCGCTGAACCGATGAAATTGGGGCTTGACCTGCGCGGCGGCGTTCACTTCCTGATGGAAGTGGATATGGATACGGCGCTGGGTAAACTGCAAGAACAAACCATGGACTCTTTGCGCAGCGATCTGCGTGAGAAGAACATTCCTTATGCCTCTGTGCGCAAGATTGATAATTACGGCGTCGAAATTCGTTTCCGTGATGCGCAAACGCGTGATGAGGGCATCAACTATCTGACGTCTCGTCATCGCAACCTGGTTCTCAGCAGCAGCGGCAGCAACCTGCTACGCGCAGTGATGTCTGATGAACGTCTGCGTGAAGCGCGTGAATACGCCGTACAGCAGAACATCAATATCCTGCGTAACCGTGTAAACCAACTGGGTGTTGCGGAACCACTGGTACAGCGTCAGGGTGCTGACCGTATCGTCGTTGAGTTACCGGGTATTCAGGACACCGCGCGCGCGAAAGAAATTCTTGGCGCAACCGCTACGCTGGAATTCCGTCTGGTCAACAGTAATGCTGATGCGACCGCAGCGGCGAACGGCCGCGTGCCGGGCGACTCTGAAGTGAAGAACATGCGTGATGGCTCACCGGTGGTGTTGTTCAAACGCGTGATTCTGACAGGCGACCATATTACCGATTCGACATCGAGTACGGATGAATATAACCAGCCTCAGGTGAATATTTCTCTGGACAGCGCGGGTGGCAACACCATGTCCAACTTCACCAAAGACAGTATCGGCAAGCTGATGGCGACGCTCTTTGTGGAATACAAAGACAGCGGCAAGAAAGATGCAACTGGCCGCTCGATATTGGAAAAACACGAAGAAGTGATCAACGTAGCGACGATTCAGTCGCGACTGGGTAACAGTTTCCGTATTACCGGTATTGATAACCCGAACGAAGCGCGTCAGCTTTCTCTGCTGCTGCGTGCGGGGGCGCTGATTGCACCGATCCAGATCGTTGAAGAACGTACCATTGGGCCAACGCTTGGGATGCAAAACATCACTCAGGGTCTGGAAGCCTGTTTGTGGGGCTTGATCGCATCGATCCTCTTTATGGTCTTCTTCTACAAAAAATTTGGTGTTATCGCGACCAGTGCATTGGTTGCTAACCTGGTGCTGATTGTCGGCGTGATGTCGCTGCTTCCAGGGGCGACACTGACTATGCCAGGGATCGCGGGTATCGTGCTTACGCTGGCGGTTGCAGTCGATGCTAACGTACTCATTAACGAACGTATCAAGGAAGAACTCAGTAATGGTCGCTCCGTGCAACAGGCCATTCATGAGGGCTACAAAGGTGCGTTCAGTTCGATTGTTGATGCAAACGTTACGACGTTGATTAAAGTCATCATCCTGTATGCGGTTGGTACCGGTTCTATCAAAGGGTTTGCGATCACGACGGCGATTGGGATTGCGACCTCAATGTTTACGGCGATTGTCGGTACTCGTGCCATCGTTAACCTGCTTTACGGCGGTAAACGTATCAACAAGCTGTCTATCTAGGAGTGCGTTGTGGCACAGGAACAGGAATACAACATTGAACAACTCAATCATGGGCGTAAAGTCTATGATTTCATGCGCTGGGACACATTGGCATTTGCCATTTCCGGTCTGCTGATCATCGCTTCTATCGTGGTTATGGGTGTGCGTGGTTTCAACTGGGGGCTCGATTTTACCGGTGGTACGGTTATTGAGATTAGCCTTGAGAAACCGATCGATCTCGATGTCCTGCGTAGTTCATTGGAGACCTCTGGGTTTTCAGAGCCGCAGGTGCAGAATTTCGGTAGCAGCCGTGACGTGATGGTGCGTATGCCACCGGTTTCTGGCAGCGAGAACGAAGCGCTTGGTAACAAAGTGCTGAAGGTAGTGAATGATACCTTCCAGCAGCATGCAACGGTGAAACGTATTGAGTTTGTTGGGCCGAGCGTGGGGAGCGATTTGGCTCAGGCGGGCGCATTGGCGCTGATGTCTGCGCTGATTGCGATCCTTATTTACATCGGTTTTCGTTTTGAATGGCGTCTGGCGATGGGAGCCGTGCTGGCTTTGGCGCACGATACGATTATCACAATGGGGCTGCTGTCTCTGTTCTCTATTGAGATTGACCTCACGATCATTGCGTCACTGATGTCGGTAATTGGTTATTCACTTAACGATAAGATCGTGGTATCTGACCGTATTCGTGAGAACTTCCGCAAGGTTCGTCGTGGCACACCTTACGAGATTACCAACATTTCTCTGACACAAACGCTGCACCGTACCATTATCACCTCAGCGACCACGCTGGCGATGATTGTGATCCTCATGGTCTTCGGTGGTGCTTTGTTGCATGGCTTCTCGTTGACGATGTTTATCGGTGTGATCATCGGTACGATCTCTTCTATCTATGTTTCTTCCGCACTGGCGTTGAAACTGGGTATGAAGCGTGAACACCTGATCGTTCAGAAAGTGGAAAAAGAAGGGGCGGATCAACCGTCTATCCTGCCTTAATCTGCTGACTGTAAACGTAAAAAACCCCGCATTGCGGGGTTTTTTGCATCTTAGGTCTGGGAAACGTGTTTACTAGGGGGACTCGGTTGCGGCAACGGGGGGCGGACTCTGTATTTCCTGAACCTGATGCACACGAACAAAGCCAAGTTCTTCCGGCGACAGGCCACTCAGGCGCAATTCAATAATCGCTTCGGTTTTTGGTAATAGTGTGGGGGAGACGACAAACGACTGTGTTTGCGTGTCGCCAGCTAAAGGCTTGCCGCTCACAGGATCGAGCCGTCCCCAGTCAAGCTGTGCGCCAAAGGCTGGTAGCCCCTTTGCGTCAAGCGTGCGAATGTGCAGCAACGCGCTTGTTCCGTTTGCTTCAGTCTCAATATTGCGTAACGAGACGTTGAGTCTGCCAATACTGCTCTCCAGCACGGTGTTGGTTTGTGCAGCAGGCAGTAAATAAACGCCGGAAGTGGACTGGGAATTCAACGCATTTTGTCGCTCTAATGCCGTGGCCTGATCGGTCAGCGTTTGTAATTGCTGATTGAGCTGACCTATCTGATTCTGCAATTTGGGCATCTGGCGCTGTTCAGCGCACCCTGCGAGCAAAACAAGCGCGGGCAGGAAGGTCAGTACGCGATATCGGGTTCTCATATCTGTGGTTCCCCTTTCGATGTTTTATTCATTGATCCGTTGATCCCTGTTGCTGAGTTTAGCTGCGATTAAGCCTAAGTCATAGGTGAGACAGCTTTTTTCATCCTATTACCGGAAGAGATGCGAAACCCTTCGCAACGTAGATCAGGAGTTTTGGTTAGTCCGTTAATTCAGGGTAAACTGTCGCTACGTTAAGGATTACTGGTCAGGACACATCATGCATTGCCCGTTTTGTTCCGCTGTTGATACCAAAGTCATTGATTCCCGTCTGGTCGGCGAAGGTTCGCAAGTACGTCGTCGTCGGCAGTGTCTGGTTTGTCATGAGCGCTTCACTACGTTTGAAGTGGCTGAACTGGTGATGCCGCGAGTCATCAAAAGCAATGAAGTGCGCGAGCCTTTTAATGAGGATAAATTGCGTAGCGGTATGCTGAAAGCACTGGAAAAAAGGCCAGTCAGTTCTGATGATGTCGAAATGGCGCTTAATCACATTAAATCGCATCTTCGTGCTACCGGAGAACGCGAGGTAACCACCAAGATGGTGGGGAACCTGGTGATGGAAGCGCTGAGAAAACTGGATAAAGTGGCTTATATCCGCTTTGCATCCGTGTATCGCAGTTTTGAAGATATCCGCGAATTTGGCGAAGAGATTGCGCGTTTGCAGGATTAAGTCGCGCCAACACGACGGAGATAAGAGGTTCGGGAATGAGTGCTTTTCAGGAGAATGGCCACTTGCCGCAGGATGAATTATACATGGCGCGCGCGTTAGAGCTGGCGCGCCGTGGCTGTTTCACGACAGCACCCAACCCCAATGTTGGCTGCGTGATCGTGCGTGATGGCGAAATTGTGGGTGAAGGCTATCATTTTCGTGCGGGTGAACCCCACGCAGAAGTGCATGCGCTGAGAATGGCGGGGGAACGTGCACGTGGCGCGACGGCCTACGTTACATTGGAGCCGTGTAGCCATCATGGCCGAACGCCGCCTTGTGCCGATGCATTGATTACTGCGGGTATTTCTCGTGTGGTTGCTGCGATGCAGGATCCAAATCCACAAGTGGCGGGTCGTGGTTTACATCGCTTACAGCAAGCGGGAATTGTTGTAAGTCATGGGTTGATGATGGCTGAAGCAGAGAAGGTGAATGTAGGCTTTCTGAAACGCATGCGGACAGGTTTTCCTTATGTGCAGCTCAAAATGGCGGCATCTTTGGATGGGCGTACTGCGATGGCGTCGGGAGAAAGCCAGTGGATTACCTCACCGCAGGCGCGGCAGGATGTGCAGCGTTTTCGTGCGGAGAGTGCCGCGATTCTGAGTAGTAGTGCGACGGTGTTAGCTGACGATCCTTCTCTCACGGTCCGCTGGTCAGAGCTGGGGGCTGATGTCCAGAAACGCTATGCAGAAGCGGATCTCAGGCAGCCCGTACGGGTGATTGTAGACAGTCAGCAACGTGTCACGCCGCAGCATCGTATTGTTAACCAACCGGGGGAAACTTGGCTGGCTCGCGTGCAGGCGGATGAACAAGCGTGGCCGCAGGGCGTTGAACAAGTGATGCTACCGCAGCACAATGGCGGCGTTGATCTGGTCGCGCTGATGATGGTACTGGGGAGACGGCAGATTAACTCTGTTTGGGTCGAAGCCGGAGCCAGTCTGGCTGGTGCGCTGCTTAATGCAGGTGTTGTTGATGAACTTATCGTTTATCTGGCGCCAAAACTGCTGGGTGAAAATGCCCGTTCACTGTGCCTCTTGCCAGGGCTGGATCAGCTGGCTCAGGCACCGGAATTTGATATTGCAGACGTTCGCCAGATTGGCCCAGATTTGCGATTGCGCCTGAAACCTAAATTCTGATGTGTATGTAAATACGTGGTGCACGTCCGACAAAACCGGATACGTGCCAACAAAAATTATGATAGAATCCGCCCCCCTGCGGGCCATAAAGACCAGATACAAGGAAAGCTATGAACGTTATCGAAGGTGTTGTTGCTACTCCTGATGCCCGTGTGGCGATTGCGATTGCGCGTTTTAACCATTTTATTAATGACAGCCTGCTGGAAGGTGCGATTGATGCATTGAAACGCATCGGTCAGGTTAAAGACGAAAACATCACCGTTGTCTGGGTGCCGGGTGCATACGAACTGCCATTAACGGTTCGTGCACTGACCAAAAGCGCGAAAAATGGCGGATATGATGCCGTGATTGCTCTGGGAACGGTTATCCGTGGTGGAACAGCGCATTTTGAATTTGTTGCTGGCGAGTGTAGCTCAGGCCTGTCCTCCGTTGCGATGGACAGTGAAATCCCTGTCGCTTTCGGCGTTCTGACGACGGAAAGCATTGAACAGGCGATTGAGCGTGCTGGCACGAAAGCGGGGAACAAAGGTGCAGAAGCCGCTTTGACCGCGCTAGAAATGATTAATGTATTGAAAGCGATTAAGTAAGCCTGATTAAGTAAGGGGAATTCCGTGAAACCTGCTGCTCGTCGCCGCGCTCGTGAATGTGCGGTTCAAGCGCTTTACTCCTGGCAGTTATCTAAAAATGATATTGCCGATGTTGAACACCAATTCCTGAGCGAGCAGGATGTCAAAGATGTCGACATTACCTATTTCCGTGAATTGCTGGCGGGTGTTGCCACTCAGGCTGAGAAGCTTGATCAACTGATGGCACCTTTCCTGTCTCGTCAAATTGAGGAATTGGGACAGGTTGAAAAAGCGATTCTGCGTTTGGCGATGTTTGAGCTGAGCAAGCGCGAAGACGTTCCTTACAAGGTGGCGATTAACGAGGCCATCGAACTGGCTAAAATCTTCGGTGCTGAAGATAGCCATAAGTTTGTGAATGGCGTGCTGGACAAAGCTGCTCCGAGTGTACGGAAAGGCAAGAAGTAAAATGAATCGAATCAGGGCCGGATATCCGGCCCTGATCGCTTTTGAATGATAGGCTGGCTGGAAAGGTTATGGTTGAAGGTGAGTTTGACCTTATTGCCCGCTATTTTAATCGGGTCCGAAGTTCACGTCGCGATGTTGAATTAGGCATCGGTGATGACTGTGCGTTACTGACGGTGGCAGATAAGCAGATGCTAGCGGTGAGTACCGACACGCTGGTGTCTGGCGTTCATTTCCTACCTGATATCGATCCCGCCGATCTGGGGTACAAATCTCTGGCGGTCAATTTAAGCGATCTGGCTGCGATGGGCGCCGATCCTGCCTGGCTTTCTCTGGCCATTACCCTACCTAAAAGCAATAGTCAGTGGCTATCCGCATACAGCGACAGCTTGTTTGAGTTGCTTGATTATTATGGCATGCAGTTGGTGGGGGGCGATACGACGCGCGGCCCACTGAGCCTGACGCTGACTATTCACGGTCTGGTACCAGCAGGTCGGGCATTGACGCGGCGCGGGGCCAGAATTGGTGACTGGATTTATGTTACCGGTTCATTAGGCGACAGCGCGGCGGGTCTGGCTATCCTCCAGAATACACTGCACGTTGATGATGAAGAGACGCGTCAGAGATTGATCCAACGTCACCTCCGTCCTCAGCCGAGAATCCTGCAAGGGCAGGCGTTGCGCGATCTGGCCAATTCGGCTATCGATCTTTCTGACGGCCTCATTTCCGATCTACAGCATATACTTAAAGCCAGCGAGTGCGGCGCGCGTATTAATCTGGACGCGATCCCCCAATCTGATTGGCTGCGGGGTTGCGTCGGTGAAGAGCAGGCGCTGCGTTGGGCGCTATCTGGCGGCGAAGACTATGAACTGTGCTTTACCGTGCCGGAAATTAACCGTGGTGCGCTGGAACTGGCCTTGGGGCATCTCGGCGCTGACTACACCTGTATCGGGCAAATCGGACCTTCCTCTGAAGGGCTACGCTTTTTCAGGGATAATAAAGCGACCGAGCTGAACTGGAAGGGGTATGACCATTTTAGCGAGCAAAACTGATTCCGCGAATAAGACGAAAGGCGCTGAAGTGGCAAAACGCCGCTTACGGCTAAGTAACCCGTGGCACCTGCTGGCGACAGGGTTTGGCAGCGGTCTGTCTCCCTGGATGCCGGGTACGGTAGGGTCATTGGCCGCGATTCCCCTGTGGTATCTCATGTCCTACCTGCCGCTTGAATTGTATTCGCTGCTGGTCATGCTGAGCATTTGTATCGGTGTTTACCTGTGTCATCAGACAGCGAAAGACATGGGCGTTCACGATCACGGCAGCATCGTCTGGGACGAGTTTGTCGGTATGTGGATTACCCTGATGGCGATTCCGGTGGATAAGTGGCAATGGGTGGCGGCAGGGTTTGTCGTCTTCCGCTGTCTGGATATTTGGAAACCCTGGCCGATTCGCTGGTTCGATCGCAACGTGCACGGCGGCATGGGCATTATGATCGATGATATCGTCGCGGGGGTGATCTCTGCGGGGATTATCTATTTTATCGGCTATCACTGGCCGGCATTCTGACGTTACTGTGTTATTGAATCACTCACATTATTGAACCGGGGCGATGTGCCCCGGTTATCGTGAGTTGCTTATTTCATCCACTGCGTGATTCTGCGCTCGATGCCTGTGGCATCCAAACCCAGATCGGCTCGGATTTCTTCCTGCGAGCCTTGTGGGATAAAGACGTCCGGTAGCCCAATGTTCAGCACCGAGACGGCAAGGCGTTTCGCCATCAGGAATTCATTCACGCCGCTCCCTGCGCCGCCCATGACCGCATTCTCTTCCAGCGTCACAAACGTGCTGTGGGACTGCGCCAGCTCTTCAAGTAACGCTTCATCCAGCGGTTTCACAAAGCGCATGTCGACGAGGGTGGCGTTTAACTTCTCTGCCGCAGCCTGAGCTTCCTGCAATAGCGTACCGAAGTTCAGAATCGCGATCGTTTCGCCCTGACGACGCACCACACCTTTACCGATTGGCAGCTCTGAGAGCGGCGTCAGTGCCGTACCGGTACCATTTCCCCGTGGATAGCGCACCGCTGTCGGGCCTTTCTGGTAGTGATAGCCCGTGTGCAGCATCTGGCGACACTCATTTTCATCGCTAGGCGTCATGATGATCATGTTCGGGATACAGCGTAAGAAAGAGAGATCGAACGCCCCCTGATGCGTTTGTCCATCCGCACCAACAATACCGCCGCGATCGATAGCAAACAGAACGGGCAGATTCTGGATCGCCACATCGTGGATGACCTGATCGTAAGCACGTTGCAGGAAAGTCGAGTAAATGGCGACAACCGGATGATAACCGCCGACAGCCAGACCGGCAGCAAACGTGACGGCATGCTGTTCGGCAATCGCTACGTCAAAATATTGCTGTGGGTAGTCGCGGGAGAATTGCACCATGCCAGAGCCTTCGCGCATGGCAGGCGTGATTGCCATGAGCTTGCTGTCTTTGGCGGCCGTTTCCTGTAACCATTGACCGAAGATTTTGGAATAGGTTGGTTGCGCACCTTCTTTGCTTTTCGGTAGCGTGCCGCTGGCAGGATCGAATTTCGGCACGGCGTGCCAACTGATCGGATCCTGCTCAGCAGGGGCGTAACCTTTTCCTTTCTTCGTCATGATGTGCAGGAGCTGTGGGCCTTTCAGATTACGCATGTTCTTCAGCGTATGTGCCAGCGCCTGAACGTCATGACCGTCAACCGGGCCGATATAGTTAAAACCCAGTTCCTCAAATAGCGTACCCGGCACGACCATGCCTTTAAGGTGCTCTTCGGTGCGCTTCACCAGCTCTTTGATGGGCGGCAGGCCGGATAAGACCTTTTTACCGCCTTCGCGCAGGCTAGCGTAGAGCTTGCCGGATAGCAGCTGTGCCAGATGGTTGTTCAGTGCGCCGACGTTTTCTGAAATCGACATTTCATTGTCGTTCAGTACCACCAGCAGATCGGATTTGATGTCGCCTGCGTGGTTCATCGCCTCAAAGGCCATGCCTGCGGTAATCGCGCCGTCGCCGATCACACAAACGGTACGACGGCCTTTGCCTTCACGCTCGGCCGCAACGGCCATGCCCAGCCCGGCACTGATTGAGGTGGATGAATGGCCGACGCTTAATACGTCATAGTCGCTTTCATCGCGCCACGGAAAGGGGTGCAAACCGCCTTTTTGACGGATCGTTGAAATACGATCGCGGCGGCCTGTGAGGATCTTGTGCGGGTAAGCCTGATGACCGACATCCCACACCAGATGATCGAAAGGGGTGTCATAGACGTAATGCAGTGCAACCGTTAATTCAACCGTCCCTAACCCTGAAGCAAAATGGCCGCTTGAACGGCTGACGCTGTCCAGCAGATATTGGCGCAGCTCATCGCACAGCTTTGGCAGGCTCTCTTTCGGTAGCAACCGAAGTTCATCCGGTGTTTCCACTAACGCCAATGTAGGGTACTTCGCGGTATCAAAACTCATTAGAGACTCATTAGGTAATTACTTATCGCGTTCAACGATGAAATTCGCCAGCGCTTGTAATGGGGCAATATTCAGGGGAATCGGGCTGGATGCGACAAGATCGTCCAGCGATGCCAGTGATTCCTGATAGAGCTCCTGTGCTTTTTTTCGTGCGTTATCTAACCCCAGTAAGCTGGGATAGGTGCTTTTACCTAGCTGCTGGTCTGCACCCTGACGTTTGCCTGTTGTCGCGCTGTCGCCAACAACATCGAGAATATCGTCCTGAACCTGAAAAGCGAGCCCAATCGCGTTAGCGTAGCGATCCAGATGGGGTAAAGCGGCGCGGCCTGTTTCACCGGCTGCCAGTGCGCCGAGTCGGACAGCGGCGCGAATTAATGCACCGGTTTTGTGGCGGTGAATCCGCTCTAACGCGGCCAGATCGACCTGATGGCCTTCCGCTTCCAGATCGAAAGCCTGACCACCGCACATGCCTGCTACACCACTGGCGTGAGCCAATTCTGAGATCATCGCCACTCGATCGCGGTCAGAGACCTGCGGCATTGGCGCGTCGGCCAGAATGGAGAATGCCAGCGTTTGCAATGCATCACCCGCAAGAATGGCAGTAGCTTCACCAAACTTGATGTGGCAGGTTGGCTGTCCGCGTCGCAAATCGTCGTCATCCATTGCTGGTAGATCGTCATGAATCAATGAATAAGCATGGATACATTCGACTGCCGCAGCAGGCGCATCCAGACTCTCTAACGACATGCCAAACAGTTCACCCGTAGTATAAACCAGAAACGGGCGCAGGCGTTTGCCTCCTAAGAGTGAGCCATACTCCATCGCATTGACCAGTGGACTACTCTGAAAGGGGAGGCTGGCGATGAAATGCCCCAACATACGGTTCGTGCGTTGGTAATGCGCATTCAGTTGCGTGCTGAAATCGGTCATAGCGAGTCGTTATCCGGCGTAAACGGTGACAGCGGCGCATCGGGATCGTCGCTCAGCAGGATTTGAACGCGCTGTTCCGCCTGTTGCAGTTTTTGCTGACCCTGACGAGCGAGCTGGATGCCATGCTCAAACTCATTTAGCGCATCGTCCAGTGGCAGTTCGCCTGATTCGAGGCGGGTAACGATTTTTTCCAGTTCGTTCAGCGAGCTTTCAAAGCTGACTGGCTGCTCGGTCTTCTTAGGCATAGTGGTTTCAGAATCCTGGTGTTATACGCCGTTGGCTTGTGGCGGCAGAGCGTGGTGTTGCGTGTGGTCATCCGTGGATGCGCAACAATTATACGGTTAAAGCGCACAGTATATCTTCATATAATGATATACTCCGCGCCCTGGATGCTATTGGTAAAATCATCTCTATTTTGGCTGATTTTACCGATAACGTGATTTTAGTGCTCAGGGTAAATTTATTTACGCCTTTCTGACCAAGTAACGACAGCCACCATGAAGTTTATCATTAAATTGTTCCCGGAAATCACCATCAAGAGCCAATCTGTGCGGTTACGCTTTATCAAGATTCTAACCGGAAACATTCGCAACGTATTAAAACACTATGATGAAGCGCTGGCGGTTGTCCGTCACTGGGATCATATCGAAGTTCGAGCCAAAGACGAAAGCCAGCGTGAGGCGATTCGTGATGCGCTGACGAGAATTCCGGGCATTCACCATATTCTGGAAGTTGAAGATCACGCCTACACCGATGTGCACAATATCTTTGAACAAGCGCTGGCGCTGTACCGTGAGCGGTTGGAAGGCAAGACGTTTTGCGTGCGAGTGAAACGCCGCGGTAAGCATGAATTCAGCTCACAGGATGTCGAACGTTACGTCGGTGGTGGCTTGAATCAACACATTGAAACGGCACGGGTCAATCTCACTGCCCCGCAGGTCACCGTGCATCTGGAAATCGAGCAGGACCGTCTGCTATTGATTAAAGGGCGCTATGAAGGTATCGGCGGCTTCCCAATCGGTACGCAGGAAGATGTGTTGTCATTGATTTCTGGAGGTTTTGACTCCGGCGTCTCCAGCTATATGTTAATGCGTCGTGGATGTCGTGTGCATTACTGCTTCTTCAACCTGGGTGGCGCAGCACATGAAATTGGGGTGAAACAGGTCGCACACTATCTGTGGAACCGCTTTGGTAGCTCGCATCGGGTGCGTTTTATTGCTATCGACTTCGATCCCGTCGTGGGTGAAATTCTCGAGAAGGTCGACGACGGTCAAATGGGCGTTGTGCTGAAGCGCATGATGGTGCGTGCGGCCTCAAAAATGGCTGAGCGTTACGGTGTTCAGGCGTTGGTAACGGGTGAAGCGTTAGGGCAGGTGTCCAGCCAGACGCTGACCAACCTGCGTTTGATCGATAACGCCTCTGATACCCTGATTTTGCGCCCGCTGATTTCTCACGATAAAGAACACATTATCAAACAGGCTCGTGAATTGGGGACGGAAGATTTTGCCAAAACGATGCCAGAATACTGTGGTGTGATCTCTAAAAGCCCGACGGTGAAGGCGGTAAAAGCGAAGATCGAGGCTGAAGAAAGCCACTTTGATTTTGCCATTCTGGATCGCGTGGTGAGTGAAGCCCGTAATATTGATATCCGTGAGATCGCCGAACAGACCAAGCAAGAGGTGGTTGAAGTAGAGACAGTCGCGTCGTTTGCGCCAACGGACGTGCTGCTGGATATCCGCGCGCCGGATGAACAGGACGATAAGCCGCTTGAGCTGGAGCAGGTCGAAATCAAATCCTTACCGTTCTACAAGCTGGGTACGCAGTTCGGCGATTTGGATCAGAGTAAAACCTATCTGCTTTACTGCGAGCGTGGTGTGATGAGCCGCTTGCAGGCACTGTATCTGCGTGAGCAAGGTTTTACCAATGTGAAGGTATACCGTCCGTAATAGGAATAAGGCGCGCAAGCGCCTTAGACTTGCTGACAAAGTGCGCCGAGCGGTGGTAATGGATAGATCGTAAAGACGCTGCAAGTACCTCCCTGTAAGCTCGAGCCGCGCAGATATGAATCTCATCCATGAGATTCCCCCTTTCAGGGCCGTCGCAAGCGACGTTCAAAAACGTTCCTGACGTTTTTGTCCTTGGCGCGGACGCTTTACTCTTCTATTCCATTATCACCGTTTTCGTTCCCCAAATAGATTTATCAACGACAGAATTAATCGCGGTAATTATGAATGCCCGGCGGCAGGATGAGCTGCTCAGCAACCTCGGCGGCTTTTTCTTTCCCTAGCAGCAAATCGATGATCTTCAGCGCGAAATCCATGCTGGTGCCTGGCCCTTGTGTCGTTAATAGATTTACGCGCGGATCGTAAACGACACGCTTTTCCATCCATTTTTCTGGCGCAATCTTATCCTTAAACGCAGGATAGCCCGTCATGTTTCCTACGGGGAACAGCTGGTGATATTCCAGCACCAGTGCAGGCGTTGCACACATCGCGGCGACAATTTTCCCTTCCAGATGCGCTTGTCGAATGCATTCCACCAGTATTGGGCTATCACGGAAGCACTCCGCACCTTGCAGGCCACCCGGTAACACCAGCACATCGAAAGGCCGATCGGCAACGGTAGCCAGTGGAGCATCCGCCAGCAGCCTTACCCCACGTGAGCAGACGATTTCCAGATTGCCATCGCTGGCTACGCTGGCAAGCGTGACCTGAATACCCGCCCGGACAAGCAAATCGATGGTCGTGACGGCTTCAGTTTCTTCACTACCAGGTGCCAGACACACCAGTGCCGATGCGGTCATAATCATTTTCCTTTTGCTTAATGTAGTCAAACAGACGGGCATTTTCGGGGAGCGTCAGACCGTGGAGACGCGCACGGTGCAGTAAATACCCGGTAATGTAGTCAATTTCGGTATGTCGCTGAGCGATGATGTCCTGCAACATTGATGAGGTGTTTGCCGCGGTGTTCTGAATAATTTGATTCACATAGAGCAGCAGGCTATCTCGCGATGTATGGAAGCCTTCCCGTTCCATGACGCTGGTCACTTCCTGACAAAGCGACGCAATCAGTTCCGGGTACGCAGAAAGCTCGCCATTAGTGCAGTGATATTTCACCGTAAGCGGATTGATGACGCAGTTAGCCGCCAATTTCAGCCAGCAGGTGGCGCTAATGTTGGTGTGCCAGGCGACATCAGGCAAGGCCTGATGCAACACTTCAGCTAAATAGCTTTGGCTACTGTCACCGTTAAATGTGCCGATATGCGTTGTGCCTGCCGCAACGTGTACGACGTTATTTGCGTCGCGTCGGGCGGCGTGAGTGGTGATACCGAGTACGAGTGGTTGCTGAAGCGACGGCAATTCTTCTCGCGTGCCCATCCCGTTGTGTAAAAGCAGAATCGTGCAATGTGGGTTGAGCTGTGGCAACAGCATGGTGACGGCATCGGAAACCTGCCAGGCTTTTAGCGTCACCAGCAGAAGTTCGCTTTGGGCAAGATGATCGGGATCGTTCGCCGTCAGGTTGAGATTACAGTGCTGACCGTCCAGCAGGGTGACATTAACCGGACAATACGGTTGCGGAATGCGCAGCCATCCCTGGACATCATGCCCTTGCTGATGTAACGCGGCGAGCCAAAGTTGGCCCAGCGCGCCACAGCCAAGAACGGTGATTTTCATGTGCGTCTTCCTTATTTGATGCGGGCGCTGTCGTTCTGCCATCATAGGCTATCATTCACATCGTGATCTTGTGTTATTCGGCCTGTTTACCTGATGCCGCGTAAAAACCGGGATCGTGTCTGGCATCTTGCTTATCGCAGAAGAGCGGTTATTATGCTCGCCAGCCAAATTTGTCAGGAGAGCGAATTATGCCATCTTTCGATATTGTTTCGGAAATTGATATGCAGGAAGTCCGTAACGCGGTGGAAAATGCGACGCGCGATTTGAGCACCCGTTGGGATTTTCGTAATGTTCCGGCTAGCTTTGAACTGAATGAGAAATCACAGAGTATCAAAGTGGCCAGCGAGTCAGATTTTCAGGTACAACAGCTGGTTGATATTCTGCGCGAAAAGTTGCTGAAACGCGGGATTGAAGGCGGTGCGTTAGACGTCCCGGAAGCGTTCGAGCATAGCGGTAAAACGTACAGCGTGGAAGCGAAGCTGAAGCAGGGCATTGAGACTACGCAGGCGAAGCAAATCGTCAAGCTGATCAAAGACAGCAAGCTGAAAGTGCAGGCGCAGATTCAGGGTGAACAGGTTCGCGTCACCGGTAAATCACGTGATGATTTGCAGGGTGTGATGGCGCTGATTCGTGGTGGAAATCTGGGGCAACCGTTCCAGTTTACCAACTTCCGCGATTAATGCTTTTGAGTCATCCGCCTATTAATAGTAAGGCCAGCGAAAGCTGGCCTTACTATTTAGTTCTGTCCGACCAACTGCTCTAACTGCTGCCGATTGGTTTTCTTATTATCAATCTTCACATAGGCACTCTGCTCATCCAACACGACCACAACGTCGGCAACGCCGGGTTGGGTACGTATTTTCTGTTCCAATTCACTATCGCGTAGTGCTAAATCAGGCAGTGTAATTCTCAGGCTGCTGAGATAAGGCGGTTCTTGCATGGTGAAGCTGACCAGTAGCCAGATGGTCGAAATGGTTGCGCCAGCTATAAACACGGCAGAAGCACCATAAAGCTCAAACAGTCCGCCGCCGAGGCTCCCGCCAATTGCCACACCAATAAACTGCGTGGTGGAGTAAACGCCCATCGCGGTGCCTTTATATCCCGCAGGTGATTCCTTGCTAATCAGCGATGGCAGCAGTGCTTCCATGACGTTGAAGGCCAGAAAGAACAGCTGTATGCCGATGATAATCTGCCAAAGATGGTTACCCGCCGCCCACAAGACAACTTCTGCGGCGATCAACACCACGATACAGCCGATGAAGACCTGCCTCATTCGTCTTTTGACTTCGGCATAAATGATGAAAGGCACGACGCCGGCAAAAGAGATCAGCATGGTGGTCAGATAGACTTTCCAATGGTCCTGCGGCGCTAGCCCCACAGATTCCATTACGCGCGGTAGAGCGACGAAGCTCGACATCAATAAAATATGCAGACACATAATACCGATATTCAGTTTCAGCAGGCGGCTATTGCCGAGCACTTTGCGGAAACTGCCACGCACCATCGCTGATTCTCGATTCAGAATGTGCTCAGGTGCGGAAGGAATCAGTGTCAGGGTAATGACAATACCTGCGAGTGACAGCAGGGTGATGCCCCAGAAGAGCGCTTGTAAGCCGAAGGCATGGGTAATGATCGGCCCCACGACCATCGCGATAGCAAAGGTGACGCCGAAGCTCACGCCGATAAATGCCATCGCTTTAGTGCGGTTCTGTTCACGCGTCAGGTCGGAAAGCAACGCCATAACGGCGGCGGAGATTGCACCAGCGCCCTGCAACGCCCGGCCAAGGATGATACCCCAGATAGAATCGCTCAGTGCGGCGATGACGCTACCGAGAGCAAAAATCAACAGCCCCCCGACGATAAGGGGTTTTCTGCCGATGCGGTCAGAGGCAAGGCCAAAGGGAATCTGGAAAATAGCCTGCATCAGGCCATAAATACCAATTGCAATACCGATCAGCGCTTCACTGGCACCCTGTAAGGCCATGCCGTAAGTGGTCAGGACAGGCAACACCATGAACATGCCAAGCATGCGTAGTGAAAAAACGGCCCCCAAGCCCCATGTGGCGCGTAATTCGCCAGGGGTCATTTTATTATCGTTCATTCGTACCTCGGAAAACAATTGGCGCTATTTTAGTGCGTTATTGACCAAACAGTAAACGATAGGTTTGTTACGTGATTTGGCTGGGGGATGCAGGGGAGGGCAGGAGAAGAAACAGGTGGACGAGCCACCTGTTTTGCTTAGTAAATCTCTTTCTTAATGCATTTAACGCTGTTGGCGATTAACGCAGGTAGGTCAACATGATTTCATGCGCTGGTGCCATTGAATCCACAGACATCATGACGCTCAGTGACGTAATCGCGACAATGGAGAAAACAAACAGTTTTCTTGCCCACACGCGGTCATCAATCGCATTTTTATAGCCGGACAGCGCCATACCCAACCACCAGACGCTAACTGCTGCGGCAACGACCAGATATTTGTAACCAGCATAGCCGCCGAGAGACAGCATCAGCGTTGCAACCGCAAACGCCACGATGTACAGCGTGATGTGGTGTTTCGCAACGGAGATGCCTTTCACAACTGGCAGTACCGGGATATTGGCAGCCTGATAATCCTTAAAGCGGAAAATCGCAATCGCGTATGAATGCGGCATCTGCCACAGGCTAAAGATCAGCAGCAGGATCAACGCGCCAGCGTCGAACTGGTTGCTGACGGCGCAGTAACCGATAACCGGTGGTGCCGCGCCAGACAGGCTGCCAATCAACGTGCCATAAACAGAATGCCGCTTCATGTACAGGCTATACACACCGACATACACGATAAAGCCCATCACCGCCAGCCACATGGCCAGCGGGTTAGCCGCGATGTATAGCAGAGCAAAGCCCGCAATACCTAACAGCGATGCGTAAACCAGCGTTACCTTCAGTGAAATCAGTCCCTTTACCAGAACCCGATTTTTGGTTCTCTCCATTTTCTTGTCGATGTCGCGGTCAATGACGTTGTTAAACACGCAGCCAGATGCAACGACTAACGACACACCCACGAGGGTGGCGAAAAACAGGGGATAATCAATGCGGCCTTGAGCCGCAAGGAGAAATCCACCGATAACGGAAATCAGATTTCCGAAAATAATTCCTGGTTTAGTAACTTGCAGGTATTGCTTAATCATCTTTTACGGCTCTGTTACTGGATCATCATATTGTGGTGTGCGCTCATCATAATCCAGATGGAGCCCACGACGACAATAGCGATAATCAGGACGGCAAACACAAGAGCCACCACGTTCCAGCGCTCTTCTGAGGACGTATTCAGGTGCAGGAAGTACACCAGATGTACCAGAATCTGAACCACTGCACATCCCACCACCGTGAAAAGGATGGCGCTATGCGAGGCAGTACCGCTCATGACCATACTGAAAGGAATGACTGTCAAAATTACAGACAGAACAAAACCTATCACGTATGACTTAACGCTACCGTGGCTGGCACCTGAATGATCGGTTGTTGAATGACTCATTACATCGCCCCCAGCAGATAAACAACGGTGAAGACACAGATCCATACCACGTCGAGGAAGTGCCAGAACAGGCTCAGGCACATCAGACGTGTTTTGTTGGTTGCAGTCAGGCCACGTTTAGAGACCTGAATCATCATGATGACCAACCAAATCAGACCGCCCGTTACGTGAATCCCATGGGTACCGACCAGAGCAAAGAAGGCAGACAGGAACGCACTGCGATCCGGGCCATAGCCTTCCACGATCAGGTGATGGAATTCATAGATTTCCATCCCGATAAATACCAGGCCGAACAGGAAAGTCACGCCCAGCCAGGCATTAACCTGGGATTTGTTGCCCTTGTTCATGGCGATCATCGCCATGCCGTAGGTAATACTACTAAACAGCAGGGCGAACGTTTCCACTAATACGAAGGGCAGTTGGAAAAGCTCTTTCCCGCTTGGGCCACCCGCAGTACCGTTAACCAGTACCGCATAGGTTGCGAAGAGTGACCCGAAAATAATCAGGTCGCTCATCAGGTAGACCCAGAAGCCGAATACCTTGGTAGCGCCTGTGTCGTGGTGCCCATGCTCGGCATGGGCAGTATTGTGGTTAGTCAGAGTTTCAGTTGACATGTTTCACGCCTGCCTTACTGAGTTGATCAAAATTCTGATTCTCAATTTGCTCAATTTCTTTAACCGGTACGTAGTAATCCACGTCTTGATTAAAGCTATGCACAATCCAGGTCACAATCATGCCAGCGAAGCCTACGATGGCAAGCCACCAGATATGCCAGATCATGGCAAAACCGAATACCAGGCTGAATGCGGAGATAATCACACCGGCGCCGGTGTTTTTCGGCATGTGAATTTCTTCATAGCTGGCAGGGCGCTTGTAAGCTTCACCTTTCTCTTTTGCTTCCCAGAACGCATCACGCTCGTTGACGTGTGGCACGATAGCAAAGTTATAGAACGGTGCAGGAGAAGAGGTTGCCCACTCCAGCGTGCGTCCACCCCACGGGTCACCCGTCAGATCGCGGTTCAGATGACGGTCGCGGATACTGACGTAGAACTGGATAAGCTGACACAGTACTCCGAGGCCGATCAGCACGGCACCGATGGAAGCCACGACCAGTAAGGCGTGGAATTCAGGGTTGATTTGCTGACTCAGACGACGCGTCATGCCCATGAAGCCGAGAATATACAGCGGCATAAAGGCAACGAAGAAGCCGATAATCCAGAACCAGAACGCGCGTTTACCCCAAGTTTCATTCAGGGTGAAACCAAAGGCTTTCGGGAACCAGTAGGTAATACCTGCGAAGCAACCAAACACCACGCCGCCGATGATCACGTTATGGAAGTGAGCAATCAGGAACAGACTGTTGTGTAGGACGAAGTTCGCGCCCGGTACGGCCAGCAGTACCCCAGTCATCCCACCAATGGTAAAGGTGATGATGAAGCCCGTCGTCCACAGCATCGTGGAGTGAGACTGAATACGACCTTGATACATGGTGAACAGCCAGTTGAAGATTTTAACCCCGGTCGGGATTGAAATAATCATGGTGGCTATACCAAAGAAGGCGTTGACGTTCGCGCCGGACCCCATGGTAAAGAAGTGGTGCAGCCAAACGATGAACGACAGAACCGTAATCGCAATGGTTGCCCATACCAATGACGTGTAGCCAAACAGACGTTTTTTACAGAAGGTCGCAACCACTTCGGAGTAAACACCGAATATCGGCAGCACCAGAATGTAAACCTCAGGATGACCCCATGCCCAAATCAGGTTGATGTACATCATCATGTTGCCACCCATATCATTGGTAAAGAAATGGGTGCCGAGGTAACGGTCAAGCGTCAGCAGCGCGATGGTAACGGTCAATATCGGGAATGCGGCGATGATCAGCACGTTGGTACACAGTGCCGTCCAGGTAAATACTGGCATTTTCATCAGCGTCATGCCTGGCGCACGCATCTTCAGAATTGTCGCGAAGAAGTTAACACCAGTCAGCGTGGTACCGACACCGGATATCTGTAGACTCCATATCCAGTAATCGACCCCGACGCCGGGACTGTACTCCTTCCCTGAAAGCGGTGGATATGCAACCCAACCCGTCTGTGCAAACTCACCGACCCCAAGAGAGAGGTTGATCAAGATAACACCGACGACAAACAGCCAGAAGCTGAGGGAGTTCAGGAAGGGGAAAGCAACGTCACGCGCACCGATCTGCAAGGGAACCGCAAGGTTCATCAGGCCAACGACAAACGGTGTCGCCACGAAGAAGATCATGATGACACCGTGCGCGGTGAAAATCTGATCGTAGTGGTGAGCGTTTAGGAAGCCTTCTTGCCCGGCAGAAGCCAGCACCTGCTGGCCGCGCATCATGATAGCATCGGCAAAACCACGTATCATCATCACCAGACCGACGATGATGTACATGATACCGATTTTCTTGTGGTCGACAGAGGTGAACCATTCAGCCCACAGCCATTTCCACTTACCGAAATAGGTTATTGCCGCCAGCAGCGCAAGGCCGCCAACGATGATCGCCGCCACGGTGACCATAATAATGGGTTCGTGGTACGGAACCGCATCGAGTGTAAGTTTTCCGAACATCGTATTATCCCTCGGCTCCTTTGTGCGAGCTATGCTCGCCCATGTTCATACCCTCACTGTGTTGCATGTTTTCGTCGTGCTTCATGCCTTCACCATGATGTTGCATGTTCATGTCGTTGCCTGTGAATTTGCGAATAATATTATTAAACAAATCCGGCTGGACACTGGAGAAGTATTCAACAGGATGGAATTCACTTGGTTTAGCAAGAGTGTTGAATTCATCCATAGTATTCAGTGTCTTGGAGGACGCACGAACGTTCGCAACCCACTGGTCGAACTCTTGTTGAGTTGGCGTGGCGATTGCGGTGAACTTCATACCAGAGAAGCCTTTACCACTATAGCCGCCAGAGATACCGTCATATTTGCCCGGTTCGTTAGCGATCAAGTGGAGCTTCGTCTGCATTCCGGCCATGGCATAGATTTGTCCACCAAGACGAGGAATGAAGAAGGAGTTCATCACGGAGTCGGAGGTAATCTTGAACGCAACAGGCACGTTGGCAGGGAAAGCCAGTTCGTTAACCGTCGCGATACCCAGATCCGGGTAAACAAACAGCCATTTCCAGTCAAGCGAAACAACTTCGACATTGATAGGTTTGACGTCTGACACCAGTGGCTTATAGGGATCAAGCGAGTGGGTCGTCTTCCAGGTAATCGTGCCAAGAATGACGATAATGATAATTGGTACAGTCCAAACTACAGCTTCTATCTTATTGGAGTGTGACCAGTTCGGGGTGTATTTTGCCTTTTCATTGGAAGCACGGAACTTCCAGGCAAAAGCTATCGTCATAACGATAACGGGAATCACAACGATCAACATCAGCCCGATGGCAGTCAGTATTAACGATCTTTGCTCTAACCCGATCTCTCCTTTGGGGTTCATCAGCGCCATATCGCAACCGCTCAGTAGAGCAGTGGCTGCAAATAAAGACAGCATCCCAAAAATTGTATTGTATTTCTTGAGTCTCATCTAGCGACCTCAATAACAAGGGCTCTATTGTCATTTTACGCGAGCGGGCATTTTACGGGAAGGTTACTGCACTGTAAACATGATTAAGGTTATGTCAGCCGTTTGTTGCTGCTTTTTGCCCTTAATGTCACAAAGATAGCCAAAATAAAAATGATATTGAAAAACAGCAAATTATGAGGCTATCCAGATAAGAGTATGGAAGGATAATAAGAAATTACAACTCACCGTAACGCTTATTTTCTATTTTTAGTTTGGTGAAATTTTTGCTCAGCCTGCGTTTTTGGTAACAAATGAAATTAGTTCTGGAGAATTTTACAAGGAAATAAAATTCCTTCTAGCAAGATATTATGAGAAAAATAATTAAATAAAGGAACGGTGTAATAGGTTCAGGCAACAGATGGACGCTGCCTGAACGAATATTCGCTAGTGTACTGACGGTTTTGACGCCCGTCTGAGTGACAGATAATCCAACAAACTGCCGAAGAAAATGCCCAACAAGGAGAACGTGCCGCCTGCGGCGAGCAGGTATTCTGCTAGTTGAGGCAGTGAGGACCATTCCAGCGCATTACTGATTAGCAGCATGAGCCACAGCGTTAGCAAAATCACACCTAGTCCCAACACATGCAGGGCCTTCTTGTAATAGTTTTGGAAGTTTGTCCGTAACTGAAACGTATCGGTTTTCTGGGTAAATTCCAACGTCTCACGGCAGATCAGCAGGATGGCCAGACCTGGTAATGCGGCAAAAATCGAAAACAGATAGAACCATGCCCAGCCGTAGGATTCGACAAACCAGCCAGCGATAGGGCCAACGTAAACCCGTCCGACGGCGGCAAGGGCGGAAAGCAGAGCAAACTGTGTGGCTGAGAATGATTTATTACATAGCGTCATCAATAGCGCGACAAACGCAGCCGTTCCCATGCCTCCGCAGAGATTTTCCAGAAAAACCGCGCTGGCCATGGTGAACAGACTTTTATCCGTGATAGCCAGCAGCCAGTATCCCGCGTTGGACACGGCCTGAAGAACACCAAACAGCATCAGCGCTCTGAACAATGAGAGTCGCTGCATCAATAATCCGCCGTAAATGGCTCCCACGATGGTAGCGAATAGCCCGAGTGTTTTATTTACCAGCCCGACATCGCCCGCATTAAAACCAACGCCACGTATCAGGAAGGTTGTCGTCAAACTGATCGCAAAAGCGTCACCAAGCTTGTACAACACGATAAGCAGAAGAATGAGCCAGGCATTGTTACGTGCGAAGAAGTCGCGTAGAGGGGCTACAATTGCCTGCTCCATACTGCGCGGCGCTGGCTGGCTATTCACGGGTTCCGGTGCTAACAGGGTCGCGAACACACCGATCAGCATTAACCCTGCCATTAACCAATAGGTGGCCTGCCAGCCGAAATAGCGATCGGCCATCCACAGCGCCAGCCCACCAGAAACCAGCATCGCCAGACGGTAACCCAATACCGAGGTCGCTGCACCTGTTCCGCGTTCTTCTGGAGGAAGTAAATCCGTCTTATAGGCATCAAAAACAATATCCTGAGACGCAGAGCAGAACGCGACCAAAACCGCCAGTGCGGCCAGCCACCAGAGATCGCGTGCCGGATTCATCAATCCCATACCAATAATGGCCGCAATCAGCAGAAGCTGACTGAGAATCAGCCAGCCACGACGTCGGCCAAGGAACGGCGGGGTATAGCGATCCATCAGGGGGGACCACAGAAACTTGAATACGTAGGCTTGCCCCACCAAAGAGAAGAAACCAATGGTTTTCAGATCGACGTTCTCGACGGTCATCCAGGCTTGCAACGTGCCGGATGTCAAGGCCAGTGGTAAACCGGAAGCGAAGCCAAGTAACAGCATAAAAAGCGAATTACGTTGGCTGAACAAAGCAATGATGCGACTAAACATGAAGAGTCCTTTCCCTTGCTCCGCGAGCATTCAGGAGCAAGGGAAGCGGCGTACAGAAATTAACGGGCGTTTTCTTTGATAAAGCTACTGACTGTCGTGTCTTGCGCCATGTCGTTAATGACATCGCCTAACACCGTGTTAACGGCATTAGTAATGTTTTCATTATTGGCAGTAAACGCGCCCTGAACGTTATACGTTGAGCGGTAGTTTTTCACCTGTTTGTTGCCATTTGCTGCCTGAGAAATGATGGAGATATCCGCTTTGGTCGTGATGTTGTAACGCAGGTTTCCTTCGGAGACATCAGCGTACAGGTGATTAACCACGATCTGCAAGGCTACCGGGCCGCCGGTTCCGATCATGTAACCACGCGCGGTCATTTGTTTCTCCAGGGCTTCTTGCAACAAGAAACGCAGATCGCGAGAAGGCGTCAGCGTAATCAGTTGACCATCGCGATTCACTTTCGCCAGCGCTTGATCGGCACGCTGGTCTGCACCATTGATGCTAATCGTTACGCCCATCAGGGTCGGATCCTGGGAAGGTACGCTAATTTTTGGGGAGATGTTCAGTGTGTTGCTTTTTGCTGCACATCCTGCGAGCAGGATGACGGCCAGAAGAGGGAAAAATAATTTTTTTAACATTCGTATTTTCTCAGTAATGATTAGTGTGGTGAGCTGACAAATATTGTTGATATCATATCATCGCCACAGGCAGGAAAAAGAGCCGATAGCAGGTAAATTGTCCTGAAATTCATCTTTTTCATGCCGTTGACCCGGAAAAACCGTTTTTATCACATCAAGACCGGCGATGATATATCCACCCTTCGCGACCCCTTTTCCTCTTTGTTAAGCCGCTTTTGCGCATAACAGGTTGAAAAACGCTAAGGTTATAATGATTCGGGCATCGGTGAATGACAGCAATGTCGCGTTGATATCAAATTTTCCCCAAGCCGAAAGGGTAGCCGTATGATGCGTGAAACGATAGAAGAAAAGCTGCGTGTAGGTTTTGAACCCGCTCATTTAGACGTGACTGATGAGAGCTATCGTCACAACGTGCCTGCGGGAGCAGAAAGCCATTTTAAAGTTGTGTTGGTCAGCGATAAATTCATGGGAGAACGTGTGATTGGGCGTCATCGTGCCGTCTATGCCGTACTGGCAGCGGAGCTGGCGGGGTCGGTGCATGCATTAGCGCTACATACGTATACAACAAAAGAGTGGATCAGTTTGCAAAATGCCGTCCCTTCTTCACCGCCTTGCGGTGGTGCGGGCATTCTTTCGTAAGTCATTAATATGGCCCGTTCCTGACATATTCAGGGCGGGGTACTGACAAAAGTGTGAATCCGTTATTGTAATAGTCTGCCCGCCGTTCTCGACTCATCCCCTCTATATCGCTATAATGCTGCGTCTATTTTTTCCTGAATGTATTCGGGACGCTTCTGACTACAGGGACGGGGTTGGCAATTTCCCGGTTCTGCGAGGTTGAGTTGAACTTGTGCGCTTTGGTGCCAGCTCTGAATCAGCCTTGCTGTCGTGAAAGTTTTCGTCGCGAGAATAGTTTTGGGGTTGACCGATCACTGTGATTTTTTGAGGTAACAAGATGCAAGTTTCAGTTGAAACCACTCAAGGTCTGGGACGTCGCGTAACGATTACCGTTGCTGCTGACATCATTGAGAGTGCGGTGAAGAGCGAGCTGGTCAACGCGGCCAAAAAAGTACGTATTGACGGTTTTCGTAAAGGCAAAGTGCCGATGAATGTTGTTGCTCAGCGTTATGGTGCCTCTGTGCGTCAGGACGTATTGGGTGACCTGATGCAGCGCAACTTTGTTGACGCGATCATCAAAGAAAAAATTAATCCGGTTGGCGCGCCTAACTATATCCCTGGCGAATATGCTGTAGGCGGCGACTTCACTTACTCTGTTGAGTTTGACGTGTACCCGGAAATCGAACTGAAAGGTCTGGATGCGATCGAAGTTGAAAAACCGGTTGTTGAAGTGACTGATGCTGACGTTGATACCATGCTGGACACGCTGCGTAAGCAACAGGCAACCTGGAAAGAAACTGACCGCGCTGCGGCAGCGGAAGATCGCGCAACAATCGATTTCACCGGCTCTATCGACGGTGAAGTCTTTGAAGGCGGAAAAGCATCCGACTTCGTTCTGGCAATGGGCCAGAACCGCATGATCCCAGGCTTTGAAGATGGCATCGTTGGACACAAAGCAGGTGAAGAATTCACTATTGATGTGAACTTCCCAGAAGATTACCACGCTGAAAACCTGAAAGGAAAAGCGGCTCAGTTCGCTATCGTCCTGAAGAAAGTTGAAGAGCGTGAGCTGCCTGAACTGACTGAAGAATTCATCAAACGTTTCGGCGTGGCTGATGGTTCTCAGGAAGGTCTGCGTGCTGAAGTTCGTAAAAATATGGAACGTGAGCTGAAAGGCGCGGTGCGTAACCGCGTGAAAACTCAGGTTCTGGACGGACTGATCAACGCAAACGAAATCGACGTGCCAGTTGCACTGATCGATGGCGAAATCGACGTTCTGCGTCGTCAGGCTGCACAGCGTTTTGGCGGCAACGAGAAGCAAGCGCAGGAATTACCGCGTGAGCTGTTCGAAGAGCAAGCTAAACGTCGTGTTGTTATCGGTCTGTTGCTGGGCGAAGTGATCAGCAGCAATGAACTGAAAGCTGACGAAGCACGCGTTACTGCGCTGATCGAAGAGATGGCTTCTGCTTACGAAGATCCGCAGGAAGTTATCGAGTTCTACAGCAAAAACAAAGAATTGCTGAACAACATGCGTAACGTTGCTCTGGAAGAGCAAGCGGTAGAAACCGTGCTGGCTAAAGCGAAAGTCGTTGAGAAGTCAGTAAGCTTCAACGAACTGATGAATCAAACGACTACGGCATAAACTTTGTTGATATAACATTGTTTATTGCGTAGCGGGAATGCTTCCCTATCAAAAGCCCGTGCCTTATGGCGCGGGCTTTTTGCTTATAGCCTTACGCGATCTTGATATCGATACTTATCGTTTAGGTAGCACCTAACTCTGGCGTTGATTCACTGCTACTTCCGTCAGTGAGCCGACGAGAAATGGTCACCTGAAATTGCACTACTATTAAATCAGGTAGAGAATTTGTTAGGTCAGGCAACGAGTTAAACCACAGTGTTGCCGTGCCGATAACGTGTTAAGAATAAAATAATTGGCTCTTTAATAGAGAACGATTGATAGTGTAAGCTTGAAATACAATGCGTGTGCCCCCACTCACTGAAGAGGGAAAGTGGGCACAGCAGGTAAGGATTCTCGGCCGTATGAGTTGTTCAACTAGGGCGGGGCAGGGTTCCATAGTCATCCCTCTCTATCTCTAGTAGAATTGAGTAATACTATGATTGAACAGCGCAATGATTGAACAGCGCAATGATTGAACAACGCTAAGAGTGCCGGACGCATTTTATCTAGGAGACGTGAATGTCATACAGTGGCGAACAAGAAAGACAAGCACCTCATATGGCATTAGTGCCGATGGTGGTTGAACAGACCTCGCGTGGGGAACGTTCTTACGATATCTATTCCCGTCTGCTAAAAGAACGGATAATCTTCCTGACTGGTCAGGTAGAGGATCACATGGCGAATCTGGTTGTGGCACAGATGCTGTTTCTGGAAGCCGAAAACCCAGAAAAAGACATTTATCTGTACATTAACTCTCCAGGTGGCGTCATTACTGCCGGTATGTCCATTTACGACACCATGCAGTTTATCAAGCCAGATGTGAGCACGATCTGTATGGGACAGGCCTGTTCCATGGGCGCATTCCTGTTGACGGCGGGAGCCAAAGGTAAACGTATTTGCCTGCCTAACTCGCGCGTCATGATTCACCAGCCATTGGGTGGTTTCCAAGGGCAGGCAACGGATATTGAAATCCATGCCAAAGAAATACTGAAAGTGAAAGCCAAGATGAATGAACTGATGGCGAAACATACGGGTCAGCCTCTCGAAGCGATAGAGAGAGACACCGAGCGTGATCGTTTCCTCTCTGCCAGTGAGGCTGTAGACTACGGTTTGGTAGACTCCGTATTCACTAACCGTGGGTAATAATTCGCCATATTAGCGGTCTGGTGTAGCTAAAATCAGTGTTCGACCGATAGTCTGTTGTGCGGGGTTATTTTACGCGTATTGGCTATAAGTATCGGCGTTCGTTGTAGCGGTATCGCTGTGGTTAGCCTGCGGGCAAAAGACGAAAAAGAGGTTTAACTCATGACAGATAAGCGCAAAGACGGTTCAGGAAAGTTACTGTACTGCTCTTTTTGCGGCAAAAGCCAGCATGAAGTGCGTAAGCTGATTGCCGGGCCGTCGGTGTATATCTGCGATGAATGTGTTGACTTGTGTAACGACATTATTCGCGAAGAGATTAAAGAAGTGGCGCCACACCGTGAGCGCAGTGCGTTGCCGACGCCACACGAAATTCGCCGCCACCTTGACGATTACGTCATTGGTCAAGAACAGGCCAAGAAGGTGTTGGCTGTTGCGGTGTATAACCACTATAAACGCTTGCGTAATGGTGACAGCAGCAACGGGATCGAACTGGGTAAAAGTAACATCCTGCTGATCGGTCCGACAGGTAGCGGTAAAACGCTGCTGGCTGAAACGCTGGCGCGCTTCCTGGATGTTCCGTTCACCATGGCGGATGCGACCACGCTGACTGAAGCGGGTTACGTCGGTGAAGACGTTGAAAACATCATTCAGAAGCTGTTGCAGAAGTGCGATTACGATGTGCAGAAAGCGCAGCGCGGCATTGTCTATATCGATGAAATCGACAAGATTTCTCGTAAGTCAGACAACCCGTCGATCACCCGCGATGTATCTGGTGAAGGCGTGCAGCAGGCGCTGCTGAAGCTGATTGAAGGCACCATTGCAGCGGTTCCACCGCAGGGTGGCCGTAAGCATCCGCAGCAGGAGTTCTTGCAGGTTGATACTTCCAAGATCCTCTTTATCTGCGGCGGCGCGTTCGCGGGTCTGGACAAGGTGATCGAGCAGCGTACTGATACAGGACGCGGCATCGGTTTTAACGCAACGGTTAAAGGCTCGGCTGACAAAGCAACAGAAGGCGAGCTGCTAAGCAATGTGGAACCGGGGGACTTGATTAAATTCGGTTTGATTCCTGAGTTTATCGGTCGTCTGCCAGTCGTTGCGACGCTGAGAGAATTGAGCGAAGACGCATTGATTCAGATTCTGCGTGAGCCGAAGAATGCACTGACCAAACAGTATCAGGCGCTGTTCAATCTGGAAGGTGTTGAGCTGGAATTCCGCGATGAAGCGCTGACGGCGATTGCCAAGAAAGCGATGGCGCGTAAAACCGGTGCACGTGGCCTGCGTTCTATCGTTGAAGCTGCTCTGCTGGATACTATGTACGACCTGCCATCGCTGGAAAGCGTTGATAAAGTCGTCATTGATGAATCCGTTATTGCGGGTCAGTCCGAGCCATTGCTGATCTATGGCAAACCTGAGACACAGCAGGCTTCCGGCGAATAATTAATCAATTTGGCTGTATCAAAAAATAAAAATGGGGGATTTATCCCCCATTTGTTTTTTACACGCATGCTGGTCGTTGAATGTGAGACATTTATCCCCATATACTCAAATACCTATTTGATGAAACCCGTGAAAACCGCGTTTCATGAGATTCCCATAACCTGGCGGAAACGAAACTAAGAGAGAGCTCTATGAACCCTGAGCGTTCCGAACGCATAGAAATCCCCGTATTGCCATTGCGCGATGTGGTGGTTTATCCGCACATGGTCATTCCGTTGTTTGTTGGTCGTGAGAAATCGATTCGGTGCCTTGAAGCCGCAATGGATCATGATAAGAAGATCATGCTGGTGGCACAGAAAGAAGCCTCAACGGATGAGCCAAGTATTAACGATCTTTTCTCGGTAGGGACGGTAGCCTCAATTCTTCAAATGCTGAAACTGCCGGACGGCACGGTAAAAGTGCTGGTCGAGGGGTTACAGCGTGCGCGTATTACGACGCTTTCTGACAGCGGTGAGCATTTCGCTGCACACGCAGAATATCTTGATTCTCCTGCGATTGATGAACGCGAGCAGGAAGTGCTCATGCGTACGGCGATCAATCAGTTTGAGGGATACATCAAGCTAAACAAAAAGATCCCACCAGAAGTGCTGACGTCTCTGAACAGCATTGATGATGCTGCGCGTTTAGCCGATACCATTGCTGCGCACATGCCGCTGAAATTGGCTGATAAGCAGTCTGTACTTGAAATGTTCGATATCACTGAACGTTTGGAGTACCTGATGGCGATGATGGAATCTGAAATCGACCTGTTGCAGGTAGAAAAACGGATTCGTGGCCGCGTTAAGAAGCAAATGGAAAAAAGCCAGCGTGAGTACTATCTGAATGAGCAAATGAAAGCCATTCAGAAAGAGCTGGGTGAGATGGATGACGCTCCGGATGAACACGAAGCGTTAAAGCGCAAGATTGAAGCGGCGAAAATGCCGAAAGACGCGCGTGAAAAAGCTGAAGCTGAGCTACAAAAGCTGAAAATGATGTCACCGATGTCGGCAGAAGCGACGGTAGTGCGCAGCTATATCGACTGGATGGTGCAGGTGCCGTGGAATGCGCGCAGCAAAGTGAAGAAAGACTTGCTGAAAGCGCAGGAAATGCTGGATACCGACCATTATGGTTTGGATCGCGTGAAAGAACGTATCCTCGAATACCTCGCGGTACAGAGCCGTGTCAGCAAGATTAGAGGGCCGATTCTGTGTCTGGTGGGGCCTCCTGGCGTGGGTAAAACCTCGCTCGGTCAATCCATCGCCAAAGCGACCGGACGTCAATATGTGCGCATGGCGCTGGGTGGCGTGCGTGACGAAGCGGAGATCCGCGGGCATCGCCGTACCTATATCGGTTCAATGCCGGGCAAGTTGATCCAGAAAATGGCGAAAGTCGGTGTGAAAAACCCTCTATTCCTGCTGGATGAGATCGACAAGATGTCTTCCGATATGCGTGGCGATCCGGCTTCTGCTCTGTTGGAAGTGCTCGATCCTGAGCAGAACGTAGCGTTTAACGATCACTATCTTGAAGTCGACTACGATCTGTCCGATGTGATGTTTGTTGCGACGTCTAACTCCATGAACATCCCGGCACCGCTGCTTGACCGTATGGAAGTCATTCGTCTTTCCGGCTATACCGAAGACGAAAAACTGAATATCGCCAAACAGCATTTGCTGCCGAAGCAGATCGAACGTAATGCGCTGAAAAATGGCGAGCTGTCTGTAGAGGACAGTGCGATTGTTGGCATTATCCGTTATTACACGCGTGAAGCTGGCGTGCGTAGCCTTGAGCGTGAAATCTCCAAGCTATGCCGTAAAGCAGTAAAAACGCTGTTGATGGATAAATCGACTAAGCATATCCAGATTACGGGCGATAACCTTAAGGATTTCCTTGGGGTACAGCGCTTTGACTATGGTCGTGCGGACGATGAAAATCGCGTAGGGCAGGTGACTGGTCTGGCCTGGACGGAAGTTGGCGGCGATCTGCTGACGATTGAAACCGCATGTGTTCCGGGCAAAGGTAAACTGACGTATACCGGTTCGTTGGGTGAGGTCATGCAGGAGTCGATTCAGGCTGCGCTTACCGTCGTTCGTGCCAGAGCGGAAAAATTAGGCATCAATGCTGATTTTTACGAGAAGCGTGATATCCATGTTCACGTTCCAGAGGGTGCGACGCCGAAAGACGGCCCGAGTGCGGGGATCGCGATGTGTACTGCATTGGTTTCTTGTTTGACAGGGAACCCGGTGCGTGCCGATGTGGCGATGACAGGGGAAATTACCCTGCGTGGTTTGGTGCTGCCGATTGGTGGTCTGAAAGAGAAGCTGCTGGCCGCACACCGTGGTGGTATCAAGACAGTATTGATTCCAGATGACAACAAGCGCGATCTGGAGGATATCCCACAGAACGTGATTGCCGATCTGGAAATCCATCCGGTGAAACGTATTGAGGAAGTGTTAGCGTTCGCGTTGCAGAATGCGCCTTCTGGCATGCAAGTGGTCTCGACACCGAAAGCCAAGACCAAAGCCAAGGCAAAATAGTGACCTGTCGCAAAAACCCTTGAGAAAATCAGGGCTGGTGAGTGAAATCGTGCTTGCCAGCTTTTTTTTGTACCGCTAAGTTAGAGCACTGTTAGTTTTAGCCGTAACGGGCTGAGCATGACAGTATTGATAATAAGTTACGTGTCGCGTCTTGGGACATTGAAGCGCGATAAGAGAATTCCAGAGGGGATGACAGAGTGAACAAGTCACAATTGATCGACAAAATTGCCGCAGATGCTGATATTTCCAAAGCGGCAGCAGGGCGTGTGTTAGATGCAATTATTGGTTCCGTTACCGAATCCCTGAAAGAAGGGGATGATGTTGCTTTGGTTGGTTTTGGTACTTTCTCAGTGCGTGAACGTGCTGCTCGTACCGGCCGTAACCCGCAAACGGGTAAGGAAATCAGTATCCCTGCGGCGAAAGTACCAGGATTCCGTGCTGGTAAAACGTTGAAAGACGCCGTTAACTGATTATTACGTCACAGGTTTGGCTGATAACCACTTTGGGTGCCAAACAATACCTGACGCAATGATATTGGTAGGGTAAGATACGAGGCGCATCATTTTATGATGTGCCTTTTATTTATATAGGACTATACATACCCGACACGCGACAGAACGTAGCGAAGGCGACGTTAAAACCGATGGTATTGTTTTTTAAACATCAACATTGTTTCTAAACATCGTAGCTGGCCGTTCTGGTGGCGGGCAATAAGCTTAGTGCGCCCTAGCCTTGTATTGGGCTATAGCAATCGCAAGGATGCATGGCTCCGGCCAGCGCAGGGAGTTTTATCCATTCTACAGCGGAGTGTTGTCACATTATGATGGACAATTTACGTACGGCCGCGAATAACGTCGTGCTCAAAATTATTCTTGCTTTGATCATCGCATCATTCGTTCTAACTGGCGTTGGTGATTATCTTATTGGTGGTTCAGGAGATTACGCTGCAAAGGTGAACGGGCAGGAAATTACCCGCGCACAGCTTGAGCAGGCGGTACAGAACGAACGTAGTCGTCAGCAGGAAACCTTGGGTGAGAATTTCTCTCTTCTGGCGAGTAATGACGGCTACATGCAGCAATTGCGTAAGCAGGCACTCTCCCAACTCATTGATGAAACGTTGTTGGATCAGTATGCCAACAAATTGGGACTGAACATCAGTGATGAGCAAATCAAACAGGCAATCTTTGACGTTCCGGCGTTTCAGACCAACAACCGTTTTGATAATGAAAAGTATCTGGATCAGGTTCGTCGCCTTGGCGTAACGCCGGATATGTATGCTCTGATGCTGCGTAAGCAACTGACTTCACAGCAGCTGATTCGCGGCTTTGGTAATACCGCATTCCTGCTGCCGCAGGAGATCGATAATCTGGTGAAACTGGCGGCACAAGATCGCGTGGTTCGTGTCGCAACCATTGATATTGCTGCCAAGGCGAAAGCCCAGACGGTTGCTGACGATGAAGTCCAGAGTTATTACGATCAAAACAAAGGGAATTTCATCGCACCAGAAGAATTCAAAGTCAGCTATATCACGCTGGATGCGGCAAGCATCATGGACGGCGTGAAAGTAGACGATGCTGCCATCAACGATTTCTACGAACAGAACAAGAACGATTACTCCCAACCTGAGCGCAAAAAATTCAGTGTTATTCAGGTGAAAAATGAGGCTGATGCAACGTCTGTTCTGGATGCGCTGAAGCAAGGTGGCGATTTCGCTACGTTGGCGAAAGAAAAATCAACGGACGTTATCTCGCGTCGCAACGGTGGCGATCTGGGATGGATGGACGAAAACAGCACAATTGATGAGCTGAAGCAGGCAAAACTGACGGAGAAAGGTCAGGTTTCTGACGCGATTAAATCTTCTGTTGGCTATCTGATTGTGCGTCTGGATGATGTTCAACCTCAGCAGGTCAAACCGCTGAGCGAAGTGCGTGCCGAGATCGCTGAGAAAGTGAAGCATGAGAAAGCGCAGGATGGTTACTATGCGCTGCAACAAAAAGTCAGCGAAGCGGCAAGCAATGACAACGAATCTCTGGCCTCAGCAGAAGAAGCTGCCGGTGTGAAAGCCACGCAGACCGACTGGTTTACGCGTGAGAAAGTTCCTGCTGCGCTGAACTTCCAGCCGGTAACGCAGGCTATCTTTAGCGGTGCACTGTTGGGCGAAAACGGTGCTGCGGGCAACAACTCTGATGTGATTAATGTCGACGGCGATCGTGCTTTTGTTCTGCGTATCACGGAGCACAAGCCTGAAAGTACTCGCCCTCTGGATCAGGTGCGTACTGAGATCGTTGAGGTGTTGAAACGTCAGAAGGCTGAACAGCAGGCTCGTGTAGACGCTGAAAAAATTCTGGCTGAGCTGAAGCAAGGTAAAGACGATGCGCTTAAAGCGGCAGGTCTGAGCTTTGGTGAAGCAAAAACGATGTCTTCTATCTCTCAGGGTGATGCAACGGCCGAGGCAATTTTTGCTATGCCTCATCCAGAAAAGGATAAGCCATCTTATGCAATTACTCAGGATCAGGCTCGTAATGTCGTGCTGGTGGCGTTGGATAGCGTGACACCACATCAGCTAAACGACGAGCAGAAAACACAGTTTGCCAGCCAGGTTCAGCAAGGTTCTTTGGGCGCACTGTTTGATTCTCTGCTGTCCAGCTTGCGTAGTGAAGCGAAAATCAAGATGGGCAATGCGGCGCAAGAACAGCAATAAGCTCCGCAAAAATTTGCAAATCGTTGCAACAACAGAAGGCCGCTTTCGCGGCCTTTTCCACATTTAAATTCTGCTGTTTGCGGTGTTGATGGGTCTGCGGCAAGGTAGCGGTGCTGTCACACACAAGGAGGAAACAGCATGAAAAAATCAGGAATAAAAGCACTGTGCTTAATCATTGGAATGAGTTTGTCTGGGTTGCCATTGCTGGGTCAGGCGGCACCTAAATCGGCCGACAGTACGGCGACAGCGGTGAAGTCTGCGCCAGCAGATCAGAAAGCGGAAAAAGCAACGCTTCCTGATGGTGATGAAGATAAGGTGAGCATTAATGCCGCAAGCGCCGCTGAATTGGCGGAAATAATGAATGGCGTCGGCCTTAAAAAGGCAGAAGCGATCGTTAGCTATCGTGAGCAAAATGGCCCTTTTACCCAGGTCGATCAATTAACGGAGGTTCCAGGAATTGGGGCGGCGTTGGTTGAGCGAAATCTCACTCGTTTAAAACTGTGATATTAGTCGCAGCCCAGTCGAGCATTTCTTCTGGGCTGTGAACCTCTGCTAGGCTAATTATCAGGTCATACCAGTTATTGGTGTTGTCACAGGAGTATTACCGCTATGCAGACTTTCATTACCGTTCGTGGTTATCACATTGATGTTTATCAGCACGTTAATAACGCGCGCTATCTGGAATTTTTGGAAGAGGCGCGTTGGCAATGGCTGGAAACATTGCCTGCTTTTGGCTGGATGCATCGCAACAAGATTGCTTTCGTCGTGGTGAACATCAATATCAACTATCGCAAGCCTGCCGTTCTCGGTGACGTGCTGCGTATTGATAGCGAACTGCTACAGATGAATACGAAAAGTGGCGTGATCAGTCAGAAGATAACCCGGGTATCTGATGAAAGCGATGTGGCGGATGCCACGTTGACGTTTGTTTGCATCGATTTATCGACGCAAAAAGCACTGCTGCTGGAGGGCGAACTACTGGAACACTTAAATGAGATTCGCCGTTAACATGAAACAACAGGCCATTGCTGCACGGCGTGGCCTGTTTTTTTACTTGGTGTGGCGTTTCTGCGTGGTGACGTGAAGTATCAGCGTAACCCTGTTTTCTGTTTTAGTAATGCCATGACAGCGGCGGCGTCGTTTTGATATTGCGCGAGCCCATTTGCCCGTAAATGGCAGGCGGCACACTGACCACAACCATCACCCTTGATGCCGTTATAGCAGGTCAGCGTGTGGTAACGAACGGTATCGAGTTGCTGGTAATAATCCGCCAGCGCCCAGGTTTCAGCCTTATTAAGCCACATCAGCGGGGTTTCAAAACGAATATCGCGGGCAATGCCTAAAACAATGGCCTGATTCAGTGCCTTGACGAATTCGTCGCGACAATCTGGATAGCCGGAAAAGTCGGTCTCACATACACCGGTAATGACTGCCTCTGCACCAACCTGATAGGCGTAGATAGAGGCGAGCGTCAGGAAGAGAATATTTCTTCCTGGAACAAAGGTGTTGGGGATGCCCTGTGAATTGGCGTCGTAATCGGGGACTGGAATATTGTCACGCGTCAGGCTGCTGGTGGCGAGTTCATTCAGTAAACCGACGTCCAGAACCTTATGTGCTGTTGCCCCCAGTCTCTGGCTGAGTTCCCGAGCGACATCAATTTCAGCACGGTGACGTTGCCCATAATCGAAGGTGATGCAGTGGACGTCATCATAATCTTGCAGAGCCTGAATCAGGCAGGTTGTGGAATCTTGTCCACCGCTAAAAACGACAACAGCACGCTTCATTCTTCATTCACCTTAGTGCGGGGTGTGATGCAAAGCCGCTATGTTACCTGAAAAATAGCCCGTATTCAGCGCTGCGGCTGTGCGCTGAATACACCAGCCTTACACCGGGCTGAGTTCCGGCATGAGAGATGACATTTCTGGGGTGTTCAGGGCATCAAGGTACGGGGTTATGTCGCCGATATTTTTTTCTACCCAACTGCTGTTGTAGTAGGTGTCCAGATAGCGTTCGCCGCTGTCGCACAGCAGGGTCACAATCGCGCCTTTTTGACCTCGGTTCACCATCTCTTTGGCCAGTTGCAGCATACCCCAGACGTTGGTGCCGGTAGAGGCTCCCGCTTTGCGGCCTAACACGCTTTCCAGCCAGTGCAGCGTTGCGATGCTGGCAGCATCTGGCACTTTGATCATGCTATCAATGACGTCAGGAATAAAAGACGGTTCGGCACGCGGGCGACCAATACCTTCTATCCGGCTACCACATGGGCCAGTGATGGAGCGATCACGCTGTTGGTAACAGTCGTAGAAGACAGAATGTTCTGGATCGACGACGACCAGTTGCGTATCCAGCCCCTGATAGCGAATGTAGCGTCCGAGCGTGGCTGACGTTCCGCCAGTTCCTGCGCTCATCACGATGTAATCCGGCACGGTATGCGGTTCACGTGCCATTTGGCGGTAAATGCTGTCGGCAATATTGTTGTTGCCGCGCCAGTCGGTGGCACGTTCGGCGTAGGTGAACTGATCCATATAATGGCCGTTCATCTCTTGTGCGAGCTGTTCGGATGCGGCATAGATTTGTCCTGCCTGTTCGACAAAATGGCAGCGTCCGCCATAGAAAGCGATTTGCTCGATTTTTCTTTTTGCAGTGCAGGAGGGCATGACGGCGATAAACGGCAGGCCAAGTAAACGGGCAAAATAGGCTTCTGACACGGCTGTGCTGCCGGATGACGCTTCGATAATTGGCGTGCCTTCTTTAATCCAACCGTTGCACAGCCCGTAGAGAAATAAGGAACGAGCCAGGCGATGCTTCAGGCTACCGCTGGGGTGCGTGCTTTCATCTTTGAGATAAAAATAGATCCCGGGATAGTCCGGTAGGGTCAGTCGGATAAGATGCGTATCAGCCGAACGCTGAAAATCTGCTTCGATAGCGCTGATGGCATTTTTAACCCAGGCATTGGTCATGATGAAAACTCGGTTAGGCTGTGATGTAAATAGAGTAACGAGTTTTTAGGATAAAAAAATTACCTTTTTATCTCCTTATGGGTAATTTAAGGGAATTATTTACTCTTTTTATATCTAAGTATGGGGTATTTTTCCACATGCGGGGCATGGTGAGTTACTATCTCGAAATTGATGGGAACGGCGGGGTTTATGCAACGCAGGTCGGTAGGGTCATCACCATGCCAATGGTGCTATCGCCGCAATTTTTCGGCGGAAGAGTATTACTTTTCTCTTTTAATGGGGGAGAGTAGGAAACGTTTTCTATCGATGGCGCCATATTGGGTAAAACTATATTAGGTAGAACTATGCTGGATAAAATTGATCGCACACTGCTGAATATGTTGCAACAGGATTGCACGCTTTCGCTACAGACGCTGGCCGATGCGGTTAACCTGACATCTACGCCATGCTGGAAACGGCTGAAACGTCTGGAGGAGGAAGGGATCATCCGGGCTCGGGTGGCGCTGTTGGATAATGAACGTCTGGGTCTAGGGCTGACGGCGTTTGTCTTATTGAAGACGCAGCAGCATAACCGTGACTGGTATCAAACCTTCACCCGTGTAGTGTCTGACATGCCGGAAGTGCTGGCTTTCTATCGCATGGCTGGTGAGTACGACTATCTGATGCAGGTTCAGGTTGCTGATATGAAAAGCTATGATGATTTCTATAAGCGGCTGGTGAATGGTATTCCTGGGCTGGTCGATGTAACATCAAGCTTTGCTATGGAACGAATCAAACATACCACGGCACTGCCTTTATCCCTGTGATTCATCGTTCATACTCGTCATACTTCAAGTTGCATGTGCGTTGGCAGCATTCAGTCACCCGAATCACTTACTTGAGTAAGCTCATCGGGATTCCTTCTCTTGCCGCCTTCCTGAAACTTGAATTATTTAGTGTATATCCGTCTTTTGTATAATCACCTTTCTGAGTCTGTCATGACCCGTCTGGCTATTGGAATGAAAACCGCGTGAGACTGTTTGCTCAACTGAGTTGGTATTTTCGCCGCGAATGGCGGCGCTATCTGGGCGCTATTGCGCTATTGATTGTGATTGCCATTCTGCAATTGCTCCCCCCTAAACTGGTCGGCGTAATTGTCGATGGCGTGACGCAACACGGCATGTCGATGACCGAAATGATGAAGTGGATTGGCGTAATGCTGCTCACGGCTATCATGGTGTATCTGCTGCGCTACGTGTGGCGCGTGTTCCTGTTTGGTGCGTCATACCAGTTGGCGGTTGAGCTACGAGAGGATTTTTACCGTCAACTGAGCCGCCAGCATCCGGCGTTTTACCAACGTCACCGTACTGGCGATCTGATGGCGCGTGCGACTAACGATGTCGATCGTGTGGTCTTTGCCGCCGGAGAGGGCGTGCTGACGCTGGTCGATTCGATGGTAATGGGCTGCGCTGTGCTGGTTGTCATGTGTACGCAGATCAGTTGGGAACTCACTCTGCTGGCGTTGCTTCCGATGCCGTTTATGGCGATTTTCATCAAACGCTACGGCACACAGCTGCATAACCGTTTTAAATCCGCACAGGCGGCGTTTTCTTCGCTGAACGATCAGGCGCAGGAAAGTTTGACCAGCATTCGGATGATTAAATCCTTTGGGTTGGAAAACTATCAATCTGCACGTTTTGCGCAGGTTGCGGCGGACGCCGGTGCTAAAAATATGCAGGTCGCCCGTGTTGATGCCCGCTTCGATCCCACCATTTATATTGCCGTTGGGCTTTCGAATTTGCTGGCGATTGGCGGCGGTAGTTGGATGGTGATTAACGGTTCGCTGACGTTAGGTTTATTGACCAGCTTCGTTATGTATCTGGGATTGATGATCTGGCCAATGCTAGCGCTGGCCTGGATGTTTAATATTGTTGAGCGTGGTAGCGCGGCATATAGCCGTATTCGACAGTTGCTTGCGGAAGAACTCGTGGTGAAAGACGGTGAGGAATCCTTGCCTGCCGAGCGAGGCGTGCTGGACGTGAATATCTCTGCGTTTCGCTACCCGGATAATACCCGTGATGCGTTACAACATATTCAGTTTACGCTGGCGCCGGGCAATATGCTGGGGCTATGTGGGCCGACAGGTTCGGGTAAAAGTACGCTGCTGGCGTTGATTTTGCGTCATTTCGATACCCAATCGGGAGAGATTCGTTATCACGATCGCCCATTGAGCGCTATTCGGTTGGATGAGCTTCGGAGTCGTTTTGCTGTTGTAGGGCAAATGCCCTTTTTGTTTTCCGATACGGTGGCACAAAACATCGCACTGGGTCGGCCTGATGCTACCCAACAACAAATTGAACAGGCAGCGCGGCTTGCCAGCGTTCATGACGATATTCTGCGTTTGCCTCAGGGTTACCAGACTGAAGTCGGAGAGCGCGGCGTGATGTTATCAGGCGGTCAAAAACAGCGGATCGCGATTGCCCGAGCATTACTGCTGGATGCAGAAATTCTGGTGTTGGACGATGCGCTGTCTGCGGTTGATGGGCGAACGGAACACCAGATTTTGCAGAATCTCAAAACGTGGGGCGAAAAACGGACGCTGATTATTAGTGCACATCGCCTGTCAGCCCTAACCGAAGCGAATGAAATCGTGGTATTGCAGCAAGGGCAAACCGTGCAGCGTGGTACACATCGGACGCTGGCGGCACAGCCTGGTTGGTATCGGGATATGTACCGTTATCAACAGCTGGAGGCGGCGTTGGATGATGTGCCGCAGTTGGAAGGAACGAAAAATGAATAGCCCTCAACAGTTTTGGCCAACCCTGAAACGTCTGCTGGCCTACGGTTCACCCTGGCGAAAACCATTGTTACAGGGTGTCCTGATGCTGTGGATTGCTGCAATCGCTGAAGTCTCAGGCCCCGTATTGGTGAGCTATTTTATTGACGACTTGGTAGCAAAAGGCCAGTTCCCGCTGGCGATTGCGGCTGGCCTGGCAATAGCTTATATCCTGCTGCAAATTCTGGCGGCCTCGTTGCACTATTTTCAGACGCTGCTGTTTAATCGTGTTGCGGTGGGTGTCGTTCAGCAATTGCGTATTGATGTGATGGATGCGGCGTTGCGCCAGCCACTGAGTACATTTGATACGCAACCTGTCGGGCAACTGATTTCACGCGTCACCAATGACACTGAGGTGGTGAAAGACCTGTACGTCATGGTGGTGTCAACGGTGTTACGCAGTGCGGCGCTGGTTGGGGCGATGCTGGTGGCGATGTTCAGCCTGAACTGGAAGATGGCGCTGGTTGCGCTGATGATTTTCCCTGCGGTCGCCACGGTCATGGTGCTGTACCATCGTTTTAGTACGCCGATTGTGCGCAAAGTGCGGAGCTATCTGGCCGACATTAATGATGGTTTCAATGAAGTGATTAATGGCATGGGCGTCATTCAGCAGTTTCGCCAGCAGGCTCGCTTTGGCAAGAAGCTGGGTGCCGCTAGTCACGAACATTATGAAGCGCGGATGATGGCCTTGCGTCTGGAAGGTTTCCTGCTGCGGCCGCTGCTGAGCCTGTTTGCTGCGATGGTACTGTGCGGTCTATTGATCCAATTCGGTTTTAGCTCGATCGGAGCGGTTGGCGTTGGGGTCTTATACGCCTTTATCAACTATTTAGGCCGTCTGAATGAACCGCTGATTGAGCTGACAACTCAACAATCCATGTTACAGCAGGCCGTTGTTGCCGGTGAACGTATCTTTGAGTTGATGGATGGCGCAAAACAGGGGTACGGCGATGATGATCGTCCGCTTGCTTCGGGGCGCGTCGATATTGACGATGTTTCTTTCTCATACGGTACAGAAAAACGCGTGCTACAGAATATCTCGCTGACGATCCCGGATCGCGGGTTCGTCGCGCTGGTCGGGCATACCGGTAGTGGGAAAAGTACGCTAGCCAGTTTGCTTATGGGGTATTACGCGCCAGATGAGGGCGAGATTCGGCTCGATGGCCGTCCGCTATCGACGCTCTCTCATGCGGTTTTGCGCCAAAATGTGGCAATGGTGCAACAGGATCCGGTTGTGTTGGCGGAATCCATGTTTGTGAATGTGACGCTGGGGCGTGATATCAGCGAGGGGGACGTCTGGCGCGTGCTGGAAGTGGTTCAACTTGCTGAACTGGTTCGGGCTTTCCCTGAAGGATTGCATACGCGCATTGGTGAGCAGGGAAATAACCTGTCTACCGGACAAAAACAGCTGTTGGCGATTGCGCGGGTGCTGGTGCAAACGCCTAAGATCCTGATTCTTGATGAAGCGACTGCGAATATTGACTCAGGTACGGAGCAGGCGGTACAGAAGGCGCTGCGCATTATCAGGGAACAAACGACCTTGATTATTATCGCCCATCGGCTCTCCACTATCGTTGAGGCCGACACGATTATGGTGCTCCATCATGGGCAAACCGTTGAGCGGGGAACGCATGAGCAGTTGCTGCAACAGCAGGGTCGCTATTATCAAATGTATCAGTTGCAACTCGCGGGAGAGGATCTTGCTGCTACCAGTACTGAATCTTGCCCTGCGCACTGAGACTTACCTGAGGTAGTATCCAGGTCTGCACCGCCTTGTGTGGTGCAGACTGACAGTCTATTCATGGCTTCGCACCATCAATAAGCATCGTGATTCTGGTTTTCGCCCGAGTTGCACTGAAAATACTCTTCATGCACTTATTTGGTGCAATTCTTGCCCGAATTTTCCTACATTCCTTTCCCATACTGTTTTCTTTTTGCCCTGTCTTATCGTTAATAGCGTCCTCTTTCCTGATTTATGCCAGATAAATCATTTATGGCACACCCTTTGCTTTAATCATGACGTAGACCTACTTCATAGAGCATGTAATCGAACAAGTGACGGGCGAAAGCCTGAACGTAATGGCTAGGGGGAAGATAAATGAAACTGGTTACTGTGGTGATAAAACCATTCAAGCTGGAAGATGTACGTGAAGCGTTATCTTCTGTCGGCATCCAGGGACTCACCGTCACTGAGGTGAAAGGATTTGGTCGTCAGAAAGGACATGCGGAGCTATATCGTGGCGCGGAATACAGCGTTAATTTTTTACCCAAGGTGAAAATTGATATCGCCATTGCAGACGATCAACTGGATGAAGTGATCGACGTCATCAGCAAAGCCGCGTACACCGGAAAAATTGGTGATGGCAAAATTTTTGTTGCCGAGTTGCAAAGGGTTATCCGTATTCGTACGGGTGAAACTGACGAAGCCGCACTTTAAAAACACCTAGCGTAGATACGTAAATAGGGATGGATGAAAATGAAAAAACGACTCTCTTCATTAGGTCTCGGTGTGGCGGCATTACTCCCGTCCTGGGCAATGGCTGCGACACCGACGATTGATAAAGCGGATAACGCTTTTATTATGATTTGTACCGCACTGGTACTCTTTATGACTATACCGGGCATTGCATTGTTTTACGGCGGCCTGATCCGTTCTAAGAACGTTCTGTCTATGATGACGCAGGTGAGCGTAACGTTCGCGATGGTTTGTATCCTGTGGGTCGTTTACGGATATAGCCTGGCCTTCAGTGAAGGTAACGCCTTCTTCGGTGGCTTCAGCACGTTTATGCTGAAAGGCATCGGGATTGAGTCCATCAGCGGCACCTACTATCAATTTGTACATGTGGCCTATCAGGCTTCATTTGCCTGCATCACCGTCGCACTGATTGTCGGTGCGATTGCTGAGCGTATTCGTTTCTCTGCTGTGCTGATCTTCGTTGCGCTGTGGCTGACGTTCTCCTACCTGCCGATGACGCACATGGTATGGGGCGGTGGTTATTTGGCTCTGGATGGTGCGCTGGACTTCGCGGGCGGTACAGTGGTTCACATCAACGCCGCAGTTGCTGGGTTGGTGGGGGCTTACCTGCTGGGCAAACGTGCTGGTTTTGGCAAAGAAGCCTTCAAACCGCATAACCTGCCGATGGTATTTATCGGTACGGCGATCCTGTACATCGGCTGGTTTGGTTTCAATGCCGGTTCTGCGGGGGCTGCGAACGGTGTCGCCGCTCTGGCT
The DNA here is from genome assembly GCF_000803315.1 of Pectobacterium actinidiae. Taxonomy (NCBI): domain Bacteria; kingdom Pseudomonadati; phylum Pseudomonadota; class Gammaproteobacteria; order Enterobacterales; family Pectobacteriaceae; genus Pectobacterium; species Pectobacterium actinidiae. Next base: position 1,043,547 of record NZ_JRMH01000001.1, read on the forward strand.
TTCCTGAATACGGTTGTCGCCACGGCTGCTGCGATTCTGGCATGGGTTGGCGGTGAGTGGATGGTGCGCGGCAAACCTTCTCTGCTGGGCGCGTGCTCTGGTTGTATCGCCGGCCTGGTAGCAATCACGCCAGCGGCGGGTACGGTTGGTGTGGGTGGCGCACTGATAATCGGTCTGGCTGGCGGTATTGCAGGCCTGTGGGGCGTAACGGTACTGAAAAGATGGCTGCGTGTCGATGACCCATGTGATGTGTTCGGTGTTCACGGCGTGTGCGGTATCGTCGGCTGTATCCTGACTGGCGTATTCTCTTCGGCTTCGCTGGGTGGTACTGGCTATGCAGAAGGCGTGACGATGGCGCATCAGGTTTGGGTTCAGTTGTTCAGCGTCATTGTTTGTCTGGTGTGGTCGGGCGTGGTGGCATTCGTTGCCTTCAAAGTGGCGGATATGATTGTCGGCCTGCGTGTACCTGAAGATCAAGAACGCGAAGGTTTGGACGTCAACAGCCATGGCGAGAGCGCTTACAACCAATAAGCGCGCTAAAATTAGTCAGTGAGATGGCTTAATACAAGTAGACAGGCGTGGGATTGACTCCACGCCTGTTTTATTATCAGTCTTAAACCACCTCCTAATGAGGTGGTTTTTTATGTTACGAGGCTGCCGCAAGATTTACTGCTGGCGGCGACGTATGACGCCTTCCTGCACGCTGGATGCAACCAGCACGCCTTCCCGAGTATAAAATTGCCCACGTACGAAACCACGAGCACCGGATGCGGACGTGCTTTCCACGGTATATAACAGCCAGTCATCTAGCCGGAAATCACGGTGGAACCACATCGAGTGATCGATTGTGGCGACCTGCATACCCGGTTCCAAAAAGCCAACGCCGTGAGGCTGCAAGGCCGTAAGTAGGAAATTGCAGTCAGACGTATAGCCGAGCAGGTATTGGTGAATACGCTTATCGTCCGGCAGCGGGCTGCTGGCACGGCACCAGACGTGTCGCACTGGCTCATCCACTTCACCTTTTAGTGGATTATGGAATTTAACCGGACGCATCTCAATCGGGCTGGCCTGAATAAATTTATCGCGAAAGCGGGGGGGCAGAAGGTGCTGCATGTCTTGTGCGATTTCCTGCTCGGATTTCAGATCCTCAGGTGGTGCGACGTTTGGCATCACATTTTGGTGCTCAAACCCTTCTTCATGACTTTGAAATGAGGCCGTCATATAAAAAATAGGGCGACCATTCTGGATAGCCCTCACGCGTCTGGCGCTGAAACTGTTGCCGTCACGTAGGTTTTCAACGTCATAAATAATAGGTTTCTGACTGTCTCCTGGTAGTAAAAAGTAGCTGTGGAAAGAGTGAATGTTGCGCTCGACGGGGACAGTTTGTTTGGCAGCCGACATGGCCTGGCCGACGACTTGTCCGCCAAAGACCTGACGCAGTCCCAAATCATCGCTTTGTCCGCGAAATAGCCCTTCTTCGAGCTTCTCTAAATGCAGGAGGTCGAGAAGATGTTGTAGTGATTGACTCATGGTATCGGCCCCAATAGATGCGAATGGCTAGTCATCTGTTTGTTTTTTAATGTGTAAAATGTCTTCTTGTGAGTTTTTTACTACAATAAATGTGTGGGTTTCAGGAAAATATCAGAATATTGCACCATCATTATGGTGTTGGTTGAATCATACTATTTATTAGTACCGGTTTTCGATACCGGTAGTCTGACAATAATAAAGGAGACTGACCGAATGAAATTATGGCATATCTTAGGCGGTATCACGTTATCAATGACTCTGGCTGCATGCGCACAGAGGGGTGATTATGGCGTTTCTCCTCAGACAGGTGCACCTGTCACCTCTGCTTCTTCACAGCGCCCGGCTGTCGCGATGCCTGCGGTAACCGGTACTGTGAATATTCGTCAGCGTATTGCGCTACCTCACAACGCCGTTTTGACCGTTACCGTGTCTGATGCATCGCTGGCGGATGCGCCTTCAAAAGTGATTACCCAGCGTGTAACACGTACAGAAGGAAAGCAGGCACCTTTCCAATTCGAACTCCCGTATAATCCGGCAGATATTCAGCCCAACGCGCGCATTTTACTCAGCGCAGCTGTTGCGATCGATAATCGCATTGTGATGGTGACGGAGAACGTCTTGCCAGTTATTAGCAACGGGGTGAATAACGCCGATTTGGTGCTGGTACCTGTCGCCTCTGTTCCCTTACCAGCGAAAAATCAGGGATCAATGATATCTAATCCGGCGAATCAGACACCTCACATGCTTCAGGGGCAGTCTGGCGCATCATCCGTGGCTCCTCAGCCAGTCTGGTAATTTATCTGGATACGCGCCGTTATGGCGCGTATTGCCAGCGATATTTCGCAAGATCAACTTTCCCCTGATGATTGAAAATGATTCCCTCCGCCTGTAGCGCTGATTTCTGGCGTACATAGTCTCCACCGACCAGCGATATTTCGCCTTTACGATTAATTACCCGATGCCAGGGGAGTTTGCTGTCTTTCGGCAGGCGTTTTAATACCCCGCCGACTTGTCGGGATGCTCTGGGGGAATCGGCAAGCTGTGCAATGTCGCCATAGGTGGCTATTTTTCCGTAAGGAATCGCTGCGACGATTTGAAAAACGCGCTGGCGAAAATTATCGTGTTCTTCTGACATCAGCGGATGTTCCTGCTGTTCCTAAATCGATTGAACATCATAGTGGCACAGTGGGGTGGGTAAGAAAACAACGGTTAGTCTGTGTTAGCTTGCAATTGCTTATCCCATCGCCGATAATGCCCACCGCTTTGTGACACGTTGCGATTATCATGTGCATGCTGTTATAAAGTCGTCAATGGAGGCCCTGTCGGTTCTCCCGCAACACTAACCTGTGGATTCGGTCAGGTCCGGAAGGAAGCAGCCGCAGCAGGAGACGTGTGTGCCGGGATGTAGCTGGCAGGGCCTCCACCATTTCTGACTTCGTTAGCCACCTTCATCGTCAGGCTGGTCTTTATCTCCTGCACGTAAACCACATTCTCTGCCAAACCCGTTTTATGATATACATAAACGCCCAGCCGCCATTCTTTGCTCGATAGATGTCATTTACCGATCGCTGTTTCTTCAAGGAGATGAGCGAGCATCTTTACTCAGCGAGTAATAATTGTGGTAATTATTACCTCCTCTGTTTTCATCACGGGATATACTGTTAGTGGATCCTATCAATGCGATTGTTATAAACGATAATTGCAGGAGAAATAAGCGTGAGGTGTGAGGAAGAATTCGTTTTTACTTAATATGAAAAATACAATTTGTTACAAGTCTTATGCAATTAATACGTTAAAAAGATAATAAAAACAAAGGCCGATAATATTATCGGCGCAGTGTATTTAATGTCAGTTTTTGTATACGCTTTGTTAGGAATTAACGGACGTATCGCCATACTGCGGTAGGAACTTTATCGTAGAGTTTGTTCATTGTCAGTTCAGCCAGACGATGATCGGCTGCGGAAAAGAACATCTCCAGTTCATCATTAGAGAGTTCATACTTGTTTTTTTCTATAACGCGTTCGAGAGTGTCAATGGTTGTGCATTTACGCAAACGCATCAAATAGTCGATTTTTTTCATAATAGCCTATGCAAACAGTACCTGGTGGTTTAAAAAATATAAATAAATTATTGCTTAAGTTTTAGCAGGCGTACAGACGTTCTCCCCTGAGAACATTCCGAATAATTTTGCTTTGGACTTCTGCCAACGCCGTAGTTCCGCATCATTAATGCCGTAGTTGCTAAACAAGACGTAAGTATCATCCAAATACTTTTCAACCTGCTCTGAAAGTTCACTTTCGTTAGGGTATTTTATTTTAAATGTGAGAATAAACGTAGCGATATGCTCAATAAGTTCATTTAATTGGAGATTGATCGCAGATGTTGGATCATTGACCCAGCCGTGACTGCTATCGCCTAACGTCGCTATACTTTCGTCACACAGATTCTCACATAAGAATCTGAGTTGGGCAATATCATAATGTTTTGGTGTGTACTCATCCATATCAATCCCTCCGTTAAGCCGTTATTCAGTGTTACTGCGGTTAACACCTGGTAAACAGGTAGACTGATGAAGCTTGCAAGATAACAGGTAGACTGATGAAGCTTGCAAGATAAAGACATTAGCATTGTTTCGTATTCATGCTGTTACAAATAATGCGTCGAGCCATTGTGATTTGTTCAGCAATGAATGAGATAACAAAGATTTTGTACCTCCTACTATCTACTATGTCGCGAAATAGGGCTGGCGTAAATACCAACATATCATGACTTAACCTTAAGTATAGTTCTACCAAGCTGGCTACGATTACGTCATTCTATATATGACTATAGCAAAAGCGTCCGTAGAATTCGCGGATAATAGATAAGGTTTTTATTGCTATTTATTTTGATTAAAGCTCGGATTTTTTGTTGTAACAACGAGCATAGAATAAACTCGGCTGTTGCTTATTTAATTATTTCTATCTGAAAATCTGAGAAATGGCAGAAGGAATGCAAGGGATTGTTCAGTTGATAAGGCTGATTGATGCTCGTTATCTTATTGTTTCAGCAGTTTTTTCGTGCAGATTATCCCGTACAGTCTGGTTAGCGTCATAACACAGGCTGTATCGGGATATGGTCGAGAAAGATTAACCTTTTTTCTTTTTTCCGCCTTGCACGGCCTTAAAGCGCGGGTTTGATTTGCATATAACGTAAACTCGTCCGCGACGGCGGACTACAATACAATCCTTATGGCGGTTTTTTGCTGAACGTAGTGAACTAAGCACCTGCATTTAATAGCCCTCTCTGATTACTTGAAGAAGTTCCCAAAGCGCTGCTGGAAGCGCGCTGTGCTACCTTCTTTGGAATATTCTTTTTGCTTCCCGGTGTAATAGGGATGCGATGCCGAAGAAACGTCAATCGTGACGTAAGGGTAGTTGGTTCCCTCTAGTTCGATGGTACGATCGGTTTTAATCGTTGACCCTGTCTTGTAATAGACATCCGCGCTGGTGTCATGGAATACCACCGTGCGATAGTCAGGATGAATGCCTGCTTTCATAGTTACCTCATTTGTTATGTTATAACATATCTATTATGTTGCGCTTTTTTGACATCCGGATCAACCATTATGTTGTCGTGAGGCCGTAACATCCTCTGAGCCACTATGGGTACGGATAAAGATGTAATCAGAGCTACACGGCGTGAATCGATTTGAAAGGGGTAGGGTGCAGGAAAGTAAAAAAGGCCGCTAGGCGGCCTTTTAGGGGATATAGAAGGGTATTCTGTCTTAGTGTGCTGTTGTGTCGTCGACTTTCTTACCGAAACGACGGCGGACAACCACAAAGAACACTGGAACGAAGAAGATAGCCAGCACGGTTGCTGTAATCATCCCGCCCATTACGCCAGTACCAACGGCGTTTTGTGCACCGGAGCCTGCACCACTACTGATGACCAGCGGCATAACACCGAGGATAAAGGCAAGTGATGTCATCAGGATTGGACGCAAACGCATACGAACGGCATCGAGCGTTGCTTCTATGAGCCCTTTCCCTTCTTTTTCCATCAGATCTTTAGCAAATTCGACAATCAATATGGCGTTCTTCGCCGATAGCCCTATGGTTGTCAGCAGGCCCACCTTAAAGTAAACGTCGTTTTCAAGACCTGTCATATTCGCCGCAATTAACGCACCGATGATCCCCAATGGAACAACCAGCATGACGGAGAACGGTATTGACCAGCTTTCATAAAGCGCTGCCAGACACAGGAACACGACAATCAGTGAAATAGCATAGATTGCAGGTGCCTGGTTGCCTGATAACCGCTCTTGATAGGACATGCCCGTCCATTCGTAACCGATACCCTGCGGTAATTTGGTGACGAATTCTTCCATCAACGCCATGGCTTCACCGGTACTCTTACCTGGAGCTGCTTCGCCCTGTATCTGCATGGATGGTTGGCCGTTATAACGCTCCAGACGCGGTGAACCGTATTCCCAGTGGCTCTGCGTGAATGCGGAGAATGGCACCATTTGTCCGTTGCTACCGCGGATGTACCAGTTTTTTATGTCATCTGGCAGCATACGGAAAGGCGCATCGGCTTGAACGTAAACTTTCTTCACGCGACCGCGATCGATGAAGTCATTCACATAGGATCCGCCCAGCGTTGTTGCCAGCGTTGAACTGATATCCGACAGTGACACACCAAGCGCTTGCGCTTTTTCCTGATCGATATCGAGGCGGAACTGCGGTGTATCTTCCATCCCGTTAGGACGAACTTGCACCAGCGTATCAGGATGTTGTGCTGCCATACCTAGCAGTTGGTTACGTGCTTCTGTCAGTTTTGCATGGCCAAGGTTAGCTTGGTCAATCAACTGGAAGTCGAAACCTGTTGCGGTACCCAGTTCGATAATCGCAGGGACGTTGGCTGCAATCACGATAGCTTCTTTATATTGACTGAAGGCCGCGTTAGCCCTGCCCGCAATTGCCTGGACTTTATTCTCTGCACCGCTTCGTTCACTCCAGTCACTCAGACTGGCGAAGGCCAGACCGGCGTTTTGCCCACGACCTGAGAACCCGAAGCCCGTCACGGTAAACACAGATTTGACGTTATCTTTCTCATTTTCGAGATAGTATTGCGTCATTCTGTCCATGATTTTCTGGGTATTTTCCTGCGTCGCACCTGAAGGCAACTGAACAATGTTCAGCAGAACGCCCTGATCCTCGTCTGGTAGGAAGGAGGTCGGTAAACGTAAGAACAACAATGCCAGACCTACAACAATCAACAGATAGATGACCAGATAACGACCCGTGCTGCGCAGAATATTTGCCACGCTATCGGTGTAGTGACTCGTGCTTTTCTCGAACAGTCTGTTGAACCAGCCGAAGAAACCTGTTTTCTCACCGTGATCGCCTTTGGCAATCGGTTTCAACAGCGTTGCACAAAGCGCTGGCGTCAAAATTAACGCAACCAGAACCGACAGCACCATCGCAGAAACGATTGTGATGGAGAACTGGCGGTAGATTGCCCCTGTAGAACCACCAGTAAAGGCCATCGGGACGAATACTGCGGACAGGACCAGCGCAATACCAACCAACGCGCCTTGAATCTGTTCCATGGACCGTTTTGTGGCTTCTTTAGGCGGTAGACCTTCTTCCGCCATGACACGTTCCACGTTTTCCACGACGACAATCGCGTCATCCACCAGAAGCCCGATGGCGAGCACCATCGCGAACATCGTCAAGGTGTTAATGGAATAACCAAACGCGGAGAGGATAGCAAACGTCCCGAGCAAGACGACGGGCACCGCGATGGTTGGGATCAGCGTGGCGCGGAAGTTCTGCAAGAACAGATACATGACCAGGAATACCAGTACGATGGCTTCCACCAGTGTTTTCACCACTTCGTTGATGGAGATTTTAACGAAGGGGGTGGTATCGTACGGATAAACGACTTTCAGGCCAGCAGGGAAAAATTCTTCCGCTTTGGTCAGTGCATTTTTTACGGCGGTTGCGGTATCCAGTGCGTTCGCACCTGTTGCCAGTTTGATACCGATACCGGCAGCGGGCTTACCATTAAAACGTGCTATGACGTCGTAGCCTTCTGCACCCAGTTCAACGCGCGCGACATCTCCAAGGCGAACCTGAGAACCATCAGCATTGACTTTCAGCAGTATTTTAGAAAACTCCTCTGCTGAATTCAGACGGGTTTGCGCAATGATCGAGGCGTTCAACTGCTGACCGGGAACCGGTGGCGAACCACCCAACTGCCCTGCGGCGATCTGGTTGTTTTGCACTTGGATCGCAGTGGTAACATCGCCTGCTGTTAACTGGTAATTATTCAGTTTGTTCGGATCCAGCCAGATACGCATCGCGTACTGGGAACCAAACAGCTGTGCGTCACCTACGCCGGATGTACGGCTGATGGGGTCTTTAACGTTAGCGGCCACGTAGTCAGCGATATCTTCCTGCGACATTTTACCGTCTTCACTGATGAAGGCGGCAACCATGAGGAAGCTGCTACTTGATTTCTGAACGTTAACCCCTTGCTGCTGTACTTCTTGCGGCAGCAGCGGCATGGCCAGTTGCAGTTTGTTCTGCACCTGAACTTGCGCGATATCTGCATCCGTAGCAGCATCAAAAGTCAGCGTAATCTGAACCGTACCTGAGGAGTCGCTGCTTGATGACATGTACATCAGGTTATCGATACCGTTCATATTCTGTTCGATAACCTGCGTCACGGAATCTTGCAGCGTTGATGCATCGGCCCCTGGATACGTTGCTGTGATGTCAATCGCGGGTGGTGCGATCGTTGGATACTGGGCAATAGGTAACTTAACAATTGCCAGCAACCCCGTCAGCATCACCATGATGGCGAGTACCCATGCAAAAATGGGTCGATCTATAAAAAACTTAGCCATGAATTATACCGGCTCCTGTTAGAACGTCTTAAGACTTCGCGGGTTCTGCTGACGCTTGTTGCGCCTGCTGATTTTCTTGAGCGACTTCTTGAGCTTTCACCTGCGCACCAGGTCTGATTTTTTGCAGACCAGTGACGATAACGCGATCGCCCGCTTTCAAGCCTTCGGTAACCAACCATTTGTCACCAATTGCCTTACTGGTTTTAAGCGTGCGAGGTTCCACTTTATCGCCTTCCCCAACCACCATCGCCGTGGCCTGACCACGTGGATCGCGGGTAACCCCCTGTTGCGGCACTAATAAGGCACTTGGGTTAACGCCGGAATCGAGACGAGCGCGTACGAACATACCGGGGAGAAGGTTGTGCTGTGGGTTAGGGAAAATGGCGCGCAGCGTGATGGAACCGGTGGTTTCATCTACCGTAACATCAGAGAATTCTAATGTACCTGCTTCAGCATATTCAGTACCGTTTTCCAACAGTAGGCGGACATTTGCCTTGCCTTCGCTTTGTTTCAGCGTGCCGTTTTCCAGCTCTTTCTTCAGTTGCAGGAAATCGTTACTGGACTGCGTGACGTCAACATAGATTGGATCAAGCTGCTGAACGGTTGTTAATGCCGTTGCTTGTCCGGTTGACACCAATGCGCCTTCCGTCACAGTGGATTTACCCACACGGCCTTCGATTGGCGAGTTAACTTTGGTGTAAGCCAGATTGATTTGTGCGGTGTCTACTGCCGCTTTAGCGGCTTGAACCGCGGCATCAGCCTGACGAGAAGTCGCGACAGCCTGATCGTAATCTTGCTTGCTGACGTAGTTGGTGCCCAAGAGTGGTTTGTAGCGGTTAACTGTCAGGCGGGCAATTTCTGCCTGAGCCTGAGCCTGAGCGAGTGAGCCTTTGGCGCTATTGTAGCTTGCCTGATAGGTCGCAGGATCGATCTGATACAACGATGCGCCCGCTTTAACGTCAGAACCTTCAATAAAATTGCGTTTGAGGATAATTCCGCCGACCTGTGGGCGAACCTCGGCAATGCGGTAAGCACTTGTACGGCCCGGCAGCTCGGTCATCACATTCAGTGCTTCTGTTTTCAACGTAACAATACCCACTTCAGGCATCTGCTGTTGCGCGCCGCCTTGCTGATTATTGCCGCCATCACATCCTGCGAGCATTAAGCCGCCAGAAAGCATCAGAACTGCCGCCAGAGGCGTTAGCCCTCTGTTTTTGTTCATAGATAAACCTCAAGTGTCCGATTTGAAATTGACCAATGGATCACAAGCTCAAAAACCCATTGCTGCTATAGTCTTATGTTCGTGCTATGTTACATACATACTTGAATGTATGTAAATCTTACTTTCCTTCAAATACAGCGATATGGCACGAAAAACCAAATTATCATGGCACGAAAAACCAAAAAACAGGCTCAGGAAACCCGACAACATATATTGGATACTGCGTTAAGAGTCTTCTCTGAGCATGGTGTTTCCGCGACCTCATTGTCTGATATTGCGACTGCTGCTGGTGTGACACGGGGTGCTATTTATTGGCATTTTAAGAACAAAGCCGAAATCTTTGATGAGATTTGGGCGTTGGCAGAGTCAAAAATCAGCGAATTTGAAATAGAGTATCAGACAAAATTCCCTGATAATCCACTCCGCGTGATGCGTGAATTATTGATTTATATGCTGCGTTTAACCGTTAGTGATACACATTGGCGATCCATTATGGAAATCGTTTTTCACAAATGTGAGTTTGTCGGTGAAATGTTGCAATCGTACAATGCGCGCAAAGAGCTTTATCTTTCCTGCTACGTCGATATTGAAGAAAACCTGATTAAGTGCATCCGGGTGGGGATGTTGCCGACGGACATTCATCCCCGTCGTGCGGCGATCGCGATGCGTGCCTATTTTTCTGGCGTGATGGAGAATTGGCTATTTATGCCAGAAAGTTTCGATCTCAATCAGGAAGCCCCGGCGCTGGTGGATGCCTTTATTGATATGTTGCATTTTAGCCCGGCACTACGTAAACCCGCAGAGTAAGCCGTTGAACGACGGCGCTAACACCGCTTGCCTTTAACCACCTGAGCTATTTTTATCTTAGGCGGAGGATTTAGCGTCCTTCTCTTCTTGCGAAAGCTTTTTCTCAAAATCACTACGTACAATCTCCAAGGCGGCCAGTGCGATACGCGGTTCGATCTGGTTTTCTTCCAGCAACATAATCAAATCGACCGCCAGCTTGATCTCGGGTGGGGCGTTTTCAAGTGACATGAATGAGTTCCTCTTATTTCTTGGCGAAGCCGGTACGCTACAATCCTTGCTCACGGCGTTCGATCTGACGTTCCAGACGTAACAGCGCCTGACGGCAGCGTGACAGCCGTCCTTCCAGCGCTGCCAGCTCTTTTTGCAGCCGTTGCTGCTCGCGCAAGAGCGTCTGTGTGGTGAGCAGGCTTTCTCTATCCTGAATCATGGAAAGCAGGCGGCGTTCATAATCCTGATGTTCCGCGAGCTTGTGATACAGATCCTCCGGCTGTGGTACGTTACTTTGCTCCTGCCTGCGTAATGATTGCGTTGCCAGCTCACGCTGCAATGCGGCTATCTGGCTGACCAGTTTTTCGGCCAGAAACGCCACGCGATCGGTTCGCTGCTCTGCAACTAACTGCTTTATCGCGTGCAGATTTTGTTCCAATTCGGCGCGATAATCACGTAGCCGGGTGCCATAGCAGCTAAAAAGCTGACGATCAAAACGTGATTGCGGCACGGCTTTATCCGCCAGTGGTTCAAGCTCTCTCGCCAGCGTGCTAATTTGTTGTTCAAGCGCCAGCAGCAATCGATGCGTGTTCACTTTATTCCCTTACGCTAAGGCTGATGATTCAGCGAATTGACGCGTGGTAGATCGACATAGTAAATCTACGTCGCCTTAATATACTGCATGAGGATATCTTAACTAATCCATCGGGCAAGGTGGTGATAAAGTGTGATGGACATTGTCGCAGAAAAAATATATTGAGCAGACAAAAGATAGTGGTAGTGAACAAAGCAGAAAGGTGAATATGTATCGCGTGTTGCTGATGATATTGGGGTGGGTTTCCGTTGTGCTGGCAACGTTGGGGGTCGTGTTGCCTTTATTACCGACTACGCCTTTCTTGCTACTGGCCGCCTGGTGTTTTGCTCGCTCGTCCCCACGTTTCCATGATTGGTTATTGTACCGCTCCTGGTTTGGTAGCTATCTGCGTCATTGGCAGCAACATCGGGCGTTGCCGCCGGGGGCAAAATGGAAGGCTGTCACCATGATTCTGTTAACGTTCGCGCTTTCGCTCTGGCTGGTTAAGCTCGTCTGGGTCAGGATTTTGCTGTTGGTCATTTTGGCTATTTTGCTGACCTTCATGCTTCGTTTACCTGTCATTGATCCAGAACAACAAACGCAGGGCGCGAATCCGAAAAGATAGCGTAAGCGGCAGCCTCTGTGACGGGAATACAAAAAATACGCACCCAGAGTGCGGACAGTTGCATTTATCCGTCACTTTGACTAGATTTGACCGTTTTCGTGCACGGGTCGCCATTTTCCTCTTTGTCATAATGCCTCTTCATCACGTCATGCGATGATGGAAGCCTTGTGGCGACCGGCATTTGTATGTTCAGAACGTTTTATCAGGCACAACTATGACGACCGTAATAGCGCAGCAGCAGGCAGAATTGATTAAAAACAGTATCAAAAGCATCCCCGACTATCCGAAGCCGGGCATACTGTTCCGTGATGTCACCAGCCTGCTGGAAGATCCTGTGGCCTATGCGGCCAGTATTGAGATGCTGGCAAACCGTTACCGCAACTCCGGTGTGACGAAGGTTGTCGGGACGGAAGCGCGTGGTTTCCTGTTTGGCGCTCCAGTGGCTCTGGCGCTGGGCGTGGGTTTTGTTCCCGTGCGTAAACCGGGCAAGCTGCCACGTCCGACGATCAGTGAAAGCTATGAACTGGAATACGGTTCAGATACGCTGGAAATTCATGCGGATGCCATCTCCGCTGGCGATAATGTGCTGGTGATCGACGATCTGCTGGCAACAGGCGGTACGCTTGAAGCGACGGTGAAATTGATTCGTCGTCTGGGCGGTACGGTCAACGATGCCGCATTTATCATTAATTTGTTCGATCTGGGCGGCGAGCAACGCCTGACCGAGATGGGCGTCACCTGCTATAGCCTGGTTGACTTCCCCGGACATTAATCATAACAGTCTCGCCGATAGCGGCGTGGCTGTGTTAGCATGATCGCCTCAATAACTCGACTGTTGCGGTATTGATGAGCTATCAGGTTCTTGCCCGTAAGTGGCGTCCCCAAACCTTTGCCCATGTTGTCGGTCAGGAACATGTCCTGACCGCGTTGGCTAACGGCCTTTCTCTAGGCAGAATCCATCACGCTTATTTGTTTTCTGGCACCCGTGGTGTCGGGAAGACGTCGATTGCCCGTTTGCTGGCAAAAGGGCTGAATTGCGAACAGGGCGTGACGGCAACGCCCTGTGGTCAGTGTGACAACTGCCGCGAAATCGAACAGGGCCGTTTTGTCGATTTAATCGAGATCGATGCTGCATCTCGCACTAAAGTCGAAGACACGCGCGATCTGCTGGATAATGTGCAGTACGCCCCTGCGCGTGGGCGATTCAAGGTGTACCTGATTGACGAAGTACACATGCTATCGCGCCACAGCTTTAATGCGCTGCTGAAAACGCTGGAAGAACCGCCTCCGCACGTTAAATTCCTGCTGGCGACCACCGATCCGCAAAAACTGCCTGTGACCATTCTGTCACGCTGCCTGCAATTTCACCTCAAAGCGCTGGATGTCGAACAGATTCGCGCGCATCTGGAACAGGTATTACAGGCAGAAAACCTCGTCAGTGAACCTCGGGCGCTACAGCTTCTGGCACGCGCTGCCGATGGGAGCTTGCGTGATGCGCTGAGTCTGACCGATCAGGCCATTGCCATGGGGCAAGGACAGGTCACGACTGCTTCAGTCAGCCAAATGTTGGGCACGCTGGACGATGAGCAACCGCTGGCACTCATTGAAGCACTGGCGAAAGGCGATGGGGCTCAGGTCATGTCGCTGTTAGACCAGGTTGCGGCACGGGGAGTGGACTGGGAATCGTTGCTGGTGGAAACCCAAACGCTATTACATCGTATTGCTATGGTTCAACTGCTGCCTGCGGCGTTGGGTGATGATTACGCCGCAGTTGAAGCGCGTATGCGAGATTTGGCTCGTGCGCTGCCGCCCGCAGAGGTGCAGCTTTATTACCAGACGATGCTCATTGGCCGCAAAGAACTGCCTTTTGCACCCGATCGCCGGATGGGCGTTGAAATGACGCTACTGAGAGCGCTGGCGTTTCATCCCAGCCAGATTATCGCCGAACCGGTAGCGCCAGTGAATGCCGCGCCTGTTCAGGCTACGCGTGCGCCTTCTACTCAGCCTCCTGTGCAGCAACCCGTTGCTACGGGAGCGGCGACGGTTCGTGCGGGAGTGCCGCAAAATACAGCATCTCCCGAAGACATGCCGCCGCCATCATACTCTCATGAGCCGCCGATGGATGCCTCTGCCTATGCACCGCCGTTAGGGGAGGCACCAGCTCCCGCGGAGCAGCATGGTGAGAGCGAATTGCCTGATGCGACGTCTCAGTTATTACAGGCGCGTAGTCAGCTCTTGCGAAAACAGGGGAGTACGCCACCAAAAAAGGCTGATCCGGCAGCGTCTGACAACACGCGGCCGGCAACCTCAGCGCTGGAGCGATTGGCTTCGGTAACTGAGCGCAGCATTCAACGGCAAAACGCGAAAACCTCTCCCAACGAGCCTAAAAAGCCGGAAGCATATCGTTGGCGGGCGCAGAATAAAGTCGAAGAAGAGAAGGTCGACGTCGCAACGCCCAAAGCGTTGCGTTCGGCATTAGAGCACGAAAAAACGCCGGAGCTGGTGGCACGGTTGGCGGAAGAGTCACTGGAGCGAGATGCATGGGCGGCGGAAATTCATCGCCTGACGTTACCAAAGCTGGTACAACAGCTGGCACTCAATGCGTTTAAAGAGAGCGAAGAGGCAGACAAGATTCATCTGCATCTGCGTTCATCCCAGCGGCATCTGAATTCGCCTGCGGCGCAAAAGACGCTGGCGGATGCATTGACGGCTCACTACGGGCATCCTGTAGAATTACTGATTACTGAAGACGATAACCCGGCGGTGCGGACGCCGCTGGAGTGGCGTCAGGCTATATATGAAGAGAAGCTGGCGCAGGCGCGTCAGTCAATTCTGGCCGATACAACGATTCAAACGCTGCGGCGTTTCTTTGATGCGGAACTGGACGAAGAAAGTATCCGCCCTGTTTAACCGCTGCGAGTGCGCAGCCCGACGTGATAGAGAGAAAACTATGTTTGGTAAAGGTGGAATTGGCAACCTGATGAAGCAAGCCCAGCAGATGCAGGAAAAAATGCAGCAGATGCAGGAAGAAGTGGCGAATCTGGAAGTCACGGGCGAATCGGGTGCGGGTCTGGTGAAAATCACGATCAACGGTGCGCATAACTGCCGCCGTGTTGAGATCGATCCAAGCCTGATGGAAGACGACAAAGAGATGCTGGAAGACCTGATCGCTGCGGCGTTCAACGATGCAGCTCGTCGTATTGCTGAAACGCAAAAAGAGAAAATGGCGTCTGTTTCCAGCGGTATGCAACTGCCGCCGGGCTTCAAGATGCCGTTCTGATGCAGACCAGTCCGCTTCTTGAATCACTGATGGAAGCGCTGCGTTGCCTGCCGGGCGTTGGACCCAAGTCGGCGCAGCGCATGGCGTTTCAACTCCTGCAACGTAACCGCAGTGGCGGTATGCGTTTGGCGCAGGCGTTGACGCGGGCGATGTCCGAAATCGGTCACTGTAGCGACTGTCGGACATTTACCGAGCAGGACGTTTGTGCGATTTGCTCGAACCCGCGCCGCCAGCAAAATGGGCAGATTTGCGTGGTAGAAAGCCCGGCTGATATTCATGCCATTGAACAGACGGGGCAGTTTGCCGGTCGATACTTTGTATTGATGGGGCATTTGTCACCGCTGGATGGCATTGGCCCGGACGATATCGGTTTGGGGCGGTTGGAAGAGCGCTTGCAGGTGGAATCGATAAGCGAAGTTATTCTGGCTACCAACCCAACGGTTGAAGGCGACGCCACGGCAAACTATATCGCGGAACTGTGCGCGCAACACGGCGTGATGGCCAGCCGCATTGCACACGGTGTTCCCGTTGGCGGTGAACTGGAAATGGTCGATGGCACCACGCTGTCCCATTCTCTCGCGGGTCGTCAGCCTTTCCGTTTTTAATCTGTCGGCTGCCAGCATTATTATCTGGCAGCCGCAGTCTTGTTTTCCTCTTTCATCTCATCGTTTTCTTTTTTCGCTGAAATTTACCCCTTGAAATCCCCTTGGTTTATCCCCACTTGCTACTTATCGTCAGTTTAATCAGCCTGAATAATATTAGGATTGAGGTAAGCAATAATGAGTATGAAAGGCCAAGAAACTCGCGGGTTCCAGTCCGAAGTTAAGCAACTCCTGCATTTGATGATCCATTCGCTTTATTCCAACAAAGAAATTTTTCTGCGTGAATTGATCTCCAACGCCTCCGATGCGGCAGACAAGCTACGTTTCCGTGCGCTGTCCGCACCAGAGCTGTATGCGGGTGATGGCGATCTGCGCGTGCGTGTGTCTACGGATAAAGAAAAACGTACGCTGACGATTTCTGACAACGGTATCGGCATGAGCCGTGACGAAGTCATTGATAATCTGGGTACGATTGCGAAATCTGGCACCAAGGCCTTTCTGGAATCGATGGGTTCCGATCAGGTTAAAGATAGCCAACTGATTGGTCAGTTCGGTGTGGGTTTCTACTCCGCCTTCATCGTGGCGGATAAAGTGACCGTACGTACCCGTGCTGCGGGGGCAAATGCCGATCAGGGCGTGTATTGGGAATCTGCCGGGGAAGGTGATTACACCATTGCCGACATCACCAAAGACGATCGCGGAACGGAGATCACTTTGCATCTACGTGAAGGCGAAGACGAATTCCTGGATGACTGGCGCGTGCGTTCCGTTATCAGCAAATATTCTGACCACATCGCGCTGCCGGTAGAAATCCAATCCCAGACAGAAAGCGAAGAAGAAGGCGGTGAGTCCACTGTTAGCTGGGAAAAAATTAACAAGGCACAGGCTCTGTGGACGCGCAGTAAATCTGAAGTCAGCGATGAAGAATACAACGAGTTTTATAAGCATATTTCCCATGACTTTACCGATCCGCTGAGCTGGAGTCACAACCGTGTGGAAGGTAAGCAGGAATACACCAGCCTGCTCTATATTCCCGCGCGTGCGCCGTGGGATATGTGGAACCGCGATCATAAACACGGCTTGAAACTATACGTTCAGCGCGTCTTTATTATGGATGATGCCGAGCAGTTCATGCCGAACTACCTGCGTTTTGTGCGTGGCCTGATTGATTCCAACGATCTGCCATTGAACGTTTCCCGTGAGATTTTGCAGGACAGCCGTGTGACGCAGAATCTGCGTAATGCGCTGACTAAACGCGTGCTGCAAATGCTGGATAAACTGGCGAAAGACGACGCGGAAAAATACCAGACGTTCTGGCAACAGTTTGGGCTGGTGTTGAAGGAAGGTCCGGCGGAAGACGGTAGCAACCGTGAGGCGATCGCGAAACTGCTGCGTTTTGCCACGACACAATCCGACAGCTCCGCACAGACGGTGTCGCTGGAAGATTACGTTAGCCGGATGGTGGAAGGTCAGGACAAGATTTACTACATCACCGCAGACAGCTATGCGGCGGCGAAGAGCAGCCCGCACCTGGAGCTGTTCCGTAAGAAAGGTATCGAGGTATTGCTGTTGTCCGAGCGCATTGACGAATGGATGATGAGCTACCTGACCGAGTTCGACGGTAAATCCTTCCAGTCGGTTAGCAAAGCGGATGACACGCTCGACAAACTGGCTGATGAAGAAAACGATGCTCAGAAAGAAGCACAGAAAGCGCTGGAACCATTTGTTGACCGTGTGAAGACTCTGCTGGGCGAGCGCGTTAAAGATGTGCGTTTCACCTACCGTTTGACCGATACGCCTGCGATTGTCGTAACGGATGCGGACGAGATGAGTACACAGATGGCGAAACTGTTCGCCGCGGCGGGGCAGCAAGCACCGGAAGTGAAGTACATTTTTGAACTGAACCCGGAGCACGCGCTAATTAAACGTGCGGCTGATGTTTCTGATGAAGCCGAGTTTGGCGAGTGGGTCGAGCTGCTGCTGGATCAGGCTCTGTTGGCTGAACGCGGCACGTTGGACGATCCAAACCAGTTCATTCGTCGTATGAATCAGCTATTAAGTGCTTGATAGTCATATCCTCCAGACCCCGGAATCATCCGGGGTCTTCCCCTCGGTTTCATTCTTCCTTCCGCTATCGAGAGTTTCTTCGTCTACACTGAATGGCAACATTGGGCAGACGGCAAACCGTATTTTTAGGTATCTGGCTTTTTTTCATCTGCCTACGCGTTGCTGAAGCGAGCCCGTTCCTTGAGCATAAGCGTCTGGAATGGTATGGTTTAGCGTTTTTCAAATTTATTTTATAAATATTACATAGCAAGGGGATTTACGCGATGCGTATTATTCTGCTGGGCGCTCCGGGCGCAGGCAAAGGTACTCAGGCTCAATTCATCATGGAGAAATACGGTATTCCGCAGATTTCCACGGGTGACATGCTGCGTGCAGCGGTAAAAGCGGGTACTGAATTGGGCAAGCAGGCTAAAGAAATCATGGACGCAGGTAAGCTGGTCACTGATGAGCTGGTCATTGCTCTGGTTAAAGAGCGCATCGCCCAGGAGGATTGCCGTAACGGTTTTCTGCTGGATGGCTTCCCACGCACCATTCCACAAGCTGATGCGATGAAAGATGCAGGCATCAATGTGGATTACGTTATCGAGTTTGCCGTTCCTGACGAACTGATCATCGATCGTATCATTGGCCGTCGCGTTCATGCGGCGTCCGGTCGTGTCTACCATGTAAAATTCAATCCGCCTAAAGTTGAAGACAAAGACGATGTGACGGGCGAAGATCTGACTATTCGTAAAGACGATCAGGAAGATACCGTACGTAAGCGTCTGGTTGAGTACCATCAGCAGACTGCACCACTGGTTTCTTACTATCAGAAAGAAGCTGACGCGGGCAACACGCGCTATTTCAAAGTAGAAGGCACGCGTAAAGTGGAAGAAGTTCGCGCTGAGCTGGAAACCATTCTGGGCTAATTTTTCTACGCGAATCTGACCCAAACATCTGAATGCCAGACGACTGTCTGGCATTTTTTCGTTCTGAAATCCTCGTTTGCTTTGTTTCCTCTATTGATAGCATCGGCGTTATCCCTGCTATCTACCCGTATTTGTTTAGCTTTTTTTCGCTACAATAGACATCTGATGTTACGCACTGGCGGGCTGAGAGAAAGCCTGCTTCTCCATAAAAGGAAGACGGCGATGAAACAAGAGAAATACGGCGTGCTGATGGTGAACTTAGGGACACCCGATGCCCCGACGCCGCAGGCGGTGAGGCGTTATCTGGCGGAGTTTCTCAGCGACCGACGCGTGGTGGACACGCCGCGTCTGCTATGGTGGCCGCTGCTGCGCGGTATCATCCTGCCAACTCGCTCACCACGAGTGGCGAAACTCTATCAATCGGTCTGGATGGAAGGGGGATCACCTCTGTTAGTGATTAGCCGTCGACAGCAGCAGGCTCTGGCAGCACGTATGCCGGAAACGCCTGTTGAGCTGGGGATGAGCTATGGTTCGCCCAGTCTGCGTTCGGCGCTGGATAAGCTACTGGCGCAGGGCGTCACGCAACTGGTGGTCTTGCCGATGTATCCGCAATATTCCTGCTCAACGACCGCTGCGGTGTGGGATGGTCTCGCTGCACAGCTGCGTGATAATCGCCAGTTGCCTGCGATTCGCTTTATCCGTGATTACGCCGAGCATCCTGCTTATATTGCGGCGTTGAAGCATCGTGTCGAGCAGTCTTTTGCTGAACACGGTGAACCAGACAGATTAGTGATCTCCTATCACGGCATCCCTGTGCGGTATGCCAATGAAGGGGATGACTATCCGCAACGCTGTCGGGCGACGACGGAGGCGCTGATTGCCGCGCTTGGGCTGCCGGAAGGCAAAATAATGATGACTTTCCAGTCGCGTTTTGGCCGTGAACCCTGGCTGACGCCATACACAGATGAAACCATGCAAGGGCTACCGGCGCAGGGAATCAAGCATATTCAGATCATGTGCCCCGGTTTTTCCGCTGACTGTCTGGAAACGTTGGAAGAGATTCAGGAACAGAACCGTGAGATTTTCCTGCACGCAGGCGGAGAGGCATTCCACTATATTCCTGCGCTCAATGACGATCCGCTGCACATCGATCTGCTGGAACAGTTAGTGAGTAAAGCAGAGTAGGGGCAAGATAGTTTTTGTCTGGTGACGTTTGACGGTATATAGCACAACGTAAAAAAATGGCGGACCTAATAGGCCCGCCATTTTTGTCTCTAACGTGTAGGCATTTAAATAGGACACGCCTGAGGTGCAGGGGGAGTCTCATCCAGCCTCAACATCGTGATCATGCTGTTGGCGATTTCCCGTTCTCCCATTACCACTTCGTTGGCACCGTGCTCCATAATGTAGCTGACTTCATCGTCATAGTGCGCGCGGGCGATAATCTCCAGATCGGCACGCTTATCACGGGCCGCAGCGACGATTTCACCTGCTTCATAACCGTTCGGGATGGTCAGCAATAGCCAACGTGCACAGTCCAGACGCGCAATATCCATGATTTCAGGCTTGGTCGCATTACCTAATA
Source organism: Pectobacterium actinidiae (assembly GCF_000803315.1). NCBI lineage: Bacteria > Pseudomonadati > Pseudomonadota > Gammaproteobacteria > Enterobacterales > Pectobacteriaceae > Pectobacterium > Pectobacterium actinidiae. Next base: position 1,063,849 of record NZ_JRMH01000001.1, read on the forward strand.
CGGCTTTAATTCCCTGTTCACGCAGTGCGTCAACGCGTGTACGTGAATTCTCAATGACAACGATGGGAATACCGGCCTGATGCAGTTTGGCACCAATCAGGCTACCAACACGACCGTAGCCGACCAGCAGGGCATGGTTGCACATATCGACAGGAATCTGTTTTTCTTCCTCAATGGCTTCTTCCACGATCTGCTCTTCGATGGTTTCATGTTTCGCCAGATAGCGTTCAAGCAGCGTAAACAGCAGCGGGTTTATCATGATGGAGAGGATAGCGCCGGCCAGTACCAGATTCCGTCCTTCTTCAGACAGCAGCCCCAGCACAATGCCGAGTCCAGCCAAAATAAAGGCAAATTCACCGATTTGCGCCAGACTGGCGGAAATCGTTAATGCTGTCCGCTTAGAGTGACCAAAAAGTCGAACCAGCACGAAAGCAGCGGCTGATTTACCGAACACGATAATAGCCAGAGTGATCAGCACGGAAATCGGGTCGTTCAGCAGGATCATTGGATCAAACAGCATCCCGACGGAAACGAAGAACAGTACGGCGAAGGCATCGCGCAGCGGCAGCGTGTCGTGCGCCGCACGCTGGCTGAGCTCAGATTCGTTCAGTACCACACCAGCGAAGAATGCGCCCAGTGCAAAGGAGACATCAAACAATTTCACCGCGCCAAAGGCGATACCCAGTGCCATTGCCAAGACCGCTAGCGTGAAAAGCTCACGTGAACCGGTGCTGGCGCTTTTTGCCAATACCCACGGTACCAGACGGCGGCCGACGACAATCATCAGGGTAATAAACGCAATCACTTTACCGATGGTCCAGGCCAAATCGGTTAGCAGTTTGCTGGTGTCGGCATGCTCAGAGCCGATCATGTCGCCGAAGGCTGGCAGCAGAACCAGCGTAAGGACCATTGCCAGATCTTCCACAATCAGCCAGCCGATGGCGATTTGACCGCGCTGGCTATCAATAAGCTGTCGTTCCTCCAACGCGCGTAGCAGAACCACGGTACTCGCGGTGGACAGGCAAAGGCCGAAAACCAGGCCGCTCGCCAGGCTCCAGCCCAGCATCGCGGATAGCCCCATTCCAAGCAGCGTAGCCACGGCAATCTGGGCTATCGCGCCGGGAATGGCGATGGACTTTACCGCCATGAGATCTTTCAGTGAGAAGTGTAGGCCGACGCCAAACATCAGCAGGATGACGCCAAGTTCAGCGAGTTCTGATGCCAGTGAGGTATCGGCAACGAAACCGGGGGTAAAAGGACCGACAAGTACGCCTGCGGCAAGGTAACCAACAAGGGGAGAGATACGCAGGCGGTTTGCCAGAATACCAAGGAGGAAAGCAAGAACCAGCCCCCCAGCGATAGTAGAAATTAGCGGTGTTGCAGCATGCATCCCAACTCCTTGTGCCATAGATGAAACGTAATTGAGCGGATTTACCCTTCTTGCCTTGAAGCTACAGCGTGGTGAGCGGCGCTTACGTACCCTTATCACTCTTATTATGCATCGAAAAGCGTATTGGGATTCGTTCGTTTGCTGTCTGGCTGCAACGCCAATTATTCTGGGTATACACAAATTCTATTGCATATAGCGAAATGTTGCTTGGATAAAAGTGGTATTTTATGAAAAATATCAGTTTACCCAACTAAAGGTAGTGTAACACAGATTTAAGGGTGGTTTCTCACGATAAGCATTGATAAACATGCGTAATTATTCTGATGGCGTGATGTTCTTGGCCGTAATGCCTCACTGCTCTCCTGTGTATTCAGTGGAATAATTTTACCCACCGGCGTAAAACACCGGAAAACAGGGAATAAACGGTGTGATGCCGAATTATTCCGATGAAGCATCCATATTAGCAAGAGTTCGTGACGGGACGACGACAGTGTCGAGTCAGCGCGATATCACGCTAGCGGTTAGACCTAATCTGATTTTATCGGCAATCGCACATTGCTGACGAACCGCGTGAATGCGCCTCGCGCATTGTTCATCTTGCTGTGCTAATTTGTGTGGTGAGTTTCTCAGTGGTTCCACTGGGTCGTTAAAATAAACGGAGATTTATCATGCGCTTTTCAATAAAAGCTCTGGGATGTGCGCTGGCGGTGTCCCTGGCGCTAACGCCTGTTATGTCAATGGCTTGGGAAAAAGATAAAACATACGCTATCACTATTTTGCATACCAATGACCATCACGGCCACTTCTGGCATAACGACCACGGTGAATATGGGCTAGCGGCGCAAAAAACGCTGGTCGATCAGATTCGTCAGGAAGTGGCGAGTAAAGGGGGCAGCGTACTGCTGCTTTCCGGCGGTGATATTAATACTGGCGTGCCAGAGTCCGATTTACAGGATGCAGAGCCAGATTTCCGCGGTATGAACATGGTCGGCTATGATGCCATGGCACTCGGCAACCACGAATTCGATAATCCGCTGTCTGTCCTGCGTCAACAGGAGAAATGGGCGAAATTCCCGCTGTTATCGGCCAACATTTACCAAAAAAGCACTCACCAGCGCTTATTTAAGCCTTATGCCCTGTTCGACAAGCAAGGTGTGAAAATCGCGGTTATCGGCCTGACAACAGACGATACGGCCAAATTAGGCAATCCTGAGTATTTTACCGATATCGAATTCCGTAACCCTTCTACGGAAGCCAAGCAGGTTGTTGAGCAATTGCGGAAGAGTGAAAAGCCAGATGTGATTATTGCCGCGACGCACATGGGGCACTATGACGATGGTAATCACGGATCGAATGCGCCAGGTGATGTGGAAATGGCGCGTAGCCTGCCGGCTGGCTATCTGGACATGATTGTCGGTGGTCACTCGCAGGATCCAGTCTGTATGGCGCAGGAAAATAAAAAACAGGTGGATTATGTGCCGGGCACGCCTTGTGCTCCCGATCGCCAGAACGGCACCTGGATTGTTCAAGCGCATGAGTGGGGTAAATATGTCGGCCGTGCCGATTTCACATTCCGCAATGGTGAATTGAAACTTGAGCACTATCAGCTGATACCGATCAACCTGAAGAAAAAGGTAGAGAAAGACGGCAAGACCGAGCGTGTTTTCTATACAGATGAAATCACGCAGGATCCTGATGTCATGAAAATGCTGACGCCGTTCCAGGAAAAAGGGCAAGCGCAGCTAGGTATCAAGATCGGTAGCGTGAAAGGGAAATTGGAAGGTGACCGCAATCAGGTGCGTTTCCGTCAGACCAATCTGGCACACGTACTGCTGTCAGCACAGCTTGAGCGTGCCGGGGCTGATTTTGCCATCATGAGCGGCGGCGGTGTGCGTGACTCGATTGAATCAGGTGATATCACCTATAAAGATGTCCTGAAGGTTCAACCGTTTGCCAACACGCTGGTTTATGTGGATATGAAAGGCAGCGACGTTGAGAAGTATCTGGCCGTCGCCGCCAATAAAAAGGTGGATTCCGGTGCCTATGCGCAATTCCTCAATGTCAGCCTGACGGCAGATGGGCAGGGCGTGCAGAATGTGAAAATCAAAGGTGAGCCGTTGCAGGCAGATAAGGTTTACCGCATGGCAACGCTGAACTTTAATGCGATGGGCGGTGATGGTTACCCACGCCTTGATAACCTTCCTGGCTATGTCAACACGGGATTCGTTGATGCTGAAGTGCTGAAACAATACATCGAGAAGCACTCTCCGCTGGATGCGGAAGCTTACGCGCCGAAAGGCGAAATTGTTTATAAATAACCAATAGTGATGGCGGTTTTTGTCTCCTAACTGATGACATAAACCGCCTTTTTTCTGGGCATTATTCTGAGACGCCGCGCTGCATTTAAGCCTTTCACTGCCAAAAAGGAATGAATCCAACTTTCTGATTTAATTCATTAAAAACTTATGTTTAGTAACGCGCTTTAAAATATCAGGCTTGCTAAATACACGATACTCCTGAAACACCTTCACCAACGGAGTAGTCGGTACGATGAAAAGCGTAAATATTGAAATTAACGTCTGCGGCAACGCGGAAAAACCAACCTGTACTGTTAATCCCCCCATTCAAGCTGATTCCCATACTTGTTGCCATGTGGATATGGATAATAAGTGCGAACCTCAACCCGGTGTTTCTGGCGTTACCTCTGTATTCGGACGTACCGGTATCGTGACTGCACAACCTGGTGACTATACCGCCGATCAGATTACCGAAACGGCCACCAGAAAATTTGCCTCGCCGGATGAAAAAGCAGTGTGGAATGCAAAGCAGGCTGAATTAATTTCTGGCACGACTATCCGTACGCTCTTTGGTCAATCGCTGCTGGGCAGTGGTGATATTTCACCGACGCCAGCGCAGATGGGGGTTGCGGCTGCGAATCACACTCACACCACATCAGAAATCACCGACTACACACAAAAAACGAAGCAGCTGATTCATTCCTCGCTGGAAGCTGGGGTAGGCGTGACGCTGAGCTATAACCCGGTGAATGAAAAAACCATTATCAGTGCAACAGGCGGGGGAGCCGGCGGCGGTTCTGGCTATATCGTCGCCGAGCGACTGGGCGCAACGGCAGGACAAAACCATGCGTTCAGCATTAATCCACAAAATGCATTTAATCTCGCGGCGTATGCGCTAAAAGAAGAAGCCGGAGCGGCGAATCAAACTTACGTTGTTGATGATTTTGACGCATCCAGTGAAGCCAATTACTATGCAACAGATGATGTTATTTTTGATGGTGTGGCCAATCTTTATACGGGATCAAACTATCAATTAACATCGGATGGAAAATTTTATTCTGCCGAAATAAAATCTGATGGTGAAGCGATAAGTATTTTTCAGAGAACGCCAACAACACCAGCAACGGTGGAAAATATTATCCCTGCAATGACGGCTAATAACGTCCCAACTGGCTATGAAGCCATCGCGAGTTCAAATAACAGAGACCCTGGCGCTGTGTCTGCGATATATAAAGCCTTTAATCGATCACAGGTAGGTGGATCTGATTCATGGACTAGTGATGCTGCTCCTTCAACCTCATCCCCACAATGGGTAGGAATAAAACTTCCCACACCTTTCCGCATACAGGGGTACTCTGTTGTTACCCGAAATCAATCTGGGTATTCAAATTCGCCGCGTACCTGGACGTTTCAGGGGAGCCACGACGGCTCCACGTGGACGGTATTGCATACTATTGCAAACGATACTCAAAATACCCCAGGCCAGAAACGTACGTATGTAATTAATAATGATGTTAGTTTTCAATATTATCGTATTCACATAACATTAGCGAATTATGGGGTTTTATCATCATTCGTTGGTGTTGAAGAACTGGAGATCTATGATTCTCTGGAAAAATTTGTAATTAGCCATGATGGTAAGAATTACAGTGTTAATAATGGTTTGTTATCAGAAATCGAGGGTGAATTAACAGCAGAAAAAATTAATATGCTGGGGGTGAGTAGTTTGAGTAACCTGCCATTATTGTTTACTAATCCAGTGAAAGTAATATCAAATTCGGCAATGAAGATTGAAACGCAATATACTCCATATTCACAAATCATGATCCAATCCGCGTCGGCTTCACTAGCGAGTTACAGCCAGATCAATTCCGCCACACTAACGGCCACGCAGACGGGTAACGGTAAAGTACGTATCGCTGTCACGCGTGATTTGGTTAATTGGCATGTATTGCAGAACGGGGCGTGGGTTGATGTTGGTATGCTGTCAGCAGATACCGCAGGTGCAGAAGCATTGGTTGCGGACGGTATGACGCCAGCAGAGCTCGGCGGTATTACTGAGGCACAATGGACGCAGCTGTTTTCATCCAATAACGGCGTGCCGGACTCGCTTGCGTTCGCGTTTGCACTCGATATCACCGACCCGGTAACAGACGTTGCGACCATTGACCGACTGGTGTTGAACGTTAACGATGCTTCCAACTGGAAAGTGCAATCTCCTGAGGAAGTGGAAATCCGCTGGCGCACCGACAGTGTGACATTCCGCACCGCGACGGCGGGTAATTACAAACTGGCATATCAGGTTCCGTAATCGCGCACTACATTTAACACTCTATTGGCCGCGGACGTCGCGGCCTTTTCGTTTTATACCGCCCAAATTATCCCCAGCCACTTACTGCGTCATTCTAACCGCTTAGCTCGCTATTCTGCCGCCTACCCAAATACCCACCACACGCGCGTACGCGATGGCGTAATGTGCCGCCATTATCTTCCTTTATCTGAAATACGCGATAACCCACGTTATCGCATGACGCATTACCAGGGTTTATTTTTCTATAGCTAACAAAATCAAACGATTGTGATTTTTAATTGAAGGATGTCTTATGAAGAGCAGTTCCATTCTTAAACACATCCCCTGGATGATTCTTGGAATCATTGGGGCTGCCTGCCTCGGCGTAGTCGCACTACGTCGCGGTGAGCATATCAGTGCATTATGGATTATTGTTGCTTCTGTCGCTGTTTACCTCGTGGCCTATCGATACTACAGCCTGTATATCGCACAAAAAGTCATGCAGTTAGATCCGACCAGAGCAACACCCGCCGTTGTGAATAACGACGGTCTTAACTATGTGCCAACGAACCGTAACGTCCTGTTCGGACACCACTTTGCTGCTATTGCAGGCGCAGGTCCGCTGGTTGGGCCGGTACTGGCTGCGCAGGTCGGCTACTTGCCGGGCACCTTATGGCTGCTGGGCGGCGTGGTGCTGGCGGGGGCGGTACAGGACTTCATGGTACTGTTTATTTCGACCCGTCGTAACGGCGCGTCGTTAGGCGAGATCGTTAAGAAGGAATTGGGCCCGGTACCGGGTACAATTGCGCTGTTCGGCTGCTTCCTTATCATGATCATCATTCTTGCCGTATTGGCACTGATCGTGGTTAAAGCGCTGGCAGAAAGTCCGTGGGGCGTCTTTACCGTGTGTTCTACGGTGCCGATCGCGCTGTTTATGGGCGTTTACATGCGCTTTATCCGCCCAGGTAAAGTCGGTGAAATCTCGGTGATCGGGATCGTGCTGCTGGTGCTGGCAATCTGGTTTGGTGGCGTAGTAGCACATGACCCGTACTGGGGGCCGGCACTAACCTTTAAAGATACCACCATCACCTACACGCTGATTGGTTATGCTTTCGTTTCCGCACTGCTGCCGGTATGGTTGATTCTGGCACCGCGTGACTATCTGGCGACCTTCCTGAAAATTGGTGTCATCGTCGGTCTGGCAATTGGTATCGTGATTCTGAATCCCGATCTGAAAATGCCAGCGGTAACACAGTTTGTGGATGGCACCGGTCCGGTCTGGAAAGGTACGCTGTTCCCATTCCTGTTTATTACGATTGCCTGTGGCGCGGTGTCTGGCTTCCACGCGTTGATTGCTTCCGGTACTACGCCGAAATTGATGGCTAACGAAAACGATGCACGTTTCATCGGTTACGGCGCCATGCTGATGGAGTCTTTCGTGGCGATCATGGCGCTGGTTGCGGCGTCTATCATCGAACCGGGTCTGTACTTTGCGATGAATACTCCGCCGGCGGCGTTGGGTATTACGATGCCGGATCTGCACCGACTGGGCACAGCAGATGCGCCGATGATTCTGGCACAGTTGCAGGACGTATCCGCCCACGCGGCAGCGACGGTCAGCTCTTGGGGCTTCGTGATTTCTCCTGAGCAGATTCTGCAAACGGCGAAAGATATCGGTGAACCTTCCGTTCTGAACCGTGCAGGCGGCGCACCTACGCTGGCTGTTGGTATCGCACACGTGTTCCACCAGATCATTCCAGGTGCCGACATGGGCTTCTGGTATCACTTCGGTATTCTGTTTGAAGCGCTGTTTATTCTGACGGCACTGGATGCAGGTACGCGTGCTGGTCGTTTCATGCTGCAAGATCTGTTGGGTAACTTCGTTCCGTTCCTGAAGAAAACCGATTCTCTGGTTGCTGGTATGATCGGTACGGCGGGCTGTGTCGGTCTGTGGGGCTACCTGCTGTATCAAGGTGTGGTTGATCCACTGGGCGGCGTGAAGAGCCTGTGGCCGTTGTTCGGTATCTCTAACCAGATGCTGGCTGCCGTGGCGCTGATTCTGGGTACGGTTATCCTGATTAAGATGAAACGTACGCAGTACATCTGGGTAACGCTGGTTCCGGCGATTTGGCTGCTGATCTGTACTACCTGGGCGCTGGGTCTGAAACTGTTCAGCGACAATCCTCAGTTGGAAGGCTTCTTCTACATGGCTAACATGTTCAAGGGCAAAATTGCGGAAGGTGGTGCCGAGCTAAGCGCGCAGCAGATTTCGAACATGAACCATATCGTGACTAACAACTATACCAACGCCGGTCTGAGCATTCTGTTCCTGATCGTGGTGTACAGCATTATTGCGTACGGTATTAAAGCGGCACTGGCTGCACGTAAAGTGGCTGAACGTACCGATCAGGAAACACCGTATGTTCCGGTTCCTGAAGGTGGCGTGAAAGTCTCTTCCGGCCACTAAGTGACTCGCGCCCGTCAGATTTTGCGAGACAGCTAGCAAGGCTGAACGTGAAAGATGACGGGTACAGATACCCTGTATAATGTATAACGTTATACAGGGTATTTTTTATCTAGCCGCTATTGCAGGCGATGGTCTGGAGGTAATGATGTTCGGCAATCTGGGAAAAGCAGGAAAATATTTGGGCCAGGCGGCGCGTATGCTGGTCGGTATGCCAGATTATGATACCTATGTGCAGCATATGCAGACTAATCACCCGGATAAACCTGCGATGACGTACGAAGAATTCTTCCGCGAACGCCAGCAGGCGCGTTACGGCGGAGACGGCAAAGGCGGGATGCGTTGCTGTTAACGACTTGGGATCTGTTATGACTCAACCACTTTATGTCACCATTCTGACCGGGTTTCTCGGTGCTGGGAAAACCACCTTATTACGGCATATCCTGAATGCCGAGCACGGCTACAAGATTGCCGTGATTGAAAATGAATTCGGCGAAGTCCCGATTGATAATACGTTGATCGGTGAACGTGCCAGCCAGATTACGACGCTGAGCAACGGTTGCATCTGCTGTACGCAGTCCAATGAGCTGGCCGATGCGCTGCTCGATCTGATCGATGGCGTGGATAACGGCACGTTGGATTTTGATCACGTCATCATTGAATGCACCGGTATGGCCGATCCGGGGCCGGTGGCGCAGACCTTCTTCTCGCACGACGTTATCTGTGAACGCTTTGTTTTGGATGGGATTATCACGCTGGTGGACGCAGTACATGCCCAGCAGCAGCTCGATCAATTCACCATTGCACAGTCGCAGATTGGTTACGCCGACCGCATACTATTAACTAAAACCGACGTGGCAAGCGAAGACGAGACGCTGCTACCACGTCTTCAGCGTATTAATGCGCGTGCACCGATCTACCCTGTGGTACATGGCGATATCGATCTGAGCGTGCTGTTTAACATCGACGGTTTTGTCCTCAGCGACAAGCTGGACGTGAAAACGCCAGTATTTCGCTTTGTTGCCCCTGCGCAGAATAACGTGCAATCAATCGTTGTGTATCTCGATAAGGCGGTTGAGCTTCAGTCTGTTTCTGATGTGATGGAAAACCTGCTGCTGCAATTCTCTGATAATTTGCTGCGTTATAAAGGCATTCTAGCCATCAACGGTGATGATCGCCGCCTGCTGTTTCAGGGCGTTCAGCGCTTGTATAGCGCTGACTGGGACAGAGAATGGCACGCTGATGAAGAAAGAAAGAGCGTTCTGGTATTTATCGGTGTGGATTTACCTGAACAGGAAATCCGTGACGCTTTCGCTCGCCTGACGGCATAACGCCATTTATCTTCTCTGTGCTGGTCGCTCAGGCCAGCACTATTCCCCTCGATCCTACTTTCTTTTACATTCCTTGTTTATGTGGCGCACAGCCTCTCTACCATAGGTAGATTTGCAGCATGGGAATTGTGCAATTGCATGAAAAAAATCCTACCTTATTGTAATTATTACGAATACATCTAAAACGTGATCGCCTCTCGTTTTTTAATGGAATAGGAGTGGTATTTTATTAAAACGATATTTCATTATTTAGTGGGGTTAAGTATGCGTAGTGGTCTTGCTCTGTCATTAATGGCTTCCTGCATCACATTGGGTATTCAGGCTGGTTCGGCACAAGCGGCCAGTTCAGTAAAATTCCCAGATAAAATCTGTGACGTCACGCAATACGGGGCCGAAGGCCACCGCCTACAGATCGCACTGAACACCCAGGCTTTCCAGAAAGCGATTGATGACTGTGCTGCGGCTGGCGGCGGAACGGTACACGTTCCTCGCGGTAACTATCTGGTTGATCCGCTGTTCCTGAAAAGTAACATCAGGCTGGATCTGGCAAAAGATGCGACCATCGTCGCGTCGACCGAAGAAACTGCCTATCGTGCGACGGAAAAAACCAAGTACGCAGAAGCGGAAAATGGCTGGCTTCCCTTTATCAGTATTGCCGATGCACAGAATGTGGCGATTACCGGCCAGGGAACCATTGATGGGCAGGGCGCTGTCTGGTGGGAGCGCTGGCGTGCCAATATTCGTGCAACCGGCAAGAAAGGCGGCACCGATCGTCCACGTCTGATTTATATCAAAAGCTCGAGTAACGTGCTGGTGGATGGCGTCACGCTCACGCATTCCCCGAGCTTCCACGTTGTAATGCGTTACTCGCATGATGTGGATGTGAACGGTACTCGGATTCTGTCGCCATGGCATGCGCCAAATACTGATGCTATCGACCCGATCGACAGCCAGAATATCCGTATTACCAACAACTATATCGACTGTAATGACGACCATATTGCGATAAAAGCCGAAAAGCCGGATAGCCGCTTCCCGAATGGCGTCGTGGATAACATCTATATCGCCAACAATATCCTGAAGCAGGGGCGCGGTATTTCTATTGGCAGTGAAACCTCTGGCGGCGTGAATAATGTGCTGGTTGAAAACAATCAGTTCGAAGGTTCCATGTACGGTATCCGCATTAAAACCTTGCGTGGTAAAGGCGGCGAAGTGAAAAACATCACCTACCGTAATATCAAAATGGTTGATGTCGAAATCCCGCTGGTTTTTGCTGCTTACTACAAAGCCGCACCGATTGTGCAGGCTGAAGTCGACAAGATGCTGGCCGAAGGCGGCTTCACGATGGGTGAGCAAATTTATCCGCCGGATACCGATCCAGAGCAGCCGTTCGATCAGTACAAGACGCCGCATTTTAGCAATGTGACGATCGAGAATCTGGAGTCGACCGGTAAGACCAAGGCTGCGGCCTATATTATCGGCGTACCTGAAGCCCCACTCAGTGGTTTCCACTTTCATAATGTGCGTATTGATGCGGACAAAGGCATTCGCGTAAGGAACGCTGAGCTGCAAACCAAAGGCCTGACGCTGAATGTGAAAGAAGGCCCGGTGATGCAGTTGGATAAAGGGGCGAAAGTCGATCAGTAATCGATTATACCCTAAATAATTCGAGTTTCGGGAAGGCGGCAAGGGAAGGAATCCCGATGAGCTTACTCAAGTAAGTGATTCGGGTGACTGAGTGCAGCCAACGCACATGAAACTTGAAGTATGACGAGTATATGAAGCGGTAGCAGGGGACACACTGGTCGTGGAGTCCTCTGCTACCTGCTTCGCTCTAATACTACATCGTCAGGCAGGTTGTTTAATGACGAGCCTTAATCATGCCTGGCGATATCGGCAAAGGTGGCGCGCAGCAGTCGCGCCAAATCGTCTGCCGATAGTTCTATATCCAACCCACGTTTACCACCGGAAATGAAAATAGTACCGAACTGGCGTGCTGGTTCATCGATCACGGTTGGTAACCGTTTCTTCTGCCCAAGTGGGCTGATTCCTCCTACCAGATAACCAGTGACACGCTGAGCGATGACTGGATCGGCCATATCCGCTTTTTTAGCCGACAGTGCACGGGCAACTTTCTTGAGATCCAGCATGCCGGCGACTGGCGTAACGGCCACGGCGAGATTTTTCGCATCACCATTCAGAGAAACGAGCAGCGTTTTATATACCTGTTCTTTATTCAGTCCCAGCTTTCTGGCCGCTTCCTCGCCAAAGTTGGTTTCATCGCTGTCGTGGTGGTAGCTGTGTAGCGTAAAGGCGACCTTGTTTTTTTCGAGCAGATTGACTGCGGGTGTCATGATTTCACTATCCTTAACCCTGTTGCGGGCCTATCTTACCGACGCGGCTACGCGTCATTGCATGTTCTTTGATGGGATTACGGTATGACCGTTTTTAAGCAGCGTGGGTAAATTCTCATCGCCATACAGATGCAGTGCGCCTACGGCCACAACGTAATTTCCGGGCGGTAGCGCCTGAAGTTGCTGTTGCCAGCGGCGGTTACGCTGGCCCATCAGCAGGTCGGTCATTTCATTGCTGAACGTCGCGGGGATATCCGGCGTATATTTGCCGGGCCTGCTGTCTAGCCACCAGCCCACCATCGTTTGTAGCAAATGTGCGTTAGTGCGCCAGTGTTTAATCGTATCCTCTAACAACAGTAGGCCGCCCTGTGGCAGTTGTTGTAATAAATCAACCTGTGTCTGCTGTCCTTCCAGCTCGATAACCTGAATACCGTGAGATTTCGCGACGTTAATCAACTGATAATCGATGCCGTAATCGGGGCGTAAGCCCAGCAACTGTGCCTGTCTCGCTTGGAGCATCAGTGCGGCCTGCCAGGCAGGGAGCGTACTGATGTTACTCTCATCGAAAGAGAGCGACTCGCAGATTTTTTGTAGCTGACGGTAATTTTCCGGGCTGAGGCGCTGTACGAGCGGTGGCTCGGCGTCATTGTGTCCGAAGGGGGAATGTGAATCGGATATATCGGCTTCGACAATGAGTGCGGTCGCCTGCCGGAGTTGTTGCAACAGCGTATCGGGTAGCGGTGCCATATCCTTGCTACCCATATGAATGCTACCGACCAGATGCAGTTGTCGTTCATTGTTAAGCCGAACGTCTATCGCTGGGTAGGCGTAAGCCAGTGGTGAGATAAAGCCAAGAAAAGTCGCGATTCTACGCAGCAGTTGCCCCATTGATTCCGTCTCCTGATGTGGAATAACTATGCTAAACGCTAGATGCGGAACAATACAAGGTATACCGATCTTAAGGGTATGGAGGCCTATGTGTTTGGTTACTCATTCTCTATTGATTCTCCCTATGCGTAAATATTGATGAGTGTGTATTGGTGTGTATAATAAAATCAGGTTAGGAGGATACATGAAATCAACTGACCTGATAAAGGAGCTGGCAGCGGCAGGTTGTGAGTGCAAACGGCATAACGGCGGGAGTCACCAAATATGGTGGTCACCCATTACTGGAAAAACATTTCCAGTGCCGCATCCAAAAAAGGATTTACCACTTGGAACTGTCAAATCCATCAAAAAAATGGCGGGGATCTGATCCCCGCCTTTTCGGAGGCAATATGTTTTTTTCAGTCGGTGTAGAAACGCCAAAAGATGATGCTACGGCATATGGGCTGATCGTTCCGGCGTTGTGTACTGATGATTATGGCTGTTTCTCAGCAGCTGACAGCCAACAAGATATTGCACGCATGGCGCGGGAAGCGATTTTAACGCTTATTGATGAAGCGATGAGCTGCGGAAATCTGGATATTAAACGACTTAATGACGCTGGACACCTTATCTATGCGGCGATGCCAGATTTTGCGGACTACGATAGTTGGTTCGTGCTGGATGTGGATTTATCGGCTTTTGAGGGAAAACCGCAGCGATTGAATATTTCTCTTCCCGATACGTTGATACAGCGTATTGATAATCGCGTGCGAGAGCAGCCGGGTACTTATCGCGATCGCAGCCATTTTTTGGCAGAAGCCGCACGCCATGAACTGGAGTAAGTGCGGCTGAATGGTCTGGTTGCAGTGATAAGATCACGATAATTTTCGGCAAAGGAAAACGCGGCACGTCTCAACAACGCGCCGCGTTTGTATTACTGGCTTTTAGGTTTAAAACGTAGCAGGCGGTTAGCGTTGCTGACCACCGTGATGGAGGAGAGTGCCATCGCCGCACCGGCCACCACCGGGCTGAGTAGCGTTCCGGTCAGCGGGTAAAGCATGCCTGCGGCAATGGGGATTCCCAGCGAGTTATAGATAAACGCGCCAAGCAGATTCTGCTTCATGTTGCGCAGCGTGGCATTGGAGAGCGCCAGCGCATCGGCGACGCCGTGCAGGCTGTGGCGCATCAGCGTGATAGCCGCGGTTTCAATCGCGATATCGCTGCCGCCGCCCATCGCAATACCGACATCGGCCTGCGCCAGCGCCGGCGCATCGTTGATGCCATCACCAATCATGGCGACGCGCTTGCCCTGAGCCTGTAGTTTTTTGATGGCCTCCGCTTTGCCGTCTGGCAGCACCCCTGCAATCACCTGATCGATACCCGCTTCTTTAGCGATGCTCTTCGCCGTGAGCGGATTGTCTCCCGTTAGCATGACGAGCTGATAGCCCTGCTGGTGGAGACGCTGCAAGGCGCTGACGCTATCCGCTCGCAGCGGATCGTGGATGGAGAACACCGCAATGATGTGACCATTCGCCGCAAGCAATACTGGCGTGATACCGCGCTGAGCCTGTTCGTCGATCAGCGTTTCGCCTGCGGTGGTATCGATCTGATGCTGTTTGAGCAGCACAGGATTCCCCAACAGCAAATGTGCATCACCGATCTTGCCGCTGACACCGAGGCCGCGCAGCGTGCGGAACTGTTCGGCTTGCGTGAGCGTCAGACTCTCTGCTCGTTCAAGAATCGCTTTTGCCAGTGGGTGATTCGAGCCTTGCTCCAGCGAGGCCGCCCAGGTCAGCGCCTGAGCTTCCGTCACGTTGGCGAAGGTATGAATCGCCACAACGCGCGGCTGTCCTTCGGTTAGCGTGCCGGTTTTGTCGAACACCAACACATCCAGCTTGCTGGCCTGCTGTAAGGCATCGGCATCACGCACAAGGACGCCAAACTCCGCAGCCCGCCCGACGCCAGAAATAATCGACATCGGCGTTGCCAGCCCAAGTGCACAGGGGCAAGCAATGATCAGAACGGTCGTGACGATAATGAGCGTGTAAACAATTTGCGGCTGTGGCCCTACGAAGAACCAGACTGCGCCGCTGAGAAGCGCGATGGCCAGGACGACAGGAACAAACACGGCAGAAATACGATCCGCCAACTGGCCGATCGCGGGTTTGCTACTTTGCGCCTGCCTGACCAGTCTGATGATTCGCGATAGGGTGGTTTGGTTGCCGATCGCATCCGCACGAAAGAGGACGCTGCCGTCGGAAACCAGCGTGCCTGCGTGAACCGTATCGCCGGATGTTTTGGCTTGCGGGATCGGTTCCCCGGTCAGCATGGCTTCATCCACCCACACTTCGCCTTGTAAGATCTCGCCATCGACAGGAATACGGTCGCCGGTTGTCAGGCGCAGCGTCATGCCGGACTGTACCTCGGATAGCGGAATGGCTTTTTCGCCTTCTGGCGTTACGACGCGGGCGGTGGGGGGCGTCAAATCCAGTAACCGTTCCAGCGCCCGCGAAGAGCGTTGACGGGCGCGCTGTTCCAGCGCATGACCGAGGTTGATTAAACCGATGATCATGGCGCTGGCTTCATAGTAAAGGTGACGCGCCGCCATGGGGAAAAGATCCGGCCACAGGTTGACGGTAATAGAGTAAAGCCAGGCAGCACCCGTTCCCAGCGCGACCAACGTATCCATGGTCGCGGTGCCGTTTTTCAGGCTGCGCCAGGCGTTACGGTAAAAATGACTGCCGGCGAACACCATCACCGCTAGCGTCAAAATACCGATGACCAGCCACGGCGTTTGGCTTTCCGGCGTCAGGCTCATGCTGCCGCCGAGAACACCCCACAGCATCAGCGGTACACCCAACAGTAATCCCAGCGCGGCCTGCCATTGGAAGCGGCGAATAGCCTGCTGAGAGGTTTGCTGCTGGCGCGCGCGGCGTGCGTCTTTGTCCTGAATAATTTCCGCGCCATAGCCCGCTTGCTCAACGGCGGCGATCAGTGCTTCTGGCTCGGCGTGACCGTTGACCAACGCGCTACGTTCGGCCAGATTCACCCGCGCCTGCGTGACGCCGCTGACGTTTTGTAGCGCCGTTTGTACGCGGTTCACGCAGCTGGCGCAGCTCATCCCTTGAAGCAGGAGCTGTACGCTATCGTCATCGCGGGTGGCGAGTGGTGTCATTGCCGGAAGAATACTCTCGGCCGCTGGCAGCGCTTCCGACGTCGTCGCTACCTGTGCCAGCGGCTCAGTTTTTGGGTGAACGCTCTCCTGTACGCTGGCGTGATAGCCGGCTTCTTCAATGGCACTAATTAGTGTTGTGGCTTCAACGTTGCCGTACACGGTTGCCTGCTCTGTGGTGACCTCCGTCGCCACGACGCCGGGAATGGCCTCCAATACTTTACGTGTAGCGGCGACGCAGTGATTGCAGCTCAGGCCGGAAAGCTGGAGTGAGACATCCGGCGTGGTAGCAAGCTGTGCTTCGTAGCCAGCCTGCTCAATAGTGTCAATCAACGTCTGGGAATCAACGTCACCGCTGACGCTGGCGTACTGCTGTGTGACATCGGTCTGTTCGACCGCAGGCAGCGCGTCCAGTGCTTTTTTCACGCGTTGGACACAGTGTCCGCAGGTCAGCCCCTGCAATGACAACAAGATGGTTTGTGACATAATAATTTTCTCCCGTGATCACAGCCGGCGGTGAAAGACGTTGACCGGCCATCTGATTTCTACTAGTTATTGAGTAAGGTAAACCTTCTAGCAAGGGGAGGGTCAAGGGGGAAATCATGAATATCAGTGATGTTGCGAAAAAAACCGGTCTTAGCAGTAAAACCATTCGCTTTTATGAAGAGAAAGAACTTCTGACTACGCCGCTGCGTTCTGAAAATGGTTACCGCAGCTACGACGACCATCACGTCGAAGAGCTGACGCTGCTGCGTCAGGCGCGTCAGGTTGGTTTTAATCTGGATGAATGCCGCGAGCTGGTGACGTTATTTAACGATCCGCTGCGGCGAAGTGCGGATGTCAAAGCGCGAACGTTGCAGAAAGTGCAGGAAATCGAGATGCATATCGAAGAGCTGAAAACGATGCGTGAACATTTGCTGGCACTGGCTGAACAGTGTCCCGGAGATGGGGGCGCGGACTGCCCGATAATCAATAATCTGGCGGGCTGTTGTCAAAAAAGATAGTGTCAAAAGGATAGCATCATAAAGGGGAGACCGGCTCCCCCCAAATAATGCGTTATGTTAGCGCTCAGCCGGGCGCACATGCAGCGTGATACCATCGATGGCAATCACTTCAACATGCGTACCGGCGGGCAGATCCTGTTCTGATTTCACTCGCCAACTGCTGTCACCGATGTTTACTCGCCCGAAACCGTTGATCACCGGGTCAGTCAGCGTTGCGCGCAGTCCAACTAGTTGTTGCCCGCGTTGGTTGAGCGTCGACTGTGGACGTGACAGCGTTCGTTTACGCAGCCAATACCACCAGAGTAGCGCAGTAACTATTGTCAGGATGGCGAAAATCGTTCCCTGCAACGGCCATCCCAGTGGCACCACCCACGTTACTAGCCCAACCAATACGGCCGATAAACCGCTCCACAGCAAATAGCCACTGGCACCCAGCATTTCGGCGGCCAACAGCAGACCGCCGAGCGACAGCCAGAACCAGTGCGCATTTTCCATCACCAGTTCAATGCCCATTATTGACCTCGGCTGTTTTTGCTATCTTTAATCAGTTCCGTGATGCCACCGATAGCCCCCATCAGGTTGCTGGCTTCCAGCGGCATCATGATCACTTTGCTGTTATTAGAAGAACCGATCTGCTGTAACGCATCGGTATATTTCTGTGCGACAAAGTAGTTAATCGCCTGAATGTTACCTGCCGCGATGGCTTCGGATACCATTTTAGTCGCCTGTGCTTCCGCTTCTGCTGCACGCTCACGCGCTTCCGCTTCAAGGAAGGCAGATTGGCGTTGGCCTTCGGCTTTCAAAATCTGCGACTGTTTTTCCCCTTCGGCTTTCAGAATCGCCGCTTGACGTACCCCTTCGGCTTCCAGAATATCGGCACGCTTGTTACGTTCTGCTTTCATCTGCGCGTTCATGGCAGCAATCAGTTCAGCCGGCGGGCGTACGTCGCGAATCTCGATGCGGGTGATTTTCACGCCCCACGGATTAGTGGCTTCGTCAACAATGTGCAGCAGGCGGGTGTTGATGCTATCGCGCTGAGACAGCATCTCGTCCAGCTCCATGGAACCCAGCACCGTACGGAAGTTGGTCATGGTGAGGTTCACGATAGCCTGTTCCAGATTGCTAACTTCATAGGCGGCGCGCGCCGGATCGATTACCTGAATAAAACACACAGCATCAATGGCCACATTGGCGTTATCGCGTGAGATAATTTCCTGAGAGGGGATATCTAATACCTGTTCCATCATGTTGATTTTACGACCAACGCGATCCATAAACGGCACGACCAGATTCAGCCCTGGCATCAGCGTTTTGGTATAGCGACCAAACCGTTCCACAGTCCATTGATATCCCTGAGGTACGATTTTGATGCCTGACCAGACGATGATGAGTGCAACAAAGATCAAAATAGGAATGACGGTGAGCATATTTTAAAACCTCCAGGTTGTTTTATTTCGGTCAAAAGGCTATTTCAGCGGATAGTGTAACTCACTTGAGTATGAAAGCGGGCAGTAAATCCGCCCGCCAGTAAACGCGGTAAGGAGAATGTCCTTTGAAGGATCGGGGGCTAGATATCGAGTTCGATGTCGCCTTGCGGCATACAGCAGCAGGGGAGAATTTCATCCTGTTGGATGCAGGCCAGCGGGGTTTGACGATATGCTACTCTGCCTTTTACCAGACGCAATCGACAGGAGCCGCAATAGCCGGAGCGGCACTGATATTCAATGCTGACTCGGTTAGATTCCAGCACATCCAGCAGGGAAGCGCCGTCGTCTGAACAGGAAAACTGCGCACCAGATGTGCGCAGTGTGATCGTTGGATTGTTCATCGATTACAGTTGGAAATCGCTCAGATCGTCGTCGCTGATTTCTGAATCGATTTGGCCGACCAGATAAGAGCTGACTTCAACTTCCTGCGGCGCGACCTGTACGTTATCGGACACCAGCCAGGCGTTGATCCACGGGATTGGGTTGGTGCGCGTCTGGAACGGCAGCGGCAGCCCAACCGCCTGCATGCGGATGTTGGTAATGTATTCCACGTACTGGCACAGAATATCTTTGTTCAGACCAATCATCGAACCATCACGGAACAGGTATTCAGCCCACTCTTTTTCTTGCTGAGCAGCGAGCACAAACAGGTCATAACACTCCTGCTGACACTCTTCGGCAATCTGCGCCATTTCTGGGTCGTCATGGCCCGAACGCATCAGGTTCAGCATGTGTTGCGTGCCGGTCAGGTGCAGCGCTTCATCACGGGCGATCAGCTTGATGATTTTAGCGTTGCCTTCCATCAGTTCGCGTTCTGCAAAAGCAAATGAACAGGCGAAGCTGACGTAGAAACGAATGGCTTCCAGCGCGTTTACGCTCATCAGACAGATATACAGCTGTTTTTTCAGCGTATGCAGGTTCACGGTCACGCTCTTGCCGTTAACCTGATGCGTTCCTTCACCCAGCAGATGATAGTAGCTGGTCATCTCAATCAGCGAGTCGTAGTAACCGGAGATATCTTTGGCACGTTTTAGAATCTCTTCGTTCGTGACGATATCGTCGAACACCAGCGATGGATCGTTAACGATATTACGAATGATGTGCGTGTAGGAGCGTGAGTGGATGGTTTCCGAGAAAGCCCAGGTTTCCACCCAGGTTTCCAGCTCAGGGATAGAAATCAGCGGCAGCAGCGCCACGTTCGGGCTACGTCCCTGAATCGAATCCAGCAGCGTTTGGTATTTCAGGTTGCTGATAAAGATGTGTTTTTCATGATCGGGCAGCGCCTGATAGTCGATGCGATCGCGGGATACGTCGACTTCTTCTGGACGCCAGAAGAAAGACAGCTGTTTTTCGATCAGTTTTTCGAAAATTTCATACTTTTGCTGATCGAAACGCGCGACGTTAACCGACTGGCCGAAGAACATCGGTTCTAGCAGTTGGTCATTTTTATTTTGTGAAAACGTGGTATAGGCCATGAGTCTCTCCAAAAAAATGCTGGGCGCATTTTTTAACGCCGCTTGTAAAGGCCCATAAGGGGCGGGCAGCGACGCCTGCTATAAAAGATGAAAGGCTGCATCGGCAGCCTTTCATTATTGGCTTAAATCTTACACGCGCCGCCTTCGCAGCCGTCGTCCTGTGGTTCTGCTAACAGATCGTCTTGTACATCTTCAGCGCCGTCACGGGTGTTTTGGTAATACAGCGTTTTAACACCGAATTTGTAGGCTGTGACCAGATCTTTCAGCAGTTGTTTCATCGGTACTCGACCTGATGGGAAACGTGACGGATCGTAGTTGGTGTTGGAAGAGATCGCCTGATCGACAAATTTTTGCATCAAACCAACCAATTGCAGGTAACCATCGTTGCTTGGCATATCCCACAGCAGTTCGTAAGCGTCTTTCAGTGTCTCGTACTCCGGCACCACTTGACGCAGAATGCCGTCTTTGGATGCTTTAACGCTGATGTGGCCGCGCGGCGGTTCAATACCGTTGGTGGCGTTGGAGATCTGAGATGAGGTCTCAGATGGCATCAGCGCGGACAGCGTGGAGTTACGCAGACCGTACTCTTTGATGTCGTTACGCAGCGCTTCCCAGTCGAGATGCAGCGGTTCGTTACAGATCGCATCCAGATCGCGCTTGTAGGTATCGATAGGCAGAATGCCCTGCGAATAGGTGGTTTCATTGAACCACGGGCAGGCTCCTTGCTCACGTGCCAGCACATTCGATGCCTTCAACAGATAATACTGAATAGCTTCAAATGTTTTGTGTGTCAGGCTGTTGGCGCTGCCGTCAGAGTAGCGCACGCCGTTTTTCGCCAGATAGTAAGCGAAGTTGATCACGCCAATACCTAATGTACGGCGACCCATTGCACCACGTTCTGCCGCGGTAATCGGGTAGTCCTGATAATCCAGCAGGGCATCCAACGCGCGTACGGCCAGCGTCGCTAGCTCTTCCAGATCGTCTAAGCTATTGATGGCACCGAGGTTGAAAGCAGACAGCGTACACAGCGCGATTTCACCGTTTTCATCATTCACGTCGTCCAGCGGCTTGGTCGGCAGCGCAATTTCGAGACACAGGTTGGACTGGCGAACGGGCGCAATCTGTGGATCGAACGGGCTGTGCGTGTTGCAGTGGTCAACGTTCTGAATATAGA
Organism: Pectobacterium actinidiae; assembly: GCF_000803315.1. NCBI lineage: Bacteria > Pseudomonadati > Pseudomonadota > Gammaproteobacteria > Enterobacterales > Pectobacteriaceae > Pectobacterium > Pectobacterium actinidiae. The sequence goes on from NZ_JRMH01000001.1 coordinate 1,085,154, forward strand.
TACGGCCTGTAGAAGCACGCTCCTGCATCATCAGGGAGAACAGCTCGACCGCTTTGATGCGCTGTTTGCGGATGCTGTTATCCTGCTCATATTGCACATACAGGCGCTCGAATTCATCCTGATCGGCGAAGAAAGCGTCGTACAGTCCGGGGACGTCAGACGGGCTGAACAGCGTGATGTCTTCACCTTTTACCAGACGCTGATACATCAGTTTGTTCAACTGCACGCCGTAATCAAGGTGACGAACGCGGTTACCTTCTACGCCACGGTTGTTTTTCAATACCAGCAGGCTTTCTACTTCCAGATGCCACAGCGGGTAGAACAGTGTAGCAGCCCCGCCGCGTACGCCACCCTGAGAGCAGGATTTAACCGCCGTCTGGAAGTGTTTGTAGAAAGGAATACAGCCAGTGTGGAAGGCTTCACCGCCGCGAATCGGGCTACCGAGCGCACGGATACGTCCCGCGTTGATGCCGATACCGGCACGCTGGGAAACGTATTTCACGATCGCGCTGGAGGTCGCGTTGATGGAATCCAGACTGTCGCCACATTCGATCAGCACGCAGGAGCTGAATTGACGCGTTGGCGTACGCACGCCTGCCATAATTGGCGTCGGCAGAGAAATTTTGAACGTAGAGATCGCGTCATAAAAACGTTTAACGTAATCCAGACGCGTCTCACGCGGGTAGCCGGAGAACAGGCAGGCGGCGACCAGAATGTACAGGAACTGGGCGCTTTCGTAGATATCACCGGTGACACGGTTTTGTACCAGGTATTTCCCTTCCAGCTGTTTCACCGCCGCATAGGAGAAATTCATGTCACGCCAGTGATCGATGAAACCGTCCATTTGGGCGAATTCTTCGGCGCTATAGTCTTCCAGCAGGTGCTTGTCGTACTTGCCCAGTTCAACCATCTTGGTGACGTGAGTGAGCAGGGATGGCGGCTCAAATTGGCCGTAGGCTTTCTTACGCAGATGGAAGATAGCCAAACGCGCGGCCAGATATTGATAATCCGGGCTTTCGCGAGAGATCAGGTCGGCTGCGGCCTTGATGATAGTTTCATGGATATCAGAGGTTTTGATGCTGTCATAAAACTGAATGTGTGAACGCAGTTCGACCTGAGAAACGGAGACATTGTGTAAATCTTCTGCGGCCCAAGCAATGACGCGGTGGATTTTATCCAAATTGATTTTTTCTTTACTGCCATCGCGTTTGGTAACGAGCAAGCTCTGGTTCATGTTGGGATTTACCTGTTGGTGAAAATAAAAAATATCCCCTGTTTATTCACAGAAACACGCCTGTGACTAACTCTGTGGATAAATACTAGATATAGATATTTTTTAATAAATGGCTACTACATGGTGAGTATTCTAGTCTGGATTCGTTTGAGTACAAGGCTTGATTTTGGTGTTAATTTCAGGGTGCCGAAGCGTTGGTTTCTCGAAATCCTGATTTTGTAAGGGCTAAGAGGATGTCAATATTCTGTAAAAAAAATAAGTCGTGGTCATTTTGTTGGTTTTTCAGGTAAAACCTGGAAAATTGCGCGGTGAAAAACCACGCAATTTTTAAGAGTATTCTTAATCGGTTCTATTTGTCGTGCCGAGTGTGCAGCATGTAGTTCACGTCCACGTTTGGACCCAGTTTAAAGTGGTCCGTTAGCGGATTGTAGTGCAGCCCGGTGATATGCCTTTCACGCAGCGGTGTACTGTCAACCCAGTGCATCAGCTCTGCTGGGCGAATGAATTTCTTAATGTCGTGTGTGCCGCGCGGCACCATTTTTAGTATGTACTCGGCACCGATAACGGCCATCATCCACGCTTTCGCATTGCGGTTGATGGTGGAGAAAAAGACGTGTCCGCCGGGTTTGACCAACCTGGCACAGGCCTGCACCACGGACTGCGGGTCGGGAACGTGCTCCAGCATTTCCATACAGGTGACGACGTCGTAGAGGCCCGGATGCGCGTGTGCATGCGCTTCTACGGTTTCCTGCACGTAATCGACGGCGACACCGCTTTCCAGCGCATGCAAACGCGCGACCTGCAACGGCTCTGCGCCCATATCGAGCCCGGTGACGTCCGCGCCTTCACGCGCCATGCTTTCGGCCAAAATGCCGCCGCCGCAGCCAACATCCAGCACTTTCTTGCCGAACAGGCCTTCCGCGTGCTGCGAAATATAGCCCAGACGCAGCGGATTAATACGGTGCAATGGTTTGAATTCACCTTCTAAATCCCACCAGCGTGAAGCGATAGCCTCAAATTTGGCAATCTCCTGATGGTCAACGTTCGGAGTTTGATTCTCTACATTCATGTGTCATCACTGCCTTTCGTTATCTTCTACTGCGGCGAGTATACTCCCTTCGTGCTGCAACGTGCAGCGGTGTCCGTTTTCTCTGAGAGATATCCGGTGAATAAAAGTCCATTGGGAAAACAGTCTGTTCAGGGCGGAAGGGAGTTTCCCCCGAAACGGCGGTTTGTGATATAATTTTTCACCTTTTGAACAGTTCACCTAATCTGAACGGTTCACTTTTCTGAACACGGGTAGATGCCTAAATAGAGGGATAGCGGCTCCATGAGCGACCTTGCCAGAGAAATCACACCGGTCAACATTGAAGAAGAGCTGAAAAGCTCGTATCTGGATTATGCGATGTCCGTTATTGTCGGGCGTGCATTACCAGATGTTCGTGATGGACTGAAACCGGTACACCGCCGCGTACTGTATGCGATGAGCGTACTGGGTAACGACTGGAACAAACCGTATAAAAAATCCGCCCGTGTCGTCGGGGATGTCATCGGTAAATACCACCCGCACGGCGACTCTGCCGTTTATGAAACCATCGTACGTATGGCGCAGCCTTTCTCACTGCGTTACATGCTGGTTGATGGTCAGGGCAACTTTGGTTCGATTGACGGCGACTCCGCGGCAGCGATGCGTTATACCGAAATTCGCATGTCGAAAATTGCTCATGAACTGCTGGCCGATCTCGAAAAAGAGACGGTCGATTTTGTGCCGAACTATGACGGCACCGAGCAGATTCCTGACGTCATGCCTACGCGTATTCCGAACCTGCTGGTTAACGGTTCTTCCGGTATCGCTGTCGGGATGGCAACGAACATTCCACCGCACAACCTGACGGAAGTCGTGAACGGCTGCCTGGCGTATATCGACGATGAGAACATCAGCCTTGAAGGGTTGATGGAGCACATCAAAGGTCCGGATTTCCCGACGGCGGCGATCATCAATGGCCGACGCGGTATTGAAGAAGCCTATCGTACCGGGCGCGGTAAAATTTACATCCGTGCGCGTGCTGAAGTTGAAGCTGACGCGAAAACCGGACGTGAAACCATCATCGTGCATGAAATTCCCTATCAGGTGAACAAAGCACGCCTGATCGAAAAAATTGCCGAGCTGGTCAAAGATAAACGTATCGAAGGCATTAGCGCGCTGCGTGACGAATCCGATAAAGACGGTATGCGTATCGTCATCGAGATTAAACGTGACGCCGTGGGCGAAGTGGTTCTGAATAATCTGTATTCCCAGACGCAGCTTCAGACGTCATTCGGCATCAACATGGTCGCTCTGCATCAGGGGCAGCCGAAGATCATGCCGCTGAAGGACATTCTGGTCGCGTTTGTACGCCACCGCCGTGAAGTGGTGACGCGTCGTACCATTTTTGAATTGCGTAAAGCCCGTGACCGCGCTCATATCCTGGAAGGTCTGGCCATTGCGCTGGCGAACATCGATCCGATTATCGAACTGATTCGCCGCGCGCCATCACCTGCTGAAGCGAAAGCCTCGCTGATCGCACAAGCATGGGAACTGGGTAGCGTGGCGGCCATGTTGGAACGTGCGGGTGATGATGCCGCGCGTCCAGAGTGGCTGGAGCCAGAGTTTGGCATCCGTGACGGTCGCTACTACCTGACAGAACAGCAGGCACAGGCGATTCTGGATCTGCGCTTGCAGAAACTGACCGGTATGGAGCATGAAAAGCTGCTGGATGAATATAAAGCGCTGTTGGCAGAAATCGCCGAGCTGCTTTATATCCTCAATAGCCCTGAGCGCCTGATGGAAGTTATCCGCGAAGAGCTGGAAGCGATCAAAACACAGTACAGCGACGAGCGTCGTACGGAAATCACGGTGAACACCGCCGACATCAACATCGAAGATCTGATCAATCAGGAAGATGTTGTCGTCACGCTGTCTCACCAGGGTTACGTGAAGTATCAGCCGCTGAGCGACTACGAAGCACAGCGTCGCGGTGGCCGCGGCAAGTCCGCCGCGCGTATAAAAGAAGAAGACTTTATCGATCGTCTGCTGGTGGCCAACACCCACGACACGATTCTGTGCTTCTCTAACCGTGGAAAGGTTTATCAGATCAAGGTCTATCAATTACCGGAAGCCAGTCGTGGCGCGCGCGGTCGCCCGATCGTCAATCTGCTGCCGCTTGAAGCGAATGAACGTATCACCGCAATTCTTCCTGTACGTGAATATGAAGAAGGGCATCACATCTTTATGGCCACCGTTAACGGTACCGTGAAGAAAACAGCGTTGTCGGAATTCAAGAATCTTCGTTCAAATGGCATTATCGCCATTAAACTTAACGAAAGCGACGAATTGATTGGCGCGAGCCTTACCAGCGGTAAAGATGAAGTGATGCTGTTCTCTGCGGAAGGCAAAGTAGTTCGCTTCTCTGAAGATGCTGTACGCTCAATGGGCCGTAATGCTGCTGGAGTTCGTGGTATTAGGCTTTCTGATAGTGACAGCGTTGTTTCCCTGAATATTATTGAAAAAATGCCAGCGCCGACATTCTCTATAAATGTAGGGATTTATCGCTATGAAAATATTCGATATGACAGAGAAAAGGAAACTGGTGACATCCTCACAGTGACACAAAATGGTTTCGGTAAACGAACTGCCGTGAGTGAGTACCCGACCAAGTCGCGTGCGACGAAAGGGGTTATCTCTATCAAGGTCAGCGAACGTAACGGTAAAGTGGTTGGCGCGGTTCAGGTAGAGGAAATAGATCAGATTATGATGATCACCGATGCCGGAACCTTGGTGCGTACTCGCGTATCTGAAGTCAGCATTGTTGGCCGTAACACGCAGGGCGTTAGGTTGATTCGTACGGCGGAAGACGAACATGTTGTGGGGCTTCAACGTGTTTCTAAAGAAGATAAAATAGAAGATGAAGAGCTGGATGGCGTAGTAAAAGTTGAAGGCGAAGTTGCCGAAGACGATGATGCTATCGATGACATTGATGGCGATGATGATATCGCTGAAGATGACGAATAAGCCTTTTCATTAAACCGGAATGAGCAGAGTAAGCCAGCGCGATGCGCTGGCTTTTTTTATCGACACTCGGTAGTGTATCAGCCAACAGGTTCTTCCATTATTCAACGGTATCCACTTGAAATATCTCGCCTCATTCCAGACCACATTAAAAGTGTCCCGCTATTTGTTTCGGGTTCTGGCGGTCATGCTGTGGGTGTTGGGCGCGCTGATATCCGTTTTTTATGTCACTAAAGTATTGAATGAAAAAGAATCAGAGCTGCGGCAGGAGTATAACCTCAGCTTTGATCAGTCGCAGGGTTACATTCGACACGCGTCGGATATTGTGCGCGAACTCCAGTATCTGGCGGCAAATCGCCTCATGCTGGCAAGGGAAAAGGCCGAACCGCCAATGGAAGGGGGCCCCGGCGTCTCCGTTTATGCGTTGGCTCCCGGTGCAACCTGTTCCACGCAATATGGTGGAAATTCGGCGCTGCTCTCATTGAGCCATTTTTTCAATGGCTGGCAGGATAATTTCTCTGCCGTCTACGATCTTAATCGGGTCTTTTTTATCGGCGGCGATCGGCGCTGTATGGTTGATTTTGGTATCCGTAACCAGTCGCTCGACCGTGATAATTTGCTCAAAAACGTGCAGGATCGATTTCAGGAACAGAAGAAGAGTCGCACCCAAAGCGGACGCGATGAAACGGTCTATTGGATTACCCCTGCGTCTATCCCTGACGTCGGCTATTTATATGCGCTGACGCCGATTTATGTGGATAACAAGCTGGAAGTCATCATGGGGATTGAACAGACGATTCGTCTGGATGATTTCGTCACCATCGGTAAATTTCCGATCGGTGCCCGGCTACTGGATCAATATAATCAGGTCGTTTTGCAGTTTTCCGATGATAAGGGGCGTTACGCTTCGTCGGTAGACGGTTATCCCTCCGATCATAACTATTTTGGCTATGTGAATGGTTATGATGAACTCATTTTGAAGAAGTCGCTGCCGCCCACTTCATTCAGTATCGTGTATTCGCTACCGTTGAAGGTGCTGCTCTCTCATATCAGCGCACTGATGATCAACATGCTGATGCTGAATATGCTATCGGCTGTCTTGCTGTTTGTGCTGGCGCTGGTGTTTGAGCGGAAAATGCTGTTGCCAGCAGAAGTGAATGCGTTCCAACTGGAAGAAAACGAGCAATTCAACCGCAAGATTGTCGCGTCGGCACCGGTGGGCATTTGTATCCTGCGTATTAATGACGGCACGAACATCCTCAGTAACGAACTGGCGCACAACTATCTCAATCTGCTGACCCATGAAGATAGGCTGCGAATTACCCGCATCATTTGCGAGCAGCAGTCCAAGTTTGTGGATGTCATGACCAGCCGTAATCACCACCTGCAAATCAGCTTTGTCCATTCGCGCTATCGTAATGAAAACGTGGCGATTTGTGTGCTGCTGGATGTCAGCGCGCGCGTCAAAATGGAAGAATCGCTACAGGAAATGGCGAATGCCGCCGAGCAGGCCAGCCAGTCTAAATCGATGTTCCTTGCTACCGTTAGCCATGAATTGCGTACGCCGCTTTATGGAATTATCGGTAACCTCGATTTGCTGCAAACCAAATCTCTGCCGCAGGACGCCAACCGTCTGGTTGCGGCGATGAATAACTCTTCCGCGCTGCTGCTGAAAATCATCAGCGATATCCTCGATTTTTCCAAGATTGAGTCGGAGCAGTTGAAGATCGAGCCCTGTGAATTTGCACCGCATGAGGTCATTAGCCATATCACCAGCAACTACCTTCCACTGGTGGTCAAGAAACGTCTGACGCTCTACTGTTTTATCGATCCCAATGTGCCGGTCAGCCTGTTCGGCGATCCCGTACGTTTGCAGCAGGTGTTATCTAACCTGCTAAGTAACGCCATCAAATTTACGGACACGGGCTGCATCATTTTCGAAGTCGGCTGCCGCGATGGTTATCTGGAGTTTGTGGTTCGTGATACTGGCGTGGGCATACAACCTCGCGAGGCGGTGAAGTTGTTCGACCCGTTCTTCCAGGCTGGTAGCGGTGTTCAGCGGCATTTTCAAGGTACGGGATTAGGGCTGGCGATTTGTGAAAAGCTGGTCAATCTGATGGATGGAGACATTACCATCGAATCGGAACCTGGGCTCGGCAGCTTGTTTGGCGTCAGAATTCCGCTGTATAAAGCGCGCTATGCCCCAGCGGCGATCAACGCCAGTCTGCAAGGGAAAATGTGCTGGTTGAAGATACGCAATGCCCGGTTGGAGGCTTACCTGCTGACGCTGTTGCAGGAACAGGGTGGGCAGGTGGCGCGTTATCAGAATCAAACCGTGTCGCCTGATGATGTGATGATTAGCGATTCGGTGCCGGAAGAGGACGTTAACGTTCGGGCGCATATCGTGATGAGCGGCGCACATACCGGCTTGGCGCAGGAAGTGAGTGACGGGCTCTGGCTGCAAGGGACGTCCACACCTCAACATCTGCCTGATTTGCTGGAAAAAATTTATCGCTCCGAAAGCGAAGACAGAAATCGCATCGACATTTCACCGCCGCTGACTAGCTACGTACGGGCTGAGAATGGCGATATTATGATTCTGGTGGTTGACGATCACCCCATCAACCGTCGGCTGCTGGCGGATCAACTGGGTTCTTTGGGCTACCAAGCGATGACGGCGAATGATGGCGTAGACGCGCTGGGTGTACTGAGTAAAAATCATATCGATATCGTACTGACGGATGTCAACATGCCGAACATGGATGGTTATTTGTTTACGCAGCGTATGCGCGAGCAGGGGTTACGTTTCCCGGTTATCGGCGTGACGGCCAATGCGTTGGCGGAAGAACGAGAGCGTTGTCTCGGGGCTGGCATGGATCACTGTTTGTCAAAACCGGTTACGCTGGACACGTTGCAGCAGGCGCTGGCGCATTACAGTAATGTGGTGCGTCAGGCGAGAACCTCTGAGGAATGACCTGCACCAGCGGTGGCCGGTGCAGGAGAGGAAACCCTTAATCTACCTGCGTTGCGCCGCCGTTAACGGAGGACAGGTAGTTCAGCAGGGCGATATCGTTCTCTACGCCCAGCTTGGTCATCGCTGATTTCTTCTGGCTACTGATCGTTTTGATGCTGCGATTCAGTTTCTTGGCGATTTCGGTAACCAAAAAGCCTTCTGCAAACAGGCGCAGCACTTCACTTTCTTTCGGGGACAGGCGTTTGTCGCCGTAGCCGCTGGCGCTGATTTTCTCCAGTACTTTAGAGACGCTGTCTGGTGTGAATTTCTTCCCTTTTTGCAGGGCAGCCAGCGCTTTGGGTAAATCGGTCGGTGCACCTTGTTTCAGTACGATGCCTTCGATATCCAAATCCAGCACTGCGCTCAGAATCGCCGGATTATTGTTCATGGTAAGAACAATAATAGAGAGGTGGGGAAAATGGCGCTTAATGTATTTAATGAGGGTAATACCATCACCGTATTTATCGCCTGGCATGGATAAATCGGTGATTAAAACATTAGCGTCCAGCTTAGGTAGGTTATTGATCAGCGCTGTTGAGTCTTCAAATTCGCCAACCACATTGACCCATTCAATCTGCTCAAGCGATTTTTTGATGCCAAAAAGGACAATAGGATGGTCGTCGGCAATAATTACGTTTAAGTTACTCATCGTTTTGGTTACTCATCTTGTTGGCTACCTTGCTGCCCTTTAGGTTCTTCTGGGGATAGTAATGCACTGACAAACCAATCAATTTCACGAAGGCTAGCCTCGATCTGTTCACTATCATGCGCGGTAATATGCTGCTCAAGCTGTTCACACAACTGTTTACCAGGATGCAGGTTAAGCATGGCAAACACGCCTTTCAGCCGGTGTGCCGTCTGCGAAAGCGACGGGAAATCGCCTGCTTCCACTTCAGTATACAGCCTCTTTAAATCATCCGGTACTGTCTCCACGAACAGCGAATAATAGTCGCTTGATGCTAATTGCGCGGCGTAAAATTCGACATTATCGGGTTCCCTTTCCTGTAGCGTATCGGGTGATGTTTCCAGTTGTAGCTCAATCAGCTTAAGTAATGCCTCCAGCAGGAGGTGGCTGATATTGTAATTCACCCGCAAACGGCGCGAGCCCAAAGGTGTTATTGTGTCGTCATCATGACTCAGGAGCAGCGTATAATCTGCTTTTTTCTCCGGGTCGTCAGTCATGCAGATATCTGCTTCCTGATTAATCTGGCGTTCATCGCTAACCAGATAATTTGCGCCCCAGCCCGTCAGCATATTGCCGACAATGTGCTGTACTTCATCAGACGTCACATCCAGCAGAACGGTAATCCCATCCAGCAGTTTTTCTTCCTCAACGGGCAGCGCTTCCGGTTCCAGTTTTAGCGTCAGGATATAGTGTGTGCCTAACCCAGCCTTACTGTTGATGGTTAATGCGCCGCCCAGTTTATTACAGAGTTGATTACACAAAAATAAGGTCAATCCTGAATTTTGTCCGAAACGGTCAGAAGTTGCAGGGTGCAGGAAAGGGTGTCGAATATTTTCCTGCTCTTTGCCTGAGACATTCGTTCCCGTATCGCTGATCTGAATAATCAGCGTATCCGACTCATTATTTTTTCTATCAATCGACACCGTAATCTTGCCGTAATCCGTATTGGTCACCGAATAATTCAGCAGCAGCGCTAGCGTCTTTTTCAACAGCTCGGCATCGCCCACGTAGGTTTGATTCATATCCAGATTGTAATGATGGAATAGGGTCAGGCCTTTTTGATTCAATCGTGGCAGCAGCTCAAGGAGAACATGGTCGATAAGCGTCAGCAGTGAAAAACTCTCGTTGACCACGGTCCATTCCTGCGCTTCCAGTTTTTCATGCAAAGCGATATTTTCCAGCAGTTCGATCGCGCAGCGGGTATCTGCCGTTAGCTGATCCAGCATCGGTGTCGGTACGGTTGCTGTATCGCTGTGGCGTAGCGCATGAATATGCTGTCGCAGTGAAATTAGCGGCTGTTTGAATTCGCTGAGCAGGTTTTGGAATAACCGTTTTCTGGCATGAATGTTCTTTTCGTATTCACGCTGGGCGAGCAGTAATCTCCGCTGCACCAGAATCTCTTTATCCTGTTCACGCAGCAGGAAGAGACAATAGTCAGACGAATATTGGCTGCGGATTTGGCGTATTTCATACATCTCATTATTAATCGTGACCTGAATAACGCCCTGATGCTCTTCCGCCATATTGGTGATTTTTTGCAGACTCAGGTGCGGAAGCAACTGCTCTGCGCGCTCATTCTGTATGACGACTTTATTATTGCTGAAATCATAAACCAGTACGCCCATCGGGATTCTGCCCGTTGTTTCGCGGTAAATATTCAGCGTCTTTTCCAACTGGTGGGAGACATCCTCGCCGGGATGCGCATACTGCCGACGGAAAAGATAAAAGCCGATGATGGATAAACTCAGCAGAACCAGATTCAGCAGCAGAAGCCAGACGTTATTACGCAATGAATCCATAATCAGGACTTTTATCGGCATCTGAAAAACGATTTTTATCGGTGCATTAACAAGCGTGGCGGAGATTTCAAGATTGGAGCCATGAAGCTGAATGTCAGCCGTGCCTTCGCCATTACTGTTGTCCATATTGCTGGCCGACGGCGTATCCGGCTTCAGCATAAGATGCTCACGTGGAATGGTGTCTGGGATTAAATCGTTAATCGGTAAGTCGAATGCCAAAATCGTCGCCAGATGGCCCGGCTGATTGAATGTGGTGCGCAGCGTAAAATAATAGTCGTTATAGAAGCGTAATTTACGCAGCGGGGAAAAACTTTCGCGCTCGTCTAACACATTTGCCTGTTGCAGCATTTCCGTCCGGCGAGCTTCGGCGATGACCGTAATATAGTTCCCACGGAACTGCGAGGAGATATCTTTCAGCGTCTGTGTGGAAATCATCGTCAGGCTGTTGTCGATGCCATTCAGGTAATACATGGAATAGACGCTATTCTCCGCTCCCCAGAGAATATCGAGATAACGTGATATCCGGCGAACTGAGGTGAGTGTCCCTTTATCATGTTGCCCAAAAATCAGCGCGTCCGTTTTCTGACCGTTTTTTTCTACATAGAAAACATTCGGCATTAAATTAATGGCGGTAATGTTGGTGTCGCTAGTGGCTGGTTCGCTGTTCAGGCTGCCATATATTTGGTAGGTGAAAAAACGATAGGTATCGACGCGTTTTTGTATGCCCTGCGCAATGGTCGTCAGCGAATTTTTTTTTCCCGCCAGCAAATCGTTGATGTAGTTATAGCCGAACGTTCCGGTAATAAGGAACGATAGTACCGTGAGGAGTGAAAAATAACGCAGGATCATAGCTGGCATCAATTAACGCTCCTGATTAGCGGATAACGGCACGCGCACTGGCGCTAACGCCTAGCAATAGCAGTGCGACAAACCCGAATGCGGTAGCCAAATTGCTGAACTGTGCAATAAAGCCGAGAATGGTCGGGCCGATCAGAATACCGGCATAGCCCACTGTGGTAATGGAGGCGATGGCCAAGTTCGGCGGCATGATCTTTTGATTCCCTGCGGCGCTGAAAAGGATCGGAACCACATTCGAGGCGCCGATACCCACCATCACAAAGCCAATAATGGCGGTTATCGGGTTATCAATGCTGATCGTTAACACCAGACCGAGTGCGGCGCAGAGGCTGCCACCGGTCAGAATCGCGTAGCGACCGAGCGCATTAACGATGCGATCGCCGTTCAGCCTGCCCAGCGTCATCGCGACGGAAAACGCCGCATAGCCCATGCCCGCCTGCGCGCCGCTCAGGTTGCGTTCAACCGTTAAAAAGAGCGCGCTCCAATCCAGTATGGAGCCTTCGGCTAAGAACATGATAAAGCACAGTGAGCCAATGAACATCACCCAGCCGCGTGGGATGACAAACAGAGGGCTGTTGTCATCTTGATTTGTGGTGCGCAGCAGGTGTTTATGCGCCGTTGCCACAAATATCAGTATGAGTGCGACAATCGCCAGAATTGCCATCAGCGGAGACAGACCAAGCCACAGCAGGGCGCTGACGCCGCCCGCACCGACAATCCCCCCGATGCTAAAGAAACCATGAAAACCGGACATCATCGCCTGGCCGCTCGCCCGTTCTACGATGACGGCCTGAATATTCATCGCGACATCAATCATCCCCATGGACGCGCCGAAAAAGAGCAGCGTTATCGCCATCAGAGGCAATGTTTCTGCTTGTGTCAGCGCGGGCAAGACCAGACAAAGCAGCGCGCTTGCCAGCAAAATAACGCTGCGGCACCCCAGTTTGCTGGTGAGGAAACCGGTAAGCGGCATGGCTAAGAGTGAGCCGATACCAAGAGAAAGCAGCAACATCCCCAGAGAGGCATCGCTGATAGCCAGCCGCGTTTTGACAAAGGGCACCAGCGGCGCCCAGGAAGCCATAGCAAAGCCCGCAACAAAGAAAACGATGCGCGTGGCTGCCTGTGCTTTTTTGCCTGGCAGATTCTGATTAATGCATAACGGGTTGGAATTCAGCGTTGTACTCATCCTGAACGAGGCTATCCGGTCGACGTAACAAGGGCCTATTTTTACCATAATTAGCGGTCTGAATGGAAAGAATCCTGGTATGCGGTTTTGGCGTGAGGGAAGAAAAGAGATGTGGGGCCGTGGAGCAGGCAAAAAAATGCCGATTAGATAATCGGCAAAATAATCGGTCAATTGAAGCAATAATGATGATGTAAGAGGATTTTAGAGCGGTGCACGAGATCCGTTTTGCCGTTTGGTGCGATTTTAGTTCATGTTCACCGTTATGGTCTTGCGTAACCTCTCACCCACGGCGTGTTTTTTTCCCGTATAATCCCCTACTTTGTGTTAGGTCTCCGGGGTAACGGTGAAACAACTTTCCGACTTGCTGCGGCATATGCAGCAGGATTTACGCGAGCCACTGCCTGAACGCGCAGGTTTCAGACAAATAACGCGCTCGTTGGTCCTCAGCGACGCGTCTGAGCTATTGCCGTGGTTGGCTACCCAGCCAGTGTACCCCCAATTCTATTGGCAGCATCGTCAAGATCGTGAAGAAGCCGCTGTTTGCGGCAACGTGTGCGGGTTTCGCCACATTCAGGATGCCGAGGCGTTTCTTGCTCAGCAGCCGTGCGATTCCGATGTGCGTATCTGGGGGCTGAACGCGTTTAATCAAACGAAAGAGGGCGGTGTTTCGTCGCCTGGCTACCTGTTTCTGCCCCGTGTGGAACTGCGACGTCAGGATGATACGCTCAGCCTGAGTATTAACCTGTTCAGTGATACGTCATTGCAACAGGATGCCGTTGAAGCCTCGGCGTTTCTTAACCTGCTTTTGCCACCCGCCTCGCAGCCTCTTTTACATGCGGAAGTGCAGTCCGTCGGGCATCAGCCGGCGCGTCAGGGGTGGATTACTTTGCTCCAGCGGGCGCTGCATGACATCAATAATGGGTTGATGGAAAAGGTCGTTCTGGCGCGGGCAACCACGCTAACGTTGACGCAGCCGCTACAGGCAACCACCTTTATGGCTGCCAGCCGCGCGGCAAACCATCACTGCTTCCATTTCATGCTGGCGCACGACGCGCGTCATGCCTTTCTTGGCTCCAGCCCGGAACGGCTTTATCGGCGCCGGGGTAGTGAACTGGAAACGGAGGCGTTGGCGGGGACGGTGGCCAGCGATCGCGATGCACACAAAGCCGCTGAGCTGGCTGACTGGCTGATGAATGACACCAAAAACCAGTGTGAGAACATGTTGGTGGTGGATGATATTTGTCAGCGGCTACAGCAGTCCGCGCTGTCGCTGGATGTCATGCCGCCGGAAATTGTACGCCTGCGTAAAGTACAGCATCTGCGCCGTACCATTCACGCTACGCTTCGCAACGCGTCTGATAGCGTGTGCCTGAATGCATTACAGCCCACGGCAGCCGTCGCGGGTCTGCCGAGGCAAGAGGCTCGCCGTTTTATTGCCGAACATGAATCGTTTGAACGCAACTGGTATGCGGGTTCCGCAGGTTACCTTTCGCGTCAGCAGTCTGAATTCAGCGTGGCGCTACGTTCGGCTGAAGTGCGGGATCATATTTTAACGCTTTATGCCGGTGCCGGAATTGTGGCGGGTTCTGATCCAGAACAAGAATGGCAGGAGTTAGAAAACAAAGCAGCAGGGCTACGATCCCTGTTAGACGGTGATATGTCATAGTTTTGTTTTATGGTTGTTGTGCGAGGTACTGGTTTATATCAAAGTCAGCGTAATAAAAAAAAATATAATAAGGCTGATCTTGATGTTTGCTGAAGGGCAACCAGACTGCCAACAGTGTGATCATGAGTATTTGCTAAATACCCTAAATTATTCGAGTTGCGTGACAAAACGTTAGCGTTCTGAACAACGACGCTATGCGGCTTGAAGTATAACGGATATAACCTGCAACCTGAGTTGTTGAGTACAACATGTCAACAAGTGTATTTAATCGCCGCTGGGCTACATTACTGCTGGAATCGCTGACCCGCCACGGTGTCCGGCATGTCTGCATCGCGCCTGGTTCTCGCTCCACTCCGTTGACGCTGTCGGCGGCGGATAATCGCGCACTCATTTGCCACACGCATTTTGATGAGCGAGGGCTCGGGCATTTGGCATTGGGGCTGGCAAAAGCCTCGCGTGAACCGGTTGCGATTATCGTGACCTCAGGCACTGCCGCTGCGAATCTGTACCCAGCCATTATTGAAGCGGGGTTGACCGGTGAACGTCTGGTGGTTTTGACGGCCGACCGTCCGCCGGAGCTGATTGACTGCGGTGCGAATCAGGCGATTCGGCAACATGCACTGTATGCTTCACACCCCACGCTGGCGCTGGATTTGCCGCGTCCTACTCCCGATATTCCTGCTAGTTGGCTGGTTTCCTCTGTGGATAGCGCCATGGCGCGGCTGACGCACGGCGCGTTGCACATTAATTGCCCCTTTGCTGAACCGTTGTACGGTGCCGATGACGGCACGGCGTACCAGGACTGGCTGATGACGCTGGGCGACTGGTGGAATAGCCGTGAGCCCTGGCTACGTGAAATGCGCCAGAGTACGCTGGCGGTACAACCGGACTGGTTGCAGTGGCGACAGAAGCGGGGCGTCGTGCTTGCTGGGCGCGTGAGTCCTGAACAAGGGACGCAACTCGCCGCGTGGGCGAACGAACTGGGTTGGCCGCTGATTGGCGATGTCCTGTCGCAAAGTGGACAGCCGCTGCCCTGTGCGGATATTTGGCTGGCGCATCCTGACGCCGCGGCTCGCTTACAGCAGGCGGACATCGTCTTGCAGTTCGGCGGTAGCCTGACGGGTAAGCGCCTGCTGCAATGGCAGGAACAGTGCCAGCCGCAAGAATTCTGGTTAATCGATGATCTGCCGGGACGGTTGGATCCGGCTCACCACCGCGGACGCCGTCTGGTGGCGGACGTGGGCGAATGGCTGTCTGCGCATCCGGCACAAAAACAGGCATCGTGGGCAGATTTGCTGGCGGATATTGCCGACAGAACGCAGCGGCAGGTCGACGCACATCTGGCTTCCCGTTTTGGTGAGGCGCAATTGGCGCAGCGCATACCGGCGCTTTTGCCGCCGGACGGTCAGCTGTTTGTTGGCAACAGTCTCGTAGTGCGTCTGATCGACGCGTTGGCACAGCTCCCACAGGGATATCCGGTGTACGGTAATCGTGGTGCCAGCGGTATTGATGGCCTGATCTCCACGCTGGCCGGTGTACTGCGTGCCACGTCAAAAGCCACGCTGGGCATCGTCGGCGATCTTTCCGCGTTATACGATTTGAATGCGCTGGCGCTGCTGCGTCAGTCTCCCGCGCCGCTGGTGTTGATTGTGGTGAACAATAATGGCGGCCAGATATTTTCCCTGCTGCCGACGCCGGTTGCACAGCGTGAAGCGTTTTACTGCATGCCGCAAAATGTGGAATTCGGACACGCTGCTGCGATGTTTGGCCTGAATTACGTGCGCGCCGAGAGTTGGGAACAACTGGCGGGGAAGGTGGCGGACTGCTGGGCTCAGGGAGGTGTCACGCTGTTGGAAGTGGTGGTTGAGCCGAAAGACGGCGCGGAAACGCTCAATGAACTGGTCGCTCAGGTGGCGACGTGGGCGCACTAGATTCTCAGGGGATAGATTTTCAAGGGCTAGGCTGCCGGAAAGTGACGCATGGCGCGGTGGCTTCTGGGCAGCCGTGGCTGGTGTGTCTGCATGGTTTATTAGGGAGTGGTGAGGATTGGCTACCCATCCTGCCGTTTTGTCGTGACTGGCCCGTGCTGCTGGTGGATTTACCCGGGCACGGCGCGTCACGAACGATTTCCACAACAGATTTTGCCGATGTCAGTCGGCAGCTTAGCGCGACACTTTTAGAGCAGGGCATCGAGCGCTATTGGCTGCTGGGCTATTCGCTCGGTGGGCGTATAGCGATGTATCACGCCTGCAACGGGCAGCATGACGGCCTGCTCGGGCTGCTGGTCGAAGGCGGACATCCCGGCCTGGCAACGCCGGAGCTGCGTATGGAACGTATCCACCATGATGCCCGCTGGGCGCAGCGCTTTCGTCAGGAACCGCTGCCAGCGGTTTTGCAAGACTGGTATCAGCAGGCGGTCTTTGCCGATGTGGGTTCTACTCAGCGTGAACAGCTGATTGTGCGCCGCAGCGCCAATCACGGTGCGTCCGTTGCCGCGATGCTGGAAGCCACATCGCTGGGGCGACAGCCTTTTTTGGTGGAACGCCTCCGGCACCTGCCGATACCTTTTGTTTACTTATGCGGTGCCAGCGACGTCAAATTTCAAACGCTGGCGGCGCAATACGGCCTGCCGTTACTGAGCGTGGCTCAGGCGGGTCATAATGCTCATCAGGCGAATCCAACGGCCTATGCCGAGCGGGTTCGCTCTTTTCTTTTGCACCCCGTTAAGGATTGATAACTATGCTTTATCCGAGTGAAGACCTGCTTTACGCACCGATTGAATGGCACGATTGCAGCGGCGACTTCGCCGATATCCTCTACCATAAATCCATCGATGGTATTGCCAAAATCACCATTAACCGTCCTCAGGTACGCAATGCGTTCCGCCCGCAAACGGTAAAAGAGATGATTCAGGCGCTTGATAATGCGCGTCATGACGACGGTATCGGAACGATTATCCTGACCGGCGCTGGCGATAAAGCATTCTGCTCCGGTGGCGATCAGAAAGTTCGTGGTGACTACGGCGGTTATCAAGACGACAGCGGCGTGCATCACCTGAACGTGCTGGATTTCCAGCGCCAGATTCGTACCTGTCCCAAGCCCGTCGTCGCGATGGTGGCGGGATATTCCATCGGCGGTGGACACGTTCTGCACATGATGTGTGACCTGACCATTGCGGCAGAAAACGCCATCTTCGGTCAAACGGGGCCGCGCGTCGGTTCCTTTGACGGCGGCTGGGGCGCATCTTACATGGCGCGCATCGTGGGTCAGAAGAAAGCGCGTGAAATCTGGTTCCTGTGTCGCCAGTACGATGCTGCGCAAGCGTTGGATATGGGGCTGGTGAACACGGTAGTACCGTTGGCGGATCTGGAAAAAGAAACCGTGCGCTGGTGCCGTGAAATGCTGCAAAACAGCCCAATGGCGCTGCGCTGCCTGAAAGCGGCGCTGAACGCAGACTGTGACGGTCAGGCGGGCTTGCAGGAGCTGGCGGGTAACGCCACCATGCTGTTCTACATGACAGACGAAGGGCAGGAAGGCCGCAACGCGTTTAATGAAAAACGTCAGCCTGACTTCAGCAAATTCAAACGGAATCCGTAATGCGTCAGGTCACTCTCTATCGTTACAGCGTGCCGATGGAAGCTGGAGTGGTGCTGCGTAATCAGCGTCTGAAAACCCGCGATGGCCTTATTGTTCGCCTGCAAGAAAGCGAGCGGTTGGGGTGGGGCGAGATTGCGCCGTTGCCGGAATTCAGCGTGGAAACGCTGGCAGAGGCGGAATCAGCCGCGCTTGAACAGCTAAAATCATGGGCGGCAGGGGCGGCATTTTCTGATGATCTTCCGCCGTCGGTTGCCTTTGGCCTGAGCTGTGCGCAGGCCGAGTTGGATCGGTATCTGCCGCAGGCGGCGGACTATCGCAAAGCGCCGTTGTGCAGCGGCGATCCTGACGAGCTGTTTGAGATGCTACAGGCGATGCCGGGCGAGAAAGTGGCAAAGATCAAGGTCGGCCTGTACGAGGCGGTGCGTGACGGCATGATCGTTAACGTGCTGCTGGAAGCCTTGCCGGATCTGAAACTCCGTCTGGATGCCAACCGCAGTTGGACACGTGCCAAAGCGGACGGCTTTGCTCGCTACGTCGCGCCGTCATTGCGTTCGCGCATTGCCTTTCTCGAAGAGCCTTGCAAAACCCGTGAAGAATCTCGCGAGTTTGCGCGGGAAACGGGCATCAACATTGCCTGGGACGAAAGCGTGCGTGAGGCGGATTTTCGGGTAGAAGCCGAGCCGGGCGTGAGTGCGATTGTGATCAAGCCTACGCTGGTTGGCAGCCTCGCACGCTGCCAGCAACTGGTGCAAGAAACGCATCTGGCTGGATTAACGGCGGTGATCAGCTCCAGCATCGAGTCCAGTCTGGGCTTAACGCAGCTGGCGCGTTTGGCGCACTGGCTGACGCCGGATACGGTTCCTGGGCTGGACACGTTGGATCTGATGCAGGCGCAGGTGATTCAACGCTGGCCGGATAGCGCGTTGCCGCTGCTGACTACTGAGCAACTGGACGTGGTATGGCGCTCCTGACTGACTGGCCGTGGCGATACTGGGCAAGCCAGACGCCCCAGCCTGTCGCATTGATTGAAGATGAAATCCGCTGGAGCTGGCAGTCGCTGGCCCAGCGGGTGGACCATCTGGCCGATCATTTCACACAGCAAGGTGTTACGGCTGACAGTACGGTCGCGCTACGCGGGAAAAATAGCGTCCAGATGCTGTTCAGCTATCTGGCGCTGTTACAGTGCGGCGTGCGTGTACTGCCGCTGAATCCACAGTTACCTGATACATTAACTGAGACGCTGCTGCCCGCGCTGAATGTAACGTATGGCCTGTGCCTGAATGATAAATCGTGGCCGAATGCTGTACGCCCGCTTTCTTTGCCACCCATTTCTTTGTCATCAGATTCTTCGCCATCAGGTAATACCGAAGGAAGTTACTGCACTGACCGATTACGCTGGCAGGCTGAACGGCTGGCGACACTGACGCTGACATCCGGTTCCAGCGGCATGCCGAAGGCGGCGGTACATTCATTGGCAGCCCATCTCTCCAGCGCGCAAGGCGTGGTTGAGATGATGGCGTTTTCCGCCAACGACAGCTGGCTGTTGTCACTTCCGCTCTTTCACGTTTCTGGGCAGGGTATTGTCTGGCGCTGGCTTGCTACTGGGGCAACGATTGTTGTCCGTGCGCATCAGCCTCTGGATAGTGCGCTGCGCGATTGCAGCCATGCTTCTCTGGTTCCGACGCAACTGTGGCGACTGCTGTCGGAAGAAACATTGCCCATGGCATTAAAGGCCGTATTGCTCGGTGGCGCGATGATCCCGCAGGCGCTGACGCAACAGGCGGAAGCAAGAGGTGTCAGTTGCTGGTGTGGCTATGGTCTGACGGAACTGGCGTCCACGGTCTGCGCGAAACGTGCTGACGGGCGTTCGGGCGTCGGTATGCCGCTGCACGGGCGAGAGATCCGGTTGGTAGAGGATGAAATTCTGCTGCGTGGCAGCACGCTGGCTGCGGGCTATTGGCGTGACGGAGAACTGATTCCACTCGTCGATGATGATGGCTGGTTTCACACGCGGGATCGCGGGCTATTTGCCGAGGGCGAGTGGCACATTCTGGGGCGTCTGGATAATCAATTCTTCAGCGGCGGGGAAGGGATTCAGCCGGAGAATATCGAAGCCGTACTGTTGGCACACCCCGATGTTCAACAGGCATGCATTGTGCCCGTTGACGATGCGGAGTTCGGCCAGCGTCCTGTTGCGGTATTGGAGGTAGCACAAACCACGACGCTCGATGCGATACGTGAGTGGCTACAGCCGCAGCTTGCCGGCTTTCAGCGTCCGGTCGCGTATTATGCGCTGCCCGTTGAACTGAAAAATGGTGGGATTAAGCTTTCTCGCCAGCAGGTGAAAAATTGGGTGAATACGCTGTCTCACCCGTTTACAAGGTAGTGCGGCTCGGCGGGACGCTATTTATCAGGAGCATTGCTGCCGGAACCCGTCGTGCTTCGCTGGTGAGTGTTGCTGGTTTCGCGATCAAACTGCGCCAGTTTTTCCAGAAACCACAGATCCTGAAACTGTATTGGGCTGTGCCTCTCGTAACTCGTTGTGCGACGGTTATCCATCGCTGCGTTGTTCTTCGCTGTCGCTACTTCTTTTTCGCTCACCATCACGTCCTTCTGTTTATTTATTCATCATCCGTGATGAATACTATTATTCACTTTAGGTTTTCTGGGCAAATAGGTGGCGCTTATTACTGCTATTGTCAGCTGCGCTGAAAAGATTCTTAAAAGAATAAATCCCTGCTCAGGGTAATTTCATACTGGAGTGAAAGGGCGTTTCGGGTAGAATCGGCAGCGATAACACCTTTACACGCGCGTTTAACGACGGTTTTTAAGGATATTGAAAATGAAAAAATTTGTGATTGCCTGTGCAGGGAGCCTGTTGCTTGCAAGCGCTTCTGTACATGCCATTAGCCTTTCCGGGGAAGCGGGTCGCGATTACGTTGGTGCCAATGCGGGCTTCGGTCTGGGCATTCCTGGACTGGCGGGCAATGTGAGTTACGCCCACGGCGACAACAGCAATGATGTATACGGCTTCGGTCTGGGATACACCATTCCTGTTGGTCCACTCAAACTGACTGTGGGTGGTAAGGCACTGTATTTAAACCAGGATCACGGTAATGATGGCTATGGTGTTGCACTGGGCGGTGGCGTGCAGTGGCCGCTGAGCCGCCAGTTCTCGCTGTATGGCGAAGGCTATTATTCACCAGATGCTTTCTCCAGCCATGTTGACCACTATGTTGAAGGGAAAGCGGGCGTTCGCTGGCAGGTATTTGGACCGCTGAACGTTGATGTCGGCTACCGCTACATCAATATGGCGCGTGAGAACGGCCCGGATAATAGACTGGCGGATTCTGCCTATGTCGGCGTTGGTCTGAATTTCTGATATACCCGTCATACTTCAAGCCGCAGGTGTGTTGGCAATACTCGGCTCATATCTGAGCCTCGCCCTGAAGGGCCGCCGCCAGCGGCGTTCAAATTGGCTAAGCCAATTTGTCCTCGCTTACCCCAGTCACTTACTTGTGTAAGCTCCTGGGGATTCACTGCGTCGCCGCCTGCCTGCAACTCGAATTATTTAGGGTATAGTGGTTCGAAAGAAAAAAGAGCGTGAATGTTGAGTTCACGCTCTTTTTTTATGACGGACATCCTTGTCCGTCCCCCTTCGGGCTGTCGCAAGCGACGTTGAAAAACGCTCCCGGCGTTTTTTTATGGCGGACATCTTTGTCCGTCACCCAGCATTTTTATGCTCAAGATTAGCTGATTGATGGCAGCCAGCCTGCCGCCATCGCCAGTTGGATCAAGATGATGGCTACGCCGCTGGAAAATACCAGAGCCAGAATCGGTGCACCACCGCGCGTCGCGCGTATTTCAGGATGCTGTTTGCGTACCTGCCAGCTCAGCAGGACAGGAATAAGCAATGCCAGCACGGCCAGCGCAATCGCCGCATAGCCCAGTGCCATTACGAACCCTTGCGGATAAAAGAGGGCAAACACCAGCGGGGGAATAAAGGTCAGCAAGCCCGTTTGCGCACGCCCGATGCCACTATTTTTACGTTTAAACAGATCGGCTAAATAATCGAACAGTCCAAGTGCCACGCCGAGGAAAGAGGTTGCCAGCGCCAGATCGGCAAACAGGTGGACGGCCAGTTCAACGTGCGGTGAGGCAACCAGCGTGCGAATAGCCTGCATCAGCCCATTCAATCCCGCCTGATCGGCCAAAATCGCGTTGAACGTTGAAGAACTCAGGCTGCCCAACATCACGAGCTGCCAGAAGATATAGGCAATCAGCGGTATCACGCTACCGATCAGGAATATCCGGCGCAGCTTACCGCTGTCACCACCCATGTAGTGCACGATGCTGGGGATACTGCCGTGAAAGCCGAACGAGGTCAAAATCACCGGTAGCGCCGAGAGCGTCAGACCCTGTTGTAGAGGCAGCGTTAACAGGTTGACGCGCTGAATATGGGGAACCATGACGGCCAGCATGATGACGAGCATCAGCACTTTGCCGCTAAACAGGATACGGTTAAACAAATCGACGGAGGATGTCCCGATACAGACGATGCCGCCAGCCACCAGCGTGAAGAGCAGAATACCTGCGGACAGCGGAAGTGAGTAGCCACTCCACTGGCTGATGCTGCTGGCGAGTAGTTCGCCTGCGCCGCTGATATAGGCTGCGGTGAGCGCATACATCAGAAATAACATACTAAAGCCGGTAATCCACTGTCCCCAGCGACCGAGGTAGATTTTTGCCAGCGTGCCCAGCCCAGTGTGCGACGGCTGATGCTGATATACTTCAACCAGCAACAGGGCGCTGTAACACATTAGTGCCCACAGACCGATCAATATCATCAATGTAGTACCAAATCCGACACCGGCGGTTGCCAGCGGCATCGCCAACATTCCTGCTCCAATAGTGGTGCCAGCAACGATAAAAATGCTGCCAAGAGTGCGATTCTTCACCTATTCCTCTATATATAGCGCGGCTATCCAGATATTTTTGGCAGCAGGGTAGAGTATTGAGAGATTTCTGTCAAAACGCCGTTACGAGGGGTGTAATTTTATATTTACACCGAAGTGGGGGCATCGGAGGCGATACGTTATCGGACTGGCAGAAAGAATTATTGTGTTTGTTCATGCGACTTTTTAAAGTGGTTTCAGGATCGTCACGAGGAATAAAAAATGCTTAGGGTCGAGATGTTATGTACCGGCGATGAAGTGCTGCATGGTCAGATTATTGATACCAATGCGGCCTGGCTGGCGGATTATCTGTTTCAGCAGGGATTACCGATGACCAGCCGGATGACGGTGGGGGACGATCTTGATGCGCTGGTGACGGCGATAACGCAGCGTAGCCAGATAGCCGATATCCTGATCGTGAACGGCGGTCTGGGACCGACCAGCGACGATCTCAGTGCATTGGCGGCGGCCACCGCAGCAGGAGAAGGGCTGGTTGAGCATGCGGAATGGCTGGCGCGTATGGAGGCATTCTTTGCCGAGCGCGGCAGAGTGATGGCACCGAGCAACCGTAAACAGGCGCAAATCCCTGCCAGCGCGGAAATGGTAGATAACCCGGTGGGCACTGCCTGTGGTTTCGCGCTGCAATTGAACAAGTGCCTGATGTTTTTTACACCGGGCGTGCCGTCTGAATTTAAGGTCATGGTCGATCAGCAAATTATGCCGCGCTTGCGTGAGCGCTTTGCTGTTGCAGAGGCTCCGCTGTGCCTGCGCCTGACCACTTTTGGCCGTTCCGAGAGCGATCTGGCAAGCCAGTTGGATGGCATGACATTACCGCCGGGCGTGGTGCTGGGCTACCGTTCTTCTATGCCAATCATCGAGCTGAAACTCACTGGCCCGGCCGCACAGAAGGAAAAAATGGCGCAGCTGTGGGAAACGGTGCGCACTGTGGCTGGGGAAAATACCATTTTTGAAGGAACCGAAGGGTTACCGGCACAGCTGGCACGACGTCTGGCCGAACGTGATATGACGCTGGCAGTAAGTGAACACTTCACAGCAGGATTGCTCAACTGGCAGCTCCAGTCGGCGGACGTTCCGCTGGCGGGCGGAGAATTGCTGGCAAACGTTGACGATACCAGCTTGTCTGGACTCGTGGACCATGCGCGCCATCTGGCGGAACGTCAGGGGGCGTCGTTAGCGCTGGTTGTGGGTAACCGGAATGATGCGGAGCTGTCATTGGCGCTGCATACGCCAGAAGGATCTTTCGCCCAAACGATACAGTTCAACGTACAGCGCTACAGCCTGAAAACCCATCAGGAAGTCGTTGCGATGCTGGCGATGAACATGCTGCGCCGCTGGCTAAACGGCTGGTCTGTCTACGGCGGCCATGGCTGGATAACGGTGCTAAGAACGCGTTAGCGTAAAAAAACATTCTCAGATGAGAGACAGACAATAATCTGTATGCGTTCTGACTTTGTTGTTTTTTATTTTCCGGCGTCAAACGCTGTGCTGAGGTGGGCGTGACCGTCGGGTGAGCCGCATGGACGCGGCGAAAGTCAGTGCCGCGTCGGGAACGCGTCACTGACGGCCCGAATAACGGGCACGAACGCCGAAGGCACCGCGAAGCGGCGCAGCGTCCGCCAAAATAGCCAGAGGTCAAGGAGCTGCGGCGACTGAGCGCTCCTTGTCGGGCGAGTGATGAAATGACAGAAAAATAAGGTGGTTAGCACGCCCGAAACCATCACATCAATCTAGCATAAGACGATAAGTCTATAAGCCGATGGCTAATGCTTGCCTGCAAATAAAAAGGCCAGAATCAACGTTCTGGCCTTTTTCACAAGATAAATCAATATAATAACGAATAGAGCTGGCGGCGGTAGCGGGCGGCGAGGGCATCACCAGTGCCGAGGGCGGCCATGATGTCCATCAGCGTTTTACGTGCGCTGCCGTTAGCGACGGTCAGGTCTTTCTTCAGGAAGCCCATCAGCAGCTCAAGCGCTTCTTCATTACGACCGACCTGATGCAGTTGAAGCGCCAGTTGTACCGCGAGATCCGCATTTTGCGGATCGGCGTTTAATTGCTGCTGTAGATGCTGAATTTCTGGCGTATCTGCCGCCTGTTTCAGCAACTCAATCTGAGCAACGAGGCTGTGGTAACGCGTGTCTCGATCTTGCAACGGAATGGTGGCCAGCACGGCTTCGGCATCTTCACTGCGTTTAATTTGAATCTGCACTTCTGCCAGCATCAGGCCAATATCGCTGCGCTGCTGGCTGAGTTGCCAGGCGTCTTTCAGTAACTGCATTGCCTCTGGCAGTTTGTCTTCCTGAATAAGCTGCTGCGCCTGTGCGACTTTCAGCTCTTCTTCTTTCGGCAGCGCACGTTTCAGCAATTCTCGAATCGCTTCTTCCGGCTGTGGCCCTTGAAAACCATCCAGCGGCTGCCCGTCTTTAAACAGATAAACGGTTGGGATGGAGCGCAGGCCAAACTGGGCGGCTACGCGCTGCTCGGCATCACAGTCAACCTTCGCCAGAACAAACTGCCCTGCGTATTCCTGCGCCAGCTTGTCCAGCACCGGTTCCAGCTCCAGGCAGTGCTGGCTACGCCCCGACCAGAAGTAAAACAGGACTGGCAGTGTCGTGGAGTGTTCCAACACTTGATGCAGGTTGGATTCATTGACGTCAACGATAGTCGCTTGTTGTTCTAACATGAGTAGTCTCTCTTACTTCTTGAATTCATTTGACTCTTAGATGGGGCCTGTCGGTGTTACTTACAAGCCTTGTGCAGAGCCGAGTGCGTAATACATCGCCCTCTGCGGCCTTATCCTCGTAATACCTTATCCAGAAGACATCCCGGTAGCAAACGGCGCAGCCAGGTTAAGGCGTGAGCCACCAGCGTCACGGGATAGCGTAATTTTGGCCGTGAGCTTTCCAGTGCATGGTGGAGCTTCGGCAATATCGCTTCTGGCGGCAACGTGAAGCGTTTAGCGATGCTGGGGTTGGTGACCGGTTTGTCCGTCTGCGTCTGTGCGACGTTGTTGGTAAAGCGCGTAGTGATCGGACCGGGTTCGATCAGGCTGACACGCAAGCCGCTGCCGTGGAGCTCCATACGCAATGCATCTGACCAGGCTTCCAGCGCATATTTGCTGGCGGCATACGCACCGCGACCCGGAGTAGAAACCAGCCCCAGCACAGAACTGGTCTGGATAATACGGCCTTCGCCGTGTGGCAGCATTGCGGGCAACAAGAGCTGCGTGAGCTGATGCGTGCCGAACAGGTTGCTGGAAAACTGCCGTTCGAGCTGCTGACGCGAAATGGTATTCAGCGAGCCATACAGGCCATATCCGGCGTTGTTAAACAAGCCGAACAGACGGTTGCCGGTCAGTCTGATCACCTCCGCTGCGGCCTGTTCAACGCTGGCACTGTCATCCAGATCGAGCGTAATCGCTTCCAGACCCAATGTGGCCAGATGAGCGACATCCTCTGCGCGGCGGCAGGACGCAATCACACGGTAGCCGCGTTTTTGCAGATCCTGAGCGGCAATTAAGCCAATACCGCTGGAGCAACCCGTAATGAAGACCGTTTTTTGCATAACTTTACCTAATTCAAAAGCCTATTTATTAAGACTCATGGTTAACTAAGGGTTCCAGCTGCTTCGCCATCCATTCTGCGATAAACGGTTGGGCATCCCGGGTCGGATGGATGCCATCTTCCATCATCCACTCCGGTTTAAGATACACCTGCTCCATAAAGAAAGGCAGCAGAGGAAGCGCAGACTGCTCCGCGAGTTTGGGGTAGATATTGCTGAATGACTCGGTGTAGCGGCGGCCATAGTTGGTCGGCAAACGGATCTGCATGAGCAGCGGCTGGGCGTTAGCCTGTTTAACCAGCGTAATGATTTTCGTCAGATCCTGCTCGATATTGGGTGCAGGGAATCCCCGAAGCCCGTCATTGCCGCCCAGTTCAATCAACACCCAACGTGGCTGATGCTGTTTCAGCAGAGCAGGAAGACGCGCCAGAGCCTGTGTGGTGGTGTCTCCGCTAATGCTGGCGTTAACCACCGCGACGCCTTTTTTCTGCGTCTGCCACTGCGTGTTCAATAGCGTTGGCCACGCGTTAGCGATCGGCATCTGATAGCCGGCACTGAGGCTATCGCCCAGAATTAATAATGTGTCAGCGGCGAAAGCGCGTACGCTGCATAATCCCAGAAGCAAAAGGACGAAAACATGTTTGCGAAGACCAGCCCAGCGAGTGCTACGCCAAGCAAAACTGCGCACGTAGAAAACATTCTTGAAGTTCATCATCTTAGTAAGCACGTTGGTCAAGGAGAGAATCGGCTTTCCATCCTTACCGGAGTTGAGCTTATTGTCAAACCTGCGCAGACAATTGCCCTGATTGGTGAATCCGGTTCGGGAAAATCGACGTTGCTGGGGATCCTGGCCGGGCTGGATGATGGTACAGAAGGCGATGTTAGTCTGATGGGCAAATCGCTGAGCGCACTGGATGAAGAAGGCCGTGCGGCGCTGCGCGCTCAGCATGTGGGTTTTGTCTTCCAGTCTTTCATGCTGGTGCCGACGCTGAATGCGTTGGAGAACGTGCAATTACCCGCGTTGCTGCGCGGCGAAAGTGACAGCCACAGTCGTGGACAGGCCGAACAGCTTTTGCAGCAGCTTGGGCTAGGTGAGCGCTTACATCATCTCCCTGCTCAGCTTTCCGGTGGTGAACAGCAGCGTGTGGCATTGGCTCGTGCGTTCAGCGGTCGCCCTAACGTGTTGTTTGCCGATGAACCCACCGGCAATCTGGATCGTAAAACCGGTGAACGCATTGTTGACCTGCTGTTTTCCCTCAATCGCGACTATGCCACCACGCTGATTCTGGTGACGCACGATGAACAACTGGCGGCACGCTGCGAGCGACGTCTGCGGTTAGTCGACGGCAAGCTGCGGGAGGACGCATGATCTGGCGGTGGTTCTGGCGCGAATGGCGCTCTCCTTCCTTATTGATCGTCTGGCTGGCGCTAACGCTGGCGGTGGCCTGTGTGCTGGCGTTGGGCACCATCAGCGACCGCATGGAAAAAGGGCTCAGCCAGCAGAGCCGTGATTTTCTAGCGGGTGACCGCGTGCTGCGTGCGTCGCGGCCCGTCGCGGAAGCCTGGCTTTTGGACGCGCAGCAGCGCGGGCTGACGCTCAGCCGACAAATATCCTTTATGACCATGACGTTCGCGGGCGATACGCCGCAGTTGGCACAGGTTAAAGCCACTGACCAGCGTTATCCGCTGTACGGCAACTTGCAGACGCGCCCGGAAGGGCTGCATGCGCAAGCGGGAACGGTGCTGGTGGCGCCGCGCCTGCTGGCGTTGCTTGGGCTGAAAGTCGGTGACATGCTGGACGTCGGCGATACCTCGCTGCGCATCAGCGGCGAACTGATTCAGGAACCGGATGCGGGCTTCAATCCGTTTGAGACGGCGCCACGTATTCTGATGAATCTGGATGATGTTGAGAAAACCGGTGCGATTCAGCCGGGAGGACGCATTACCTGGCGCTACATGTTTTCCGGTGATGAGAAGCAGATTAGTGAATTCAGCAACTTCATCAAGCCCCAGCTCAAGCCCGATCAGCGCTGGTATGGCATGGAAGATTCCGAAGGTGCGCTGAGCCAGTCGTTAAAGCGGTCGCAGCAGTTCCTGTTGCTGTCGGCGCTGCTGACGCTGCTGTTGTCTATTGCTGCGGTCGCGGTGGCGATGGGGCACTACTGCCGCAGTCGCTATGATTTGGTCGCCATTCTGAAAACGCTGGGGGCAGGCAAACAGGCGCTGAGGCGATTAATTATCGGGCAGTGGCTTTCCGTGCTAGGGCTGGCAGCGGTTTGCGGCAGCGTGCTGGGCCTGGGGTTTGAGGCGCTCTTGATGAAAATACTGGCACCGGTGCTGCCTGCCGCATTGCCTGCCTCCGGGCTGTGGCCGTGGGTATGGGCGCTGGGATCGCTGGTGTTGATCTCGCTGCTGGTTGGGCTGCGTCCGTATCGGCTGTTGCTGGCGACACAGCCGCTGCGGGTGTTGCGTCAGGATGTGGTGGCGAACGTGTGGCCGCTGCGTTATTACCTGCCGATCGTTCTGATTATTGTTGTCGGGCTGCTGGCGGTATTGTCCGGTGGCGGCGTGCTGCTGTGGTCGCTGCTCGGCGGCGTGGCGGTGCTGTCGCTACTGCTGGGTGTCATTGGCTGGGGCGGTCTGCTGCTATTACGGCGCTTAACGGTTAAACGACTGGCGTTGCGTCTGGCCATTAATCGCCTGCTGCGTCAGCCGTGGTCGACGCTCAGTCAACTGGCGGCGTTTTCGTTGTCCTTCATGTTATTAGCGCTGCTGCTGGTCATGCGCGGTGATTTGCTGGATCGCTGGCAGCAGCAGTTGCCGCCGGGCAGCCCGAACTATTTCCTGTTGAATATCACGGCGGAACAGGTGCCGCAGGTGAGGGATTTCCTCTCTCAGCATGACGTGACGCCGGAGCCGTTCTTCCCGATTATTCGTGCGCGGCTGACGGAGATTAATCAGCAGGTTGCCACGGAAGTGATTCATGAGGACGATCCGGGCGGTAATACAGTGAACCGTGAGCTGAACCTGACCTGGATGAACGGGATCCCACAGCACAACGTCTTGGTGGAAGGTGAAGCACCGAAGGCGGGCGAAGTCTCGATGGAAGCGAAAGAAGCCAAAGAGATGGGCATCAAGATTGGCGATACGTTGACCTTCACCGGCGACACACAGCCATTTAGCGCGACGGTGACCAGCTTCCGTCAGGTAGATTGGGAAAGCCTGCGTCCGAACTTCTTCTTTATTTTTCCAGCAGGCGCATTGGATAACCAGCCGCAGTCTTGGCTGACCAGCTTCCGCTACGATGGCGATGAGAAGATGATCACACAGCTGAACCGCCAGTTCCCGACGGTGAGCGTGCTGGATATCGGCAGTATTCTGCGCCAGGTAGGGCAGGTCTTACAGCAGGTAAGTCGTGCGCTGGAGATTATGGTCATTCTGGTGCTGTTCTGCGGCGTGCTGCTGTTGCTGGCTCAGATCCAGGTTGGGATGCGTCAACGGCGTCAGGAGTTGATGGTATACCGTACGCTGGGAGCCGGGTTGCGCCTGCTGCGTACTACGCTGTGGTGTGAATTTGCGGTGCTGGGTCTGGTGGCGGGAACGGCGGCGGCGATTGGCGCAGAATCGGCTCTGTGGCTGTTGCAGCGTAAGGTCTTCAACTTCGCCTGGGAACCGAATATCGGGATGTGGATAGCACTTCCGTTAATCGCGGCGTTCCTCCTGTCGCTCTGCGGCGGCTGGCTGGGGCTACGGCTCTTACGCGGTAAAGCACTGTTCCGGCAATTCGCGGGTTAACATTGCGGATGAAATACGCCAATTTCTCTGATACGCATCGCTATGCAAACACAGAGAAAGTTTCGTGCGCAGCAGCGCCGCCACGTTTATGCAAAACCTTATAAGCGCCCGACGCAGGGCGCTCAAGCGCCGCAGCCCTGCGAACCCTGGCTTCTGGCTAAATTATGCCGCTACGCGGTGCCATTGGTGTGCATGACCGCTGATCGAGCCGCCAGTGACGCGTTCCCGACGCGGCACTGGCTTTCGCGACGTCCTGTCGCTCACTCGGCGGTCAAGCTCACCGCTGCATAATTTTTGATGCCGGATAACAGAGAAAGTCGACTTTCTTACCTTATTGGCTGAGAGAACTTCCCGGTGCTTCGCCGCCGGTTCCCGTCACGGTTTTATGCTTCGCCAGATATTGATGTTGGAAAATACACATGCGGATCGTGTTGCGGTATTCGCCGTTGATGAAAAACTCGTGGATCAGTTCGCCCTCGACCTCAAACCCCAGCTTGCTGTAGATGTGGATCGCTTTCTTGTTTTCCTTATCCACAATCAAATACAGCTTGTACAGGTTTAAGACCGAGAAGCCATAATCCATCGCCAGCTTGGCCGCCGCGCTGGCGTAGCCTTTGCCCTGATACGCGGGATCGATGATGATCTGAAATTCCGCGCGACGGTGGATATGGTTAATTTCCACCAGCTCAACCAGACCTACCTTGGTTTGCTCATGTTCAATAATGAAGCGCCGCTCGCTTTGGTCATGAATATGCTTGTCGTACAGATCGCTGAGTTCGACAAAGGCCTCGTAAGGTTCTTCAAACCAATAACGCATCACGCTGGCATTGTTATCCAACTGATGAACAAAAGTGAGATCGTCTCGCTCCAGCGGTCGTAGCCGAACGGCATTGCTCGTACCGGACATAGTGAATCCTTAATTGATAAAAGGGACGTGAACCGTTGTTACCGGAGTCACGCTGGCATGAATATGCCAACGCTAGTATAGCGGCGGGAAGGCGGGTGCTGAACTCCCAATATGGAATGGCGAATAGCAAGATGCCCCGTATCGATACGATACGGGGCGAAAGTGCATCAGAAATCGACGCTGGCGCGCAGCACCACCTGACGCGGCTCGCCGATGGCAACGCGCAGGTTGTTACCGCTGGATGGGTAATAGGTTTGATCGAACAGGTTCTTCACGTTGAGCTGCCATTTCACCTTGTAGCCGTTGAGCGGCAGGCTATAGGCGACAAACGCGTCGGCAACGGTATAGTCATCGAGATAGAAGGTGTTTGCTGCATCGCCTGCGCGGCGGCTGACGTAGCGTGCGCCTGCACCCGCACGCAGATCGTCACCGGCGGCCAGACCAATATTGCCGAAATCCTGCGTCAGGAACAGCGAAGCAGTATGACGCGCGGCGTTGGTCATCCGTTTTCCGGTATTTTCAGGATCGGCTGTGACGCGAGCATCGGTATAGGCATAAGAACCGATTAGGCTTAGTGAATCCGTGAGGCTACCCGCCAGATCCAGTTCGACGCCCTGCGAGCGCACTTTCCCTGCGGTTCGCGTTACGGTTTCTCCATTTATCAGTTCGCTTACCATAACGTTTTGTTTTTCAATATCGAACAGAGCCAGATTACCGGTAATACGATTCGGCAGATCCAGTTTGGCACCGATTTCGTAAGAACGTCCCAGCTCCGGCGGTAGTGAGTCTATCTGTGTTGAAATAGAGGAATTCGGTTTGAACGATTCGCTGTAGCTGGCATAGAGCGACGAGTAGGACGTCAGGCTGTAGATGACACCTGCACGCGGTACGACGCGGCTGTAGGTGCTATCTGTTCGCGTGACAAATGGACGACCTTTACCCGCCATCACATCGAAGGTGTCATAACGCAGACCACCCAGCAATTGCCAGCGATCGTTAAGACGAATGGTGTCCTGCATAAAAAACGCGGTACTGTCGATATTTTCGCGCTGGTCGCTGTCTGAGGCGATGACGCGTGTGGAGGCGGCTAACTGACCGTAAACGGGGTTATAGATATTGAAGGCCGTATTGTTTGTCCCACGGATCATATCACCACGGAATGTTCTGTCCGCTTCGTAATCAAAGCCAAACAATAACTGGTGATTGATACGTCCCCAGTCTACATCGCCATTTGCGGTCAGTTGCACGATCTGCGCCTGAGAATGTGCGTAAGCGGTAGCGTCGGCTCGACGGGTGAGTATTCCGCTATCGGCGTCATAGCTCATGGCCCGCGCCTGATTGTCGCTATAGCGGTTGCGGTTATATGAATAGGTCAGGCTGCTTTTCCAGCGGTCATTCAGGTTGCGGTCAACCTGCATGGTGACGCTGTCCTGATCGCCGCGTGTTGCATTGTAGCTTTCATCAAAACGACGGTCGCGCGGCGTATTAACTGGCTTGCCGGTGTTTGGATCGATAATCGTACCGCGATCGAAAGGCGTCAGGTATTCCATATGTTCGTAGGCGACGCGCACGGTGGTGTCTTCGCCGTACCACATCAGAGACGGCGCAATGGTCGTCTGGCGGTTACGTCCGAAGTTGCGCCAGTAGTCAGTTTCATCGTGATCGACCACCATACGGTAAGCCAAACCGGACGTACCCAACGGGCCGGTGACATCCAACTGCCCGCCGCCGCCCTTGAAACTGCTCCCCCAGCCTTCAATATGCGTTTTCTGTATCAGTTCGGGTTTCTTGCTGATGATATTGATGACGCCGCCGGGTTCACCCATGCCGTAGAGCATCGAGGCTGGGCCTTTCAGTACTTCGACGCGGTCGCTGCTGGGGGTAAAGTTGCGCGCCTGAATAGAACGCACGCCGTCACGAAAGATCGAACCGTCGCGGTTATCACCGAAGCCGCGTTTGATGATGGCATCCTGTGTGCCGCCTAGCGTATTAGATTGGGTGATACCGCTGACGTTATACAGTGCCTCATCAATGTTGCGTACCGCACGATCTTCAAGCACCTGCGTGGGGACAACGTTAACCGCCTGTGGGACATCCAGCAGGCGGCTTTCAGTGCGGGTGCCAGTCACGGTTTTATGCGGCTGATAGCCGGTCTCTTTTCCTACCTGAGCACCCGTGGTGGCATTCACCACCATGGTGTCTTCTTTGCCATCAACAGTTTTGTTATCAACAATGGCTGCCTGAATGCTAAACGGCAGCAGCGCCAGCAGCGGCCAGCCGTGACGGAACGTATTCTTTCTTATAACAAGCTTACTCATTCGAAATTTGACTCCAATAAATCCCTGAAAATTCAATAGGTAAAAACTGTTGATAGAGCTGTTGTAGCGTTAGTTGCGGATCGATATCGGCAAACCGATCGGGGTAAAGCGCCTTGGCAAACATCTCAACCATCACAACGTGGTACGGGCTGAGATAGAAGTTGTGCCACATGCTCCAGGCACGACCGGTTTGTACGGCGCGCAGGTGAGACAAAATAGGTTCCTGACGAATGAGCGTGTCGAAGCTCTCTTGCGCCTGTGCCGCGCTAACCCGCGGTCCGAGCATCAGACTGGAGAAGCGCTTGCCCTCAGGCCCAGCCATTCCGGTGGCGATGTAAACATCGGGGTTGGCGGCCAGCACGCGCTCCGGGCTCAGTTCGCCGTAGACGCTGTTGATAGTGCCGCTGGCAATATTATCACCACCAGCGAAAGTCAGCAGATCGCCAAGGCTGCCGCCGACTGCCGTAGTACAACAGGTGTCACGTCTGCCCAGATGCAGATGCAACATAACCGTCGGTTTCTTATCGTGGTATTGCGCGATGCGTTGGCGAATCACATCCATATGTTGCTGATAGAAATCGCTGAAAGCGCTTGCGCGCTGGGGTTGGTTCAGTACCTCACCGAGCAGACGAATGCTGGGCAACGTGTTATTAAGCAGGTCGATACGCAGATCGACATAAATAAAAGGGATCCCTGCACGGGTCAGCGTCTGTTGCAGAAGATCTTCATTGGTCGCGTTTTTTGCCAGCCGTGGAAGAATGACCAGATCGGGTTTTAACGGCAGCAGCATCTCTGCATTCATCGCTTGCAGACTGCCGTTACCTAACTGTGGGATCTGGTTCAGCTGTGGGAATTTCTCGGTATAACGTGACCAGCTCTGCGCATCGTAACGCGCCATGTCTCCCGGCCAGCCGACGACATGCTTTGCCGGGTTGTCGGGCTGGAGCAACGCCAGCGTATACAGCATGCGGCTTTCGCCCAAAATGATGCGCTGAGGGTTGTCTGGGATCTCCACCTGTCGACCTAAAAGGTCGGTCACGGTTTTTGCCTGCAAGAGCGGGCTGAGAAAAAGCAGGCAAAGCAGTAAGACGGTACGCATGATGGAGTTCACAAAAATTAAGATGGGGAAAGATAATCATTGTCATTTTTGTTTTCAACCGATGAAAAGTGTGTGTAATGTCGGCTGGTAGAAATATTCTTATTTATCTGAATCTTAGGTGGTTTTTTCGTAAAGATTAGTAAATATTTAAAGCGCAGGAAGGGAGAGATAAATGGTGATGAGTAATGAATAGGTGTGGAAAGGAAGAAGTGACAATAAGTTGTAAATAGTAAGGCTCCGAAGAGCCTTACTATTATGACGAGTCTATATATACGATGAACTCACTACTCGGCAGCATAGCCCTGTGGCGGAATGCGAACGCTATCCAGCCAGGCTTCATTATCACGCATCACCAGTCTGCCGTTGAGGAACCAGTTGATGACCATCGGATAAATCGTGTGCTCGTGCGTCTTCACGCGCTCGCTCAGACTTTCTTCGGTGTCGTCACTAAATACTGGCACTTTCGCTTGCAGAATCAGTGGACCGCCATCCAGTTCATCGGTGACGAAATGGACGGAAGTCCCATGTTCCCGATCGCCATTTTCCAGCGCCTTGCGGTGCGTATGCAGGCCGGGATATTTAGGCAGCAGAGAAGGGTGGATGTTCAGCATCTTGCCAGCAAACTGAGCAACAAATTCCGGGCTAAGAATCCGCATGTAGCCTGCTAAGATCACCAGCGCGGGTTCATATTGCTTAATTTCGTTTGCTAGTGCGGCATCAAATGCAGCACGGTCGGCAAAGTCTTTAGGGTTCAGGACGCACGTAGGAATATCCGCACTCTGTGCACGTTCTAGTCCGTAAGCCTCCGCATTATTACTGAATACGGCGGCGATCTTTCCCTTAAGGCGTCCGTTCTTACAGGCGTCAATTAACGCCTGTAAGTTGCTTCCATGACCTGAAATCAGCACAACGATGTTTTTCATCAGTTAATAACCACTGCGTCTCCGGCATCGGTTTGAGTAATGACGCCGATTTTCCATGCGTTTTCGCCGCTGCTGTTGAGTAATGCAACGGCCTCGTCTGCCTGTTCGGCTGGCAGTGCGATGATCATACCAACACCGCAGTTGAAAGTACGATACATTTCGTGGCGGCTGACATTACCGGCCTGTTGCAGCCAGTTGAAAACCGCAGGCCATTGCCAGCTGGATTCGTCGATTGTTGCCTGCATGCCTTCTGGCAGCACGCGCGGAATATTTTCCCAGAAGCCGCCGCCGGTCAGGTGAGAAATTGCGTGAACATCGACTTTCTCAATCAGAGAAAGGATAGACTTCACGTAGATTTTGGTTGGGGCCAGCAGGTGATCGGCCAGCGATTTACCTTCCAGCTCGAACTGCTCTGGATCGGTCTTGCTGACTTCAAGCACTTTGCGCACCAGCGAATAGCCGTTTGAGTGCGGACCGCTAGAAGCGAGAGCAACCAGAACATCGCCGTTCTGCACTTTGCTGCCGTCAATAATTTCTGATTTTTCTACGACACCGACGCAAAAGCCAGCAACGTCGTAGTCTTCGCCGTGATACATACCCGGCATTTCGGCGGTTTCGCCACCGACCAGCGCACAGCCTGATTGCTTACAGCCTTCCGCGATACCAGTAATCACACTAGCTGCGGTGTCGACATCCAGTTTGCCCGTGGCGTAATAGTCGAGGAAGAACAGCGGTTCAGCACCCTGAACAACCAGATCGTTCACGCACATCGCAACCAGATCGATACCAATGGTATCGTGGCGTTTCAGGTCCATCGCCAGGCGCAGTTTGGTGCCGACTCCGTCAGTGCCGGAAACCAGAATCGGTTCGCGGTATTTTTGCGGTAAGGCGCACAAGGCACCGAAACCACCCAATCCACCCATAACTTCCGGGCGACGGGTCTGTTTCACTACACCTTTGATACGGTCTACCAATGCATTACCCGCATCGATATCCACGCCTGCGTCTTTATAGCTGAGAGAGGTTTTGTCGGTCACTGCTGAGTCCCCACGAAGGTTACGGGTCGTATTCAGAAAACACGGTATTTAGAAAACATACTGTGGTAAAAATAATGCGCGCTAATTCTAACAGTGTAGGCAATCGTTTGCGAGTGATGAGTCGTTGGCAGGCTATTTTTCGTTAATGGCGACAATTTCTCTCCGCGGTTGATCTGGATCAGGCTTAATCATATGGCGCTAAGTAAAAAAGGCGGTATAATCCCGCGATTTTTTTTACGACGGGCTCTTGTGCCCGCCGCCCTGCGGGCCGCCGCAAGCGGTGTTTAAAAACGCGTTTAGCGTTTTTGTCCGTCCACTAGCCGATGGGGAGATAATGATGAAGATCGTCGAGGTGAAACACCCACTCGTCAAACACAAACTGGGTTTGATGCGTGAGAACGATATTAGCACGAAGCGTTTTCGTGAGCTGGCTTCCGAAGTCGGAAGTTTGCTGACTTACGAAGCGACGGCTGACCTGGCAACCGAAAAAGTCACCATTGATGGCTGGTGCGGTCCGGTTGAAGTCGATCAGATCAAAGGCAAAAAAATTACCGTCGTACCGATTCTGCGTGCAGGATTAGGGATGATGGAAGGCGTGCTGGAAAATGTTCCTAGCGCGCGTATCAGCGTTGTCGGCATCTACCGTGATGAAGAGACGCTGGAGCCTGTTCCTTATTTCCAGAAGCTGGTTTCCAATATCGAAGAACGCATGGCGCTGGTTGTTGACCCCATGCTGGCAACCGGCGGCTCAATGATCGCGACGATCGACCTGCTGAAAAAAGCGGGTTGCCACAGCATTAAGGTGCTGGTCTTGGTCGCGGCGCCAGAAGGGATTGCTGCACTGGAAAAAGCCCACCCAGATGTCGAGCTTTACACGGCATCTATCGATAAAGGCCTCAACGAGCAGGGGTACATCATGCCGGGCCTCGGTGATGCGGGCGATAAAATATTTGGTACGAAATAACAGGTAAGCCGACTTGATAGTCGGCTTTTTTTTGGCGTAAACCTAAGTATTGCGATCGTGCGCCACAGGCTGTGTTTCGTCACACGCGGTTCTTTTATACATCAGCAGTCAACAGGATCCTGCTTCACTACGGTGGGGGCGGGATGCGTCTGGCTGTCATAAGAAGTGCGGGTCTACCTGCACACATAAATAGCAACACTACAGAGGATATTGAAGATGACTCGTCGCGCCATCGGGGTAAGTGAACGACCACCCTTGTTACAAACCATCCCGTTGAGTTTCCAGCATCTGTTTGCGATGTTTGGCGCTACCGTTCTGGTGCCCATTCTGTTCAAGATCAATCCGGCCACCGTACTGTTATTCAACGGTGTGGGGACGCTGCTTTATTTATTCATTTGTAAGGGAAAAATCCCAGCGTACTTGGGGTCAAGTTTTGCGTTTATTTCCCCGGTTTTACTGCTGCTGCCGTTAGGATATGAAGTTGCGCTGGGTGGTTTCATTATGTGCGGCGTGTTGTTCTGTCTGGTGGCGCTCATTGTAAAGAAGGCGGGCACCGGTTGGCTGAATGTGCTATTCCCACCTGCGGCGATGGGGGCGATTGTCGCCGTTATCGGCCTTGAACTGGCGGGCGTCGCGGCAGGAATGGCCGGGCTGCTGCCTGCCGATGGCACATCTGTCGATTCCACTGCGGTGACGATTTCACTGGCGACGCTGGCGATCACTATTCTGGGTTCGGTGCTGTTTCGCGGCTTCCTGGCGATTATCCCGATTCTGATCGGGGTACTTGCTGGTTATGCGCTGTCGTTCGCGCTGGGCGTGGTCGATTTAACCCCGATTCGTGAAGCGCACTGGTTCGCGATGCCAACATTCTATACGCCACGCTTTGAGTGGTTTGCCATTCTGGCGATTCTGCCTGCGGCGCTAGTGGTGATTGCGGAGCACGTCGGCCATCTGGTGGTAACGGCGAATATCGTGAAGAAAGACCTGATGCGTGAGCCGGGGCTGCACCGCTCCATGTTCGCCAACGGCATTTCTACCGTGCTGTCCGGTTTCTTCGGCTCTACGCCGAACACGACCTACGGCGAAAACATCGGCGTACTAGCGATTACCAAAGTGTATAGCACCTGGGTGATTGGCGGTGCGGCGATCCTCGCGATTCTGCTTTCCTGCGTGGGCAAACTGGCGGCGGCGATTCAGGCTGTACCGGTTCCGGTTATGGGCGGCGTGTCGCTGCTGTTGTACGGCGTGATCGGCGCGTCCGGTATTCGCGTGCTGATTGAATCCAAAGTCGATTACAACAAAGCGCAAAATCTGATCCTGACCTCCGTGATTCTGATCATCGGCGTCAGCGGCGCGAAAGTGCATCTGGGTTCGACCGAACTGAAAGGCATGGCGCTGGCGACCGTTGTCGGTATCGGCATGAGTCTGGTGTTTAAGGTCATCAGCCTGTTCCGCAAAGAGGAAGAGATCCTCGATGCGCCGGAAGAGAACGACGCGCGTTCATAGCCGCATCATTCCCCCTGTTGAGGCCGTGCGTATCGCATTCTCAACAGGGCCCGGTTTCTGTGATAAACTCGATTCGTTTCCTGCCCGTTTTGCTTGAGGTGATTCTGAACACGCCGGCACAGCTTTCATTGCCACTCTACTTACCCGATGACGAAACATTTGACAGTTTCTATCCGGGTGAAAACGCGTCTCTTCTTGCCGCCGTCAATAATGCTTTATATCAAGAGCATGGTAGCTATATCTATTTCTGGTCACGCGAAGGGGGCGGACGCAGCCATCTGTTGCATGCTGCCTGCGCCGAATTGTCGCGCCAGGAACGTGCGGTGGGCTATGTGCCGCTGGATAAACGTGCCTACTTTGTGCCGGATGTGCTGGAAGGGATGGAGCAACTGGCGTTGGTGTGCATCGATAACATCGAATCTATCGCGGGCGATGAAGAGTGGGAAATGGCGGTGTTTAATCTGTATAACCGCATTCAGGAAACAGGACGTGCCCGGCTGTTGATTACCGGCGATCGTCCGCCGCGTCAGCTGAATTTACGTCTGCCCGATCTGGCTTCTCGTCTCGACTGGGGACAAATTTACAAGCTACAACCTTTGTCGGATGATGAGAAAGGGGAAGCACTACAGCTGCGTGCCAGACTGCGCGGGTTCGAATTGCCGGAAGACGTCAGCCGGTTTCTGCTTAAGCGTCTGGATCGGGAAATGCGCACGTTATTTATGACGCTCGATCAGCTTGACCACGCGTCCATCACCGCACAGCGCAAGCTGACCATTCCTTTTGTGAAAGAGATCCTCGGACTGTAATTGACGATCGCGATTAACGATCGTCGTTGAGGGTTGTCGTCGGAGATCGGTTACGACGACAGAATCTCCAGTACTTGCTCCGGCGGACGGCCAATACGCGCCTGACCTTGTGCCACGACGATCGGACGCTCAATGAGCTTCGGATTATCGATCATCGCCTGAATCAGCTGTGCTTCCGTTAGTGCGGCATCTGACAGCCCCAACTGCTGATAAATTTCTTCTTTGGTTCTCATCAATTCTCGTGCACCAGTAAAGCCCAACTGCTTGATAAGCTGAGCCAGCGTCGCGGCATCGGGCGGTGTATCGAGATAGAGCACGACGTTGGGCGTAATATGGTGTTCTTGCAACAGTGCCAGCGTTTCGCGGCTCTTGGAGCAGCGCGGGTTGTGGTAAATCGTCACGGCGGGTTGGGATGAATAAAGTTGGCTTGAAGACAGTGTCATCGTCATACTCCTTATCAGGATTTTTGGTACTGGCGGAAGCGCTGCTGCAACTGGCGGAGCTGGTCAATACGGGCGTCGTAACGTGCCTGTTCCAGACTCCCCAATTTAACCAGTGAACTTGCGTTGCTCAGTAACCGAATCGCTTGATCGAGCTGGCCGCTGAGTGCCAGACTCTCTGCTCGCGCGGCCAGTTCTTCCGCCCGCTGTCCTTGTGCTGCTGCGGCTTGCGCCAGCAGCTCCCAACCGTTCGAATCGTCTGGGTGCGCATAGGTATAGCGATACAGTATTTTGCTGGCAGCCGCAGGCTGTTTCCCTTCCACATAGGCATTCGCCAGATTAAGCTGAAGTACCGGGTTCGCCTGCGCTCCAGGCACGTTTTGTAAGCGGGCGATAGCCTGTGTCGCGCGGCTTTGCCCCAGATCGATGTCGGTCATCATATCCAGAAACCACGGATTATCAGGCGCGCTGCTTAGCAGTGGTTGCAGCACATTACGTGCTTCATCGTACTTCTTCGCCTGATAAAACTGGATTGCGCGGCCATACTTCGCAGCTAGCTGCTCCCGCACGTTGCCTTTTTCCCATTGTTCCAGCAGATCGTTGTTCAGCGGGCGCTCTGGTGAGCCATACATACCAAAGGTGCGTATTTTGGCGAACAAGAAATCCTGAGAGGATTGTACCGGCGTTGAACGCATTTGGTTGGCGCGGTTGCGCGCATCGGACAGGCGGCTTTCCGGCAAGGGGTGAGTCAGCAACATCTCTGGCGGCCTGGAAGCATAACGTGATTGGTCAGCCAGCTTTTGCAGAAAATTCGGCATGGCTTGTGGATCGAAGCCTGCACGCTGCAACACCTGAATACCGATGCGGTCTGCTTCTTGTTCATTCGACTGGGTGAACGTAATCATGCCCTGCTGCGCACCCGCCAGCGTGCCGCTGAGCGCCGCCATCCCCAACTGCGGGTTGGCCATCGCCAGCAGAATAGAACCGAGCGCGCCGACCCAGGTAAGCGGGGCGCTACGCTGCTGTGATTCCATGCTACGTGCCAGATGACGCTGGGTAACGTGAGAGATTTCATGCGCCAGCACCGAGGCCAGTTCGCTTTCGCTATCGGCATAGCGGAACAGCGCGGAATGCAGCACCACGTTGCCGCCGAAGAAGGCGAAGGCGTTAATGTCGTCATTGCGGATCAGGTAAAAATGGAACGGCGTACGCACCGAATCGGCTTGTTTTACCAATCTGTTGCCGAGCTGGTTAATGTAATTAGATAGCAGCGGATCGTTGATAAGCGGCGCACCTGCACGCAGCTGGCGGACGTAAAAATCGCCCATCGCCAGTTCCTGATTGATACTGAGCGTACCGCCTGCGGTGGTGCCGATATCCGGCAGCCGATCCTGCGTGTCGGCCTGAGCAGGGAGCAGGTTGCCAGCCAGTAACGCCCCAAACAGGACGGACATGACCGTTTTTCTTAACCGAATAGACATAACGGAAGATAACCTTATCAACAGCTAACGTGAAAACATTCTGCTGACTATCTTAGCCAGCGATGGCAGACAAAGAAATGCCCGAGCGGGAAAAACGTGGTGAAGGTGGTAGTCCGCATGGAAGAAATCTCATCTCACAGAGATCAATCTATCAGGACTGAGACGGTTTCAAT
Source organism: Pectobacterium actinidiae (assembly GCF_000803315.1). NCBI lineage: Bacteria > Pseudomonadati > Pseudomonadota > Gammaproteobacteria > Enterobacterales > Pectobacteriaceae > Pectobacterium > Pectobacterium actinidiae. The sequence continues at coordinate 1,127,226 of NZ_JRMH01000001.1, forward strand.
GCTTCCAGACGCCGTAGCCAGTCTTCAAAATGAGGACATTGCTGACGAATCGTATCCAACCCAATATCTGCGGCAATCAGTGGTCCATGTAACGTTTTTTGATATTCTGGTATGGCAGCAAGAATACGTTTTGAGGGGGCGCTCTGTGGGCTATTATTAATGGATTCAGGAGAATCGAACGCAAGTTTAATACTGTTAAGTTGTTCTATCGCTCTTTTGTCCTCAAGCCAGTCTGCGAATTTTTCTGGTTCGCAAAACAGTAACGCTTCAAACTCATGTACTAAAAAATTAGGGATAAAATTAGGCTGAGCAATATCGGCATCAAAAGCATTTTCCAAATCTGAAACCCATGAATAAATATCACCGTTAACGGGCTTTCCCTGCCCAGCCTTAGGGAAATCCGTCGGTAAACCATAATAATCGATTAACGTTGTCACCCAAGCTTTCTTATCTTGCTGACAAAGTTTGGTAATTTGATGTTTCACTTTTCCATAGCTGACAATTCCACCTTTATGTCCCCGGCTGGTTTGTGCCAAGATCGCGTTAAGGTAAATATCTTGCTGCACAAAGTAGGGAGCTAGCGTATCGCGAACAAATGTTTCTTCTGTTTGCCCTTCAACAAACACATTAATCCTTGTCATGATTAGCGCTGTGGCCTCCCGCCAAGTATATTTTTCGTCCACAGCTCCCCTAAACTGTAATCTTCAAGCCAGTTTTGCAGCGTGTCTTGATCCAAACGTTTAAATGTTGAGGCGCCAAGGTGTTTATCGACGACGATAAGATCTTCGGCTTCAAATTCGTTAACCAGCTCAACAGATTGTGTTGAAACAATAAACTGGCGCTGTTCGCTGGCACTTCTGATGAGTGCGGCGAGCACGCTGATGGCATAGGGGTGTAGACCTAATTCTGGTTCATCCATGATGATGGCGCTGGGCATATAGATCTCTGGCTGGAGCAACACGGTAGCCAATAGAATGAAACGCAATGTGCCATCAGAAAGTTCATGTGCTTTAAACGGGATATCCTGAGATTTTTCAACCCATTCGAGCTGAATATTATCGGGATTATCCGGTGTTGCTCGGAGATAAAAATCGCCAAAGAAAGGAGCGACCATCTGGATCGTTTTCACAATACGCTGATAATGTGTTGTATGATTCTTTTGCAGACGAAATAGAAACGCGGCTAAATTCGCGCCGTCTTCCCGTAAATAGTCATTATCATTAATTCTGTGGATTTGTTTGACTCTGGCGCTTTCACTGGTGTCGTTTAAGTGATAAACCCTCACTGTTTCCAGCAAGGGAAGCACATCATCAAGTTTATTTGTGCCATTGTTAGAGCAAAATGTCTTATGTTGAGACTCAAAATGTCCATGGGTTATCGTGGTAGATCTGGCTTGGAGTATATCCTCAGATTCGAACATCATTCGATTATCGTTAGTGGGCTCCAAAGAAAAATGGTAACTAGTGTCTGTAAAAAATACTTCCCCTGCCAGATAAGGGCTCTTTTTGCGGCCAAAGTGCAGTAGCGCATCAGGTCCGCCATTCTTGCCTACAAAAAGTTGCAGGCGTTGAGCGAGCAGGTTTGTTATTAGGCGAAAGAAACTAATAAAGTTGGATTTTCCCGCACCATTCGCACCAATCAAAATATTCAACGTGCGCATTTCCACATCACAGTCGGCGATGGACTTATATCCTTTAATCACTATGCGGTTTAGATGATCGCTCTTAGCTACCGTTTTCATGATGGTGTTGTTGCCTTATATGACAGAGTTACTCGCATTTTACGATGACGTTGCATGTTGGTCTAATGTGGTATAGCAGAAAGAGAAGGTGAGGTCTTGTATCGCATATCTGATTTAACGAACTATTGTGAGCACTTTTCCATAATCAGAAAAACCGGCACGTATGACGGTGCCGGTGGAACATCTGAAAACCGTGAATCAGGCGCTTTTCAGATAATCGAGAACGATGTCGTGGTGGTTGCTGGTTTTGAAGTCGTCAAACACCTTCTCCACCTTACCGTTTTCATCGATCAGGAAGCTGATACGATGAATACCGTCATAGGTTTTCCCCATGAAGGTTTTTTCTCCCCAAACGCCAAATCCTTCTGAAACCTGATGATCCTCATCAGAAAGCAGCGTGAAATTTAAGACTTCTTTCTCGACGAAGCGGGACAATTTTTCTGACTTATCCGTGCTAATACCGAGAACTTCAACGCCATGTTTTTTCAAATCATCCATGTTATCGCGCAGGCCGCAGGCCTGAACGGTACATCCTGGCGTCATCGCTTTAGGGTAGAAATACACCAACACTTTCTGTCCCTGGAAGTCGGTTAAATTTACTTGTTCGCCATCTTGGTCGGGCAAGCTAAATTTCGGTGCAATATCACCGGCTTTCAGTGTGTTCATCACGACTCTCCGTCTTGTTTCTCTTCATGCTGTGGATATACCCATAATTTATACTATTGGGCATAGTTAACGACGCTAATACTGCCTTGTGCGTGCAATTCTGTACATAGCTGATGAAAGGCTGGCTCAATAATTGCGCTATCCAGCGTGGCAGAGCTGTGTGCGGCAATCTGAATATACAGCTGCGGCGGCTTGTCGCCCTCGGCGGGCTGGGTTTTTGAAACCAGCTCAGCAATGTTTAACTGGTGAGAATCGAACAAATCGGTAAAACGCTCGATGATGTGAGGGGAATCGGCAACGTCAACCTTCACCCAGACGGTTGAGGGCGTCGGCTGGCTGGCCTGTGACTCTGTTCGCTTCATCACGATCAGCAAATCCATCTCTGCGCCTTTCAGCGGCAGGGTCGATTCAATCAGCGTTATCGCGTTCCAACTGCCGGACAACAGCATAATGAAGGTGAACTCTTTGCCCAGCATAGCAAGACGGCTATCTTCGATGTTGCAGCCACAGCTACTGACGTGGCGGGTAATCGCATTGACAATACCGGGACGATCAACCCCCAGCGCGGTAATAACCAGATAGTGTTCTTGTGAGCTTGGCAACATCATGCTTCCTGTCTTTTTCCTCATTAATACATGGTAAACATAAAAAATTGCCTGGAGCAATTTTTAACGCCGCTCGCGGCGGCCCGAAGGGCGGTGGGCAGGGATAGCCCGCCGTAAAAACCTGGAGCAATTTTTAACGCCGCTCGCGGCGGCCCAGACACTATTTCGTGATTATGGACATTCGCGCTAAGGTAAGCGCTGGTAACCCGAGATAAAGCGCCTTTCATCATGCGACGCCATCAAACAACTAACGACTGGGTAAAACAGGCTCAGCATCCTGCCTCGTTCGAGCGAATTGAGGCTTTCTTCCGTGGGCATGGCTACGACCCCCATCGGCACGATACCTATGCGATTGGGCGGACGCTATCCGGCGTGCAGCGCTTTCACTACCGTGGCAGCCTGTGCAATAGCGTGCCGGGGGGAACGCTGGTGCTCCACCCTGATGAGATTCATGATGGCGAGGCCGGCTCTGTCGACGGCTTTCAGTACCGCATGATTTACGTTGAACCTGCGCTGATTCAAAAAATACTCGGCGGCAAACCTTTGCCCTACGTGAATGGCGGTATATCCAACGATCCACGTCTGTTTGCGGCAACGGAACCCTTGCTCAGAGCGATGGAAGAGGCGTTTGATGAGTTGGAAGAAGACGATGTGCTCTACGATCTGGCGCAGGCGCTGTCGGCCGTTGGTGGGCAGCGGCATCCGCGGCGCTTATTCGACTATCACGCTGCCGAGCGAGCGCGTGAATACATTCATGATGCCTTTGATAAAACGATTACGCTGGATGAACTGGCGCAGGTGAGTGGTCGGGATCGCTGGAGCCTGACGCGTGACTTCCGTGCGCTCTTCGGGACGACGCCGTACCGCTATGTCACTATGCGCCGTCTCGAACACTGTCGGCGGCTCATGCTGGCCGGTGACAGCCTCGTCGACATTGCTGCTCGGACGGGCTTCGCAGACCAAAGCCATATGACGCGCCATTTCGTGAAGGCATTTGGCATTTCGCCCGGTCACTGGCAGCGCATGTTCACCGCGCCTTAGCCAACTTGCACAATCGTTCAATACAGTCGGTACTCTGCTTCGCTAGTCTGAGGACGTCATCATAAGGAGAGACGATATGTATAAATCCATTAATTTTGCCCAAAAGTTAGCGTTATTTGACGATCGCTGGCAGCCAAAAGTAATCGCTGAGATGAATGACTATCAGTTTAAAATCGTTAAAATTCAGGGCGATTTTATCTGGCATTCCCATCCCGAAACGGACGAAACGTTCATCGTACTGGAAGGCCAATTGAGAATCGATTTTCGTGACGGTGATGTGCGCATCAGTGCCGGGGAAATGTATGTCGTTCAGAGCGGCGTTGAACACAAGCCTTATGCAGAACACGAAGTAAAACTGCTGCTGATTGAACCGAAAGGCGTGCTGAATACCGGTCATGAAGGCGGCGATCGGACGGCTGAAAATGATATGTGGATTTGATAGGTTGAGTGAAAAGCGACCTACAACGTCCCGTGAGTGACGCACAAGTCGCAGTAAACGGGCTGCTTTTACCCCAAAACGTCAGAAGCATTTTTAATTTCGTTTACTGCGTCATAAAAAAACCTGCGTCAGGCACCTACAACGCCCTTGTCCGCTTGCTTTTGCATAGAAGTCAAAAGTACCATGAAGCACTTGTTTGTGGAGGGGATGGCCAATGTTTACGGGAAGTATTGTTGCGCTAGTTACGCCGATGGACGCCAAAGGCGCCGTCGATCGGGCGAGCTTGAAAAAACTGATTGATTATCATGTCGCTAGCGGTACATCGGCGATTGTCTCTGTCGGCACGACGGGGGAATCTGCCACGCTGAGCCACGACGAGCATGGCGATGTCGTGCTGATGACGCTGGAACTGAGCGATGGACGCATTCCTGTCATCGCTGGAACCGGGGCGAATGCTACCGCTGAAGGCGTTTCACTGACTAAACGTTTTCATGGCACAGGCGTTGTTGGCTGCCTGACGGTCACACCGTACTACAATAAACCGACGCAGGAAGGCCTGTACCAGCACTTCAAGGCGATTGCCGAGCATACCGATCTGCCGCAAATCCTGTATAACGTACCTTCCCGCACCGGTTGTGACATGCTGCCGGAAACCGTTGCCCGTTTGTCCGAAGTGAAAAATATTGTCGCAATTAAAGAAGCGACGGGGAACTTAAGTCGGGTAAGTCAGATCCAAGAGCTGGTTAGTGAAGACTTTATTTTGCTGAGCGGCGATGACGCCAGCGGTCTGGACTTTATGCAACTCGGCGGTAACGGTGTGATTTCCGTTACGGCAAACATTGCTGCGCGTGAAATGGCGGAACTTTGCAAGCTGGCGGCACAGGGCAATTTTGTTGAAGCGCGCCGTTTAAATCAGCGCCTGATGCCACTGCATCAGAAATTATTTGTTGAACCCAATCCTATTCCGGTGAAGTGGGCCTGTAAGGAATTGGGACTCATGGCGACCGATACGCTGCGCCTGCCGATGACACCGCTGACCGATTCCGGCCGCACGGTGATGGGGCAAGCACTTAAGCAAGCGGGTTTGCTGTAATCGTTAGGGAGATTTAATGAGTTATTCATTACAAAAGTCGATGGTGGCGAAAGTTGTTGGCATATCACTCGTGATGTTGCTTGCGGCTTGTTCCACCGATCAGCGCTATAAGCGTCAGGTCAGTGGCGATGAATCCTATCTGAAGGCACCGGCGCTGCACGCGCTGAATACGCCTGCCGGGATGATTTTACCGGTGCAGAACGGGGATTATGATATACCGCCAGTTACCCTGAATGGCGCGGTCGGCAAGGAGCTAGATATTCGTCCTCCTGTGCAGCCATTGGCTTTGTTGAATGGTTCCCGTACCCAGATCTCAGGAGATACGGCCACGCTGTTGTTAGAAAACAGCGCGCAAAACAGCCAGCTCTGGTCTCAGGTTATCCGCGTGCTGCAAGACAAGGCGTTTACCATTGCCAGCCGTCAGGATGCCAACCAAACGCTAACGACCGACTGGATCTCATGGCCGCGTGAAGATGAAGATGTCCCGTATCAAGGGCGTTATCAGATTTCCGTGCAGCAGCAGGGATATCAGGTCGCACTGGTCGTGAAACTGCTGGGATTACAGCTGAACGGCCAGCCGGTAACGACGAGCGATCAGGCTCAGCGCTACACTGGCCTGATGCTAAATACGCTTAGCAATGGTCTGGATTCTCAGGCAACCGCACGAGAAAACGCACTGGCAAACCGCACCATCGGTTCGCTGGATGTGCAGAGCGGGGCGGATGATACAGGCTTGCCACTGCTGGTTGTGCGCGGCCCGTATACCGTTGTGTGGGATCGTTTGCCTGTCGCATTGGATAAGATCGGCATGAAGGTTAACGATCGTAGCCGTCCGCAGGGTTCTGTCTCCGTGACGTATCGTGCGCCGAGCGGCGGAACCTGGGATGATCTGGGCGCGAAAAATCCTGAACTGCCTAACGGCGATTACAAATTGCAGGTCGGCGATTTAGACAACCGCAGCAGTCTGCAATTTATCGACTCCAAAGGGCATACGCTAACCCAGTCTCAGAATGATGCACTGGTGGCCGTATTCCAGGCGGCGTTCAGTAAATAACGCATAAACCAAGGGTCGGATTATCCGGCCCTTCTTCATTCAACAATCTCTACCCGAATTGACGGGCGCTATCGGCAACCGTTCGGGGAAGCGTTAAATATCGGGTCGTACTTGTTGACCCTCACTGTGTGGAGTAATGAAAGATGCAAAAGCTAGCTGAGCTGTATCGTGGAAAGGCGAAAACCGTCTACACCACCGAAGATCCCGATCTACTGGTGCTGGAGTTCCGCAATGATACATCAGCAGGAGACGGTGCACGCATTGAACAGTTTGACCGTAAAGGAATGGTGAATAACAAATTCAACCATTTCATCATGAGCAAACTGGAAGAAGCTGGAATCCCAACGCAAATGGTGAGCCTGCTGTCTGACAATGAAGTCCTGGTGAAAAAGCTGGAGATGGTGCCGGTCGAGTGTGTCGTGCGCAACCGCGCGGCAGGGTCGCTGGTAAAACGTCTGGGGATTGAAGAAGGCATTGAGCTGAACCCGCCGTTGTTCGATCTGTTCCTGAAAAACGATGAAATGCATGACCCGATGGTAAACGAATCTTACTGTAAGACGTTCGGCTGGGTGAATGAAGAGAATCTGGCTCGCATGAAAGAGCTGAGCTACAAGGCGAACGACGTGCTAAGCAAACTGTTTGGTGACGCCGGGCTAATTCTGGTCGATTTCAAACTGGAGTTTGGTCTGTTCAAAGGCGAAGTCGTGCTGGGTGATGAGTTCTCACCGGACGGTAGCCGCCTGTGGGACAAAGAAACGCTGAACAAAATGGATAAAGACCGTTTCCGTCAGAGCCTCGGTGGCTTGATTGAAGCATATGAAGAAGTTGCGCACCGTATCGGCGTAAAATTAGACTAACTGCGCAATCGTTTACGTTCAGGCCGTCAGTTTGAAGTAGGCTGACGGCCTGAATATTTTCAATACTCCCTATCAGAACGCTGCCTTCTATTTTCTCTTTTCTGACCTGTGGTTTGCTGGCCTCCTCCCGATGCCGATTAATGTTATCATCGCGGTTTGCTTAACGCGCAACCCGACGACTTTCGGCAGACTCACATCCATGGCTTACTTCGATCCGACATTGTTAATTCTGCTCGTCCTGGCGGGGCTGGGTATCATCAGCCACAACATGACCGTCACGCTGGCGATTCTGGTTTTGCTGGCGATACGCATCACGCCTTTGAATAGCTATTTTCCGTGGGTAGAAAAATACGGCCTGAGCATCGGTATCGTCATTCTGACGATTGGCGTAATGGCACCGATTGCCAGCGGAAAAATTACCGCCAGTGAAGTGATGCACTCCTTCCTGCACTGGAAATCCCTGCTGGCGATCCTCATTGGTGTTGTCGTGTCCTGGCTTGGCGGACGCGGCGTGTCACTGATGAGTAACCAGCCTTCCGTTGTGGCCGGGCTGCTGGTGGGAACGGTCATGGGCGTGGCGCTGTTTCGCGGCGTTCCGGTTGGTCCGCTGATCGCCGCTGGCCTGCTTTCTCTGCTGATCGGCAAGACCTGATTAATCCGGCGCATGTGATGATGTTGCGTGATTTTTCCGACAGTCTATGCCAGCAGCAACGCTATGGTGTCCGGCGATTGCTGGTGTTGAGCGGTGACGCGAACTGGTGTGAAGAACAGGCGCTGACGCTTAGCCATCAAGCGTCTGGCGACTGGCTGTGGGTTAGCGAACACGCGCCTGAAACCGTTACCGCGCTGCCAGCCAGTCGAGTGCGGACGCTGCTGGGGCGAGAGTTTCTTCACGCGGTGTTTGATGCACGTATCGGCCTGGATGTCGAAGCGCTGGCGATGTTGTCAGGCACGCTACAGGCGGGGAGCTGGCTGATTATGCTAGTGCCGTCGTGGCAGACATGGCCGACGCAGCCGGATCAAGACAGTCTGCGCTGGAGCGAACAAGAACAGCCGATTGCTACCCCGCACTTTATCCAACATTTTCAGCGCCAGCTGTTAGCCGATGAGGACGTCGTTCTCTGGCGGCAGGATCAGGCGTTCGCGATGCGGCCATTGGCCGCGCGATCGGACTGGCAGCCAGCTAGCGGTGAGCCGACTGCGCGACAACAGCATATTTTGCATGAGTTGAGCGTTGCTGAATCTGGTGTATTTGTCATTACCGCATCGCGCGGGCGGGGGAAATCGACGCTGGCGGGCATGCTAACGCAGCGGAGTCGCGGGGCTTGCTGGATCACCGCACCTTCCCGCGCGGCAGCGGATATTCTGCAACAGCATGCGCGTGCCGATGCGCCATTCTGGGCACCGGATGCGCTGTTGGCACACTGCCACCTTCATGGCGCACCTGATATCGACTGGCTTCTGATTGATGAAGCGGCGGCGATCCCGTCTTCTGTACTCTCCGCACTGTTACCGTATTTCCCCCGTATTCTGATGACCACGACGGTTCAAGGGTATGAAGGTACCGGGCGGGGATTTCTTCTCAAGTTTTGTGCGACGCTGCCGCAGTGGCGGGGGTTAACGCTGGACGAACCTCTGCGCTGGGCTGTTAACGATCCGCTGGAGAGGGTGTTGGGTCAGGCACTGTTATTTAACGAACCTGAAGCGTTTCATTCCCCACCGCAGCGAGATCTACCCATTCCCTCTTCTGCGCTGGAAAGTCGAATCGAACGTGCTGAGGACTGGCTCATACATCCTGAACGCCTGACGTGGTGCTACGCGCTCTTATGCAGTGCGCATTACCGCACCTCGCCGCTGGATCTGCGCCGTCTGATGGATGCGCCGGGCATGCAGATTGCCAGTGCACAGGTGGCGGGCGAGATGTGTGGCGTATTGTGGCTGGTAGAAGAGGGCGGGCTGTCTGCCTCGCTTGCGCATGAAGTATGGGCGGGGCGGCGACGCCCACGCGGTAATCTGGTGGCACAGTCGCTGGCAGCGCATGCTGGCTTGTGGCGTGCGCCGATACTGCGCGCGCGTCGCGTGAGCCGGATTGCGGTGGCATCGTCATCTCGCCGACAGGGGATTGGTCGCGCGTTAATTGCAGAACAGATGCGCGAGGCACAGCGACAGGCGCTGGATTACCTGTCGGTTAGCTTCGGTTATCAGCCAGATCTGTGGGCATTCTGGCGGTCATGTGGTTTTCGACTGGTGCGTATCGGTAGTCATCTTGAAGCCAGCAGCGGTTGTTACAGCGTGATGGCGATACTACCGCTAAGTGAAGCGGGGCATAAACTGGTGGAGCAGGGAAGCCAACAGCTAGCGCGTGACTGGAGTTGGTTACAGCGTCTGATTCCGCTGAACCTCGCGCTGCCGCAAACAGGAAATACTGAGCTGAATGAAGACGACTGGCGTGAGCTGGCGGGGTTTGCGTTTGCGCATCGACCGATGGAGGCCAGCTTCGCTTCACTTTGTCGCCTGCTGATTCACACGACATTGCCGCTGCCTGCACTACGTCTGCTGGCGGAAACACCGGGGGAAGGCGAGCGGATAGCAACGGCGCTGGGGCTGACCGGCAGGAAAACACTTCTGAAGCGCTGGCGAGAAGAAACTGCCGCTGCGCTGGTCGATCTCGATGCGCAACGGTGTCAGTACTGGCGAAGAATCGCAATAGTCGGCGATGATTGACGGATGTTGCGTTATTGAAGGCTACAGAACTCGCAAATCGTACAGGTATGTCGAATAGAGGAAGATGAAGTGGATTACTGCGTCTCTAGCAGCCGGAAAATCAGCGGCGTTTTCCCCTGTTCGTCAGAGTAATCGGCAATTAACGTGAGGTCAGTTTTCCTCTTTCCAGACCAGAGCTGACATTCGAGTCGCTTTCGCGGAGCATCAGCCTCAATGTCGTAGCTGTACAGGGGAATTCTGCCTGTTTTATCGGATATAAAGGCAATGTCATAAGGGGGAAGCGTCAAATCAGCAACAGATTCCCCCGTGCTATCCAGTTCCTCAAGAATCTCTTCGTAAATAGCCGTGCTCACGCCAAAATCGAGTCGAACTGCGGGATCGTTATGCTGAATGCCCCTCAACAGATCGCCTGCGAGCCGATAAATTTCATCTCTGTCACGTGTCATCGCTCATCGCCTTATTTTCCCAAACTGTCCGACTCTACTCATCGGGTACGAGTGGCGAATGTTATCAGGCTCTGCCTGTTATCGCTTGCGGTTCTATTGGAAAGCGCTCTTGAAGTGCTGGCGAGAATGGGGGCTGTCTGTTCGGTCGACGAATGCTGCGCCTCATCCGTGAGACGCAGATTAGGGTATCAGTCCAACTGCGGTTTGAAGGCGGGGGCACGACGGAGCAATGCCCAAAGCGCTTCCTGTAAGGGAATTTTCTGCGCTTCTAATAGCTGAGGATAGCGCTGATAAAACGCGTCCTCTTTCGCGGAAAAATCCGGGTTCTCCTGAAGCCATTGCTTACGGAGCGCGGTAATTTGCTCGTCCGTTAGCTGTTTGTTAGGTGTGGCGTTTTCCTGTTCTTTAAACCAGCGGAAGCGTTTATCCGGCGTTGCGCGTTCTTCTCTGTTCCATCCGTCGTTAATTTGCAGTATCTGCGCCAGCGCGAAGCCGAGAGTGATACTGATACCCCGCCAGCTATCTACATCAGATGCGGCTGGCGGCGGCGATAGGCTCGCAAGTATTGCCGCAATGTTTTTTTCCAGGCCGAGTTCGCCGGAAGCTTTCTCTTCCCAACTTATTGCCTGCTGATGCAGCGCCGTCCAGTCGCTTTCTGCCACGGTTTCTCCCGCTAACCGTTGCGAAATCGCATGAATCCACTGTTTGCGCAGGCTGTTTACTGTGCTGTCTGCCAGCCAGTCTGACCACGGATTGCCCGCATCGTCTAACCATTGCTGTAACCATTGCAGCGCGACACCATCCACGGCTTTTCCCGGCGCGATGGCGGCAAAGAGGGCGTCAACCTGCGCTGGTGTGGTGCTCGGCAGCTTTTCCAACAGCAGACCGAGTGCGGCAGGTAGTCCGGTGATACGTTCAAAGATGTGAATATCCGCGCTGTGCGCCAGTACGGTAGAAACCGAGCCTTTGTTGTCCTGCCAGTAGGGAGAAAATGCCTGTTCAATATCGCCGTCCGCTGCATGCTGGCGCAGTCGCTGGTGGAGAAAACCGTGCAGCGACGCATCGCCATAGAACGCTCCCCACGTTACGCGAGTGTCTGCCAACGGCTGTGTGGTGTTTTGTATCGCAATCTGGTGCGATTCCAGCCAGCCACGCAGCTGTGCCAACGTTTTCACGCCGATTTGCCGGGATATTTCCTGTCCGTTTTTAAACAGCAGTAGCGTAGGGATGCCGCGCACGCCAAAACGCTGCATCAATGCCGGATATTGCTCCACATCCAGTTTGGCGACGGTCAGGTTGTCTGGCGTGTTATCCGCGATGGTGTTTAGCAGAGGAGCCAGCGTTTTACACGGCTGACACCAGGGGGCCCACAGGTCAAGCAGAATAGGCTTGTCGCTATGATTGAGTAAGGCATCCAGCGAGGTGTCGCTGGCAGTAATGATGGCGTCGGACATGGGTGTCTCCATTCAGAGAAAATCGTGAGTAAATGAGCGGGATGTGGGTCATTAACCGTAACGGCTCAGCTTATGGCGAGCCGTCACGGTTATGTTGTCGATTGGCTATCCGCATCAACACAGAAAATTAGGGGGCTTTGACGGGTTGCAGGACGAAATCAATCTTGCTCAGGCCGCGCTGTTGTGCGTTAGTCATGACATACGCTACCCGGCCATACTCGACGGCCTGATCGGCAAACAGCCTTATGTTCGGGTGAGAGCCGTCGGCTCAGGCCGCATCAAGTTTGGCGATCAGTTGGGCATCATCAACCGCTTCTTTATTCCAGTTAATCTGCCCCGTCGCGGTAATCGCGATATCCACGGCCTGCGGATCTTTCTTGATTTTCTCGACGCTGGCGCGCGGCAGCTCCACTTTAACAGCGTGGTTAATGACTGGCAGGGTAATCATAAACACGATCAGCAGCACCAGCATGACGTCGATAAACGGTGTCATGTTGATGTCGTTAAGTAACGCGTCTTCCTGACTTTCAAACGGGGATGACATACTCATGGCGGTGTTCCTCTTCAGGCGGAGCGTTCAACGGGTTGAGCCGCTTCATACCGCGCGGGGCTATTCAGGTCGGTAAGGTTGGTGTCCACGCGCGCGCCCGTCAGCAGGTAAGCGTGGAGATCGTGCGCAAAACGGTTCATGGCATGCAGGACGATACGGTTACGACGGTTAATGGCGTTGAACCCTAATACGGCGGGAATCGCCACGAACAAACCAAATGCCGTCATGATCAGCGCTTCACCGACCGGGCCAGCCACCTGCGCCAGATCGGGCTGGCCGATGGTGCTGATGGTTTGCAACGCGTGAAAAATCCCCCATACGGTGCCCAGCAGGCCGATAAACGGTGCGGTGCTGCCAATCGAGGCTAGCGTTCCGAGGCCGGATTGCAGTTTCCCTGAGTTGGTGTCCAGCGTGTTGCTCAGGCCGCGCACCAGCCAGTCGCTGAGATCGACGTGTCCGCCCAGCGTGGAAGAGAATTTGTGCGGGTGTTTCAGCAGCGCATGTCCTTCGATCACCAGATCGCGGAACGGATTAAAACGCTGTTTGCCGAACTTCTCGACGCTTTCTTGCAGGCTGGTCGCCTGCCAAAAGGTATTGCGGCTGTATTGCACGCTCTTGTTCAATGCAAACAGCTGCCGTGCTTTGAGCAGCATGACCGTCCATGACAGCAGCGACATGATGAGCAGAATGATGGCTACCGAGTGGGTGACAAGATCGCCCTGCTGCCAAAAATGGTGGATATCTAACGTGTTCATGTGTGACCTCTTATGCAATAACCTGATTCGGGCGTGTCTGCGAAACGGCGGATGTGCTATTTCAACGCGGATTCTTTCTTAATGAGTCAGCCGGAAATTGACTGGCTGAACCGTCATGACGGTAATGGCCTGTCCGTTTTCGCGGTAAGGCGTACAGCGCGCCTGTGCTACGGCGTTAATCGCGGCCTGATCGAGGGCGTCATAGCCGCTGCTGCGGGCAATGTCGTGCCGAATCAAGCGTCCCTCTGGGCTAATGACCAGACGAACCAGCACGTTGCCTTCCTGCTGGAGACGTTTGGCGCGGCGAGGGTAGTCAGGCTGCGGAACGACACAACCGACGGAGGCGACCTGTTTGGGCTGTGCACCCGGGCTGTTCTGCATCAGGTTGCCTTTGCTGGCGGTAGTCAGCGAGCCTGGCGTCGCTTCCGGTGCGGCGGGGGAAGGCTCCGGTGTAGAACGAGCCGGAGGCTGACGCTCGGCGATGGCTTTAGGGCGGACGGGCTTCGGTTTGACTACTGGCTTCACTGGCGGTTGGTGAACTTCTTTTTTGACCGGCGGGGGCGGCGTCTGTTGCTCCTCAACGACCGGTTTTTCAGGGACGGGGACAATTTCACGTTCACCCTGTTCTGACGTCAGCACAGGCGGTTCCGGCGACGGTTCGGGAATCGATTCGGGTTCTGGCGCTTCAACCATCGTGGCCTGAATGCTGATGCTGGCTGCCGGATTAAGCAGATTGATCGGTGTGTATTCGGTGGTACGCGTGATGAGCAACGCGGCGACACCCGCATGGATCAGCGCGACCGTCAGAAAGCTGAGCGCGATCTTCCCCATTTCTCCCCGAACGGGCACAACCATCGCCACACTTCGCGACGGCTGTGCGGGGGCGACGTCACGCCGTGCGGCGGGAGCCGCGTCGATGCGCGCGTTTAACGAAAGGTGTTGTACGGATGCCTGTTGCACGTTTTCCTCTGCTGCTCTGGCTTACGGTGTCGGGACGTTTCATCCAGCCCTGAACACGGAACTATGATGACCTCTATTAACGATGTGCAACGAGACAGAAAAAGTGTCACCACGCGCGCGAGATTTTTTTGTGGCAACCGTCCTTGGTTGCCACCCTGACGAGCCGTCACGTCGTGACGTCAAAAAACGCTCCCGGCGTCTTTTTGTGGCTTACCGTTTATGTCGGTCTGGCGGCGCGGATATGTATCCAGTAATCGGTGGTATGCACAATCGCGATAGGCATGGTTTGCGCCAGCGAATCCAACGTGTAATTCAGATTATCGAGCGGGAAATTCCCGCTGACGCGCAGATCGGCGATAGCAGGATCAAGCCGGATGATGCCGGGGGTGTAATCACGTAGCGTACTGATGACGGAAGCCAACGAACGATCGCGTACTTCCAGGCGACCGTGTAACCAGTCTGTTTCTGATTCCGGCGTAACGGCGACTTGATAGAGCGTAGAACGATCGAACCAGACACCCTGACCCGCGTGAAGGCGCAGGCTTTGTCCGGCGTGGTTGGTAATTTTGGCGATGTTGTCCAGCACGCCGACATGGATGCCACCGCTTTCATAACGCACGTTCACATTGGCCTGAAGTGCGACGATATCACCCATACCGGTGGCGATCACGAAGGGGCGCTGTGTATCTGGCTGAATATTGGCGAAGATACCACCGTTATGCAAAGCAACCTGTCGCACTGGCGTTTCCGGACGCACGTTGATATCGACAGCGGTACGCGCGTTCAACATGAGCATAGTGCCGTCACTGAGTGGAACCTGCTGGCGCTGTGCCGTTGCGGTTTTTACGTCGGACAGAAGCGGTGACAGAGGGTAGTGCTGATTAAGCAGCAGGCTGCTTAGCGACGCGACAGCCACCATCCCCAGCCCGTATTGCAGGACTTTCCGTCGGCCTGATGGTGCTAAGAGTGCCTGACGAATCGGCTCATGAGGCAGTGCCGCGAGAAGCGGCTGAAATTTCCCCAGCGTTCGCTCAATGCGTTGGCAGGCTCGCTCATGCAGTGGGTTTTCGTATCGCCAGCGGCGGTACTCATCATAATCGGTCTGGGTTGCTTCACCGGAACGCAGCAGCACCATCCATTCAATTGCCTCTTCGGCAATCGGGTCATCCATGTGTCGTCTTGCCATGCGGTTCACCTATAAGTCACTGCTGTCCTGCGTGGCCAGATAGCAGTTGGTCAGCGCTTTGGCGATATACTTCCTCACCATACTGGCGGAGACATCGAGTTGTACGGCAATGTCGGCATAGGTCATGCCATCAAGCTGGCTGAACAGAAAGGCCTGTCGTGCTTTGATGGATAGCCCATCCAGCGCCTGATCGATAGTGAGCAGCGCTTCCATCAAAAGCTGTTGTTCTTCCGGTGAGGGATGGTGAAATTCAGGTTTACTTGCCAGTGCCGTGAGATAGGCTTTTTCCAGATCGCGACGACGCCAGTTTTCATACAGTACGCGTTTGGCGAGCGTAGTGAGCATCGCACGCGGTTCTTGTACGTTGGCGAGATTCGGCAGAGACGCTAAACGTAAAAATGCCTCAGAGGCGACATCTTCCGCTTCACAGCCGTAGGCAATACGGCGGCGTAATTTTTCCGTTAGCCAGCGATAATCGCTGCGAAATATCAGCGACAGTAAGTCGGGTTTTTTAACAGCCTCTGTGTACATGGGCATCCTTAAATAGCGTAAATCACAACAATGCTTGAGCCGGGATACCCCAGGGCCGCAGAAAAAAAGGAACGATGCGTCCTGTGCTGTTTTTAAGTCAAAATTTGCAGGAGTCAAACCACGTTTTTTTTCTATGGTTAGTTAGAAATGTTCTGTTATTGCCTGGAATGGGTAAATGGCTATTTCCGGATACGTCTGTGAAAGGAAATAAAAAGAAGGCGCTTCGGAGATCGGTATTTCACAGAGTAAAAAATACAGAGAAAAAGTATTTTCCAAATCAATATGTTTGCTGCCGAAAAAAAATAATTACGGGAAAAAATGACTTCCTGCTGTCACTTTTTCATCGTCATTGCACAACTTATACGAAGACCAATAAAAACTGATTTGTTGAAGCAATTGACGAGGGAAAAATGAAAAAACGTAATACTGCCTCTCACGCTCTGGGGCTAAGTTTTAAGAAACGCTTATTTTTCACGAATATGTTGGCGATTCATTCTGCATTATTCGTGGGGGCAACGGCTGTTCCTATGGCCGTCTACGCGGCAGGTGAAAATGACACTGTGGCATTTTCTATTCCTGCGGGCGACCTGCAAAAAGGGTTATTGGCTATCGCCAATCAAAGCAAACAAACGCTCTCTTTTAATCCCGCGTTGGTGGCGAATTACGAGAGTCCGGCGCTGAATGGCAATTATTCAACGCGTCAGGCGATTCTGCGTTTATTACAAGGCACGCCTTTATTACTGACGACGACGGACAACGGTACGCTGACCATTGTTTCTTCCCGCGCCAATGATGCAGAAGTAGCGCAGGCCAGCGACAAAACACTGCCAGCAATTACGGTGAGTGCAGGCAGCGAAGATGAAACGGTATTAAACCCCGGCACGTCGTCTTCGGCATTACGCACCAGTACATCGTTGCAGCAAACGGCGCAGTCGGTTCAGGTTATCAGCAATAAGCTGATTAACGCGCGTCAGGCTACGTCGCTGGAAGAAGCGTTAAAAAACTCGGGCAGCGTCGTTACCATACAATCAAACCGCGGTACGCCTACATTCTGGATGCGTGGCTATGCTGTGACGTCTGGCGCGACGGATGGCCTGTCTGGCTCCAGCAACGCGGGGATCGGTCAGGGTACGTCAATTGAAGGTATCGAACGTGTCGAAGTGTTGAAAGGGCCACAGTCGGTACTGGCGGGGAGCAGTTCCGCCGCAGGGACGATTAACGTCGTGCGTAAAAAGCCGGTCACAGAGCCATTGCATGTTCTCAAGGTAGAAGCGGCGCGTTATGGAGAATTCAAAACGGCTATCGATCTGGGCGGCGCGATTACGGATGACAAATCGCTGAGCTACCGTTTGAATGCCTCAACCATGAAATCTCAGCATTCCTTTCCTGATTACAACGGCAACCACGGCGATTATTTAGCCCCTGCCTTGACCTGGCAAAATGACAAGACGCGGATCACGGTTGGCGCAGAAGTGAATCAGGCGCGTAAGTCAGGACCGGCAGGGACGATTTACGCCAATGGGAGAATACAGAAGCTGCCGGAATATCGTCTGGGAGATAAAGACGATCATAACAAGATGAAAACGACGAATGCGTATTATGAGCTGGAGCAAAAGCTCGTCGGCGATTGGACGTTTAATAGCAAAGCCGGTTTTCAGAGCGCCGCTTCTCAGATGAAGATGAACGAAACGCTGCTGATTGCCGCTAATGGCGACAAAGTCAGCCATCCACTGGCCTACAAGTCCACTAATCAGACGTGGAGCCAGCAAAATGACATTCGGGGAAAAATCGAAACCGGGCCCGTTACACAGACGCTGCTGTTCGGTCATGACTACAAGCATGAACGCTATGCCAGCTATGACGGCAACTTTATTCTGATGACCAATGGCAATGTCTATAACCCGGATTCATTAGTGTTCCCCAGCATCGGTGAACCGAACAGCCAGACGTATACCTCCAAACTGATTCAAAGCGGTTTCTTGTTCCAGGATCAGATTGACGTCTTTGACCGCTTGCATTTCCAACTGGCCGTTAAACGTTCGACGTGGAACAACAGCTATCTGGTGGGATCGCGCGCCTCGACGTATACCGCGACCAAATGGATCCCCAATTATGGCGTCAGCTTCGATATCACACCGGACGTGACAATTTACGCCAACTTGCTCAATAGCTTTAGCGGTAGTGCGCAGGTCTCGCGCTCTGGTGTCCAGCTTCCGCCAACGACGGGGCAGTCTAAAGAGGCCGGGCTGAAATTCAACCTGCTCGACGATAACCTGACGCTGACGACAGCCGTATTCAGTATTGAGCAAAAAAACCTGACGGTAACGGATAGTAGTGGTTTCCCGATTGCGACAACGGGACGCAAAAGTGAAGGCTTTGACGTGGATCTGAACGGCTCTTTGCTGCCGGGATGGGATGTCACGGCCAGCTATACCTACTCGGATAACAAAGACCCTACCACCGTTCGCAGCACGATTACGCCGCGCCACTCTGGAAACGTGTGGACGTCTTATGAAGTGCAGTCTGGGCGCTATCAGGGGGCGGGTGCCTCAGTCGGTATCAGCGGTTCATCGAAAACGCAGAATGGTCCGAGCAATAACGCCTTCAGTATCGGCAGCTCAGCGTCAACCGATGCATCGGTGTTCTATCGCCAGCCTGACTGGTCGCTGACGCTGGGAGTTAATAACGTCTTCGATCGCGATATCTACTACACCAGTACTACGCCGCTGTATATCGGGGTGAAAGAAGGGCGGACGTGGCGTCTCACCGGGACGTATTCGTTCTGATCATCCGCTCGACCAATCCGTTCGACAAATGACGAGAACGGTCATTCACACGAATCAGCAGGTAGAAACGGCGCATGAACGCAAGTGAGACGAGTACGACAAGACCGGGCATCGGGCAGATTCTGATGCCCTATTGGCAGACGCCGGAGAAATATCTGGCGCTGTTTATTCTGGTGGTGATTATTAGCATCAATCTGGGTACGGCCTACATCAGCGTGGAGGCGAACCGCATATCGGGGAAATTCACCGATGCGCTGATTGGGCTGGATTGGGAGCAAATAAAGCCACTGTTTATCTTCAGTTTCATCCTCGGTTTGAGTGCGATGATGCTGAGATGGGTAAACGTACTCGGTCAAGGCTATCTGGCGTTGCGCTGGCGTACCTGGATGACGCTCCACTATATCCGGCGCTGGACGGGGACATCGGCTTATTACGAAATAGAAAGGGACGGTGCGCTGTCGAATATCGATCAGCGTATCGCCGATGACGTTAACGAGCTGGTGTCCGCTTCGCTGAATTTTTTTCTCAGTCTTATCTCGGTCGTCATCAGTACCGTAACGTACACGGCACTGCTGTGGTCGGTGTCTGGGGTGCTGCGCTTCTCGTTTATGGGCAGTGACTGGGCGATATCCGGCTATATGGTCTATGCCCTTTATATCGAATACTTTCTCCAGATTTTGCTGTCGCACTGGCTCGGTAAGGCTTTGATCAAGCTGAACATGAACCAGCAGAATGCGGAAGGTGACTTCCGCTTTCTGGGCGTTCAATTACGTGAAAATGCCGAACAGATTGCCTTCTATCAGGGAGGGCCGCGAGAAGGCGAACGGCTCGCCCTGCGATTTGCGCGCGTGCGTGACAATGCGCTTTCCGTGCTGCTGCGCGGCTTTAAGGTGTCGTTTGGTCAGAGCCTGTTTAGCCATTTCCTCTCGCCGTTACCGACGCTTCTGGCGCTGCCGCTCTTATTAAGCGGTGAAATTACCTTTGGCGATATGACGCGAATTCAGATGGCTTACGGTTCTCTTGGTGCGACGCTGAGCTATTTTATGCAGGCGTATCAGTCCTTCACACGCTGGCTGGCGCTGACCAAGCGTTTGCAGGATATGGAAGAAGCGCTGAATAAAAGCGAACAGTCGCCATCGCCTATTCGGGTGACGGAACACGATGGATCTGAATTTTCCTGTCAGGGTTTACGGCTGCTCACGCCGGATGGTCGTGCGCTGACGGCATTACACGACTGGCAGGTTTTACCCGGTGAACGCTGGATGATCAACGGCGCGTCCGGCGTGGGTAAGAGCACGTTGCTGCGTGCCTGTGCCGGGCTATGGCATCACGGTAGCGGGGCGATTACGCGGCCTCGCCGCTGCCGCTATCTGTTTTTACCGCAAAAAAGCTACCTTCCAACGGGCTCGCTGAAAGCCGCGCTGTGCTACCCCGCTAACGAGCAGGACTTCACTGACGAGCAGTGTCGTCAGGTACTGATTGACAGCGAATTACCGGATATGGCCTCGCAACTGAATGTCGAAGATCGTTGGCAGCAGCGGTTATCCGGCGGCGAGCAGCAGCGAGTGGCGATCGCCCGGACATTGCTGCATCGTCCCGACTTTCTTTTTCTGGATGAAGCGACGAGTGCGCTCGATCCTGATACCGAGCAGCGGGTTTATCAGGCATTGGTCACTGGCTTGCCTGATAGCGCCATTATCAGCGTGGCGCATCGGGAAGCGCTGGCCGCCTTGCATACTCATCACCTGCATCTGACACCGTTAGCTGAAAGTGACAGCCGTCATGAAAGCGAGACTGCAACGGGTGATGAAGCGCCGCAGCCTCAGGCTTCGGATCGGGTTTTTTACGCGTCCTGACTAACCGTTCAACCAATCAATTGAGGAATACGTGTGACGACACAGCTTACCGCACAGCCGCGACCAGAAGACGATGAGCGTTATGACAATGTGGATATTCCGTCTACCACGTTTGTGCTGGACAATGGACTTACCGTTATTGTCCATGAAAATCATGATGCACCTTTGGTTTCGCTGAACCTGATTTATCAGGTCGGTTCAAAAGATGAACCATTAGGAAAAACGGGTTTTGCGCATTTATTTGAACACCTGATGTTTGAAGGAAGTGAAAATGCACCGGGCTCTTTTCTGGAAAATCTCCTGAAAGCCGGTGCGTCAAATCTGAATGCTTATACCGGACAGGATCGCACCACCTACCATGAAACTGTGCCGGTCGGGTCACTGGACTATGCGCTGTTTATGGAAGCGGATCGGATGGGACATTTCTATTCAACCATCAATCAAGACTCGCTCGATCAGCAGCGGCGTGTCGTGCTGAATGAAAAACTGCAAACGGAAAGCGGCCCTTACGGCAAACTCCACGAGCTGAAATTAAAAGGGTGTTTTCCTGCTTCACACCCTTATGCTCACACTGTTATCGGTGAAGTGAAGGATTTGCAAGAGGCGACGCTGGAAGATGTGCAGAATTGGTTCCGCACCTATTATTCGCCATCAAACGCCGTGCTGGCTTTATCCGGTGCGATTGATGAGCAAACTGCGCGGGAAAAAGTAACCGCCTGGTTTGGCCATATTCCTTCAGGCCCGCCGATCTCCCGACCCGCCGTGTGGGTGCCGGATATTCCTGAGAACCGACGCGATGTTTATCAGGCCAAAGTGCCGAATGGCAGCGTCATGCTGTCCTGGAACATCCCGCCTTATGGTGACAAGGCGACTGTCTTGCTGTCTATCGCCGCGGATGTGTTTGCATCGGGTATTGCTTCGCTATTCGTTAAGCATTTGGTGTATGAAGAAAAGATTGCCAGCCATGTCACGGCTAACATCAATTATGCCGAGCTGGTTAGCCAGTTCACCATTACGGCAACGGCAGTGCCCGGCGTCGCGCTGAGTCGAATTGAGCAGTCCATACACAACATACTGCAACGTTTTTTATCGCACGGTGTTGATGACGAGACGCTGGAGCTGGTGAAAATCACCGCATTATCTTCTTTCTCCAACGCTCACAAGACTTCTGCGCCAATCGCAGGGCTACTGTCCCATTCGCATGTGCTGTTAGGGGATGCCGATCGCTATCGACAGATTATCGCGATCATCAAGCAGGCTGATGTCGACAGCGTGCAGCAAGCCGCGCAGCATTGGTTAGCGCGCGCATGCCATACCCTGCACATCGTTCCGTTTACCTCAACAACGACCACCGTGCAGCCCGCCGGACCGATAACACCGCCTGCGATTTTATCTCCAGCGCCTTTCCAGCTTCCCGCCGTGCAACACGCTCGATTAGATAACGGATTACCGCTGGTTCTGATAGCGCGGCACAGCCATCCCACCGTCAATATCGAACTGGTATTACCCCGCGTGGAAGAGAATACGCAGAGTGAAGCGGCGTTACTGTTTGATTTGCTTAATCAGTCAGGCGCTGGCGAGCGTGATGCGTTTGAATTCTCAAGCGCGGTTCGTCGGTTAAGCGCCTCGATTAATGTGTGGCGACGCGATCAAACCACAACATTGTCGCTGTCATGCCGACCCTCGCAGCTATCCGCGTTGCTTCCTCTCTTTCTGGATCGCTTTCAGCATTCCACGTTAGCGCTGAGCGACTTTGAACGTCAACGTGGCGTGATGCGGGACACCCTGACTGGATTAAAACACAACGTAAGTGGAATGGTGAGCCGCTTGCTGCCCGCGGTGATGTACCCGCAGGGGCATCCTTATCGTAAACCGTCAGGGATTGAAGGAACAAAAGCGAGCCTGGAACGAGTGACGTTTGAAAACGTTCAGCAGTACCAGTCACGCGCGATCCAGCCGGTTGGGGGCACGATAGTTATTGTCGGTGATACCACGCTGGAGCAAATCGTCCCGGTGCTGAATGCGTCGATCGGCGCGATCCCGTGGTCTCAGGGAACCGAGCAGGACAGCGATCGTCAGTTGAGCCCGGCGCGGAAAAGTCAGGTATTTATATTTGATGTTCCCGGTGCGGAGCAGTCTGCTATCGCCGCGTCGACCATCATTCCCGGCCTTGAATGGCCGCATGAAGCCCGCTTCACGATGTTGAATGACGTGCTTGCCAACGGGTTTACCTCGCGCATTAACCTTAATCTTCGTGAAAACAAAAATTGGACTTATGGCGTACACGGCCAATTGTTAAATGATGTGGGCTCACGGATTCATTCGGTACAAACCTCGGTTCAGGCCGATCGCACCGCGGCGGCCATGCAGGAAATCTTTGATGAATATCGTGCGCTTCTCAGCGATCGCCCTGTTACGGCAGACGAATTACAGGAAGTGAAGAACGCGGCGTTGCTGAGGTTGCAAAGTTCTATTGAAGGACTGGGCGGCCTGAACAGTATGTTGTCTCATCTTGTGCGTTATCAACTGCCGGACGATCACTGGCAGCGCCATCAGGAACGTATTAGCAGTACCACGGTTGATGACGTGAACACGCTGGCAAAAGAACTCTTTCATCCAGAAACATTAACGTGGCTGATTGCGGGAGACTGGACGTTAATTCAAGCGTCGATTCAGGCATTAGCGTTGGGTGATATTCACGTCATTGCAGGCAACGGCGACGACTTATATGAAACGCATGTCGCTTGAGCGATTGCCTGACGGTATTCGCCGATCTCGCTGTATGACTATTTTTTTGATGTTGGAGTGGTTTTTGGTATTAGAAAATATGGCGACAGGCTAAGTGCTTTCGCCAGTCTCATCCTCATCGTCGAGTAATATCTTAATCATGCCCTGCGGATTATTTAAAAGTTGCCGCGTGATTTGATAGTGCTCCGTATCCTGCCATGCGACCTGCTGAATACCGTTTTCATTGAATTGATAGATCACTGCATTGGGGTAGGCCAGCATAATAGGCGAGTGGGTGGCGATGATGAACTGACACCCCGCGTTCACCAATTGATGG
Source organism: Pectobacterium actinidiae (assembly GCF_000803315.1). Taxonomy (NCBI): domain Bacteria; kingdom Pseudomonadati; phylum Pseudomonadota; class Gammaproteobacteria; order Enterobacterales; family Pectobacteriaceae; genus Pectobacterium; species Pectobacterium actinidiae. The sequence goes on from NZ_JRMH01000001.1 coordinate 1,151,034, forward strand.
ATACGCGCCAGTGCGGTGAGCTGTCGAGTGGGAGACAGCGCGGCCTCTGGTTCGTCCAGCAAATAAAACCCGTTGGCATCGAAGCGGTGATTTAACAGCGCCATAAACGATTCGCCGTGCGACTGCTGATGTAGCGAAACGCCACCGTAAGCCAGTTGAATCAGGCCAGGATCGATATTTTCTATCTCTGTCGCGACATTGAAAAAACTTTCTGCTCGTAAAAAATAGCCGGTACGCGGGCGTTTTATGCCTTTGACGATGCGGAGGGAGTCACTCAGCCTGGAATGGGAATCTCGGGTGCTGAAATTGAAGTTACGCGAACCGCCTTCTGGGTTGAACCCCATAGCGATGGCCACGGCTTCTAATAGCGTCGATTTCCCAGAGCCGTTCTCGCCAACCAGAAAGGTGACATCAGGGTGAAAACGGATCTTTTCGATATCGTTTATCGCCGGAATGGTCAATGGATAAGTATGCGGGTCGAGTGTTTTTTGCGGATGGAAATAGACGCGCTGCAAATAGGGCTTATCACTGTGATCCACGTTAGTTCCCCGCTGATACTGAGAAGGTGTTATTCGTTGCCAGAGGTTGTGCTTTTATTCGAACGATGAAAGAGGTTGAGCGCAATAAGGCCACCTGCCAGCAGGATGGCACTGGTTATTAATGCTTTAATTAACGGGGCTGAATCTGACAGAAACAGGCCGGAAATGGCGGTGCTGAGAGAGAGTAATACCGTAAAGGCGGTAATCGCAGAGACATCATATTGTGAGATTTTATGCTTAAAGAATATCGCTTTAGCTGCCAGAACGATGATGGCGCCAATAAAACAGCCAACGATGGACGTCGCGATGTCTGAATAGGGATTATCTGTGACGGCAAGGTAACCCGCGACGAGTAGGATAAGAAAATTGGAAATAAAAAATAATAGAGTTTTCCCTTTCACGATTTTTCCTTGTGTTGAGAATAATGGTATTTGAGGTGGGGATTAAATCTGTCGTTTGATTATTTTACGCGGTTTACGGCATGTGGCCTATTTTATGTTTCATAATTAAATTGGCATAGAATAGATAAAATATGGATATATGAAGCGCATGACGATAATAATGGATGCATGGGGAAATAGTGGATTCTTCCCGTTTAAATAATGCGTTATTTCCGGTGATAACGTGTTGACGCCGACGGAGACATCGCCGGCGTCATGCATTATCAGAAGGAAACGTCGACGCCGCCGCGCAGCACTTCTTCGTTACCACGATCGGCAAAGTGTTTGTCAGCACGCAGGAAGAAACGGGCATCCGCCGCTTTACCGACGTCCAGTCTCACGCCCGCCCACTGCGAGTCTTTATCCAGTCGAATGCCTGGAATATCGAGACGTTCTCCTTCGCGGCCCAGTCCGCTCCAGCGGGCGGAGACATCAAGCGATGGGTTGGTGAACGCATGCTGATACTCGCCGCTCACGCCGACGCTGCTCCACCATCCCTGATTCCATTGCAGCAGGGCGCGCAGGTTAAGCCCTGTCAGACCTACGGTACGCGAATAATCGTTGCCTTCACCCGTCAGACCCAATGCGCTGCCAGTATCCGTAAAGCCGCCGGTGGACAGGTAGCTGTACTTGAGTCCTGCATAGGGCTGCACGCTAAAGATATCGTTGAGCGCCAACTCGTAGCCGGTTTTGAGCAGGCTCTGCCAGCTATCGCTTGAGGTGCTGCTTGAAACGGCTTCGACATTGTTCAGCAGAATAGCGCGCTTCAGCTTGTCGCGGCCGTGCTGATAGCTCAGGTTGCCCTGAACGTACCATTCTGGCGTGAGGTTATAGCGCGCATAGGTCATCACCCCGTGCAGTTCATTCTCACTGCTGCCGCCGCTACCGTCGTAGTCTGCTTTGATCTGGCTGTTGGTATAGGCAATCCCGGCGCGTAGCCCCGGTGTGTTGAAGTCGGTGTCCGTACCGATGGCGGTCAGAGTGATATCGTAATGGCTGCCCAGATAGCCAGACTGTTTCAGGTCGCCGCGTAGCTTGCCGGTTTCAATCCACAGCCCGTAGTTTTTCCCATTCCCTAACAGATCCAGCCGGTTGTTCAGCAGTTGGTTCTGATAATCCAGACTGTTAAACAAAATGGCATTGCTGGAGGCGTGCGCCTGACCGGATAGCGAATCCAGCGCGGTAGCGGCAGCACTCGCACTGCCTAACTGCTGGAAGGCGGCCGCTTTCGCCAGCAAACTGGATTGCTGCTCGTTGGTTGAGGACAACGTTGACCAGCGGTCGGCAACCTGTAGCGCCGATTCGATATTGGCGGCGGTCTGCAACTGTGCGGCGCTGTGCAAGCCGCTGCTGGTGGCTGCCTCTACGGTGTTCAGGCGGCTGAATGCGCCTGTGACATCGTTGCTGCCGTAAGTCAGGTTCCCCGTCAGGAATAGCCCAAGATCGGTAGTGCGAAACGTGCCGCTGATGCCCTGATTGCTGTGCAGCAGTGTTTCCTGCGTTTGGACGATGTAGGTATTGCTGGGCAGGCCAATGCGCAATGTGCCATCCAGTGCTGCACTGCCTTCAACGGTGAACGGATTTGCTAGCGTCACGTTCAGCAGGCCGTTGCTGCCTTGAGTGTAATTGCCTGCGACGGTCAGCCCGCCATCCGCAGTGGTGGCAACGAGACCCGTGTTACTCACATTACCGCCAATGCGGCCTTTTCCTGCCAGCGTGCCGGAACCGGATACGCTGGCGTTGCCCGCAATGGAGCCGTCAACGTACAAGCTGTTAGCGGTGATTTGCGTATCGCCTTTATAGGTGTTGTTGCCAGTTAAATGCAGAACGCCTCCTGCATTGCTGGCACCGTTAACGATCAGGCCGTAATCGCCGCTGATATTGTTAGCGAACGTGTAGTCGCCTGCGGTTAAACGCGCGGTGAAGTTATCGGCATAAAACATGGCCGGGCCTTTCACCGCTTTTTCGACGTTCAGATCGCCCCAGCCAAAGGTATCGTTATAAGGGCGTCCGTTGGCGGTGTCGGCTACCGAAATATAGGCCGGATGGAAAACACTTCCTGTGACGTTGCCATCGCTGTCTCGAATGATTTCGTAGTAAGAGTTCTCTGCATCGTAGCGAGTATACCCATCGGTGTGGTAGGTCGCGGTAGTGAGCAACGTCTGTTGCAGGTTATATCCGGTCATCCACGGGTAGACGGCCTGTACTCGTGAAGCCCCGCCTGCAACGCGTGGAGCCGCGAAGGAGGTACCGTGCGAACGCTCTGAAGCGCTGCTGCCCGCAACGGGATAATCAACATAGCCCGGTGCGCTCATGCAGTAGACGGCGACATTGCCGCATTTATCAAAAAGATACATTTCAGCAGGGCGCTCATTGCCTTCCTGACCAACCCATTCGGGGATGTAGCCCGTGACGGCCAAAATGCCTTTTTGCAGCGAGGTCTCGCCAAAAATCAGCGGGATCTGGGTATTGGGTGACGGCGTGGAACCCGCATTGTTCCCCGTGGCGACAATACTCAGCGCTTCGGCATCGACGATGCTTTTCAATTCGTTACGCACTAAGAGATAGCTAAAATTGTTTCTGGCGCTGTTAAATGTCTCGGTGGTCGTCAACCGCTCATCTTGTCCATAGGACATATTGATGATTTTCACGCCAGAATTGAGCAGCCAATTTACGGCAGACGTGGTGTTTTGGTAATCGAAGCGGTTATTTAACGACGTTTGCGCAATATAGAGTTCGCTGTCCGGTGCGACGCCTCCCGCATAGCTTTCCGTCGCCAGACCTGCCAGCGCCAGTGCCACCAGTGTGCCGTGGCCGTTAACGCCCTGATTATCGTTAAGCTGTGAACCGCCGACAAAAGAGGTGAAATGTAGATTGCTGTAATTAAATTCCGGGCGAGCCGCTTCCAGCCCGGAATCAATAATCCCGACTTTAACGGCGGATGCTGTCGGCGTATCCGGCGTATCCGGCGTCGTAGGTGTGGTTGGCGCTGTCGGCGTAGTCGGTGTCGTTGTGGGCGGCGATGTTGGCGCGACGCTGGCGGTTTCACCGCCGCCACCTCCACCACTGCCACAGCCTGCCAACATCAGCAATGCGAGACTGATATTGGCCGCGATGATTGACTGCCTGAATACGTGATTTTTTAATGAAACGGTTCTTTTTAATGAGAATCGCCGCGCTGCTGTCATTTTATTTTCCCTGTATTTTTAGAACATGGAACCGCCTCCCAAAGAAACAGGGATTTGGAAAGCCAATTGCCGCTAATAAGAGGCGTTATTCTGGTGAATAAACCTTATTTTCATGAAGGGCAGTTTCTGGTAGAAAAGAGCTTCATTCCCCTTCACTGATCTTTGTGCAAGAACCACAGGAAAGTGACAGCGAGAAACCCATTATTTTTGCTGAGTCAGGATAAGCCGATGCTGGAATTACGCCCCAACTGTGAGCACTGCGATTGTGATTTACCGCCGGATGCCGAAACGTATATCTGTTCCTATGAGTGCACGTTCTGTCCTGACTGTGCGGATACCGTCTTTCACCACGTCTGCCCGAACTGCGGCGGCGAACTGGTTAAACGACCCGTTCGTCCAACACGCTGTTTGACGAACGATCCGGCTTCAACGATCCGGATTATCAAACCGCACTGACAGGAAGGGGCGAGTATCCCTGTCTGTCGTTGCAAAAAATGGAACATCTCGTTCAGTAATTCCCGATTTCTCCTGTTAGTGCACGGCGTATAGTGAGGCTTAACCGTACCTTATGACGAATATCGGCAGGTGACGCCTTCGTCGCATGCCTTCAGGAGAGAAACGTGAGTCAAGATTATGTTGTTGTTCAGCAGCCTTCGGAAGCAAATCGGTTAATCCTGCTGTTTCATGGCGTGGGCGATACCGCCGCGGGTATGGCGCAGATTGGGCGCTATTTTGCTGCCGCATTGCCACAGGCGATGGTGATCAGCATCGCTGGACCGTTCAGCAGTGGCTATGGCGACGGTCGGCAGTGGTTCTCTGTTCAGGGAATCACGGAAGAGAATCGTTTCTCCCGCATTGAAGCAAACCTGCCACGTTTTATTGATACCGTACGCCACTGGCAGGATCAAAGCGGCGTGAGTGCGGAAAACACTGTGCTGGTAGGCTTCTCGCAGGGCAGTATTATGTCGCTGGAGGCATTGAAGTCTGAATCCTCGCTGGCTGGGCACATTATTGCATTTAGCGGTCGCTTTGCTGTGTTGCCAGAAAAGGCATTTACCGATGTCGATGTGCACCTGATTCACGGTGATGCGGACGGCGTGATTGTGGTTGGGCATGCTCACGCTGCCGCTCAGCGTTTTCAGGAAATGGGGACGTCGTTTACGTTGGATATCGTCCCCGCTGTCGGACACGGCATTGATGAACGGATGTTGAAGCAGGCGTTGGCCTACCTCAAATAAACATCTCTCTCGCTATACCCGTCATACTTCAAGCTGCATGTGCGTTGTGTTCCTTAAATGCCCGATCCTTTAGGGGGACTATACAGGAGCAACGCCTTGCGCTGTTCAACCCGTTCACGTTTTATCATTTCGCTCGAATCATTTTTATTCCATAAAATTATCTTATTACCTATTTCCACATTTATATATTCAAAGTGGAGATTCTATTTTTAGAGATGAGATTTTATCCATATTAAAAATAATATAATCCATATTTGAATGTTAAATAATATCGGCAATGTTTTTATTTGTGTTGAGTGTTCAATATTTATCTTATTTTTTCATATATAAATATCGCATCCTTATGGAAAAAGAGGGTGTGCCATGTTTAAACGTATTAAAGTCATTACCATCCTTGTTATCTTATTGTTTGTTTTAGGGATATCTCAATTTTTAACCGGGGCGCTATCCGTTCGCGCACTGATTAACGACAGAGAGGGATTCCTTGTTTCCCAACGTTCTAACCAGAATGTAGCCGCATTTACCGATGCATGGATTATGATGAATCAGACGCGCATCGCTATCGGTTCTATTATACAAAACATGATGATGGGGAATGCGGATAAAGAGGCTATGCAGGCTCTCTTACAGCAAGCAAAATCGCAGTTGGCCGCCTCAGAGAGTAGCTATAAACATTATTTGTCTCTGCCTAATCCGCTTGGGTTAGATGAGGCATTATCTAAAAAACTTGAAGAGAGCTATACCGCTTACGACAAACTACTGAATGATATTGTGGATTCGCTTTCCGGTGGGTTAGCGGGGGCAGCGATGAAATTGAGTAGTGGAGCGACGCCGTATAATGTAGCCATGCAGGACGCCTATATTACGTGGCGAGCGGCGCAAAACCAGCTGTCGGATGACGGCTTGCAGGAAAACCACGCTGCGTTTGAAACGATGCTGTGGCTTTTGGGGGCACTCTCCGTGGTCGTCGTTCTGGTGATTATCCTCAGTTGGATCGGGTTGCAGCGTATTCTTTTGCATCCGCTGCGTACGCTCATGCGGCATATCAGCGCGATCGCGGAGGGCAATCTGACACAGCCTATTGATGCGACCGGTCGCAATGAGATGAGCCAGCTTGCGGCGGGGCTACATCATATGCAGCAGTCATTAATCCGCACCGTAAGTCTGGTGCGCGACAGTTCTTACTCTATCCACGCCGGAGCCAGCGAAATTTCGGTTGGCAGTAACGATCTGTCTTCGCGCACGGAGCAACAGGCCGCATCACTACAGGAAACGGCGGCGAGCATGGAGCAACTGACCTCAACGGTGAAACAGAACTCAGACAACGCGCGTCAGGCTACGCTGCTGGCAAAAAATGCGTCGGAAACGGCTAATAAAGGCGGTACTGTCGTTGATAATGTTGTGAAAACGATGAATGAGATAGCCGACAGTTCACAAAAGATTGCTCACATTACCAGCGTGATTGATAGCATTGCTTTCCAAACCAATATTCTGGCGCTGAATGCGGCGGTAGAAGCGGCGCGTGCCGGGGAGCAAGGGCGAGGTTTTGCCGTGGTAGCGGGTGAAGTACGAACGCTGGCGCAGCGCACAGGCTGCCAAAGAAATCAAAACGCTGATTGATGATTCGGTGAGCCGCACCAATACCGGGTCTTTGCAGGTGAAAGACGCGGGCGATACGATGAAAGAAATCGTCGGTGCTGTGAGTCGGGTAACGGATATTATGGGGGAAATCGCGTCGGCGTCCGATGAACAAAGCCGGGGGATCGATCAGGTCGGGCAGGCGGTTAATGAGATGGATCGTGTCACCCAGCAAAACGCCTCGCTGGTGGAAGAATCCGCTTCTGCCGCAGCGGCATTGGAAGAGCAGGCGCGATATTTACAGAACGCGGTGGCGGTGTTCAAGATTGATCAGGCAGCTGCGCAGGAACATCGTGCCGAGAGCGCCCCTTCTCTTGCTGCATTACCAAAATCATTGTTACCTAAACCCGCTCATGCCGGGTCATCGAATGCGAATTGGGAAACGTTTTAACCGAGGCGTTGAGTTATTTTTAGTCGAAACGAGTATCTGAGGATAAAGTCATCAAACCGTTGGTAAACATATTTGCTGAACGGCAACGGTAGTAATGGAATAGAAGAGTAAAGCGTTTGCGCCAGGGACAAAGGCGTCAGGAACGCCTTTGAACGTCGCTTGCGACGGCCCTGTAAGGGTGAATCTCAGGGATGAGATTCATATCTGCGCAATCCGAGCTTACAGGGACGTACTTGCAGCGTCTTTACGATCTATCCATTACTACCGCTCTACTGCCTTTATCGTTTTCGCAAAAATAAGCCCGTTTAAACGCGCTCAACGATCATCGCAATACCTTGGCCGCCGCCGATGCACAGCGTCGCTAATCCCAACGTTTTGTTATAGCTATGCAGCGCGTGTACCAGCGTGACGAGAATACGCGCACCGCTCGCACCGATAGGGTGACCCAGTGCAATCGCACCGCCGTTAACGTTCACCTTTTCGGGATCGAGTTGGAGATCGCGTTGCACGGCCAGAAACTGTGCGGCAAAGGCTTCGTTAGCTTCAATCAGGTCGATATCACCGATCGTTAGCCCTGCTTTGATAAGCGCTTTTTGCGTCGCGGGAATTGGACCCAGCCCCATGACTTCACTCGGCACGCCAGCAGAAGCCCAACTGCGGATGCGCGCCAGCGGGGTAATACCCTGTTTTTTCGCTTCGGATTCACGCATTAACACCAGCGTCGCGGCAGCATCGTTAATGCCGGATGCATTGCCTGCGGTAACCGTGCCGTTCGTGGAAAAAGCTGGACGTAACGCCGCCAGCGACGCCAGCGTAGTGTCTGCACGGGGGAATTCATCCTGCTCGAAAATCCGCGTCTCTTTTTTGCTGCGCAGTGACAGCGGGGTAATTTCGGCTTTGAAGCGACCCGCGTCAATCGCAGCAACGGCTTTCTGCTGTGATGCCAGCGCCACCCGATCTTGCTCTTCACGCGTGAGCTGATAGCGCTCGGCGATATTTTCTGCCGTGGTGCCCATGTGGTAATTGTTAAACGCGCACCACAGGCCGTCGTTAATCATGATGTCAACGAGCTTGCCATTCCCCATGCGGTAACCGTGGCGCGCTTTGTCCAGCAGATAAGGCGCTGCACTCATATTTTCCATTCCGCCCGTCACGCAGACCTGATTGTCGCCGGACAGAATAGACTGTGCGCCCAGCACGACGGCCTTCAGGCCTGAGCCGCAGACTTTGCTGACGGTCAACGATGGCGTTTCAAAGGAAAGCCCTGCGGCATGGCTGGCCTGATGCGCGGGGTTTTGCCCCAGGCCGGCTTGCAGCACGTTGCCGAGAATCACCTCATCAATTGCCAGCGTGTCTGGCAGCGTCGACAGGCAGTCACGGATGGTGGCAGAGGCCATCTCGATAGCAGACGTATTGGCCAGACTGCCTGCGAATTTACCAATCGCGGTGCGCTTGGCATTAACAATAACAACGGAATCGTTCATGGTCGCCTCGATTAATGAATGCTAAATGGTTTTAAATCGGCGGACACGATGAAGTTCGCCTCGGTTTTTTGGCGTAGTTCGTCCACGGTGATGTCAGGGCTGATTTCGGTCAGCACCATTTGTCGGTCAATAAATTGGAAGACCGCCAGTTCGGTGACGACCATGCTGACTTTATTGGCGGCGGTCAGCGGGTAGGTGCAGTGGTGCAGTAATTTTGCATCGCCATTTTTGGCGCAGTGTTCCAGCGCGATAATGACCTTCTTCGCGCCGACGACCAGATCCATCGCGCCGCCCATGCCGGGCACCATTTTCCCTGGCACCATCCAGTTAGCGAGGCTGCCGTGTTCATCGACCTGCAAGCCGCCCAGCACGCAGACATCGACATGGCCGCCGCGAATTAGCGCAAAGGAAAATGCGCTGTCGAACATGGCGGCACCCGGCACCATGCCGCATGCCTGCCCCCCGGCGTTAACCAGATTGCCATCCGGCTCGGTAACTGCTCCGAGGCCTAAAAAGCCGTTCTCTGATTGGAAAGTGACTTCGATGCCGTGCGGCACGTAATTCGCGACTTTGGTGGGTAAACCAATGCCTAAATTCACCACGTCACCATTTTTCAGTTCCAACGCGACGCGGCGGGCAATTAATTCTTTCGCATCCATTATTTTTCTCCCAAATAAAGGTGATCGACCAGCGCCGCTGGGGTGACAATACATTCCGGTGCAAGTTGCCCAACCGGAATAATCTGCTCGCATTGCGCCACGACTTTCTTCGCTGCAAGCGCAATGATCGGGTTAAAATTACGGGCAGTGAGGTGGTAAATAAGGTTTCCGCTCGTGTCGGCAATGCTGGCCTGCAATAGGGCGAGATCTGCTTTAATGGGAAGTTCTAATAAATAGGTAATATCGTTAATGGTTATTTTTTGTTTATTCTCTTCGACGATAGTGCCAACGCCCGTTGGCGTCAGAAAACCGCCTAAGCCAGCGCCGCCGCTGCGAATACGTTCCGCCAGCGTCCCTTGCGGCACCAACTCTACGTCAAGTTCACCGGAGAGCATGCGGCGCCCGGTTTCCGGGTTCGTACCAATATGTGAGGTAATCAGTTTTTTTACCTGACCGCTGACAATTAATGGCCCAACGCCGGTATCAATAAATCCGGTATCATTTCCGATGAGTGTTAAATCAGAGACGCCGGATTTAATGATTTCATCTACCAATAATTTCGGTGTTCCGACGCCCATAAAACCACCGAACATAATTGTCATTCCGTCAAATAAATAAGAACGGAAATGGCTGGCATCAATGACTTTATTATTCATTGCGTATTTACTCTTAAATGATGACTCAGAAAGTGATGGCGCTGAAAAATGGCCGCACGATTCCCCACAGGTAAATAAATACCGGTTAATCGTGGCGGCGGATGTACGTTATTTAGGAAATAAGGTGGAGAATTAATAAACTCCACCCACGATCCCTGTTATCGAATTAAATATCGATATCCAGTATGGCTGAGCTTAATCCTTTGCCGTGCATGTCCAGCGCCAGCGAGCGGGTGACACCGCCGCCGAGTGCGCCGTACATGACGAAGTTCAGTGCGCCAATGCTGGGTAACTCATAGCGGACGACATCTCCCGTCACGATATCGGCAAACCAGTCCTTCACTTTTTCGGCAGTGATCTTTTCTTTCAGCACGTCGTAATCTTCCGCACGGTAAGCAATGAGCGAAATATTGGAGGTATTTCCTTTATCGCCGGTACGAGAGTGAGCAATTTCACGTAGTTTCATTATTTAATCTCCAGATAATCAACGGCTGGTGTGACGCAGGCGCGAGACAACAGGGTGGAATCCATTGCCAATATTTCTTTCACCGCTTTATTCACACCGCCACCGCCTGCCGGGCCATTGGTATAGAGCGTTTCAACTTCGTTACCCACTTTCACCGCTTGTGCTCTGGAGGTGCAGCGTGCTGCGACGCGAGCGCGAACTTCATACGGTTCGCTGCGTTGCGACCGCTTTGCACCGTGCAGTGAATCAACGCCGATCAGGTCGTAACGCACTTCCTGAGGATCAAGCTGGCACAGCGCAAAACGCTTTTTGACGATATCCAGCGCTAAACGGCCACGCGCCACGGCACCGGGACCAGCGTAAGAAATTTCACCTTCACCGATAAACCCGTCCTGATAGCCGACAGACACTTTCAGCGTGTCGGTTTTTGCCCGTCCGGTTGCCCCCTGTACGCGCACGCGGTTCTCGCCGTCTTGCGTAAATGTCACGTGACTGAAATCGGCAATGACGTCCGGGGTGATGTAGCTGTCCGGGCGGTGGATTTCGTACAGCAGTTGTTCTTTACAGGTGTCTACGCAGACGCGGCCGCCGGAACCTTCAACTTTGGTAATCACGGCGCTGCCATCTTCGCTAATTTCTGCGATCGGGAAGCCCAAACGGTCAAGATTAGGAATATCTTTAACGCCGGGATCGGCGTAGTAGCCACCGGTGATTTGTCCCGCACACTCCAATAGGTGGCCGAGGCAGGTGCCTTTGCCCAAGTGATCCCAGTCATCGGCAGCCCAGTCGAATTCATACATCATGGCGGACAGGAACAGAGATGGATCGGAAACGCGACCGGCAATAATCACATCTGCACCCTGACGCAACGCTTCAACCAGCGCATCCGCACCCAGATAGGCGTTGGCGGAAAGAATGTCTTTACCGCAGCGTGAAACGGGCAGACCAATCTCATCCAGCTTGGAATCCTGGGCGATCAGCACCGAATGCACATCGTCACCGGTAACGACCGCGATCTTCAGCTTGCTTGCGCCGAGCTCTTTGGCGATTTCCAAAACGCGCTGACCTGCGGCGACAGGGTTAGCCGAGCCCATATTGGTGATGATTTTGATGCCTTTTTCCAGACAGAGTGGTAGCACGGCGTGCATGCGGTCGGCCAGCAGCTCGTTGTAGCCTTTTTCTGGATTCTGCTGCTTCTGTTTTTGACCGATAGCGATAGTGCGTTCTGCCAGACATTCAAATACCAGATATTGAATGTCACCTTTTTGAGCCAGTTCTACAGCCGGTTCAATGCGATCGCCCGCATAGCCAGCGCCGGAACCAATACGAATTGTTTTCATAAACTTACCTTTATCAATGAAATGTGTCTGTTGGCGTTATCAATGGAGAACGGTGCGTTCCCTATAAGGGGAAGACTCCGAAGATGACGCAGGCGAACGTCATGATGACGCTGGCGGCCCAGAGCACAGGAATCGAGAATTTCTGGTGGTCGGCGAGATCGACCCCCGCGAGGCTGACCAGCAGGAAGGTGGCTGGCGTCAGCGGACTAACCGGGAAACCGGTGGTCATCTGGCCTAAGACGGAAGCCTGTGCAACCTGAATCGGCGGTACGCCCAGCATGTCCACGGTGTGAGCAATGACTGGCATGATGCCGAAGTAATACGAATCGGGGTCAAACACCAGACTCAGCGGCATGGAAATCAAGCCGACAATAAACGGAATGTGGGAAGCAAAAGATTCTGGTACAAAGCTGACTGCGGAAAGCGACATGGCTTTCAGCATGCCGGTGCCGCTCATAATGCCGGTGAAGGCACCCGCAGCGAACAGGATGCTGGCCATCATCAGCGCGGCTTTGGCGTGGGCGTTGATGCGCTCTTTTTGCATTTCAACGTTGGGATAGTTGAACATCAGTGCCAGCGTCAAGGCGATCATGAAGGCGACCGTCGGTGAAATTTTGGTAAACACCATGGTGCCGATAACGGCAAGCACCAGCGCGATATTGATCCAGAACATTTTCGGACGACGCAGGGCTTTTTCCGCATCGGTCAGCTCTTTCACATGCTTTTCAGCCGTGATGGATTGCGTACCGCCAGCCAGTGGATTACCCGCTGCCAACCCCAGACGCTTCTCTTCTTTCTTGCCCCAGTAATAGCCCATGAGCACCATGAAGGTCAGGCCGCAGATCTGTGCCGGGATGAGCGGAATAAACAGATCGTGGGTGGTGGTGTTTAACGCGGCGGCGGCACGGATCATTGGCCCAGTCCATGGCAGGAAGTTAACACCAGCGCTGAGTGCGGTGATGCCGACCAAAATGCGCTTATCCATACCGAGCTTATTAAACAGCGGCAACATCGCGGGAATGGTGATTAGGAAGGTGACGGCACCGTTACCGTCCAGGTGGGCAATCAGTGCTAATACACCCGTACCGATAATGATTTTGACCGGGCTGGTGCCGACCATGCGTAAGATCCCTTTGATAATAGGATCAAACATGCCAGCGTCAGTGATGACACCGAAAAAGGCGATGGCGAAAACAAACATCGCCGCCATTGGTGCCAGTTTGGTGATGCCGTCCACCACATATTTTGCGGTATCGGTGCCGCTACCTGCCGCGAGCGCACCGAGAACGGGAATAACGATAAGTGCCACCAGAGGCGACATTCGCTTTGTCATGATGAAAAAGAGCAGGGTAGCTATGGTGAGTACCCCGATGAGAGCCAGCATAAAAACTCCTCATTAGTATAATTGTATGTTGTTTATTTGTTTTATTTACAATAAATCAAACAACTTAATAACAATTTATGTGGTAATTAATAAATAAAAATTAATGATTATATCCGTCATACTTCAAGCTGCATGTGCGTTGGCTACGTTCATTCACCCGAATCACTTACCTGAGTAAGCTCATCGGGATTCTCTCTCTTGCCGCCTTCCTGCAACTCGAATTATTTAGGGTATATTCCAGAGTCATTTGATTTTTTCGTCTGCACTATTTTTATCACTCTCACCCCTATTTATACTAACTTGTAATTGAAATGGTTTTATTCGTAAATTTAATGGGTTTATTTTATTTGTTAATGGTATTAACTATTCTGGTTTTCTTATTAATGTCTAATTGATTGATTTGGTTTGTTTATCTTGGTTTTTTATGTGATTGTTTTTTTTATGATGTGTGATGTTTATCTGGAATGTTCATTTTGATGAAGGGTTGGCGTTGTTTTAACGAAATTAAATAAATGCGGGGATGATCATAAAAATAGCAGAGACTGTTATTTTTCTATTGAATTTGCTCCTTTCTTACTGGAGACTTCGTTTTATTTATATAAAAACATTATGAACTTATCGATAAAACAATTACGAGCGTTTATCGCGCTGACTGAAACTGATAATTTCACGCGCGCTGCTCAGAAAATAAATCTCTCTCAGCCTGCATTTAGTTCATTAATTGCCGGGCTGGAAGAAGAGGTCGGTTATCGGTTATTTGACCGCGATACACGTAAAGTGCAGCTCAACGCTGACGGCCTCCATTTCATCGATATTGTCCGTCGGCTGGTGCAAACCCATGATGATGCCGTCGGTGAGATCAAGTCGTATGCCACGGGGTACAAAGGGAAGATTGTGCTGGCAGTCCTACCGTCAATGGCCGTGGAATGGTTGCCTCAGGTGCTGGCACAATATCACCGCGCTTACCCCAAGATTAAGGTTGAGCTGCTGGATACGCAGTGGGATCGCTGCCTGAAAGCGGTGCTGGATGGCCGTGCCGATCTGGCGCTGACGGCAGGGCAACCGTCGCCGGGAACGTTCAGTTCCCGCATGCTGTTTGCCGATAGATTTTATCTGATCTGCCAGAATTCTCACCCGCTGGCGCAGCGCGACAGCGTTGATGTAGCCGATGTAGCGCAATACCCATTTGTCGGGTTCTGCAAAGGCACCAGCATCCGGCAGTATACCGATCAGCTTATCGAGCCGGAGGGCTTTAACTACGTGCTTGAAGTACGTCAGTTGACCACCATGATGGGGCTGGTGGCAGCAAATTATGGTGTGAGTATTGTGACGGGGTTGACGCTGTTTCAGTTCCAGCACAAAGACATTGCGATTATTCCGTTCCGGGATTTATTACTACAGCGCGGCATCTATCTGGTGACGGATAAAGAACGCCAACTGTCGGTGTGCGCGAAAGAGTTTTATGATTTTCTTCTGGAGCGGGCGGAAAGTTTTGTTCCCACGGCGTGAGAATCCAAACCGCCCACAGCGCGGAGCGTTGCTGGCATGCAGGCGGTTTGGCGATGATAGGTGTCAGGGTTTTTTCTTCGGCCAGTCGTCGTCTTCCTTGTCCCACTTGTCGTTGTTGTCACGGTGCGGGGGCAATTTCGGTTTGTTGAGCAGAAAACGCGTATGGTCAACGTTGCGCAATTCTTTGATGCCGTTAATCAGCATGCCTATCAGGATAATCAGAATTATCCACCAGTAATCAGCCAGCCATGCCATGGTTACGCCTCATCAACATTATGAATATAACGGGTAAACAGCTGCGGCAAGTTCTGGCAAAGCCAGTGGTAGCCTGCAATGTCTTCATCTTGCCAGGCGGCAAGAATGAGGTCGGGTGTAAGCTGTTCTTCCGCATACTGTGCTAATGGATAATAGCTGATATGCCAGAGTTCGGCTGCGACACCGCCGAGATCGTGCGCATAAGGCCGATAAAAACCGTATTCATGCATGTGTGTACTCAGCCACGCGTTCAGTGCGGCAAAGTAACCTCCCTCCTCATATTCCCACGGTTCCAGTTGGAGCGAACGGCCTGCGGGTAATAAATCGGGATCGTAGATATCGAGATCGCTACCCCAATGGTGGCGGCTGGAACCAGGCATGGCGGACCAGCGCAGAATCGCTTCACAGCGCTCGCCGTCGTCCAGCGATAACACGTCCAGAGGCTGGCTGTTGGCATCCATAACGGGACGCTCGCCGCGAAATTTGCCATTCCAGATTTGACGCTGGCGCTCGAAATCACGAAATGTGCTGGCGGGCTGTAGGTTAAATCCCGCCGTTTTTGCCGCCTGCTGTAGCGCCAAAAACGCGGTTACCGCCTCCGGCTGAAGACGATGATGACCGTGTAAAGCGACCAGATGCTGGTCGCTTTTACCGGTTAACATAGCTGACGTCATCATGCGATGAGCTGCTCCATAATGCGTTGGTACATGCGGCTCAGCAGTTGCAGATCTGCTGCGCTAACGCATTCATCTACTTTATGGATTGTAGCATTGACGGGGCCCAGTTCAACGACCTGCGCACCCATGCGGGCAATGAAACGGCCATCGGAGGTGCCGCCATTAGTCAGTAGCTCTGGGGTGACCTCATTGTAATGTTTGACGGCATTCACCACCGCATCGACCAGTTCGCCACGTGCGGTCAGGAATGGTTGGCCGGAGAGTTTCCAGTCGATGGTGTAATTAAGCTGATGGCGATCCAGCAATTCTGCGACGCGCTGCTGGATTAACACATCGGTTAATTCAGTGCTGAAGCGGAAATTAAATTGGACAAACATTTCGCCGGGGATGACGTTATTGCTGCCAGTGCCTGCCTGAATATTGGCGATTTGCATGGTGGTTGGCGGGAAGAAGGCATTGCCCTGATCCCATTCGGTGGCGATCAGTTCGTTAATTGCTGGAGCTGCACGGTGAACGGGGTTGTCCGCCAGATGAGGATAAGCAACGTGCCCTTGCACGCCGTGTACGTGCAGATTCGCGGTGATAGAGCCGCGACGGCCATTTTTTACCACATCGCCCACCACATGCGTACTGGACGGCTCGCCGACCAGACAGTAGTCCAACCGCTCGTTGCGTGCCATCAACGCCTCAACCACTTTTACGGTGCCGTTAACGGCGCTGGCTTCTTCGTCCGAGGTAATCAGGAACGCCAGACGCCCTTGATGGTTAGGATGGGCAGCGACAAAGCGCTCGGCGGCAATCACCATCGCAGCCAGTGAACCTTTCATGTCCGCCGCGCCGCGACCGTACAGCATGCCGTCACGAATGATGGGTTCAAACGGGGGATGCTGCCAGTGGCTTTCATCACCGCTGGGAACCACATCGGTGTGTCCGGCGAAGGCCAGCGTTTTCCCCGTGCCGCGCCATGCCCAGAAATTCTGGGTATCGCCAAAATCCATCGCTTCGACGGTAAAGCCTATCGCCGTCAGGCGTTCAATCATGAGCGCCTGGCAACCCTCGTCATGCGGGCTGAGGGAAGGGCGTTTAATTAACTGTTGAGCGAGTTCTATGACTGGGCAAGACACGTTATTGGTTCTCCGCAATAAATTTCTGGTAGCTGTCGATACTAAATCCAAGCAGCGCATTGCCGTCATCGCTCATCAGCAACGGTCGTTTAATCACCGCTGGCTGATCCAGCATCAGGTTTTTTGCGGCCTCTGCGCTATCGTGGGTATCGCTGTTGATTAATTCACGCTGTTCTTCACTGAGCTTACGCCAGGTTGTTCCACGCGTGTTGAGTAAGGCCTGAAACCCCAGTTGGTTGATAAAACGCTGTAGTAGCTGTTCATCCAGACCGTCGGCACGGTAATCATGGAAGCGATACGCCACCTGTTGATCGTCCAGCCAGCGGCGCGCTTTCTTGATAGTGTCACAGTTTTTGATGCCGTACATGGTCAGCGCCATAGGGGTAAAATCCTTTCTGCTTATTGGGTTGCATGACGATCGCTGTTCTCGACAGCGCGGCCTGACGAGGCCTAATCGGGCGATAGCCCAGCATGCCGAAAAAAGGCGGGGAGATCTACTGTGAACTGTGTTGCAGAAATTAGGGGTAGTACACTTTTTATACTTTCATAATACTTTTGCCTGATTAAAAAGTGTGCATATAATGCGTCGCCGTTAATCACCAAGAGGTTCGCATGGTAGAAGTAGAAGTGAGTACTTGGAAAGATTTTATTGAAGCAATGTTACGTAAATAATAACGAGAAGTACTGTTAGTCATTGCATACCAGGAATAAAATCATACGAATAAGCAGTATTGAGTCTCTCAATACTGCTTTTTTTCTATGTGAAAAGAGGGAACTTGAGTAAATAAGCGAGAGTTCGTATTGTCTTTCCTCTCCACCCTTATCTGGCTGGGCTAAAGAGAGCGTGGCTGTCATTTTCATCAGATATACGTAACGGTACGTTTAGAATGCGTACTCCAAGCCGAGGCTAGTGCTATAGCTGCCTTTTCTGGGGTTACCACCAAACTCATTGGAATATTGCAACCATGTATGCAGGTTGGTTGTAAGATTGACCATCACTCCAGCATCTGCCACACCCCAGTCTTTTTCTGAAGCCGCGCTCGGCATAGAGAAACTCCCTCCCATAGAATTCAAGCCTGCGGTGACCTGTCGCACATCATCTGCCATGTAATCATGATTCCATGCCATTCCTATGTAAGGGCTAATATCTAAACTGGTCACAAGTAAGTGACCTTGAGTTTGCCAACCAAGACTGGAAACCAGGGAGTGACGATGTTGTTCTGAAAACCACATAGCCGAGCTATTATTTCCGCGTTCGTTATAGCCTTCTACTTCAACAAATTGACGTTCCAAACGGGCAAAAGGCCCTGTCTTGACAGCGGTTCCCAGATCGAACCACCAGCCAGCATCAATACCACCACCAATATGGTGCCCTTTCACTGAACCTGATTCTGTGCGCGTTGCTGGGCCGATGTGAATGGTGCGATAAACATCATCAAAGTGAGAAGAGCCAGCATTAACGAATGCGCTCATCCAGGGATGGTCGGCGTGGTAGACTTGATAAAATGCGACGCTGTGGTCATTTAACGTGTAGCCTGCATCATCAAGTGCGGTCTTTTGATTAGAGACCGTTACCATCGCCCCAATGTTAAGATTATCACTTAATTTCACGTCGCCGCCGACCGAAGCAAAGTGGTTATTACTACTGCTTGAAAAGGTATCGTGGGTTGAGTTGGCCTGATGGCGATAATCACCACTGACGAATACCCGCGTATCGCCGCTATAGGTATCGGTAAGGATTTCTTTGCGTAGCAAATTGTACTGAGATTTTGTTGTTGTCAGAGGGGCTTTGCTCAGTAGTGAAATTTTACCTGGCGCTGAAATCTCAGATAAAACGACGCTGGCAAGCATCTTGTGAACACCCGTTGTAGGGTGAAGATTATCAGCAAAAAGATAGCTGTATTCTGTTCCGGCAGTATAGTTGCCTTTGTTACAGAGCAGCGATGATGATGTATTGCAGGCCGCGCTGGTCGTATTGATAATGCCATAGGTTGATGGAGTAGCCATAATTTCTGACAGAAGAGCATAAGTATTTACGGGGATGATATTAAGTCCATTTTTACTCAGCGTCGTAAGGCCGTTATTTAAGGTGTGATTGTATTGGTTTACGACTTCCTGATATTTTCCCTGTAGGTTGTGGTTTGCTGCATCAGGGGTCTTCCCAAGATTAGTGAGATTATAAACAACAACGTATTTTCCTCCTGCGTGATATAAATTATTGAGTAGAGATATTTCCGTGTTTGCTACGGGAATAATTTTACTGGTTGCGGTTGAGGGTGCAGATTCATACATGGCATAGATATCATTAGAACCGCCCCAGACTTGATAAAGTGTTGACGCGTTAACCTTATTGTTTTTCAAATAATTGTTAATCTGAGATTGGATGGTCGGCGAAAATATAATTCCCAAGGAATAATTATGAGCAATACCAGCACCGCCCGATGCATAGTTGGTTCCACCTGAAAATGAATCTGTCGCTGATAGCCCTAAGCCGTCTGCAACATACATCGTTGCAGTTTCCCCTGGATTAGTGGTAAACCTTGATGTTCCGATTCCTAATGCATGCGAAAGATTACCTGCATCACTTAAACTATCACCAAAAACTACCGTATTGTTAAAAATTTCCGCTTCCGCTGATAATGTGTAAATAAATAATGCAGAAATAATCAATGGGAAAAATAATTTCGATTTTTTCCACAGCGATATTTTTATGCCGTTGACATTATTAATTTTATTGATCATCGCTACGAGTGTGCGGATAAGTGGCATAATTCTGATACTCCCGGAATTGTGATAAATGAATATCTTCAGACAGATTAATACGAATGGTAAATAATCGACTATTTGCTTTCGGGACTGAATAATAACGTACAAAGATTATTATTATCGAGATGGTGGTATATAAGGTATGTCTTACATGAGAAATAATGAGATGTTTCTTAATTGGGGCTTATCTTTGGCTCCTTGCATTGGCTGGAGATAGGGCGAAGGGGCATGTGTTAGCTTTTCTTGAATGAGCGAGCCTGCTGGGTGGCCCTTGCACATAAAGAGCCAACACAAGTGTTATTCTGTGGAAAAGAGGAAACTTGAGTAAATAAAAGAGGCTATTATTGATTTACATATGAATCTTATTTTATCTAATTAATTCATAGTGATGGCTAGTTGAGCGAAAATTTCGCCGCGGCAATCGCGTGGAGCTTACTGGTATCAAAAAGAGGAACCTTCGCATCACTGGCACCAATCAATAGCGGGATCTCCGTACAACCCAGAATGATGCCTTCCGCGCCTTGCTGTTCAAGCTGTTGGATAATATCCCTATAGACCTGCCGCGATGCGTCGTTAATGTTCCCCAGACACAGCTCGTCGTAAATGATGCGATTAACGGCTTCTTTCCCCTCATGGTCAGGAACCATCACCTCCACGCCGAATCGTTCCTGGATGCGCTGGCGATAGAAATCCTGCTCCATTGTGTAGCGGGTTCCGAGCAAACCGACTTTCTTCAATCCATGTTGTTTCAGGCTGGTACCGGTGGCATCGGCAATGTGCAAAAGGGGAAGCTGGCAGGCCCGTTCAACGTCATCGGCGACTTTATGCATGGTGTTGGTACAGATGACGATAGCGTCTGCGCCTGCCTGACGTAATCCTACCGCGATATTACCCAGTACGGCGGCTGCCTGTTCCCAATCACCTTGTGACTGCAACCGTTCGATCTCATGGAAATCCACACTGTGCAGGATGATTTTGGCGGAGTGCAGGCCGCCAAGTTGACTTTTCACATACTCGTTGATGATGCGGTAATACGGAATCGTGGATTCCCAACTCATGCCCCCGATCAGACCCAGCGTTTTGCTTACCATGGTGCTTCCCCTCATATCGTAAAAAGTGATGAATTGCTCAGAACTGAACTCTCTGTGTTCTGCATCGGGTTAAAATAGGGCAGCGAAGTCTTCCGGTATACATTTTTAGCGACTTTTATCACTTTTTATCCAACTTCAACTGGACAAAAGGCCAATCTATTGTTGTACTGTACCTGACACAGATTTTGTGTCTTTCATTCATGTAAAGGTAAGTTTGATGTCTAAGATTAAAGGTAGTGTTAAGTGGTTTAATGAGTCCAAAGGCTTCGGTTTCATTACTCCTGAAGATGGCAGCAAAGACGTGTTCGTACACTTCTCTGCCATCCAGAGCAATGGTTTCAAAACTCTGGCTGAAGGTCAGCGTGTAGAGTTCGAAATCACTGACGGTGCCAAAGGTCCTTCTGCTGCTAACGTTAACGCTATTTAATTATACCGATTTCGTGAAAAACCCGCCATTGGCGGGTTTTTTTTGCTTCATTTTCATACATCAGTGTGTTGTCACCCACGTGACCAGGGCAAACGCCAGTGCAGTCATGAGTAACGATCCCGCCAGATTCAACAACACATGTAACCCCGCTGCCGCTAGCTGCCCGCTTTGTAGGAACATGACGACTTCTGCAGAAAAGGTCGAAAACGTCGTTAAACCGCCGCACAGTCCGGTGGTAATCAATATTTTCCAGTCCTGATCGAGATGGGGATGGCGCAGGAAGAAGGCGAGTGCACCGCCAATAACGAAAGCACCAATCAGGTTGGCAAGCAGCGTGCCTAGCGGCAGCGTTGGATACAAATTGTTAAACTTAATACCTAGCTGCCAGCGTGCCACACTACCGACTCCGCCACCAATAAATACCGCGAGTAATGTACTAAACATAGAAACCTTTCTTGGGCTGTTTTTACATAGATTGTTTTGCGATCTCGGAGAGTGTTAGGCAGCATGCTACGCCCTCTCTGCGAGGTGGACGTAGACATCATTAGCCGAGTGGCGGTTGTACCCTGTTTTTAAGGCTGTCAGCGTTTTGGCTGCGTGAGGGTAGGGAGGAATGTCATCTCCGCTTTAATGAGGAAAGTGTACGCCGTCAGACGGGATTTTTGTAGTGATGCCGGGGGAAAGTTGTAAAGCAATCTGAATGCGTGCGGAAGCACTGTTGCCGCGTCTTACTTTGTTACAGATGGAGATTGTGTCCTGCTGCGTAAGGTTTTACATAGAAGGCATAGGGTAAGAAGAATTGTTTCGACAAGAATAGTCTCGTTTGCTGGCGTCTCCAGCCTCTGTAAATCAGGTAGGTTTGTATGGAAGGTATCAGTATTGCCAAGCTGTTGGTGATTGGCGCATTAATCATTCTGCTGTTCGGTACGAATAAACTTCGTAGCCTCGGCGGTGATTTGGGCGCGGCGATTAAAGGCTTCAAGAAGGCGATGAATGACGATCAACCGATGAAGACGGATGATACGACAACGCTGAATGATTCTTCTCGTAAAGAATCTTGACCGCACCTCACACAGCAAAACGGACGGCAATCGCCGTCCGTTTTTTACTCCACACAGAAAATGTGTAAATATGTATGAGCGCTTATTTTACTTCGATGCCTTTTGCCTGTAGGTCGGCATGGTAGGATGAGCGAACAAATGGACCGCAGGCCGCGTGAGTAAAGCCCATCGCCATTGCTTCGGCTTTCATCTCATCGAACTCATCTGGGCTAACGTAGCGCTGTACCGGCAGGTGATGACGGCTCGGCTGTAAGTATTGCCCCAGCGTCAGCATCGTCACCCCGTGGCGGCGCAGATCGCGCATCACTTCCACGATTTCCGCATTGGTTTCCCCCAATCCCACCATCAGGCCAGATTTGGTTGGGACATCTGGATGCGCTTTTTTGAAGTTTTCCAACAGCTTCAGTGACCACTCATAGTTCGCACCAGGGCGAACCTGACGGTAAACGCGCGGTACGTTTTCCAGATTGTGGTTGAACACATCGGGTGGTGTAGCAGTCAAGATCTCTAACGCGCGATCCATACGGCCACGGAAGTCTGGCACCAGCGTTTCGATGCGGATACTCGGGTTCTTGCGACGAATGGCGCTAATACAGTCTGCAAAGTGCTGGGCTCCGCCGTCGCGCAGATCATCACGGTCAACGGAGGTGATCACGACATAGCGCAAGCCCATGTCATGGATGGTCTGTGCCAGCTTCTCAGGTTCATTGGCATCCGGCGTAAGCGGACGGCCGTGGGCAACGTCACAGAACGGGCAGCGGCGCGTACAAATCGCGCCCAGAATCATGAACGTGGCAGTACCGTGGTTAAAACACTCCGCCAGATTCGGACAGGACGCTTCTTCGCAAACTGAGTGCAACCCGTTTTTGCGCATGGCCGCTTTGATTCCCTGAATACGGCTTGAATCCGCCGGAAGTTTAATCTTCATCCATTCAGGTTTGCGCAGAAGCTCTTGGCGTTCGGTGACGACGGTACGTACCGGGATTAGCGCCATCTTATCGGCATCGCGGTATTTGACGCCGCGTTCGATCTGAATCGGTTTACTCATGTTTGCGTAAGTTCCAGTTCTGAATCGTTTCTTTAAATTTGTAATTCAAATTCAAAGGATTATGTTTTTAGTTAAACTTTTTTTAAAAAACTATAAAAATTATATCATCTTGCCTAACCACAATCAGCCTTTGCGCGATCAAAATGAAGAAATTATGTGAATAAAATGTAATTTATCAAAAAGCAATCGTCTAACTGACTGTTTTTATTAACAGGATGAAATGCGTTAACCAAGAAGCGGCTCACCCTGGACGTCCAGATTCCACGAGACAAATTCGGGTGTGGAATAGCCGACTAACTGTAAAAAGGTGTTCACCAGCACGGGTGCGGTATCATCCAGCGTGACGCCCGGCAGCAGATCGCTGATTTGTGTCATCTCCATACCGGCGTACCCACATGGGTTGATTCGCAGGAAAGGGGAGAGATCCATAGCGATATTGAGCGCCAGTCCGTGAAACGAACAGCCTTTGCGAATACGCAGCCCTAACGAGCAGATTTTACGCTCGCCCACATAGACGCCGGGGGCATCAGGGCGCGCATGCGCTTCGATCTGGAAGTGTGCCAGGGTGCCAATCACAGTGTTTTCGATGGCGGTGACGAGCTGACGAACGCCGAGCTTGCGGCGCTTTAGGTCAATCAGCACGTACATGACCTGCTGGCCGGGGCCGTGGTAGGTTACCTGACCACCTCTATCGCTCTGAATCACGGGAATATCACCGGGCATGAGGATATGTTCGGCTTTGCCTGCCTGACCCTGCGTGAATACGCGCGGATGCTGAACCAGCCAGATTTCATCTGGGGTTTTATCATCACGTCGGTCGGTAAAATGATGCATCGCCAAAGAGACGGGCTCATAAGGCTGTACGTCGAATTGGCGTACGATGATCTTATCCTGTAGCAAGTGTGTCATCTTCAGGTTAAGGAAAGGTGGGGAAGATTATAACGGCGGGAAGCGTCAGCGAACAGTCCTATGCACAAGTCTGCCGTGCAAAACCATGTAGCATAAAACTATTTAGTACTCGCCAATTTTCCCGCCCGTTCTTCTTGCTGGACGATTCTTACAGAACCATGCGCACGATGTCGATGTTGCCCAGTTCTTCGTACAGTGTTTCCACCTGCTCAATGTGAGTCGCCGTGATGGTGATGGAAACGGAGTGGTAATTCCCTTTGCTGCTGGGTTTGATCTGCGGCGTGTAGTCGCCAGGCGCATGACGCTGTACCACTTCAACGACCAGATCGACTAACTCTGGTTTTGCTTCGCCCATGACTTTGTAGGTAAAAACACAGGGGAATTCAAGCAGTTCGTTTAATTTGGTTTTCATTTGCGCTCCAGAGAGGGTAATACATCGGTATTAGCACTGACATAACGACATTATACTAAAAATATAACTCCCGCGTGGTGCGGGAGTTATGGATGGTATTTATATGGGGGCGTTTTGGCCCCATACAAGGGGGATTAGCCGAACCAGTGATGGAACATCAGTTTGATGTAGTCGATCATGCGGCCAAAAATTCCGCCTTCTTTCACTTCGTTCATGACGACCAGCGGGCGCTGGTCGATGGTTTTGCCATCTAACTGGAAGTTGATGGAGCCTACAACCTGATTTTTGGCTAACGGCGCATGCAGTTCTGTGTTGTCCAGCACATAGCTGGCTTTCAGATCTTTCATACGACCGCGCGGAATGGTCAGGTAGGCATCTTTCTCTACGCCCAGCGCAACGCGGTCGCTGTCGCCAAACCAGACGGGCTCGGAAGCGAATTCTTTGCCTGCTTTCAATGGCGCGACGGTTTCAAAGAAGCGGAAGCCCCAGGTCAGCAGTTTCTTACTTTCTGATTCGCGACCTTTGGCGTTACGTCCGCCCAGTACCGCCGAAATCAGGCGCATCTGGCCTTCTGTTGCCGAGGCGACCAGATTAAAGCCGGCTGATGACGTATGACCCGTTTTGATGCCGTCAACATTCAGGCTGGAATCCCACAGCAAACCGTTACGGTTAGGCTGGCGAATATTGTTGAACGTGAACTCTTTCTCTTTGTAGGTCGCATACTCTTCTGGCACATCACGGATTAGCGCCTGACCGATCAGGGCCATATCACGCGCTGAACTGAACTGGCCCGGTGCATCAAGGCCGTGCACGGTTTCAAAGTTGGTATTTTTCAGTCCCAGAGCTTTCACGTAACCGTTCATCAGGTTAACGAAGGCATCCTGACTACCCGCAACATAGTCTGCCATCGCGACACAGGCATCGTTACCGGATTGCAGGATAATGCCGCGATTTAGCTGGGAGACAGGAACGCGGTCGCCCGGCTTCAGGAACATCAGAGAAGAGCCCTGGAAAGTCGGGTTGCCGGTTGCCCAGGCATCTTTACCGACGGTAACGATGTCGTTCGGGCTGATTTTTCCTGATTTAATGGCCTGACCAATCACGTAGCTGGTCATCATTTTCGTTAAGCTGGCCGGATCGCGGCGCGTGTCGGCATTCATTTCCGCCAACACTTTCCCAGAGTTGTAATCAATCAGGATGTAGGATTCAGCATCGATTTGCGGGACACCGGGGATCATCGTTTTAAGATTGATATCTTCGGCGTAGGCAAAGGAAGAGGCGCTAATGGCGAGCAGTGCGCCAAGCGCAGTACGTTTAGTAAAACGAGACGTGTTTACAGTATTCATGATTGGAACAACAACATCCGTGGGTATGAGTTAAAAAACGAGCCACACTATAGCAGATGGCAAATAGGCAGGCATCAGACATTACGTTACGTGATTTTGCAAAAGGGCGGTATGTTCAATGCCATAGCCGCCGTTTTCGCTGCGTGAGTCTGCCGATTATCCGTTACTAGAGGGTACTGGGTGCGGCGGTAATAAACGACTGCTGCTGAGCTTCGACTGACAAACGTTGTTGAAGTTCAGCGGCTTGCTGACGATTCTGGAATGGCCCCAGTTGGATGCGGTACAGCCCGCCGCTCGCGGTGACGTTTCCAGACACGCGGAAACGTTCGCTCAGGCTGCGCTGCCAGGTTTGTGCGCGCTGCTGATCGCTTAGAGCACCGACCTGAACCACATAGCGACCCGTGGCGGAAGGCGTGACAGCCGCAGGAGCAGTAATCGCAGCCGCTGCTGGCGCGACGTTCATTGGCGCAGCGGATGACGATGGCGTTGCTGTTGGCGTCACGCTGGATTCAACCACGCCAGCAGGTAAGGCGGAAGGTGCACCCAAAAAACCGCCGCTGTGCGACGGCGCGCTGCTCTGCGGCTGTGTGTTTTCTGCGGGTGCACTCAGGCTGCTATTGCTGATCGGCCGCACGGCGCTGTTAGAGGTGGGGGAAGTCGTTTCCATCATTGGCGTCCCCAAGCCGCTGGCGCCGAAGCTCGGGCGTTCCGGCAGGGCGAAGCTTTGCTTGGCGACGGTGGTGCCGACGGTTCCGGGACCGGAGAGCGTGCCGTCTGGCGCGACGTTGATGAAATCCACTTTTACTTTGGTATTGTTCGAGATGTTCAGTCGATCGCCTGCGGCCTTCGACAGATCGATAATTCTGCCCGGCGTGTACGGCCCGCGATCGTTCACACGTACTACCAGACGGCGGCCATTACTCAGGTTGGTCACGCGGACATAGCTTGGCAGCGGCAGCGTCGGGTGGGCGGCGGTTATCGCATTAGGGTCAAAGGTTTCGCCGATTGACGTGCGGTTACCGCTGGCTTCTTCGCCATACCATGCCGCTAAGCCTGTCTCGCTAAAGTTTTGCGGATTTTTGACAATCTTATAGGTCTTACCTTTGATGCTGTAGTCTTGCAGCGTACCCTGGTTATAGGGTTCATAACGCGGTTCTGCGCCACCGATCTCTTCCGTCGGTCCGCTGTAAACCTGAGTCACGGGCGGTGTAGGCTGCCGTTGTTCCGTTGTGGTACAGGCCGCAAGCGCCAGAGTTGCTACGCCGACCCAAAGCCAATCCTTACGCATTGCTCACCTCGTGTTATAAATTCTTAGATAGCAGTTTGCGGTGAGTATGTATCGACATGACGATACCGAACCCCGCCATTAAGACGACCAGCGCCGACCCGCCGTAGCTGACTAGCGGCAGCGGCACGCCAACGACGGGAAGTATACCGCTGACCATCCCGATATTGACGAACACATAGAAAAACAGAATCAACATTAGCCCGCCGACCATAACCCGGCCGAACGAGGTTTGCGCATTCGCAGCGATGACCAGGCCGCGCATAATCATGAACAGATACATAGCGAGTAGAATCAACACGCCGATTAACCCGAGCTCTTCTGACAATACGGCAAAGATAAAGTCGGTGTGGCGCTCTGGCAGAAACTCTAACTGAGACTGTGTGCCATGTAGCCAGCCTTTGCCAGACAGGCCACCAGAGCCTATCGCAATTTTCGACTGAATAATATGGTACCCGGCGCCGAGCGGATCGCTTTCTGGATCGAGCAGCATCATCACCCTGGCGCGCTGATAATCATGCATCAGGAAAAACCAGAGTATAGGAATAAACGCGGCGAGTAGCAGGACGGCGATACCAATTAAACGCCAGCTCATGCCAGCAAGGAAAAGCACAAACAGCCCCGATAGCGCGACCAGAATTGAGGTGCCTAAATCCGGCTGTGCGGCAACCAGCAGCGTAGGAACAAAAATCAGCACCAGCGCGATTGCCGTATTTTTTAGCGACGGTGGACACATATCACGGTTGATAAAACGGGCGACCATCAGCGGTACGGCTATCTTGGCGATTTCCGACGGCTGGAAACGGATAAAGCCCAGATCCAGCCAGCGCTGTGCGCCTTTACTGATCTGCCCAAAAATATCCACGATGAGCAGCAATATCACGCAAAACACATAGAGGTAGGGAGCCCAGCCTTCATATACGCGCGGAGGGATTTGTGCCATCACGATCATCACCGTAAAACCCAGCACGATTTGAACGACTTTTCGCTCCATCATACCAACGTCTTGTCCGCTGGCGCTCCATAAGACAAATAGGCTATAGCCCAGCAGTGCCAGGATGCAGAGAAGAAACGGGAGATCGATGTGGATTTTCGCCCAGAACGATCCCTTTTGTTGGCTATCGGTCATGACTGTCTGTTACTCACTCTCGCTACCCGGCGGCGCAGGAGGCGCGCTGGGTAAATCGGTATTGTTGTCACCCAACAGAATATGGTCAAGGATCTGGCGGGTAATGGTGCCAACGGTCGGGCCTGCTCCACCGTTTTCCAGAATAATCGACATCGCTACTTTAGGGTCTTTATACGGGGCAAACGCAACCATTAATTTATGGTCACGTAGATGTTCTGCGATCTTGTGCGCATTATAGGTTTCGTTTTCTTTCAGGCCGAAAACCTGTGCCGTGCCAGATTTTGCCGCAATTTTATAAGGTGCATCCTCAAAGCTTTTGCGGGCAGTACCGTTAGGTCGATTAGCCACGCCATACATGCCGTCTTTCGCCACTTCCCAATAGCCAGAATGGATGTTGCCAATTTGCTGATTCTCTGTCTGTCGGAAAGGCACAATCTTGCCATTTTCCCGCGAGCTATAAAGCAGGTGCGGCGTTTTGATCTGACCGTCGTTGATCAGCGTCACCAGCGCTTTAGTCATTTGGATAGGCGTTGCGGTCCAATAACCTTGACCAATCCCGACCGGGATCGTATCCCCTTGATACCAGGGCTTTTTGAATCGTGCCAATTTCCACTCGCGCGTTGGCATATTGCCCCTGCTTTCTTCCGAAATATCGATACCGGTTCTCTCGCCGTAACCAAATTTGTTCATCCATTCGGACAGGCGATCGATCCCCATGTCATAAGCGACCTGATAGAAGAAGGTATCCGCGGATTCTTCCAGCGATTTGGTGAGGTTAAGACGGCCATGTCCCCACTTTTTCCAGTCGCGGAAGCGCTTTTCGGAACCCGGTAATTGCCACCAGCCGGGATCGAACAGGCTGGTGTTAGTCGTGATCACACCCGCCGTCAGGGCAGAAACTGCGATATAAGGTTTCACGGTGGAAGCGGGGGGATAAATCCCCTGAGTTGCACGATTGATCAATGGACGATTGGGATCGCTTTGCAGTTTTGCGTAATTTTTGGTGGAAATCCCGTCGACAAAGAGGTTGGGATCGTAACTGGGCGTGGAAACCATCGCCAGAATACCCCCGTCGCGTGGGTCGGTGACTATCACGGCGGCACGGCTGCCTTCCAGCAGTTTCTCGATGTAGATTTGCAGGCTTAGATCCAGCGTCAGATAAATATCACGGCCAGCCTGCGGTGGCTGTTCGTGGAGTTGGCGGATCACGCGGCCACGGTTGTTAACCTCAACTTCCTCATAACCGGGCTTGCCGTGGAGCAGATCTTCGTAATGACGTTCAATCCCCAGCTTACCGATGTCACGCGTGGCGGCGTAATCGGCAATTTTTTCTTCTTTGGTTAACCGCTCCACTTCTTTATCGGTGATTTTGGAAACATAGCCGATGACGTGCGTCAGTGCAGAGCCGTAAGGATAATAGCGGCGCTGGTAGCCTTTAACCTCAACGCCGGGGAAGCGGTATTGGTTGACGGCAAAACGGGCAACCTGAATTTCATCGAGCCCGGTTTTTACTGGAATGGAAGTAAAGCGGCGTGAGCGCTTGCGCTCTTTTTCAAAATTTTCCAGATCGCTATCAGTCAGATCGACGACGGGACGCAGGGCTTCCAGCGTATCTTTAAGGTTATCGACTTTGTCGGGCACCAGTTCTAACTGATAGATCGTGCGGTTCAGCGCCAGCGGGATGCCGTTACGGTCGTAGATAATACCGCGACTGGGCGCGATAGGAACCAGCTTAATGCGGTTCTCGTTAGAACGCGTGCGATAGTCATCAACACGCAAAATTTGCAGATGATAAAGATTAGCGACTAATACACCAGAAAGCAGCAAAATGCCCAGAAATGCCACCAAAGCACGGCGCACGAACAGGGCGGACTCAGCCGTATAATCACGAAAGGGTTTACGTTCTACTTTCATCCAGCGTTATTTCACACGTTTCATCGTATCGCCTTACTCCCGATGGTAAGGGTGATTAGTCGTAATGCTCCAGGCACGATACAGGCTCTCGGCGACCAGTACACGAACCAACGGGTGTGGCAGCGTTAATGGCGAGAGTGACCAGCTTTGTTCCGCTGCGGCTTTGCATTCCGGCGAAAGCCCTTCAGGCCCACCAATCAGCAAGCTGACGTCGCGCCCGTCCTGTTTCCAGCGCTCTAGCTGTTGCGCCAACTGCGGCGTCTCCCAGCGAGTCCCTGGAATATCCAGCGTAACAATGCGGTTGCCTTTGCCCACTGCGGCTAGCATCTGTTCGCCTTCGCGCTCCAGAATGCGTTTAATGTCCGCATTTTTACCCCGTTTCCCCGCCGGAATTTCGAGTAATTCGAAAGGCATGTCCTTTGGGAAACGGCGCAGATAATCGGTAAAACCAGTCTGCACCCAGTCGGGCATTTTGGTGCCAACGGCGACCAGTTGCAGTTTCATACTAGCCCCACAGCTTTTCTAATTCGTACAACTGGCGGCTTTCTTCTTGCATGACATGAACCATCACGTCACCTAAATCGACAACAACCCAGTCAGCAGCGCTTTCACCCTCGACACCGAGTGGGATGAGACCCGCAGCGCGTGAAGACTGCACGACGTGATCGGCAATAGACGCGACATGACGCGTAGAGGTGCCCGTACAGATAACCATGTAATCGGTGATGCTGGACTTACCCTGCACGTTAAGTGCAACAATATTCTGGGCTTTTAAGTCATCGACCTTATCAATAACGAAGTCTTGGAGTGCTTGGCCTTGCAAAGGTTCCCCCTCAATGGCGTTTTGTCAGTAACTGACGAACGCGTGTGGCGCTGAATGATTTAGGAAAAAGGTGAATCACCGAATAATTGCCGAGAATTTCCGCTTTTCCCGGTGATTGAAACCAGCCGCGGAGTATATCACGCACTTTTACCGAGTGGTATAAAGCCCGTGGTTGATGGGCAGGAAAAGCGGCGTTATTGGTACAGGCCGCTTTCGTCGATGTAGCTGAGCACGGCGGGAGGCAATAAATCCTGGCAGTCCAGGCCTTGCTGACGGCGTTGGCGAATGTCCGTTGCGGAAATGGTGACCAGCGGTGTGTCTGCCAAAAAAATCCGCCCATGAGGTTGCTGATGAAGCGCGTTCGGCGTGTGCGTCTGATGATCGTCCAGCCACTGTTGTAATTCGGGCGTTTCCAGCGTCGAGCGATAACCGGGCCGAGCGCATACCAGCAAATGACAAACGTTAAGCAGATCTTTCCAGCGGTGCCAATGGTGTAGCGTCAGCAGCGAATCCTGCCCAATGATAAAGCCCAGCGGCGCATCTTGGCCTTTTTCAGCCCGCAGCGCTTCCAGCGTATCGATGGTATAGGAGGGCGTTTGCCGTTGTAGCTCACGATCGTCCACGGTAAAGAGCGGGTTGCCTTCAACGGCCAGTTTAGCCATATGAAAACGCTGTCGGGAACTGGCTTCGGGCTGCGGACGGTGTGGCGGAACGTTATTGGGCATCAGGACAATCTGAGTTAGCCCCACAAGTTTTGCCAGTGCCGCCACTGGCTGAAGGTGACCGTAATGAATCGGATCGAACGTGCCGCCAAAAAATGCGGTCAGCGATGGCGTAGCGGGTAACGTATTCAGATGAATGCCTCCGGCAAGGCTTTGCCGCACAGCAACATGGCAAGCGATTCCAGTTCTGACCAAACGGACTGCCCATAGTCTTGCTTTAACGTTATTTCCACCTGCGTTAGCAATCGTATGGCCTGCTGTAGCTGTTGAAGAGAAAGCCGCTGTAGTGCCTGAGTGAGCAGGTCACGTCGGTTTTGCCACACTTTTTGCTGATCGAATAACGTACGCAACGGCGTGTCTGACATGCGCCGTTTCAGCGCCAGCAGCTGTAGCAATTCACGCTGTAGCGTGCGCAGTAAAATAACAGGCTCGCAATCTTCCTGTTTTAACTGCTGTAAAATGTGCCAGGCGCGTTTGCTTTTGCCTGCCAGCAGCGCATCAAGCCAATGGAACGGCGTGAAGTGAGCAGCATCATTAACTGCGCTTTCCACACGGGGCAGAGTCAGCTTGCCATCGGGATACAGCAGCGCCAGCCGTTCTAACGCCTGAGACAGCGCGAGCAGATTGCCTTCATAGCAATAGCAAATGAGCTGTGTGGCCTGTTCATCCAGCGCCAACTTCATGGATTTAGCCCGCTGGGCGACCCAGCGGGGGAGCTGTGCTTGTTCCGGCGTCAGGCAATTGATATAGACACTGTTTTGCGCCAGCGCTTTGAACCAGGCGCTGTTTTCCTGCGCTTTGGTCAGTTTATGACCGCGCAGAATCAACAAAATATCGGGGTGTAATAATCCCGAGAGCTTAACCAGGTTTTCACCCATCGCGGCGTTTGGGCCGTTTTCTGGTAAAACCAGTAAGAGCGATTGGCGTGAGGCGAACAGGCTGAGCGCCTGACAGGTGCTGAAAATCGCATCCCAGTCGGTATGAAGATCCAGGATGAAACTGAAATGCTCGCTGAATTCGTGTTGTTGAGCGACCCGCTTGATGCTGTCGAGACTTTCCTGAAGCAGGAGCGGGTCTGAACCAAAGACCAAATAACAACCGCGCAGCCCCTCATGGAGCTGCGCGGTGAGTTGTTCGGGGTAAAGCCGAATCATGAACGCGTGGCGGCAGTAGTGGAGTCGGTGGACTGCAATCGATTTTTGACTTCCTGACTACCGTTGATGGTTAGCAATTTACGCACCAACTGCTGGGCAGCCTGCTCGCGCATTTCCTGACGGACGATGTCCTGTTCGGCATCTTTCGCCAGTGCAGCCAGCGGGTTATCAAAGAACGTGCGGAACACCGTTACGCTGAGCGGATAAATATCTTCACCCGGCATCAGCACCTGTGCCTGCAACGTCAGCACCATCTGGTACTCCGCTGTTTTACCGTCCTGGAAAATAGAGACGGTATCGCGCGTTTCACTTGAGCCCAAAACCCGTAGAGACGGGATATCCTGACGCGTCGCATCGTCAACGATTTTTACATCGCTAAGACGGAGCTGCTCACGTACCGCACGCGTTAGCGGACCATAAGGATCGCTGCTGTCGAGCACCAGTGTTTGTAACTGCGCAGGCACTTGTGTCGTGCCGCGCAGATGAAAACCGCAGCCAGCGGTGATTAACACCGCTAACCCCAGCAACAACGTGAATAAACGATGTCGCACAGTTCCTCCTTGCCTTAACCCACAACCAGGTTAAGCAGTTTGCCAGGGACATAAATCACTTTACGAACCGTGACGCCGTCCAGATATTTCGCGACCAGCGGTTCCTGAGCAGCGCGTGCGCGAACCTGTTCTTCGCTCGCGTCAGCGGCAACGGTGATTTTACCACGAACTTTACCGTTAACCTGAACAACGACCAGCTTGGAATCTTCAACCATTGCGTTTTCATCTGCAACCGGCCACGGTGCAGTATCGACGTCGCCTTCACCTTGCAGTGCCTGCCACAGCGTGAAGCAGACGTGCGGCGTGAACGGATACAGCATACGAACGACGGCCAGCAGCGTTTCTTGCGTCAGGGCGCGATCCTGATCGCTATCCTGCGGTGCTTTCGCCAGCTTGTTCATCAGTTCCATGATGGCGGCGATCGCGGTGTTGAAGGTCTGACGACGGCCGATATCATCGGTCACTTTCGCGATTGTTTTGTGCAGATCGCGGCGCAGTGATTTCTGATCTTCAGTCAGTGTAGCGATATCCAGCGCCGTTACCGCACCTTTCTCGGTATGCTCGAAGGCTTGTCTCCAGACACGTTTCAGGAAGCGGTTTGCGCCTTCTACGCCGGATTCCTGCCATTCCAGCGTCATTTCTGCCGGAGAAGCAAACATCATGAACAGGCGAACGGTATCTGCACCGTATTTCTCTACCATGACTTGCGGGTCGATGCCGTTGTTTTTGGACTTCGACATTTTGCTCATGCCCGCGTAAACCACGTCATGGCCTTCGTTATCGACGGCTTTGACGATGCGTCCTTTCTCATCACGCTCAACGGTCACATCGGTCGGAGAAACCCAGACGCGCTCGCCGTTATTACCGAGATAATAGAAGGCATCGGCCAGCACCATGCCCTGACACAGCAGGCGTTTAGCAGGCTCATCAGACGTCACCAGACCAGCATCGCGCATCAGTTTGTGGAAGAAGCGGAAATACATCAGGTGCATGATGGCGTGTTCGATACCGCCAACGTATTGGTCAACGGGCAGCCAGTAGTTGGCGGCAGCCGGATCCAGCATCCCCTGATCGTACTGCGGGCAGGTGTAGCGCGCGTAGTACCAGGACGATTCCATAAAGGTGTCGAACGTGTCGGTTTCACGCAGCGCTGGCTGACCGTTAACGGTTGTCTTCGCCCATTCTGGGTTAGATTTCAGTGGGCTGGTGATGCCATCCATCACGACATCTTCCGGCAGGATCACCGGCAACTGATCTTCAGGTGTTGGGATAACGGTACCGTCTTCCAGCGTCACCATTGGGATTGGTGCGCCCCAATAACGCTGGCGAGAGACACCCCAGTCGCGCAGGCGATAGTTGACTTTACGTTCGCCGATGCCTTTTTCTACCAGCTTATCGGCAATGGCATTGAATCCGGCTTCGAAATCCAGACCGTCAAACTCACCAGAGTTGAACAGGTTGCCTTTTTCCGTCATCGCCTGAGCGGACAGATCGGGCTCGCTGCCATCGGCATTCAGAATAACCGGTTTGATGGACAGATCGTATTTGGTGGCGAATTCCCAGTCGCGCTGGTCGTGACCCGGAACGGCCATCACTGCGCCTGTACCGTATTCCATCAGAACGAAGTTGGCGACCCAGATAGCGACTTTCTCACCGTTCAGCGGGTGAATGGCATACAGGCCAGTGGCCATGCCTTTTTTCTCCATCGTCGCCATATCGGCTTCGGCGACTTTGGTATTACGGCATTCTGCAATGAAATCGGCCAGCGCTGGGTTGGTTGCGGCAGCTTGTGCAGCAAGAGGGTGACCAGCGGCAACGGCAACGTAGGTCACGCCCATGAACGTATCCGGACGCGTGGTATAGACCGTCAGTTTCTCTGCGCTGTCCGCCACGTCAAAGGTGATTTCCACACCTTCGGAACGACCAATCCAGTTACGCTGCATGGTTTTGACCTGCTCAGGCCAGCTTTCCAGCGTATCCAAATCGTTCAGCAATTGGTCTGCATAAGCGGTGATTTTGATAAACCACTGCGGAATCTCTTTGCGCTCAACCTTGGTATCGCAGCGCCAGCAGCAGCCGTCAATAACCTGTTCGTTCGCCAGTACGGTTTGGTCGTTCGGGCACCAGTTAACGGCGGAGGTTTTTTTATAAACCAGACCTTTCTCGTACAGCTTGGTGAAGAACCACTGTTCCCAGCGGTAGTAGTCTGGTTTACAGGTCGCGACTTCACGGTCCCAGTCATAGCCAAAGCCCAGCAGTTTGAGCTGGTTTTTCATGTAGTCGATGTTGGCGTATGTCCAGGGGGCAGGCGCGGTGTTGTTTTTAACCGCTGCGCCTTCTGCCGGCAGACCAAAGGCATCCCAACCGATCGGTTGCAGAACGTTTTTTCCCAGCATGCGCTGATAGCGGGAGATCACGTCGCCGATGGTGTAGTTACGGACGTGGCCCATATGTAGTCGGCCAGAAGGGTAAGGCAGCATGGAAAGGCAATAGTATTTTTCCTTGCCGGGCTGTTCGGTGACTTTAAATGTCTGCTTCTCTTGCCAGTGAAGCTGGACGTCCGCTTCTATCTCTTCTGGGCGGTATTGCTCTTGCATGGCTGCCAGGGGTCCTGTTTAGTGAAGAATCGCTACGTGAGTAGCCTGTTCTGATTCATAACAAAAGATCCGCATAGCATAGCCGTAAGCGACGCGGGCAACAACACCCAGCGCCCGACTGAGGAATATTTCTGATTTGTGAGCGATAGACTGCGAGCTGTTGCGCAAATTAGCGACAATTCGCCAGAAGAATGGCAAAAATAATCTAAAATAGAGAGAGATAGGCAACGTAGCGGTTTTTGGCCTGTTGTGCCAGACGGCGAATATGCGTTCTTTATCACCCTTCGACCCGCTTATTCAGGAGGAAGCATGAATAAACTAGCCCGCTATTACCGCGAGTTAATGGCTTCAGTGACGGCTCGGCTGAACAACGGTGAACGCGATCTCGACAGTCTGGTGCTGAGCGCTCGTAAAACCTTGCAGGAAAGCTCGGAGCTGACGCAGAAAGAAATAGAGCAGGTGATCCAGGCCGTTCAGCGCGATCTGGAAGAGTTTGCCCGCAGCTATAACGAAAGTCAGGATGAGTTTACCGATAGCGTGTTTATGCGAGTCATCAAGGAAAGCCTGTGGCAGGAACTGGCTGATATTACGGATAAAACACAGCTAGAGTGGCGCGAGATCTTTAAAGATGTGAACCATCACGGGGTGTACCACAGCGGTGAAGTCGTCGGGCTAGGCAATCTGGTATGCGAGAACTGCCATCATCATATTGCGTTCTACACGCCGGAGGTTTTGCCACTCTGTCCGAAATGCTCGCATGATCTGTTCCACCGCCAGCCATTTCAGCCGTAGAGCTGTTGGGGATAAATAAGCGTGCCTTGCGGCACGCTTTATCTGAGTATTAATGCAGGATTTTCGCCAGGAAGTCTTTCGCGCGTTCGGACTGTGGGTTATTGAAGAAATCATCCTTACGGGTGTCTTCAACGATTTTGCCCTCATCCATAAAGATCACGCGGTGCGCTACTTTACGTGCAAAGCCCATTTCATGGGTGACGACCATCATGGTCATGCCTTCCTGTGCCAATTCAACCATAACGTCCAGTACTTCGTTGATCATCTCTGGATCAAGCGCGGATGTCGGTTCGTCAAATAACATCGCGATAGGATCCATGCACAGCGCGCGGGCGATGGCGACACGCTGTTGCTGACCACCAGAAAGCTGCCCTGGATACTTATTGGCATGTGCTGCCAGCCCAACGCGTTCCAACAGCTTCTGTGCTTTGGCTTTGGCTTCTTCACGCTTGCGTTTCAGCACTTTCACCTGCGCCAGCGTCAGGTTCTCGATAATCGACAGATGTGGGAACAGTTCAAAGTGCTGGAACACCATCCCGACTTTGGATCGCAACTGGGCCAGATTGGTTTTTTTATCGTTCACGGCAATACCGTTGACGGTAATTTCACCTTTTTGAATCGGTTCCAGACCGTTTACGGTTTTGATCAGGGTTGATTTACCAGAGCCAGAAGGCCCGCAGACGACTACGACTTCACCTTTTTTTACTTCTGTGGAGCAGTCGGCTAGCACCTGAAATTGGCCGTACCATTTAGAAACATTTTTCAGGGAAATCATCAAACCGTCCTTTTTTTCAGGTAACTGACCAGCATTGAGGCAGTAATGCTGAAGAGAAAATAAATGAACCCAGCAAACAGGATCATTTCAACTTGTGTTCCGTCACGCTCGCCGATGGTTGAGGCGGTACGGAAGAAATCAGCGAGGCTGAGCACATAAACCAGTGAGGTATCCTGGAACAGAACAATCCCCTGCGTCAGCAGCAGCGGAACCATGGCGCGGAATGCCTGCGGCAGAATGACCAGCTTCATGGATTGCCAGTGCGTCATGCCTAATGCTAACGCCGCGGAGGATTGACCGCGTGACACGCTGAGAATACCCGCACGAATGATTTCCGAATAATAGGCTGCCTCAAATAGCGAAAAGGCTACCATAGCTGAAATCAGTCGAATATCGGTTTTAGGCGATATCCCAAGCACATTTTGTAATAAGCTAGGAACCACCAGATAGAACCACAGCAGCACCATGACGAGCGGAACGGAGCGGAACAGGTTTACATACAGTTTGGCGAACCAACTGATGGGTTTAATCGGCGACAGGCGCATTACTGCCAGAATCGTGCCCCAGATAATCCCGAATACTACCGCCGTTAGCGTAATTTTGAGTGTAACGACCATCCCCTGAAGCAGGTACGGCATGCTTGGCCCAATTGAGCTCCAGTCAAATTCATACATGATTTATTTGCTCCCCATATTGCCCGGCAAACGGGTTTTCCGCTCAACGACCTGCATGATCAACATAATGATGGCGTTGATGCCAACGTACGCCAGCGTGATGGCGGTAAAGGATTCATACGCGTGGGCGGAATAGTCCAGTAGTTTTCCCGCTTGTGCCGCCATATCAACCAAACCAATCGTGGAAGCGATGGCCGAGTTTTTTACCAGGTTCAACATCTCTGACGTTAACGGCGGAACAATCACGCGGTACGCATTCGGCAGTAATACATAACGGTAGGTTTGCGGTAACGTCAGACCCATCGCCAGCCCGGCGGCTTTCTGCCCGCGTGGTAAAGACTGAATCCCCGCACGCACCTGCTCACAAACGCGTGCTGCGGTGAAAAGCCCCAGACAAATCATTGATGACAGGAAGAATTGAATATTGGGATCTAGCTCGGCTTTAAACCACATGCCGATGTTGACGGGAAGCAGCTCGGGAACCACCAGATACCAGGTAAAAAACTGGACAATCAGTGGGACGTTGCGAAATAGCT
Organism: Pectobacterium actinidiae; assembly: GCF_000803315.1. Classification (NCBI taxonomy): domain Bacteria; kingdom Pseudomonadati; phylum Pseudomonadota; class Gammaproteobacteria; order Enterobacterales; family Pectobacteriaceae; genus Pectobacterium; species Pectobacterium actinidiae. The sequence goes on from NZ_JRMH01000001.1 coordinate 1,190,034, forward strand.
CGACGTAGCAGGTACCAATGCCCGCAAGGAAACGGTTTGGGACGGTACGCAGGATTCCAAATAAAGAACCAATGAGAAAAGCGATAATCCAGGCACAGATAGATAATGTGACGGTCACTTGCAGACCGGACAAAATCCACCCGAGGTAGGTTGTGTTGCCGAAGGGGGCGGCTTGTAGAAATATGCCCCAGTTCCAATCTATTGACATAACGAACTCCGGTAAAAAAAGGGTAGCGAAGCTACCCTGAAGATTGATGAGCGGCCATATTCCCGTTCTGTTTCAAACTACAGGCGTATTGTTTATTGTCCTGCTTATCGAAATGTCTCGGGGCAACATGTGATGGGGAACGACCACCACATGCCTGTCTGTCCTGCCACGAATCAGCAATCAGAGGGCAGGTAACTCTGCCCTTATTTTCATTATTAATTAGTTTAGCGCTTTGTCATTTGGCGCTTTGAACAAGGCCTTCATTTCATCTGACAGTTCAAAGTTCAGGTTAAGATCTTTTGGTGGAATAGGCTGTTTAAACCAGCGATCGAACCATTTCTCAGCTTCACCGGAGGTCTGAACCTCGGCGATGGTGTCATCAACCAGTTTCTTGAATTGCGGATCGTCTTTACGCAGCATACAGCCGTAGGCTTCTTCCGACTGTGCTTTGCCGACGATGTCCCACTGATCGGCGCTTTTCGCTTTCGCACGTTCGCCAGCCAGCAGAGCATCATCCATCATAAAGGCCACAGCACGTCCGCTTTCCAGCGTACGGAAGGAGTCACCGTGGTCTTTCGCACTGATGATGCGCATCTTCATCTGTTTTTCTTCATTCAGCTTATTCAGCAGAACTTCAGAGGTGGTACCGGAGGTCACGACGACGGTTTTACCCGCCAGCTCTGGGAAGTCTTTTACGCCGGAGTCTTTTTTGGTTAACAGGCGCGTACCGACCACGAAAATGGTGTTAGAGAACGCGGCTTGTTTCTGACGTTCCAGGTTGTTGGTCGTTGAACCACATTCAAAATCAAAGGTACCGTTCTGCAACAGTGGGATACGATTCTGAGAGGTGATAGGGAGTAGTTTGACCTGTAGATTAGGCGCATCCAGTTTTTTCTTAACCGCTTCGACAATTTTGTCAGAGTAGGCTTGAGAGTAGCCGACCACTTTTTGCGTGTTGTCATAGTAAGAAAAAGGCACGGACGATTCGCGGTGTCCAATGACGATCACGCCATTATCTTTGACCTTTTTCAATGTACCGGCCAGATCTTCAGCCTGAGCTACGCTGGCGGCGGTGCCAAGCAGAAGCAGTGATAATGCCAGTTTACGCATTTGCATGTTCTAACTCCTTTGCTGTCGTTGCTGCAATAGTTATAGCGCTGTCGTGAATAACCGTATGGTTAATATGTCGCCATCTTCAAGTTAACGTGTATCGCTGCATGACTCATACATAACGCTTTGCGACTTCTCAGTGATAACGCTGCACCGTTAAAGCGCGAAGTTACTGTCTATACAGTTAAAAAGTAGCTGATTGTAAATAGATTGAAATGGAAATGTTTGTTTTTTGCGATATCCGCCGCACCAAATGGCAGCAATGTCAGAGTTCAGCACCAATTTGGTGCGTTACTTGCTCCAATAGAGAGCTTGAAGCCGACGTAATATCCAAAAAAATACAGAAACAACCTTTTACAGGGTAATAACAGGCAAATACCGTGCCATAAATAAAAAAAGGCATGCAAAAGCATGCCCTTAGGGAAATGAGAAGTGGCTGGTTAGCGGCGACGTAAACCGAAGAAAACGGTAACGATGCCGCCCAGTAGCGTAATGATCCACAGCGGCCAGGAACCGAAGCGTGCATAAGGCGTGACCCCGGTAGCGGGCACAACCTGCGTGTTCAGCACCGCACGCGTAAACTGCGGCAGGCTGGCGCTGACCTCGCCATCTGGCGTAATTACGGCTGTGACGCCGTTATTGGTACTACGAACCAGAGGACGTCCTAATTCCAGCGCGCGCATTCGTGCCATCTGGAAGTGCTGCCACGGCCCGATTGAATGACCAAACCAGGCATCGTTCGAGATAGTCAGCAACATATCGGTGTCTGGTCGGAAATTATCCCGCAACTGCTGGCCTAAGATAATTTCATAACAAATGGCGGCATTAAGCCTGAAGCCATGAACCGAGAGTTGAGGCTGAACGTAGTCTCCCCGACTGAACGACGACATCGGGAGATCGAAGAACGGTGCCAGCGGGCGTAACAGTGTTTCCAACGGGACAAACTCGCCAAAAGGCACCAGATGATTTTTGTTATAACGATTTCTTGTCGGGTAGTGATAGGGATCCTTGTCGCCTAACACGATAACCGAGTTATAAAAATCGGTTTTATTACCCTCACGCCGAATATCGACGATACCTGTAATCAGGCTGCTATTGCGGCTACGCAGGATATCGTCAATCTGTTTCAGATAAGCGCCCTGACGGCTTTCAATATCTGGAATCGCCGTTTCCGGCCAGATCACGATAGGTGCCTTGTCCATATAGGGCAAGCTGTTATCCAGATAGATCTTCAGCGTGTTCAACAGCTCATCTTGTTCCCATTTCATGGCCTGCGGGATATTGCCCTGTACCAGTGCGACATTGACGGCGCGCTCAGGTTGCAGGGTGTACCACTGAATACCGCGCAGTGGCCATGATAAAACGAAAACGCCGATAGCAATGGCCGCCGGAATGACTTTACGTTGGTGGATGGCATAAACGAGCAATCCGCTGAGGCTCATCAGCAGGAAGGTAATGGTGTCGATGCCCAAAATGGGCGCAATACCTTTTAGCGGGCCGTCAATTTGGCTGTAGCCGAATTGCAGCCACGGAAAACCGGTGAGCACCCATCCACGCAGAAACTCGGTGAACTGCCAGAGCACGGGGGCGGCCAGTGCCAAACGCCACAGCGTTGTCTTTGGACTGAAACGTGAGAGCAGGGCAGCAAACAGCAGTGGGTAGAGCGACAAATACGCCGCGAGCAGAATGACCAGTGCGATATTGACAGGGCCTGGCATTCCGCCAAATTGCGCGATGCTGACGTAAACCCAGTTAACGCCGCTACCGAACAGACCCAATCCCCAGCAAAACCCTATCCAGGCTGACTGGCGACTCGTACGGTTGAGTATCAGCGCCTGTAGACCCATAAGCGAGATAATCGCCGCGGGCCAGAAATCAAAGGGAGAAAATGCCAGCGTGCCACAGGCACCAAATAAGAGCGCCAGCAGGGCTTTAACCTGCTGGCGTTGTAGAAAAGAAGCGACAACCATTGCCAAATTATTCTTCCAATTTTGGTTGAGGGGCATTGTCAGGGATTCTGACATGAACCTGAATAATACGGCGGCTGTCTGCCATCGCAACCTTAAACAGGTAACCTTCTATGTCGATGGTTTCGCCACGGGCAGGAAGATGGCCGAAAGACTGCATAACCAAGCCGCCAATAGTGTCGACCTCGTCATCGCTGAACCGTGTGCCGAAAGCCTCGTTAAAATCTTCGATATCGGTTAACGCACGCACGGTGTAAGTCTGGCGATTAAGCTGACGAATATCTCTGTCTTCTTCATCGTCATATTCGTCTTCAATTTCGCCGACAATCAGCTCAAGAATATCTTCAATCGTGACCAGGCCGGATACGCCACCAAACTCATCGATGACAATTGCCATGTGATAGCGCAGTGAGCGGAACTCATTCAGCATTCTATCAACACGTTTGCTTTCCGGCACAACCACGGCGGAACGCAGAACTTTATCCATACTGAACGGTTCGGAGTCGCTGCGCATAAACGGCAGCAAATCCTTCGCCATCAGGATGCCTTCAATATGGTCTTTATCTTCGCTAATGACGGGGAAACGAGAGTGGGCGGATTCGATAATCACGTCCAGACACTCTTCCAGCGTTTGATCGCGCTTGAGCGTAATCATCTGCGAGCGGGGGATCATGATGTCGCGTACACGCTGGTCGGCGATATCCATGACGCCTTCGAGCATATCTCGTGTTTCAGGATCGATCAGGTCATTCTGTTCGGAATCACGAATCAGAGTGAGTAAACCGTTACGATCTTTTGGCTCGCCGTGAAAAAGCTGATTAAGAATAAGAGAAAAGAAGCCCTTTTTGGGACTGGGTGCATCGCTGTTTTGAGAATGGTCGTCGCTCATGCGTTTTTATTAACATCACTCTTGGTAAAGGATTATTGCCAGCAACTGGAAGCGGCACAGTGGCTGATGTGTGAAGATAAATGCCCGTTATCTTCCCGATTTCGGGCTATACCCGTCATACTTCAAGCTGCATGTGCGTTGGCAATACTCAGCTCATTTCTGAGCCTCGCCCTGAAGGGCCGCCGCAAGCGGCGTTCAAATCGGCGAAGCCAATTTGTCCTTACTCTCCCCAGTCACTTACTGGTGTAAGCTCCTGGGATTCGCTGTGTCGCCGCCTTCTTGCAACTCGAATTATTTAGGGTCTATACAAAATGTATTTCTATTTATTCAGTGAGGCCATCTTTTTCTGCAAGGTAGGGATCGGCATAACCCATGCCCTGCATAATCTCGGTTTCCAGCGCTTCCATTTCTTCGGCTTCGCTGTCCTCAATATGGTCGTACCCTAGCAGATGCAGGCTACCATGGACAACCATATGCGCCCAGTGCTCTTCTACGGTTTTTTCCTGCTCGGCGGCTTCACGCTCGACAACCTGACGGCAGATGATTAAATCGCCAAGCAAAGGAAGCTCAACCTCTGGCGGTGCTTCAAAAGGAAACGACAGCACGTTGGTCGGCTTGTCTTTACCGCGATAGGTGTTATTCAGGTCGCGGCTCTCTGCCTCATCCACGATACGGATGGTGACTTCAGAGACTTCCTGAAACTGTGGCAGAGCGCCTTCCAGCCAGCGCTGAAAGTCTTTTTCTTCCGGTAGTCCCTGTGCTTGCTCGCTGGCGATTTGTAAATCCAGAATCACCTGACTCATTTTTGCTCCTGATCTGATGCCGCAGCCTGTGCTTCACGCTTACGCTGTTCTGCTAGGGCGTCTTTACGTTTCTGTTCGGCATTTTCCCATGCTTCATAGGCATTCACAATCCGTGCAACCACCGGATGGCGCACTACGTCCTCGCTGTGGAAAAAGTTAAAGCTGATCTCTTCGACATCGGCCAGCACTTCTATCGCGTGGCGTAAGCCGGATTTCAGATTCTTCGGCAGGTCGATCTGCGTGACGTCACCGGTGATGACCGCTTTTGAGTTAAATCCGATGCGCGTCAGGAACATCTTCATCTGTTCGATGGTGGTGTTCTGGCTTTCATCGAGAATAATGAAAGCATCGTTCAGCGTTCGGCCACGCATGTAAGCCAGCGGCGCGACTTCAATCACGTTGCGCTCGATAAGCTTTTCGACGCGCTCAAAGCCCAGCATTTCAAACAGGGCATCATAAAGTGGGCGCAGGTAAGGATCGACTTTCTGGCTCAGATCGCCAGGCAGGAAGCCCAGCTTTTCACCCGCTTCGACTGCCGGGCGCGTGAGAAGAATGCGGCGAATATCCTGACGCTCCAGCGCATCTACGGCGGCAGCGACGGCTAAGTAGGTTTTCCCCGTTCCCGCAGGGCCAACGCCGAACGTGATGTCGTGATCGAGGATGTTGGCGACATACTGTGCCTGATTCGGTGTGCGGGGTTTGATTACGCCGCGTTTGGTGCGGATATTGACCACTTTGCCATAGTCAGGAACGTGTTCCGCAGACTGCTCCAGCACTCGAGATTCTTTAATCGCAAGATGAATTTGCTCAGGCTCGATATCACCAATGACGCCACGTACCGGGGCTGTATCGACATACAAGCGTTGCAGGATATCGGCGGCAGCTTGCGTCAGCAGGCTTTTGCCGACCAGTTTGAATTGATTATCCCGGCGATTGATCTCGATGCCTAAGCGGCGTTCTAACTGTTTAATATTGTCATCAAACGGGCCGCAAAGGCTGAGCAGGCGTTGGTTATCGGCGGGTTCAAGGGCAATCTCTTGTGTCGTTACGTTCAAATTATTCCTCTTGAGCGTTAACTGTGCTGGCTCCATCCTGCCCGCACAAAGTGAACAGTTGTCAGACGGTCTGATGTGTCCGCCCTATGAATGAATTATTCATCGTGAATGCCCGATGGTGCAAGTCACAATAATGATATTGGGATGCCGCCTCGCAAAAGCAAATGTAAGTAGCATGAAATTGAAACGGATTATTGAATGGATGGCCTGCCATAAAAAAACGCAGGAACGTTTTTCAACGTTGCGAAGCAACGGCCCGGAGGGTGGCAGGCAGGGATAGCCTGCCATAAAAAATGGGTGGCAAAGCCACCCATCATCATGCTGAGACTGGAATGAACGTCGGTTACGGCTGATAGAACCCGACGCCGATGTCATTCTCTTTGCGGGTACGTGCAATCACGGAAGACGGTGATTCATGTACGCGCAGATCCATTTGATCTTCGGTGCGCACCACGATCCCGCGCAGCGAGTTGGTATAAACATCAACGATTTCCACATCGACGAATTTACCGATCATATCCGGTGTACCTTCGAAGTTGACGACGCGGTTGTTTTCCGTACGACCAGACAACTCCATTACGCTCTTACGTGAGGTGCCTTCTACCAGAATACGCTGGACGGTGCCGAGCATGAGGCGGCTAAACCGCATCGCCTGCTGGGTGATGCGTTCTTGCAGAAGATACAGACGCTGTTTTTTCTCTTCTTCTGGCACATCATCAACCATATCCGCAGCCGGTGTTCCTGGGCGGGCGGAATAGACAAAGCTATAGCTCATATCGAAATTCACATCGCTAATCAGCTTCATCGTCTGTTCAAAGTCAGCCTGCGTTTCGCCAGGGAAACCGACGATAAAGTCAGAACTGATCAGGATGCCCGGACGCGCATTGTGCAGTTTACGGATGATAGCTTTGTATTCCAGTGCGGTATGACGGCGTTTCATCATCGTCAGCACGCGGTCAGAGCCGCTTTGCACGGGTAAATGCAGGAAGCTGACCAACTCCGGCGTGTCTTCATAAACGCTGATAATATCGTCTGTGAATTCAATCGGATGGCTGGTGGTAAAGCGGACACGATCGATCCCGTCAATAGCGGCGACCAGACGAAGCAGCTCAGCAAAGGAGCAGATTTCACCGTCATAGGTTTCGCCGCGATAAGCGTTGACGTTCTGTCCCAAAAGGTTAACTTCACGCACGCCTTGCGCGGCCAGTTGAGCGATTTCGAACAACACATCATCGCACGGGCGGCTGACTTCTTCGCCGCGGGTATAAGGCACAACGCAGAATGTGCAGTATTTATTGCAGCCTTCCATGATGGAGACGAAAGCCGTCGGCCCTTCGGCGCGCGGTTCTGGCAGGCGGTCGAATTTTTCGATTTCAGGGAAACTGATATCAACGATGGGGCTACGCGTGCCCTGAACGTGATTAATCATTTCCGGCAGGCGGTGCAAGGTTTGCGGGCCAAAAATAACGTCAACGTAGTGCGCACGTTCACGAATATGCGCGCCTTCCTGTGAGGCCACGCAGCCACCGACACCAATAATCAGGTTCGGATTGAGATCTTTCAGCGTTTTCCAACGGCCAAGTTGATGGAAGACCTTTTCCTGCGCCTTTTCACGGATCGAGCAGGTATTGAGCAGCAGGACATCGGCTTCTTCAGCGATTTCAGTCAGCTCATAGCCGTGCGTACTTCCCAGTAAATCAGCCATCTTCGATGAGTCGTACTCATTCATCTGACAGCCCCAGGTTTTAATATGCAGTTTTTTTGTCATCGACTTGCCATTACTCAGTGCGGATAAGAAAGATTCCCCTCATTTGGGGCGGGTATTGTAATCGTTCGCTGACGTTGTGACCAGCGCCGGAAACCACGCTGATTTGATAACCCCTTACTTTCTATAAAAATGCGGCTTTTCTGAAAAGTTACTCGCAAATCCAGTACACTATTTTCATGCATTTTTACTGGTGTGAATAAACGAGAACCAGAGAGGATAGAGCCAATATGCATTACGATGCGATTGTGGTTGGCGGTGGCATGGTCGGCGCGGCCGCGGCGCTTGGTCTGGCACAGCAAGGATTTCAAGTTGCAGTGGTCGAGCAGGAAATGCCGACGCCGTTTGATGCAGCCAGTCAGCCTGATTTACGGATCTCGGCGATTGGCTATGCGTCGGTTGCGCTATTGAAAGAGCTGGGCGCTTGGTCGCGGGTGCAGCAGATGCGCAGCGCGCCTTACCGTCGGTTGGAAACCTGGGAATGGGCGAATGCTAGAGTCGTTTTTGATGCTGCCGACATCCACCTGCCCGAACTGGGGTTTATGGTGGAAAACCGCGTGCTGCAACTGGCGCTCTGGGAAAGTTTGCAGGAAGAGGCGCGCTGCCACTGTTTTTGCCCGGCTACGCCGCAGAACCTGCAACGCACAGATGATGGCTGGTGTTTACAGCTTGCCGATGGGCAGACACTGACAGCTTCGCTGGTGATTGGAGCCGATGGCGCGAATTCTCAGGTTCGCCAGTGGGCAGGGATTGGCATCAGCGGCTGGCAGTATCGTCAGTCTTGTATGTTGATCGGTGTAGAGACCTCGCAACCCCAGCAGGATGTGACCTGGCAGCAGTTCACACCGAGCGGCCCACGTGCGTTTTTGCCGCTGTTTGACCAGTGGGGATCGCTGGTATGGTATGACAGTCCTCAGCGCATTCGTCAGCTTCAGGCGATGCCGCTTACACAGCTGGATAAAGAAATTGCGGCTGCGTTTCCTGAGCGATTGGGCTCGGTCAAGGCGCTTTCCGCTGGGTCATTCCCGCTGGTCAGACGCCATGCGCAAACCTATATCAAACCGGGTTTGGTACTGCTAGGCGATGCGGCGCATACCATTAATCCGCTGGCGGGGCAGGGCGTTAATCTCGGATATCGTGACGTTGAGGCGCTGCTGGATGTGCTAATTAACGCGCGCAATGCGGGAGAAGAATGGGCTTCTGAGCGCGTATTACGCCGCTATCAGTGTCGCCGTATGCCGGATAACCTGATGATGCAAAGCGGGATGGATCTCTTCTATAACGCGTTCAGTAATGCGTTACCGCCGCTGAGCTTTGCACGCAATATGGCGCTAATGGTTGCACAGCGCGCTGGCGTGTTAAAACAGCGCGCGTTGAAATATGCCATTGGCGTCTGATGAATAATGAGGACGCCGCCCGTTACGGCATGGGCTCGGCGGTGAAGATAATATCGGTGTCCTCATTGGTTGTTGCTGTAAAGCGAACCTTTTCTACTTGCCGAACGCCTTTACCTGAGGTTTGGCTATCCTGAAGCAGGCCGAACATCATCTCAGTTACCTCGGGGCTTTCAAGGTTGTTCTCGCCCAATAGCGCAGAAAACGCGGCTGCAACGATTTGCAGATTCTGTCTTGTTGTTTCGGCGGGTTCTGACGCGGCGCTGAGTAGCACAATTCCATTTAGCTGTTGGCTTTTACTTTCTACTGACCCAATTAATCCGACGTACTCGTTAAAAATGTGCTGAAAGTCATCGACGGATGTTCCCTTTTCCAAATTAATGGTCAATTTAAGAGGGATATTGAGTTTCGTCAGATTAGCATTCATCCGGTCAGCGAACGTTTGCGATGAAATTTTAAAAGATGCGGTGCTGCCTGCATAAGTCGGTGTAATGAAGCATAACAGCAACGCCACGCTGAGCATCAATGCCGCTAACTGCGTGAGCATGATAGATTGCCGCGATTGGTTGATGTCGTTCTGATGTGGCAGCACAACGTGGCTAAAACCATGAGTAACAGAGGATGTAGATAAAACCTTCATGCCCGCCCTTTTAGGAAAATCGAATGATTGGTGTGCATATGTTAGCACCGGATGATGTTAATACCAGACATAACAAAACGGGGGATAAAAGTTCATTTGTCTCTCAAAGGAGCAATATGTGGGCATTGAGAGAAAACAAGAAGGCTGCAATTCCTTAAAAAACTTAGCTTGGAGATGTATAAAGTACACTCTGGCAGCTGAATTTATCCTCCAAAAAATTCAACGATCGCTTGATTTGCTCGGTTGAGCCATCCAATCGTCTTCTCTGGAATCTGTGGCTCTTTTGATAATTTCATATATTCGTATTTAAACACACATAGAGAATTATCGCTTGGCGAGTATGCAAATCCATTGCTTGATAAAGTAGATATGTATCTGAATTTTTGTTCTTTATTTGGTGAGCAACTGACGTTAGATTCTACTAAAAAGGTGTTCTTTCCTGAAAGGATATCTTTTGCATCTAGAATCCCTTTATTCATAAAAATCAATGGTAAAGTGCAAATTAGAAATAACATGAAAGCTCGGTATCTTCCAAGATCCAAAAGAAATTTGCTTTTGTAAGTCAGAAAGCAGACTACCAATGCTGTTATCACTCCTATGCATAGGTACTTTTCAGCTTTGGTTCCGTAGAAAAAGCGATAACCTAACCCATACAAACCCGATACTAACATTAGAGCAAGGAGTCCGTATTGTAAGTACACGACGTATTTATACCCTCCCCCAGCCTTCATAAGCCCCTTCGAGTTACTAGAGGTAGGATTATTTATATGATTCATTCCACACTGGAACAAGAACAGAAATAGTGAAGTTAACATCGGTAGTAAAGTGGCTTTGACTATGTCAGAAATTTCAACAAACTGGAGAATGTTAAGATCAAAATGAAGCCAAAATCCCCACAGATATAACGAACCACAACCCAAGAGATAAGCCGTAACGATAGCGCTGGATAAGATATTTATCTGCATTTTCAGTATGGTGCCTCATGACTAACCCGTTGACTAAGTTTTTATATCTGTCGCCACTTTGTCGCCATGCATAACAAAACGGGGCGACGTCTTTCGACTGTCGCCCCGTTTCTTTGCTGTTTTACCAGCTTTATTTGGCTGGGGTACGAGGATTCGAACCTCGGAATGCCGGAATCAGAATCCGGTGCCTTACCGCTTGGCGATACCCCAATAATATGGTGGCTACGACGGGAATCGAACCTGTGACCCCAGCATTATGAGTGCTGTGCTCTAACCAGCTGAGCTACGTAGCCAAATGTACTGCTAGTGTTACTTCACTTCAACAACATCTTCTACTATCAAGTAGATGGCTGGGGTACCTGGATTCGAACCAGGGAATGCTGGTATCAAAAACCAGTGCCTTACCGCTTGGCGATACCCCAATAGGACAACGAATTTTTCAGCATATGTTTTGAAATGGCTGGGGTACCTGGATTCGAACCAGGGAATGCCGGTATCAAAAACCGGTGCCTTACCGCTTGGCGATACCCCAATCACTACAAAACACTAACAGGCTTCGAAAAGCGATGTCAGACCGATAAGATGATATGGTGCGGGAGGCGAGACTTGAACTCGCACACCTTGCGGCGCCAGAACCTAAATCTGGTGCGTCTACCAATTTCGCCACTCCCGCAAAAAGATGGTGGCTACGACGGGAATCGAACCTGTGACCCCAGCATTATGAGTGCTGTGCTCTAACCAGCTGAGCTACGTAGCCATCTTTTCCGCGTCACCTTCATCGGCGTTGCGGGGCGCATTATGCGTAGTTGGCCTAATTGCGTCAACTAGTTTTTTCCCGAAAAGCGCCCTCAATGTATCGTTTGTTTGGGTTGTGAACAGTATGGTGAGAAAAACGTCAAAAAGCACGCATTCCCAGTCAATTAAGCGTAAAAAAACGGGCCATGAAAGGCCCGTTGACTGAAGAAATTAAATCGAATTATTTGTAGGCGGACTGGTGTACGCCAACCGCGCGGCCTGATGGATCATCCAGTTTCTTGAAAGATTCATCCCACTCAATCGCTTTCGCAGACGAACAGGCGACTGACGGGCCACCTGGCACGCATTCTGCGGCGCTGGGAACCGGGAACAGCTCTTCGAAGATTTCACGGTACAGATACGCTTCTTTGGAGCCTGGCGTGTTGTACGGGAAGCGGAAGCGTGCTGTTTCCAACTGTTGATCGGTAACCTGATTAGCCGCTACTTCTTTCAGCGTGTCGATCCAGCTGTAGCCCACGCCGTCAGAGAACTGTTCTTTCTGACGCCATGCAACGCTGTGCGGCAAGTAGGATTCAAAGCACTCGCGCAGAATGTGTTTCTCCATCTTGCCGTTGCCACACATTTTGTCGCGCGGGTTGATGCGCATCGCGACATCGAGGAAGTTTTTGTCCAGGAACGGTACGCGAGCTTCCACGCCCCAGGCTGACATCGCTTTGTTGGCGCGGGCGCAGTCGTACTGGTGCAATGCCAGCAGCTTACGCACGGTTTCTTCGTGCAACTCTTTGGCGTTTGGCGCTTTGTGGAAATAGAGGTAACCGCCGAATACTTCGTCAGAACCTTCACCGGATAGCACCATCTTGATGCCCATCGCTTTGATTTTACGCGACATTAGGTACATCGGCGTTGAAGCGCGAATCGTGGTGACGTCATAGGTTTCGATGTGATAAATCACGTCGCGAATCGCATCCAGTCCTTCCTGCACGGTGAAGTGAATTTCATGGTGCACGGTACCCAAATGGTTAGCAACTTCCTGCGCGGCTTTCAAATCTGGCGCACCTTCTAAACCGACGGCGAAAGAGTGCAACTGAGGCCACCAGGCTTCACTGCGCTCGTCATCTTCTACGCGACGTGCCGCATATTTTTTGGTAATCGCAGAGATAACAGAGGAGTCCAGACCGCCAGAGAGCAATACGCCGTAGGGCACGTCAGACATCAGATGGCTTTTCACCGCTTCTTCCAGCGCATCGCGCAGCGCTTCTTTATCCGTCTCGTTGTCTTTTACTGCGTCGTAATCAAACCAGTCGCGCTGGTAATATTCGCGAATTTCGCCGTCTTTGCTCCACAGGTAGCTGCCAGCCGGGAATTCTTTGATGGTGCGGCAAACCGGTACGAGCGCTTTCATTTCAGAAGCGACGTAGAAGTTGCCGTGCTCATCGTAACCCATATACAACGGGATGATGCCGAGGTGGTCACGGCCAATCAGATAGGCGTCTTTCTCGCTGTCATACAGGGCAAAGGCGAACATGCCGCGCAGTTCATCCAGGAATTCTGGGCCTTTTTCCTGATACAGCGCCAGAATCACTTCGCAGTCGGAGCCAGTCTGGAATGCGTAACGGTCGCCGTATTGCTGACGCAATGCCTGATGGTTATAAATTTCACCGTTAACGGCCAGAATGTGGGTGCGCTCGGCGTTGTAAAGCGGCTGTGCGCCCGTGTTGACGTCAACGATAGACAGACGTTCGTGAGCCAGAATGGCTTTGTCGCTGGCATACACGCCAGACCAGTCTGGCCCGCGGTGACGCATCAAACGGGATAACTCCAGCGCTTTCTTACGCAGTTCAACAGGATCGCTTTTCAGATCAAGCACACCAAAAATAGAACACATACATGACTCCCAGTAATGACAGATTCGAACTCAGTGCCATTGATTTAGCATCAAAGTGCCATAGGAATTCAATATTATTTAATGAAAAAAGCTATCGGCGTGGTATTTCGTTAATTTATGCGGTTTTTTGGTGTTGATTCGTCAAATTCATAGAAGAGAAAAGCCAGATTTTTAGTGATTACATAATCCGGCCAGAAAGCGATTCAGGCGTTTTCGAGTAATTGCTGTAGCAGCACGCCGTTTAGCATCGCCCGTTTGACCAACGCAAACGCGCTGATAGCGGAAAGATGGTTGAGGCTGGAGACCTCAATCGGCAGGTTATGACGAAATTCTTTCAGCACCTGCGCGTTGATGCAGCGTTGGATTGCAGGAAGCAGGGTTTTTTCTGCTTCGGTGATTTCACCAGCAATCACGACTTTCTGAGGATTGAACAGGTTGATCGCAATGGACAGCGCTTTGCCGAGATTGAGCCCGGCCTGTTCGATGACTTCACGGGCGAGGGCATCACCTCGGTTTGCTGCTTTGCAAATCGCAGAAATCGTACAGTTATTGATAGAAAGCTTGCTGGGGTAGCCCTGACCCAGCAGGTGTTGTACGCGCTGTTCAATGGCGGCGTTGGCGACGACGGTTTCCAGACAGCCGAAATTGCCACAGTGGCAGCGATCGCCAAGCGGATCGATCTGAATATGGCCGATCTCGCCCACGTTGCCGTTGCTGCCAAGAAAAATCTGCCCGTTGACGAGAATACCCGCGCCTGTGCCGCGATGGACGCGTACCAGAATAGAATCCAGCGAATCATGTGTAGCACCGAAATAGTGTTCTGCCAGCGCCAGGCTGCGGATATCGTGACCAACAAAGCTGGTAACATTGAATTGGCGTTGCAGGTTTTTGACCAGTTGCCAGTTATCCACGCTGATGTGTGGCATGTAGCGGACGATGCCCGCAATGGGATCAACCAGCCCCGGCAGCACAACAGAGATTGCAATGAGCTCGCGTATGCGGCGTTGATGGCTGGTGATAAAACCGCCGATGGCCTGAAAGAGTGCGGCTTCCAGCGACTCCTGCGTTTTTTCTTGTAGTTCGTAGTGCGCTTCTTCCAGCGCTTTTCCCTGCAAATCGTACAGCGCAATAGTGGCGTCGTAACGGCCAAGGCGTACGGCTATGGTATGGAAAGGACGGTTTTCGGTAATAATCGAAATGGCGCGTCTGCCGCCGGTGGAGGCTTGCTGATCGACTTCTTTGATGAGCCCACGTTCTAGAAGCTGGCGGGTGATTTTGGTGACGCTGGCGGGTGCAAGCTGGCTCTGTTCTGCTATCTGAATGCGTGAGATCGGGCCCTGCTGGTCAATCAGGCGGTAAACCACCGCACTGTTTAATTGCTTAACCAGATCGACATTCCCTATCTGCGCTTGTCCGCCTGTGGTCATTAAGAAGTTACTCGCTTAGGTTTAACTCAACGTTGGGTAAACCTTATCTCAGTGTACCCAACGTATTTCCGCGTTACCCCAAGGCGTTTCTCGTTTTATCCCCAAACAGGATTACCGTTAACAAACGTCTTGAGAATGTGATAGTCACGGTTAAAGACGGTCAGGTTGGCCACTTTACCGCTTTCAATACTGCCTAACTGCTTATCGATGCCGATGGCGCGAGCGGGGTAGAGCGTTGCCATCCGAATCGCTTCATCCAGCGCGATACCCGCGTGTTCGACGCTATTACGTACGGCGTCAATCATGGTCAGTGCCGAACCACTCAAGGTGCCGTGTTCATCGACACAAATGCCATCGCGGTAGTATATGGTTTTACCAGCAAAAATGAACTGGTCAATATCCGCACCGGCCGGTGCCGTAGCGTCGGTAACGAGCACCAGCTTATCGCCCTTGATGCGTTTACTGTTGCGAATATTGGCCCAATCAACGTGTCGTCCATCCGCGATAATGCCGCAATAGACTTCCGGGGCATCGTAAATCGCGCCGACCAAACCGGGTTCGCGGCCGGTCAAATACGGCATGGCGTTGAACAGATGGGTAGCGAAACGAATACCGGCGGAAAAACCCAGCTTAGCCTGTTCCCAGGTGGCGTTGGAATGTCCCGCAGAGACGATAATGCCTGCCGCTGTTAGCTGACGGATAACTGACGGTTCGACTTCTTCCGGTGCCAGCGTGATTTTCGTAATGGTATCCGCATTGGCGCACAGAAAGTCGACTAACTCTTGCGTTGGTTTGCGGATAAAAGCAGGGTCATGCGTGCCTTTTTTGATCACATTCAGCCAAGGGCCTTCGAGATGTAGCCCAAGCGCCTGATGCTGATTTTGTGCCAGCCAGTCTCTCATCACGCAGATGCTGTGCTTCATAAACGCATCGCTGGAAGTAATCAGCGTAGGTAAAAAGCTGGTACAGCCTGAACGCTCGTTTGCCTGCTGCATGAGCTCCAATGTCTTGACGGAGATCGTGTCCAGCGAGTCGTTGAACTGCACGCCGCCGCAGCCGTTCAATTGGAGATCGATAAACCCTGGGGTGAGGAATGCACCACCCAGGTCGTGTTGTTCAATGCCGGCAGGAAGTTCGGCAAGTGGACAGACTCGTTCGATCAGCCCATCGGCAATCACGACGGCGTGATTATCCAAAATCTGATGGCCGGTGAAAATCCGGCTATGAGTTAACGCGTACATCATCGACTCCCGCATCGGTTAGATATTTTTCATACTTTCCGTTTCTAATTCACGGAAGTATTTAACGGTTTTTACCTTCAGCTCCATTGTTGAAGGCTCGTCACAAACCATGATGGCTTTGGCATGAAGTTGCAGACAGCTGATGGTCCACATATGGTTAACATTGCCTTCTACCGCTGCCTGTAGCGCCTGCGCCTTGTTACGACCAGTCACCAGAATCATCACTTCTTCGGCATCCAGCAACGTACCAACGCCAACGGTCAGCGCAAATTTAGGCACCAGACTGACGTCCCCGCCAAAGAAACGAGAGTTCGCGATACGAGTTTCTTCTGTCAACGTTTTGATGCGTGTGCGGGAAGCCAGAGAGGAGGCGGGTTCATTGAAGGCGATATGTCCATCGTTGCCCACGCCGCCCATGAAAAGATGAATTTTCCCGTAGGACTTTATTTTCTCTTCATAGCGGCGACATTCTGCTGTGGTGTCTTCTGCGTTGCCGTTCAACAGGTTAATGTTTTCACGCGGAATATCAACGTGATTGAAAAAATTCTGATGCATGAAGGTATGATAGCTTTCTGGATGATCGGTCGGCAGACCAACATATTCATCCATATTGAAGGTGATGACGTATTTGAAGCTCACCAGTCCTGCTTTGTGCATGGCGACCAGCGATTTGTAGGCCTCTAGCGGCGAACTGCCTGTCGGTAATCCCAGAATAAAAGGGCGCTCTGCGCTGGGTTTGAAAGCGTTAATCTTCTCAACGATGTGGCGGGCGGCCCATTTTCCGACGTCGGCGGCGGTAGTTAAGGGAATGAGTCTCATCAGCGCTCTCCTGGTTTTAAGTGGAATTAAATTCGTTATTGCGTCAATCGCGCCAGCTGCGCGTTTTGTCTATGCATTAAAATTAGTCTACTCCGTTTTTTTTAATCTTGAAATAAGTTGGGGTTTTATTCAGGTATAAACTTTTAATATGCAGTTTTTTAGTGATTTTTATCACATAATTATGGGGTTTAATTTGTGTAGCGAATTATTTTTCTTACACTCCCCCTAAGAACCACCGCTGCCATGTTTTCTCGACAATGCAGTTTTTCGACAGCGACGTTCTTCGGCAGTGAAATTTATTGGCAGGTTTGTTTGCCCCACAACATTTCATTACCTCGCAAAGGTAAGAGAGGGAAAAGTGAGTACTCTGAGCTATTTACAAAAAGTCGGTCGGGCATTGATGGTGCCTGTCGCGACGCTGCCTGCTGCCGCTATCCTGATGGGGATAGGTTACTGGATTGATCCGGTTGGCTGGGGAAGCGAGAACGCGTTGGCGGCACTCCTCATCAAATCGGGTGAGGCGATTATCGGGCATATGGCCGTGCTGTTTGCCGTCGGTGTCGCGTACGGTATGTCTAAAGATAAAGATGGTGCGGCGGCATTGACCGGTTTTGTTGGTTATCTGGTGCTGACCACGCTGTGTTCACCGGCCGTTGTTGCCATGATCCAACGGATCCCTGTTGAACAGGTACCCGCTGCGTTTGGCAAGATTGAAAACCAGTTCATCGGGATTCTGGTCGGTGTCATGTCTGCTGAGCTGTATAACCGCTTCAGTCAGGTTGAACTGCCTAAGGCGCTGTCGTTCTTCAGCGGACGCCGCTTGGTGCCGATTCTGGTTTCTTTCCTGATGATTCTGGTCGCGTTCATTTTAATGTACGTCTGGCCAGTCATTTACAATGCGCTGGTCGCGTTCGGTGAACATATTCAGCAGTTGGGTTCGGTTGGCGCTGGGGTTTATGCCTTCTTTAACCGCTTGCTGATTCCTGTTGGGCTGCACCACGCGCTGAATTCCGTGTTCTGGTTCGATGTGGCGGGCATCAACGATATTCCTAACTTCCTGGCTGGCCAGCAGTCTATCGATTCTGGCAAAGCCGTAGTGGGGATCACCGGACGTTATCAAGCGGGCTTTTTCCCGATTATGATGTTCGGTCTGCCGGGCGCGGCGTTGGCGATTTATCACTGCGCGCGCCCTGAGAACAAAAGTAAAGTGGCCGGGATTATGCTGGCGGCGGCCTTTGCCTCCTTCTTTACCGGGATCACCGAGCCGCTGGAATTCTCCTTTATGTTCGTCGCACCAGTGCTGTATTTCCTGCATGCGCTGCTGACCGGTTTTTCCGTCTTTATCGCGGCGAGCATGCATTGGATTGCCGGATTTGGTTTCAGTGCTGGCCTGGTGGATATGGTGTTGTCTTCACGTAACCCGCTGGCCACACAGTGGTACATGCTGCTTGCACAGGGACTGGTATTCTTCGTCATTTATTATGTGGTGTTCCGCTTTACTATCACTCGCTTCAATCTGTTAACGCCGGGACGTGAGCTGGCAGTGAGCGGTAGCGAAGTCGATGGCTATGACGTGAGTACGGCGTCTGCGGGCGAAAAATCAAGCGATGCAGCGGTGCTGGCACAAGGCTATTTGCAGGCGCTTGGCGGAAAAGCCAATCTGACTGGCATTGATGCCTGTATTACACGTCTGCGTTTGAACGTGGCAGATTCCTCTCTGGTTGATGATGCACAGGCAAAACGTCTTGGTGCGGCGGGCGTCATTCGTTTGAATAAGCAGAGCGTACAGATTGTTGTGGGTACGCAGGCTGAATCGATAGCGACCGCGCTGAAAGCGGAGTATGAAAAGATATAGTATGACAAGGCACAATATGACGGCGTTACTGGTTTAACGCGATGTTATGTCGATGAAAGTGGTAGGGCGAGATAGCAATCTCGCCCTTTTTTTTCGTTATGAATAATTAAATGAAACTAACGGTTGTTTCCCAGCCTAGCTTGTTGGATCATTGTCGGTTATACGTCGTTTTAGCATTGAGGAATGAAGAATGAGTGAGGCTGAAGCCCGCCCAACCAACTTTATCCGTCAGATTATCGATGAAGATCTGGCGTCCGGTAAACATGAGCATATTCAGACGCGTTTCCCGCCAGAGCCGAACGGCTATCTGCATATTGGGCATGCAAAATCTATTTGCCTGAATTTTGGTATCGCGCGTGACTATCAGGGGCAATGCAACCTGCGTTTTGACGACACCAATCCGGTAAAAGAAGATATCGAGTACGTTGAGTCGATCAAACGTGACGTCGAGTGGCTGGGTTTTTCATGGAGCGGCGACGTTCGTTATTCTTCTGATTATTTCGATCAACTACATGCCTATGCGGTTGAATTGATTAGTAAAGGGCTGGCTTACGTCGATGAGCTGACGCCTGAGCAGATTCGTGAATACCGTGGTACGCTGACGGCACCAGGCAAAAACAGCCCTTATCGCGACCGTACCGTGCAAGAAAACCTGGCGCTGTTTGAAAAAATGCGCAACGGCGGGTTTGCGGAAGGGACGGCCTGTTTACGTGCAAAAATCGATATGGCATCGTCTTTTATCGTGATGCGCGATCCGGTGTTGTATCGTATTAAATTTGCCGATCATCACCAGACGGGCAACAAGTGGTGCATCTATCCGATGTATGACTTCACCCACTGCATTTCCGATGCGCTGGAAGGGATCACGCATTCACTGTGTACGCTGGAATTCCAGGATAACCGCCGTCTATATGACTGGGTGCTGGATAACATCACTATTCCTTGCCACCCGCGTCAGTACGAATTCTCCCGCCTTAATCTCGAATACGCGATTATGTCCAAGCGTAAGCTGAATCAGCTGGTTGTGGAAAACGTCGTTGAAGGATGGGACGATCCGCGTATGCCGACCATCTCTGGTCTGCGCCGTCGTGGTTACAGCGCGTCATCTATCCGTGAGTTTTGTGTGCGTATCGGCGTAACGAAGCAGGATAACAACGTGGAAATGGCCGCGCTAGAGTCCTGTATTCGTGATGACCTGAATGAGAATGCTCCACGTGCAATGGCGGTGTTGGATCCGGTCAAAGTCGTAATCGAGAATTTGCCAGCTGAGCACGAAGAATTTGTCGCGATGCCAAACCATCCGAACAAGCCGGAAATGGGCTCACGTCAGGTCGCATTCAGCCGCGAAGTTTACATCGATCGCGCTGACTTCCGCGAAGAGGCCAACAAACAGTACAAGCGTCTGGTGCTGGGTAAAGAAGTGCGTCTGCGTAATGCCTATGTGATCAAAGCTGAGCGTATTGATAAAGATGAGCAGGGCACCATCACTACGATCTACTGTAGCTATGATGCGGAAACGCTGAGCAAAGATCCGGCTGACGGCCGTAAAGTGAAAGGTGTTATCCACTGGGTTTCTGCGGCACACGCGGTACCAGCAGAATTCCGCTTGTACGATCGCCTGTTCAGTGTGGCAAATCCAGGGGCGGCGGAGGATTTCCTGTCGACGATTAATCCAGATTCACTGAAAATTACGCAAGGCTTTGTGGAAGCGAGCCTGACGCAGGCGGAAGTAGAGAAAGCGTATCAGTTTGAGCGCGAAGGCTATTTCTGTGCGGACCGCGTTTACTCCAGTGCCGAGCATTTGGTGTTTAACCGTACGGTTGGACTGCGAGATACCTGGGTAGGCTAAGGCCACGGGTAAGAAGACAAAAATAAAACCGCCTTGGCGGTTTTATTTTTTTATGCGGTCGATTTATTTATCGCGTGGAATCGTGCAGGGTTTCATCCTCTCGGCAATCCCCTTCACTGCAATGCCCATAGAGATACAGACTGTGGTTGGACAGTTTGATGCCGTGTCTTTCTGCGATCTCACGCTGACGCGCTTCGATAGACTCATCGCGGAATTCAATGACTTTGCCACAGTCGAGGCAAATTAAGTGATCGTGATGATGCTGCTGCGTCAATTCAAAGACGGATTTTCCACCTTCGAAGTTATGACGAGTGACGATACCCGCATCATCAAACTGGTTGAGTACGCGATAGACGGTAGCAAGACCAATCTCTTCGCCCATATCAATCAGTTTCTTATATAAATCTTCCGCACTGACGTGATGGCAGACAGGGTCCTGTAACACTTCCAGTATTTTCAGTCTTGGAAGAGTGACTTTCAGGCCGGCCTTCTTTAATGCGGTGTTGTTGTCAGTCATGCGGGTTTAATCCTGTTGCTTACTTATCAATGGAGGCTGCCTAGCCTATGACATCGGTCGGCTCAAAAAATGCAAAAGCGTCTCAATTATAGAACCGCGCATACAAAATGAAAACAAGCGAATGTTAACAATATTGTCCCTATTCACACTATTGGTATACAACGCAATTCGTTGTTGGTGAATGAGGAAATGATGATGCACGTACAAAGCCGATGGGATTATTGTACAGGTTTACTGATAGAAGTTAAAAAAATGTATCAATTATTATGAAAGGTTTTACCTATCAATACTGTTTTGGCTCTGATAGCGCTTATCAGAGCCAAAATGGCTTAGCCAACCAGCTCTTTCAGGTTCAGCTCATCGCTGATCTGGTTCACCCACGTTGTCACGCGTTCGCTGGTCAGTTCAGGCTGACGATCTTCATCGATAGCCAAGCCGATGAAGTGATTGTCGTCGGCGAGTCCTTTAGAGGCTTCAAAGTAATAGCCCTCTGTTGGCCAGTGACCGACAATCGTCGCGCCGCGTGGCTCAATAATGTCACGGATGGTGCCCATGGCATCACAGAAGTATTCTGCATAGTCTTCCTGATCGCCGCAGCCAAACAGAGCAACCAATTTTCCTGTGAAATCCACTTCTTCCAACGACGGGAAGAAGTCATCCCAATCGCACTGAGCTTCACCGTAATACCAGGTTGGAATACCCAGCAGCAGAATATCGAAACCTTCGAGATCTTCTTTGCTGCTTTTAGCGATGTCATGAACATCAGCAACGTTGGTGCCTAACTGCTGTTGAATCGTTTTGGCGATGTTTTCAGTGTTGCCAGTATCACTGCCAAAAAATATTCCGATGAGTGCCATGAATTGAATAACCTCTTGATTCCTAATGGTATGGTGTAATATTTCACCCACTTATCTGTTAATAATAACAGACACTCACATCGGGAGAAACTCGTATCGGTAAGGATGCGTAAATCAAGAGTATGTGAAATGCGAAGGTAAGTAAGAAAACGAAAACATCCCTACGGAGACTAAAATCCCTATGATAAATAGGGATTATGCTCTCGGTCTGAGATTACGCGCACATTTCCTTAATGGTGTTGAGGTTATTTATTTATAACTGCGTTTCATTTTTTATGAATTCACTTTTTATTTTATTTTTTGTTTCGATTGTAATTAAAAGCAGACTTCTGTTTGTGAAGAATAAAAATCACGGAGCGGTACATTGCTATTCGTGGGAATTAAAGTGCTTACAAAAGATAATGTTTTTATAGAATTAAGATTTTGTAACATTTCTTGGGAATATTCTTAATTAATGAAAATAAGAACTATAACCATTTGCAACTGAAACGATGCAAGTGTTAAGGGAAGGTTTTATTCTTTTGATGTTAAAGAATAAAATGAAATTTCATTCAAGTTGCCTTTTCACCTAATCGCATATTCATGCCAACGCACGCAGGACGTGGGTAAACGATGTATTCGTTTGCAAGCCTATGATTAAAAGACTCATATCTATAAAAATAGGTGCGCTTATTCTCAATATGAAAAATTATATTAAGAAATATAGCGAGAGCGCTAAATATTCTCTGTGTTTAGCCGATGAGTTAGCGTGGTTTTTGAGTTTTCAACTCGGTGAAATGTAAACACTAGGGAGAAGTGACTTGTTTCATGGTGTGAATTTTCTGATTCATATCGGTTGATTAGCGATAAAAATCTTTTTAACCATTTTCCTGATTTGGAGTAAACAATGAAACTTATAAAAAATATTGCTATCAGAACCGCTATGCTATGGGTGCTGGGCATTTTTTGTATTCTCTGGGGGGGCGTATCGATATATACCATGTTCTCTTTTAAGGAGATGACGGCGACCTCGAAAACCAGCACCTTGCTGGTTCAGAACATGAATTTTATCAACCAGGGTAACGATCAATATTTCCGTATGGTAACCCGTCTGGCGCGTGCAGTTGACGCTCGTCGCAGCGGTGATAATGCCACCGCAGATAAAGAGCAGGCTTCTGCACTTGTCGCGCTGGATAAACTGAAGTCTGATTTGGTGGCGTTTAATGCTATCGATCATGCAGGTTTGGATGCTGCGCTGGTACAGGCCGTTAGCCGTGATTGGGATAATCTGGTTACCCAAGGCGTTGAACCACTTTACCAGAAGGCCGCTGCCAATGCGCTGGATGACTACCAAAATCAGGCCAAAAACGTTGTGCCGCCATTGAGCCGTCAGTTTGGCGCTTCTCTCTCCGCATTCAGTAAAGCCAGCGCGGAAAAATTCGATGCGGCGGGTGTCCGTTTTGAACAAATCACCACGATTGGACAGAACATTTTGCTGAGCGGGTTGGTTATCGGCCTGATCATGCTGTTCCTGACCGACCGCTATCTGGTGGTGTGTCTGGTTCGTCCGTTAAATGACCTGCGCTATCACTTTAGCGTGATTGCTTCCGGCCACCTGGGCAAGCCAATCCTGGACTTCGGTAACAACTGCGTGGGTCGCCTGTTCCCTCTGCTGCGTGAAATGCAGGGGAGTTTAGCCAGCACGGTTAGCACGATCAGAAACAGCACGGATTCCATCTATCAGGGCGCTTCTGAAATTGCCGCAGGCAACAACGATCTGTCTTCACGTACCGAAGAGCAGGCTTCCGCGTTGGAAGAAACCGCAGCGAGCATGGAGCAACTGACGGCGACGGTGAAACAGAATGCCGAAAACGCCAACCATGCCAGCCAACTGGCATTACAAGCCTCTACAACGGCGAAGAAGGGCGGTGAAATCGTTGAGAACGTGGTGAAAACCATGGCGGAAATCTCCGGCAGCTCAAGAAGAATCGCAGAAATCACCACTGTGATTAATGGCATTGCGTTCCAGACCAACATTCTGGCGTTGAACGCGGCGGTAGAAGCCGCGCGTGCAGGCGAGCAAGGGCGTGGGTTTGCTGTCGTAGCGGGTGAAGTACGCAGTCTGGCGCAGCGCAGTGCGCAGGCGGCGAAAGAGATTGAAGGGCTGATTTCTGAGTCTGTTCGCTGTGTAGATACCGGTTCCAATCTGGTTAGCGACGCGGGTGACACCATGCAGGATATCGTCCGTGCGGTGACTAACGTGACGGATATCATGGGTGAAATTGCCTCTGCCTCGGAAGAGCAGAGCAAAGGGATTGCGCAGGTTGGTCAGGCTGTGGCGGAAATGGACAGCGTAACGCAGCAAAACGCCGCGTTGGTTGAACAGGCCTCTTCGGCAGCCTTGTCGCTGGAAGAGCAGGCGGCGCTGTTGAACCAGACTGTGTCGCTGTTCCAACTGTCCGAGACGCAGTCAGGGCTGCAAGTGGCGGCAAAGCCGGTGCAGAAAGCGCCAGCGATTGCACCGCGTGCAGCCAAAGCACTGCCACCCAGTAACGACAACTGGGAAAAATTCTAAGCGTCGTTTTAAACCAGGGTAGTGTGTTTAAGCTTGGTTGAGTGTTCAGGCGGCGTCAGGAATGGCGCCGCACAAGATGTGAATACTGCATTATGTGAATATCGCGTTAAGCCAATCAGGTCTGTTGTTCGGCCAACTGTGCCAGCAGCATCTCTTCAATCAATTCACTGCGGCTAATGTTCCGCTCTTCAGCAAGGCTGTTCAGGATATCGACGGCGTCGCTGTTAATCTTTAATTCAACACGACGCAAGCCACGAACTTTATCGCGACGTAGTTGATTACGCTTGTTGATTCTTAGTTGTTCGTCACGCGTGAGCGGGTTGGTCTTGGGGCGGCCCGGACGACGCTCGTCTGCGAACAGATCCAGTGTGGTGCGATCCGTTTGTTCTTTTGCCATAAGTAATGATACTGCAAGGTATTCGGACCAAAATACACGGCGCTGCCGTTTTGCTCTACAGATAAAACCGATGCCTATCATCACCCTGTTACGGGATTGTCAGGTTGCGGTTTTCTATCTATGAAACATGTCGGGGAGTTATGCGTGCATTCTGATGAAGTGGTTACAATGCTTGTGGCTGAATCAGCCGTCCCTCTACTGCGAGCGCCATCATACCCTAGCCGCACTGGCGGCGACAACGGTTAACTGCCGCCGTTATCATGAATCCGCCAGTGTCAGTGTCGTCTGGTTAATTCGTGTCCAGAAAACGATGGATTGCACGCAAAACTGCATCGGGCTTTTCTGAGTGAACCCAGTGTCCAGCACCGCTGACCACATGGGCACGCGCCGCCGGGAATTGACGCAATAGCGAATCGCGGTAGCTATCGTCGAGATAGGGAGAATCGCCGCCGCGAATGAACAGGATTGGCCCTTGCCAGGCCGGAACCTCTTGCCAGCCGACGATGTTTTCGTACTCATCCCACAAAACAGGTACGTTAAAACGCCACTCTCCCTGTTGGAAGGATTTCAGCAAAAACTGAATCACGCCGTCTTCTTTTATATGTTGTCGCATTAATGCTGCCGCTTCCGTGCGTGATGTCAGGCCAGCTTCCGTTACGGCACGCAGCGCGGTGAAAATCGTGTCGTGGCGACGCACCTGATAATCCACCGGCGCGATATCAATGGCAACCAGCTTGTCCAGCCGCTCGGGAATGAGTGCGCTGAGCGCCATGGCGACTTTTCCGCCCATCGAATGTCCAATAACGATAGCGCGTTCGATATTCAGTTCATCCAGTAATGCCAGCACATCCTGCGCCATCGCAGGGTAGTTCATTTGCGATGAACGTGGCGACAAACCGTGATTGCGTAAATCGATTTGCAGAATATCATGCGTGTTTTGCAAATCCCGGCCCAATACGCCAAGGTTATCTAATGTGCCAAACAGGCCATGAATCAGGACGACAGGGAGCTTATCTGTGGGCTGGTGCGCATTTTGCCAGCGATGATTCAATTTCATGGTGAAGTTCATTCAGAGAGACATGGGCTTAGGGTATCATGACTTTAGAATCAATGTTGTCACCGAAGGAATCGATACATACCCTAAATAATTCAAGTTTCAGGCAGGCGGCAAGCGAAGGAGTCCCGATGAGCTTACTGGAGTCAGTGATTCGGGTGACAAATCTGCCGGGAGCAGATTTGAACGCAGCCAACGTACATGCAACGTGAAGTATGACGGGGATAGCACTTGAAGAGATGTGAAAGACATTGGGGCATAGTCTGACTTTTGGTATTGTCCCACTATGCCGCTGTTCGATAACGTTTGAACGCCTGTATAATCCTTTTGATTTGAGTCATCTACCCAGAGGTGTCGGGTTACAGAAGGGAAATGTCTCTGTAATTTGCACGATAATGGGTAAACACAGCACTGGATAAAGATGAAAACTATTGAAGTCGACGAAGAGCTTTATCGTTATATTGCCAGCCACACACAGCATATTGGTGAGAGCGCATCGGATATTTTACGGCGCATGCTGAAATTTACCGCTGGGCAGCCTGTCACCGCACCTGCGGTAGAGGCGACGGCAACGGCGATGTCTCAACCTGCCGCTGCACCGAGCCCGCGCGATCGGGTACGAACCCTGCGTGAGCTGCTGCTGTCGGATGAATACGCTGAACAGAATAAAGCCATCAATCGCTTTATGCTGGTTCTGTCCACGCTGTATACCTTATCGCCGCAGGAGTTTGCTGCCGCGACAGAATCCCTTCATGGCCGCACCCGCGTCTATTTCGCGGGCGACCAGCAAACGTTGCTTCAGCATGGCACACACACCAAGCCCAAACATATTCCGGGCACGCCATACTGGGTGATCACCAACACGAATACCGGTCGTAAACGTAGCATGGTTGAGCACATTATGCTGACGATGCAGTTCCCAGCGGAACTGACAGAAAAAGTGTGCGGAACCATCTAATTATTGATCTATACCCTAGATAATTCGAGTTGTGTGAAGGCGGCAACCGCACGAATCTCCAGGATCTTACATAAGTAAGTGATTGGGGTGAGTAAGGACAAATTGGCTTCGCCGATTTGAACGCCGCTTGCGGCGGCCCTTCAGGGCGAGGCTCAGAAATGAGCTGAGTATTGCCAAGGCACAAGCAGCTTGAAGTATGACGGATATATTAACTACTTATCTAACTAGTGTTAGGGAGAAGCGCCAATGGCTAATCACCCAAGGGCCGGACAGCCTGCCCAGCAGAGCGATTTGATTAATGTGGCACAGTTAACGTCACAATATTATGTGCTGCGCCCGGAAGTCGGCAACACAGCGCACGCGGTGAAATTCGGTACGTCTGGCCATCGCGGTAGCGCGGGGCGTCATAGCTTTAATGAACCGCACATTCTGGCGATTGCGCAGGCGATTGCCGAAGAGCGTAAAAAGCAAGGCATCAGCGGTCCGTGCTATGTCGGTAAAGATACTCACGCACTCTCCGAGCCTGCGTTTATCTCCGTGCTGGAAGTGTTGGCTGCCAACGGCGTGGATGTGGTCGTTCAGTTGGATAATGGCTTTACCCCAACGCCTGCGGTGTCTAACGCGATTCTGGTTCACAATCGTCAGGGCGGTGCGCTGGCGGACGGTATTGTGATTACGCCGTCCCACAACCCGCCTGAAGATGGCGGCATTAAATATAATCCGCCGAACGGTGGCCCGGCAGATACCAACCTCACGAGCGTGATTGAGACGCGCGCCAATGCGCTGCTGGCAGATGAACTGCGTGGCGTGAAGCGTATTACGCTGGATCAGGCGTTGAAAAGCGGACACGTCCATGAACAGGATCTGGTTCAAGCCTATGTAGAAGGGCTGGCTAGCGTGGTGGACATGGCGGCGATTCAACGCGCGGGTCTGAAACTGGGTGTCGACCCGCTGGGTGGTTCTGGCATTGCCTACTGGCAGCGTATCGCAGAGCACTACAAGCTGGATTTGACGCTGGTTAACGATGCCGTCGATCAGACATTCCGCTTTATGTCGCTGGATCACGACGGTGTGATCCGTATGGACTGCTCGTCAGAATTCGCTATGGCTGGGCTGCTGGCGCTGCGCGACAAGTTTGATCTGGCGTTTGCCAACGATCCTGACTATGACCGCCACGGTATCGTCACGCCTTCTGGGCTGATGAATCCGAACCACTATCTGGCGGTGGCGATCAACTATCTGTTCCAGCATCGTCCACAGTGGGGACAGTCTGTTGCCGTCGGCAAAACGCTGGTATCCAGCGCAATGATCGATCGTGTGGTCGCTGATTTGGGTCGTAAGCTGGTGGAAGTACCGGTGGGCTTCAAATGGTTCGTTGACGGTCTGTATGACGGTAGCTTTGGCTTCGGTGGTGAAGAGAGTGCGGGGGCTTCTTTCCTGCGTTTCGACGGCACGCCGTGGTCGACGGACAAAGACGGCATCATTCTGTGTCTGCTGGCGGCGGAAATTACCGCCGTGACGGGTAAAAACCCACAGCAGCACTATGATGAGCTGGCACAGCGCTTTGGCGCACCGAGCTACAACCGTATTCAGGCTTCTGCGACACATGCGCAAAAAGCCGTTCTGTCCAAGCTGTCACCTGAGCAGGTATCGGCCAGCACGCTGGCGGGCGATCCCATTACCGCACGCCTGACTGCCGCGCCGGGCAACGGGGCGGCGATTGGTGGCCTGAAAGTGATGACGGAGAACGGCTGGTTTGCCGCGCGTCCTTCTGGTACGGAAGAAGCCTACAAGATCTACTGTGAAAGTTTCCTCGGGGCGGAACACCGCGAGCGAATCGAGAAAGAAGCGGTAGAGATTGTCAGTGCGGTTCTCGCAACGGCTAAATGAGTGGAAAGGCGCTGCTTGCAGCGCCTTTCCGACTGCTGACAAAGTCCGCAGAGCGGATGTAACGGATAGATCGTAAAGACGCTGCAAGTACGTCCATGTAAGCTCGGGTTGGGCAGATATGAATCTCATCCCTGAGATTCACCCTTGCAGGGCCGCCGCAAGCGACGTTCAAAAACGTTCCTGACGTTTTTGTCCCTGGCGCAAACGCTTTACTCTTCTATTCCGTTACACCCGTCTTCATTCGGCAAATCGGTTTTTCAACGGTCTGCTTTTTTAATCTTGCACGGACAGAAAACGTAGCACGCCTTTATCCCAACGCGACCAACAACGCTCCCACGGAAATCAGCGCAACGCCAGCTCCTGCCATCAGCGAAATTTTTTCTCCCAGCAGTATGACCGCCAGCACGACGGCGAAGACCACGCTGAGCTTATCGATCGGTGCGACCTGAGCGACGTTACCGTTCTTCAACGCGACAAAATAAAACAGCCACGATAGCGCACCTGCAACACCGCTGAGCACAATGAACAACAGCGCTTTCTTATTGGCGACAATCTCCCCGACCAGCGCCAGCTTACCTTGCGCGACCACCACGCCCACCAGAAAAAGTGCCATGATGACGGCACGAATCGCGGTCGCCGTATTGGCGTCCAAATTCTGCAAACCAATCTTGCCAAATATCGCGACCAGCGCGGCGCACACAGCAGACAGTAAAGCGTAAATTAACCAACTACTCATGACGACGTATTCCTGAAGAAATGACAAGCGCGTACCGCAGGAGAGATTCTCCACGGACGTCGCCTGATACAGAAAGATGATTTTACGGCATAAAACGATAGCCGATAGCGGTTTCTGTCAAGAGATGACGCGGTCTCGCCGGGTCGCTTTCCAGCTTCTGGCGCAGGTGCCCCATATAAATGCGCAAATAGTGACTGTGCTCGACGGCGTTCGGCCCCCAGACCTGCGTCAGCAGTTGGCGCTGTGTCAGCACTTTGCCGGGGCTGGCGAGTAACGTTGCCAGCAGGCGGAATTCGATAGGCGTCAGGTGCAGTTCCTGACCATCACGATTGACCTGTCGGTTAAGCAAATCAACGGTGATATTACTGAAACTCACCAGCGGCGTTTCCTGCTGTGTATTACTGTGGCGACGCAGCGCGACGCGCAACCGTGCCAGCAGTTCGCCGATGCCGAACGGTTTTGTCAGATAGTCATCGGCACCGGCATCCAGCGCGTCTATTTTATCCTGCTCGTCGGTACGGGCAGACAGCACAATCACGGGCAGGCTGCTCCACTGACGTAAATCGCGGATGTAGTCGATACCGTTGCCGTCCGGCAGGCCCAAATCGAGAATAATCAGATCGGGTTTACGCGTGGCTGCCTCCAGCAAACCGCGTTGCATCGTTTCGGCGTCAAACACGCGACAGCCTTCGCTTTCCAGCGCTTGACGAACAAAACGACGGATCTCTTTTTCATCTTCAACGATCAGAATAGTGGCCTGCAATGGATTCAGTGCTCCTCAATATCTTCTGGTGCGAGATCCGGTGGTGCCGATAGCGGTAGCGTGAAATGGAAAGCGGCACCGCCGTTTTCTGCATTCGTTGCCCAGATACGGCCACCGTGAATTTCCACAATTGCCCGACAAATCGCCAGCCCCAGCCCCACGCCGGGAATCGATGATTCTTTGTGACCGCGGGAAAATTTATCAAAAATCATGCTTTCCTGGCCGTGCTCAATTCCCGGACCATTGTCCCGCACGATGATCTCCAGCGCGCTCTCCTGTGCATCGGGTTGCGAGGCTGTGCTCTCTGAAGTAACGCTTGCTGAAATCACTATTGTGGCCTGTTCGCCAGCGTACTTCAGCGCATTCTCCAGCAGGTTAATGAACACGCGTTCCACCAGCCCGGCATCACAATAAACCAGAACCATCTCGTCAGGTAGATTAACCTGAATGGTGTTTTTTGCCAGTGCGCTTTCCAGCTGTTGCAGGGCACTGCCGATAAGCTCCTCCGGCGTTTGCCACTCTTTGCGCAGGTTAAAACCATCCGACTGAATGCGCGCCATATCGAGCAGATTATTCACCAGTCGCGTGGTGTTCAAAATGTGCTGGCGAATCTGGTTAGCCTGTTGGGCATAAGGTGATCCCTCGCTTGCCAGATTCAATGTCAGGATTTCTGCCTGACCAAAGAGTACGGTCAGCGGTGTACGAAGGTCGTGCGAGAGTGCGGCGAGCAGCGAGTTACGCAACTGCTCACGTTCGGCGTCCAGCCGGGCATTTTCCGTACTTTGCATCAGATGCAGACGCTCCAACGCATTGGCAATCAGCACGGTAAAGGTTTCCAGCAGGCGCTGCTGTTCAGGAATCATCAACTGCCGAGCGTTATTAGGCTCGATCGCCAGAACGCCGAAGATTTGCTGCGTGGTGGCGAGCGGCAGGATCTGATACGACACGCCGGGCAGAGTGGAGGTTCCCGCTCCGGCCGGTGCGCGGTGATCGACGCTCCAGCGGGCGATAGCATGATCGACAATCAACTGTTGATTATCCCGTGCGGGCTGCGCGATCTCGGGTGACGTATGATGCAGGCTGTCGGTGAGCAGAACCGCGATCCTGGCCTGAAACGTCGTGCTGAGAAAATGCTGGCTGGCTTCGACAATATCGGTGCTGGACAGGCTACGGTTCAGCGCTTTGGACATCTCATACAGATGGCGGACGCGCTGCTCGCGATAGCGGGCGACTCTGGCCTGATAGCGCACGCCGGCGGTCAGATTACCGACCAACAGGCCGACGCCGAGCATTACGGCAAAAGTGACCAGATATTGGGCGTCCGATACGGCAAACGTGCCGCGCGGCAGGATAAAGAAGAGATCGAAGCTGGCAACGTTGATGACGGCAGCGAATACCGACGGCCAGCGGCCAAAGAAGAGGGCGACCACCACCACGGCCAACAGATAAATCATCACCAGATTGACCGGTTCCAGCATGGCAAACGGCGACCACGACGCGAGCAGGGTGATCAAGGCGCACAGCAGCGTTGCCAGTCCGCAGCCGACGAGCTGCATGCGCCATTTCTCTACCAGCCCGCGGGCATCAGGCGTTTTAATCGGTGCGGCTGGCGTATCATCCTGCACGGCCACCACGACCAGATCGAGATCCGGCCCCAGCCTGCCAAGCCGTTCGGCAAAACGCGTGCGCCACCACCAGCCAAAACGCTGCTCCACATGGCGACCAATGACGATTTTGCCGAGATTATGCTCACGCGCATAGCGCAGGACGGCAAGCTCTTCGTCGGGTTCGGATAGCGTAACGGTTTCTGCACCGAGATCCTGCGCCAGCTTTAATGCTCGCAAGATGGCGCGCCGCTGTGGCTCGGGCAAACGGTGTAGGCGCGGCGTTTCGACGTAAACGGCGTGCCAGGCGCTGCCCAGCCGTGCCGCCAGCCGCGCTGCCGTACGCACCAGTTTTTCATTGCCCGTGCCGTGGCCGATGCATAACAGAATGGCATCGCGCGTATGCCAGACCTGCTCGCGGCCTTTCCCGGCACGCATGGCGCGCATTTGATCGTCAACCCGATCCGCCATGCGCCGCAGCGCCAGCTCACGCAGGGCGATCAAATTGCCTTTACGGAAAAAATTCTCGACGGCACGCTCGGCCTGAAGCGGCAGATACACTTTGCCTTCATTCAGGCGCTGGCGCAGATCGTCCGGCGGCAGGTCCACCAAAATAACTTCGCTGGCCTGATCGAAGATCGGGTCTGGCACGGTTTCTCGTACGCGAATTCCCGTGACGCCACCGACCACGTCATTCAGGCTTTCCAGATGCTGAACGTTCACTGTGGTCAAGACATCGATACCGGCATCGAGCAGTTCCTGCACGTCCTGCCAGCGTTTGGGATGACGAGAGCCGTTAACGTTGCTGTGCGCCAGTTCGTCAATCAGAATCAGCGCCGGACAGCGCGCCAGTGCTGCATCCAGATCGAACTCAACCGTGTGGCGACCGTGATGGCGAAAGTGCCTGAGTGGCAGCAGCGGTAAACCCTCCAGCAGCGCGGCGGTCTCGCTGCGGCCGTGGGTTTCGACCACGCCGACAAGAATATCTAATCCCTGTGCCCGCAGCCGCTGAGCTTCCTGCAACATAGCATAGGTTTTCCCGACGCCTGCGCAGGCACCAAAAAAGATCTTCAGCTTGCCACGCGGCGGTGCACCGACCTGAGCCAACAGGCTATCGGGATCCGGGCGACGATCTTCACCGTCAATCATGTTCTATCCCTTATTGGCGCGGCCTGAACCGTGGTCAGGCCGCAGCAAAGACGGCGGGGAGTCTGGCTCCCCGTATATACCCTAAATAATTCGAGTTGCATGAAGGCGGCAACCGCGTGAATCCCCAGGAGCTTACACAAGTAAGTGACTGGGGTGAGTAAGGGCAGCCAACGCACAAGCAGCTTGAAGTATGACGGGTATAATGATTAATAGTAACGCACTGTCGATTAAGGCAGGACTTTTTCCTTATCCAGCGCCAAATTCAGCAGCAGGACATTGACCGTCGGTTGCCCAATGAACGCGGGCTTACTCGTTTCGGTAAAGCGATCGATCAATTGCTGTACCTGCTGGAGCGACAGCCCTCTGGCCTGCGCGATGTGGAGCGCCTGATAGCGTGCCGCCTCTGGGGAAATCTGCGGATCCAGCCCGCTGCCGGAAGCCGTCAATAGCTCGGCAGGTACAGGTTGCTGATGACCGACAGCCTGATGCCAGTAAGCGGCACGTTCACCGATCAGTTTATCCAGTGCCGGATTGCTGGCGGCTAAATTGCTACCGCCGGATGCCAGTGCGTTATACGGCGCATCTGACGTGGCAGAGGGGCGTCCCTGGAAATAGCCCGCCTTGCTGAATGCCTGCCCAATCAGGGATGAGCCGACGACGGCATTCTCACGGTAAATCAGCGATCCATTTGCCTGTGTGGGGAACAGCCACTGTGCCAACACCGTTGTCAGTAGCGGATAGGCCAGACCGGTAAACAGCAGTAGTAATAAGAATAAAAACAAAGAAGAACGTAAATAGCGCATAGCGTATACCCGTCAGTCCTTAAGCCAAATTCAGCCCGGTCAGTAACATATCGATGAGCTTGATACCGAGGAACGGTACCAACAGCCCGCCAAGACCATAAATCCACAAATTGCGACTTAACTGTGCCGCCGCGCTCATGGGGCGATAGCTAATCCCTTTGAGCGCCAGCGGGATCAGAAACACGATAATCAGCGCATTGAAGATCACCGCAGACAGCATGGCTGACGTGGGAGAATGCAGTTGCATCACGTTTAGCGCATTGAGCTGCGGATAGGTGGCTGCAAAAGCCGCTGGGATAATGGCGAAATATTTCGCCACGTCGTTGGCGATACTGAACGTGGTCAGCGAGCCGCGCGTCATCAGCATCTGTTTGCCGATATGCACCACTTCGATCAGCTTGGTCGGGTTGGAATCCAGATCGACCATGTTGCCCGCTTCTTTCGCTGCCTGCGTACCGGAGTTCATCGCCACTGCGACATCGGCCTGTGCCAGCGCGGGAGCATCGTTCGTGCCGTCACCAGTCATCGCCACCAGTCTGCCTTCGGCCTGATACTGGCGAATCAGCGCCAGCTTGGTTTCCGGTGTGGCTTCTGCCAGAAAATCATCGACGCCTGCTTCTGCGGCAATCGCTGCCGCCGTGAGTGGGTTGTCGCCGGTGATCATCACGGTTTTGATCCCCATGCTGCGCAGTTCGGCAAAGCGCGCCTTGACGCCACTTTTCACGATATCTTTCAGCTCCACCACGCCAAGTATGCGTTTGCCTTCTGCAACCACCAGCGGTGTGCCGCCGCTGCGTGCGACGTTGGATACCGCTTCCTCGACCTGATGCGGGAAATCGCCATTGTTTGCTTCAATGTAGCGACGCAGGGCATCGACGGCGCCTTTACGAATGGTGCGCTGCCCAAAATTGACGCCACTCATGCGCGTCTGGGCGGTAAAGGGAACAAAGGTGGCGTCCAGCGACGTTACGTCCTGCTCCGGCAGGGTAAAGCGCTGCTTTGCCAGCACCACGATGCTGCGGCCTTCTGGTGTTTCATCGGCTAAAGAGGCAAGGCGTGCGGCATCAGCCAGTGCCTGCTCGGTGACGCCCGGCGCGGGCAGGAAAGCGGAAGCCTGACGGTTACCCAGCGTAATGGTGCCAGTTTTATCCAGTAACAGAACGTCGATATCACCCGCCGCTTCGACAGCACGGCCGCTAGTGGCGATCACGTTAGCCCCCAGCATCCGGCTCATCCCCGCTACGCCGATTGCTGACAGCAGGCCGCCAATGGTGGTCGGGATTAGACAGACGAGCAGGGCGACCAGTACGGTCACGCCGACGACATCGCCACTGTTATTCGCCTGTACGCCGAACCAGGAGAAAGGGTAGAGCGTGGCAGTTACCAGCAGGAAGATGAGCGTAAGCTCGATCAGCAGAATGGTTAAGGCGATTTCGTTCGGCGTTTTCCGACGCTGCGCCCCTTCAACCATCGCAATCATTCGGTCGAGGAAGGTTTCGCCGGGATTGACGCTGCACTGAATCACCAGCCAGTCGGACAGCACGCGCGTGCCGCCTGTAACGGAAGCGAAATCGCCGCCGGACTCGCGGATCACCGGGGCGGATTCCCCGGTAATAGCGCTTTCATCGACGGATGCACCGCCTTCCAGCACTTCGCCGTCGCACGGAATGGTTTCACCCGCGTTTACCAGCACGATATCGCCTTTACGCAGGCTGTCTGCTGGTACCGATTCCGAACTGGCATCGTGATGCGGCGCGGAGAGCTTGTTAGCCCAACTGGTTTTCTTGACGCCTTTCAGCGCGTTGGCCTGCGCTTTGCTGCGACCTTCCGCCAGCGCTTCGGCTATATTGGCGAACAGGACGGTAAACCATAACCAGAGTGACACCAGCCCGGTAAACACGGCATTCCCTTCCGTTTTACCCGCCAGAATAGTCAGCCAGACGAGGGTGGTCAGCATACTGCCGAGATACACCACAAACATGACCGGGTTGCGCCACTGCACGCGTGGATCGAGTTTCTTCAACGCATCTTTCAGCGCCGAACGGATTAACGTTCTGTCAAACAGCGTTTGCTGTTTGCGTTTGCCAACGTGGCGGGAGGCCTCACCCTGTTGGGCTGAGGTCGGTTCATTTGTTGCCTGATGATTCATCGTGTGACGAGTCATAAAAAGTCTCCAGCCTTAGTGAGTCAGGCCGAACTGTAAATGTTCAGCGACTGGCCCTAACGCCAGTGCAGGGATAAATGTCAGCGCACCAATCAGCAGTACGATGGCAATGAGCATGCCGATAAATAGCGGACTACGGGTCGACAGTGAGCCTTTGCTTTCCGGCTGGCGTTTTTTCACCACCAGCGAACCTGCGATAGCCAGCACGGGTACCATGACGGCAAAGCGGCCCAGCAGCATGGCGACAGCGAGCAGGACGTTATAGAACGGCGTATTGACGCTCAGGCCGGCAAACGCGCTGCCGTTGTTATTCGCGGCGGAAGACACCGCATAGAGCACTTCACTAAAGCCGTGTGCGCCGGGGTTCAGAATGCCGCTGCGTCCCGCTTCCGTACTCAGTGCCAGCGCGGTGCCGAGCAGCACCAGTGCGGGCGGAATCAGAATCGCCAGTGCCGTCATCTTCATCTCATAGACTTCGATCTTTTTGCCCAGATATTCCGGTGAGCGACCAATCATCAGGCCAGCAATAAAGACGGTCAGAAGCACGAACAGCAGCATGCCGTACAGGCCAGAACCGACGCCGCCGAACACGACTTCGCCAATCTGCATCAGCCACATGGGAACCATACCGCCGAGTGCCGTGAAGGAATCGTGCATAGCGTTCACCGCGCCCGTCGAGGTGGCCGTGGTGACAACGGCATACAGGCTGGACGTCAGGACGCCAAAGCGCGTCTCTTTGCCTTCCAGGTTTACGGCGCTGTCCGCGCCTAAGGCCAGCAGATGCGGGTTACCGGTGACCTCCATTTTCATCACCACGGTCGCCGCGACGATAAAGATCAATGCCATCGCCCACAGCAGCGCGTGGCCTTGCCGCTTATCGCTGACGGCTTTGCCAAAGGCGAAGCACAGCGCCGTAGGGATCAGCAGGATCGCCAGCATTTGCACGATGTTGCTCAGCGCCGTCGGGTTTTCAAACGGGTGCGCCGAGTTGGCGCCAAAGAAACCGCCGCCGTTGGTGCCCAGCAGTTTAATCGCTTCCTGTGAGGCAACCGGCCCCATCGGCAGCGTTTGGGCTGCGCCGTCCAGTGTGGTCAGATGTTGGTAAGGCAGCAGATTTTGTAATACGCCCTGACTGACAAAGAACAGTGCTAGTAACAGAGAAAGCGGCAGTAATACGTACAGCGTGATACGAAGCAGATCGAGCCACGCATTGCCCAGCGTATCGACACTGCGACGGGAAAACGCGCGGATTAACGCGAAAGCCACCGCAATGCCGCTGGCGGCGGAAAGGAAATTTTGTACCGTTAGCCCGACCATCTGACTCAGGTAGCTCAACGTGTTTTCACCGCTGTAGGCCTGCCAGTTGGTATTCGTGACAAAACTGATCGCCGTGTTTAACGCCAAATGCCACGACAGTCCCGGCATATTTTCTGGGTTAAGCGGCAGTGCCCCCTGCGCCATTAACAGCACAAACAGCACGAGAATGCCGATTAGGTTGAGCGTCAGAATGGCCGCCGCATACTGTTGCCAGCGCATTTCCGTCGTATCCAAAGCGAAAAGGCGCGCAGTACCCGCCTCAAATTTTTGCAGGCGCGTACCCGTCTCGCCCTCAATCAGACGGGCCAGTACGCTGCCCAACGGCTGGGCTACGATCAGCACCGTGATCAGCAGACCAAAGATCAGTAAAAAAGCGTCAGCGGCCATCAGAATTCCTCCGCCTTCAACAAGGCATAAACCAGATAGGCCAGTAATAGCAGCACGAGTAGGCCGCCTAAGACGATGCTAAGCGTCACAACACACCTCCAGAACAGAATAGACAGCGTCAGGGTAGGAAAACGCAGGAAAAGAAGGTGCAAATTTCCCGTCTGTGGGCGTAAAAAAAGTATAAAAATGGAATGAAAAGTAAGCAGTAACGCGATAAGAGCGTTATGGCGTGAGCAAAGCTGAAGGCGGCGAGAAGAGATAATTAGCGAAGAGGAACTCAAGTGATCCAATCTAAAACCATAAATTAACTAATGGTAAGTTTATTTTTAACCTTGCTGTAACTTAATGACGTAATGACGAAAAAAATTGGCGATTATTTCATCTTTTACTGGTCAGATGAGTAGTAAACTTTCAGAAAAGGCGGTAAAATTTTAACCAATATCACAGTTCTTATTTATCGTTATGAAAAGCGCCGCTGAACAAGGGCGCTTATCCCAGAGGAGGATCGTTATGTCGCTTTATACTACTTATCCCTTGCACCGTATTCTCCTGCGTCGCGCTGCCGTGGTTGCCATCGGTGTGCTGGCGTTACCGGTGATGCTGTTCCGCCGCGATCGGGCACGTTTTTACAGCTATTTACACCGCGTCTGGCTGAAAACCAGCGATAAACCGGTATGGATGGCGCAGTCCGAAGCCGCCGCTTGCGATTTCTATTAAGGCCAACGTTTAAGGTCTCTCGTGTTTATCTGCTGTATCCCTAAAACGGGAATGGCAGATAAACACAAAAAATGAACCGGCGAAGTATCGGTTTAAAGATGTTTTGACGCGATTTACTCTTTTCCCTTCCCGACTGTTCTTCCGCTATTTCTCCCCAATCTCATGATTTATTACTTTATTCTTCACTGCGACTGCACAGAATCGTGGTGAAATCCGCTATGCTGGTCAGAGGGTTTGCAGAATGCAGCTTGAAATATGACGGGTATAAGGATAAATCATGACGCTCGAACTCATCCCTGTTGGTATCAGTGCCTGTCTGCTCGGTAATCCCGTGCGATTTGATGGCGGACATAAACGTTTGACGTTTGCTGCTGAACAGCTGGCACCCTATTTTCGTTTTGAACCTGTCTGCCCGGAAATGGCGATTGGTTTACCGGTGCCGCGTCCGGCGCTCAGGCTGGTACGAGAAGGGGAAAACCACATCACGCTGCGTGCCAGCAATGGTTCACCGCTGGATGTCACCCAGCAGATGGTGGCGTTTTCCGCTGACAAAGTCAGCCAGCTTCAGCACTTATGCGGTTATATCGTCTGCGCCAAATCGCCAAGCTGCGGTATGGAGCGCGTGAAGGTTTACAATGAAGCGCAAAAGGATGCGCGTAAAAGTGGTATCGGCCTGTTTACGCAGGAGCTGATGCGGCAAATGCCCTGGCTACCGGTTGAGGAAGACGGACGTCTACAGGATCCCGGCCTGCGGGAAAACTTCATTGAGCGCGTTTATGCGTTACACGAATTGAATCAGCTATGGCAAAACGGGCTGAGCCGTGGCGCGCTGATTGCCTTTCATAGCCGCTATAAACTCCTGCTGCTGGCGCATTCCCAGCCGGAATACCGCGAACTGGGGCCGTTTGTTGCGGCGATCGATAAGTGGGAATCGCTGGAAGATTACATCATTGAGTACCGGAAGCGGCTGATGAAGCTGCTGGCGACGCCTGCGACGCGGCGCAACCACACCAATGTGCTGATGCACGTGCAGGGCTACTTCCGACGGCAGCTTAATGCTCAGCAGCGACAGGAGTTGGCGCAGCTCATCGACCGCTATCGGCAGGGCTTGCAGCCGCTACTGGCACCTATCACATTGCTAAAACATTACATGGCGGAATATCCCGATGCGTATCTGGCTCAGCAGCGTTACTTTGAGCCGTATCCAGAGGCATTACGCCTGCGTTATGGACACTAGTTTGACTGCCCGAGGAATTTCATGACCACGCATGTAGTCTGGCTACGCAACGACCTACGCGTGACCGATAATCTGGCGCTGTACTCGGCCTGTCAGGATCCGAACGCCACTGTGCTGGCCGTCTTTATCGCGACACCCGCGCAGTGGGAAAAGCACGACATGGCACCGCGTCAGGCGGCTTTTTTGCTGGAAAACCTGACGCTGGTACAGCATGCGCTGGCCGAAAAAGGTATCCCGCTGCATTACCACGAATGTACTGACTTTGCGGCATCGGTTGACTGGCTGGTGCAGTTTTGTGCGCAGCAGCAGGCCACCGATCTTTTCTACCATTATCAGTATGAAATCAACGAGCGCCTGCGTGATAAGCAGGTGAAAGATCGGCTGGCGGATAGCGTGGTTTGTCACGGTTATCATGACAGCCTGTTGCTGCCGCCGGGTAGCGTGCTGACGGGGAATGGCGAGATGTATAAAGTGTTTACGCCTTTTCGTCAGGCCTTTATCAAACGCCTGCTGGAGTCGGATACGACGTGCGTGCCAGCACCGGATGCGCGCGGTGAGCCGATCGATAACACGGTGGGACTGGCACCGTTCAGCTATCCGCAGCGCGAAGTGGATGGTGAGGATTTTCCTCGCGGCGAACGCGCGGCATTGCAGCAACTGCGGCGCTTTTGTCGCGAACAGGTGCAGGATTACGACCAGCAGCGGGATTTTCCGGCACAGCCTGGCACC
Organism: Pectobacterium actinidiae; assembly: GCF_000803315.1. Lineage (NCBI taxonomy): Bacteria > Pseudomonadati > Pseudomonadota > Gammaproteobacteria > Enterobacterales > Pectobacteriaceae > Pectobacterium > Pectobacterium actinidiae. Next base: position 1,230,495 of record NZ_JRMH01000001.1, read on the forward strand.
AGCAAACTTTCTCCGTATTTGGCGCTGGGGATCGTATCGCCGCGCCAATGTTTTAACCGCCTGCGTGCCGAATGCCCGGATATGCTGGAACGGCGTGAGGGCGGAGCATTCACCTGGTTTAATGAACTGGTCTGGCGTGAGTTTTACCGCCACCTGATTGTGTCCTGGCCGCAGTTGTGTAAACACCGACCGTTCACCGCGTGGACGCAGTGGGTGAAATGGCGGGAATCACCAGAGGATTTAGCTGCCTGGCAACAGGGGAAAACCGGCTACCCGATCGTGGATGCGGCGATGCGTCAACTGAATGAAACGGGATGGATGCACAATCGCTTACGTATGATTTGCGCCAGTTTTCTCGTCAAAGATTTACTGATCGATTGGCGTGAAGGCGAACGCTACTTTATGTCGCAGCTGCTGGATGGCGATCTGGCGGCGAATAACGGCGGCTGGCAGTGGGCGGCGTCGACAGGCACCGACGCGGCACCTTATTTTCGTATTTTCAACCCGACAACGCAGGGCGAGCGCTTCGACCCGGAAGGTCGGTTTATTCGTCACTGGCTGCCCGAACTGGCCGCCGTGCCGGATAAAGATATTCATCAGCCCCATCGCTGGGCTGACAAACACCACCATCAACTGAATTATCCGCTGCCAATCGTCGACCATAAAACTGCGCGTCAGGATACGCTGGCGGCGTTTGAGGCGGCAAAAAATATCGGTATGGCGAATAACGATCAAGAAGAGAAAAGTAAGTATGCGTAATGTGGAACTGGAAAGAATCATTAACGAGAAACTGAGTACCGAGACGTTTCAGGACTACGCGCCGAATGGGTTACAGGTTGAGGGGCGCGCAGACGTAAAACGCATTGTGACAGGCGTAACGGCATCACAGGCGCTGCTGGATGCGGCGGTAGAAAAGCAGGCCGATGCGATTCTGGTTCACCACGGCTACTTCTGGAAAAACGAACCGCAAATTGTGTGTGGTATGAAACGTAACCGCCTCAAAACGCTGCTGCTTAATGATATCAACCTGTATGGCTATCATCTGCCGTTGGACGCACACCCAGAACTGGGGAATAACGCACAGCTGGCGGCGCTGCTGGAGATTCAGGTACAGGGCTCGATTGAGCCGCTAGTGCCGTACGGCGAACTGGCACAGCCCATGACAGCAGACGCCTTTTGCCGCCGTGTAGAAAAACGGTTGGGGCGTAGTGTGCTGCATTGTGGTGATAATGCACCGCAACAGATACAGCGCGTGGCCTGGTGTACTGGTGGTGGTCAGGGCTTTATTGAACAAGCGGCCCGCTTCGGGGTCGATGCGTTTATTACCGGTGAAGTGTCTGAGCAAACGATCCATATCGCGCGTGAAATGGGGCTGCATTTCTTTGCTGCTGGACACCATGCCACCGAACGCGGCGGCATTCGGGCGTTGGGTGAATGGCTGGCAGCGCAGCATGGTTTTGATGTGACATTTATTGATATTCCCAACCCCGCGTGATGAGGTAAAAATCTCTGTGCCGCATAGAAATGATGTCACATTTTGTATGTTGGCATCGTTGTTGCTTGGCTGTTGAGAAGAAAATAAAACCGTAAGTTATGCTAATCATTTGGCCATGTTCACCATGACGGATAAACGCGATTCAGGAGGAAAGATTGCAACGAGCACGGTGTTATCTTCTGGGCGAGAGAGCGGTCGTTCTGGAACTGGAACCGCCCATGTCGCTGGAGAGTCAGCAGCGGATATGGGGGCTTGCCGAACGCCTGAACCATCATGAAGAGGTGTTGGAAGCGATTCCGGGCATGAATAACCTGACGGTGCTGTTGGCGCATCCACAGCAAGTGGCGCTGGATGCGATTGAACGCTTGCAGCGCTGGTGGGAAGAGAGCGAATCGCTGGTGTTTGACGCACGCGATATCGACATCCCCGTCGTGTATGGCGGAGAGGCAGGACCGGATCTGGCAGACGTTGCCGCTCATAGTGGCCTAAGCGTGAGTCAGGTTGTGGAAGCACATGCAGCCGCACCGTATGTGGTTTACTTTTTGGGTTTCCAGCCGGGTTTTGCCTACCTCGGTGGATTAAACGAGAAGCTGCACATGCCGCGTCGTGCCGAGCCGCGCCTGCGTGTGCCGGCGGGATCGGTCGGGATTGGTGGCGCGCAGACGGGGATTTATCCGCTGGCGACGCCGGGGGGGTGGCAGCTGATTGGCCGCACCTCGCTACAATTGTTTACGCCACAAACGATGCCGCCAACGCTGCTGCGTCCTGGGGATAACGTTCGGTTTTTGCCACAGAAGGAGGGCGTATGCTGAAGGTTATCCATGCCGGATTACATACGTCGGTGCAGGACGGTGGTCGCGTCGGTTTTCGCCGTTTGGGGATTAGCCAGTCAGGCGCGCTCGATCTGCCTGCCCTGAAAATGGCCAACCTGCTGGTGGGCAACGCGGAGAATGCTGCCGCGCTGGAAATTACGTTAGGCAAGTTTACCGCAACATTCGCCACCGCCTGCTGGGTGGCGCTAACCGGTGCGGACTGTCATGCCGAACTGGACGGAAAACCCCTTTGGACAGGTTGGCGTTTCGCGGTGAAGCCGGGACAAACATTGAAAATGCGTATGCCACGTAACGGGATGCGCAGCTATCTGGCATTGTCCGGTGGTGTGGATGTGCCGGAAGCGCTCGGTTCGCGCAGTACCGATTTGAAAGCCGGTTTTGGTGGTTTTGACGGACGTTTACTGATGGATGGCGATGAACTTCCGCTGGGAACGCCGACGCGCGAACTGACACGAGAGGTTGGAATCAAGCAGTTGTTATTCGGCAATCGCGTGCGGGCATTACCGGGGCCGGAATATCAGGAATTCAGTGAAGAGATGCAGGAGCTGTTCTGGCGAACCGCCTGGCAACTCAGCCCGCAAAGTAACCGCATGGGCTACCGTTTGCTGGGCGCTGAACTACAGCGTGCCGCATTAGCGGGCAGAAAACCGCGCGAACTGCCATCGCATGGTTTGCTGCCGGGGGTCGTACAGGTTCCGCACAATGGTCACCCTATCGTACTGCTGGCAGATGCGCACACAACCGGTGGTTACCCGCGAATTGCGACGGTGATTGAAGCGGATTTATTCCACCTGGCGCAAATTCGACTCGGCGAGCCAATACATTTTATTCACTGTACGCAGGCACAGGCGCAAAAAGCGGGCGAAGAACAGCGACGTTACCTCGAACAGCTGGCGTGGAGGCTGCATGATTATTGATCTGAATGCCGATCTGGGTGAGGGAGGCGAGCATGACGAAGCGCTGCTGAAACTGGTGACGTCTGCCAATATCGCCTGTGGCTTCCATGCTGGTGATGCACAAACCATGCGTCAGTCGGTGCGTTGGGGGATCGGCTATGGGGTCGCGCTTGGCGCACATCCGAGCTTTCCCGATCGTGAAAATTTTGGCCGTAAGGCGATGAATGTGCCTGCGGAAATTGTCTTTGCACAGATGGTGTATCAGCTTGGTGCGCTGAGTGCGATTGTGGCGGCTGAAGGGGGCACGCTGTCGCACGTTAAGCCTCACGGTATGCTTTACAATCAGGCGGCGTGTGAACCGGCGCTGGCCGAGGCGATAGCCAAGGCGGTGAAGGTGGTGAATCCGGCGTTACGCCTGGTGGGTCTGGCGGGCAGCGAGTTAATCCGCGCAGGGCAACGGCTGGGGTTGGAGACGCGTCAGGAAGTGTTCGCCGATCGCTGCTATCTGCCTGACGGGTCGCTGGTGCCGCGTACTCAGGCGGGAGCGTTGATTAACAGCGATGAACTGGCGCTGGCGCAGACGCTGGAGATGATTCAACGTCAGCGGGTTAGGGCGATCGACGGTTCCTGGGTTAACGTACAAGCAGATACCGTGTGTATTCATGGAGATGGGCAACACGCGCTGCTGTTTGCTCGCAAATTGCGTAACTGCTTTAGCCAGCATCAGATCGCTGTTGCGGCGGCATAATCATTATTTTTGTATGGCGGGGATAACCGATGAAAACCGTTTTGATCACGGCGTTTGAACCTTTTGAGGGCGAAGCGATTAATCCCTCATGGGAAGCGGCAAAAGTACTGCATCAGCGAGAAGTTGGCGGTGCGCGCGTGGTGGCCTGCCGTTTATCTTGCGTCTTCGATCTGTCGCTGGAGCAGCTTTACCGCGCGATAGCCGAATGGCAGCCGGAAGTGGTGATCGCGGTGGGGCAGGCGGGTGGTCGTACTGATATTTCTGTCGAGCGGGTGGCGATTAATATGAATGACGCCCGCATTGCGGATAATCAGGGCAACCAGCCGATTGATACGTCGGTGGTGGAAGGTGGGCCTGCGGCATATTTTTCGACGTTGCCAGTGAAAGCGCTGGTGCAGGCACTGCGCGTGGCGGGTATCCCCGCGTCGGTGTCACACACGGCAGGGACGTTTGTCTGCAATCATGTGATGTATGGGCTTTTACACCAGTTACATCAGCAGGGCGATGTGGTGCGCGGCGGATTCGTTCACATTCCCTATTCGCCAGAACAGGCCGCACGACACCCCGGTGAACCGAGCATGCCTACACCGTTAGTTACGGTAGCGCTGGAGGTGATGATCAAGCAGTCGCTAGTGCAGCAGGTTGATGTGGCGGTTACTGGTGGCGCGTTGCATTAGTGTAGTGAAGCGTGCAATACGCCATCCGTCTGATTTTCAGGGAGTAAAGTATGCCGGAAGGACCGGAGATTCGCCGGGCGGCCGATAAACTGGTTGAGGCTGTCGTGGGCAAAACGCTGACGCGTGTCTGGTTTGCGTTTCCAGAACTAAAGCCATACGAGGCAGAATTGATCGGGCAACAGGTCAGGCTGATTGAAACGCGTGGGAAGGCGCTGCTGACCTATTTTAGCAACGATCGGGTGTTGTATAGCCACAATCAACTCTATGGCGTGTGGCGAGTCGTGAAGGCGGGTGAATCGCCGGAAACGAAGCGTGATTTACGCGTCCGGCTGGAAACGCAGGATCGCGCTATTCTGCTTTACAGTGCGTCCGATATTGACATGCTGACGTCCGAGACGCTCTCAACGCATCCTTTCCTGCAACGTATTGGCCCTGATGTCCTGGATCTCTCACTGACGCCGGAACAGGTGTGTGAGCGTTTGTTATTACCGCGCTTTCGCCGTCGCCAGTTTAGCGGACTGCTGCTGGATCAGGCTTTTCTCGCCGGACTGGGAAATTATCTGCGCGTCGAGATCCTCTGGCATGCACGGTTAGCCCCCCAACACACGGCAGCACAGCTGAATGAGGAACAGTTGCAGACGTTAAGTCATGCGCTGCTGGAGATTCCCCGCTTGTCCTACAACACGCGTGGCACTGTTGATGAGAATCGACATCACGGGGCTATTTTTTCGTTCAAGGTTTTCCATCGAGAAGGGGAACGTTGCGAGCGCTGCGGCGGAATCATTGAAAGAACGACGCTGTCATCACGCCCGTTCTATTGGTGCCCGCACTGCCAGAGGTAATAATGTGAGTGATTTATGCGCAAGATGAATACGTTAATCCCAGAAATGATTGTCTCTGACTTACAAAAGAGTCTGGCGTTTTATTGCCACGTTTTGGGATTTCAGGTTGAGTACGACAGGCCTGAAGATAAGTTCGCGTTCCTTTCTTTTCATGGGAGCCAACTGATGCTGGAACAGGATTATTTAACCGAATCGCCCTGGCGTGTGGAGCCTTTAGAACCGCCGTTTGGCCGTGGTATGAATTTATCGATTGAGTGCCCGGATGCTCAGGCGCTGGCGGCGGCGATTGAACGTGCGGGTTATACGCTACGCAGACCCGTGGAAACGTGTTGGTATCGCGATCATGAGGTGTACCACGGGGAAAGTAATTTTCTGGTACAGGATCCAGATGGCTATTTATTGCGATTCACGCAAAGTTTAAGTTGTAAGTCATCCCTTTAGTGCCGTTATGAGAATGCTAACCCTACCGGGGCTGCCCTGAATGGTTCAAACGAAGTTGCGTTGGGTGAACACTGGCATAGTTAACATTCTAACGGACGATGGGACAACGCTAGAATTTAACAAACCCAAAGGTGGAAGAATTCGGGCATGAAAGTAATCAAATATCTATTACTGCTTATGGTTCCTGCGGCAATGGTTGGGATGTTATTTGTATTTATTGTGGCATCGAGTTCTACGGAGATAAGAACGTATACTGAAAATGAGTATTTTACCTACTATGCGTTCACCGATGAAGATATCCGTAACGCCCCGAGAATATCGGGCAATTACGCTTTTGAATACGTGCCTGGTGATGGCTACGCGCCATCAAACGCCATCATTTTTAATGACACCTCTGACGCTACCTCGCTAAAAACGTACCTCACAACATTAGGATATGAACAGCAGAAACGTAAGCAGGGGGAGGAAGAGGTGTGGAAAAAGCGTACTGAGATTGAAGGGGCAACCTTCTATATCTGGGTTAATAAAGACGCTAAACAGGTTTACCTTACGAAAGTATTCCATAACTAACTGCGCTGATTATCCGTATTTCAATCACCATTGAAAATCAGTGTAGGGTAAAAAAACAAAGGCCGGATATCATTCCGGCCTTTTTGTGTAGGTACTGAATGGATTATTTCAGATTGGACGTAAAGTCACGTTTGTCGTAGCCGGTATACAGCTGACGCGGACGGGCAATCTTGATGCCGTCGTCGTGCATTTCGTTCCAATGTGCAATCCAACCCACAGTACGCGCCATCGCGAAGATAACGGTAAACATTGAAGACGGAATACCCATCGCTTTCAGGATGATGCCTGAATAGAAGTCGACGTTCGGGTACAGCTTCTTCTCAATGAAGTACGGGTCGTTCAGCGCGATATTTTCCAGCTCCATCGCCACTTCCAGCAGGTCGTCTTTTCTACCCAGCTCTTTCAGCACTTCATGGCAGGTTTCACGCATGACGGTGGCGCGCGGATCGTGGTTTTTGTACACACGGTGACCGAAGCCCATCAGGCGGAAGGAATCGTTCTTGTCTTTAGCACGTTCGATAAACGCAGGGATGTGCTCCACGCTGCTGATTTCTTCCAGCATACGCAGGCAGGCTTCGTTCGCGCCGCCGTGTGCCGGTCCCCACAGCGAGGCGATCCCCGCGGCGATACAGGCAAACGGGTTTGCACCAGACGAACCCGCAGTACGCACGGTAGAGGTTGAAGCGTTTTGTTCGTGATCGGCATGCAGGATCAGAATGCGATCCATGGCGCGTTCCAGCACCGGATTCACAACATATTCTTCACAAGGGGTGGAGAACATCATGTGCAGGAAATTACCCGCGTAGGACAGGTTGTTTTTCGGATAAACAAACGGCTGTCCCAGTGAATATTTATAGCACATGGCTGCGACGGTCGGCATTTTCGACAGCAGGCGATAGGCCGCGATTTCGCGGTGGCGCTCAATATTAATGTCGAGAGAATCGTGGTAAAACGCCGCCAGTGCACCAGTGACGCCGCATAAAACGGCCATTGGATGTGAATCGCGACGGAAACCGTGGAACAGACGGGTAATCTGCTCATGGATCATGGTGTGGCGAGTCACGGTGGTCTTGAAGGTTTCATACTGCTCTACCGTCGGGACTTCACCAAACAGCAGGATGTAACACACTTCAAGATAATTTGATTTTTCAGCCAGTTGGGCAATCGGGAAGCCACGATGTAGCAAGATGCCTTCGTCACCGTCGATATAGGTAATTTTTGATTCGCAAGATGCGGTAGAGGTAAAGCCAGGGTCAAATGTGAAGTAACCTTTAGAGCCGAGGGGACGAATATCAATCTCATCATACCCCAATGTACCTGATAGGACATTTAGCTCAATTGGATCTTTACCATCTAGGGTAAGTGTTGCTTTTTTATCAGCCATTTACAGTCTCCTTAGCGCTTTAATTTTAAAAATTTTCACTGAAGAAATACCGTCATGCCTGTGCACCGGACACATAATGACCAGTGAAACTCTGTTGTGACACAGCCGTCAAATAGGATACAGAGTAAGGCGGATAGCCGCATTCAGGATGAAAAATTCGTTCTCCAGGTAATTAACAATCTCCAGGTAATTAACAACGCTCTGAATAGATTGTAGTCATTACCTATGATTTTTACGTGGACTCTCTTCACTGTTACATAAGTTACGCCAGTGTGGAAGTGTCGCCGTCGTGCTTTAACACATCATAAGAAATTCAATCCACTAGTTGTAATTGAAATGTTGAACTTTTGTCAAATCAGATAATTAATTTTATATAAATTGTGAAATCCGTGATCTAAATCACTGTTCGGGGCAAATGTCACCAAACAGTTTGTATGGGAATTGTAATAGGAATGTGAAGTACCTATACTGCCGACAGGTCTCCGGAATCACCCTGCAGTAGGAGCACCCAGTATGAAAGGATCATGCGCTGTTTAGACACCGGAATGTCGATGTTTGAGCGCGTATCGTAAACCCACTTTTCAGGGCTGTAACTTTCATGCTGTCTGACCTCACATCAGGCCCGGAGGAAGAAACAATAATAAAAGCTGTGTGGGCAAATCCGTGAAAAAACAAAGACCTGTCAATCTGGAATTGCAGACGATCCAGTTTCCTGTTACTGCGATAGCATCTATTCTTCACCGCGTCTCCGGCGTTATCACCTTTGTCGCTGTCGGTATTTTACTGTGGCTGTTAGGCACTTCTCTTTCTTCAGAGGAAGGGTTCCTGCGCGCTGCGGAAATTATGGACAGCTTCATCGTTAAATTTATCGTTTGGGGCATCCTCGTCGCGTTGGCTTATCACATTGTTGGTGGTATACGTCACCTGTTGATGGATTTTGGCTATATAGAAGAAGACCTTGCCGCAGGTAAGCGTTCTGCAAATATCTCCTTTATTATTACTGTCGTGCTTTCAATTCTGGCTGGAGTCCTCGTATGGTAAGCAATGCTTCTGCGTTAGGACGCAATGGCGTACACGATTGGTTACTGATTCGCGCTTCTGCCATCGTCATTGTTCTGTATGTAATTTATATTATTGGTTTTATTGCCACGGCTGGCGACATCACGTATGAAATCTGGCGTGGTTTCTTCGCGATGGCCCTCACTAAAGTATTCACACTGCTAACGTTATTTTCCATTCTGGTTCATGCCTGGATAGGGATGTGGCAAGTGCTGACCGACTACATTAAACCGCTGGCCTTACGCCTGACTTTGCAGTTGGCGATTGTCGTAGCGCTGTTGGTGTACGTCATTTATGGAACTATTGTGGTGTGGGGTGCGTGATGAATTTGCCAGTCAGAGAATTTGATGCTGTTGTTGTGGGTGCGGGTGGCGCAGGTATGCGCGCCGCGCTGCAAATCTCCCAAATGGGCCTGTCCTGTGCCCTGTTATCGAAAGTGTTCCCAACCCGTTCCCATACCGTGTCCGCGCAGGGCGGTATTACCGTTGCGCTGGGCAACACCCATGAGGACAACTGGGAATGGCATATGTACGACACCGTAAAAGGGTCGGATTACATTGGCGATCAAGACGCCATTGAATATATGTGTAAAACCGGCCCAGAAGCGATTCTGGAACTGGAGCACATGGGGTTACCATTCTCCCGTCTGGATGATGGCAGCATTTATCAGCGTCCATTCGGTGGTCAATCCAAGAACTTTGGTGGCGAGCAGGCTGCGCGTACGGCGGCGGCGGCTGACCGTACGGGTCATGCGTTGCTGCATACGCTGTATCAGCAGAACCTGAAAAATCATACGACTATTTTCTCCGAATGGTACGCCCTCGATCTGGTGAAGAATCAGGATGGCGCGGTTGTCGGTTGTACCGCGATCTGTATCGAAACCGGTGAAGTTGTCTATTTCAAAGCGAAAGCGACCGTGCTGGCAACCGGCGGCGCGGGCCGTATCTACCAGTCCACCACCAACGCACACATTAATACAGGTGACGGCGTAGGCATGGCATTGCGTGCTGGCGTTCCGTTGCAGGACATGGAAATGTGGCAGTTCCACCCAACCGGTATTGCTGGTGCGGGTGTGTTGGTGACTGAAGGCTGCCGTGGTGAAGGTGGTTACCTGCTGAACAAGCACGGTGAACGCTTCATGGAACGTTATGCGCCGAACGCGAAAGATCTGGCTGGCCGCGATGTGGTTGCCCGTTCCATTATGATCGAAATTCGTGAAGGTCGCGGCTGTGAAGGCCCGTGGGGACCACACGCCAAGCTGAAGCTGGATCATCTGGGTAAAGAGGTTCTGGAATCCCGTCTGCCGGGTATTCTGGAGCTGTCTCGCACATTTGCTCACGTCGATCCGGTTAAAGAACCGATTCCTGTTATTCCAACCTGCCACTATATGATGGGCGGTATTCCGACCAAAGTGAGCGGACAGGCGCTGACGGTGAATGAGAAGGGCGAAGATGTGGTGATTCCGGGACTGTTTGCCGTGGGCGAAATTGCCTGCGTCTCGGTTCATGGTGCTAACCGCTTGGGTGGTAACTCGTTGCTCGACCTGGTGGTGTTCGGCCGTTCAGCCGGTATTCACCTGCAAGAATCGCTGGATGAGCAGGGCGCAAGCCGTGATGCCAGCGATTCTGATATTGAAGCTTCGCTCGACCGTCTGAACCGCTGGAACACGACCCGCTCAGGGGAGGATCCGGTTGAAATCCGTAAGGCGTTGCAATCCTGTATGCAGAACAACTTCTCGGTCTTCCGTGAAGGCGATGCGATGGCGAAAGGGTTGGAAGAGCTTAAAGTGATCCGTGAACGCCTGAAGAACGCGCGTCTGGATGATACCTCAAGCGAGTTCAACACCCAGCGTATCGAATGTCTGGAGCTGGATAACCTGATGGAAACCGCGTATGCGACGGCGGTATCCGCAAACTTCCGTACCGAAAGCCGTGGCGCACACAGCCGCTTCGATTACCCAGAGCGCGACGATGAAAATTGGCTGTGCCATTCGTTGTATCTGCCGCAAACCGACAGCATGACGCGCCGTGAGGTGAACATGCAGCCTAAACTGCGTCCGGCGTTCCCGCCGAAAGTACGTACTTATTAATCGCGGAGATCAAACGATGAAACTCGAATTTTCTATTTATCGTTACAACCCAGATATTGACGATGCTCCGCGGATGCAGGATTACCAGTTGGAGGCGGAAGAAGGCCGCGACATGATGCTGCTGGACGCGCTGATGCTGCTGAAAGAGCAGGATCCGACGTTGTCATTCCGCCGTTCCTGCCGTGAAGGTGTCTGCGGTTCTGATGGCGTCAACATGAACGGCAAAAACGGGCTAGCCTGTATTACGCCGGTTTCTGCGTTACGTCGCGGAAACAGCAAAATCGTCATCCGTCCTTTACCGGGATTACCGGTTGTTCGTGATTTGGTAGTGGACATGGGACAGTTCTATGCTCAATATGAGAAAATAAAGCCTTACCTGTTGAATAATGGGAAAAATCCGCCGGCGCGTGAGCATCTGCAATCGCCTGAACAACGTGCCAAGTTGGATGGGTTGTATGAATGTATCATGTGTGCCTGCTGTTCAACGTCTTGCCCGTCGTTCTGGTGGAACCCGGACAAGTTTGTCGGGCCTGCGGGGCTACTGGCAGCATACCGCTTCCTGATTGACAGCCGTGATACGGAAACCACGCCACGACTGGACGATCTGGACGATGCATTCAGCGTTTTCCGCTGCCACGGCATCATGAACTGCGTCAACGTGTGTCCAAAAGGGCTGAACCCAACCAAGGCTATTGGTCATATTAAATCGATGCTGTTGCATCGTAGTGCGTAATCACTAGCAAGTATGTAACGTGTTATTGCATAAAGATTAAGTAGTAAAACATGTATCTCCCTCTGAAGTTGCTATTCTTCAGAGGGAGCGCAGGAAACCTTTAAAAACCGGCTTACGCGCCCGAACCGGTTTTTAAAGGTTCCTTAGGGGGGATGGATACCCTAAGCGCGTACCGAAGTACGACAAGTGAACCGTTTTTACGGCGAACGATATACGGACACTAATTACATGTTAACCACGGCGAAAACTGAAGCTTATTAGCTTAAGGGATCATAATGCAGAACGGCGCGATGAAGGCCTGGCTGGATTCCTCCTATTTGGCGGGTGCGAATCAGTCCTACATAGAGCAACTCTATGAAGATTTTTTAACCGATCCTGACTCGATCGAACATAGCTGGCGCTCGATCTTCCAGCAATTGCCTACGAGTGGGGTCAAACCGGATCAACTCCATTCTAAAACGCGTGAATATTTCCGCCGTCTGGCGAAAGACTCTTCGCGCTTTACCTCGTCAGTCACCGATCCCGATATTGATGCTAAGCAGGTCAAGGTATTACAGCTGATCAATGCGTTCCGTTTCCGTGGACATCAGCAAGCTAACCTGGATCCGATCTTCCTGCGCCCGCAGGAACCCGTTGCAGAATTGGATCTGGATTACCACAACCTGACGCAGGATGACCTGCAAGAATCCTTCAATGTGGGGTCTTTTGCCATCGGCAAAGACACCATGAAACTGGAAGATCTGTATGATGCGCTGAAACGCACCTATTGCGGTTCTATCGGTGCGGAATACATGCACATGACCAGCACGGAAGAGAAACGTTGGATCCAGCAGCGTATCGAATCGGTAATGGGGCAGCCGTCATTTTCTCTCGAAGAGAAACGCCGTTTTCTGAAAGAGTTAACCGCAGCCGAAGGGCTGGAGCGTTATCTGGGTGCCAAATATCCTGGTGCCAAGCGTTTCTCGCTGGAAGGCGGTGATGCACTGGTTCCGATGCTGAAAGAGCTGATTCGCCATGCGGGTGCAAATGATACTCGCGAAGTGGTATTGGGGATGGCACACCGTGGCCGCCTCAACGTGCTGATCAACGTATTGGGCAAAAAGTCTCAGGATCTGTTCGACGAGTTCGCTGGCAAGCATAAAGAACACTTGGGCACCGGTGACGTGAAATACCATCAGGGCTTCTCGTCTGAATTCGAAACTGCTGGCGGTCTGGTGCATTTGGCGCTGGCGTTTAACCCATCGCACCTTGAGATCGTCAGCCCGGTAGTGACTGGCTCGGTACGTGCGCGTCTCGATCGTCTGAATAGCCAGAGCGGCCCGCGTGTTTTACCTATCACCATTCACGGTGATGCGGCAATTAGCGGTCAGGGCGTGGTGCAGGAACTGTTGAACATGTCGACGGTGCGTGGCTACGAAGTTGGCGGCACGCTGCGTATTGTGATCAACAACCGTATCGGCTTTACCACGTCTAACCCGCTGGATATTCGCTCAACCGAATACTGTACCGATATCGGCAAGATGGTGCAGGCTCCGATCTTCCACGTTAACGCAGATGACCCAGAAGCGGTGGCATTTGTTACGCGTCTGGCGTTGGATTTCCGTAATGAGTTTAAGCGCGATGTGTTCATCGATCTGATCTGTTATCGCCGTCATGGTCATAACGAAGCTGACGAGCCAAGTGCAACGCAGCCGATGATGTACCAGAAGATCAAAAAGCATCCTACGCCGCGTAAGGTCTATGCCGATCGTCTGGAGCAGGAAAAATCCATCACGCTGGAAGATGCCACCGAGATGGTCAACCTATACCGCGATGCGCTGGATGCGGGTGAATGCGTGGTGGAAGAATGGCGTCAGATGGATATGCAGTCCTTTACCTGGACGCCGTATCTGAACCATGAGTGGGATGAACCCTATCCGCACGCAACAGAAATGAAACGTTTGCAGGAACTGGCTAAGCGTATCAGTGAAGTGCCGGAGGGGATTGATATCCATCCTCGCGTTGCCAAGGTTTATAGCGATCGTGCCGAAATGGCTGCGGGTAATAAACCGTTCGACTGGGGCGGAGCAGAAACGCTGGCTTACGCCACGTTGGTTGACGAAGGCATTCCGATTCGCTTGTCTGGTGAAGACAGTGGTCGTGGCACATTCTTCCATCGTCATGCTGTCGTGCATAACCAAAAAAATGGTTCCAGCTATACGCCGTTGAACCACGTACATAACGGTCAGGGCGAGTTCAACGTCTGGGACTCCGTGCTATCCGAAGAAGCGATTCTGGCGTTTGAATACGGCTATGCGACCGCAGAACCGCGCACCCTGACCATCTGGGAAGCGCAGTTTGGTGACTTCGCCAACGGTGCCCAGGTCGTTATCGACCAGTTCATCAGCTCCGGTGAGCAGAAGTGGGGCCGCATGTGTGGTCTGGTCATGCTGCTGCCGCACGGTTACGAAGGTCAAGGTCCAGAGCACTCGTCTGCCAGACTGGAACGTTATCTGCAACTGTGCGCTGAGCAAAATATGCAGGTTTGTATTCCGTCAACGCCAGCACAGGTGTATCACATGCTTCGCCGTCAGGCGCTGCGCGGTATGCGCCGCCCGCTGGTGGTTATGTCACCGAAATCTCTCCTGCGCCATCCGCTGGCGATTTCTTCACTGGATGAACTGGCAAATGGTTCCTTCCAGCCGGCGATTGGTGAGGTAGAAGAATTAGATCCGGCAGCCGTGAAGCGTGTCGTGCTTTGTTCCGGTAAGGTCTACTATGATTTGGTGGAACAGCGCCGCAAGAACGAGCAAAAGAATGTCGCGATCGTCCGTATCGAACAGCTTTATCCGTTCCCGCATCAGTCCGTTCAAGCTGCGCTGGAACCGTTTGCCCATGTTCACGATTTCGTGTGGTGTCAGGAAGAACCGCTGAATCAGGGAGCCTGGTATTGCAGTCAGCACCATTTCCGTGAAGTGATTCCATTTGGGGCTTCTTTACGTTACGCAGGACGCCCGGCGTCTGCATCACCCGCCGTTGGCTATATGTCCGTACACCAGAAACAACAGCAAGATCTGGTCGATGACGCGCTGAACGTTGATTAAATAAAAGGATAGATAATGAGTAGCGTAGATATTCATGTACCCGACCTGCCTGAATCCGTCGCTGACGCCACTGTGGCGACCTGGCATAAAAAACCAGGCGATAGCGTCCAGCGCGATGAAGTACTGGTTGAAATTGAAACTGACAAAGTTGTGCTGGAAGTGCCTGCCTCTGAAGCGGGCATTCTGGATGCCGTGCTGGAAGAAGAAGGCGCGACCGTAACGTCTCGCCAGCTACTGGGTCGCATTCGCCGTGGCGATAGCTCCGGTAAAGAAACCAGCGAGAAGTCACAGAGCAAAGAATCAACACCCGCACAGCGCCATACGGCTGGGCTGGAAGAAGAGAGTAGCGATGCGCTCAGCCCGGCAATCCGCCGTCTGATTGCAGAGCACGATATCGATGCCTCTGCAATCAAAGGCAGCGGCGTAGGCGGTCGAATTACCCGCGAAGACGTGGATAAGCATTTGGCTGCCCAGAAGAAAGAGCCAGCTAAAGCACCTAAGTCTGAGGCTACGGCGGCTTCTCCTGCACCAGCTTTGGGCGCGCGCAGCGAAAAACGCGTACCGATGACGCGCTTGCGTAAGCGTGTTGCAGAACGTCTGCTGGAAGCGAAAAACAGCACGGCAATGTTGACGACGTTTAACGAAATCAACATGCAGCCAATCATGGATCTGCGCAAGCAGTACGGCGAGGCATTTGAGAAGCGCCACGGCGTGCGTCTGGGCTTCATGTCCTTCTACATCAAAGCTGTGGTCGAAGCGCTGAAGCGTTATCCAGAAGTGAATGCTTCTATTGATGGCGAAGATGTGGTTTACCACAACTACTTCGATGTCAGCATCGCGGTATCTACCCCGCGTGGTCTGGTTACGCCAGTACTGCGTGATGTGGATGCGCTGGGCATGGCCGACATCGAGAAACGTATCAAAGAGCTGGCTGTGAAAGGCCGTGACGGCAAATTGACGGTTGAAGAATTGCTGGGCGGTAACTTCACGATTACCAATGGCGGCGTCTTTGGCTCTCTGATGTCTACCCCGATCATCAACCCACCGCAGAGTGCGATTCTGGGTATGCACGCCATTAAGGATCGCCCGATGGCGGTTGATGGTCAGGTCGTTATTCTGCCGATGATGTATCTGGCACTGTCTTACGATCACCGTTTGGTCGATGGCCGCGAGTCCGTTGGCTTCCTGGTGACGGTGAAAGAGATGCTGGAAGATCCAGCGCGTCTGCTGTTAGACGTTTAGTCCGACAGGTAGGCTATCGGGCGGATAACCCTGACGGTTTCCGCCCAATATGTGCTATGCAGGCCGTTTTTCTCAGCGGCGTTATCCAAATATATCAGAGAGTTAATGGCGCTTTTCTCTACCGAAAGACTCGGTGATGAAAAACCGTCTGCCGACTTATCTCCAAACCTAAATGGATAGAACATCATGAATTTACACGAGTATCAGGCAAAACAACTCTTTGCTCGATATGGTTTACCGGCACCGACCGGTTATGCCTGTACCACACCGCGTGAAGCGGAAGAAGCCGCATCTAAAATTGGTGCGGGTCCGTGGGTCGTAAAATGTCAGGTTCACGCCGGTGGTCGCGGTAAAGCGGGCGGCGTTAAAGTCGTCAGCAACAAAGAAGATATCCGCGCGTTTGCTGAAAACTGGCTGGGTAAAAAACTCGTTACTTATCAAACTGACGCGCAGGGCCAGCCAGTTCATCAGATTCTGGTTGAAGCGGCAACGGATATCGACAAAGAGCTTTATCTGGGCGCGGTTGTTGACCGTGGCACGCGCCGCGTGGTGTTCATGGCGTCCACCGAAGGTGGCGTAGAAATTGAAAAAGTGGCGGAAGAAACGCCAGAGCTGATTCATAAAGCGGCGATCGATCCACTGGTCGGCCCGCAGCCTTATCAGGGGCGTGAGCTGGCTTTTAAACTGGGTCTGAGCGGTAAGCAAGTGGCTCAGTTCACCAAAATCTTCATGGGTTTGGCGACGCTGTTCCTTGAGCGCGATCTGGCTCTGGTAGAAATCAACCCGCTGGTTATCACCAAGCAGGGCGATCTGATCTGTCTGGATGGCAAGCTGGGTGCGGACGGCAATGCGTTGTTCCGTCAGCCTGAGCTGCGTGAAATGCGTGACCCAAGTCAGGAAGACTCCCGTGAAGCGCATGCAGCGCAGTGGGAACTGAACTATGTTGCGCTGGACGGTAACATTGGCTGTATGGTGAACGGTGCGGGTCTGGCGATGGGCACGATGGACATCGTGAAGCTGCACGGTGGCTCTCCTGCTAACTTCCTCGATGTCGGCGGCGGCGCGACGAAAGAACGTGTTACTGAAGCGTTCAAAATTATTCTGTCTGACGACAAAGTAAAAGCCGTCTTTGTGAACATCTTTGGTGGCATCGTACGTTGCGATTTGATCGCCGACGGTATCATCGGAGCAGTAGCCGAAGTGGGTGTTAACGTACCGGTTGTTGTACGTCTTGAAGGAAACAATGCGGAACTGGGTGCCAAGAAACTGGCGGATAGCGGCCTGAATATTATTGCCGCGACCAGCCTGACGGGTGCGGCTCAGCAGGTTGTTGCAGCAGTGGGGGATAAATAATGTCCATTCTGATTAATAAAAATACCAAAGTTATCTGTCAGGGTTTTACCGGTAGTCAGGGGACATTCCACTCTGAGCAAGCACTTGCTTACGGTACGCAAATGGTCGGTGGGGTCACGCCGGGTAAAGGCGGCACGGAACATCTGGGTTTGCCTGTATTTAATACGGTGCGTGAAGCGGTAGAAGCAACGGGCGCAACGGCATCTGTTATCTATGTCCCCGCTCCGTTCTGTAAAGACTCCATTCTGGAAGCGATTGACGCAGGTATCGAGCTGATTATCTGTATCACCGAAGGTATCCCAACGCTGGATATGCTGACGGTGAAAGTGAAACTCGATCAGAGCGGCGTGCGGATGATCGGCCCGAACTGCCCTGGTGTAATCACGCCGGGCGAATGTAAAATCGGTATTATGCCGGGCCATATTCACCTGCCGGGTAAAGTCGGTATCGTTTCTCGCTCAGGTACACTGACGTATGAAGCGGTGAAGCAAACGACCGATGCCGGTTTAGGTCAGTCCAGCTGTGTGGGGATCGGCGGTGACCCGATTCCTGGCTCTAACTTTATCGACATTCTGAAGCTGTTTGAACAAGATCCGCAGACGGAAGCCATCGTGATGATTGGTGAAATCGGTGGTACGGCAGAAGAAGAAGCGGCGGCGTACATTAAAGAGCACGTGACGAAACCCGTTGTCGGTTACATCGCGGGTGTGACGGCACCGAAAGGTAAGCGCATGGGCCATGCTGGCGCCATCATCGCTGGCGGTAAAGGTACCGCTGACGATAAATTCGCAGCGTTAGAAGCGGCGGGTGTTAAAACCGTTCGTAGCCTGGCGGATATCGGCGATGCTGTGAAAGCGATATTGTCGCGTTAATCGATGAGTCGATTAACTATACCAGCCACCTTCGGGTGGCTTTTTTACGTAAAAAATGATGGAATTCAATAGGATCAAATATGGCTAAATGTTGTTAATATCTGCAACAATTATAAAACAATAAATAAACGAAAGTATAAGTAATAAAATAAGAGAAATCATACAAAAAAAAGAATAAAGATAACTCGTTTTATTGTATGTGAATAATCGAACACCAAAGTAAAGAATACATTGCTGAATTAATTTTAATTAAACCTAAAAGTCACATTGCATTAACAATGAGTGTAATAAATAAATTAATGCAACGCGATAATCACGATAAAAGCGTTAAATTGTTTTAGATCAAAAAACGCCTCTGGATATAATTTCTTAAATAGGCTTAAATTGCGCGAGGTCAATTATCGTCTTTCACGCCGTTTAGTGGAAAAGTTGATTTGAAGCCAAAAACCTAGTCTGGGTCACGTAAAAACCTATTTATTGTAGGGGATTACAGGCGTAATATACGGCTACCTCCCTATGGGGTACGCGATTTGTAATACTTGTGATTTATCTTGAGCTTGCTGTCGGGTGTCGCGGTGCGACTGCCCTGGTGAACGGTATTTCTAGCGTTCATTACAGCCTGTGTTAAAGCAATTCTTGTTGTGTTCTTTTTGGGTGTAATGGCCGGATGTTTGGCGGCTTGTCAGCGTTTGCAAGCTAATCCCTTCCTGCGAGGAGCAAGGAGTCAAAATGTTTGATGTAGTCGAACTGTCACGTTTACAGTTTGCCTTAACTGCAATGTACCATTTTCTATTCGTACCATTAACGCTGGGGATGGCGTTTTTGCTGGCGATTATGGAAACGGTATATGTGCTGTCCGGCAAACAAATCTATAAAGATATGACCAAATTCTGGGGCAAGTTATTTGCAATTAACTTCGCTCTGGGGGTCGCTACCGGATTGACCATGGAGTTTCAATTCGGGACCAACTGGTCATATTTCTCTCACTACGTCGGGGATATTTTCGGCGCGCCGCTAGCGATTGAAGGCCTGATGGCATTCTTCCTCGAATCGACCTTTGTTGGCTTGTTCTTCTTCGGCTGGGACCGTTTAGGAAAAGTACAGCATATGGCCGTTACCTGGCTGGTTGCGCTGGGCTCTAACTTCTCCGCACTGTGGATTCTGGTTGCCAATGGTTGGATGCAGAACCCCATCGCATCGGATTTCAACTTCGAAACCATGCGTATGGAAATGGTGAGTTTCGCCGATCTGGTACTGAACCCGGTTGCTCAGGTGAAATTCGTTCACACGGTAGCAGCAGGTTACTGTACCGGCGCAATGTTCATTTTGGGTATCAGTTCTTACTATCTGCTGAAAGGTCGAGACATTGCGTTTGCCAAGCGTTCATTCGCCATCGCGGCAAGCTTCGGTATGGCGTCGGTTCTGTCTGTTATCGTACTGGGTGATGAATCCGGCTATGAAATGGGCGACGTGCAGAAAACCAAACTGGCAGCGATTGAAGCCGAATGGGAAACACAGCCTGCTCCGGCATCCTTTACGCTGATCGGCATCCCGAACCAGGATAAGATGGAAAATAACTATGCCATCAAGATTCCTTATGCTCTGGGCATCATTGCGACGCGTTCTACTGACAAAGAAGTCACCGGCCTGAAAGAGCTGATGGAAATGCACGAAGTGCGTATCCGCAATGGTATGAAGGCTTACCAATTGCTGGAAGAATTA
This sequence comes from Pectobacterium actinidiae, assembly GCF_000803315.1. Taxonomy (NCBI): domain Bacteria; kingdom Pseudomonadati; phylum Pseudomonadota; class Gammaproteobacteria; order Enterobacterales; family Pectobacteriaceae; genus Pectobacterium; species Pectobacterium actinidiae. The sequence goes on from NZ_JRMH01000001.1 coordinate 1,250,534, forward strand.
CGCGCGGGCAATACCGACCCAGCAGTAAGGCTGGCGTTTGAACAGTCCAAGCAGGATCTTGGTTATGGCATGCTGCTGAAGCGCTATACGCCGAAAGTCTCTGATGCGACAGACACGCAGATTAAACAAGCCGTCAAAGATTCTATCCCACGCGTTGCACCACTGTACTTCTCTTTCCGTATCATGGTGGGCTGTGGCGTTCTGATGTTGTTAATCATCGGCCTGTCTTTCTGGTCTGTTCTGCGTAACAAAATTGGTCAGAAACGTTGGTTACTCCGCATTGCGTTGTACGGCATTCCGCTGCCGTGGATTGCGATTGAAGCCGGCTGGTTTGTGGCTGAATATGGCCGTCAGCCTTGGGCTATTGGTGAGATTCTGCCGACAGCTGTTGCGGCGTCATCATTGACCGCTGGGGATATTCTGTTCTCTATGGGACTGATCTGTGGTCTGTATACGCTCTTCCTGATTGCAGAAATGTATCTGATGTTCAAATTCGCACGTCTGGGGCCGAGCAGCCTGAAAACAGGGCGCTACCATTTTGAACAACCTATAGCGGCTGCGCAGGAAGCACGGTAAACAGGAGTCCACTATGTTTGAATATGAAGTCTTACGTTTTATCTGGTGGCTGTTGATCGGCATTTTGCTGATTGGCTTCGCCATCACTGATGGTTTTGACATGGGCGTGGGCATTCTGGTGCGTCTGATGGGACGTGGTGATACCGAACGTCGCGTCATGATTAATAGCATTGCGCCGCACTGGGATGGTAACCAGGTTTGGCTGATCACCGCAGGTGGTGCGCTGTTTGCTGCCTGGCCGATGGTTTACGCCGCTGCGTTCTCTGGTTTCTACATTGCCATGATTCTGGTTCTGGCCTCCTTGTTCTTCCGTCCTGTCGGCTTCGATTACCGTTCAAAAATCGAAGATCCGCGCTGGCGTGGCATGTGGGACTGGGGCATCTTCATCGGTAGCTTTGTCCCACCGGTGGTGATTGGTGTGGCATTTGGTAACCTGTTGCAGGGCGTGCCGTTCCACGTTGATGAATATCTGCGTCTGTACTACACCGGAAACTTCTTCCAACTGCTGAACCCGTTTGGCTTGTTGGCGGGTGTGGTTAGCCTGACGATGATCCTGACTCAGGGGGCAACCTACCTGATGATGCGAACCACGGGCGATCTGCACGTGCGCTCCAAATCTGCCGCGCAGATTTCCGCGCTGGTGATGATGGTGACGTTTGCTCTGGCTGGTGTATGGGTCGTTTACGGCATTGATGGTTATGTAGTGACGTCGGCAATTAACACCGCTGCTGAATCTAACCCGCTGCGTAAAGAAGTCGTTCAGCAGGCGGGTGCCTGGCTGATCAACTTCAATAACCATCCGGTATTGTGGGCTATCCCTGCTCTGGGCGTTGTACTGCCAGTGCTGACGACCCTCATGGCACGCGCAGAGAAAGGGGCTTGGGCATTCCTGTTCTCTTCTCTGACTATCGCGTGTGTGATTCTGACCGCAGGGATCGCCATGTTCCCATTCATCATGCCATCAGTGACTGTACCTAACGTCAGCTTGACGGTCTGGGATGCGACATCAAGCCTGCTGACGCTGAAAGTGATGACAGTGGTTGCGATTATTTTCGTTCCTATCGTGCTGTCTTATACCGCGTGGTGTTATTACAAGATGTTCGGTCGCATTACCAAAGAGCAGATTGAGCAAAACACTCACTCTATGTACTAAGTAAGGAGCTTAATTTATGTGGTATTTTGCCTGGATACTCGGAACGCTTCTTGCTTGCTCACTGGGGATCATCACGGCCCTGGCTATTGAGCAGAGTGAGGCAAGCAAAGCGGCTGAAGAAGATAAGCAATGAGTGATCTGGTCGATAAACTCTATCGCCTGATGGATAAGAGCCCGTTAAGGGCTCTTTCCATTATCATGGCGTTGCTGCTGGCTGGTTGTGTATTCTGGGATCCGACGCGCTTTGCGGCGCGGACCAGTGAACTCGCGGTTTGGCAGGGGTTGCTGTTGATTTGGGCCGTTTGTGCTGGCGTTGTTCATGGCGTTGGTTTTCGTCCACATCGCCTGCTCTGGCGCGCGTTTTTCGCACCACTTCCCGCCTTTGTGATCCTGTGCGCAGGATTGTACTATTTCTTCGGCTAAAATAGCCTCCTATTCCATTTAGTTATGGGTTGCTTGCGGCCCATAATTATTTTCTTTCCGTTGTCACAATCCATTCCAAACCTCATTTCTCTTGCGTATAGTAGCGAGGTTTAATGCATTACTGGGATGTAGAGTGAGTAATTCGTTGTTTCGCTGGCCAGTTCGAGTCTACTTTGAAGACACTGATGCAGGTGGCGTTGTCTACCACGCTCGCTATATTGCCTTTTATGAAAGGGCAAGAACCGAGGCGTTGCGTGAGCGCAACTTTCACCAGCAAGCCTTGCTAAGTGAGCATGTCGCGTTTGCTGTTCGTCGAATGACGGTGGAGTATCTTGCCCCTGCGCGCCTCGACGACATGCTGGAAGTGCAAAGCGAGATTATCTCGCTGCGTGGTGCTTCTCTGACTTTCGCCCAGCGTATTCTCAATGCTCACGGTACCCTGCTGAGCCATGCTGAAGTTTTGATCGCATGCATCGATCCACATCAAATGAAGCCAATTGCGCTTCCTAAGTCTATTGTCGCGGAGTTCAAGCAGTGACTGACATGAACGTTTTTGATTTGTTCCTGAAGGCAAGCCTTCTGGTCAAACTAATCATGCTGATTTTAATCTGTTTTTCTATCGCTTCCTGGGCGATCATCATTCAGCGTACCCGAATTCTGAACTCGGCGACGCGTGAGGCTGAGGCGTTCGAGGACAAATTTTGGTCGGGCATCGAACTGTCGCGTCTCTATCAGGAAAGTCAGACTCGTCGCGATAGCCTGACGGGCACTGAACAAATCTTCCATTCAGGTTTCAAAGAATTTGCACGGTTGCATCGTGCCAACAGCCATGCGCCGGAAGCCGTAGTGGAAGGGGCGTCCCGTGCAATGCGTATTTCAATGAATCGTGAATTGGAAACGCTGGAAACGCACATTCCCTTTTTGGGAACCGTGGGTTCTATCAGCCCGTACATCGGCCTGTTCGGTACCGTTTGGGGAATTATGCATGCTTTCATCGCGTTAGGCGCAGTGAAGCAGGCAACCTTGCAAATGGTTGCCCCGGGTATTGCCGAAGCCCTGATTGCAACGGCAATCGGTCTGTTTGCGGCAATCCCTGCGGTCATGGCGTATAACCGTCTTAGCCTGCGGGTGGGCAAACTGGAGCAGAACTACGACAACTTTACGGAAGAGTTTATCGCTATCCTGCACCGTCAGGCGTTCTCCAGCGACAACAGCAAGTAATCAGGGGGGATCATGGCACGAGTACGCAGAGGCCGTCGTGAGCTGAAATCCGAGATCAACATTGTCCCGTTACTGGACGTGCTGTTGGTGCTGTTGCTGATTTTTATGGCGACAGCCCCGATTATTACGCAGAGCGTTGAGGTGGATCTACCGGATGCGACCGACTCAAAAACGGTCTCCAGCAACGACAATCCGCCCGTGATCGTAGAGGTTTCAGGCATAGGGCAATATAGCCTGGTTGTTGAACAAAACCGTATGGAGCAGCTCCCAGCAGAGCAGGTGGTTGCTGAAGCGCAATCACGGCTGTCAACCAATCCCAAGACGGTCTTTTTGATTGGTGGCGCGAAGGATGTTCCTTATGATGAGATCATTAAAGCGTTGAATTTGTTACATCAGGCTGGCGTGAAATCCGTTGGTTTGATGACACAACCGATTTAAATGAGCGCATCACGGTAATGATCGTTAAGCCTATTTCTGGCAACACTGTTTTTGGGAATCGCTTGTGCTAAAGGCAAACGAACAAAACGATAAGCTAAAACGCGCCGTTATTATCTCGGCTGTTTTGCACATCATACTGATTGCTTTGCTGCTTTGGAGTTCGTCGACGCAAACGATGGATGCCAGCGGGGGCGGCGGAGGCTCGTCCATTGATGCCGTCATGGTCGATCCAAGCGCAGTGGTGGAGCAGTATAACCGCCAACAGCAGCAGCAGACCGATGCGAAACGTTCTGAACAGCAGCGTCAAAAGCAGGCTGAACGGCAGGCCGAAGAGCTCCAGCAGAAGCAAGCGGCTGAACAGCAGCGGCTGAAAGAGTTGGAAAAAGAGCGTCTGCAAGCGCAGGAAGAGGCGAAAAAGCAGGCTCAGGAACAGGCTGAACAGCGTAAGCAGTCTGAAGCGGCGGCTCAGCAGGCAAAAGAACAGCAGAAGCAAGCCGAAGCGGCCGCAGCAAAAGCGAAGGCTGAAGCTGAACAGCAGGCGAAAGCAGCGGCAGACGCTAAAAAGAAAGCGGAAGACGAAGCGAAGAAACAGGCCGCTGCTGCCGCTGCGGCTAAGAAGCAGGCGGAAGAAGAGGCTAAAGAAAAAGCCGCTGAAGCCGCTAAGCAGAAGGCAGCAGAAACCGCTAAAGCAGAAGCGGCAAAGGCAGCCGCAGAAGCTGAGCAAGCTAAACAAAAAGCAGCAGCCGAGGCGGCTAAGCAAAAAGCCGATGCTGAAGCAGCGAAGAAAGCAGAAGCAGCCGCAGCAGCTAAGAAAGCCGCTGATGATAAAAAGAAAGCGGCAGCAGAAGCGGCTAAGCAGGAAAGCGCCGTTGATGATTTGCTGGGCGGGTTGGCTTCATCGAAAAATGCGCCGAAGTCTGGCGGCGGTGCGCCTGCGGGCACGGGTAACAATAAAAAGAGCGGTGCATCAGGTGCAGCGCTTGATAGTTATGGTAGCCAGGTGCGTTCAGCTATTCAGAGCAAGTTTTATGACTGGCAGCTCTACAAAGGACGTACTTGTACATTACGGATTAAGCTGGCACCAGATGGTCTGCTGATTGATGTCACTGCTGAAAGCGGCGATCCGGCGTTATGTCAGGCGGCTATTGCGGCTGCCAAACAGGCCAGAATACCGAAGCCACCGAGTACGGATGTTTATGAGGCTTTTAAAAATGCGCCAATAGACTTTAAACCGCAGTAACCGGGCTGTTTACCCATAGGTTTAAGATTATTACGATGGTAAATAAACCAGGTTATGTTGTTTTGTTGACATTGGTTTGTTTTTGTTAAAATTCTGCTAATTTATCGTAGACTTCGCGTCTGGATAAGGGAGATGAGATGAAGCAAGTACTGAAAGTTGCAGTAAGCTTTTTAATGCTGTGGGCAGCGGCGCTGCACGCGGAAGTACGTATAGAGATTACCCAAGGGGTAGACTCTGCACGTCCTATCGGTGTGGTTCCGTTCAAATGGGCTGGTCCAGGTGCTGCGCCTGAAGACGTAGGCGGCATCGTGGGTGCTGATTTACGTAACAGCGGCAAATTCAATCCGATCGACGCAAACCGCATGCCGCAACAGCCTGCAACGGCATCTGAAGTAACACCTGCTGCATGGACGGCACTGGGCATTGATGCGGTTGTAGTTGGTCAGGTTCAACCAAGTGCTGATGGCAGCTATCTGGTTTCTTACCAGCTCGTTGATACCTCGGGTAACCCGGGTAACGTATTGGCGCAGAACCAGTTCAAAGTGACCAAGCAGTGGTTGCGCTATGCTGCGCACACAGCCAGTGATGAAGTGTTTGAGAAACTGAGTGGTATCAAAGGGGCGTTCCGTACCCGTATCGCTTACGTTGTTCAGACTAACGGTGGTCAGTTCCCTTATGAACTGCGCGTTGCGGATTATGACGGTTACAACCAATTTGTTGTTCACCGTTCGCCACAGCCGCTGATGTCTCCGGCCTGGTCCGCAGATGGCAGCAAACTGGCCTATGTCACGTTTGAAAGTGGCCGTTCTGCGTTGGTTATCCAGACGCTGGCAAATGGCGCGATCCGCCAGGTTGCTTCCTTCCCGCGTCACAACGGTGCACCTTCTTTCTCTCCCGATGGCAGCAAACTGGCTTTTGCTCTGTCTAAGAGCGGTAGCTTGAATTTGTATGTGATGAATTTGGGTTCGGGGCAAATCAGTCAGGTGACTGATGGCCGCAGCAACAACACGGAACCAACCTGGTTCCCAGACAGCCAGACCTTGGCCTATACTTCAGACCAGGCTGGTCGTCCTCAGGTTTATAAAGTGAATGCTAACGGCGGTGCGCCACAACGTTTGACCTGGGAAGGTTCTCAAAACCAGGACTCTGATGTGAGCGCCGACGGGAAATTTTTGGTAACGGTGAGTTCTAATGGTGGAGCTCAGCATATTTCCAAACTGGATCTGGTAACGGGTGCCGTACAAGTATTAACGGACACGTTCCTGGACGAAACGCCAAGTATCGCACCGAATGGCACGATGGTGATCTACAGTTCCAAACAAGGGCTGGGTTCAGTGCTACAGTTGGTTTCGACAGATGGACGTTTCAAAGCGCGTCTTCCGGCTACTGATGGACAGGTTAAATTCCCTGCCTGGTCGCCGTATCTATAAGTACAGATATGTACAATAAACTCGTCAAAGGACATAAGAAATGCAATTCAATAAAGTGCTGAAAGGCCTGATGTTGGCTCTGCCGGTACTGGCAGTGGCCGCTTGTAGCTCCAACAAGAACGCGGACAATGACCAATCTTCCATGGGTGCTGGCGGCAACAACGGCATGATGGATGGCGGTAACATGTCTTCTTCTGAGCAAGCTCGTTTGCAGATGCAAGAATTACAGCGCAACAACATCGTTTACTTCGGTCTGGACAAGTACGATGTGAGCTCTGAATTCGCTCAGATGCTGGACGCACACGCTGCATTCCTGCGTAGCAACCCGTCTTACAAAGTGACTATCGAAGGTCACGCGGACGAACGCGGTACGCCAGAATACAACATCGCTCTGGGTGAGCGTCGTGCCAACGCGGTACAAATGTACCTGCAAGGTAAAGGCGTTTCTTCCGATCAGATCTCTATCGTTTCTTACGGTAAAGAGAAACCAGCTGTTCTCGGTCATGACGAAGCGGCTTATGCCAAAAACCGTCGTGCCGTTCTGGTATATTAAGAGAATCGCATGAGCAGTAACTTCAGACGTCACCTGTTGGGTCTGTCGTTACTGGTTGGCGTAGCGGTCCCTTGGGCCGCTACTGCCCAAGCGCCAATCAGTAATGTCGGCTCAGGCTCGGTCGAAGACCGTGTCACTCAATTGGAGCGTATTTCTAACGCTCACAGTCAGCTTTTAACCCAACTTCAACAGCAGCTCTCTGATAATCAGCGTGATATTGACAGCCTCCGTGGGCAGATTCAGGAAAGTCAGTATCAGTTGAATCAGGTTGTTGAACGACAGAAACAGATCTATCAGCAGATTGATGGATTAAGTTCGCAATCATCCTCTACACCGACGACAGACGGCGCACCTGCCGCTGCGGCGGGTACTGATACTGGTGCTGCCAATACGGCGGCACCGGCCAGTACGGGTGATGCGAATACGGATTACAATGCCGCAGTCGCGCTCGTGCTGGAGAAAAAACAGTACGATCAGGCGATCAGCGCATTTCAGGCATTCGTCAAAAAGTACCCGGATTCAACGTATCAACCTAATGCTAACTATTGGCTTGGTCAGTTGAATTACAACAAAGGGAAAAAGGACGATGCGGCGTACTATTTCGCCAATGTAGTCAAAAATTATCCCAAGTCACCAAAAAGTTCCGAGGCGTTGCTGAAGGTTGGGGTGATCATGCAGGAAAAAGGTCAGGCTGATAAAGCCAAGGCCGTTTACCAGCAAGTTGTAAAAATGTACCCCAATACGGAAAGTGCAAAGCAGGCTCAAAAACGTTTATCTGCATCGTAACCCCGTCTTAATTGGCACAAAAATTGCGCATCATGAGCGATTTTTGTGCCTAAACGTCTTAAGAGTAAGCAATCAAAAAGTTATTTAAGAAAATAGGTTGCGCCGAAAATTTAAATCAGTAATATGTGCCGCCGTTGCCAAGGCAAATAGCAAAACGCTAAAGCAGCATGAATTGGGTCGTTAGCTCAGTCGGTAGAGCAGTTGACTTTTAATCAATTGGTCGCAGGTTCGAATCCTGCACGACCCACCAATTTCAAGTGCAGTTGTAACAGCATTCAGCGTCAAAGTAGTTCCGCATTGCGGGTCGTTAGCTCAGTCGGTAGAGCAGTTGACTTTTAATCAATTGGTCGCAGGTTCGAATCCTGCACGACCCACCACTCCAAGTAGTAAATCTCCCTTTTAGAACAAATTCATTTTAAATCATATATCGCACGTGTCGTGTCGATGAGATAAAACCCATCATCATTTCCTACTCGTTAAGACTTTGCGGTATATTAGGTTTTTGCCCCTCTCTATGGACGATATAACCCGTCAGGAACTGTTTTCTAATCCTATCGAGCAGGGTGGAGTCATTGCCACAGGGAAGCGTGTATAGCCCTGTTTAGGAAGATATATGATTGGTCCGTTGATTAATGGTGCCGCTATCTTGATTGGTAGTGGTCTGGGTATCGCTTTGCGTCGTTTTATCCCTCAGCGTTTGCAAGATGGCCTTCCGCCAGCATTTGCAATGGTGTCGATTGCAATGGGGGTGACGCTGGTTGTGAAAGTCCAGCAACTGCCTGCTGTGGCGCTGGCTATTGTGATTGGCGTTGCATTAGGCGAGCTGCTGCGTATGGAGTCTGGCGTGCAGTGGGCTGGCATGATGATTCAGAAAGGGTTAAACCGCGTGCTGCCTGCACAGGAACACCGCTTGCCTCAGGATATCTACACTCAGAACTTTACCGCGTTAATCGTCCTGTTTTGTGCCAGCGGAACCGGTGTGGTTGGGGCGTTGACGGAAGGGCTAACGGGCGATTACCAACTGTTGATCATCAAATCTGCTTTAGATATTTTCACCGCGTTGATTTTCTCCATCACGCTTGGCCTTGCTGTGATGTCGATTGCGATACCGCAGGTTATTGTCCAGACGCTGTTGTTCTTCTCCGCCAAATTGATTATGCCCTTTATGACAGACATCACGATGGGCGATTTTTCTGCCTGTGGCGGGATTATCATGATCGCTGTAGGACTTCGGATCGCGCAGATCAAATCATTTGCGGTGGTTAATTTCCTGCCGGCGTTGGTTCTGGTTATTCCCATCTCTCTGTACTTGCATCGCTTCTTTGCCTAAAGCATTGCGTCTGATTAGCGGCTGACGATAGAAGGCATGACGCCGCTAAAAATTTGTATCACTTCCTGGTCGGTAAGCGGCACATTCTTACTACAGACATAAATATGCTTTCCTTGCGGACTGATGCTCTTGGCTAGCTCTATGTAGCTGGCAAACTCGACCTGACTGTGTCCGCCTTCATTCATCTCCATGGCATGGATGATGACGTTGTGTGACGAGAACAGATCGATCAGTCGTTTTGGGGCTACCTTGCGCGTGAGCCGATCCAATAGCTTCATTGCTGGGATCATCTGTCCGAGCAGTAAGCGCGTGGTGGTAAAAGGCGTTTCTGATTGTTCCGTCACCTCTTGTTTAGTGTCCACGTTTCTGACGGTCAGGGTATCGCGATATAGCCTAATATAGAGGCTGGCCATGCCATTTCTCTCCTTGTCTCTTTTCTGCGTCTTTTGTAAGAGTCATGCTACTTACGCATTTCTAGTTCATCATTTTAAACATATTAAACAAATTGGCGGGTTTTATGGAAAATACACCGCGACTTTAGGGCGTGTTTTCGGTATTTTGTTTAGGATAAAAAACGTCGATACTGGTGATTAATGAGTATCAGGTGTTACAACCCGAGTTGTCATCGTGGAAATTTATAATGAGTATCCTTTTTGATAGCAATGAGACCATTTATCCTTTCCCGCCGAAGCCCAAACCCTTATCGGCTGATGCAAAACAGCACTATCGTAGCAGGATAAAAACGCTGCTTCGGGAAAGAAATGCCGTTATGGTCGCCCACTATTATACCGATCCTGAAATTCAGGCGCTGGCGGAAGAAACTGGCGGCTGTGTGGCGGACTCGCTGGAGATGGCACGGTTCGGCAGCACCCATTCGGCATCAACGCTGCTGGTGGCGGGGGTTCGCTTTATGGGGGAGACCGCTAAGATACTCAACCCGGAAAAGACGATTCTGATGCCCACGCTGGAAGCAGAATGCTCGCTCGATCTCGGTTGTCCTGTTGATGCGTTCAGCCGTTTTTGCGATGCGCACCCGGATCGAACGGTGGTGGTGTATGCGAATACTTCCGCGGCAGTGAAAGCACGTGCTGATTGGGTTGTCACATCCAGCATCGCGGTGGAATTGATCGAGCATCTGGATAGCCTGGGAGAAAAAATTATCTGGGCGCCGGACCGTCATCTGGGAAGCTATGTACAAAAGCAGACAGGGGCGGATGTACTATGCTGGCAGGGCGCGTGCATTGTGCATGACGAATTTAAAACGCAGGCGCTACAGCGCATGAAGATCCTGTACCCCGACGCGGCAATTTTGGTCCATCCCGAATCGCCGCAGAGCGTGGTAGAGATGGCTGATGCCGTTGGGTCAACCAGCCAACTGATTCAGGCGGCGAAAACGCTGCCACAGCGCGAACTGATTGTGGCGACCGATCGCGGTATTTTCTACAAGATGCAGCAGGCCTGCCCAGAGAAAACATTGCTAGAAGCGCCCACCGCGGGCGAAGGGGCAACTTGCCGCAGCTGCGCCCACTGTCCGTGGATGGCGATGAACGGGCTAGAGGCGATTGCTAATGGTCTGGAGCAGGGCGGTGATGCACATGAGATTCATGTTGATGCAGCCCTGCGAGAAGGCGCGTTAATTCCGCTGAATCGCATGCTGGATTTTGCGGCTTCGCTAAAATTACGTGTAAAAGGGAATGCCTGACGGAGATCCAGGGCATCTTAATAGCAATTTCTTACAATAATTGAGACAGGGTGGGTGAGATGGACTTTTTGAGTACCAGCAATATTTTAATTCATATCCCTTTGGGAGAAGGGGGATACGCGCTTTCCTGGATCGAGGCGATTGGCACGCTGTTTGGCCTGCTGTGTATCTGGTTCGCGAGCCAGGAAAAAACCATCAACTATCTGTTTGGATTGATTAACGTCACGTTGTTTGCTGTGATCTTTTTCCAGATTCAGCTTTACGCCAGCCTGTTGCTGCAAATCTTCTTTTTTGCCGCCAATATTTATGGTTGGTATGCCTGGACGCGCAAGACAGATTCGCAGGAAGTGGAATTACGCATCCGCTGGCTACCAGTGCAGAAGCTCATTGGCTGGTCGGTAGCGTGCGTTGTCGCGATTGGCTTGATGACGTTCTACATTGATGCGGTGTTTGCTGTGCTGACGCGTATTGCCGTTTCCGGTATGCAGGGATTAGGGTTGTCTGTGCAGATGCCGAATCTTCAGCCGGATGCGTTCCCATTCTGGGATTCCACGATGATGGTGCTGTCGATTGTGGCGATGATCTTGATGACGCGTAAATACGTTGAAAACTGGCTGCTGTGGGTGGTGATTGATGTAATTAGTGTGGTGATTTTTGCTTATCAGGGCGTGTATGCGATGGCGGTAGAGTACGCGATCCTGACGCTGATTGCCCTGAACGGTTCCTGGCTGTGGATTAAAAGTGCGCAGGAAAACCGCGCCAGCGCGGTTTCACACGGCGCGTAATCCAAATTTAATGCCTGTGGTGGTGGCCTTCTGCATCATGGCTTTCATGATGATGGCTTTCCTGAGAGTGGAAAGCACAGTGGTCATCATCACAGCGTTGATACTCCATCTGAATAGTCGCGTGTTCAATCTGGTAGTGCTTCCGTAAATATTCCTGAATACGTCTTAACAACGCATCGTGATCGTGAGGCGGAACCACCTGTGCATGCAGCGTCATCATCGGTTTCTCGCCTACCTGCCATAAATGCACATGGTGAATGTTCCTGACTTCGGGAATATTCAGCGTCAGATCTTTCTGTAGAACCTCAACGCTGAGCTGGCTCGGTGTGCCTTCCAATAGTTCGTGTATGCTCTCTTTTAATAACGTCCATGCGCTACGCAGCACCAGACACGATACCAGAATAGAGAGAATCGGGTCGATGGGTGTCCAGTTGGTATAAAGGATGATGACGGCGGCAGCAATTGCGCCGACGGATCCGAGCAGATCGCCCAGCACATGCAGGGCCGCCGCGCGAACGTTAATATTTTTCTCTTCGCTGCCGTGGTGTAACAGCCAAAATGCCACGATATTTGCCACCAAACCCGCAACGGCGACAAGCAGCATTGGGACGCCAGCGACCGGCTGGGGATCATAGAAGCGTTGGATGGCTTCCCAGAAAATAAAGGCGGTAATCAGTATCAGCGTCAGCGCGTTCACAAAGGCTGCGAGGGTAGTGAACCGCAAATAGCCAAAGGTATGGCGTGCATTGGGCTTGCGCTGCGCGAAACGTACGGCGACAAGCGCGACAAACAGCGCGGCGGCGTCCGTCAACATATGACCTGCATCCGCCAGCAGGGCGAGGGAGCCGGAAAGCAGGCCGCCAATGACTTCTGCCACCATAAATGTGGCGGTGATAATAAAAGCAGACAGCAGGCGTTTACTGTTGCCTGATTCTGTGTGACTGTGGTTATGTGCCATAGATGACCCTAAATTGCGATTTTATTCCACTTTACTGAAACCCACAGACAAAACCTATTCTGCGGTTCACCGACCTGTCTGTTGAGCTATTTCCTGATGAAAATAGGACGGATGCGGCATCTGAGAGCATTTGATCGCGTAAATCCCGCTGATTTCAGCGCCCTGACAACACCAGCTTGACATATAATAACCAATCTTCAATATGAAACATCCCGTTTCTCAGGCGACCTGTGCAGGCGGGATGGCGCGTATTGAATGGGATTAACATACCGTTTCGGAACCGATGGATGTATTTATGAATTACCAAAATGATGATTTAAGAATTAAAGAGATTAATGAACTTTTGCCGCCGGTTGCTTTGCTAGAAAAGTTTCCAGCCACGGAGAAGGCAGCGGAAACGGTATCGTTCGCGCGTACTGCCATCCATAAAATTCTTAACGGCAATGACGACCGCCTGCTGGTGGTGATTGGTCCTTGCTCGATCCACGACACGAAAGCAGCAAAAGAGTATGCCGCGCGTCTGCTGACGCTGCGTAATGAGCTGAGTCACGATCTGGAAGTCGTCATGCGGGTTTATTTTGAAAAGCCACGCACCACGATTGGCTGGAAAGGGCTGATCAACGATCCGCACATGGACAATAGTTTCCAGATCAATGACGGCTTACGCATTGCTCGCCAGCTGCTGCTGGAAATTAACGACATCGGTTTACCGGCTGCGGGTGAGTTTCTGGACATGATCACGCCGCAATACATGGCGGATTTGATGAGCTGGGGTGCTATCGGCGCACGTACGACAGAATCTCAGGTACACCGTGAACTGGCATCTGGCCTGTCATGCCCTGTCGGCTTTAAAAACGGTACTGACGGCACGATCAAAGTCGCGATTGATGCGATCAATGCTGCCAGCGCACCACACTGCTTCCTGTCTGTGACTAAATGGGGCCATTCGGCTATCGTGAATACCAGCGGTAATAACGATTGCCACATTATTCTGCGCGGCGGTAAAACGCCAAACTATAGTGCTGAGCACGTTAAAGACGTGAAAATTGGTCTGGAAAAAGCGGGTCTGACACCGCAGGTCATGATCGATTTCAGCCATGCGAATAGCAGTAAGCAGTTTAAAAAGCAGATGGATGTCTGCACTGATGTTTGCGGGCAGATCGCGCAGGGCGAGAAAGCAATTATGGGCGTGATGGTTGAAAGCCATCTGGTCGAAGGCAACCAGAATCTGGAAAGCAGCGAGCCGCTGGTATATGGCCGCAGCGTGACCGATGCTTGCATTGGCTGGGAAGACACCGAATCCTTGCTACGCCAACTGGCCTCTGCGGTACGTGAGCGCCGTAGCAAGTAATATCGAATAGCGTGCTATAAAAAAACCCGGCACAGGCCGGGTTTTTCTCATTCAGGGGAAAATTACTTCGCTTTACCCTGATTCGCTACTGCGGCAGCTTTTGCAGCGATTTCGTCTGCGTTGCCCAGATAGTAACGTTTGATAGGCTTGAAGTTCTCGTCGAACTCATAAACCAACGGTACGCCAGTTGGGATATTCAGTTCCAGAATTTCGTCTTCGCCCATATTGTCCAGGTATTTCACCAGTGCACGCAGTGAGTTACCGTGAGCCGCAACGATCACACGCTCACCGCTTTTGACGCGTGGCAGGATAGTTTCGTTCCAGTAAGGCACAACACGTTCGATGGTCAGCGCCAGGCTTTCAGTCAGCGGCAGCTCTTTGTCGCTCAGAGCAGCGTAACGCGGGTCGTGACCTGGGAAACGTTCGTCATCACGCGTCAACTCTGGAGGCGTAATCGCAAAACCACGACGCCATTGTTTAACCTGCTCGTCACCGTATTTTTCAGCGGTTTCGGCTTTGTTCAGACCTTGCAGTGCACCGTAGTGGCGCTCATTCAGTTTCCAGGATTTCTCAACTGGCAACCAGGCTTGATCCAGCTCGTCCAGTACATTCCACAGTGTATGAATGGCACGTTTCAGCACGGAGGTATACGCGAAATCAAAGGCAAAACCTTCGTCTTTCAGCAGCTGACCTGCGGCTTTGGCTTCTGAACGGCCTTTGTCGGATAGATCGACATCGTACCAGCCTGTGAAGCGGTTTTCGTTGTTCCACTGGCTCTCACCGTGTCTTACCAGTACCAGCTTAGTTACAGCCATAGCTAAACTCCTTCCTATCCTAAGATTTCTGTGATAACTGATTTCATTATAGGGGGGGAGAACGGTTATCGGCAATCGATAGTCGATGGCAAGCGTGATTTATCCGCAGGTTATTTGCGTAAAATCACGCTCTGGCTTTACCGTTTCAGCAAACCGGAATCCCCCTTGTGTAATAACAGATAGACCGCTGGGATCACCAGCATCGACAGCAGAGGGGCACTTACCATCCCACCTATCATCGGTGCAGCAATTCGCTGCATGATTTCGGATCCGCTACCGCCCCCCCACATGATGGGGAGCAACCCCGCCATAATCGTTGCCACGGTCATCATTTTCGGGCGAACGCGCAGAACCGCCCCTTCGTGGATGGCATCCATCAATTGCTGGCGTGACATCATCTGGCCTGCCACGCGGTGTTTCTCTACCGCATGATTGAGGTACAGCAGCATGATGACGCCGAATTCCGCCGACACGCCAGCCAGTGCAATAAAGCCTACGGCACCGGCCACAGAAAGATTATAGCCAAGGAGATAGAGCAGCCATACGCCGCCAATCAGTGCGAAAGGTAACGTTGCCATGATCAGCAATGCATCTCTGATACGGTTGAAGGTGACATACAACAGTACAAAAATGATTAGCAACGTAAATGGCACGACAACTTTCATTTTCTCCGTGGCGCGTTCCAGATATTCAAACTGACCCGACCAGCTCAGGGAAACGCCTTCCGGTAGCGTGACCTGTTGGGCAACGGCCTGCTGCATGTCTTCAACGGCAGATTTCAGATCGCGTCCGCGTAGGTCGACATAAATCCAGTCTGACAGGCGGCTGTTTTCACTTTTCAGCATCGGTGGCCCTTCGCTGACGCGAATATCAGCCAGTTCTGCCAGCGTCACTCTACTGCCGTTGGCCGTCACGATGGGCAGGTCACGCAATTTTTGCAGCGAATCGCGTAATTCACGCGGGTAGCGGATATTGATGGGATAACGCTGGCGGCCTTCAATGGTTTCGCCAATATTTTGCCCGCCGATTAGCGTAGCGACCACCGACTGAAGTTCCTCGACGGACACGCCATAGCGTGCGGCGTGCTGACGATCGATATCAATATCGATATAGCGCCCACCCGCCAGCCGTTCCGCGAGTGCAGACGTCACGCCCGGAACCCGTTTTACTACCTGCTCGATTTGTGCAGCCGTACGTTCTATGTCTTCCAGATTGTTGCCGTTAACCTTGATGCCTACCGGGCTTTTGATGCCGGTGGCCAGCATGTCCAGACGGTTACGGATAGGGGGAACCCACACGTTCGCGATACCCGGCAGGCTCACGGTACGATCCAACTCGGCAACCAGCTTGTCCATGGTCATGCCCTCACGCCACCGATCGCGTGGTTTAAGTCGAATGGTGCTTTCTAGCATGGTCAACGGTGCTGGGTCGGTTGCCGTTTCAGCACGGCCCGCTTTGCCGAAGACTGATTCGACTTCGGGAACGGTTTTAATCAGCCGATCCGTTTGTTGCAGCAGTCGGCCAGCTTCCCGTGAAGAGATGCCGGGCAGGGTGGAAGGCATATACAGCAGATCGCCTTCATCCAGCGGTGGCATAAATTCGCTCCCCAGACGGCTGAGTGGAAAGAGCGTCAGTAGCAACAGCAGGCCGGAAATCAACAGCGTGGTTTTCGGGTAGCTCAACACCTTTTGCAACACCGGGTGATAGGCTGCAATCAGCCAGCGGTTAATCGGATTCGCCTGTTCGTCCGGTATCTTGCCGCGTACGAAATACCCCATTAATACCGGTACCAGCGTAATCCCTAATCCGGCGGCGACGGCCATAGCATAGGTTTTGGTGAAGGCCAGCGGTGAAAACATGCGGCCTTCCTGTGCCTCCAGTGAGAACACCGGGACAAACGACAGTGTAATGATCAGCAGGCTGCAAAACAGCGCCGGGCCAACCTCCACCGCAGCCCGTTCTGCCAACTGCCACCACTCGTTATTTTGCGGCTGTTTCCCTGGGTTTTCATGCCGCCACTGTTCAATGACTTTATGCATGTTTTCTATCATCACAATCGCGGCATCGACCATCGCGCCGATGGCAATCGCGATACCGCCCAGCGACATAATATTCGCGTTCACCCCTTGATAGCGCATGATGATAAACGCCCCCAGAATCCCTAACGGCAGGCTGATGATGGCCACCAGCGCCGAGCGGAAGTGAAACAGAAACAGGGCACAAATCACGGCGACAACGGCAAACTCCTCCAACAGTTTGAAGCTAAGCGTGTCGATAGCGTGTTCAATCAGCTGCGAACGATCGTAGGTTGGGACGATCTCCACGCCTGCGGGTAGGCTTTTCTGTATTTCCTGTAACCGCGCTTTGACGGCATGCAGCGTATTCAGCGCATTCTTGCCATAGCGCAGGACGATGATGCCGCCCGCTACTTCACCTTCGCCATTCAGTTCGGCGATGCCGCGCCGCATCTCCGGGCCTTCTCTCAGCGTTGCGACATCCTGCAACAGCACGGGAATGCCGTTGCGGGTGGTAATCACCACGTGATTAAAGTCTTGCGCGGTTTTCAGGTAGCCGGTGGTGCGCACCATGTACTCTGCTTCGCCCAGCTCCAACACGGAACCGCCGTTTTCCTGATTGGCGGCCTGAACCGCACTGACGATTTGCTGATGGGTGATGCCCTGCGTTCGCATGCGTTCTGGGTCGACGACGATCTGATATTGTTTGACCATACCGCCCACGCTGGCAACTTCGGCTACATCAGGAACCGTTTTCAGCTCATATTTCAGCAACCAGTCCTGAAAGCCGCGCAGATCGGCCAGACTGTATTTGCCGCTGCGATCGACGAGCGCGTACTCGTAGATCCATCCGACGCCGGTGGCATCTGGGCCGAGTGAGGTCTTGGCGTCGGCAGGCAGGCTGGATTGCACCTGACTGAGATATTCCAGCACGCGGGAACGTGCCCAATAAGGATCGGTGCCATCTTCAAACAACACGTAAACGTAGGCATCGCCGAACATGGAAAAGCCTCGTACTGTTTTGGCTCCCGGCACGGAAAGCATGGTCGTCGTCAGCGGGTAGGTCACCTGATTTTCCACCACTTGCGGTGCTTTCCCTGGATAGCTGACGCGAATGATGACCTGTACGTCCGATAAATCAGGCAGAGCATCCAGCGGCGTTTTTTGCAGGGAAAGCAGGCCCCACGCTGCCATGAACAGCGCCGCCAGCAACACCAGAAGGCGATTGTTGAGCGACCAGCGAATGATGTAGGCAATCATGGATGACCTCCGTGGCTGGCATGTGGATCGTCAGCGGGTAAAAAATGCAGAACGTGAATCCCGCTATCGTCCATGTTGAACTGGAAACGCACGGTACTGCCGATCCCCACGCCTTGTGGCAGCCCTGACGGTGGCAGTGTGAAGTCCATCGTCATCGGTGACCAGTTGAGTGCCGGAACCGCGTCGTGTTCGATGGTGGCCTGATTACCGCTTATCGCTCGGATGACTCCCTGAGTGTGATAGCCAACGGAGGTCGTTGGCGTGGCTGGGTTTGCCGATGTCTCCGCATCAAACTGAGGTAAGGCACTGCGCAGGCTGGCTTCCGAGTCAATCAGGAACTGGCCCGAAGTGACTACATTGTCGCCTGCTTTCAGTCCATCGATGATTTCGACCCAGTCGCCCAGCGACGCGCCCACCGTGACGTTACGCGGGGTGAAATGGCCATTGCCATCGCTCAGCAAGACCCGATTTTGGCTACCACTGATCAATAGCGCTTCCTGCGGGATCGCCAGACGCGGCTGTGCCTGAGAGTGAGAAAGCTGCACGGTCAGGTACATGCCAGGTTTAAGCTGTTGTTGCGGGTTATCCAGCACGATACGGGCTTTTAGCGTGCGTGTGGTACTGTCCAGCACAGGCAGAAGTTCACTGATTTTTCCGTGGAAGGTTTTACCCGGCCAGGCACTGTTGGTTGCGCTGATGTCATTGCCAAGAGTGAGCTGCGCCGCCTGCGCTTCGGGATAATCGACATCGATCCACACCGGGTTCAGGCTGGCAAGCTCGAATAACGGCTGAGCGGGGCTTAACTGCATGCCTTGCCTTACCTCCAGCTTACTCACGTAGCCGTCTTCTGGCGCGGTAATCGCGATCCTGTCCTGCGGTTTGCCGCTACGCTCGACCTGTCGAATAATCGCTTCCGGCATGAATAACAGCGCCAACCGCTGGCGAGCCGATTGGGTGAGTATGTCGTCGCCTAACTGCCGTACCGCCAGATATTCGCGCTGTGCCGCCGCCCAGGTCGGGTTCCATAACGTGGCTAGCATTTCGCCTTTCTTCACCTGTTGTTGCAGCGCATTCACCGTGAGTTTTTCGACAATGCCGCCGCTAGGCGCGACCAGCGTGTGTAAGCCGCGTTCGTTGAGGACGACGGTGCCATAACCCGTGGTGCGGTCGGTCAGTTCACGCATTTCCGCGCGGGTAGTGCGAACTCCGAGATTTTGTTGCTGGCGAGCGCTGACGATGACGCCGCCATCCTTCTGCACGTCATCGGCGTAGCGAGGCACCAATTCCATCTCCATAAAGGGCGATTTCCCCGGTTTGTCGAAACGTTTATCCGGCACCATCGGGTCATACCAATAGAGAACGGCACGTTCTGGCTCTATGGTAGAAGGCGAGTGCGACGTTTGCTGTTTGCCAATCAGATAGCCCACGCCACCCGCGCTGAGAATAGCCAACGTCATCAGGCTAACCATCAGTGATTTGTTCGTGACTGTTTTGCTCATCGCGTAGGGCTTCCTTGTGGTGTCAGATAACGGATGGCTGCCCAGTATTGCGCCATCTCCCGTGCGGTATCCTGAACGGCAATCCGGCTTTCAAGTAGTGCCCGACGGGCATCCAGTACGGCGGAAAGATTACTGCTGCCAGATTGATACTGAGCCTGAATCAGTTTGATGCGTTGCTGTTGGAGGGGGAGAACCTCGTTGTGCTGACGTTGCCAGCGAGACTGTGCCGCTTGATATTGAGCAATCAGCGTGTTGAGCTGCGCCTGATGCTCTCGTTCGGTGAGCAATACTCTGTCACGCGCTTCCATACTGCGCGAGACGTCTGCGGCGTAGTCCTTATCCTGACGCTTGGATGTGAAGAGCGGTAGATCAACTGTCACCATCATGCCCGCCATATCGTCATAATCATCTCCACGTTTTGCGTAATAGACTTCAACATCAACATTGGGGATGGCGGCAACGGCTGACTGTGCGGAACGCGCCTGAGCAAGCTCGGCTTCTCGCTGTGCCTGCTGCATTTCTGGATGTTGGTGAATCGCGTTGTTCAGCACGTCCGGTGACGCTGGCAAGCGTTCAAAGCGGGGAAGTTCGCCGTTTACATTGATATCTGCGATGCCGGTAAGTTGCACCAGCCGGGCCTGTGCGATGCGCGTGTCCCGTTCTGCATCAGCCTGCCTGTCCTGCATGGCTGCCAACGTCAGGCGGGCATCCAGCACGCTACTGGCTTCACTACCTGCCGCCACTCTCGCTTTTTGTGACGCGATCTGCCGCTGGCTTTCTGTAACCAACGCGGTGACTTCGCTCAACGCCTTTTGTGAGAGCGCCAGATCCAGCCATGCCTGTGCCGTTTCACGTTGCAGGCGAGCGCGAATACTCTCGCTATTACTTTGCAGCGCATCGGCCTCTACCCGAATAGCCTGTGCTTTGCTATCACGTTTACTGCTGCTGACGTAGGTCTGCATGACGCCGATACGCTGCATCGTCATCCCTTCTCGCGTGAGGCGGCTACCGTTGTTGCCGCCTAATGGCAGATTTTCGACGCCAAATTTCAACTTTGGATCGGGAAGTTGCGTGGCAGAGTCGGCCATGTTCTGAAGCGCGTTAATCTGGTGTTGATTGGCTGACAGGTCGGCGGAGTAACGTTCCGCCGCCTGCAAAGCCTGTTCAAGATTCAGATCCGCCGCAAAGACAGCGGCAGGCAGCCACAGCAACATCGCCAGACACGCGCGCGCGGCGTCGTGTTTGGATAGGTTCATGTTGTGCTCCGGTTAAGGCTGCTGTGGCGTAATCGCGGTCAGGATGTAGCCGCTCTCATTCTGGATAAAGCTGAACGTGACTGGCGTATTGGCCGCTAGTGGCGTGAGTTCGCTACTGGATGGCAGTGTGAAGGCCATCGTCATGGCAGGCCACTTGAGGTCGGCAACCGGCGCGTGTGAGAGCGTGACACTGTTGGTATTCCACTGCTTAACAATCCCAGTAGTCTGATAAACGGCTGTCGTGGTCGCAGGGGGATTGGTCGGCATCATTGCGTGATGCTGGTGGTCGGTTGCCCACGCGGGGACGAGGGAGGAAGAAACAGAAAGAATCAGGCTGCTAATCAGCGCCATATAGGTGATACGCATAAAATAATCCCAATATAAATAATTGATAAACAAAATGTTGCGCCCGCTGGCGCAGGGGTTATCAATCGCTTGGGTTATTCTCTGAATCGACAGAAGCGGATCTCAGCCGGAGGGCCGACCGCAGGAGGCGAGAGCCAGACATCAGATGCAGGATTAAGGGTGGCAGCGTTATCCGCTAAAACCAGCTCACCGCTGACTGGCAGCGCTAATAATGCCAGCGAGCCATTATCCTGCTTCACACTATCCGGCACGCAGTGTTTTTCGCACAGCGGCGTTTGCTGGTCGGCAGCGTAAGCTGCTTTAGCTGAGTGATGAGCGTGAGATGATAATGGCTGAATGTCAGCCTGTTGCAGATGTGCCTGATGCTGGATAGTGGGAGAGGTCTGGCTGAGTGTCATGTCGCATTGATGACCTGCGATAGCCAGTTGTGCATTCAGGAGAAGCCAGCACAGTGCCAATAGCCATCCCCACCTGCCTTTATGGCGCAGATGATGAATGAATAATGGAGACCGTGATGATGCGGACATGGCATTTCCTTTTTGGACGTTTTGGCAGTGTATGCGTCTGAACGGGAAGGGGGCAAGCGGGGAATAGCATAGTTTTGTAAATTGGCAGAAAGTTATCTGCCAATGTTATCAATGAGTTAATTATGTTTTGCTGTTCGGTTACTGGATGAGGAACTGGTACGTGGTGTCCGAACGGTAGACTTTCCCAGGTTTTAGCCAGCAGTCGGGCTGCGGCCAGTGTGGGTGATTTGGGCTGTCCGGCAGGAATTCGCTTTCCAGTGCGACACCGGCATAGTTTTCATACTGACCACCATCTCGTGAAGGCGTTCCGGCCAGAAAGTTGCCACTATAGAGCTGTAAAGCGGGGGCGCTGGTGAAGACACTCATCAGCACGCGGCCATCGGATGACCATAAATTGGCGGCTGGGCTTTCGCTAGAGCCACAGGTGCGATGCAATAAATAAGCATGATCGTAGCCGCCGACCGCCATTTGATCGCTATCGCGCAGGAAATCTTCTTCCAGCGTCTTTGGCTGGCGGAAATCCATTCCGGTCGCGTTTACCGGTGTCAGGTCGGCGTTGGGGATCCCTGAACTGTTGACCGGTAAATAATAGTCGGCAAAAAGTTGCAATTGGTGTTTACGTACGTCAGACAGATCGCCATCAAGGTTGAAATACGCGTGGTTAGTCAGACAAACGGGGCAGGCTTTTTCTACGGTTGCCTGATACGAGATTTCCAGCGAATTATGTTCGGTCAGCGCGTACGTCACCTGTACGTTAAGGTGGCCTGGATATCCTTGGTCGCCATCCGGTGAGTGCAGTTGGTAAGTCACCTGCGCGGCATCCTGACTGACGATCCGCCAGCGGCGGGCATGAAAGCCTTCCGGGCCGCCGTGCAACTGGTGTTCATTCTGATTTGGAACCAGATGGAACGTTTCGGTTTCTCGACTGAATGTGGCTTTGGCTATGCGGTTGGCATAGCGGCCAATCGATGCGCCGAGATAAGCGCTTTGTTGCGGATATTGCTCGGGCGAGGCACAGCCTAGCAGGACTTCCCGTACTTCACCCTCAGGTAGCGGGAGTTCACATGAAAGCCAGGTTGCGCCCCAATCCATCAGACACACGCGCATACCTGCCTGATTCTGCAAGGTCGTTAATTGAAACGGCTGGCCATCTGGTGCCAGCGCGCTAAGACTTTCATTCAACATGACTTGCTCCTGTAGAGGCTCGACGAGATAGAGAAGGTTGGCCGATGTAGGCAAATAGGGGAAGGTTGCAGAAATCAGCTCTGCTTATCTTCCCCTAATCCGTCACTCGGTGTAAAAAAGCGCCGTCACGCTTCGTCGTACCCATTGGGGTGGTTGGATTGCCAGCGCCAGGTGTCCTGTGCCATTTCTTGCAGTGAGCGTGTGACTCGCCAGTTAAGATCTCTCGCTGCACGCTCGGCATCTGCCCAATAAGCAGGCAGATCGCCCTGACGGCGCGGGGCAAAATGGTAAGCCAGTGGCTTGCCACAGGCCTGACTAAAAGCTTCGACGACCTGTAATACACTGTAGCCTACGCCTGCGCCCAGATTGTAAATATGCACGCCAGCACGATTTTGCAGCGTGTTCATGGCGGCGATATGACCGTCAGCCAGATCGACGACGTGGATGTAGTCTCGTACGCCAGTCCCATCAGCGGTAGGGTAGTCATTACCGAAGATCGCCAGTGAGTCGCGACGGCCTACCGCCACCTGAGCAATGTAAGGCATCAGATTATTGGGTACACCTTGCGGATCTTCGCCCATCTCACCCGATGGGTGGGCACCAACTGGGTTGAAATACCGCAACAGCGTAATACTCCATTCCGGTTCCGCATGCTGTAAATCTTGCAGGATTTGCTCGACCATCAGCTTGCTGCGGCCATAAGGGCTGGCAGGGTGCCCTGTGGGGAAACTTTCCTGATAAGGGGTGTGAGGTTGATCGCCATAGACGGTGGCAGATGAGCTAAAAATCAGGTTTTTCACGCCAGCTTTCTTCATCGCCTCTACCAGTACGAGCGTACCGTAGACGTTATTGTCATAGTAACTCAGTGGTTCACGCACCGATTCACCCACGGCTTTTAAGCCAGCAAAGTGGATGACGGAATCAATGGAATGTGTAGCGAAAATGTCTTCCAGCAGCGCGCTATCGCGAATATCGCCCTGATAAAAGACGGGTGCCTTATCGGTTAAGCGTGTAATAGTTTTAACGACGCTAGCCTTGCTGTTGCATAAGTTATCGAGAATAACGGGAGTGTGCCCGGCAGCCAGTAATTGTACGCAAGTATGGCTTCCTATGTAACCGCTACCACCTGTAACAAGAACGTTCATAATGACCTCTATTATCGCAATACTGCAAAATAACATGGCTAGATGCTGAAAAAGGTGATCTACAGCGAGAATTTGCCTCTGTTATCGATGGTTTCTCTACGAATAAACTGAGTGAAGCATAGGCTACAGTGTAAATGAGCCTGGCTTTCTACCCTACATTTTATTTTGTGGTAGCGTTATCATCCCTGTTTTTAGGCGTTATTTACATAACACCTCAATCTGGTAGCGATAGATGTCGTTGTGGGGGACGAAAGTGAGTCGATGCGTAATGCACTCGGGCGCATCCTCCGCGTGGTGAGAGACAAACAGTAGTTGCGTTTCGCCCTCGCCAATTAAGATATCCAGCCAGCGGCGCACCAGTTGGCGATTGAGCGGATCAAGCCCCTGTAGCGGTTCATCAAGAATGAGCAGGGCGGGGTGTTTGACTAACGCGCGGGCAATCAGCGTCAGACGCTGTTGGCCCCAGGAGAGCGACTGAAATGGCGTATCGGCGATAGCGCCATTGAGCCCGAGCAGAGTGAGCCACTGTTCTGTCAGGTGGCGATGACGGTCGGAAACGGCCTGATAGATCCCGATAGAGTCAAAAAAGCCTGACAGGATAACGTTGCGCACGCTGGTGCTAACGCGGTAATCCAGATGGAAGCTGCTGCTGACGTAACCGATGTGGCGCTTGATGTCCCAAATGGTTTCACCGCTGCCGCGCTTACGACCAAACAACGTGAGATCGTTACTGTAGCCTTGCGGATGATCGCCGGTAATCAGGCTGAGCAGTGTCGATTTGCCCGCGCCATTTGGCCCGACGATCTGCCAATGCTGACCGGGCAACACTTCCCACGTCAGCTCGTGCAGAATAGGGCGATCGTTGTACTGCACCACGCCGTTACGCAGCCTAATGCGCGCCTCGTTAGCTGGCAGCGTCATGTAGCGCTGCGGATCTTCCGGTTCTGGCAACGAACTCCCCGACAGTTTTTCGCTAAACGCGAGCTGGGCCACCAGCGCTTCAGAGAGGATCGTTTCACGCTCGCCGATGCGGGTCAGCGTACAGTCTGCCAGTACACCGACATGGTTGATAAAGTCAGGGATGTCGTCAAAGCGGTTCAGAATAAGCACCAGCGTATAACCGGTGTCTGCCAGTTTCCTCAGTTCATCGGCAAGCTGCTGGCGGGAGGCAACGTCCAACCCATCGAAAGGCTCGTCGAGAATCAGCAGGTCGGGCTGGGGCATCAGCGCCTGACACAGCATCGCTTTGCGTGTTTCCCCCGTAGAGAGGTACTTGAAGCGACGCTCCAGTAAATGCGCAATACCAAACTGGTGTGCCAACTGTTGGCAACGCGCGGCATCGTTGAGGCTATCCTGAATCACTTCTGCCGTGGTGCGGCCAGTGTCGTCTTCACCTTCGCTCAGTAGGTCGGTGTTATTGCGTTGCCACTCGTCGGAAACCAGTTTTTGTAATTGTTCAAATGACAGGCGAACGGGGCGTTGGAATCCTGTTGTTCGTTCACCACTCAATAGCGGCAGTTCGCCGGATAGCGATCGCGCCAGTGCAGATTTACCACTTCCGTTGGCTCCGACAAAGGCCCAGCACTGGTTTTTTTCGAGCGTCAGTTCGTCCAGACGCAACATGCGGGTGTCGCTGAGACGAAACAATCCCTGAGTGATTTTTAACAATGACATCTTTTATCCTTCGTCAGATGGCGATAGCGCTAAAGCGGAATTAACAAAGCGTGGCGATGATGACCCGGTCGGCATTGAAGCAGGCCTTCACGTCCATTCCCTGTTGCAGCTTTTGCTGCTCAAGCAAGGCATTCGGCACCATGGCACACAGGGTTTCCCCCCCGGTTAGCGTAATCAGAATTTCGCTGTTTTCTACACCGTGCTGGATTGCCTGAATTTGCCCAGGCAAGACGTTATCAGCGGCAGGCGCGGCGGATGTAGCGGCGTACACGTCGATCCACGGCGCTTTAATCAGTGCCAGCACCTCTTTTCCTTTCTGTAATTGCAGGCGCTCGGCGCTTTGTTGCGTAATCAGGGCGCTGATCGTTGTTTTACCATCGGCGAGTAAAATATCCAGATGTTGTTGCACCTGTTCTTCGCCGCGTGCGAGCACGGTTCCAAAAAACTGATTACGTGCGCTGGTTTGCAACGAGAAACGCGCGATGGCTGCCAGCAGGCTATCTAACGGCAGACCGTCTTCCTGTAAGACATCAAAGGCTTTTTGCTGAATCTGTGCGAGTAAATCGTACAGTTGGAGAAGACGTTCGCCGTAGCGGGTGAGCTGAGCACCGCCGCCGCCTTTTCCGCCGGTCATGCGCTCGACGATGATCTGTTCGGCTAGCTGGTTCATCTCATTGATGGCATCCCAGGCGCTTTTATAGCTAATCCCCGCCAGTTTGGCCCCCTGGCTGATTGAACCGGTATGACGAATTTGCTTGAGCAATTCAATACGCCGCGGGTCGGCGAATAAACGCTGTTGGAGTTTCAGGGTGAGGAGAATTTCAGCCTGCATAGTGAGGGCACCATCGGTGAGTTTACTTCTCTGTATTGTCGCTATTTTCTTCATCAGGGGCAAATCGCACAAATAGACGCACTATTTTTTATTACTACGATAGACTACGTGGCAATTACGACGATCTCGGCTTACAGTGAAATAGCGCATTCGGCTGGCTAAAGTAGCGGTAACCGTTGCAATAAGTGAGGTAAGCATGTTGGAGTTGTTGAAGAGCCTGCTGTTTGCAGTTGCCATGGTTCCTGTGATGATGGTGGTTATCATGGGGGCGATTTATTGCCTGGGTGAAGTGTTTAACGTGTTGTCTCGCATTGGTCATTCTGACGGTCAGCGCGCTAAGAATCAGCACTGATTCACAATCCTTTTCTATTTTATGTCCGGCTTCTGGCCGGACATTTCTTTTTCTACCTCTCCACATATACCTCTTTAAAGCACATGACACTGCTTCATTATTCGTTATATCATTATTTACACAACGATAATTGTCAGGAGACAAGAATGAAGCAGCAATGGTTAAAATGGTTTGCCGCACTAACCCTCAGTGCAGGAATGGCATTGCCCGCTGTAGCAGAAGATAAAGTCACGGTGTTCGCCGCGGCATCACTGACCAATGCGTTGCAGGAAATCGCTACGCAATATCAGAAAGATAAAAACGTTGCTGTCGTCGCGTCTTATGCATCCTCCTCAACGCTGGCTCGCCAGATTGAACAAGGTGCGCCTGCCGATCTGTTCATCTCCGCTGACCAACAGTGGATGGACTACGCGCAGGATAAAAATCTGATGGATACTGCGACGCGTCACACGCTGCTGGGCAATGAGCTGGTGGTGATTGCACCGAAGGCGAGTGCGCAGAAAGAAATTAAAATTGACGATAAAACTGACTGGAAAAGCCTGCTGAAAGACGGACGTCTGGCCGTTGGTGACCCAGATCATGTGCCTGCTGGGATCTATGCCAAGGAAGCGTTGCAGAACCTGAAAGCCTGGGATGAACTTTCCCCGCTGATGGCGCGCGCCAACAACGTCCGTGCAGCAATGGCGCTGGTGGAACGTGAAGAAGCCCCGCTGGGCATCGTCTACGGTTCTGATGCGGTTGCCAGCGACAAAGTTAAGGTTATCGGTACATTCCCAGCGACGAGCCACAAGCCTGTCGAATATCCGATGGCGATAGTAAAAGAGCATAAAAACACTGCGGTTACCGGTTTTTATGACTATCTGAAAACGCCGGAAGCCGCAGCGGTATTTAAACGTTATGGCTTCGCGCCGCGTTAATCATGCTGAGTGATTACGAATGGCAGGCGGTTGAGCTGAGCCTCAAAGTTTCTGTTGTGGCTGTGGCATGCAGCTTGCCGTTTGGGGTACTGATGGCGTGGATTTTGGTGCGCTGTCGGTTCCCCGGCAAATCACTGCTGGATAGCATTATCCATTTACCACTGGTGTTGCCGCCAGTGGTCATTGGTTATCTGCTGCTCGTGGCGATGGGAAGGCGCGGCATAATCGGCTCCTGGCTCTATGACTGGTTCGGCTTCAGCTTCAGTTTTAGCTGGCGCGGCGCCGCATTAGCGTCGGCGATTGTTGCGTTTCCGCTGATGGTTCGGGCAATCCGTCTTTCGCTTGATGCTGTCGATACGCATCTGGAACAGGCCGCCCGGACATTAGGTGCCTCGCCCTGGCGCGTGTTTTTTACCATCACGCTACCTCTCTCTTTTCCTGGGATTGTTGTTGGAACCGTATTGGCGTTTGCCCGTTCGCTTGGCGAATTTGGCGCGACCATTACGTTTGTTTCTAATATTCCTGGCGAAACCCGCACCATTCCACTGGCGATGTATACCCTGATTGAAACGCCCGGCGCAGAGGCTGATGCGGCAAGGCTGTGTATTATTGCCATCGTCTTGTCGCTGGCTGCGCTGTTAGCATCGGAATGGCTAACAAACTGGAGCCGTAAGCGGTTGGGGGGATAATGCTGCAACTCGATTTTCATCAACAGCTAGGTAGCCTCGAACTTCGCGTTCAGTCTGAACTGCCTGCGAAGGGGATTACCGCTATTTTCGGCGTATCTGGGGCAGGGAAAACCTCTCTGATCAACGCTGTTGTTGGCCTGACCCGGCCAGATGGCGGGCGGATTGTGCTCAATAATCATGTGCTGGTGGATACGCAGCAGCGTATTTTTCTTCCGCCAGAAAAGCGGCGAATCGGCTATGTGTTTCAGGATGCTCGCCTGTTTCCGCACTATCGCGTGCGCGGCAATCTACGCTACGGTATGGCTGAAACAATGGCATCGCAGTTCGATGATATCGTCAGCTTACTGGGTATCGAGCCGCTGCTGAATCGCTATCCACGGACGCTGTCCGGTGGAGAGAAACAGCGTGTCGCGATTGGTCGGGCATTGCTGACCGCACCGGAATTGCTGCTCATGGATGAACCGCTGGCGTCGCTGGATTTACCCAGAAAGCGCGAGCTGTTGCCATATTTGGAACGTCTGGCGAAAGAGGTCAATATTCCTATCCTGTATGTCAGCCACAGTCTGGAAGAGATTGTTCGGTTAGCCGATCGTGTCGTGGTGCTCGATAAAGGCAAAGTGAAAGCGCAGGGGCTATTGGAAGAGGTGTGGGCTAGCAGCACGCTACGTCCGTGGTTACCAAAAGAAGAACAGAGCACGATTCTGAGCGCGCGCGTGTTGGCTCAGCATGAGCATTACGCGATGACGGCGCTGGCATTAGGTGACCAGCAGGTGTGGGTTGGAAAAGTCGAACTTCCTCAAGATGCCACATTGCGCATTCGCGTGAATGCCGCCGATGTTTCTCTGGTGTTACAGCCGCCGGAAAAAAGCAGTATCCGTAATGTGCTCTGTGCCAGCGTGGTGGAGTGCATTGATGTCGATGGACAGGTTGAAGTGAAACTGGCGGTTGGTCAGCAGACGTTATGGTCCCGGATTACTCCGTGGGCACGTGACGATCTTATACTTCATCCTGGGCAAACGATCTACGCGCAGATCAAGAGCGTGTCGATCACGGCGTAAGCACAGGCCGAGCGATGGAACAGTCGTTCATATCGCTCGGTCTATCTCGTGAATCAGTCGATATTCTGTGACTAAGATAACAAAATGAGTATTGAGAGTGATTTTCAATTCGTTTTTTCTACCGCGTGAACAAGGTAGTCAGATAAATTATCCCCGCATTATTATTTTTTCATCATAAAAAGTAATCGATTACTTTTTGTTTTCACCTGTGCAACGGGATAAAAATAGGAGAAGGACATGCCTTGTATGACGTTATTGCGCCGTGCGTTCGCTATACCGCTATTGTTGATAGTTTCATCGGGTTTGGCGCTTGCCGAACGTCCAGCAGAAAACCAGAAAATAGCCTTGCAGATGTATACGCTGCGCAGCTTGAATACGCTTGATGAGCAATTTTCCATGGCGCGAGACGCTGGATTTAAGGCGGTTGAGCTGGTGGGGACGCATGACATTAGTGCGTCAGAAATGAAGGGGTTATTAGGAAAGTATCAGTTGAAAGCCATTGCTGCGCATGTCCAGTTTGGCGAACTGAAAAGCAATATGGCTGAGGTTGTAGCCTTTAACAAAGCTATCGGTAACAGCATGATTATCGTGCCGTGGCTCAATGTTGAAGACCGCCCGGATAGCGCAGAGGGCTGGAAGCGCTTTGGCCTGGAAATGAACGATCTTGGCCGTGAATTGAATAAGCAGGGCATGAAGCTGGCTTATCACAACCATAATTTCGAGATGAAGAAGTATCGCGGTAAAACGGCGCTGGAAATCATGATGGATGCTGCAGAGCCAGAGAACCTGATGCTGGAAATGGATGTAGCCTGGGTATCTCGCGGAGGACAGGATCCTGTGCGTCTCCTGCGCCAGTACAAAGGGCGTATTTACTCAATTCATGCGAAAGACAATACATCCATCGGCATCCGCGATGATGAAATGAACTTTGCCCCACCGGGTGAGGGTATTTTGGCGTGGGAAGAGATTCTCCCTGCGGCGTCCAAAGCGGGTGCCCAGTGGTTTGTTGCTGAACATGACTTGCCGAAAGATCCACAGGCCATTGTTTCCGCAGCTTACCAATCGCTGTATGAAAAACTGAGTAAGGTAAAAAGTAAGTAAGGAAGAGATTCAACCTGAGGTCAGCGGACCGCGGGTTATCAGACATGAAAAAGGATCGGTTTATTCTGCCTGGGTTAGCTGGATGCCCGTTCGACAAACGTCCATTCCAGTAAGCGCTTTTCCGTTTCGCTGTCCGGCTGGTCGATTTGTTGTAATAACAACTTCACGGCCTCTCTGCCAATATGTGCGGATGGCTGTTGAATCGTGCTGAGCTGGGGCGAGGTGATGTAACCCAGCTCCGAGCCATCGAAACCGATCACTGCAATATCCTGCGGCGCACTCAGCCCCGCCTCACAGATTGCAGACAGTGCGCCCGCAGCTAACGTATCGGACACTACAAAGACGGCATCTGGCCGCTCTTGATGATCGTTAAGCAGCGCGTTCATTGCGGCTTTTCCGCCTGTGTAGCTCAGCGTGCTGGCGTACTCGACTTTGCCGTAATCAAACCCATTCTCCGCGATAACGTCGCGATAGCCTTTCTCTCGCTGCTGGGCGTAGAGGTAATTCATGTCGTGGTTAATCATGGCGATACGGCGACGACCTTTGCCAATAAAGTGATTAATCACAAAGCGGGATGCCTCTGCGTTATCAATTCCAACGGATGAAATGGCAGATGTATCGTCATGCTCGGCGCACTGTACCCAAGGTGCTGCACCAATCATGTCCTGAAGCGCAGAAAGCGTTGAAATGGCATCCATGGTGATCACGCCATCGACCATTTTACCGGACAGCAGTTGCAGGCTGGAGTGGGCGCGAACAATATCGGCGCCTGAATTGCATAGCAGAATACGGTAGCCATTTTCTTCCGCTTCTGCCTCAATGCCTTTCACGACATCGGCGCAGAAGGGGTTGGCAATGTTGGAAACCATGACTAATAACATCTGGCTGCGTGCAGTGCGTAGCTGTCGTGCCAGCAAATTTGGCTGATAATTACTGCTTTTTATCGCATTGAGAACTCGTTCCCGGTTTTGCGGCTTCACGGTATCAATGTTGTTCAACACTCGTGAAACGGTGGCGACCGAGACTCCAGCTATCCGTGCTATTTTTTGAATCGACATAATTCAGAAGGCACTCACGCTACTTATTGCTTGGCTGAGCAGATTACCATAAATATCTCTGGCTGCATCCCGCAGACGTCGCACCTGCGGGATGAATACCGTGAGAGAATGAACAGTCTAATGCCTTAATTGGCGACCTTCACCCACGTTTGCTGCTGATGGCTTTGCACGATGGCGTCAATAATGAACATGACGTTCGCACCGTCGTAGAAGGTGGCGAAGGTGAACGGATCGACGCCCGGCTGTTTGCCGTCGCGCAGATAGGTATAAAAGTTCGCCATCATGTTCTTGAACGCATCTGGCCAGCCTTCGATATGCCCACCGGGGAAGTGGACCGCGGCGGCGGCTTCTGGGTTCAGCAGTCCAGGATCGTCTGACAACACCTGATTCGGTTTATCGCGATGGCCGATCCACAGCTGCTGCGGGGTTTCCTGATCCCACGCCAGCGATTGTTCACTGCCATTCACTTCAAACGTCAGGTGATTTTTCCGGCCGGCGCTGACCTGAGAAACGGTAAAGGATCCGCGACTGCCATCCTCAAAGCGCAGTAAAACGGTCGCGTAGTCTTCAGTTTTGACCGGTTTGTCGTCGTACTCTGGCGGCGCGTCGGATGATGAGAATGTGGCTGTGCCGTTCCGATTGGATTTTCGGATCGGATGGACGATAGCTAAATCGGCGAAGACTTCGACAATTTTCCGACCGGAGATAAACTGCACCGTGTCGCACCAGTGCGAGCCGATGTCGGCCACCGCACGGGAAACGCCGCCGTACTCCGGTTCAACACGCCAGTTATAGTCGGTGTCGCGCAGCATCCAGTCTTGCAGATAGCCACCGTGTACGGCAAAGACGCGGCCGATCTCCTGGTGCTTAATCATGCTGGCAGCCTGCTGCACCATGCCAAACTGGCGATAGACAAAGCTGACCCCGTGAACAACGCCTTTTTCTTCCGCCAGCGCCACCAGTTCACGCGCTTCTTCGCTGGTCATACACAGTGGCTTTTCTGAAAAGACGTGCTTGCCTGCCTGAATAATCTGCTTATTGATCGCAGCATGGAGATGGTTCGGCGTGCAGTTATGGATCGCATCAATACCGGGATGAGCCAATAAATCAGCGACGCTGCCGTAGGCATGGGGAATGTTGAGCTGACGCGCTTTTTGCTGCGCCAGATCGAGCGAGTTTTCCGCCAGCGCCACCACCTCGACGAAACCAAGGCGACGAATCGCTTCAATATGTGCTGGGCCAATAAAACCGGAACCAATAATGCCAACGCGAATCATTCTGCGCTCTCCTCTTTTAATCCCAACATTTTTCTTACTAACGGACGATCGTCGCTGGTCGCGGCGAAATCGTCAAA
Organism: Pectobacterium actinidiae; assembly: GCF_000803315.1. Classification (NCBI taxonomy): domain Bacteria; kingdom Pseudomonadati; phylum Pseudomonadota; class Gammaproteobacteria; order Enterobacterales; family Pectobacteriaceae; genus Pectobacterium; species Pectobacterium actinidiae. The sequence goes on from NZ_JRMH01000001.1 coordinate 1,283,583, forward strand.
AGCGCGTCCTGCGACAGGAATAATATGACGGTTGATGAACGCCGCCCCTTCTTTCGCACCGCAGTTGTTGTCTTTCAGGCAGCATTCCCACTCCAGCACCGCCCAGCCGTCGTAATCGTATTGGGCAAGTTTGCTGAAGATGCCGCCAAAATCGATCTGGCCATCTCCCGGTGAGCGGAAGCGTCCGGCGCGTTCAGCCCATGACAGATAGCCGCCGTAGACGCCGCTTTTGCTCGACGTGTTAAATTCTGCATCTTTCACATGGAACGCTTTGATTCGTGCATGGTAGCGATCGATAAAGCCGAGGTAGTCCATCTGCTGCAAATGCATATGGCTAGGATCGTAAAGAATATTGGCGCGCGGGTGATGATTGACGACATCAAGGAAGCGTTCAAAGGTCACGCCGTCGTGTAAATCTTCTCCTGGATGCAACTCGTAGCACACATCCACACCGTGCTCGTCAAAACAGTCGAGGATCGGCGTCCACAGGCGACCAAGCTCTTTAAAGGCTTCCTGAATCAGGACTTCTTTACGCGGTGGCCAGGGGTAAAAATAGGGCCAGGCCAGCGCACCGGAAAACGTAGCGTGGGCGTTTAGTCCTAAGCGTGAAGAGGCTTTTGCTGCCTGCTTGATTGCCGCGATAGCCCACTCTTGGCGAGCCTGCGGATTGCGGCGGTAAGCCGGTGGTGCGAAATCGTCAAAAGCATCGTCATATGCAGGGTGGACGGCAACAAGCTGGCCTTCCAGATGGGTTGAGAGTTCGCTGATGGTCAGCCCATGCTGTGCCAGTAGGCCTTTCACATCATCACAGTAAGTTTGGCTGTCGGCGGCCGTAGCCAGATCGAAAATGTGCGGGTGATTGCAGGGGATTTGTAGCGCTTTAAAGCCTAATCCGGCTGCCCATTGCGCCAGATTTTCCAGCGTGTTAAAGGGAGCCTGATCGCCAATATACTGGGCGAGAAAAACACCCGGTCCTTTTAACGTTTTCATTATTACCTCCTTTGGCAACAGGTGTGGTCATGAATACCGTTGCACGATTGTGATAGCTATAGCGGAGAATGCACTGGGATGAGATGCCATAGGCGACCTCATCCCGTTTTCTCCTTAAATAATCCGTCTCAAATGATTAAGCCTGCTCTTCTTTATATTTGAAGGAGAAGAGGAAAATGACGGCGATGATGGCGGCAGCAACCGCAGGGATCCACCAGAAGGTCGCCCAGATTTCAGGCGCGTTTAACGTACCGTTGTCGAAGAGGCGGTTATAAATGGCACCGGAAACCTGTGAGCCCAGCAGCATGCCGATACCGTAGGTGAACAGGACTACCAGACTTTGTGCCTGACCTTTGATTTTCTCTCCCGCGATGCGGTCGGTATAGATGAAGCCGATGACGAAGAAGAAGTCATAGCAAATACCGTGCAGCAGGATACCGATATAGAGCAACCAGCGCGTTTCTTCATTCACGCCCATCGCGAAGAGGGCATAGCGTACGAACCACGCCAGCATGCCGATGAACAGCATGTATTTCACGCCCAGCTTTCTAAACAGCAGCGGAATGATCAGCATGAAGACGATTTCGGACATCTGACCAAACGACATGGCGGTGCTGACGTCGCTGATACCCGCATTGCTCAGGAAGGACGCGGTGTAAGCGTAGTAGGTGCCCAGTGGAATAGAGATCAGCATCGCGCAGATGGCAAAGACCAGAAAGTGGCCTTTCTTCAGCAGCGCGAACGCATCAGCACAGAACAGATCGCGCACTGCCAGCGGCAAGCCTTTGGCTGGCGCTGGAGTATGCGGCAGCGTCAGGCTGTAAGCTGCAAGAATGGCAGAGCAGGCGGCAGCGACGTAGAAAATATTGACGCTTGCGGAGATGCCCGCTGTCCCGATGCAGACACCGGCAACGATCCAACCAATGGTGCCGAAGACGCGCACAACCGGGAAGCTCTTCTCACTGTTAGTCAGGTTATGGAACGCGATGTTGTTGGTTAACGCCAGCGTTGGCATAAAGCACAGTGTGTAGGCGAACAGCAGGATTAGCAACTGTGAACCGTCTTCGTTGATTAACGCGGTGGGCACAAACCACAGAATGACCGCGCCGATCAGGTGCAGCAGCGCCATGACTTTTTGTGATGGGAAGAAGCGGTCAACCACCATACCCAGTACGAATGGCGACAGGATTGAGGCGATTGGTCCGGCAGAGAAGGCGTCGCCAATCATGGCGGCCAAATTATACTGTGTCATAACCAGACCCAGGGTAACTGACCATGAACCCCAGATGAAGAACTCTAAGAACATCATGAGTGACAGTCTGGGAACCACGAAGGCCGGTTGTAACGATTTGGTAGCTGTGTTTTCAGATGAAGAAACCATGTGGTATCCCTCTTAAAAGTAATCGATTACAATTTGTGTTTTCTAAATGTAATCGATTACTTTTAACTTAACCGCAGCTTTTAGCCATAAATGAGATCCTTATCACTAGAAAGTGATATAGCCATAGCGTAGCGGGCTGCTTTCACGCAATGATCGGGTATCTGCTTTGTTTGAGGGAAAAAGAAGAATGACGCACTTTGTTTTAGTGGGCGATGTCGGCGGCACCAATACGCGTTTGGCGCTGTGTGACGCCATGACGGGAGAACTGTCGCAAATCGAGACTTATTCCGGGCTGGATTTCCCCTCTCTGGAAGGGGCAGTCCGCGATTATCTCGATTCACGACAGGTCACGGTGCAGGATGCCTGTATCGCGATTGCCTGCCCGATTACCGGTGACTGGGTGGCGATGACGAATCACACCTGGGCATTTTCCATCGCTGAAATGAAAGCAAGTCTGGGCTTACGCCATTTTGAGGTCATCAACGACTTTACCGCCGTTTCCATGGCGGTGCCAGTGCTAGGGAGTGAGAGTCTGCTCCAGTTCGGTGGCGGGGAGCCTGTACCGGGTAAGCCTGTTGCCGTGTATGGTGCAGGCACGGGACTGGGGGTTGCTCATCTGGTTCATGTTGCCAATCAATGGATTAGTTTGCCGGGTGAAGGTGGACACGTGGATTTCGCGCCGAATAGCGATGAAGAGGACAACATTCTGGCGGTATTGCGCCAGTCGCTCGGACACGTTTCCGCAGAGCGCTTACTCTCTGGGCAAGGGCTGGTGAATATTTACCGTGCTGTGGTGCTGTCTGATGAGCGCACGCCGGAGGCGCTGGAACCGAAAGATATTACCGAACGTGCCGTCAACAATACGGATGTGGACTGTCGCCGCGCGCTGTCGCTATTCTGCGTCATCATGGGTCGCTTCGGCGGTAATCTGGCGTTAAATTTAGGCACATTTGGCGGCGTGTACATTGCTGGTGGTATCGTCCCGCGCTTTCTGGAGTTTTTTAAAGCCTCCGGTTTTCGGGCGGCTTTTGAGGACAAAGGACGGTTCAAAGGCTATATGCAGGATATCCCTGTGTACCTGATTACCCATGAACAGCCAGGATTAATGGGAGCGGGGGCTTACCTGCGGCAGGTACTGGGCAGCGCGCTGTAAGTCTATTTGTTCGTCGAACGCAATCAGGAAAAGCGATAGCTCTCGCTTGCCTGATTGCGTGACTGTTGGTTATGCCAGAATGCGGGTGCGGATAACGTCGGCAATGCTGGGTTCTTCATTGCTGCCAATCACCAAATCGGCTCGTGCTTTGATCTCATCGGCACTGTTGCCCATCGCGACGCCTAATCCTACGCCTTCCAGCATGCTGATATCGTTGAAGTTATCGCCGAATGCTACGACGTCTTTCATGCTGATGCCCTGTTCGCCAAGCCATTGCTGGAGCAGTTTGCCTTTGCTGTTGCCAGTTTGGGCGATATCAACCTGATCCTGCCATGACCACTCGCAGGCCAATCCGAGCTGCTTTTCCACTTCTGCGGCGAAATGGTTCAGCGTGGGAACATCGGCGTGCGTGGTTGCGAATTTCCAGATAGCGTGGGACGCTTCAGTCTGACGCGCCAGATTTTCCACCTGAGCGAAACGAGGACGCTGCTGTTCCGGCAGGTTAGCAGCCCATGCCAGCGTGCGGACTACGTGCCCGGTAGGATACTGGTAATACATGTCGTCATCGGCATACATCAGCCCATGAATATCACATTCCTCTAGCAGCGTAATGACATTTTTGGCCTGTTCAACAGAGAGCGGATTGGTGTGCGACGCTTGACCCAACTGGTAATCATAGACATAGGTGCCGTTACAGCAGATGGCGGGCGTATCCAACTGCAAACCCTGATAAAAAGGGTGGATTGCCGAGTGGTGGCGTCCGGTGACGATCATCACTTTTATGCCTTGCTGACGGGCCAGCGCGAGTGCAGTCAGTGATTCGGGAAGGATTTTTTTCTGTTGATTCAATAGTGTACCATCAAGATCAAGTGCAATTACTCGGTAGGTCATCGTTGTCTCGCAAATAAAAATGTGGGTATCAAATTACGCCTACGATAAAGGACGCGGCGAAAAATAGACAGACAACAGCGAGATAAAAGTGTCTGAGGTTCATTTGATGACGAAGGCGTCAGTGAGGCCGTGGTAAATAAGGCTAAACGGACGATTTTACAACGCGATTGTCGATTTTCTATGCTTTCAACGGCTTATCATCTATTTTTTAAGCAGTTGACCACAACGTTGCTTTACAATGTGCGGCGTACTGTTTATAGTGCGCGTCATTGCGGAGGAGTGGCCGAGTGGTTGAAGGCACCGGTCTTGAAAACCGGCGACGCGAAAGTGTTCTAGAGTTCGAATCTCTACTCCTCCGCCACTTTCAATCTCGACCTTTCTTACGTCATTCTTTCTCTCTTCTTAAATTATCCTCTGACGATTTACTGTCGTAATATCTCTCCATGCATTATCGCTGTACCTTAGCGCCTGCTAATCAACGTATTTTCCAGCCAGTATAAAATCACGTCGACGACATAACGCTGTTCCTCATCACTTAGTTGACGATGCTGAGCAATATGGTGCCATTTTTCCAGACATCCCCGACAGCAGGTTGCGGTGGCATGTTGTGCAATAAACACGGGATGACCGCGCATCGGGGTCTGTTTACCATCATTGACTGGATCGGCCGGTGCCAGCCTGTGCGCGATAAAATCGGCGGCATGGGAGGCGATCGTTTCCTTACCCTTGTTGTAGCAATAGTCTCGTTCTTTGGCGCCCAACTTAAAACGCTGGCGGAAAGGGGAACGCGACAGCAGGGAAAACAGCGAATCAAACGTGGTCATAACCTAAAGTCCGTAAAACATGAGCGATGCAAGAATAGCGACGTGCGGACACTACCGTATCAATCATTACTTAAATCAGCCATTGCTTAAATCAATAGTAGCCTTGCGATGTCTCTGTAGAATAAAGTGATTAGTCATTTATGGTATACCGTGCGTCAGGTTGAGCAAGTTCGTTATCCTTCTGATGAACCTCTTTTTGAGCCTTCCTGAGCCGCTACATTCGCGTGAAACAAGGAGAATACGATGCAGCAAGTGGTTTATGTCGCCAGCCCGGAAAGCCAGCAGATTCATGTTTGGCAACTCGGTGCTCAGGGAAATCTGACATTATTGCAAACCGTTGAGGTTCCAGGACAGGTTCAGCCGATGGTGATCGCACCGAACAAGCGTCACCTATATGTTGGCGTTCGTCCTGATTTCCGGGTTCTGAGCTATCGTATTGATGAACAGGGTAAATTGACGCAAGCGGGTGTGGCATCTTTACCAGGCAGCCCGACGCATCTGTCGACTGATAATGACGGACGTTTCCTGTTCAGCGCATCTTACAGCGGCGCTTGCGTGAGTGTTAGCCCAATCGGTGCTGACGGCATCGTTGGCGAGCCGATTCATCAGTTGGATGGATTGGAAGGATGCCATTCTACCAATGTCGATCCAACCAACAGCGTTGTATGGGCACCTTGCCTGAAAGAAGACCGCATCCGTTTGTACGATCTGGGGGCGGCGGGCGAATTGAGCGAGCATCGTCAGGCTGAAATGACGACGGTAGCGGGTGCCGGTCCACGCCATATGGCTTTCCACCCGAATCATCGTTTTGCCTATTGCGTGAATGAACTGGACAGTTCAGTGGATGTGTATCAGTTGGATGCAGCCAGCGGCGACTTGCAGAAAGTGCAAACGCTGGATGCCATGCCTGCTGGTTTCAGCGATACGCGCTGGGCGGCAGATATTCACATTACGCCGAATGGTCGTTTCCTGTATATCAGCGACCGTACTGCCAGCTTGCTGAGTGTTTTCCAGGTGTCTGAAGACGGCAGCACGTTAACGCTGACCGGACATCAGTCGACTGAAACGCAGCCGCGCGGTTTCAATATCGACAACACCGGTGAGTTCCTGATTTCAGCAGGGCAGAAATCTCAGCACATTGAGGTGTATCACATTGACCAGAACACGGGCGCTCTTCAACCGCTGGCGCGTTACGACGTCGGTCAGGGGCCAATGTGGGTGTCGGTACTGGCGCTGGACTAAACAAGCCAAGCACAACATTACGCCCTGCATTGATCCGCAGGGCTTTTTTTTTCGATTAACCCCGATATTCGATAATCGACAAACCCGCGTTGTAGTCCGTGCTGTAGATGATTCCGTTGGCATCAACAAACACATCGCAAGACTGAATAATTTGTGGTCTGCCGGGGCGTTTGTCGACCATTCTGTCTGGCGCAGCAGGTACCAGTGCACCTGTTTCCTTCGGCTGATACGGATTACTGATGTCGTAAGCCCGCACCCCTGCGTTTTGGTACGTGGCGAAAATCAGTGACGAACTGATGAAGCTGCCGGGCCGATTTTCATGCAGGTTATGGGGGCCAAAGTGTGCGCCTTTCTTCACATAATCCGCTTCTTTCGGCTGAGGAAAGGTGGCAATACTTACCGGGTTACTCGGTTCACGAATATCGAACACCCAAATCAACTTCTCGCCATCTTCCTGATTATCCAATACGGCTTCATCCAACACGATTAGCAAATCGCGATCCGGCAGCGGCAGCGCCGTGTGTGTGCCACCGCCAAACGGTGGACTCCAGTTCCGGTGGCTGATGAGCTGTGGATTGGTGCGATCGCTCACGTCCAGCAGCGTCAAGCCGCCATCGCGCCAGCTACCATAGGCGGTGTCGCCGCTGATAATGGCGTGGTGCAGTGCATAACGCTTACCGTCTGGCCAGCTTGCGGTTTCTCCGCCAGCGGTATGCATGCCGGGTAGCCAGTAGCGGCCAGCAACCTCTGGGCGCTGCGGATCGGCCAAATCGATAGTCAGAAAAATGTAGTCGCTGTAGCCATCGAGCAGTGCGGAGACATAGGCCCAGCGCCCACCGACATACCAGATGCGGTGAATGCCGATACCGTCCAGCGGCAGGAAGCTGATCTCGCGCGGTTTATCCGGCGTCGAGATATCGAAAATCCGTAATCCCGCGCTCCAGTTTTTGTCCTGCTGTTTGGTACTGACCGTGTCGGCGACGGAGCGGGTGTAATAGACCTTTTCCTCGGCGAAGCTGGCGTCGGCAAACAGATCGCGCGCGTTGACGACAAGCAGCAGGTCATCGTGCGTTTGCAGGTGGATATTCCAGGTGCCGGGCGGGGCTGCAATAAACCCCGCCGGCTTGGGATTCTTGGCATCGCGCACATCCACAATCGACACACCTTGTGAAACCATATGCCCGATATAAGCGTAGCCGCGATGAACCATCACCTGTACGCCATCGGGTCTGCCACCTTGATCGCTGTGCCCAACCAGCCGCATGTTGCGGCTGTAATCGGGAGTGGGCAGAGGAGTCGATGCCATGAGTTATCTCCGTGTTATTTCGCCTGTTTGGCTTCCAGTGTAGCAAACCACGGTGCGATAAAATCATCCGTGTGGCCCCAGCCTGGGATGATTTTCGCCAATCCGGCGACGTTGACCGCACCTGGCTGGCTGGCTAACAGCGCTTGCGGAATCGCGGCGGCACGGAACTCATAGGTCGCAGGTGTCGCTTCACCGGCAATCTTGTTGGCAACCAGACGCAGGTTAACTTTACCGATCAGTTTAGGATCGACAGCTACGCTGACTTTCCACGGGCTGTTTGCTTCACGCATCAGCTGTAGATCCTGGTTAGAGATGTCGATGCTGTACAGTTTGATTTCGGTGCGGCCGTTTTCTTTCAACGCCTTATAAGCGCCCTGGCTGAAGGCATCCCACGATCCCCAAATTGCATCGATTTTGCCTTTCGGGTATTTCGCCAGTACTGCGCCGACTTTGTTGGCAGTATCGCCTTGTACATCAGAGGACACGGCACCAATCGATTCGAGTTCCTTGATGCCGGGGTTAGCTTTCAGGATCTGTTGATAAGCAAGCTGGCGGCGTTCCATCGGCGGGAAGCCTGCGACCCACAGTTTGATGATGTTGGCTTTACCGTTGAAATCCTTCACCAGTTGGCCGAAGGATTCGTTAGTCAGTGAGGCGTCATCCTGCTGGGTGACGGTCACGCCCGGAATCTCGCCGTTCACGGCGGTATCAAATACGGAAACAGCAATGCCGCTGTCGACGATGCGTTTAATCAAATCGGTAGAGTAGGGGTCACGACCCTGCGACAGGATGATGCCATCATATTTTTGGCTAATAGCCTGATTCACGAAATCCTGAAAACGGGCATCATCGCCGTTGCTCAGAAAAGTGCTGACCTTAAAGCCCAGCTTTTTGCCTTCTTCGAGCACGCCAGAAACAAATTGCGTGGTGTTGTCGTCTGAACCCAGGTTGCGGATAACCGCGATACGAACCGGGCCGTCATGATTGGCGATAGCGGCCGGAACGGGAGCAATAGTGGCATTTTGATTAGCCAGTGCCGGTAATGCAGTCAGTAGGCTCAGTGCAAGCAGGGCGGGCGTAAATTTCTTCATTATCAGCTCCATGGCGTTTTATAAATTGATGTTGTGTCGATTGCAGTATTGTTATGTTCTCTGCGTTATTACTTTATAGCTGTCTTTATGTCTGGATGTCTATTTAAAAATGATACTGCATCATAGCCGTTGAGCGACAGGCGAGAAAGAGGGGAGAGTTATGACTTTTGGATTTAAGTTATAACGATTCGTGCTGACTGCGGATAAAAAGAAAAATGCCCGCGAGGCGGGCATTCGAGGTTGCTGACAAAGTCCGTATGGCGGTAGTAACGGATAGATCGTAAAGACGCTGTGAATACATCCCTGTACGCTCGGATTGCGCCATCCCTGGCGCAAACGCTTTACTCTTCTATTCCGTTACTCCCGTTCTCGTTCGATAAATAGGTTTGTCAACAGCCTGAAATGCCCGCGAGGCACGGCATTTCAGGTGAGTGGCAGGATTAAGAAAGAGTGAATTATTTCTTCGCTTCTTTCTCTTCCACTTCACGCGCCCAGCGTGGGTGGTGTTTACGCGCCCAGCGTTTGGAGACTTTGCCTTCAATCATGCCCTTGATCGAGCCTTTGACCCAGAACGCCATGTACATATGGATCAGGATGGCATGGATGAGGACGATAGCCGCAACCGCATGAATCAGAATCGCGTAGCGCACGATATCAATCGGAAACAGGTGGGCAAAATAAGGACGCCACATGATAACCCCGGTGATCAGCAGGACCAGTGTCAGCCCCATGATGCTCCAGAACATCATTTTCTGACCTGGGTTGTATTTCCCCACTTCAGCGACTTCATGCTCATTGCCTTTTAATACCTCAATGATATTGAGGAACCACGGCAGATCGCGCTTTTTCGGGATGTTATGGCTAACAAACCGGAAGAACATTGGGATCAGGCAAATGACGATCAGCACGCCAAAAAACGGGTGCAGAATACGCCCCATTTGCGGCGTACCAAACGTCTGCGTCAGCCATTGCAGGGTGGGGAAAAACAAAGCAATACCTGAGAGCGCGACCAGGAAAAAGCTAATCACCACAATCCAGTGACAGATGCGATCGATAAACTTGGTGCGCAAAATCATTTTTGATTTACTCATGTTTGTCTCCCCCTTCTTTGTCTTCTCCCTCGTGCTCATGCTCCATTTCTTCTGTATTCGGACCCACACCGATGTAGTGGAACATTAACCCAGCGAACGTGGCGACAAACCCTAACGCAGATAGCGGTTTCAGAATGCCTTTCCACAGGTTGACCGGTGTGGAAATCTGCGGGTCATCCGGCAGATTGTTATAGAGCGATGGTCTGTCTGCGTGGTGCAGAACATACATCACATGTGTCCCCCCTACGCCCTGCGGGTCATAGAGGCCTGCATTCTTATAACCACGGCTTTTCAGATCGGCGATGCGCTCTTCTGCCAGATGCTTCATCTCTTCTTTCGTACCGAAACGAATGGCACCGGTCGGACAGGTTTTCACGCAGGCTGGCTCTTGCCCAACGCTGACTCTGTCGACGCATAGCGTACATTTATAGACGCGGTTATCTTCTTTATTCAGACGCGGAATATTGAACGGGCAGCCGGCGATGCAATAGCCGCAGCCGATACAGTGTTCGGACTGAAAATCGACGATACCGTTGGCGTACTGAATAACCGCACCAGCGGAAGGACAGGCTTTCAGACAGCCCGGATCGCTACAGTGCATGCAGCCATCTTTACGGATCAGCCATTCCAGACGATCGTTTTCTTCCACTTCGGAAAAGCGCATCAACGTCCAGGATTTAGCGCTCAGATCTGCTGGGTTATCATAAACCCCGAAGTTATGGCCGACTTCGTCACGAATATCGTTCCACTCTGAACAGGCCACCTGACAGCCTTTACAGCCGATGCAGGTGGTGACATCGATCAGTTTTGCCACTTCGCTTTTGTCATTACGCACATGCGGAGGCGGTGTAAAGCCGTTGGTGGCCGAACGTTTAATAATATCTTGTGATTGCATTGACATAGTTCGCTACCCTTACGCCTTCTCTACATTAACCAAAAACGCTTTGTACTCAGGCGTTTGTGAATTAGCGTCGCCGACGCTCGGGGTGAGTGTGTTAGCCAGGAACCCTTTACGCGTGGTTCCCTCAAAGCCCCAGTGGCAGGGAATACCAACGGTTTCCACGCTGCGCCCGGCAATTTGCAGCGTTTTGATACGCTTCGTAACCACCGCTTTGGCTTTGATATAGCCACGCTGGCAGGAGACTTTGACTTCATCGCCCGCTTTAATGCCTTTGCTCTTCGCCAGATTTTCACCGATCTCAACAAACTGTTCCGGCTGCACAATCGCGTTCAGACGCGCGTGTTTTGTCCAGTGACGGAATAATTCGGTAATCGAGTAGGTGGTCGCCACGTAAGGGAAGTCCTTCGCGGTGCCCATGGTTTTCGCATCACGCGCAAATAAACGCGCGACCGGGCTGGAAATCACCGCTGGGTGCAACGGGTTGGTGCCAATAGGTGATTCGATCGGCTCGTAGTGTTCAGGGAACGGCCCGTCTACCAGTTTGTCTACGGAGAACAGACGTGCCAGACCTTCCGGCAGCATGATGAACGGCCCCGTGTCTTTGCCCGGTGGTACCGTTGCGGCGAAGTCAGGCACATCAATGCCTTGCCATTTCTGGCCGGTCCATTCCAGCAATTTACGCTTGCTGTCCCACGGTTTCCCTTGTAGGTCGGCAGAGGCGCGGTTGTAGAGAATGCGGCGGTTTTGCGGCCAGCACCATGACCAGTTTGGCGTGCAGCCCAGACCGGCATCGGCGTTGTCGCGTTTATCCATCTGGTTACCGGCTTCTGTCCAGCTACCGGCATAGATCCAGCAGAAGCTGGACGTGGTGCCGTCATCACGCAACTGTGAGAAATCGGCGAGCTGCTGGCCTTTTTTCAGGATCAGTTTGCCGCTGTCGTCGTAGATATCAGCCAGCGCCATGCCGTTGGCCTCGCGGGCGATCTCTTCTGGATGTGGATCTTCCGGGTCTTTATAGTTCCAGTTGATGTTCATCAACGGATCGGGGTATGCGCCGCCTTCTTCTTTATACAGTTCACGCAGGCGCATCAGCAGTTTACCGAGGATTTTGCCGTCGTGATGGGCTTCTCCTGGTGGCTCAGCCGCCGCCCAGTGCCATTGCAACCAGCGACCAGAGTTGGCGATAGAACCATTTTCCTCGGCAAAGCAGGAAGAAGGCAGACGGAAGACTTCAGTCTGAATGGACTTCGTATCCACGTCATTGAATTCGCCATAGTTCTGCCAGAACGTGGAGGTTTCCGTGACCAGTGGATCGATGATGACCATGTACTTGAGTCGAGAGAGTGCTTCAGTCGCTTTGTTCTTGTTAGAGAACGCGGCAACGGGGTTAAAGCCCTGAACGATGTAGCCGTTCATTTTGCCTTCCACCATCAACTCGGTTTGTACCATGACATCGTAGCTACGATCCCACTTCGGCAACCAGTCATAACCCCAGTTATTCGCCGCCTGTGCATGATCGCCATAGAAACTCTTCATCATGCTGATAAAGAATTTTGGCGTGTTTTTCCAATAGTTAACCTGATCGGGCAACATGGCGGTGGGGGTTATTTGGCTCAGATAGGTATTCAGATCCGGCTGTTTTTCTGACGGCAGTGGCATATAGCCCGGCAGATTTAACGACAGCAGACCCAGATCGGTATAGCCCTGAATGTTGGAGTGGCCGCGCAGGGCGTTGATGCCGCCGCCTGCCATACCGATATTTCCCAGCAGAAGCTGGATCATGCCAGCGGAGCGGATAATTTGCGCGCCGTTGGTGTGGTGGGTCCAACCCAGTGCATACATGAAGGTTGCGGTTTTATTCGGTACGCAAGTTTCAGCCAGCGTACGGCAAATCTCTTCATAATCTTTTGCTGAGGTACCGCACAGGGATGTCACCATTTCTGGCGTATAGCGAGAAACGTGTTTTTTCAGCAGATTCCAGACGCAGCGTGGGTGAGACAGCGTGGTGTCGCGTTTGGCAAAACCGGCTTCATCCAGCTCATACTGCCAGCTGGATTTGTCATATTGGCGCTTTTGTTCGTCGTAGCCGCTGAACAAGCCTTCGTCAAAGCTGAAATCATCACGCACGATCAGGCTGGCGTTGGTGTAAGACACTACGTATTCGCGATGAATTTTATCGTTCGTAATAAGGTAGTTAACGATACCTAAGAGGAAGGCGGCATCTGAACCTGCTCGAATTGGCGCGTAGAGATCGGCAACGGCAGCGGAGCGGTTAAAGCGTGGATCGACAACAATCAGTTTCGCATTGTTGTGTGTTTTCGCTTCAACAGCCCATTTGAAACCGACCGGGTGTGCTTCCGCCGGGTTGCCGCCCATCACGATGATGACGTTGGCGTTTTTGATATCAACCCAGTTGTTAGTCATTGCGCCACGGCCGAATGTCGGTGCCAGTGCGGCAACGGTTGGGCCGTGACACAAACGTGCCTGACAGTCGATGGCAACCATGCCGAGTGCACGGGCAAATTTCTGGTCGAGGATACCCGTTTCGTTGCTAGCAGCAGAAGAGCACAGCATACCGGTAGTCAGCCAGCGGTTGACGGTTTCGCCTTTGGCGTTGGTGCGTTGAAAGTTGGCGTCGCGGTCAGCTTTCATCAGGCGCGCGATACGTTCAATCGCATCGTCCCAGCTGATTCGCTGCCATTTGTCTGAGCCAGGCGCGCGGTATTCAGGATAGAGCAGGCGGTTTTCGCTGTGGATATAGTCAACCAGGCCCGCACCTTTCGGGCAAAGGGAGCCGCGGCTGACTGGGTGATCCGCATCACCTTCGATATGAAAAACGGAAGGTTTCGCATTTTTGGCGCCATCGCCCAGGCTATACATGAGCACACCACAACCAACTGAACAGTATGTGCAGTTGTTACGCGTCTCTTTTGCCCGTAACAGCTTATATTGACGCACTGATGCCATTGCTTCCGTGGGTGTAAAGCCCAATACCGCGAGAGTGGTTCCAGCCATCCCCCCCGCGCAAACTTTAAAGAAACCTCTTCTATTCAGTTGCATTAGTTTCCCTGTGTAATTATGTGTCATTTTTGTTGCGAGCAATTTAACAACACATAAATTGTGGGCTTTGCGCAAAATCAAAATTTAAGTATTTAAACCCCCATAACACCTATAAAGAGGTATGTTTTTTATTCGTTATATACTGTAATGCATAACGATTTTGTTATTTCATGGTTACAAATAATGTGGAGCGATGAGCCAGCCGAAGAGGAATTTGCGGGGATTTGTGGAGGAATTGTTGCAAAAAAAAGCCGGATTAAAATCCGGCTTGATGTGGTGGTTATTTGACCTGCATACCCGGCTGAGCACCGCTGTCTGGGCTCAATAGGAAGATATCTTTCCCGCCTGGGCCTGCGGCCATCACCATGCCTTCTGATATGCCGAAGCGCATTTTACGCGGAGCCAGATTGGCGACCATAACGGTTAAACGGCCTTCCAGCTTAGCCGGATCGGGATAAGCTTCACGAATGCCGGAGAAGACCTGACGGGTTTCGCCGCCCAGATCTAGCGTCAGACGTAAGAGCTTGTCAGAACCGTCAACCAGCTCGGCCTGCTTAATCAGTGCGATACGCATATCGACTTTAGCAAAATCGTCAAAGTTAATAGTGTCCTGCACCGGGTTGTCTGCCAGTGGACCGGACACGACTTTTTGCGCGGTGACCATGTCTTCTTTAGACGCGTCAACCATTGCGTTCACTTTATCCAGATCGATGCGGTTGAACAGTGCTTTGAATGGACTAACCTGATGGTTCAGCAGTGGGGTGGTGATAGCATCCCAGTTCAGTTCCGTATTCAAAAATGCTTCTGTCCGCTGGGACAGCGCAGGCAGAACTGGCTTCAGGTACGTCATCAGTACGCGGAACAGGTTGATGCCCATTGAGCAAATGGCTTGCAGGTCTTCATCCCGACCTTCTGCTTTTGCCACAACCCACGGTGCTTGTTCGTCAACATAGCGGTTGGCGATATCCGCCAGCGCCATGATCTCACGAATGGCTCGCCCGGACTCACGGCTGCTGTAGGCTTCGGCAATGCTGGCTGCGGCATCGGTGAAGGTTTTGTACAGCTCGGCGTCGGCCAGCTTGTCCGCCAGCTTGCCGTCAAAGCGCTTGTTGATGAAACCGGCATTACGTGATGCCAGATTCACGACTTTGTTAACGATGTCAGCATTCACGCGCTGAACGAAATCTTCCAGATTGAGGTCGATGTCATCAATGCGAGAAGACAGTTTTGCCGCGTAGTAATAACGCAGGCAATCGGCATCCAGATGTTGCAGGTACGTGTCCGCTTTGATGAAGGTGCCACGTGATTTAGACATTTTGGCGCCGTTAACCGTGACGTAACCATGTACGAACAGGTTCGTCGGTTTGCGGAAACCGCTGCCTTCCAACATAGCCGGCCAGAACAGGCTGTGGAAATAAACGATGTCTTTACCGATGAAATGGTACAAATCCGCGTCGGAGTCTTTCTTCCAGAAATCATCAAAATTCAGATCGCCACGCTTGTCGCACAGGTTCTTGAACGATCCCATGTAGCCGATTGGCGCATCCAGCCAGACGTAAAAATATTTGCCCGGCGCATCGGGGATTTCAAAGCCAAAATACGGTGCGTCGCGGGTAATGTCCCACTGTTGCAGACCTGAATCGAACCACTCCTGCATCTTGTTAGCGACTTGCTCCTGCAATGCGCCGGAGCGCGTCCAGGCTTGCAGCATCTCGCTGAATGCAGGCAGATCGAAGAAGAAGTGCTCGGATTCACGCATTTCTGGCGTCGCACCAGACACCGCGGATTTCGGGTCGATCAGTTCCGTTGGGCTGTAGGTCGCCCCACACACTTCGCAGTTATCGCCATATTGGTCAGCAGCCTTACATTTCGGGCAGGTACCTTTGACGAAACGATCCGGCAGGAACATACCTTTCTCTGGATCGTACAGCTGAGAAATGGTGCGATTTTTAATAAAGCCGTTCTCTTTCAGCCGACCATAAATCAACCCTGACAGCTCACGGTTCTCTTCGCTATGCGTAGAGTGGTAGTTGTCATAGCTGATGTTGAAACCGGCAAAGTCCTGCTGATGCTCCTGACTCATTGCCGCAATCATCTGTTCCGGCGCAATCCCCATTTGCTGTGCTTTCAGCATAATTGGCGTGCCGTGAGCGTCGTCCGCACAGATAAAGTGAACCTGATTGCCGCGCATTCGCTGGTAACGAACCCAAATATCGGCCTGAACGTGTTCAAGCATATGACCGAGGTGGATCGAACCATTAGCGTAAGGCAGCGCGCACGTTACCAGGATTTTCTTTGCGACTTGAGTCATGAGGAACTTGCTTTCTTTTGTGAATAGAGGGAGATCGATGTTAACCGATAGCGCCTTGCTGCGTAAACCGCTGGCGTGAGTAAAAACGGCAGGAAACCCCATGGCAGATTTTATTTTGCGTAGCGTTTCCACGTTTTTGACGCCGAAGGGCGTCAGACTGTGATGGCTCTGGTATGCTGTACACGGTCTCAACGGTCAAATATGAGAATTTCAAGGAGCCGGAATGAACGCGACAGTCCCCGAACAACGCCCTGAAGCACTGCGTGCGATGGTCACCGGGGTTTTATCTACTTTTCAGCACCCGACACTGAAAAATAACCTGACGACACTGAATGCGCTGCGCCATTGTGCGCTGCTGGACAACGTGTTGCACATCGAACTGACGATGCCGTTTGTCTGGCTGAGTGGTTTGGCAGTATTAAAAGAAACGGTTAGCGATGAGCTATTACGTTTATCAGGCGCAAAGGCAGTCGAATGGCGCTTAACGCACGATATCGCTACCTTGCGCCGGGTTAACGATCAGGCCGGTGTGAAGGGCGTGAAAAACATCATTGCCGTCAGTTCCGGGAAAGGCGGAGTCGGCAAATCCAGCACGGCGGTCAACATGGCGCTGGCATTGGCGGCTGAAGGTGCCAATGTAGGCATTCTGGATGCCGATATCTACGGCCCTTCCATTCCGACCATGCTGGGGTCAGCCAGTGAGCGGCCAACCTCGCCGGACGGTCAACATATGGCGCCGATTATCGCACACGGTCTGGCAACCAACTCGATTGGTTATCTGGTGACGGACGATAACGCCATGGTGTGGCGCGGGCCGATGGCCAGCAAAGCGTTATTGCAGCTATTGCAGGATACCCTTTGGCCGGATTTGGACTATTTGGTACTCGATATGCCTCCGGGCACGGGTGATATTCAATTGACACTGGCGCAGAGTATTCCTGTTACGGGGGCGGTCGTCGTGACGACGCCACAGGATATCGCGCTGATGGATGCCATGAAGGGCATCGCGATGTTTGAAAAAGTCAGCGTGCCGGTACTGGGCATCGTTGAAAATATGAGCGTACACATCTGTAGCAACTGCGGTCATCTGGAGCCTATCTTCGGCACGGGGGGGGCGCAGAAGCTGGCGGAAAAATATCACTGTTCCCTGCTAGGTCAGCTCCCACTGCATATCTCCTTGCGTGAAGACCTTGACCGCGGTGAGCCGACGGTGGTCAGCCAGCCGGATAGCGAGTTTACTTCTCTGTACCGCGAGCTAGCGGGGCAGGTTGCCGCTCAGCTCTATTGGCAGGGTGACACGATTCCCGGCGAAATTTCTTTCCGGGCGCTGTAGCCTGCTATATACCCTAAATAATTCGAGTTTCAGGAAGGCGGCAAGGTAAGGACAAATTCGTCGGGAACGAATTTGACCAGCCAACGGCTGGCCTCCGGTGAGAGACAGGATGTCTCTCATTTCATCCCGATGAGCTTACTCAGGTAAGTGATTCGGGTGACTGACAAATCTGCCAGAGGCAGATTTGAACGCTGCTTGCAGCGGCCCCAGCGGGGCGAGGTCCACGTAAGTGGACCGAGTAACGAAGCCAACGCACATGCAACTTGAAGTATGACGTGTATAAAAGCCGGGCTCTGACCCGGCGTGATCCTACGCCAGCATGCAATTTCCCTAGAGCGCAATACGCGGAAAGGGTGGCGTGAAGGGGGGTAACTCCCTATAATTGCCGCGTCAAAGCGCCCGTTGGCGCATTCCCCTCTCTTTTATTTATATTAATCAGGTCGTTAATACCATGACTGATCAGTCTCACCAGTGCGTCATCATCGGGATCTCAGGAGCATCCGCTTCGGGTAAAAGTCTTATTTCCAGCACCTTGTATCGAGAATTACGCGATCAGGTTGGTGATCAGCATATCGGGGTGATATCGGAAGACAGTTATTATAAAGATCAAAGCCACCTGACGATGGAAGAGCGGGTAAAAACTAACTATGACCACCCGAGTTCGATGGATCATAGTCTGCTACTTAAACATTTGCAGATGCTGAAAGCGGGTCAGGCGATCGAAGTCCCTCAGTACAGCTACGTCGAGCACACTCGCAAGCAGGAAACCGTGCATATCGAGCTGAAAAAGGTCATTATTCTGGAAGGTATCCTGCTGCTGACGGATGCGCGCCTGCGCAGTGAGATGAATTTCTCGATTTTTGTCGATACACCGCTGGATATTTGTCTGCTGCGCCGTATGCGTCGCGACGTTAATGAGCGTGGGCGTTCAATGGATTCCGTGATGGAGCAGTATCAGAAGACCGTGCGCCCGATGTTCCTGCAATTTATTGAACCCTCTAAGCAGTATGCCGACATTATTGTGCCGCGCGGCGGGAAAAACCGTATTGCGATTGATATTTTGAAAGCCAAGATAAGCCAGTTTTTTGAATAGTCGCTACCCTAAATAATCCACGTGGCATCACTAACGTGCAGGCAACGTGAAGCATGACAGGTAGAGAAGGTTTATCTGTTAGAGACCGGCGTCGAATGGAGAATAAGATGAGACTGTGTGACCGTGACATTGAAGCCTGGCTGGATGATGGCCGACTGGTGATTACACCCCGTCCGCCTACTGAGAGGATCAGTGGCGCGACCGTTGATGTTCGTTTGGGAAATCAGTTTCGCGTCTTCCGTGGACACACTGCGGCCTTCATTGACTTGAGTGGCCCGAAAGATGAAGTCAGCGCTGCGCTGGATCGCGTCATGAGTGATGAAATCAATTTGCCTGAAGGCGAGGCGTTTTTCCTGCACCCGGGAGAGTTAGCGCTGGCAGTGACGTTTGAATCCGTTACGCTACCGGATAACTTGGTTGGCTGGCTGGATGGTCGTTCTTCGCTAGCCCGTCTGGGATTGATGGTTCACGTCACCGCACACCGTATTGATCCAGGTTGGCAAGGAAGAATTGTGCTGGAGTTCTATAATTCAGGTAAGTTGCCGTTGGCGTTACGCCCCGGCATGATGATTGGCGCTCTGAGTTTTGAACCGCTTTCCGGGCCGGCTGCTCGTCCTTACAACCGCCGTCAGGATGCCAAATATAAAGATCAACAGGGTGCGGTAGCGAGCCGGATCGATAAAGACTAAGCGTCTGGCGACAGGCCTGTAGGTAAAAAGCAGGTGGCCGTGCGTTTCGCAATGAGGATGGCATGAGAAGATTTCTGACGACGCTGGCAATTCTGCTTGTAGTGCTGGTGGCAGGAATGACGACTTTGGTCGTACTGGTTAATCCCAATGACTTCCGCGCCTACATGGTGAAGCAGGTTGAGGAACGTAGCGGCTATCGCCTTCAATTGGATGGCGATCTGCGCTGGCATGTGTGGCCGCAACTGAGCATATTATCTGGCGGGATGTCGTTAAGCGCGCCGGGATCCAGCGCGCCGATTGTCAGCGCAGAGAACATGCGTCTTGATGTGCAACTCTGGCCGCTTCTGTCGCACAAGCTTGCAGTCAAGCAGGTGATGCTGAAAGGTGCCATTATTCGCCTGACGCCGGAAAGTGAAGCCAAACAGGCCAACAATGCGCCTATTGCCCCGGCGGGATCGCAGGCTCCATCTGAAGAACGGCACTGGCGGCTGGATATTGATAAGATAAAAGTTGCCGATAGCCTGCTGATTCTGCAACGCAGCAATAATGAACAGATTAACGTGCGCGACATTAATCTGGCGATGGAACAGAACAGCGACCGTCAGGTCAACATCGAATTATCCAGCCGTATCAATCGCGATCAGCGCGACATTGCCTTCTCCCTTGCCGCAGATGTCGATTTGCTGCATTTCCCTCAGCAGGTTAATGCCAATATCACTAAACTGGATTACCAGCTTCAGGGAGCAGGAATACCGGCAAACGGTATCAGTGGAACGGGGAGTGTTCAGGCAAGTTACCAACAGCAGCCTGAAAAAGTCACGTTTAGCCAGCTTTCACTTAATACCAATAATAGCCAACTGTCAGGGGCCGGTAGCGTAATGCTGGGGGATATCCCACATTACGAATTGGACCTGTTGTCTGAGAAGCTGGATTTGGATTCCCTGTTGGGGATCGCGTCGGTGAAAGAGAACAATGTCGCTGTCGTGTCAGCGAAATCATCAGCCCCCGTTATCTCAAATGAAAGTGGGGCAAGCAAACCAGAAGATAGCTTACAGCAATTCACGGCGCGTCTGTCATTACGTGCCGCAACGCTGGTCTATCGTGGGCTCGATGTCCGCCAATTTACGCTACGGGCAGACAACCAGCCGGGGCTGCTGGATGTTACGGCCTTGAGCGGTGAACTAGGCGGTGGACATGTCTCATTGCCTGGTAAAGTCGTGACGAATTCATCAACCAACATCACGTTACGGCCGGAGCTCAAGGATGTTGAACTGTCGCAACTGATGACGGCGTTTGCGCTACCCGCCGAGACGGTGAGTGGTAAATTGTCGATGGTGGGGCAATTTAGCGGAAATAGTATTGCGCTACCTGCGTTGCTCCAGCAGTGGCAGGGGACGGCGACGTTGCAAGGCAATAACGTTCGTCTACAGGGTTTGAATATCCAGCAAATGGTGCAGATGGCCGTGGCGCGTAGCAACGGAAATGTACGAGGACAAGAACGTTACGAGCGTTATACCGAACTGCAACAGCTGACTGGGAAAGTACAACTCAATGCGGGTAAGTTGCGCCTTACCGATCTCAATGGCCGCTCAGAGCTGCTGTCGCTAACGGGTGCTGGCCAATTCGATTTGCCAGCTCAAACGTGTGACGTCAACTTGAATGTCTCTATCACGCAAGGGTGGCAGGGGGATGAGCAACTGGTCAGCGTGTTGAAAAACACGGCGATCCCGTTACGCATCTATGGCGAATGGGATAAATTGAATTACCAATTACAGGTGGATCAATTACTGCGTAAACGCTTGCAGAACGAGCTGAAAAAACGCCTGAATGACTGGGCCAGTCAAAATCAGCAAAGCCAGAAGGGTAAGGATCTGAAGCAACTCCTCGATCGTCTTTAATGTTCTGACATGCTGCGCTTTTAGCCGGTTTGATGGTTCCTGTCAGCAAACCGGCAGCTTCTCGCTAACGTTTTCCCTTAGTTTGTTATCCTCTTCTCGACTGGCTATGTGCCCGGTGTCTCTTTTTTAACGCTACAGGTTAATATTTTTCTCTTTTTTTATTTTCTAAAGCAGTAAACTTCGCTCCCTGCTTTCGGTGCGGCGCTATTCCGTTGCCGGGGAATGTCTGTCAGATAATTTATTACTCAGGTATCGAAACCCACTATGCTCGAACTTTTGATTGGTGTTGCTGTAACGATTTTAGTTGGTCGTTACATTATAAAAGGATACTCCGCGACTGGCGTGTTGCTGGTGGGAGGCCTCTTACTTTTGGCAATCAGTGCCATGCTGGGGAAAAATGTATTGCCAGCCAGCGCAAAGGCGACAGGCTGGAGCGCGACGGATATTGTTGAATACGTAAAAATTTTGCTGATGAGTCGCGGTGGCGATCTCGGCATGATGATTATGGTGCTGTGTGGATTTGCCGCTTATATGACGCACATCGGTGCCAATGATGTCGTCGTGAAGCTGGTTTCCCGTCCGCTGAAAATGATTAACTCACCTTACTTGCTGATGATCGCGGCCTATTTTGTCGCCTGCCTGATGTCGTTGGCGGTGTCATCGGCCACGGGACTCGGTGTGCTGTTGATGGCAACACTGTTCCCCGTCATGGTGAACGTCGGTATTAGTCGCGGTGCGGCTGCTGCAATCTGTGCCTCCCCGGTTGCGCTAATCCTGTCGCCGACCTCGGGCGACGTGGTACTTGCTGCACAGGCATCACAGATGAAGTTAGTAGATTTTGCCTTTAAGGCCACATTGCCTATTTCCATCATGGCGATCGTGTGTATGGCCGTCGCGCATTTCTTCTGGCAGCGCTATCTGGATAACAAAGCGAATGTCAGCCATGAGATTCTGGATGTCAGCGAAATCAAGACGGATGCCCCGCGTTTTTACGCTATTCTGCCGTTTACGCCGATCATGGGGGTGCTGGTGTTTGATGGCAAATGGGGGCCAGAGCTGCATATCATCACCGTACTGGTTATCTGTATGGTGCTGGCCGCGGCGCTGGAATTTGTCCGTTCGTTCAGTGCGCAAAAAGTGTTTGATGGGTTGGATGTGGCTTACCGTGGGATGGCCGATGCTTTTTCTAGCGTCGTAATCCTGTTGGTCGCAGCGGGTGTCTTTGCCCAGGGGCTGGGCACTATTGGCTTTATCAGCGGCCTGATTGGCCTTGCGCAATCATTTGGCAGCGGCGGACTGGTGATTATGCTCGTGTTGGTCGCGATCACGATGTTGGCTGCGATGACCACGGGCTCGGGCAATGCGCCGTTCTATGCGTTTGTTGAGCTGATTCCAAAGCTGGCGTCACAAATGGGGATCAACCCTGCCTATCTAGCCATTCCGATGCTTCAGGCTTCCAATTTGGGTCGTACGATTTCCCCTGTTTCCGGCGTAGTGGTTGCCGTTGCCGGGATGGCGAAAATATCGCCGTTCGAGGTGGTGAAGCGCACATCGGTTCCTGTTCTGGTTGGGCTGATTGTGGTGGTGGTTGCCACTGAAATTATGGTGCCTGCCTGATAGCAGAAATTAGGTAAACAGCAGCACCTTTAAGCTATCTGCTCTAAAGGTGCTGGTTGTCGCTGTACCGTGCTATTTGTTTGATAAAATGTTCAAAGTCGCTTAAACGATGAGAAATGACGTGGATGACAATATCCAGATTGAGCGCCTGATAGTCATGCATGGCAATATTTCTTAATCCCACCATTTTTTGCAAATTATCAGACAGATCAATCGTAATAATCTGGTTTGCAGCAAGAAGCGCGAAGCTATCGCGGCTACTTTGTGGTATGCCTAGCTGCTTGATACGGATAAGATAATTAGCGATATCAATAGCGGCTTCGCAGGCACGCTGTATGTTAAGTATGACGGAATCTTGCTTGGTGAAGTTTTGACGAAATCCTTCCTCAGTATCGAATTCTTCACGAATACGACGTAGGCATCTTTGTATGGTGGTGCTTTTGTTGAGCAAGATATCTATCATGCTTTTAGATCCTGATTAAAGCTACGAATGATATCCGCGCGCTCTATTTGCAGATGCTGGTACATCGAAAGTGTTGTCATTTCAAATTCCCCCGCTGCTGTTTCCGCATCATAAAGCAGCTTGCCGTTACGAACGATCTCCATTTTTAATACCGTTGAAGCCTGCAATAAATCGATAAGATCGACGTCATGACCCACTTCCTTTGCTAATTGATTAGATAGCTCCCAGCGTTCAACGGGATCCAGTGCTCTTGTAGCCATGATGGCGATATCAATGTCGCTGTCCGCTCTGGCATTGCCTGTAGCTTGGGAACCAAAGAGATAAATAATTTTGATGTCGGGCATCTGTTTTTTCAGTGTCAAAACGATCTTATCGAACATGTGATAGCCCCCATTCCTACGATTCTCTTATTGTCTGATAGGATTGCTCGAACATCAATGTATTGCCCGTTAGGGGAGGGGAACAGATAAGTCATCCCCCAGCCCCTATTTCATCACACTTCAAAATCAGTCTGTGGTTCGTCGTTCGGTGTGATACGAACTTCCACGATACGATGACTTTCTACTGCCAGAATAGTGAACTGATAGCCATCGATTGATAGTGTATCGCCCACCTGTGGAACTCGCTGCGCGTGCTCCATCAATAGCCCTGCCAATGTGTAGTATTCGCGCTTTTCATCCAGCGTCAGCGGAACATACATCGTCAAGTCTTCCAGTGGGATGTAGCCATTTACGATCCAACTGCCGTCGTCATTCTGCTGAATACTGTGGCGCGCATCGCGATCTTCTCCTTCGCGCGGCAGATTGCCAGCAATGGTTTCCATCACGTCGCTTAATGTCACTATCCCTTCCATCGAACCGAATTCATCAACGACAAAAGCAAAGTGCGTTCGCGCTTCTCTAAACTGTTCCAAAGCCTGTAAAAGTGAAAGCTGTTCAGGGAAGACCAGCGGCTGACGAATCAGAATGCGGGGATTGAACGGCTCGCGGTTTAGCTGCTGCTGTAGTAAATCGGCAACATGCACGATACCCAACGGTTCGTCGGAGGTATCGCTGTCGGTTACCACCAGTCGGGAATGCTGGTTGGTCGTTAACAGTTTAGCGAGCGCATCCTGCGTAATATTCAGCTCAACGGCGTCGATGTCATGCCGCGACGTCATAATGCTGCTGATGGTTCGCTGCGCCAGTCCTAATACTCGCTTTATCATCCGGCGTTCCTGAATATTGAAGACTTCCTGACCTGCCCGGGTGTTATCTGCAATCATTGATGAAGTTTGATTGTCCAGTTCAGCTTCTTCATGGTTACCGCGCAAGATACGCAGAACCACTTCCGCGGTGCGCTGGCGCAGTGGAACCGAGGATGAAAGAAAGCGTCGGCGGTTGAACAGGGAAACCTGATTCAACATCTCAATCATCACTGAGAAACCTATCGCTGCATAGAGATAGCCTTTGGGAATGTGATAACCAAACGCATCTGCCACCAGACTGAAACCAATCATCAGTAGGAAGCTGAGACACAGGATAACGATGGTCGGGTGTTCAGCGACAAAGCGGGTGAGCGGCTTGCTGGCTAGCAGCATCAGGAAGATAGCGATGGTCACGGCGGACATCATGACCAGCAGATGATCGGTCATACCGACGGCGGTAATCACGGAGTCCAGTGAGAATATGGCATCCAGTACCACGATCTGTGCAACTACTGGCCAGAAACGTGCGCCTTTACGTTGAGCTTGCTGCTCTTCATCTTTTCCTTCGAGACGTTCGTTGAGTTCCATGGTGGCTTTAAAGAGTAGGAATAGCCCACCAATCAGCATGATGACATCGCGAGCGCTGAACATATGCCCAAGGAACGTGAAGAGTGGGGTAGTCAAAGAGACTAGCCACGAAATGGACGTCAGCAGCCCCAGACGCATAATCAGGGCAAGTAACAGACCGACGACTCTGGCTTTATCACGTTGTTCTTTTGGTAGTTTCTCAGCCAGAATGGCAATGAAGATAAGATTATCAATGCCCAGAACCAGTTCCAGGACAACCAGCGTGGTCAACCCGGCCCATATTGTTGGATCAGCGATCCACTCCATATCTCTTTTTTCACCTTTGAATGAACATAACCCCGATAGCGTATCAGGGCATGCACAGATGAACCAGAATTTGCAGGGATATTCTTTAGCGTACGATATTGTGTGCAGAAATCATGACGTATTTTTGTACTTTTTTTATGTACAGCATGTCAGATTAAGGTCAATTAATGTTAAAAAATCCTATTATCGCCCTTAAACAAAATTTTATGCTTTATGGCAGTGATACAAGCCGTAACATTTGATCATGCTATGTATACGAGCATAGAATAACGCGTCGCTGCTAATCTCCACATATCATGTGGTTTTATATCTTAGGCCGTGATTTTTATGACTGAGATAGACTGGCTTTATTCTTTTAGTCGGTTTTTTATACTTATGGAGGTTTTGCCACAATGGATGTTCATAGTCTTATTCCTAAAAACCCCTCCCTAAACATCTTGTTCTTGTGCTCCCACTTGAGTGGTCAATACTATGTTAGTTCTTTGGGCTGAGTCAGAACCCTCACACTGAGGTGAGGATGTAGTTTGCCTAATGTACCTGTTGTCATGAGTGTATCGGGTTGACGGTATACTCTGTCAGCACAATAAAAATCATAATAAATACGTAACTTAACGCTTTAAAATTTAAACCACAGGACAGGTGCCGTACTTTGATAGTGCGTTGGTAGCTACAAGCCAAGGGCGGTAGCGTGCCTGATGCATAAACATACAACGGTTAATGATGGTGTAAAAAATGCAAGAATTCATAGTGATCTTCCTAAGCGCTTTTGTCGCACTTTTCTTAGCAAGAAAGGCGGCAATTCGTGTTGGTTTAGTCGATAAACCGAATGTACGTAAAAAGCACCAAGGGCATATTCCGCTTGTTGGCGGGGTATCTATCTATCTCGCGCTATGGGTTTTGTATGTACTGCAACCAGAATGGTTACCTGATTTCTCTCTGTATATGATTTGTGCCACCGCACTTCTGGTGGTCGGTGTACTGGATGATCGTTTTGATCTTCCTGTATTACCTCGTGTGGGATTACAAGCCGCTGTAGCTGGGTTAATGATGTATGCAGGGTTGTACCTGGAGACATTAGGACGCGTTCTCTTCGGGTATGAACTTTTCCTCGGTATCTTTGGCTATACTGTGACATTGTTTGCGGTATGGGGAGCTATCAATGCCTTCAATATGGTTGACGGTATTGATGGCTTACTGGGGGCGTTATCCTGCGTGACGTTTGGCGCGCTTGCTATTGTGTTCTACCTTGGTGGTCATCATGAATTAGCACTATGGAGTGCTTGTTTGTTGGCCGCAACATTGCCTTATATCCTCCTTAATTTAGGCATATTGTGGGGGCGGAAATTCAAGGTATTCATGGGTGACGCAGGCAGTACGCTGATCGGCTTTACGGTGATATGGCTACTGATGTTGGCGACACAGGGTGAAAATGCGGTTATTCGTCCGGTTACTGCACTTTGGTTTATCGCCATTCCACTTATGGATATGGTGACGATTATGGTTCGCCGTATTCGGCGTGGTGACAGTCCTTTTAAGCCCGATCGAGAACATTTACACCATATATTAATGCGTGCAGGACTGACGCCACATCAGGCACTGGTCGTTATTCTTCTTGCGGCGATGCTATTTTCTGCTATAGGCATTTTAGGTGAGCGTATTGGCGTCGCTGAGTCTATTATGTTTAGTGTATTCCTCATGGCTTTTTGTGGTTATTTCTGGATGATCAGTCGGATATGGCGTGTGCTGACATGGTTTCGTAGAACAACCCGAGACCCGCACTCCGGTGTAACGAGCGTCGATAAAAATGGTACTACACCACTAAAACGGTAAATAGCTAGTGTTTTATAACGTAGACCATGAGTTAATTTAATAATTTATTCTCTATAATGATGGGCTGTTTTGTAGGGATTTGCGCAATATTCAATCAAGAGCGATGGCATAGATAGGATGATAAAGCACAAACTAAAATTGATGCCCTTGATGGTGTCGGTAGCGCTACTCAGTGGTTGTACCTTAGTTCCTGGTTCCCACCTTTCTACTAGCGGTAAAAATGTAGTCGAGCAGCAAGATGCGGATTTCAATATCAATAAGCTAGTCAATGTTTACCCGCTAACGCCTTATTTAGTCGAAAAAATGCGACCTAAACCTTTGATAGCACAACCTAACCCTGCCTTAGAGAAAGAATTGCAGGGCTATGAATATCGCATTGGTGTTGGTGATGTCATCATGGTGACGGTGTGGGATCACCCAGAACTGACGACCCCAGCAGGAACATACCGCGCTGCGGCAGATACTGGTAACTGGGTACATTCCGATGGTACGATTTTTTATCCATACATAGGTAAGGTTAGTGTTGCGGGTAAAACTGTCACTGAAGTACGCGATCAAATTATGGGACGCTTAGCGCAATATATAGAGTCGCCACAAGTTGATGTCAGTATTGCCGCTTTCCGCTCACAGAAAGCCTATGTGACGGGTGAAGTGGCAACGTCTGGGCAACAGCCAATCACCAACGTACCCCTGACGGTGCTTGATGCGATCAACAAAGCGGGTGGGCTAACGGAAAATGCCGACTGGCGTAATATTGTGTTGACCCACAATGGCAAAGAACAACGCCTCTCTCTTCAGGCGCTGATGCAAAACGGCGATCTTTCACAAAACCAACTGCTTTACCCCGGCGATATCCTCTACATTCCACGTAATGACGATCTTAAAGTCTTTGTTATGGGGGAAGTCAAAAAACAAAGCACCCTCAAAATGGACCGCAGTGGTATGACGCTGACGGAAGCGCTGGGTAATGCAGAAGGGATGGATCAAACCTTCTCTGATGCTACAGGGATCTTTGTAATCCGCTCATTACGTGGCACGCAAGGCCCGAAACTGGCAGACATCTACCAACTTAATGCCAAAGATGCCACGGCGATGGTGATGGGAACAGAATTCCAGCTACAACCGTATGACATTGTTTACGTCACTACCGCGCCGATTGTTCGTTGGAACCGCGTTATCGGCCAACTGGTGCCGACCATTTCCGGTTTTAATGAGTTAACCGAAGGGACGTTGCGTGTTCGTAACTGGCCGTAGAGATCATTATGTTTGATTCAATTTTGGTGGTGTGTGTGGGCAATATCTGCCGTTCTCCAACCGGAGAACGGTTGTTAAAACGGGCTTTGCCAGCGAAAAAAATAGCTTCCGCTGGGTTAGGTGCTTTGGTAGGAAAGCCTGCCGATGGAATGGCAACTGAGGTGGCAAGTGATCACCACCTTTCTCTCGAAGGGCATGAGGCACAGCAGTTAACTTCTGCTTTATGCCGCCAGTACGATCTGATTCTGGTGATGGAGAAAGGGCATATTGATGGGGTGAGCCGTATCGCGCCAGAGGTGCGAGGTAAGACTATGCTATTTGGCCACTGGTTGAATCAGCAAGAAATTGCTGACCCTTATCGTAAAAGCCGTGAAGCATTTGAATTCGTTTACTCACAACTTGAGCAGTCTGCGCAAAAATGGGCGCAGGCATTAAATCGTTAATCGTCAGAGAATCCGATGACAGAGAAAACCTCAGTAAAAGTATCTGAAACCAGTTCAGATGAGATCGATTTAGGGCGTTTATTAGGAACATTGCTGGATAACCGCTGGTTGATCATTGGTGTGACGGCGGTGTTTACCGTTTTAGGCATTATGTATGCCATGTTGGCCACACCGGTTTACAAAGCCGATGCGTTAATTCAGGTAGAGCAAAGCTCTGGTAATTCGCTATTAAATGATATTTCTAGTATGTTGCCAGATTCCAAACCGCAATCAGCTGCAGAGGTTGAACTGATCAAATCCCGCATGGTGATTGGCAAAACGGTGAACGATCTGGCGCTTGATATCAGCGCTCAGCAAAAATATTTCCCGTTAGTGGGTAAAGGTATTGCTCGGTTAGCGGGCAATGAACCGGGAAAAATCGCGGTATCCCGGCTTGATGTACCGGAGTCTTGGCAGGATGAAGTATTGTCGCTCGAAGTGTTACCTAATCAGCAATATGCTGTGGATGCGGGTGACGCGGTGAAATTTACTGGCAGCGTCGGTCAGCTAGAGAATCATAATGGTATTACATTATTAGTCAGTGATATTTCCGCTGAAACAGGTACTATTTTTCGTATTCAAAAGCTGAATCAATTAACAGCTATTAATGGTTTGCTGGATAATTTTAGCGTAGCTGATAAGGGCAAAGACACGGGAGTTCTGGCGCTTAGTTTGGAAGGAGAAGATCCGGCGCTTACTACGAAGATATTAAGCAGCATTAGTCAAAATTATCTGCAGCAGAATGTTGAGCGTAAATCCGAAGAAGCAGGTAAGAGTTTAGAGTTCTTAAAAGAGCAGCTACCAAATGTACGTAGCTCACTCAATGACGCAGAAAATAAGCTTAACCAATTCCGGCAAGAGAACGAATCTGTCGATCTTTCCTTAGAAGCGAAAGCGGTATTGGATACTACCGTAGCGGTTGAAGCGCAGTTAAATGAATTGACGTTCAAAGAAGCGGAAATATCGAAACTGTATACCCGTGAGCACCCCGCCTACCGCGCCTTGATAGAAAAACGCAAAACGCTTGAACAAGAACGGGATAAGCTCAATAAGCGTGTAGGAGCAATGCCTAAAACCCAACAGGAGATTTTACGTTTAACACGGGATGTGCAGGCTGGGCAGGAAGTGTATATGCAGCTACTGAATAAACAGCAGGAGCTTAGCATCAATAAAGCAAGCACGGTGGGCAATGTTCGCATCGTGGATAATTCAGTGATTCAGCCAAGCCCGGTAAAACCAAAGAAAATGCTAATAATATTATTGGCAATGATTTTTGGGGGAATGGCATCCACTGCATTTGTTATACTAAAAACGCTGTTACATAAAGGCATTGAAAGCCCTGAGCAGTTGGAAGAGTTAGGTATTAATGTGTATGCCAGTGTACCACTTTCTGAATGGCAACAGAAAAAAGACCGAGCACTCTTAGGTAATGAAAATAAAAAAGGCAATACCCGGTCAACAGATTTGTTAGCAGTAGGTAATCCAGCAGATCTGGCGATTGAAGCTATTCGCAGCCTACGAACTAGTCTGCATTTTGCCATGATGGAAGCAAAAAATAATGTGTTGATGATCTCTGGTGCCAGTCCTGCTATTGGCAAAACGTTTGTCAGCGCTAATTTGGGGGCTGTTATTGCGCAATCAGGGCAGCGCGTGCTTATCGTTGACTGCGATATGCGTAAAGGCTACGCACATGAATTGATGGGAACCCATGGCACTGATGGTTTATCGGATATTTTATCTGGTCAGTGTGGTGCAGAAGAAAGTGTGCGTAAAACTGCTGTTGAGAACATGGACTTTATTCCACGTGGACAAGTTCCACCTAATCCTTCAGAATTATTGATGCACACTCGTTTTGCCGAGTTTTTGAAATGGGCTGGAGAGCACTATGATCTCGTGTTGTTGGATACACCCCCTATTCTTGCAGTAACAGATGCTGCTATTATTAGCCGTCATGCTGGCACGTCTCTGCTAGTGGCGCGCTTTGAAATGAATACTCTGAAAGAGATTGAAGTGAGTATTCGTCGTTTTGAGCAGAATGGTACTGAAATTAAAGGTGTAATCCTTAATGCTATTATGAAGCGAGCTGCGAGCTATTATGGGTATGGTAACTATAATTACTATGCTTATGAGTATAAGTCTGAAAAATAATGTAGTTATATAGCGCCTGCTGAGATATTTAGCAGGCGCTATTAGAGATAATTCATTTTAATCACGATGTCTACCCTCGCTTTCCCTCCTGTGATGCGTATATTCAGCATTTTCTTAAATATTGATTTTTCTTAATATTAAACACTCGTGTTTTGTGTTTGATATTAATTTTTTATTTAATTGAAAGACAGGCGTAGGGGAGTTTCTGATAGTGATTAATTTTTTGTCATAGAATAGTAAATGATGAAATATGGCAATAAGAGTGTTGAGTAATTCAGCTCTCGTCAATGCTTATATTCAGGAGATAACTAGTGAAAGGTATTATTTTAGCCGGTGGATCAGGCACGCGTCTTTATCCTATTACGCTTGGTGTTTCAAAACAGCTGTTGCCTGTTTATGACAAGCCAATGATTTATTACCCGCTGTCGACACTCATGCTTGCTAATATCCGTGATGTGTTAATTATTACAACTCCAGAAGACAGCGCTTCTTTTATTCGCTTGCTAGGTGATGGTTCAAAATACGGCATCAATATCGAATATGCGGTTCAACCGACTCCAGATGGATTAGCACAGGCTTTCATCATTGGTGAATCGTTTATCGGTAATGACAAATGTTGTTTAGTTCTCGGCGATAATATTTTCTATGGACAATCATTCTCACGTACCCTTGCACAAGCTGCTAGCCACGAGAGTGGCGCTACTGTGTTTGGCTACCGTGTGAAAGATCCAGAACGTTTTGGTGTTGTAGAGTTTGATAGTAGCAATAAAGTGATTTCTATCGAAGAAAAACCCAAAAAACCAAAATCAGATTGGGCAGTTACGGGGCTTTATTTCTACGATAATCGAGTAATTGATTTTGCAAAAGCGGTGAAACCGTCTAGCCGTGGTGAGCTTGAAATCACAGCTGTGAATCAAATGTATCTGGATGATGGCAGCCTTAATGTAGAACTATTAGGGCGTGGTTTTGCGTGGCTTGATTCTGGTACGCATGAAAGTCTGCATGAAGCATCTTCCTTTGTTGAAACGATCGAACATGTCCAGGGACTAAAAATTGCTTGTCTGGAAGAGATCGCCTGGAGAAAAGGATGGTTAAGTGCTGAAGAGCTGGTCAAACGTGCTGAGCCTATGCTCAAAAATGATTATGGAAATTATCTAATATCTTTGCTTAAACCTATTATTTCTTGAGAGCCAAAATGAAAATATTGATTACAGGTGCACATGGGCAAGTGGGCACACGCTTGGTCGAGCGCTTAACTGGCAATGCTGATATTTTGGCTATTGATCGTGACGTATTGGATATAACAGATCGAGACGCAGTTTTTAAAACTGTTACAAACTTCAAGCCTGATGTGATCATTAATGCTGCAGCGCATACTGCCGTAGATAGAGCAGAGCAGGAAATTGAACTGTCGTACAAGATAAATCGTGATGGACCATTATATTTGGCTGAGGCTGCACAAAGCATCGATTCTACAATATTACATATTTCGACAGATTATGTATTCAATGGCGAAAGTGATGTGCCTTATGTTGAATCTGACTGTGTTGACCCAAAAAGTGTATACGGAAAAAGTAAACTCGAAGGTGAGTTAGCCGTTGCTGCTGCATGCCCGCGCCATATTATATTAAGAACTGCTTGGGTATTTGGTGAGGATGGGAATAATTTTGTCAAAACCATGCTAAGGCTAGGAAAAGAGCGTGACTCATTAGGTATTGTGGCCGATCAGTTTGGCGGACCAACCTATGCAGGCGATATCGCTGATGCATTAATCCTTATCGCTGAAAAAACGCAGTCTCCTGATTTCAAAGCATGGGGCATTTTTCATTTTAGTGGAATGCCTTATATTAGCTGGTTTGGATTTGCAGATAAAATTTTTGACTTAGCAATTGAAAAGAAAATTTTAAATAATAAACCTGTATTATCTCAATTGACTACGCAAGATTATCCTACCCCAGCACAGCGACCTAGCTATTCAAAACTTAGTTGTGAAAAAATAAACTACGTTTTTGGTATTAATCCAAGTAATTGGATTAATGCTTTGGAAAATGTCCATTTATATAATTAAGTGATAAGTCATGAAAATTATTGATACAAAAATCACCGATCTAAAAATTATTGAGCCAGCTGTTTTTGGTGATGAACGCGGTTTTTTCTTCGAAAGTTTTAATAAGAAGAAATTTGAAGACGCAATAGGTTATTCAGTTGACTTTGTGCAAGATAACCACTCTAAATCGTCTCAAGGTGTTTTAAGAGGTTTGCATTATCAATTAGCACCACATGCACAAGGTAAACTTGTCAGATGTGTTGAAGGCGAAGTTTTCGATGTTGCAGTCGATATTCGAAAATCATCACCTACTTTTGGGAAGTGGGTAGGTGTTTATCTTTCTGCTGAAAATAAGCGTCAATTTTGGATTCCAGCAGGATTTGCCCATGGTTTTGTTACGTTAAGTAAAACCGCTGAATTTCTTTATAAAACGACGAATTACTACGCTCCACAAAGCGATCGTGGGATTTTGTGGAATGATGAGACGATTGGTATTGAATGGCCAATGAGCGTAGATCCTATTTTGTCTGAAAAAGATAAGAATGCTAAGAAATTCTCGGAAGCTGATGTCTTTTAGTTTTTAGATAGCTATTAGATATCAGACAACACTCATCTAAAGAGGTAATCGGAATGAAGATTCTTGACTGTACGTTACGTGATGGCGGTTATTATAACAAATGGGACTTTAACTTTGATGTAGTTAATGCCTATCTTGAGGCTGTTGCCGCAGCCAAAATTGATTATGTCGAATTAGGTTTGAGAAACTTTCCGCAAGAAGGATTTTTAGGCCCTTTCGCTTACACGACTGAGAGCTTGATTAATCGTCTCACCTTACCGGAAGGACCAGTATATGGGGTGATGATCGATGCTAAAACTATACTCTCTTCGGGTATGTCCGTTGAAGAGGCGGTCGATAAACTCTTTGTCGAAAAATCAGAAAGTAAATTGAGTTTAGTGCGTGTTGCTGCTCACTTTCATGAAGTTGAACACTCCGAACCCATTGTTAAGGCATTGAAAAATAAAGGCTACATTGTAGGCTATAATTTAATGCAATCGGGGGGGAAAGCGGATGACATCATCGCAGATAAAGCCCGTCAAGCGGTTGACTGGGGCTGTGTCGATGCTCTGTATTTCGCAGATTCTCTGGGAAATATGGATACGAAGGAAGTTAACAGAATAATAAAAGCCCTGCGGACGCATTGGAAAGGTGAACTAGGCATTCATACACACAACAATATGGCGAAAGCGCTAGATAATACTCTGGCCGCCTATGAATCCGGTGTGACGTGGCTAGATGTGACCGTCACGGGTATGGGACGCGGTGCCGGTAATGCTCAAACCGAAAATTTGTTAGCAGTATTGAGCAAAACGGAATCGCCTTACCAGGCTTCCCCTATCTATGACCTGGTCGTTCGCTACTTTGACAAAATGCAGAAAGAATACGGATGGGGTAGCAACTTTTTGTATTTTATCGGTGCTCAGAATGACGTCCATCCTACTTATGTACAGAATTTATTGTCTGATGAGCGTTATGGGCCGGATGAAATAGTTGGCGCTATTGAATATTTAAGTAATGCCAAAGCTTCTTCATACAATGGAAAAGTGCTTGAACAAGCTTTGAAATTGAACGATCAAATCGATATTGAAGAGGATGGTAGCAACGAGTTAATTGGACGTTTTGATAATCGTGAGGTTCTGATTATTGGCGGTGGTGAGAGTGTCCTAAAATATAAAAATGGCATTTTAGGTTACATTTCAGAACACAACCCAATTGTATTATCCATTAACGTAAATAAAAACGTTCCTGTAGAATACGTTGATTATTATATTATATCTCACAATGCAAAATTCTTGGCTGAGAGAAGTAAATATAAGGCTTTGACGAAACCAATTATTCTGCCGAAACACCGATTCAATAAAGATGAGTTGTCTTATCTCAATCCAGAAATAAAAGTTTTTGATTATGGATTGCGTATTGAGGAAGATATTTATGACATTGCCGACACTCGTTGTACTATTCCTTCAGAACTGACGGTCGGTTATGCCATTGCCGCGGCTTTTGTTGGTAATGCCTCTTCAATCAAATTAGTTGGATTTGATGGTTTTGAAAAAGGTGATAACCGTCAGCAAGAAATGGTTGATTTGTTTATTAAGATTAATGAATTTAAACAGAAAAAAGAAATTCTCTCTCTAACACCTACCTCCTATCCGGTGAAAGAAGGTTCTGTTTATGCACCTTTCATCTGATTATGATGTGTTTATCTTTGATTGTGATGGCGTTATTCTAGATTCAAATCAACTGAAATTGAATGCAATGGAAAATGCACTGGGCCAATACCCAGTGCAATATGTTCGGTCTTGTCTGGATTACTTCTCTAAAAATTTTGGGCGTTCGAGATATCTTCATGTAGAGCATTTCCTCAAAAATATCATCCAATGTAAGCCGGAAAATTATCAGGATGAATATGATGATATACTTAATAAATATGCAGGATATTGTACCCTTCTGTATAAAGAGGCAGAGATAAATACCGGATTTATTGAGTTTATTCAGCAAGTAAAAATAGATAAATTTGTAGCCAGCGGTTCAGATGAGGATGAGCTAAGGAATGTTTTCTCTGAGCGAGGGCTAGATATTTATTTTTCTGAAATATATGGTTCTCCTGAATCAAAGACTAATAATGTCAAAAAGATTCTCGAGCGTGGTTACACAAAAGCATTAATGTTCGGTGATGCTTTAGGTGACTTGGTTGCCGCTGAAAAAAATAAAATAGATTTTATTTTCCTTTCTGAACTCTCGACGGCTCCTGATTTAGTGAGAGAGTCTGCGTTTTTTAAAGGAAATGAAGTAAAGAATTTTTCTAATTTACTCTTATAGGTGATCTATGAATTATGCTGTCGTGATTCCAGCAAGATATAAATCAACCCGCCTACCAGGAAAACCACTGATTGATTTACATGGGATTCCTATGATTAAGCGCGTGTGGCTTCGCTGTTGCGAAGCGGTTGAAAAAAATAAAATTTATATCGCGACGGATGATGAGCGTATTTTTGATTTTTGCTTAACGTTCACTGAAAATGTCATCATGACCAGCAGCGACTGTAAAACGGGGACAGACCGAGTTTACGAAGCGTGTGAAAAAATTGGTGGTCTTGACTTCGTTATTAATGTGCAAGGTGATGAACCGATTATTAATCCGAATGACATTAAAACCATCATTGATGAATGCATCCGTAGTCCTGGAAATATCGTGAACGGTATGGCTCCTATTATTGATGCATCTGAGTATGAAAGTCGCACGATACCTAAGGTTGTGTTTCGTAAAGATGGACGATTGATGTATATGAGTCGTGCGGCTATTCCCGCTAACAAAACAGGAGTATTCAATAAATCGTGGAAACAGATTTGTATCTATGGTTTTCCTGTTCATGCGTTGGAAGAATTTTCTTCTTGTGAAGAAAAGACGCCATTTGAAAATGAAGAAGATATCGAAATTTTACGTTTTCTTGAGTTAGGGTATGACGTAAATATGGTCAATGTCAAAGGCGATAGCTTGGCAATTGATACGCCTGAGGACGTTGAAAAAATATTAAAAATTATGACTGAATAATGCTCTTCGAATAATTGATGCATATCATTTTTAATTATAAAAATTTCATCTTAGTAAACTATAAAGATAATATTAATTTATGTGTAAAATTCATCCTAAGCTTAATCTTTTTTTTAATATTATTGCAACAATAATCACTCAGGCAAGCTCAATTGTAGTCGGAGTGGTACTCACGCCATTATTAATTAACCGATTGAGCAAGGATGAATACGGGCTTTATGTATCAGGTGTTTCTCTATCCAGTTTTTGTTTCGTGCTCCTTGATTTGGGTATGGCTCTTTA
The DNA here is from genome assembly GCF_000803315.1 of Pectobacterium actinidiae. Lineage (NCBI taxonomy): Bacteria > Pseudomonadati > Pseudomonadota > Gammaproteobacteria > Enterobacterales > Pectobacteriaceae > Pectobacterium > Pectobacterium actinidiae. The sequence continues at coordinate 1,320,651 of NZ_JRMH01000001.1, forward strand.
CTTAATTAAAGAAGTCTCTGTAAATAGAGATAACAAGCCTTATATTGGTAAGATATTATCTGCGTCATTTATTATAAAAGTCCCACTTTTGTTAATAAGCTTTTTTGTATTTGTTTTTTTTGCTCCTCCTAATCATATTATTAGTTATGCTGTCCCATTTTGGTTGTTTTTAGTGGCGATATCACTACAGCCCAACTGGCTTTTTTCCGGAATTGAAGCTCTGAAAGTAATAACGATGGTAACAATTATTACCAAGGTTATGATGTTGGGAATAGTGTTCTTTTTTGTCAAAACATCAGAAGATTTCTCTATTGTAACTTATGCATTTAGCCTTTCTGCCGTTGCGTGTATGTTATTTTCTTTGTTTTACAGCAAATTTAAAGGATATACATTTTACCCGTGTAGCCGTAACGACATCAGGGATATATTAAAAAATGCAATGGGTTTCTATGCACCACGAATTCTGGTTGCCATGTATACCCAAGCGTCGGTATTTATTGTATCGCGTGTTGCTGGTACTAGCGAAGCAGCTGTTTACGCAGTTGCTGATCAGTTTTATAAATTAGGGCAAATGGTTATTGCTGCTGTAACGCAAGCATTTTATCCGTTTATGGTTTTTAGGAAAGAAGTTCGTTTTTTGTTAATTACCTGTGGGGCTATTCTAAGTGCAGCTATTGTCACTTGTTTTTTATTGTGGGGATGGGTAGATCAAGTTATTTTTTGGTATGTTGGGGAAGGGTTTGAAACCGCAGCTATTCTCGTAAAAATATTTATGATAACGTGCCTGTTTGTTGTTCCGTCCTCTTTTCTAGGATTTCCTTTATTAGGCAGCTTGGGATTCCATAAAGTAGCGAATAAGACACTTATGATTGGTGCTTCTTTATATTCTGTAGGATTAGCAACACTATATAGTATTGGGCATATAACAGCCTTATATATTGCATTGTTAACTTTTTCCTCTGAGTTGGCCGTGTTTTTTTTAAGAGCATATAAATCTTATGTGATCTTGAAAAAAAATAACTAGCTTCACGGGTAATGCTTTTATAGAGAGATTTTACATGCAAAGTAAATTTAAAAAATATAAAGACTATAAAGAGAAATTATCTTTTTTTTATAGAGGATACCCTATAGAAAAAATTCTTTCTGTCGAAATTGCTTCTATTGCTTATGGTATGAGGAAATTTCGATTGAGAATATTGTGGGGTTTTTTCTCGTCGAGGAAAATTGTTTTTCCTGAGCTAAGAGAAAATGATGTATTATACTCTATGGGGAATTATAATCGGACGGATTATTATGAGTTACTTGGCTATGTTCGTCAGCATGTACCTGGGAATATAGTTGATGTAAATAAAAGTAAGCGAACTATAAAACTAAGTTTGAGTAATGTATTTACAGCACTAACACACGTTTTTAAAAAAGGAAAAGGAATAAAATTACAAGAAAAGATAATGCTTGCGATATCTTATACATATATTATGAACTATATCGATGATATAGAAAAAAATACTAATTCTTTGCCTGGAGCTTATGTGTCATTTTGCAGTTCTCATATAAACGAGGCTGTTATAGACCTATATTTTCAACAAAGATATATTCCAACATTTACTCTTCAGCATGGATTGTATTTCATTTTTAAGAACTCCCCGATTGATGCTATTTCATATGAAAATTTTATTTCTAAAAAATTGCTTTGTTGGGGGGAATATACAAAAATGGAATTTTTACGTTATGGGATTTCTAAGGAAAGATTAGTTGTTGCCGGTTATCCTGGTTTGGTTAAACCTCTTCACCTAAAATATAGTGAAAAGGGTGAGTTCAGACTTTTAATTTTACTTTCCCGATACTCATTTCACAAAAATAATATTAAAATCCTAGAAATGGTATCAGATTTAAAAGAAAAAATATCTGGCATGAAAGTTTTTGTAAAAATGCATCCATCATTAAATAAATCAGATTATAAAACTCTATTTGATAATTATTGTTTTATTGAATGTGAAAATAAAACAATCTCTTCTTTGCTTGAATCATCTCATTTTGATATGACAATTTCATATAATAGTACTGCATATTATGATAGCTATCTGAATAATTGCGTGAGTTTACGTTATATTGATCGTGATTTTGATGGAAGTATTTCTGTCATGGATGACAGTTTCAATGATAGTGTAACTTTGTTAGAGAAATTAGAGTTTTTTAGAAATGAAATGACCTTAAAGTCTTTTTGGGAAGATGTTGAAAGACGTTTAGAGTTTATAGTTGGTTATAAAATAAATAACTACAAAAGTGAAATAAACAACTCGATGCTAAGTTAATGACTTTATGAGGTGTTAATGTTAAAAATAATCGTGAAATTCAGACGATTTTATCAAGTTTCTTTTTCTAAAAAAATCCAATTTCTTTTTTTTACTTTAGCTAAAATAAGAGTGTTGTTTTTTTATAAATACCTACTCAAGTCTTGTGGAAAGAGAAATGTTATTTTAAAACCTATATTTTGGACGCCTGAAAATATTGCGATTGGTGACGATGTTATAATCTTTAACGGTAATAGAATTGAAGCTGTTTCAGAGTATGCTAATACTGTTTTTAGTCCAGAAATAATTATAGAAAGTAATGTATCTTTGCAGCAGTATTGTCATATTACTGCTGCAGGATGTTTAGTTATAGGCGCTGGGACTAGTGTATTACAGTATGTTGTTATTACTGATATAGACCATGAATATGAATCTTTAGGTATTTCACCATCATTACAACCTCTAAGTGTAAAAAAAACAAAAATCGGTAAAAATTGTTTTATTGGTGCTGGTGCGCGTATTCTTGCCGGCACGACATTAGGTGAACACTGTATTGTGGGTGCAAATGCTGTTGTGAAAGGACATTTTCCCGCGGGATGTGTAATTGCTGGCATTCCAGCAAAAATCATTAAAAGGTACGATCCCATGACAAACTCATGGTGTGCTGTTGATAAAAATAAGGAGTGAATTAGCTATGTCAAATCGTAATGTTCTGATCTCTGGTGGCGCGGGATTTATTGGTTCCAACTTATCGCTTGCTTTAATCGATAAAGGGTGGAATGTCACTGTACTGGATAACCTGTCTCCACAGATTCATAGCGACGAATCTCCACTTTACAAGAGCATTGAAGGAAAAGTTAATTTTATTCAAGGTGACGTTCGTTCAAAAGAAGATTGGAGAAGGGCACTCAAAGGTCAAGATTGTGTCGTGCACTTAGCCGCCGAAACGGGTACTGGCCAGTCAATGTATCAAATTCAACAATACATTGATGTCAACGTAGGGGGGACAGGGATCTTGTTGGATCTGCTGGCTAATGAACCACATAATGTGTCGCGGTTGGTCGTTGCATCTTCTCGAGCTATTTACGGAGAAGGCCGTTATTCTTGTGAGAATTGTGGCGAAGTATATCCAGATTCTCGCCATGCAGCGCACATGGAAGAAAGTGACTTTGAAGTTAAATGCCCTAAATGTGCTAAAAATGTCACCATGATGGCTACGCATGAAGAAAGTAAAATCCACCCTTCTTCTATTTATGGTATTACCAAACAGACGCAGGAACAATTAGTTTTGTCCGCAGGGCAAGCCTTAAATATTCCAGCGGTTGCGTTTCGTTATCAGAATGTATATGGTCCAGGGCAATCATTGTCTAATCCCTACACTGGCATCCTATCTATTTTCTCTACGCGTATTCGTAATAACAACGATATTCTTATTTTTGAAGATGGGCAAGAAAGTCGTGATTTTGTCTATATTGACGACGTAGTTAGAGCCACTATCGCTGGTATTGAGAACCCTGCAGCTGCGGGACAAGTTTTTAATGTTGGTGCAGGTGTATCAACGGATGTCACAACTGTAGCAACTACGCTAGTTAATGCATATGGCTCTAATGTTAATGTAAGAACAACGGGTAATTTTCGCGTAGGTGACATTCGCCATAATATTGCTGATTTGACGAAAATTAAAGAAGTCCTCGGTTTCGAACCTAAGGTTAGCTTTGAAGAAGGTATCAAAGCATTCACTGACTGGGTATTGACTCAAGAAACACAGACTGACAGTTACGAAGCTAGTATCCAGGAAATGAAAGAAAAAGGACTTTATAAATGAGCTTTTCTGGCCTAAGTATTTTATTTATTGGTATTGGTTTCTATGATTATGAGAATGCAATAGTAGAAAGACTTGAACAAAGAGGAAGTTATGTTGACTATTGGGCTGATACGCCCTCGATTTTACGAAAAAAACCATGGGGTGGTTTGATATTTAGAATCCCTAATTTGGCTAAATTCTTACAGAAAAGACATGAAGATAAAATATTAGCCAAAATAACTGATAAGAAATACAATAAGGTTTTTTTTATCAAGGGTGTTGATATATCTGAAGATTTTATTTTCAAACTTAAGCGAAAACTAGTTGATAGTGATTTTATTTTATATGAATGGGACTCTATAGAAAGAAACCCTGTTTTATTAGATAGATTCAAATACTTCGACTATGTGTATTCTTTTGATAGGAAAGATTCTGATGAATACTCTTTTATTAGGTTTAGACCTTTGTTTTTTAGAAGTACGGAGAAAAATGAAGATATAAAATACGATATCGTTTTTATAGGGTTAATGCATTCCTCTAGATTAGATATTGTTAGAGTCATTCAAAAGCAGGCGGAAAATTTAAATTTGAACATGTATGTGTATATGACAACGAGTATCTTAACATGGGTGAGATTATTTCTTATAGGTTCTGTCCAAAATTTACATATTAAAAGTTTAGCATATAAAAAAGTGATAGAGATAAACCGTGCAAGCTTTTGCGTACTAGATCTTCCCCATCCAGAGCAAACTGGCTTAACTATGCGTACTATAGAGTCTTTAGGGGCGGATATGAAAATTATAACGACAAATAATGACATTCGTAATTATGATTTCTTTGATGAATCTATGATAAATATCATTAGTAGTCATTCTCCTGAAATAGATTTATCGTTTTTATCATCTAGAGGAACTGAGAGAGGGTTTAATAAACATAAATACAAATATTCTCTGGATTCATGGTTAAATGACGTTTTTAATATAGAAGGGAATGAAAAAAATCACTTATTATAATATTTTACTAATTTTACCACTATACTGAGTCTTTACATGTATATACCAAATTTAAAAATAAATAATGATAGCTTTGTAGCTGTTCCTTTTATTGTTTTTTTGTTTATTTTATCTCGAATGTTTCCATTAATGTCATATTCATGGCTGATGAACATTGCTTTAATTCTCTTCTTCATTTTAAAAGCGCCGCAAATTTTTAGTGGTGTTAAGAATAATTATTTTACTTGTTTTTTTATAATATTATTATCAATTCATGGGTTGTATTCTTTATTTTTAAACAATGAACCATCTTTGGTGATTAAATTCTATTTTGTTTTGATTTTTATATTGTTTTCTTATTTTTGTGCATTTAATTCCTTGTTTGTTGTAAATGCATTTATTTTTATTATGTGTATTCAGGCTATTGTTGTTATATCAATAGCTACTTTTTTGATGGTGGTTTTTTGGGATGGTAACTATCTTGCTGTAAGGGCTTACTTTATTGATTCTGGGTATGGTGATGTTTATACTTACGGAAATGGATTTTATCGTGTCCAGATTAAAGGCAATGCGCTACTTCCCTTCGCTTTCATGATTTCAGAAATCCTGCGGTCTTTATATAAAGATAAATATAAGATCACTTCATCTTTACTTTTTGTTTCTTGTATTTTTGCTGGTAATTTCGCATTTTATATCTCTATTTTTATCTTTATTGTTTTTTCTACTTTTAGAAAAGATAATGATATTTATGGTGTTAACAAGAAAAAATTTATATTTATTTTAAAACTTGTACTTGGTGTAGTTCTGCTATTTTCTTTGCCATTTATAGCATCGTATACCGTCTCTATTATAGAAATGAAGTCTTTTGGCTCAGGTTCTTCTCTTGGTATAAGGTTCGATCAATTTTATGTATTGATTTTCGACATGCTAAAAACATGGCATAGCACAATATTTGGCTCGGGTCTAGGGAATCTAATAAATGTTCAAACAGCAGAAAGAGATTACTCAGATAATATATATTATGAATTGCAAACCTTTTACTTATTAAATCAAATCGGGATTGTTATTTTTATTTTGTTTATTTTAATAAATTTAATTCTTTCTATTCGTTATGTGAAAAGCAAAAAATTAATTTTTATTTATGTTTTATACTGTATTTATGCTGTAACAAACCCATATATTTTAGATTCAAATCAAATTGTTGTTATTGTGATTCTATGTACATTAAATAAATTAGGTGTATTTGAAAGTCGCGTATAATTGATTTCTCTATTTTCCTCTATGGTGAGTCATTATTGAAGGTGATATTATGGATGTTATGAATAAAGACAGAATCTATGCGGTATTAGTATTATATAATCCTGAAAACGAAGTTTTAGATGATTTGTTAATTAACTTTCTATATTGCTCTGATTTTTTTGTGGTTTGTAATAATTCAAATAACGGTTATGTTGCATCATCTAACTTTGATAATGTTCACGTTATAAATTTAGGCGAAAACTTAGGAATAGCTGCGGCCCAAAACATTGGTATGAAATGGGCTTTTGAAGATGGTGCCGATTTTGTTCTACAACTTGATCAAGATAGTATACCAGATTCCAATATGAGTGATGAATTGAAATTATGTTATTATGAAATGAAAGACCATGGTTATAAGATTGGATTGATAGGTGCACAGGATTATGATAAATATACAAAAAAAATCAATGTTCCTAGGGTTAATAAGGGGGTTCCTTTATTAAAGGAAAACTACTTAGATGTGAGTTGTGCTATTAGCTCTGGTAGTCTTATACCCAAAAATGTATATTTAGATGTTGGAGGAATGGATTCTGGATTGTTTATTGATGCAGTCGATTATGAGTATTGTTGGCGATTGAAAAACCACGGCTATAAAGTAATTAAAAACAAAAAAGCCTTGATTGCTCATCGATTAGGAGAAGGACGACACCAGCTTTTTCCTATCGATATTGCTGCTCCTGTTAGATCTTATTATATAACGCGAAATATTTTTTTATTAATTAGAAGGTCCTATGTTCCTCTCTTTTGGAAAATATCTAGCATGATAAAACTCCCTATCAGGTTATTTATTTATCCGATTATTCTTTCTCAGGGGGTGAAACGATTCTTCTTTACAGTAAAAGGTATTAAAGATGGTTTTTTGGGAAAGACAGGCATTGTGAAATGATTTCTAAATTTGTAGTTTTATTTTAGGTTTTTACTTATCATGAATAATGATTTTAAATTTAGTGTGTTGATGTCTATTTATAAGAATGAGACACCAGATAATTTTGATGAGTCTTTGGCTAGTTTATTTGAGCAAAAACTAAAGCCTGATGAGGTTGTTATTGTAATTGATGGCCCAGTTGAAGTTTCGATTTTTGATGTCATAAATAAATGGATGAATTATCTGGATTTAGTAGTTATTCCTCTCAAGGAAAATGTTGGCTTGGGTAAAGCGTTAAATGTCGGTCTTGACGTCTGTAAATATGAATTAGTGGCCAGAATGGATACTGATGACATTTCAGAACCTGAAAGATTTTTTAAACAAATAAATCATATGCGAAACAATCCAGATGTTTTTTTATTGGGTACAAGCGTTGAAGAATATGATGAAAGGATGAAGAACTCATTAGGCATAAAAAAAGTCCCTATTTCTCATAATGAAGCGCTGCATTTCTCAAAAAAAAGAAATCCATTTAATCACATGAGTGTGATTTTTAAAAAGTCAGCAATAATTAATGTTGGAGGGTATCAGGATCATAAGTTTATGGAAGATTATAATTTATGGTTAAGAGTTATTGCTGCAGGGTATCATATAGAAAACTTACCAGATGTTCTTTTAAAAGTTAGATTTGACCAAAAGTCAATTAATAGAAGGAGTGGTTTAAGTTATATTTTGAGTGAAATAAAATTATTTAAGCTCAAGTATAAATTGAAGGCTCAACCCCTTACTCCATTATTAATAACATGCTTTTTGAGATGTATTCCTAGAGTTTTGCCTGGTTTTTTATTATCGAAAATATACAAATTTAACAGAAAAAATACATTATAGGAGGGGGTATGATTGCTATTGTTGGTGGTTCTGGTTTTATTGGTACTGTATTGGCTATGCGTCTAAAAAAAGAAAATATAAATTTTAAAATATTGGATAAGAATAAATCTCTGGAGTTTCCTGGTGAGTGGGAATACTGTGATGTTACTGATTTCAATTCTTTGTCTTCTGTTTTAAACGATGTAAGTGCAATAATAAACCTTGCCGCAGAACATAAGGACAATGTACATCCTGTTAGTCTATACTATGATGTTAATGTTCTAGGAGCTAAGAATATTTGTGAGGCCGCGGTGGAAAATAATATTAAGAATATTATTTTTACTTCATCTGTTGCGGTCTATGGTTTTGTGGAGAAAGAAACCAGTGAAAATGGAGAATACCATCCATTTAATCACTATGGTAAGTCGAAGTTAGAAGCTGAATATGTCTATAATGCATGGTTTGATAAATGTGAAGACAATAGACTTATTACTATAAGACCGACTGTGGTTTTTGGTGAGAATAATCGTGGGAATGTTTATAATTTATTTAGGCAAATAGCGTCAGGTAGATTTTTAATGATTGGATCTGGTGATAATAAAAAATCAATGGCTTATGTGGAAAATATTTCCGCATTTATTCACTATGTGACAACAAATTTACCAGTTGGAAAATATGTTTTTAACTATGTTGATAAGCCTGATTTTACTATGAATGAGTTGACGGGGATAATATCTAAGGCTTTAGGGAAAAAAGAAAATAATGTTAAAGTCCCCTATGCTGTAGGTATGTTAGGTGGCTATATTTTTGACTTTTTAAGTAAAATGACTGGCAGAGAATTCCCAGTAAGCAGCATTCGTATAAAAAAATTCTGTGCAAGAACGCAATTTAAATCTGACACTATCAGTCATCTTGATTTTGTTGCACCCGTTCCATTAGCGGAAGGAATTTCAAAAACAGTCAGGAATGAATTTTTAAAGTAATATATAACAATATATGCTATCTCTTTATCAGGAAAAGTCGATACTTGAGAGCGCTTTGTGGCTGATTGGATGTAATCTAAAGGAATACCCCTTAACCTCCCTGCATACTAAAAAGTTCTGCAGGGATCATTTCTGAAATGTGACATTTGGCTGAATATTGAGCGTCTTCGGGTGCTCTTTATCGCTAAAAAGCGTTTTTTGCACAGTGCAACAACGTTGATCTGTACAAAATATGGTTACGGGATACACCCTAGGGTCATGCGTGCTGTGTGGCATTACCCTCGCAGGGTAAAGATGATCGGCCAGATCAAAACAGTTATCTAGATAAAAACCATTAGATTGAAGAGAGTCATCCATGACAGCATTGAAAGCTATTATCCCTGTAGCAGGTTTAGGGATGAATTTGTTACCGGTGACCAAGGCCATTCCTAAGGAAATGTTGCCGCTGGTTGACCGCCCGGTGATCGAGAAGATCGTCAACGAGTGTGTGAGAGCGGGTATTACAGAAATTGTTCTGGTGACGCATGCGTCGAAAAACGCAATTGAAAACCATTTCGACACCTCGTTTGAGCTTGAATCTCTGTTGGAAGAGCGGGCCAAGCGTCAACTGCTGGCCGAAGTGCAATCTATCTGCCCGAAAGGCGTGACGATTATGAACGTTCGCCAAGGGGAAACGCTGGGGTTAGGGCATGCCGTCTCCTGTGCTCGTCCAATCATTGGGGACAACCCATTTGTCGTGGTGTTACCCGATGTGGTGCTGGATGAAGGCACGGCCGACCAGACGAAGGAAAACCTGGCGCTGCTAATCTCCCGCTTTGAAGAAACAGGTCGCAGTCAGGTGTTGGTGAAGCATCGTCCTTATGAGGTGTTGCCAGAATACTCTGTTGTTGATTGTGAGAAACCGCTGGTGAATCCAGGTGATTCCGCAGCGATTACGTCTATGGTCGAGAAACCAGAAGCGCCGTCCGAAACGGGGTCCGATCTTTCTGCGGTAGGGCGCTATGTATTAACTGCTGATGCATGGCCATTGCTGGATAAAGCCGAGCCTGGTGCATGGGGACGTATTCAGTTGACGGATGTGATTGCCGATATGATTGCAACCCAGCAGGTTGATGCGGTGCAGATGTCTGGCAAAAACTTTAACTGCGGTCGTAAATTGGGTTACGCGCAAGCGTTTGTGTCTTATGGGTTACGCAATCCTGAATTCGGTGCCGAATTTAAAGAAAGTATTAAGGCACTGCTGAAAAAGTAATCTTGAGTGATAACTCACTGTAAAACCGCAGATCGTGAATCGTTCTGCGGTTTTTTCTTTTTCCCGCCATACGTTCCGATTGGGTGAGCTTTCGCTATCAAACCAATCACTATCCACTCACGCAAAGCTGAGTTACCATGTTGGCCTGTTTTTAATTGCTTGCGGGTCGCAACGCGAGTCGTTGTCGTCGTTGCAGGCAGGTTATCCTTCAGACAGGAGTTGCTTTAATGTCCAAACAGCAAATTGGCGTTGTCGGTATGGCGGTGATGGGGCGCAATCTGGCGCTGAACATTGAGAGCCGTGGCTATAGCGTTTCCATCTTTAACCGTTCTTCCGATAAAACCGATGAAGTTATTGCGGAAAATCCGGGTAAAAAACTGGTGCCTTCTTACACCGTTAAAGAGTTTGTCGAATCCCTGGAAAAACCACGCCGTATTCTGCTGATGGTGAAGGCCGGTGAAGCAACCGATAAAACGATTGAATCGCTGAAGCCTTACCTGGAAAAAGGCGATATTCTGATCGATGGCGGTAACACCTTCTATAAAGATACGATTCGCCGTAACCGCGAGCTGTCTGCTGAAGGGTTTAACTTCATCGGTACAGGCGTCTCCGGTGGGGAAGAAGGCGCGCTGAAAGGGCCTTCAATCATGCCGGGCGGCCAGAAAGAAGCGTATGAACTGGTTGCGCCGATTCTGGAACAGATAGCCGCGCGTGCTGACGGCGAAGCCTGTGTGACCTACATTGGCGCTGATGGCGCAGGTCACTATGTCAAGATGGTGCATAACGGTATTGAATACGGCGACATGCAGCTGATTGCAGAAGCCTATGCGCTGCTCAAACAGGCGCTGAATCTGGGCAATGAAGAACTGGCCTCAACGTTCTCCGAATGGAATAAAGGCGAGTTAAGTAGCTATCTGATTGAAATAACAGCTGATATCTTCACGAAAAAAGATGAAGAAGGTAAATATCTGGTTGACGTGATTCTGGATGAAGCGGCTAACAAAGGCACGGGTAAATGGACCAGCCAAAGTTCTCTGGATTTGGGCGAACCGCTGTCTCTGATCACGGAATCTGTTTTTGCTCGCTACCTTTCTTCTCTGAAAGATCAGCGTGTTGCGGCATCTAAAGTGCTGTCTGGCCCAACGGCTCAGGCATTCGGTGGCGATAAAGCTGAGTTTGTTGAGAAGGTGCGTCGTGCGCTGTATCTGGGTAAAATCGTGTCTTATGCTCAGGGCTTCTCACAGTTGAAAGCAGCATCCGATGAGAATAACTGGGATCTGAACTACGGTGAAATTGCCAAGATTTTCCGTGCTGGTTGCATCATTCGTGCACAGTTCCTGCAAAAAATCACTGATGCATATGAGCAGAAAGCAGATATCGCTAACCTGCTGTTAGCGCCTTACTTCAAGAAAGTGGCGGACGAATACCAGCAGGCGCTGCGCGACGTGGTTTCTTATGCTGTCCAGCAAGGTATCCCGACGCCAACGTTCTCTGCGGCAATCGCCTATTACGACAGCTACCGTTCAGCTGTGCTGCCCGCTAACCTGATTCAGGCTCAGCGCGATTATTTCGGTGCGCATACCTATAAACGTACGGATAAAGCGGGCGTGTTCCATACCGAATGGTTGGAATAATCGTTTCTTATGCGTAGATCGTGCTGTTTGTGAAATAAAACGCCAGATTGGGAAATATCTGGCGTTTTTTATATTGCGGAATGAAAGCATCGATATCGTGAAGATTTCTAAGACTTTTTTTCTGGAATACTGTAAATTTCATTAAAGAAATCTGCTTTTTTACCGAGATCATTACTGTTTATTACACCGAGATCTTGCTATTTTTAACAGTGTTGCAAAAATTGAGTTGTAGTTTGGCTTTCTGGCGTCTTCTAATAAGAGATGGCTTTATGTCATAGAGGGGCTATTCCCCATTGATGGTTTCACTGCCATTGAATTGTGACGCATTACTAGGTGGATCCTGGTAACGGCTGGTAGCGGGCAAATAAGATGTATTTGCCACTGTGCTAGCTGGAATAAAGGACGGGATATGGTCTTTTCGACGGTATCCCACCCTGAAGTACTTCATGTTAAAAAGGAAATCGTAATGAAGAAAACGTTAATCACGCTGGCTGCGGTACTGGCCATGTCGTCAAACGCGTTTGCTGTTGATGGCGTATCTAGCTCCACTTCTGGTACCTCTACTACCACGACAACCAGCGCTGCTGGTGCCGCGGGTGCAGGTGGTGCAGGCTTTGCTGCTGGTACTACTGGCCTGATCGCTATCGGTACTGCTGCGGCGGTTGCTGTTGCAGTTGCAGTTGCTGTTTCCAGCAACGATGACAGCTCTCCTGCGGGAACAACGACGGCAACGACTGGCACTGCTGGTTAATTTCGTTTCAATTCCAAGGCCACTTCGGTGGCCTTTCTTTTTCCAGGCTGCGCTGTTCAACGAGAACTGCATTTCATGACAAAAATAAAACGAACGGTAAAGGTGAAAGCGCTGATTGCCATACCTCTTTTATCAGTTGCGCTGACTGGTTGTTCCCAAAATGTGGATCAAGTGGGGAAAACATTTAAACTGGCGTTTTTCGGTCAGGCTGACACCCATGTGACCGCTACACAGGTTGCCAATACGCCCTATGCATCGGCCTATCTTAAGGTAGGGAAAGCGCCACAGGCGTTTGTTGTGCTCGCCTTTATCGAGCAAAATCAGTTGAAATGGATCGGGGCCGATAAAAATATGGTATCGACCCAACATGGGCGCTTGGTGAAAACGCAGGGCTTCGGCGAAGACATTACCTATGTGGATAACCTGCAACAAGATCCTCTGGCCTTAGGCTTATTGAAGACATCGACGCCAATGACATGGCAAAGCCGGGTTGAATGGGCTCAGGTCTTTCGTGGTGGTTACACGACTACGTCTGTTTTTCAGGCTCGCGGAAAAGAAAGCGTAAAGATTCTGGATACCTCGCGTGAGCTACTGCGCTTCGATGAAAAGGTTACTGTCCCCACTTTGAATGAATCTTATACCAACAGCTATTGGTTAGATCCGGCTAACGGAAGTGTGGTGCAAAGCCAGCAGTATATGGGGCCGGGTATGGCATTGGTCACATTCACCGTATTAAAACCCTACGTACAATAAGAGGCTGCAATGTTGGCACTTAATCGTATCGCTACCTTGTTGCTGCTGGTTTCCGGTGTTGCCACCTCCGCACAACTGACAGTGAAATCGCCTCAAGAAACGATCGCTGTCGTTAAACTGGACGACGGTACGCGTCTTGAAAAATTTTACGAACAGGTTTCCTGGCCACAGAATATCAACTGGCAAACGGCGTTTATTTCTGATTTCGCGACAACACAGAAGGTACGAGCACAGGGTGATGTCTTGCTGCAAAATCTGGCTGAGCTGGAAACGCGTTGGCGTAACTCTGGTGATGGAGATTTAGCTATTTCCGCCTGGCTTCTGAGAAAAACGCTGACTCCAATCAACGTTGCGGGTCGTATTCGTACCGAGCTGGATCCTGACCGCGTACGTGTTCATATAGAAAACAATCGCCCTCTGGTGGGGGAATATGCACTGTATGTGGCTCCCCATGATGACAGAGTGTCGCTGATCGGGTTGGTCAACACATCCGCCGATGTGGGTGAACTGGAGACCTCGGGGAAAGTGGCGCTGCGTGCCGGATGGTCGGTCGAGAATTATCTCTCTGGACGTCGGCTTCTTGCTGGAGCGGATAACAGTTACGGCTATCTGATTCGGGGGAACGGTCAGTGGCGTAAAGTACCGCTGGCGCTGTGGAATCGTCAGCATATCGAACCCGCTGCGGGCGAAACGATCTTTATCGGTTTTGATCCCTCGGATCTACCACAGGATATGTCATCACTTAACGATCAGCTTGCTGACTACCTTGCTAACCGGACTCCACTCGAATGACAAAGATCAGAAACGTTAAATTAAGCTGTCTGTCGTTGGCGATTGGCGGCATCTTGAGTGCGCAGGCAATAGCGGCCGAGACTGGAAGCAGCCGTACTGATACAAACCCAAATCTGCGCTTTCAGCCTGCGGGGGTATCGCAGTCTGATTTTGGTGGCACCGGCCTGTTGCAGATGCCGACGGCACGTATGGCAGAAACGGGCGAATTTAGCCTTAACTATCGCGACAACGAGGAATATCGACGTTATTCCATATCCCTCCAGCTCTTTGACTGGTTGGAAACGACAGTGCGTTATACCGATACGCGTACGCAGCCATACAGCCAAAGTACAGCTTTTAGTGGCGATCAGACGCAAAAAGATAAAGGTTTTGATATAAAAGCTAGATTGTGGCAGGAAAGTTATTGGCTGCCAGACGTTTCCTTAGGCTTGCGCGATATTGCGGGTACAGGATTGTTTGATAGCGAATATGTGGTTGCCAGTAAGAGTTTCGGTCCGTTTGATTTCACCTTGGGTATGGGGTGGGGCAATATGGCTGAGAGCGGCAATATTAAAAATCCCGCCTGTTCACTGAAAGCCAGCTTTTGCCAGCGTAGTGATTCTTTTAAAACGGGTGGAGGGCAGTTTGAGTTTGAGAACTTCTTCCACGGCTCGGCGGCGCTATTTGGTGGGGTAGAGTATCAGACGCCGTGGGATCCGTTGCGCTTAAAACTTGAGTACGATGGTAATGATTACAGTCGAGAATTTGCTGGTACTATCAAACACGATTCTCCATTCAACGTTGGTGCTGTTTATCGCGTCGGTGATGTGTTAGATACCACGCTGTCGTGGCAGCGCGGCAATACTTTGATGTGGGGCTTTACCCTGCGTACCAACTTTAACAGCCTGAAGCCGAACTATTTAGACGATACACCACCCGTCTATGCGCCAGTACAGGATGGCAAAGGGACAAATTGGCAGCTCGTTTCGAAGGAGCTGAATGATAAGGCTGGGTTTAAGGACGCCGATATTTACGCGGACCAAAAGCAGGTCACTATTGTTGCCGATCAGACAAAGTATCGTGATAGTGAACAGGCGACGCAGCGTGCGGCTACGGTACTGGCAAACCACGTACCGGGTAGTGTTGATGAATACCACCTTGTTCAGCGCAGTCAGCGTTTACCGATTGCCAGCACGAAAGTGGATGCCAAAGCCTTCCATCAGGTTCAACAAGCTGCCGTTCCGCTTGGTCAACCAGAACCAGACACGCATCGTAAAGAACCGGTATCCGACGTGCGTGGTCAACGCGTGCTACTCGCGGAGCCCGATCGTCTGACCTATTCATTAGATCCGACGTTGACGCAGTCTTTTGGTGGCCCTGAATCCTTCTACATGTATCAGGTTGCATTGAAAGGCAACGTGGACTATCGCCTGAGTGACCACTGGAGCGTAGGCGGAACGGCAACGCTGAATCTGGTGAATAACTACGACAAGTTCAATTATAAAACACCACCGGCGGATGGCTCAGCGCTACCGCGTGTCAGAACCTGGGTGCGTGAATACATTACCTCTTCCGATCTATTATTGACCAACCTGCAATTGACTCGCAGGGATAACCCCGCGCAGGACTGGTATACCCAGGTCTACGGTGGCTATCTGGAAATGATGTATGCGGGTGTCGGATCTGAAGTGCTGTATCGTCCGTTTGGCAAGAGCTGGGCGCTGGGACTGGATGTTAACTATGTCAAACAGCGTGACTGGAACGATATCATGAGAATGGCCGACTATGATGTGGTGACTGGCCATCTGACCGCATACTGGGAACTGCCGTTTGTCGAAGGTGCCGTTGCGAAAGTAAGCGTAGGTCGCTATCTGGCTGGGGATAAAGGGGTGACGCTCGATCTGTCTCGCCGCTTTGACAGCGGGATCGTTGCGGGTGCCTTCGCGACTAAAACCAACGTCAGCTCCGCTGAATATGGTGAAGGAAGCTTTACCAAAGGCTTCTACGTCTCGATACCGTTTGACCTACTATTCACCGAACCGACGGTGAAACGTGGCGCTGTTGGTTGGGTGCCGCTAACGCGAGATGGTGGCCAGATGCTACAGCGCCGCAGTTCGCTGTATGGTCTCACAGAACACTAATCGATATTCGTTCGTTTAGGGTAAATCAAGCCCGTCATGGCCAAGTGCCACGACGGGCTTTTTTACGTGCGTTGACTACCGATTAACATTGCTATTTGTAACTAGTGTGAACTATTTCATTTAGTTATTGTTTGTATCTTAATCATCGGATGGCGGAGGGGTTCGCTTCCTGAGCTTGACGCATAAATTATTTATAATTTAGTCAGTTAATAGCAACTATCAAGACGAGTTGAAGCGTTTTTAAGAACAAATGTTTCCTGTGGCTAACGGTTGAAATAGTTTCGTCATGGAATATTCATCTAGCGAAACCTATTATTTCCTGCCGCAACGGCGAAATAAAAATATATACCCTAAATAATTCGAGTTTCAGGACAAAAACGGCAAAGCGTTCTTGAACAGCGCTTGCGCTGACCCGAAGAGGTGAGGCCATAAGGCCGAATAACGCAGCCAACGCACATGCAACTTGAAGTATGACGGGTATAGCCATAGACCTTCATGGTGGTGCTGACAGGAGAATGTAATCCGATGAATTTGCCTATTTCCGCTGTTATCTCGTTAGTGATGAGCTCTGTTTGGTGTGTTCCTCTCTATGCTGCAACGCAGGATTATCCTCTTGGTATCTATCAACTGATTCAGGAAAGGATGGCGTTGATGAAAGATGTTGCGGGGTATAAGGCACGCCAACACCTGCCCGTTGAGGATCTGAAGCAAGAGGAACGTATTTTGAGTAAGGCGCGAGAACAAGCCGTTACCGTTGGATTATCCCCTCAGAGTACGCAACTGTTCTTTACCTCATTAATGAATGCCAGCAAAGCGATTCAGTATCGCTATATGGCGGACTGGCTTGCGACACCGGAGAACGATTGGACACCCCTTTCTCTGAATGACACGGTCAGACCCACGTTACTCACGATTGATGACCAGCTTCTGGTTAGCATTAAACGTTATCTCACGAATGGCGGGCATTTTGCGCCTCAGCAAGAGGCCACATTTCTTTCTTCTATTAATGTTGAGCATCTGTCACAGAACGACAAACGCCAGATTTATGCGGCATTGAGTCACATTGAACCAGACGGCAAATAGCTGAGTGGGAGAGAAGACGATGACTTACCAATTATTGAAAGGGAGTGAACGCGGAAATATCGCTGACGCTGTGTACCGCGAACGCTGCGATGTTAATGAAAACGTTAGAGTCATGCTGGTGTTGCGTTTTACAACGCCAGATGATGAGTATTACACCGAACTGCACGATAGTATTGATCCACAATTTGGCGGCATCTGCGCCAATAAACCGCTGTCGCGTGCCAGTTATGCCAGAAAGTTCGGCGCTGATGAGGCCGATCTAGAACATGTCCGTGCGTTTGCGCGGCATTATCGGCTATCCGTCGAGCGTGAACATGCAGCCAGCCGTACCGTCTTCTTGACGGGGACGGTGGAGCAAATGGAGCAGGCGTTTCGCGTGAGCTTGGCCCGGTATGACCATAAACACGGGGCATTTCGTGGCAGAGCAGGGGGAATTTATCTGCCGGGATACCTACAGGGCGTGGTTATCGCCGTACTGGGGCTCGATGAACGTCTGGCGTCGAACTGTTACCTGCGCATGAATGACGCGTTTTCTGCTACGGCAAAGCGCTTGTCGGGTTATACGCCGCTCGAGCTGGCAGAGCTTTACCACTTCCCAGAGCATGACGGCGCAGGGCAGTGTATTGGCATTATTGAACTGGGGGGCGGATATCGCTTACCGCAGTTGGCGCACTATTTTAAGCGAATGGGCGTCAAGCCGCCGCAGATCGTCGATGTTTGTGTGGGCGGCGCTAAGAATGCCCTTGCTTCGTCAGATGACGACAAAGAGGTGAACCCGATTGATATCGAAGTGCAGATGGATATCGAAATCGCGGGTACGCTGGCACCGGCCGCTAAAATTGTGGTGTATTTTGCTCCGAATACCGATGCCGGGTTTTTAGAGGCGATTAATACGGCGATTCATGATGAAAAAAACGCGCCGTCGGTGATTTCGATTAGCTGGGGGGCCAGTGAGTCAGAATGGACCGCGCAATCATTACAGGTGTACAACCAGGCCTTTCAGACCGCCGCTGCACTAGGGATTACGGTGTGCGTGGCGTCTGGCGATCACGGTTCACAGGATGGTGAACCCCATGGTTTGCACGTCGATTTCCCTGCATCCAGCCCCTACGTTTTAGCCTGTGGTGGCACTCGCTTGCAAAAAGCGATGGAAGAAACAACCTGGCATAACCGAGACGGCGGTGCGACTGGCGGTGGCGTCAGCCAGTACTTTGCGTTGCCCGGTTGGCAGTTAGGGATGTCTCTGGTCGACAAATATGGCGGTCATCATCCTTTGCAACACCGCGGCGTACCGGACGTCAGTGGTAATGCCGATCCCGAAACAGGCTATCTGATTGAAGTTAACGGACTGGAAGGCGTTGTTGGGGGAACCAGCGCTGTTGCACCGCTGTGGGCGGGATTGTTGGCGCGTATGCTGGCGTTGACCCACTCGGCCTCGCTGTTTATCCCTCCCTTGCTGTACCGTAATCGTAATAGCTGCAAGGATATTGTGCGGGGAAATAATGGGGCATTCGTTGCCTCTGAAGGATGGGACGCCTGTACGGGACTGGGGTCGCCAGATGGAATGAAGTTGCTAAGGCTGCTGAAGCGGCTCGTGAGGCTCAATGGTAACGGCGTGCGCGACAGCGACGATGGACACGAGCGGTGAGTCTGCATGTCTGGGGTGGCTGGTACAGGGACACTCCTGCTCAGGTGAGGAAATTATCGGTGATATTCATCACAGATCGCCCGACCTCGGTTTGAGTCTACGGCAGTTAGCAGATATAACCCGATAAGAAGGACGTGATCGGGCTAAGGCCCGAGCGAAACCTGATACGACACATGTTATTCAGACATGTTCGTATCAGGTTTTTTTTTGCCTGAATCCAGCCCGATCGCGCGCTACCCATAACATCAGTGATGTCTCGCTGACATTGTCTTGTTGATAAATTGTCTTGTTGAGAAATTATCTCGTTGAGAAAAGGAGAGAAACCGTGAAATACCGTCATCTTAAGCGTTTCCCAGAGGGGTTTTTATGGGGCGCGGCGACATCGGCTTATCAGGTTGAAGGGGCATGGAATGAAGACGGCAAAGGGCCATCGGTGATTGATGCCAGAACATCCTATCCTGAGGGCACAACGGACTTTAAAGTCGCCAGCGACCATTATCACCGTTACAAGGAAGATGTCGCCCTGTTTGCCGATATCGGCTTTAAAACCTACCGTTTTTCCATCGCCTGGAGCCGCATCATTCCCGATGGCAGCGGCGAGGTAAACCCGGCGGGCATTGCGTTTTACCACAATCTTATCGATGAATTGCTGCATTACGGTATTGTGCCAATTGTCACGATGTACCATTTCGATCTGCCACAGGCGTTACAGGAAAAAGGCGGTTGGTATAACCGGGAAACGGTGGAGGCATTTGAGCGTTTTGCCAACGTGCTGTTTGATGAATACGGCGACAAGGTGAAGTACTGGCTGACCATCAATGAACAAAATATGATGATTTTGCACGGTTCTGCATTGGGCACGCTCGATCCTACGCTGGAAAATCCGAAGCAGAATCTCTATCAGCAGAACCACAACATGCTGGTGGCGCAGGCGAAAGCGATGAATGCGCTACATGACAAAGTGCCCGGTGCGAAAATTGGTCCGGCACCCAACATTGCATTGATTTATCCGGCCTCATCGAAGCCTGAAGATGTCATGGCGGCGTTCAACTATAACGCGATCCGCAACTGGCTGTATCTGGATATGGCGGTGTATGGGCGTTATAACACCGCGGCCTGGCGCTATATGGAAGAAAAAGGCTATACGCCAGAGATTCTTCCCGGTGATATGGATATTCTGGCATCGGCCAAGCCCGATTTCATTGCATTTAACTATTACACCTCACAAACGGTTGAAGCCAGTAAAAATGACGGTCTGGATGAAATCGCTCGCGGAGGCGATCAGCACCTGAAATCAGGTGAAGAAGGCGTGCATCGCGGCGCAAGTAATCCGTGGTTGCAGAAAAACGCCTTTGGTTGGGAGATCGATCCGATAGGCTTCCGCAATACGCTGCGTGAGCTGCACGATCGCTACCATTTACCGCTGATCATTACGGAAAATGGGCTGGGCGCGTTTGATACGCTGGATGAAAACGGTGAGGTTCACGATGATTACCGTATCGACTACCTGCAACGCCACATTGAGCAAATCCAGCTTGCGATCACCGACGGGGTAGATGTCTTCGGGTATACGCCATGGTCGGCGTTGGATCTTATTTCCACCCATCAGGGATGCTCGAAACGCTATGGCTTTATTTACGTCAACCGTGAAGAGTTCGATCTGAAAGATCTGCGGCGTATCCGTAAAAAAAGCGCATACTGGTATGCTGATGTCATAAAAAACAATGGGCTGGATAGCTCAGAAGCGTAAAAATGAAAGAAGGTGCCTCGTCAATATCACGTTGAGGCGCTAAACGGTAGGGAAGGCCTGTGTGCCTTCCCGTCAGACAGGACGGCTGATGCGATGATAATTAAAAAAATACTGAGCAATAACGCCGTGCTGGTGCTGGCAGATGACCGACGGGAAATTGTGGCGATTGGCAAAGGTGTCGGTTTTGGCAAGAAAGTGGGCGACCCTATCGATCCGCAGCGTATTGAAAGCCAGTTCGTGAAGAAAAGCGACGGCATAGCGGATGTGCTGTCACAGCTACTGGCAGACATTCCACCTGACTGTCTGGCCGTAACGCAGCAGATCATGACTCTGGCGCAAAAAACGCTGCGACTTGATGTGCAAGACACGCTGTTTCTGGCACTAAGCGACCACATTAACTTTGCTATTCAACGCCATAAAAAAGGGCAGACGATCAAGAACCTGATGCTATGGGATATTCGCCAGTTCTATCGCAGTGAATTTGCCGTTGGGTTGGAGGCGCTGGAACTGATTCGCACCAGACTGGATATTGATTTACCGGAAGATGAAGCAGGGTTTATTGCGCTGCATCTTGCGAATGCGACGAATAACAGCGATATGCAGAGCACGATGCAAAGCGCGGGTATCATTAAAGATATTCTGACCATTCTGAAATACGATCTACACATCACGTTTGATGAACATTCTCTTAATTATCAGCGTTTAGTTACGCATCTGAAATTTTTCGCTCTGCGTTTGTTAAATCGGGAAACGGTGAACCACGGTGATGATTCCATCTATCAGGGGATTACCGAATTGATGCCACGAGCCTATAGCTGTGCAATGAAGGTATATGATTATGTGGAAAAAAATTACGGTTGCCAGCTAACAACAGATGAGATCATGTTTTTGACCATTCACATCAACCGGTTACAGCCTTCCTCGTCTTAATCGCACAGGCCAGCATGGTGGGTACACCCGCGGCAATAAACGATAGGGAACGACAGTCGCGGGTAAGACCGCCGCGTGTTAGCACTTGTGTTACTCTATTTCACTTTTATGACACGAAGTTCGTTTCGTTATGTAACAAAATAAATTCAAAAATTGCTCACTGTTGCTGACATGCTTTCAGCCATAATGTTCTTTTTTCTCGCTATTTGTTCGTGAACCGTATGGGGGTCGTTATGTCAGCCTCGTCGCCGATGTTTTTGACGGTAGATATACGTCGCTCAGGGCTACGCTTTTCCCTGCGAGTCTATATTCCACGGATTGTCGGGACGATCCTGTGCTCTTTCTTTATTTCCTCGGTACTGATTACCCGGTCTACGCCAGTGTTGCTGTGGGTGCTGCTCTTCCTTAACACCTTTATCTGGCCTCACATTGCCTACACGCTGTCTCTGCGGTCACGCGATCCGATGCAGTGTGAGAAGCGTAATTTATTGATTGATGTGGTGTTTGGCGGCATCTGGATAGGGTTTATGGGCGTCAATCTTCTGCCCAGCGCCCTGATTGTGGCGATGGTAGGGATGAACGGTACGGCTGGCGGTGGGATAAAGCTGTTTGTTCAGGGCATCGTATTACAGTGTGTCGCCTGTGTACTGGTACTTGTGCTGTTTGCCGTACCTGTTTCGCTGGATACGACACCGCTACAGCTTTATGCCTGTCTGCCGATGTTGCTGGTCTACCCGATTTTTCTGGGTTATGTCACTTACACCACCGCGCTGAAATTGGCAGAACACAAACGTATGCTGATGGAAGTCAGTATTCATGACGGGATGACCAGCCTCTATAACCGTCACCACTGGGAACGTCTGCTAAAGCATGAGCATGATATTTGCCAGCGTTATAAACGTACGGCGACGCTAGTCCTGTTTGATATCGACCATTTTAAAGCTTTTAACGATAACTTCGGGCATAACGTCGGCGATCAGGCGATATTGCTGCTGGCGCGTGAGCTGACATCCGGCTTTCGGGAAACGGATGTCATTGGGCGATTCGGCGGAGATGAATTTGCCGTTATTTTACCGCAGACGAGTGCGGGAGAGGCGCTGGACGCTGTGAATCGCATTCGGGAGAGCTTATCGTTGAAGTTCCTGAACCAGACGCCGCAGCTGGCGGTGTTTGTCAGCGTCGGTATTGCGGAGATTTCACCGGAAATGGATCAATATATTGATTGGTTAAAGGCCGCAGATATGGCGCTTTACCGGGCAAAAAACAAAGGCCGTCGCCGAACCGAAGTCTCCTGAATACACAAGACTACCGTCTGAAAGTGTTGTGTGCTGACGACGAATAACAAGAGGCCCTTATCGCCATCGATACAGTGATAAGGGCTTTTTCTATTATAAGGACGCGAATAACCTATTAATGCGGTAAGGCTTCTTTTGGATGCAGTCCTAAGTTACCCGGAGACGGCTCGCCTTTCACTTCGCCGAGATACAGACCGATTTGTGCACGGAATGATTCTACCGCGGCACGATCGCTCATGAAGTCGGCAAAGGCCTGCGGACTGGTGTTCTTATATTCCCAGATAGGCTTATAGCCAGCAGGTGGCGCAACGTCAGTACGCACTGACCACATATACCAGACATTGCTCTGCGTCTCTTTATCCAACAGCCAGCTCAGATAAAGCTTGGCGCTTTCCGGGTGTTTAGCCTGTTTGAAAATGGCCGCACGCTGCGCCCAGGAAACAAACGGATCGCTTTTTGGCAACACGAAACGCGAATTGGCGTTTTGATCGGGAGACAGCGCACCGTCGGTTGAGAATGTTGCCGCTGATTTACCGCTTTCCACATCGTCGGCGGGAGCCTGCGTACCGCGAACATAAACCGGGTTCTGTTCTTTGAATTTAGCGACATACTCCCAGCCGTATTTATCCACGACCTGTTTAAACCAGAACAGCACCGCATCGTCATCGTTCGGGTAGGTTAAAACAATGCTGCCTTTCAGATCGGGACGTAAATAGTCATTGGCTTCTGTTGGCCAGGCATTTTCAGCAATCAGCTTGGTATTCACTACGTTGCTGAACGCGTCGACAAAGACGCCGGTCCAGGCACCGTCTTTATCTTTAAACGCAGGGTAGACTTTGTCCCAGCCGATAGGTTTGTAGTTCAGCAGCACGCCCTCTTTTTTCCAACGCGGGTAATCCTGCAAGGTTTGTAACTGCACCACATCCGGCACCAGCGTTTTGGTCGCTAATTGATTATCAATACGCGCATCGTGGAATTTACTGTAATCCACAATAACGTTGAGCTTCATGCCTGGAAAACGCTTTTCAAACGCCTGCTTAATGCCATCCTGCTGACCCGGCGTGTCGCCACCGGCATAGACGGTAACAATGCCGCCTTCCCGGAGCGCGTTCTGATAAAGCTCGTTAATCGGGCGCTTATCGGCCTCTACTGCCGCATAGCTGGCCGCTGCCGTCGCCATCAGCGCCGTAAATGCGACCACCTGTTTTATTTTAAACATCGATTCCTCCTGAATGAGAGCCGGTATCTACCGATGCACCGCTCATCCACTATGACTGTTGGCTGAGATAAGAATGCATTAGCGATAGCATATAAATGGCTATCAAATTGTTTAATTTGTTTGATAGTCATTACCCTGCTGACTAACAGCTGGTTTTGCTGCTATCAGCGGGGTTTTGTATGTTATCTGGTTGTGGAAAATGTTAAATAAGAAAAAATTGAGATTTTAATTCAAAAAAAATGACTGAGAAATTGGCGTAAAAAAAGCAACATGCTGGGGGATCACGGCGATATTTAGGCCGTTCCACGACCTAAAATTGAATGGATTCAAACGGCAGGGGGATGACTATCAAACGGATCCATCAGCAGGAAGGTGCACTCGGCTCGCTGGTGGCTATTGATCATCGGAACCAGCCGCTGGAAGTGTTCGGTCTGGCAGTGAATATCCAGTGCGGCTCTATCCGGCCAGGTTTCGATAAAGGTAAAATGACCCGGATCTTTTTGATTGATAAAAAGCTCATAGGAGATGCACAGCGGCTCCTGTCGGGTTTTCTCTATTAACTCGCGGTACAGCGGCATGACGATTTCAATGTACTCAGGCTTAATAAAATCCTGTGCGATCACTTTAAGCATAAAACGGCTCTCCCTCTCTGTGAGTCCTGCTGATTAAACGATTCCGACTAGCCGCGCTGCTGTTTTTCACTCTGATCTGCGCCGTTTCCCTGCCGGTAGGCCAGCGACACCATAAGCGACTGCACCAGACATAGCGTGGCGGACTGTGAACGGAATGCATCAACCTGTGCCTCTTTCACGACAAAGCAAACGTCGCTGAGCGTCGCCAGCGGGCTGATCTGGCTGTCGGTAATCACGATTTGCCGCGCGCCGGCTTTCGCTGCCATCTCACTGACCATCACGGTTTCCTGTGAATAGGGCGAGAAGCTGATGGAAACCACCACGTCGCGTGAGCTGACACGGCTGAGCTGTTCACGAAACATGCCTCCCAACCCGTTGACCAGAATCGGGCTGCTTTCCAGATGACTAAGCGCGTAGGTCAGGTAAGTGGCGACGCTGAACGAGCGCCGCAGCCCTACGATGTAGATGGTATCCGCCTGAGCCAGCAGATCGACGGCTTTTTGCAAATCCTCTGGCGGTGTGCGTGCCGCCAACTGCTGCATGGCCTGCGCGTTTGAGCGAGCAAACTCATGCAGAATATCCAGCGGCGTTTCTGGTATCGCGTCAGCTTCCATCGCCCGAAACAGCCGCGCCCGGTCGGTATAGCTGGCGGTTTCTTCCACCAGATTCATTCGGAACAGCTGTTTCATTTCGTTGAAGCCGCTGAAATCAAAGGCATTGGCGAAGCGAATCAACGTTGAGGGGGGAACGTCAGCGCGTTCGGCGATCACCGCGACGGTATCGAAAGCGATGCTATTGGTATTATCCAGCACATAGTGTGCCACCTGCTGTAACCGCTTGCTGAGCGAATCATAACGCTCTCGGATCTGTTCCTGTAACTCTCTCAGGCTGGCTGCCATGGGCATAGCGGGTTATCTCCCAAAACGTATAAGAACCTATCCCATTAGGGCGATTTCATGACTGGCGCCTGAAACGGAACAGAAAATTCATTTCTGGATACGGTTGTTTTATTTGTACGACATTGTTGGCGGTACACCTTTTATCGATACGGCTATTTTCAGAGGCTGCTCGCCTAATTCTGGTGACTTAAGCCCGTTATTAGGGGAAACACAAGGGGAGGTTCCCGCAGGGAGGCCTCATCCCTGTGATCGCCCCGTGTATCTCGATCGGAGTTAGGCTTCTCACCTGTCTGTATGGACCGCTGTCTTCAAGTTTACATAAAAATTCGCAGCGGATCACAATAATCAATATTTATTTTATTTTTCCATTAAATGGAATATTCATTTCATATACTGTAATCCGATATCAGCCGTTTGTCTCCTCAAAACCCACAAAGGTGTAAACATGGAAACCGTATCTAACTTCATTCAGGGGGCGATTGCCTCCAGCAACAGCCAACGCTACGCCGCGGTGTATAACCCAGCGACGGGCGAGCAGATTCGCCAGGTTGTGATGTCTGATAAGGCGGAGGTCGAGCAGGCGATTGCCAGCGCGGCAGCAGCATTCCCTGCGTGGTCAAAACACTCTCCGCTACGCCGTGCGCGCGTATTGTTTCGCTTCAAAGCACTACTGGAAGAACGAATGGATACACTGGCCCGGCTGATTTCACAGGAGCACGGCAAGGTCTATTCCGATGCCGTGGGGGAGGTGACGCGCGGTCTGGAAGTGGTTGAGTTTGCCTGTGGGATTCCACATCTGCAAAAAGGCGAACACTCGGCGAATGTCGGCACCGGGGTGGATAGCCATTCGCTCATGCAGCCGCTTGGCGTGTGCGTCGGGATTACGCCGTTCAACTTCCCGGCGATGGTGCCGATGTGGATGTTCCCGATTGCGCTGGCGACCGGTAATACCTTTGTGCTTAAGCCGTCGGAAAAAGATCCGTCACTCTCGCTGCTGTTAGCGCAGCTGCTGAAAGAAGCGGGTCTGCCGGATGGCGTCTTTAACGTTGTTCAGGGCGACAAAGAAGCGGTCGATGTTCTGTTGACCGATCCGCGCGTGCAGGCGGTAAGTTTTGTGGGGTCGACGCCAGTCGCGGAATACATTTATCAGACGGCATCGGCGCACGGCAAACGCTGTCAGGCGCTGGGCGGGGCGAAAAACCACTGCATCCTGATGCCGGATGCCGACATGGACATGGCTGCCAGCGCGATCATGGGCACGGCGTTTGGTGCGGCAGGCGAGCGCTGCATGGCGCTGTCGGTGGTGGTGGCCGTTGGTGATGACACGGCGGACGCGCTGAATCAGCGTCTGAATGCACAGATCAACGCAATGCGCGTTGGGCCGGGTTTGGTGGACGGTCAGGAGAATGAAATGGGGCCGGTGATCAGCGCACCGCACCGGGCGAAGATTGCCGACTATATTCAAAGTGGCGTCGAGCAGGGCGCGACGCTGCGCATTGATGGCCGTACGCTGTCTGTACAGGGGCATCCGCAAGGTTACTTTATCGGACCGACGCTGTTCGATAATGTCACGCCGGAGATGAAAATCTATCAGGAAGAAATTTTTGGCCCGGTGCTGTCCGTGGTGCGCGTACCGGATTACCAGACGGCGGTGACGCTGATTAACAACCATGAATATGGCAACGGCACCGCTATTTTTACCCGCGATGGTGAAACGGCACGCCAGTTCTGCGAAGAGGTGCAGGCAGGCATGGTCGGCGTGAACGTACCGATTCCGGTGCCGATGGCATTCCACAGCTTTGGCGGCTGGAAACGCTCTATTTTTGGGCCGCTCAATGTTCACGGCAATGATGGTGTGCGCTTCTACACCCGCATGAAAACCGTTACCAGCCGCTGGCCCGCCAGCGTCCGTCTGGAGCACCACACCAGCAGCTTCGTCATGCCCACGCTGGAGTGAGGATGTGTCATGAAAGAACTAAACCTCCGGCTGGCTTATTACGATAAATAGTTGTGCAGATTTTTATTGTATTTCTTTTCACGTAAAAAATTGCGCTGAGGTGGCGTGACCGTCGGGTGAGCGACAAGGATGTCGCGAAAGCCAGTGCCGTGCTGGGAGCACGTCACTGGTGGCCCGGGCTACGGGCACGAACGCCGAAGGTATCGCGTAGCGACGCAATTTCCCGTGGAAAAGCCTGGGGTCATGGGGCAGCGGCGATTGAGCTGCCCCGTGTCGGGCGTGTGCGGTAGTGTGGAAAAGAAGTAGTTTGCGTAACACGCACGAAACTTTATGCCGACTGACATAGAAATCGTTTCTATGGCCAGCACGGTGGCTAGCCGTCTGGATAAAACAGGTAGGAGTGGATCAATGGATACGTGTCGCATCACCATGGCGCAGGCGCTGGTCAGGTTTCTCAACCAGCAATACCTCAGCGTAGACGGTGAAGAATCCCCCTTTGTGCAGGGCGTCATGACCATTTTCGGTCACGGTAATGTGCTGGGCATCGGTCAAGCGCTGGAGCAGGAGGCGAATCGTCTCACTGTGCATCAGGGGTGCAACGAACAAGGAATGGCGCATATCGCCGTTGGGTTCGCTAAGCAGCACAAGCGGCGGAAAATCTATGCGGTGACCTCATCGGTGGGGCCGGGCGCAGCAAATATGGTGACTGCTGCGGCGACCGCCACCGCCAACCGTATTCCGGTGTTACTACTGCCCGGCGATCTCTTTGCCTGCCGCCAGCCAGATCCGGTGTTGCAGCAGGTCGAGCAATATCACGATCTGTCGATTAGTACCAATGACTGCTTTAAACCGGTGTCCCGCTATTGGGATCGCATTAATCGCCCTGAACAACTTATGAGTGCACTGATTAACGCCATGCGCGTGCTGACCGATCCGGCTGATACCGGTGCGGTAACGCTGTGCTTACCGCAGGATGTGCAGGCAGAAGTTTGGGATTATCCGGCATCGTTTTTCCGCAAACGCGTCCATCATCTCGAACGCCGTCCGCCGGATGCGGCACGACTGGATGAGGCGGCAGCGCTGATTGCGAAAAAGCGTCGTCCGATGCTGATTTGCGGCGGCGGTGTGCGTTATTCCGGCGCACATGATGTGCTGGCGCAGTTTGCCGAGCAGTTTGCGATTCCGTTTGGCGAAACGCAGGCAGGCAAGGGCGCGATTGTTTCCTCACATCCGCTGAACTGCGGCGGCATTGGCGTGACGGGCGGGCTGGCAGCGAACCGACTGGCGCAGGAGGCAGATCTGATTATCGGCGTCGGGACGCGTTTAACCGACTTTACTACGGGTTCCAAATCGCTGTTTCAGAACCCGAACGTCGAATTTTTACTGCTTAACGTTGCCGAGTTCGATGCGTTAAAACTGGATGCGCTGCCTTTAATCGCCGATGCACGTGTCGGGCTGGAGGCGTTGGCCGAACGGCTGGAGACCGTGTCATATCGTAGTGACTGGCAGCAGACTGTCGAGCAGGCTCGTGCTGAATGGGAACGCGAGCTACAGCGGCTGTTTACCGTGCAGGATAACGGTGAATTGGTGCCAGAAGTGGTGGATGGTCTGGAAGACAAGCTGGATGAATACCGCCAGATGCTGAACACCCATCTGACGCAAACGCGCGTGCTGGGCATTCTGAATGAGAAACTGGAAGACAACGCGATTGTGGTGGGGGCGGCGGGTTCGTTACCGGGCGATCTACAGCGCGTGTGGCAGGTGAAAACGCCGGACAGCTATCATCTGGAATACGGCTATTCCTGTATGGGGTACGAGATTGCGGCGGCGATTGGTGCACGCCTTGCGGCACCGCAACAGCCGGTCTACGCGATGGTCGGCGACGGGTCTTATTTAATGCTGCATACCGAACTGCAAACGGCGGTACAGGAGGGCATCAAAATCACCGTGCTGCTGTTCGATAACGCGGGCTTCGGTTGTATCAACAACCTGCAAATGAGCCAGGGAATGGGCAGTTTCTGTACGGAAAATCGCTACCGCGATGCGGAGTCGGGGCAACTGCGCGGTGGGCTTATTCCCGTAGATTTCGCCAAGAACGCGGAAAGCTATGGTTGTAAAGCGTGGCGGGTACAGGATGAAATCTCGCTAAGGCAGGCGCTGGCTGAATCACGCGAACATCCGGGACCGGTGCTGCTTGATATCAAGGTGCTGCCGAAAACGATGACGCACGGCTACGAATCCTGGTGGCGCACCGGCACAGCGCAGGTTGCGGATAATCCAGAGATTGAGGCTGCTGCCAATAGCGTGAAAGCGGCGCTCTCACATGCCCGTCAGTATTAAATGATTTCCCCTACATCACTATCCTTTATCTACAAATAACGGAAGGCGAAAGTGGGGGGGGCTGTAATCCGGCGTAAGAAATTATGCTGAGGAGATAGCAGGTTTAGGATGAGCCGCATGGACGCGGCGAAAGCTTGCGCCACGCCGGGAGCGTGTCGCAAGCGGTCCGTTAAGCCTGATACCGACGAAGGCATCGCGTAGCGACATAATTTAGCCGGAAAGCCAGGGTTCGCAGGGCGGCGGCGACTGAGCGCCCTGCGTCGGGCGCGTGCTACGAGGTGGCATGTAATGACAGCATTGTGGCGCACGAAACCGTCTCCTCGTTCGCATAAAATGTGACGAAGAGAAAGCTTGTGCAGATGAAGTTTGCGATCTTTAGTGCTGCCTAATTCTTACTCTAGACACCCGAATCGAATTGAAACATCCATTTCATTTTCAAACCGCAGTTTCATTTTTCCTCCCGTTGAACGCCAGTACCTAACCGATCCCCTGATACTCATGTATATCCCCACAAACGTTCTCACGCGATGTGTGATTGGGGTTGCAGAAAACCGCGAAGATGTCATGAAAATGTTAACTCACGCGCAAAAACATAATTTTCAATTTATACAAAACTGAAATAAATGTTTTATTTTATCTATCAGGATTTGCGGTAAAGAGCGGGTGATGGGGCTGGGAAGAATGCGACTAGCCGTTATCCGTCACTTTTTCAGTCTGGCATTACACGCCACTCAGGCAGCAAGGGAGCATCTATGTTTAACATCGCTTTACTGGGCGCGGGCCGCATCGGTCAGGTCCATGCAGTGAACATCGCGGCACACAAAGAAACCAACCTGTACGCGGTGGTCGATCCCAACCCGGCAAATGCCACGGCGCTGGCAGAACGTTATCACACCAAAGTAAAAACGGTTGACGAGGTCATGAACGATCCGGCGGTACACGCCGTCCTGATTGCCTCCGCGACCGACACGCACGCGGACTTGATTGAGCTGGCTGCCAAACACGGCAAAGCCATTTTCTGTGAAAAACCGGTGCATCTGGATATTGCCCGTGTACGCGACTGCCTGACCGTCGTCAAACAGCAGAACGTGCCATTGTTTGTGGGCTTCAACCGCCGCTATGACCCGCAATTTCGCCGTGTCAAAACGTTGGCGGGCGAAGGCCGCATCGGCAAGCCGGAATCGCTTCTGATTATCTCCCGCGATCCGTCGCCGCCGCCTGCTGAGTATGTCCGCGTTTCCGGCGGTATGTTCCGCGATATGACGATCCATGATTTCGATATGGCACGCTTCATTATGGGCGAAGAGCCTGTGTCGGTCTTTGCACAAGGCAGTAATCTGGTCGATCCGGCGATTGGTGAAGCGGGCGACATCGATACCGCGTTTATCGTGCTGAAATTTGCTTCTGGCGCGATGGCAACCATCGTCAACAGCCGCCGTTCCGGCTACGGCTACGATCAGCGTCTCGAATTGCATGGCGCGAAAGGCGTGCTCAGCGCGGGCAACATCCGCGAAAACGTGGTCGAGCAGTGGACCGATGACGGCTGTCTGGCGGCGAAACCCGAATACTTCTTCCTGCAACGCTATCACGCCGCCTACGCGGCAGAGTGGCAGCACTTTGTCGATGTGCTGAATGGCCGCACGCAGCCGGAATGCTCCGGGCTTGACGGTGAGCGTGCGCTGAATCTGGCGGATAAAGCCTTTGAATCACTGGCTCAAGGCAAGGAGGTCGCCGTGTAATCCTATCGGCACATCGCGTTTTACCTGCTTTCAACCCTACACCCATACTCATAACAGAAGCAGAGAAAAGACATATGAAAAAGATCATCAGCGTTTCCGCAATCGCCATCGCACTGGGTCTGTCTGGTCTTGCTCAGGCCCAAAATGAACAAATCGTTTTCAGTACGCCGAATCTCGCTATGCCGTTTGAAGTTCACATGCAGCGCACCGCCGTTAAAGCCGCCAAAGAACTGGGCGTGAATTTGCAGGTGTTGGATGGACAGGGTAGCTCGCCGAAGCAGGCCGCCGATTTGGAAAATGCCATCACGCGTGGGGCACAGGGCTTCGTGGTGTCACCGAATGACGTCAACGCGGTTTCCAGTGCCGTGGCTGAAATCCAGGATGCCAAGCTACCGGTGGTGACGCTGGATCGTTCGGTAAAAACGGAAAAAGCGGTGCCGCACTTTGGTGCCAATAACTATAAAGGCGGTCAGGCGATTGCCGACTATGTCAAAACTAAATTCCCAAATGGTGCAGAGATTATTCTGCTGACCGGTCAGCCAGGTTCTTCTTCTAACATCGAGCGCACGCAGGGGATTCGCGACAGCCTGAAAGCGGGTGGGAGCAAATACCACATCGTCGCTGACCAGACGGGGAACTGGATGCGTTCCGAAGGGATGCGCATCGTGGAAAGTGTTTTTCCTTCGCTGCCTAAACGCCCGCAGGTGATCCTCTCTGCGAATGACGACATGGCGCTGGGGGCGATTGAAGCGTTACAAGGGCAAGGTCTGAAACCCGGTGACGTGATGGTGACTGGCTTTGATGCCGTGCCGGAAGCGCTGGCTCGCGTACGTGACGGCTGGTTGGCGGTAACTGCCGATCAGCGTCCGGGCTACGCGGTAACGACCGCACTGACGCAGTTGACCAATAACATCCGCACTAAAGCGCCTATCACCGGGGCAGACTACCAACCGACCATGATTACCAAAGATAACCTGAACGATGCCGAACGTATTGGCGAAGCGGGTAAATAAGTCGCTCTCTACATAACAGGTATTCAGCAGGCCGCGTCCGCGCGGCCTTGCGGGAGGAAGGTAAACATGACGGAACCCCTACTGAACATTACCAATTTGGCAAAGAGCTTCTCCGGCGTTTGGGCGCTGAGCAACGCACAGTTGACCGTACAGCCGGGAGAAATTCATGCGTTATTGGGAGAGAACGGCGCGGGCAAATCGACGCTGTTGAAGGCGCTGGCAGGGGCGCAGCCGCAGACCAGCGGCGATATCTGGTTTGGTGGCGAGACGCTAATGCCGCTCGAATCGCCCGTTGAGCGCCAAAAGCGAGGGATTATCACCATTTATCAGGAGTTTAATCTGCTGCCAAATATGAGCGTGGCGGAGAACATGTTCCTGGGACGCGAGCCGCAGCGTAGCAGCGTATTCGTGGACGCGATGGCGGTGAATCGCGAGGCGAAAGCGGTACTGGATTATCTGAAATTGAACATTGCGCCGACGACGCAGGTCGCGCGTTTGAGCGTGGCGCAGCAGCAGATGGTGGAAATCGCCAGAGCGCTGACGCTGAACGCCAAGCTGATTGTAATGGATGAACCGTCGGCGGCGCTGAGCGACAGTGAAGTTGACAGCCTGCACCGCGTGGTGCGCGAGCTAAAAGGGCGCGGTGTGAGCGTGGTGTATGTCACGCATCGGCTGCATGAAGTTTTCCAACTGTGCGATCGGTTTACCGTGTTTCAGGACGGTCGTTACACCGGTTCCGGGGACGTCGCCAGCACCAATGTGCAGGAGATTATTCGCCTGATGGTCGGCCGTGACGTGGTGTTTAACCGCCGTCCGCCTTCAGAAACGCATCATCAGGATAAGCCGGTACGGCTGGCTGTAAAGAGGTTAAGCCGGGAAAAACCGCCGCTGGATGCGCATGGCATCGCGCTAAAGGACATCAACTTTCAGGTGCACGCTGGCGAAGTACTCGGTATTGCCGGGCTAGTCGGCGCGGGACGTACGGAAATCGCGCGTTGCCTGTTTGGTGCAGACGCATTCTCTACCGGTGAATTTGTGCTGGATGACGAACCCTATTATCCCTCCACGCCGCTGCATGCGCTGTCGCAAGGTATCGCGCTGGTGCCGGAAGACCGTAAGAAAGAAGGCGCGGTGCTGGGGTTGTCGATCAGAGAAAACATCTCGCTATCTAATCTCTCGTCGCTTATGCGCTGGCGCTGGTTTGTCGATACCCGTAAGGAGGATGACCTGATCGAAGCCTACCGTCAGGCGCTGCACATCAAAATGGTGAACAGCGAGCAGGAAGTGCGCAAGCTGTCGGGTGGCAACCAGCAAAAGGTGATTCTTGCCCGCTGTATGGCGCTGAACCCCAAAGTATTGATCGTGGATGAGCCCACGCGCGGCATCGATGTCGGCACTAAGTCCGAAGTGCATCAGGTGCTGTTCGATATGGCTAAACGGGGCGTCGCCGTGATTGTGATTTCCTCCGACCTGCCGGAGATCATGGCGATTTCCGACCGCATTATCACGCTCAGCGAAGGGCGGATCAGCGGGGAAATTCATGGCGATGACGCCACAGAAGAAAAACTGATGACGATGATGGCCATTTGCCACGACGCATTACACGCAGCATAACGGAGGTGACGCATGTCCCAGCAGCCGCTTTCTAAGACCATTACGCCGTCCAATTCGCGTGGACGTTTTGACCCGATTGCCTTTTTTGAACGCTTTGGCGTGTTTATTTTCATGATTCTGCTGCTGATCTTCTTTCAGTCGCAGAACAGCAACTTCCTGTCCGAACGCAACATCACCAACATCCTGACCGAAGTCTCCATCTACGGGATCATGGCCGTAGGGATGACGTTCGTCATTTTGACTGCCGGGATCGACTTGTCTGTTGGCTCTATTCTGGCGGTGTGCGCCATCACCGCCGCTTCGGTGATTAAAGGCGACAACTTCACCACCGTCGATCCGGATGCCTGGTACGGCTTGAGCTGGCTGGTTGCATTGGGCGTCTGTCTGGCAATGGGCACCTTCATTGGTTTCCTGCATGGGTTGGGCGTGACCAAACTGCGTCTGCCGCCGTTCATCGTCACGCTGGGCGGGATGACCATCTGGCGCGGCTTAACGCTGGTGATGAATGACGGTGCGCCAATCGCTGGCTTTGACCCAGGCTATCGCTGGTGGGGACGGGGAGAAATTCTCGGTATCTCGGTGCCGATCTGGATCTTCGCACTGGTCGCCTTGCTGGGTTATCTCGCGCTGCATAAAACCCGCTGGGGTCGCTTCGTCTACGCCATCGGCGGCAACACCGAAGCGGCACGGCTGGCAGGGGTGAATGTGCAACGCGTACTGGTCAGCGTCTACGTGGTGATTGGCTGTCTGGCCGGGCTGGCAGGCTTTATTCTCAGCGCCCGCCTCGGCAGCGCCGAAGCGGTTGCGGGGATCACCTTTGAGCTGCGTGTTATCGCCTCGGTGGTCATTGGCGGCACCTCGCTGATGGGCGGCTACGGCCGGATTAGCGGCACGATCATCGGCTCGATCATCATGGGTATTCTGATTAACGGACTGGTGTTGATGAACGTATCGGCCTACTACCAGCAGATTATCACCGGGTTAATTATCGTGCTGGCCGTGGCGTTCGATACCTACGCCAAGAGCCGTCGCGGCGCTATCTAAGCCGTACC